>NZ_MBEU01000012.1 GCF_001954275.1 Mycobacterium sp. IS-836 | reverse complement strand
TTGACCTTGGGTATCTTCACTCTGGCGGAGATAGACGGCAGCGCGCATGTGGTGTACCCTACACCAAACAGCGGGTTTCCGAAGAGTTGTATCCAGCGCAGCACGGCGCCCTGCGGGTCCTCCTCCGGCGGCCGTTGCAGGCCGGCGCGGAAGACCGGATCGGTGGTGTAGTTGGCCAGGCAGTGGCCGCGCAGCTGGGGGAAGTTCGACGTGCTCAGGTCGCGCGGGCGCCAGCCGGTGACCCAGGTGTCGAGCGTGACGACGATGCCCTTGAAGCCCGCCGTTTCGGCGCGCTGAACGAGGCTGGCGGCCAGGTCGCGGTCGGTCGGTGTGTAGAGCTGGAAAAACCCGGGCGTATCGCCGAGGGCGGCGGCGACGTCTTCCATCGGGTCGACGGTCAGCGTCGAGGCGACCATGGGCACGCCGGTGGCAGCGGCCGCGCGTGCGGTGGCCAGGTCGCCGTGCCCGTCCTGGGAGCAGAGCCCGATGACGCCGATCGGCGCCATGAACAGCGGGGCCGGCAGGGTCAGGCCGAACAAGTCGACGGACAGGTCGCGCTGGGCGGCGCCGACGAACATGCGCGGGTACAGGCCCCACCGTTCGAAGGCCTCGCAGTTTGCGCGCTGGGTTCGTTCGTCGCCGGCCCCGCCCGCCACGTAGGACCAGATCGAGGGTGGCAGTGATTTTTCGGCCTTGGCTTCCAGTTCCGCGAAGACCATCGGAAGCTTCGGCGCCACTCCGGCCAGGCCCTGCAGGTAGATCTCGTTCTGATAGTCCCCGAAGTGGGGTGGGGGTACCACCGCTAGGCCCCGGCCTCAGTCTCGGCCAGTTCCTTCTTCCATTGCCGGAACGTCTCTTCGGTGCGGCCGCGTCGCCAATAGCCGGAGATCGACGACGCCCACGTCGCGTCCACCCCGCGCTCTTTGCGGATGTAGGGCCGCAGGTTGTGCATCACCGTCTGCGCCTCGCCGTGGACGAACACGTGCACCTGCCCGGGCAGCCAGGGGGTGGTGGTGACCGCCTCGATCAGCGGCGCGTGATCCCCGGCGCGGTCCTCGGGAACCAGGTCGGCGCGCCCGCCCCGATAGACCCAACTGACTTCGACGGAATCCGGTGCGGTCAACGGGATTTCGTCCTCCTGGCCGGCGACCTCAATGAACACCTTGCCAACCGCATTGGCGGGCAACGCTTCCAGAGCGGCGGCGATGGCGGGCAGCGCGGACTCGTCGCCGGCCAGCAGGTGCCAATCGGCGGCCGGGTCGGGGGTATAGGCGCCCCCGGGACCCATCAGGTAGATCGGCTGGCCGGGTTGGGCCGCCGCCGCCCATGGGCCCGCGACCCCGTGCTCGCCGTGCACGACGATGTCGATGGTGATCTCGCGGGCTGCCGGGTCGACCTGGCGAACGGTCATGGTCCGTACCGAGGGCCTTTTCTCCGGCGGCAGGTCGGCGAAGCTGTCCAGCGTCAACGGCTCCGGCAGTGCGGCCACGTCGACATCGTCTGCGACGAACGCCATCTTGACGTAGGAGTCGGTGAACTTGCTGGGCACGAAGGTCTCGAAAGACCTGCTGCCCAGCACCACCCGCACCATGTGCCGGGTGAGTTGCTTGGTACCGACGACTTCGAAGCTCTGCAGAGGCCGACCTGCCACTTATCCTCCTGTTCAGACCCGACCCTCGTCGACTATACGAGCCGCGTGGTCCTGGCAGCTTGGCCGCCGCCGGCGCGGACGATCCGCCACCGTCCCTCGCGACGCTCGGCGAAGCCGGCCACCTCGAGCATCGCGAGCGGTCCGAGTACCTGCTGGGACGCCAGTCCGGCCGCCACGGCGATCTCGTCGACCGTGACGGCGCCGCGGCCCGGTAGCGCCTCGTATACCTGACGCTCGGCCTCGCCCAGCCCGTCCAGCGCCGTGGCGGGCCGCGGCTCCTCGGATGCCAGCTCACCGATGCGACCAACCAGTTCGACGATGTCGTCGGCTCGGATGACCAGTTCCGCGCCGTTGCGTAGCAGCGCATGGCATCCCGCCGACGCCGATGACGTGACGGGGCCGGGCACGGCGGCCACCACCCGTCCCAGGGCCCGCGCCCAGGCGGCGGTGTTCGCGGCGCCGCTGCGCAGGCCCGCTTCGACCACCACCACCGCGCCGGCGACGGCGGCCACCAGACGGTTGCGGGTCAGGAACCGGTAACGGGCCGGGCGCACACCGGGCGGGTACTCGGTGAACAGCAGCCCGTGCTGACCGATGCGATGCAGTAGCGCCGAATGCCCGGCGGGATAAGGGACGTCGAGCCCGCCGGCCAGCACGGCCACGGTGACCCCGTCGGCCGCTAGCGCCGCGCGGTGGGCCGCGCCGTCGATCCCGTAGGCCCCGCCGGATACGACGGCGACGTCGCGCTCGACCAGACCGGCCGCCAAATCCGCCGCCACGTGCTCGCCATAGGTGGTCGCCGCTCGGGTCCCGACCACGGCGGCCGCTCGGCACGCCACCTCATCCAGGCGTGCGGGACCGAGCGCCCACAACACCATTGGCGGCCCGCCGCGCGGACGGGCGCCCCCGCCGCCGAACGCCGCGAACGCGAGCGGCCACTCGTCGTCATCGGGCGTGATCACTCGTCCGCCACAACGCGCGAGCAGCTCGAGATCGGCTGCGGCCAGGTCTATTTCGCGCCTGGCCTCGGTGTGGCGCGCCAGGTCGTCGTTGACCAGGCCGCGGCGGACCCGATCGGCCGCCTCCTGCGGGCCGACGCATCGCACCAGGGCGGCCAGTTCCGGACAGGGCGGCTCCGCGACCCGCGACAGGTAAGCCCACGCGGACAACACCGGATCGGTCATCGCTGTGCCCCAGGTTGCCGAAAGCTCAGCGCGGCAGCGACTTCGTCGAGCCCGGGCGCGGTGCGGCCGGCCAAGTCGGCCAGGCTCCACGCGACGCGCAACGTGCGATCCAGGCCGCGGATGGACAGCAGCCCACGGTCTAGCGCCGTCTTCAGCGGGTACATCGCGGCGTTGCCGGGTCGAAACTTTCGACGCAACAGCGTCCCGCTGACTTCGGCGTTCGTGCGGAACCCGTGAGGGCGCCAACGCTCGGCGGCCGCGTCGCGCGCCGCCGCCACCCGCCGGCGAACCTGCGCGGTCGATTCGCCGTCGGTGACCGAGATCGCCCCGGCGCGCACCGGATGCATCTGCACCCGCAGGTCAACGCGATCCATCAGCGGCCCGGACAGCTTGCCCAGGTAGCGGCGCTTGGCCGCGGCAGCGCAGACGCAGTCCTGCGGGTCGGCCGGCGCGCATGGGCACGGGTTGGCGGCCAGCACCAGCTGGAAGCGGGCCGGGTAGCACGCCACCCCGTCGCGACGGGCGAGGCGAATCTCCCCGTCCTCCAACGGCGTTCGCAGCGCTTCCAGCGCGCTGACGCTGATCTCGGCACATTCGTCTAGGAACAACACGCCGCGATGCGCCCTACTGACCGCGCCGGGGCGGGCCATCCCCGAACCCCCGCCGACAAGCGCCGCGACGCTGGAGCTGTGGTGCGGCGCGACGAACGGCGGACGGGTGATCAACGGCGTATCCGCCGTCAGCAGCCCGGCCACCGAGTGGATCGCCGTGACCTCGAGGGCCTCATCGTCCGACAGCGGCGGCAGCAGTCCCGGAAGGCGTTGCGCCAGCATCGTTTTGCCGACCCCCGGCGGCCCGGTCAGCATGAGGTGATGCGCACCGGCGGCCGCGACTTCCACAGCGAACCGCGCCTGCGCCTGTCCGATCACGTCGGCCAGATCCGCCGTGGGCTCCGGGTCCGTGGTCCCGGCGCTGATCCTGGGGTCCAGGCCGCCGGAGGCGCCGAGCCAGCCCTGCAGTTGGCGCAGCGTGCGCACGCCCCAGACGTCGATCCCGTCGACCAGGCTGGCCTCCGCCAGGTTGTCCACCGGGACGACGACCGCCGGCCAGCCGTCGCGTTTGGCCGCCAGCACGGCGGGCAGCACCCCGCGTACCGGGCGCACCCGGCCGTCCAGCGACAGCTCACCCAGCAGCACCGTCTTCTCCAGGCGCTCCCACGGGTGCTTGCGCTGCGCGGAAAGCACCGCGGCCGCCAGCGCGATGTCGTAGACCGATCCCATCTTCGGCAGCGTCGCGGGTGACAGCGCCAGCGTGAGCCGGGACTGGGGCCATTCATTGCCGCAATTGGTGACCGCCGCGCGGACCCGGTCACGCGACTCTTGCAGGGCGGCATCGGGCAGGCCCACCAGGTGCACCCCCGGCAGGCCGGAGGTGATGTCGGCCTCGATTTCCACTGTCGCGCCGTCCAATCCGCGCACCGCCACCGAGAATGCCCGCCCCAGCGCCATCAGCCGATCCCCTGCAGGTGGGTGATCTCCGGGGTGCGTTGGCGCCCAACTCGCACGCCGATCACGTCGATGCGCAGCGCCGCCCAGCGCTCACCCTGGCCGGCCAGCCACAGCCCCGCCAGGCGGCGCAGCCGCCGGGCTTTCCGCTCGGTGACCGCATAGGCCAGGCCCCCGTAGCCGTCGCCGGTCCGGGTTTTGACTTCGACGAACACCAGGGTTCGGGTGGCGTCGTCGCAGGCGATCACGTCGAGTTCGCCGTAGCGGCAGCGCCAGTTGCGCCCCAGGATCCGCAATCCCATCCGCGTCAGGTGATCCACGGCGAGCGCTTCGCCCATCGCTCCCAGCTGGGCGCGGGTCAGAGTCGTTTCGATCGTCATGCGGCCAACGTGCCCGCTGGCTCCGACATGACGCGGCCGAGGGCCGGCCGAAATGGACGGTTATCCCCAGTCCCGGGTCTATCCCCAGGCGCTACGTGATCCGGTCGGTCCAGGTGTAGACGTTCATCGAGTCCTGCCGCAGGAACGCCACCAGCGTCACCCCGGACTCCTCGGCCAGGGAGACCGCCAGCGATGACGGCGCCGACACGGCGGCGAGCACGGGAATCCCTGCCATCACGGCCTTTTGCGTCAACTCGAACGACGCCCGCCCGCTGACCAGCAGCACCGTCGCGCTCAGCGGCACCCGGTCGTGCTCGAGCGCCCAGCCGATGACCTTGTCGACCGCATTGTGCCTGCCGATGTCCTCGCGCACGGCCAGCATGGCGCCGTCCACACCGAACAACGCCGCGGCGTGCAGCCCGCCGGTGCTCGCGAAAACCTTTTGGGCGGAGCCGAGTTGGTCCGGCATCGCCTTGAGCGTGGCCGCGGCCACCGTCGCCGGATCCGAACCGGGCGAAAACCGGCCCATCAGCCGCACCGCCTCCAGCGATGCCTTGCCGCAGACCCCGCACGACGACGTGGTGTAGAAATTGCGGGTGACATCGAGGTCGGGCGGCGCGATGCCGGGAGCCAACGTGACGTCCAGAACGTTGTAAGCGTTTTCGTCGTCACGCCCTCCGCAGTAGCGAATGGTCAGCACGTCCTCGCGGCACCCGATGATTCCCTCGGTGAGCAGAAAGCCTTGCGCGAGTTCGATATCCGAGCCCGGCGTCCGCATCGTCACGGTCACCGGGGCGCCGTTGACGCGGATCTCCAGCGGCTCCTCGACGGCGAGGGTTTCCGGTCGGGTGACCGCCCGATCGGCGCTGAGATGCCTGACCCGCCGCCGCGCGGTGACGTGGCCTATGACGCCGGCTCCAATCGCACGATGATCGCCTTGGACACCGGGGTGTTCGATTTGGCCGCGGTGTGATCCAGCGGGACCAGCGCGTTGGTCTCCGGGTAGTACGACGCGGCGTTTCCGACCGGGGTCGAATAGCCCACCACCAGAAAGTCCTTCGCGCGCCGCTCCTGCAGCCGTTGATCGGCGTCGGTCCACTCCGAGACCAGGTCGACCCGCTGGCCCTCCACCAGGCCCAGCGCCGAGATGTCGGCGGGGTTGACGAACACCACGCGGCGGCCACCCTTCACGCCGCGGTAGCGGTCGTCGAGCCCGTAGATCGTGGTGTTGTACTGGTCGTGGCTGCGCAGCGTCTGCAGCACCAGCCGGCCCGGCGGCACTGGCACCCACTGCAGCGGATCCGCTGCGAAGTTGGCTTTGCCTGTGCTGGTGCGGAATTCGCGTGTATCACGCGGCGGGTGCGGCAGTTGGAATCCGTCTGGCTGGCGCACCTTGCGGTTGTAGTCTGCGCAGCCGGGCACCACCGCGGCGATCGCGTCGCGGACGGTGTCGTAGTCGGCCGCGAACCGCTCCCACGGCACCGGATGCGCCGCGCCGAGCAGCCTGCGGGCCAACTGGCAGACGATTTCCACCTCGCTGCGCACCTGGTCGCTGGGTGGGTGCAGGCTGCCCCGCGACAGATGCACCATCGACATCGAATCCTCAACCGAGACAACCTGTTTCCGACCTCCGCGGACGTCGCGGTCGGTGCGGCCCAGCGTCGGCAGGACCAGCGCGGTGCTGCCGTGCACGAGGTGGCTACGGTTGAGTTTGGTCGAAATCTGTACCGTCAGCGCGCAACTGCGCAAGGCCGCTTCGGTGACGGCGGTGTCGGGGGTGGCCGACGCGAAGTTGCCGCCCATGCCCACGAACACCCGGGCCCGCCCGTCGCGCATCGCGCGGATCGCGGCCACGGTGTCATACCCGTGCTTGCGCGGGCTGCTGATGCCGAATTCGCTGTCCAGGGCGGCCAGGAACTGCTCGGGCATCTTCTCCCAGATGCCCATCGTGCGGTCGCCCTGCACGTTGGAATGGCCACGCACCGGGCACACTCCCGCGCCCGGCTTGCCGATCATGCCGCGCAGCAGCAACAGATTGGTGATCTCGGCGATGGTGGCCACGGCGTGGGTGTGCTGGGTCAGGCCCATAGCCCAGCACACGACCGTGCGCTCCGATGCCATCAGCATCGCGGCCACGCGTTCGAGTTGTTGCCGTTCGACGCCGCTGGCCGCGTGCACGGTGTCGAAGTCGATCCGCAGCGTCCGGCGCCGGTACTCGTCGAAGCCGGCGCAATGCGAGTCGATAAAAGAACGGTCGATGACGGTGCCCGGGGCGCGGTCGTCGGCCTCGAGCAACAACCTGCCCAGACCGGCGAACAACGCCATGTCGCCCCCGAGGCGGATCTGCACGAATTCGTCGGCGATCTGGACCCCTTGCCCCACAAGCCCGTTAACCTTCTGCGGGTCCTTGAAGCGGATCAACCCGGCCTCGGGCAGCGGGTTCACCGCAATGATCTTGGCGCCGTTGGCTTTTGCCTTCTCGAGCACCGAGAGCATCCGCGGGTGGTTGGTGCCGGGGTTTTGTCCGGCGATGACGATCAGGTCGGCCTGCTCGACGTCGTCGACGGTCACCGATCCCTTCCCGATGCCGATCGACTCGGTCAGCGCCGAACCCGAGGACTCGTGGCACATGTTGGAGCAGTCGGGCAGGTTGTTCGTGCCGAAGCAGCGGACCAGCAGCTGGTAGCAGAAAGCCGCTTCGTTGCTGGTGCGACCCGACGTGTAGAACACGGCTTGATCCGGGTTCTCCAGTGCACGCAGCGCCTCGACTATCAACTCATAAGCGTCGTCCCAGCCGATCGGCCGGTAGTGGTCGTCACCGGGCCGCAGCACCATGGGCTGGGTGAGGCGGCCCTGCTGGGAAAGCCAATACTCGGGCTTCGCGGACAGCTCGGCCACCGAGTGCCGGGCGAAGAACTCCGGCGTGACGGTGCGCTTGGTGGCCTCTTCTGCGACGGCCTTGGCGCCGTTCTCGCAGAACTCGGCGAGCTTGCGCCCGCCCGGCTCCTCCGGCCATGCGCAGCCGGGGCAGTCGAAACCGTTGCGCTGATTGAGCCGCGCGAGGGCGGCGGCGGTGCGCAGCGCGCCCATCTGCTCGAGCCCCCGCTGCAGCGAGACCAGCACCGCCCGCATGCCCGCCGCCTCCTGTTTGGGGGGCGCGACGGTCACGGCGTGTTCGTCGTAGTCGGCGGGGATGTCGCCGGTCACCGGACGGTGAAACCTCACGAATTCAAACTACATTGACCCGCGCTCAGACCGCCTTCACACGCCTTCACACCGACGACGCCAACTCCGCCAAGGTCTCCGCCGCGGAGTGCACCGGCAGCCAGCCGAGTTCCTTTTTCGCTTTGGCGGTGTCCATCACCACCGACGTCCGGGCGACGTGCAGCCATTCCAGCATCGACGGGGCGAACGGCACCTTCGAAATCGCGGCGGACGCCGCCGACGCGGCGGCGGCGGGTACCCGTATCGGTCGGCCGCCCAGCGCCTTGGCCACGTCGGCCACCGTCACCAGGCCGTCGCCGGCGATGTTGTACGAACCCGGCGGCGTCGGAGCGGTGGCCGCGAGCGCGATCGCGGTGGCGACGTCGTCATGGTGGACCAGTTGCAACGGGAAACCGGGGTCCGGCACCACCGGTTTGAGCGCCGGCACCATCTTGGTCACCGCGCGAATGGGACCGGGCAGCCGGTTCCACGGCATCGCGTCGGCCAGCGCGGGAGCGTTGGGTCCGGCGACGATGCACGGCCGCAGGATGAATACCTCGAGCGGCGAGTCCTGGGTGACCTCGGCGAGCAACGCCTCACACGCCGCCTTCTGCGCCGAGTAGTAGTGCTCGGGTGACCCGCGGGGCGGCACGTCCTCGGTGAGCGGGACCGGATTGTCGGAGTGGTAGCCATACGCCGCGACCGAGGAGGTGTACACCAGGCGCCGCGGCCGCACGCTGCTGACCGTCGCCTCGAATACGTTGCGCGCGCCCTGCAGGTTGATGCGCTCGCTCTCCTCGCGCGACCCCATGATGAGGAACGCCAGGTGGACCACCACGTCGGCCTGCGCGACCAGCGCGTCGACGGCCTCACGGTCCAGGATGTCGCCCTGCTGGTAGGTGGTCTTGACCCAGCCGCGCGACGACGGGTCGAACGGCCGGCGCGCCATTCCGACGATGGTCTCCACCGCGGGCTCACGCTCCAGCGCCGTCACCGCGGAGATGCCAATTTCACCCGTCGGCCCGGTCACCGCCACCGTAATTCCCACCTCAGGTCTCTTCCCGGCAGCCGGTCAGCCAAACCGTGCCTACGAAAATCGCTGGTCGCCTTCGCGATTTCCCCGCAAGGATGCAGTGCTGGCCCACGGGTCAACGGGTATGCGTAGGGTCAATGAAGCGCGCTGGTTGATATGCACGCCGACCTCCAGCAGGGCGGGTCGAATCGCCGACACCCGCCGGAAATGAGGCACCACAACATGGCAGACGAATCACCGCACGACGGGGCGCCGCCCGGCGGAGAGAAGGCCGACCCCGCGACGGTCTTCGCGGCCCTCGCCGAAATCATCTATCAAGGCTCGGACGCCTCGCAGATGTACGCGGCCATCTGCGTCGCCGCGACCCTGGCGATCCGCGGCTGCGACCACGCCAGCCTGTTGCTACGCGAGAACGACCGGTATATCACCGTCGGCGCGAGTGACCGGCTCGCGCAGCAGATCGACGAGCTGGAACGCCGCGCCGGCGACGGCCCGTGTATCGATGCGATCGAGGAGGAAACCCCACAGATCGACCCCGACCTCACCACACCGTCGCTGTGGCCCAAGCTCGCCGCGGTCCTTGTCGAGGAGACCCCGGTGCGTGGCGCGATGGGATTCCGGCTGCTGGTCAACAAGCGCAAGGGGGCCGCGCTGAACCTATTCAGCGACACACCCAACATGTTCGACGCCGAGTCCGCCGGACGAGCGGCGGTGTTGGCATCGTTCGCCAGTGTGGCCATCAACGCCATCGCCAAGGGCGAGGATGCCGCCAGCCTGCGGCGTGGGCTGCTCAGCAACCGCGAAATCGGCAAGGCGGTCGGCATGTTGATGCTGCTGCACGAGTTGAGCGAGGACGATGCGTTCGAGCTGCTGCGGCGCCATTCGCAGGCCCTGAACATCAAGCTCGCGGAAGTGGCGCGGGCCGTCATCGAGAATCGCGGTCACCTGCCGGAGTAACCCGGCGCCCCGGGCCCGGCTATTCGGGCAGCCGCAGTTCGGGCTTTTCGACCTCTTCGATGTTGACGTCCTTGAAGGTGACCACCCGCACCTGCTTGACGAAACGCGCCGGCCGGTACATGTCCCATACCCACGCGTCGGACAGTCGCAGCTCGAAGTAGACCTCACCGTCGGCGTTGCGCGGCATCATCTCCACGCTGTTGGCGAGATAGAAGCGCCGCTCGGTTTCCACCACGTAGCTGAACTGGCCGACGATGTCCTTGTATTCGCGGTAGAGCGAGAGCTCCATCTCGGTTTCGTACTTTTCGAGATCCTCAGCACTCATCTGCGACTCATCTACTCAGACGTCCTTTTCCCGGCAATCCTGGTCCCCATCTTTCCTCACGAATATTCGCCACCCAAGTCCGGTAGGTCCGGTTTACACTCCGCCACCACCCGGCCGTTTGACCCGTTCGCCACCCGCCGCACGTTGATGAACGAGTAGCGGTGCTCGGCGCAGGGGCCCAGCCGGTTCAGCGCCAGGCTGTGCGCGGGCGTGCCGTAGCCCTTGTGCTCGGCGAAGCCATAGCCGGGGTGCACGGCGTCCATCGCGACCATCAGCCGGTCGCGGCTGACTTTCGCCAGCACGCTGGCCGCGGCGATACAGGCGGCGGCCGCGTCCCCGCCGACGACCGGCAGCGAGGGCATCGGCAGCCCGGGCACCCGAAAGCCGTCGCTCAGCACATAGCCCGGACGCACCGACAGGCCGGCCACGGCGCGGCGCATCCCCTCGATGTTGGCCACGTGCACGCCGCGCCGGTCCACTTCGACCGACGGGATGAACACCACGTGGTAGGCCACGGCGTAGCGGCAGATCAGCGGGAACAGCTTCTCCCGCACCTTTTCGGTGAGCTTCTTCGAATCATCAAGGGCGGCAAGGCTTTCCAGCCGCCCGGTCCCGAGGACACATGCGGCCACCACGAGCGGGCCCGCGCAGGCGCCGCGGCCGACCTCGTCGACCCCTGCCACCGGCCCCAGGCCGCTGCGGTGCAGCGCTGACTCCAGGGTTCGCAACCCCGACGACTTGCGGATCACCGTCCGCGGCGGCCAGGTCGTGGCCATCGCTACTGGCTCTGTTGGGGGTTCACCGAACCCACACCGCCCCATCGTGACGGCGGCCAGACGATGAACCTGGCCTTGCCGATGACATTGGGTACCGGCACCGTCCCCGACATCGGGTCACCGGTGCACAGCACACCCCGAAGCGCGTCGGCCGGAACGCTGGTGCAGTGCGCGCGCGAGTCCGCCGAGTGCGTGCGGTTGTCCCCCATTACCCACAGCCGGCCCTGCGGGACGGTGACCGGCCCGAACTCGCTGCCCAGGCACGGGTACACCGACGGGTCGGCCATCATGGTGGACGGATCCAGGTATGGCTCCTTGAGCGGTTTGCCGTTGACCGTCAACCCGGTGTCGGCCCGGCACTGCACGGTCTGCCCCCCGACCGCGATGACGCGCTTGACCAGATCGTTCTCGTCGGGCGGCACGAAACCGATGAACGACAGCGCGTTCTGGACCATGCGCAGCGCGGCGTTGGGTGAACGGATCGACTTGTACCCGACGTTCCACGACGGCGGTCCCTTGAAGACGATGACGTCACCGGGGTGCGGTGCGCCAAATCGGTAGCTGAGCTTGTCCACCATGATGCGGTCACCGACGCAGCCCGTGCAGCCGTGCAGCGTGGGTTCCATGGATTCCGACGGGATCAGGTAGGGGCGCGCCACGAACGTCAACATCACGTAGTAGAGGACGATCGCGATCACTGCCAGGATCGCGAGTTCGCGCAACGCGGACTTCTTCTTCGCCTCTGGCTCGACCGCCTCGGGCGGCAAGGGGGGCTTTGGTGCCGGCTCGAGCCCGTCGCCGGGCGCCTCCGGGTCGCGGGTGGAGACCTTCGGCTCTGACTGACCAGCGTCGGACTGGGGCTCGGGTGCGTCCGGGGTATCGGTCACGAGATCAGCGTAGCCAGCGCGGATTGCGGCTTTGGCAGACCTGGGCGCACCGGGTCAGCGCTTCTCTTTGATCTTGGCCTTCTTGCCGCGGAGTTCACGCAGGTAGTACAGCTTGGCGCGGCGGACGTCGCCACGGGTCACCACCTCGATGTGGTCGATGTTCGGCGAATGCACCGGGAAAGTCCGCTCGACGCCGACGCCATAGCTTTCCTTGCGCACGGTGAACGTCTCGCGGATGCCGCCGCCCTGCCGGCGGATGACGACGCCCTTGAATACCTGGATGCGCTCTTTGGCGCCCTCGATCACCTTGACGTGCACGTTGATGGTGTCGCCCGGGCCGAAGACCGGGAGGTCGTCGCGCAGCGACGCCTGGTCGACGAAGTCCAGCCTGTTCATGGTGAGAAAACACTTCCTCGGGGTCGCGGCCTGGGGCAGCTGCCCACGCGTGTGAGCCGGCCGCCAAGCCGATGGGTGTTCGGGCTTCCGGGCGTATCTCGCAGCGGACGGGGAAGGTCCGGGCCGCTGATGGCCGCGAGACAACTGGTCAATTGTGCCAGACGGCCCGCGTGCATTGAAAATCACAGGTAAACCCGCGGTTCACAACGCGCCGAAATCGCTGGTGAATGGTACACATGACTCGGGTCAAAACGCGCTAGTCGAACCGCACCTCAGCGTGATGCCCGGGCAGACGGCGATGCGGCCCGCCCACACGAACGTTTACCCAGACGTCCGGAGGAGACCGATGCGCGCACGGCCGCTCACTGTGCTCACCGCCATGGCGGCGGTGACGCTGGTGATCGCCGGGTGCGACGAGGCAATCGTTTCGGCGAAGGTCTCCCCGAGGGCGGCCAGCCCGCCGGCGCACACCACGACCGATCGCCCGGCGCAGCCCCCGCAACACGCCGAACTCATGCGGGACGTCGGCTCGATGCCCGCGCCACCGCAGGCGCTGCCCAGCTCCGGGTTCGACGGACTGCAGGCGCGGGTCCAGCAGGCGACCGATGAGGCCGCCGCGGCCGGCGCCGCCCTGTCGGTAGCCATCCTCGACCGCAAGACCCATCAGCTGGTCTCCAGCGGCAACACCCAGATCGTCGGCACCGCATCGGTGGCCAAGCTCTTCATCGCCGACGATCTGCTACTGGCCGAATCCGAGGGCAAGACCGTCCTGACCCCGGACGACCGCCAGGCGCTGGATGCCATGTTGCAGTCCTCCGACGACGGCGCCGCCGAGAAATTCTGGGGCCAGGGCGGCGGAGACGCCATCATCACTCAGGTCGCGGGCCGCTACGGGCTGTCGTCGACCACCCCGCCCAGCGACGGGCGCTGGTGGAACACCATGAGCTCGCTGACCGACCTGGTCCACTACTACGATGTCCTGCTCGACGGCTCCGGCGGGTTGCCGGCGGAGCGCGCCAAGATCATCGTCAACGATCTGGCGCAGTCCACCCCGAACGGAATCGACGGCTACCCACAGCGATTCGGCATTCCGGATGGCCTGTACGCCGAACCGGTGGCGGTCAAGCAGGGCTGGATGTGTTGCATCGGCAGCGCGTGGGTGCATCTGTCGACCGGACTGATCGGCGCGGACCACCGCTACATCATGGTGGTCCAGTCGCTGCAGACGTCCGATGACACCACCGCACGCGACACGATCACCCGTGCGGTCAAGACGATATTTCCCCACGGCCGAATCGGATCCACCCCCGCCGATTAGTCGCCGGACAGGTCCGGCCGGCGCTCCCGGGTCCGCTCCTGCGAAACCTCGCGACGCCAGGCGGCGATTCGCGCATGATCGCCCGATAGCAGAACGTCGGGAACGTCGAGGCCACGCCAGCTCGGGGGCCGGGTATAGCTCGGCCCCTCTAGGAGCCGGTCCAGTTGCGGCGAATGCGAATCCTCGCGATGTGACGCGGGATTGCCCAGCACGCCGGTCAGCAGCCGCAACACCGCTTCGATCATCACGACGGCCGCCGACTCCCCGCCCGGCAGCACATAGTCGCCGATCGAGACCTCTTCCACCCGCATCCGGCGGCCGGCATCCTCGACGACCCGCTGATCGATGCCTTCGTAGCGGCCACAGGCGAACACCAGGTGCGCCTCGCCGCTCCAGCGCTGGGCGGTGGCCTGCTTGAACAACGTGCCAGCGGGAGTGGGAACGACCAATAGTGTTTCGGCGGAACAGATTTCGTCGAGCGCTTCGCCCCACACGGGCGCCTTCATCACCATGCCCGGACCCCCGCCGTAGGGCGCATCGTCGACCGAGCGATGCACATCGTGCGTCCACCGCCGCAGATCGTGCACTCGCAGGTCGACCAGACCCGACTCGATCGCCTTGCCCGGCAACGACTGTCGCAGCGGGTCCAAATACGCCGGGAAGATCGTCACCACATCGATGCGCATGACTACCCCAGCTCCAGCAGGCCCTCGGGCGGGTCGATCTCGACCACGCCGTCGTTCAGCGACACCGACGTGACGATCGCGCCGACGAACGGCACCAGCACTTCCCCGTCGCCATCGCGTCGCACCGCCAGCAATTCGCCCGCCGCCGTATGCAGCACCTCGGCAACGACGCCGACGTCCTGCCCCGTCGCCGTCCGGACGCGCAGGCCCTCGAGCTGATGGTCGTAGTAGGTGTCCGGCTCGTCGATCGGCGGCAGGTCATCGGAATCCACCACGAAAAGGCTGCCGCGCAACGCCTCGGCGGCGTCGCGGTCGTCCACTCCCGTCAACCGCACCAGCAGCCGTCCGCCGTGCTCGCGGACGTCGGCTACGACATAGCTGCGCTCCGGGCCGTCACCTCGAGATTGCCTGGCGCGCAACGTAACACCGGGCGCAAACCGGGCGGCGGGATCGTCGGTGTGGACCTCCACCACCACCTCACCGCTGATGCCGTGCGCTTTGGCGACGCGCCCGACGAGCAGCTCCATGAGCAGCGCTGCCCTACTGGTCGGTGTCCACCACGTCGACGCGGATTCCGCGGCCACCGATGCCGGCGACCAGCGTGCGCAATGCGGTCGCGGTCCGTCCCCCCCGACCGATCACCTTGCCCAGGTCGTCGGGATGAACATGTACTTCGACGGTTCGGCCGCGCCGGCTGGTCACCATGTCCACCCGGACATCGTCGGGGTTGTCGACGATCCCCCGAACCAGATGCTCGACGGCATCCACCACGACGGTGCTCACGACAGTCAGCTTTCGGTGGTCGGTTCGGACTGCTCGCCGCCCTCGGCCGGCGCCTCAGCCTTCTCGGCTTCGGGGCTGGCTTCGGCGCTGGGCTCAGCGCTCGTCTCGGGAGCGGCCTCGGCGGCGGGCTCAGCGCTCGTTTCGGGAGCGGGCTCGGCGGCCTTGGCGGCCTTCTTGGCCGGGGCCTTCTTCTTCGGCTTCGCGGCCTCGGTGGTGGGTTCGCCCTCGGCGGCGGCCAGCGCGGCGTTGAACAGCTCGAGCTTGCTGGGCTTGGCCGGCTTGACCTTCAGGCGGCCCTCCGCGCCGGGCAGCCCCTTGAACTTCTGCCAGTCGCCGGTGATCTTCAGCAGTTTGAGCACGGGCTCGGTGGGCTGGGCGCCCACGGAAAGCCAGTACTGGGCACGCTCGGAGTTGATCTCGATGAGGCTCGGGTCTTCCTTCGGGTGGTAGCGGCCGATGACCTCGATCGAACGGCCGTCGCGCCGCGTGCGTGCGTCGGCGACGGCGATTCGGTACTGGGGATTGCGGATTTTGCCAAGCCGAGTCAGCTTGATCTTCACAGCCATGGTTAAGCGAGTTCTCCTGTGTGTGTCACGCTGCAATTCAGCGATCCGGGCGGATTGCCCGGATCCGGTTTTGCCTCGCGTGTGTGACCGCCCAACGGCCGTAGTCGCGGGGCGGACAGCCGCCCATTGTGCCAGAACGCGGACCCCCGGCGGAAATTCGCCTACATCACCTTCTGGAACGTCTTGGTCTCCACCCGCCGCGTCATCCGCCAGCCCTCGGGGGTGCGCACGAACTCGTCGTCGTACCACAGGCCGCAAAACAGCACCTGCTCTTGTTTTGCTTGGGGGTCGCCGGGCAGCACCATCGGGTTGAAGCAGATCACCCGAGACGACGCGGTGTCCCCGTCGATGCGCACCGAGAAGTTGCCGAGCATGTGCGCATACACCGGGAAGGTCGGCAACACTTCGGACAGCCACTTCTTCACCTCGGGGTAGCGGCCGTCGATGCCGCCGAGCTCGCGGTAGTCAATGTAGGCGTCGGGGGTGAAGACCTTGTCCAAATCGTCGAAGCGGCGGTTGTCAATGGCGGTGGAATAGTCCACCAGCAGCTGCTGGATCTCGAGGCGGTCGGATATTTCGGCCAGGCTCAACATGCCTTGATTCAACACCGCGGCCCGGCGGCCAGCTACGCGAGATCGATGACCGCCGCGCGGCACGCCGCCCACGCGGGCGAGGCCACATCGATCAGCGCGTAGTGATCGGTGCCGGGGAGCGTCAGCAGCCGCGAGTCGTCGCCGGCGTGCCGAGCCGCCGCGACGAAGCGCTCCGACTGAACCAGTGGCACGTCGCCATCGTCGGTGCCGTGCACGCAAACCGAGGGAACGCCCATCGGAAGCAGGGCGCTGGGGCTGGCCAGCGAGCGGTCCTCGGCGTCGCTCACCGGGCCGCCGAGGAAGTTGCGGACCGCCCCGGCGCCCAGGTCCTCCTCGAGCGCGAGCGCCAGGTCCAGGACTCCCGCCTGGCTGACGAAGCCGGTCAGCGGCACGAGGGGCGAGGCCCCGGGCGCGCCGGCGGGCAGCGACTTCCGGCCGGCCAGCCAGCCGGCGAGCTGACCTCCCGCGGAGTGCCCGATCGCGACGACCCGCGACAGGTCGAGGCGACCCGCTGCCAGGGTTTGGCCGGTCGCGGCGAGCAGGTCGACGGCGGCGGCGACGTCGAGGCAGGTGGCCGGCCAGCCACCGCCCCCGCCCTCTGGGTCCTCGCCCACCCTGCGGTATTCGACGTTCCAGGCGGCGAAGCCGTGCCGCGCGAGATCCTCGGCCAGATCGGAGGTCAGGTCGGCGCCGTAGGCCGTCCGCCAGAACCCGCCGTGGATGACGACAGCAATCGGCCAGGGACCCGGGCCTTCGGGAAGGCTGAGCACGCCGTACTGGCTCGGATGGGTGCCGTAGCGTACGAGCGTCACGCGCAAACGTGTCCTACGACGGGCGGGGAGTCCCGTCCAGGCAATCGATCAGGTAGCTGACCCCGGCCGAGCCCCCGGTGCCCGGGCCGTCGCCGATGAAACGGCGAACCGCGTCCAGGTGGCCGAGCCGCCAGCGGGTGAGGCCGGCGATGAAGACGTCGAGCTGCGCGTTCAAGTGCAGTTTCTGCCGGCGGCCGGCGCTGTCGCCGCGCCGATCGGCGGCGATCTCGAGCAGCCCCGCCACGGGAGCGTGGTCCGCGCCCGTCAGCAAGGTCGCTAGCTGAGGGGACTGTGCGGCGCTCACGCCCTGCAAGTGAGGCCGGAACCGGTGGAAGTCGTCCACCGCGAGATGTTCCAGGGCGCCCTGCGTCGCAAGCGTCAGTTCCAGCACGGCATTGGCGCGCTTCAAGCGATCGATCGCCTTGTCGAAATCCGCAAGGCGAGCGGCCTCGAGCGCGACCTCGAGGTCCGCGAGAATCTGCGAAACCCACAGCTCAGAGACTTGGTGGATGATCAGGAAGAATCTCTCGTCGCCCCAGGCGGCGGCATCGCCGTTGGCGAACAAAGGCCGGACGGCGTCGAGCAGGCCGTCGAGGTGCAGGTAGTCAGCGTAGGTGAGCCTCTTGCCCGCGGCAGTCCGCTCGGCCTCGCCGTCGTGATGGTCCGAAAGACCACTGGCCGGGCATACCGCGGGAATTACATTCACCGAACCGGCATGCGTTGCCCACCCGTTACTCCCCATGTGTGGCACCGTACCCGAGCATTTGCCCGCCGGGGCCGTATTCCACGATGTCGTTGTCGGGCTCGACCCAGGGCGAAAGCGCTCAGGGGCCCCCTGCGCGCAGACCCTCCACCCCGGTGGCTCGGGCCGTTTTGGGGCGCCGGTTTGCTGCGACGATCCGCATCAGGAACGAGGGCTGCATGAGCCGGCCCGGTGGGTCGACAAAGTGCTGCACCCGCAGGAGCGCTTCGGTGACCGCCGGGTCGTTGGCGGCGGCTGCCTGCACCTTCTCGGAGTGCCAGTTCATCAAGCGCCGTAGGGCGCGACGCCAACCACCCGCCTGGGACACGGCGAAATCGTTGAGCCGGTTTCCCCGCCACACGGGGGCGATCTGCTTGGCGGCCGCCTTGAAGAATCGCCGGCTCAGGTCGCCGTCGCGATCGGCCAGACAGTCTCGAAGCGCCACGGCCTGCAGCGCGGCCATGGTCATGCCCTGCATGTACACCGGGTTGAAGCTGCAGATCGCGTCGCCGATCACCAGCAGCCCCCCGGGGAATCGGCGCAGCTTGTCATAGCGCCGCCAGGTGCTCGCCGGGTACCGCTGCGCGGACAACGCACCGAGCGGCTCGGCCGCCCGCAGCGCATCGATCAGAAAAGCCGGCGCGAATTCCGCGGCGCAGTCGATGACGCCGGGCAGGTCGTCGGGCAGTTCGTAGCCGTCGATGCCGAACAGGGTCAGAATCCAGGTGCCGTGCTCGTAGGCCACCACCACCACGCCGACCGGGCGGTCGGGCGTGATGCCGACCGAGATCGCGTTCTCGTCGAGCATGCCTTCGGGAATGCGCAGAAATTGACTGGCGTAGCTCAGCTGCACCGGGTAGCGCTGTTCGACGGGTCGCTCGTAGCCGAGGTTGACGAGGAACGCCGGCATGCGCGCGGCCCGGCCCGTCGCATCGACCACCATGTCGGCGTCCAGCACGGTTTCCGCACCGGTGTCACGGTTGACCACCCGAACACCGGTCACCCGATGGGCCGGGTCGGCGATCGGCTCGACGACGTCATGGCCCTCCAGGAACGTCACGTTCGCGAGGGCGCGGACCCGTCGCCGGACGTGGGACTCCAAAAATGGCCGGCTCGGTTGATAGATGAAAAGCGCTGCCGGGTCGGCGAATTCGCCGGAGAGGTCGAGCTCGTGCTGGCCCAACCGGACATAGGCGCGGGATTGGTCGTTGTCGAGGACGATGGCGCCCCCGGCGACGAGTTCGTCGAGCAGGCCGGGGAACAGCTCGCCCAGCGCTGTCGACCCCGTGCTCAATAGCGCATGAAAGTGCCGTCCCTGGGGCACGCCGCGCCGCTGTTCGGCGCCGTCGGGCAGCCGGTCGCGCTCGACCAGTGTCACCGTTTCGTAAAAGTCCGACAGCACTCGGGCGGCCAGCAGCCCGGCCATGCTCGCGCCGCAGACAACGGCTCGCTGTCCGAGCTTGCTCATCGGCACTCCCCTCCTCCCGCGCTGCTGCAAGTATGGCTTCTGTACCGCTTCTGTATGGCGTAAAGGGAGTCTCGCAGGGATGAAGTCAGACGATCGCGCCGATACGGGCGAGGTAGTACGGCTGGCGGACGGGCGCGGAATCGGCTTCGCCGAGTACGGCAACCGCGACGGGCCGGCGCTGTTCTACTTTCACGGCGATCCCGGTTCTCGGCTCGAGGCAAGGTTTTTGGCGCAGGCCGCCGAGGATGCCGGGGTCTGCCTGCTTGGCGTGGATCGCCCGGGCATGGGGCTCTCGACCTATCAACCCCGGCGCCGGCTGCTCGATTGGCCCGACGATGTGGCCGAGGTTGCCGACCGGCTGGGTATCGACCGGTTCTCGGTCATCGGGGTCGCCAGTGGTGGGCCCCACGCGGCGGCGTGCGCCTACCGGATCCCGGGCCGGCTCAAGGCCTGCGGCCTGGTCTCGCCCCTCGGCCCCTTCGGCGCGGCCAGGGCCCTGCTGTCCAGGTCGATCCCGTGGGTCGTCACCCCGCTCACGTCTCGCTCGTTCGCCGACCCGGAGCGCGGTGAGCGCCGGTTGCGGCGCCTGGCGCGCGGCTGGGTCGAAGCGGATCGGCGGGTCCTCGACCAACCTGGGGTCGCCGAGCTGATGGCCGCGGTGCTGGCCGACGCGTTCCGGCAAGGCCCGCGCGGTCCGGCCCGCGAGGGCGCAATATTCGGGCGCCCGTGGGGTTTCTCGTGGCGCGACATCGAGATGTCCGAGGTGTATCTCTGGCACGGCGAGCTCGACCGCTCGGTACCGATCGGCGTGGCCCGCGCGATCGCCGACGAACTACCGCACTGCACCGCCACCTACTACCCCGACGAAGGACACATCTCCCTGATCGTCAATCGCGCCGGCGACCTTGTGGCCGCCCTCACAAGTGGCGGACCACAAGATGGCGGCGCGCCGTAGACCCACGACTGCGCTCCAACTGCCCTCGCAGCTGGTGATTCCTTGCGTAGCTGGGTTATTCGTCGGTGCTCGAACAGTTCACCGGGACCGCGGTTCGTGATCCGGGTGACGATTGCCGGGTTGCCGTGCGCGACTCGCAACCACCACCATCGCGCCCCGCGCTCGGCGGAATTCGACGTTAATCGCCGGGTCCGCATCGTGGGCGAGCGCACGTAGCGCCGACAGGCTATAGGCGCGTAGTGCGCTGATTACCTCGTCGTGTATTAGCGGAAATAGCGCAGCAAACGGCAGCGTCAGTGCCAGCATCATCAAGTGGACCGGTGCCGACGGCCTGTGGGCGTCAATGATCAACAACTTGTCTGCAGCGCGGGTCCCTTCGGCGAACACCCGGGAGGCCAGAGCAGGCGGCAAGTGATGCAACGACAGCGCAAACACTGCGAGGTCGTAATCCCCGTCTTGCGCGTCGATTGCCGCGGCATCCATTTCGCGCACCGTGGCGCGGGGGTGACTGCCGAGGTCACTGGCCGCGATGGCCGCCACAAACGTGGGATCGATGTCGGTCACCGTCACCTGAGCGGTGGGATGAAGCTCCAGCAGCTTGCGGGACAGCCCGCCGTGACCGGACCCGAGTTCTAAGACCTTGGGAGAGGAGATATTGGCCACCTCATCAAGAACCATACGGGCGCCCGTCGTGTGCAGGGCAAACAACCGTTCGACCCTGTCAAGCGAGCGAATCACCCTGCGCTTGAGTTTGTCTACATCGTCGCGATCGAGGTATTCCAGCCGGTTGGTCTGCAACCGCCGGTCCAGCCAGGAGGCGTCAGGCCCGCCCCGGGGCATGGTCGCGATGTCGCGAGCCGGCTCTTCGATGTTTGCCATAGTGGGTGCCTCCTTATGATGGGCGGCTTGCCTCGATCAATTGATCGATCAGGTAGTCGACGCCGGCGCTGCCGCCGGTGCCTCGGTCTCCCCCAATGAAGCGGCGGACTGCGTCCACGTGCGCCAGCCGCCACCGCGTCAGGCCGGCGATGAACACATCGAGCTGCGCGCCCAGTTGCAGTTTCAGTCGGCGGTCGCCGCGGTCGTCGTCGCGCCGATCGGCGGCAATCTCGAGGAGGCCCTTCACCGGAGCGTGTCGAACACCCCGCAGCAAAATTTCGAATTGCGCCGACTGTGCCGCGCTCACACCCTGTAGTCGGGGCCGGAACCGATGGAAGTCATCCACCGCAAGATGTTGTAGGGCACCCTGTGTCGTCAACATCAGTTCGAGCACGGCGTTGGCGCGCTTCAAGCGTTCGATCGCCCTGTCGAAGTCCGCCAGGCGGGCGGCCTCCAGCGCGACCTCGAGGTCGGCGAGGATCTGCGAAGCCCACAGTTCGGAGGTTTGGTGGATGATCAGGAAGTATCTTTCGTCGCCCCAAGCGCAGCGGTCGCCGTCTGCGAACAACGGCTGGACGGCGTCGAGCAGCTGGTCGAGGTGCAGGTAATCGTCGTAGCGCAGTCTGCTCTTGTCCCCCGGCTTGGGGTCGGCCGCAACGTCGGCGGGAGCCAAGCCTCCCCCACCGCTTCGCACATGCGCGCAGATGCCGCCGAGGGCGTCAAACCACAACCGGCTGAGCTGGGTGACCTGCTCGCGATCCAGGGCCGATGGCGCCCACGTCCACTGGGCGTGCAGTTGCGGGCCGGCATCGGTGTCGACGGTGACGGCGTTGACGGCCGCGGTGTGCGCCAGCGGCATGGCGCGGCCGGCGCCGCCGCTGTCGGTGAACGACGACCCCCAATAGCCGATCCGCCAGACATCACCATCGGCCGAAGCATCGAGCACCGGTACACCCAGGCGCCCCAGGTAGTTGAACCCGATCGGCGGGTCGGACCCGGCCAGATCAACATCGGTGTTCAGATAGCGCAGCAGCCCATAGGTCAGGGGCCGGGGTAGGGCACGAAGTTGCGCGATAGCGTCCTTGATCACCAGGCCCAGTGCTGATTCGCCGGCCGTCACCTGCGCCCAAGGCAGCCCGCCTACCGTCAACGACACCGGGGATTTGGTGGTGAACCACCCCACGGTGCGCGACAGGTCAACATCGGGGGCCAGCTCCTCGTCGCGTCCGTGGCCCTCGACGTCGATGCCGATCGGGGTGTCGCCGGTGCCCAAAAACTCCGCCCACGCCAAGGCGAACGCGATCAGCAGGATCTCGTGCACCCCGGCATCACACCCGGCGGGCACCTCGCCGAGCAGCATGCGGGTGGTCCCGACATCCAGCGACGCCTCCATGTGCTCAGCCGTGACAAACGTATCGACGTCGGGGTGAACTGCGGGCAGCGCGGGAGGGATCGCCACGACCTCCCTCCAGGCGTCCGCTTGGCCCACGACTTCCGGGCAGCGCGCGTGCTCGGCCAGCAGCGACGCCCAGCGGGCAAACGATGTCCCCGCCGCGGGCAATACCACTTGCCGGCCCACCCGGTGTTGACTCCAGGCGGTGTTGAGGTCATCCAGCAATATCCGCCACGACACCACGTCGACGGCCAGATGATTTGCGATCAGCGCCAATTGGCGGGTGGAAGCGACCCACAGCGCGCTGAGTACCGCCCCGGCGGCCGGATTCAACCGAGATTGCGCCTCCGCCAGCGCCTCGTCGGACCACACGTCCACCGAGTGCAGGCAATCGCTCGCATCCACCGAGCCCGCGCCGGGCACCTCCAGAGACCAGCCGCCAGCGACGTCGTCGTCGACCCGGAGCCGCAGCATGGCATGCCGATCCAGCAAGGCCTGCAGCATGACCACCACGTCGGCCTCGCTGACCCCCGAGGGAGCCTGCAACAACGCCATCAGATTGAGCTGCTCAACCGGGCCCTGAACACTTTGCAGCCAACGCATGATCGGGGTAGCCAACACCGGCCCGACACCCTCGTCGATCGGGCCGGCCGCACCGTCGGCAATTCCAACCACCCGGGCCAGCCGGGCCACCGTCGGCTCGACGAAAATATCGCGCGGCCTGCACATCAGGCCGGCGGCACGGGCCTGCGCCACCACCTGCATCGACGAAATGCTGTCTCCGCCGAGGTCGAAGAAGGAGTCGTCGATGCTGACGTGGTCGTGTCCGAGTGTGTGGGCGTAGATGGCGGCCAGGATTTCTTCGGTGGGGGTGGTGGGGGCGCGGTAGGCGCTGGTGGTGTATTCGGGTGCGGGGAGGGCGGCGGTGTCGAGTTTGCCGTTGACCGTCAGCGGTAGCGCGTCGACGGCGATCAGCGCGGCGGGGATCATGTAGGCCGGCAGCCGCTTGGCTAGTTGGTCGCGGATGGTGGCGGGGTCGGCGGTGCCGGTGATGTAGCCGATGAGGCGTTTGTCGCCGGGGCGGT
>NZ_MBEU01000011.1 GCF_001954275.1 Mycobacterium sp. IS-836 | reverse complement strand
ATCGCCCCCGGCCAGCCCAACTGCGGCAGCGCCCCCGCCGCCTCCGCCGACACCGGCAGGGCCGCGGCAAGTCACCTACTCGGTGACCGGCACGAAAGCGCCGGGCGACATCATTTCGGTGACCTACGTCGACGCCTCCGGACGGTCTCGCACCCAGCACAACGTGTACATCCCGTGGTCGATGACGGTGACACCGATCTCGACGTCGGACGTCGGATCGGTGCAGGCGTCCAGCCTGTTCCGGCTCAGCAGGCTCAATTGCTCGATCACCACCAGCGACGGGGCGGTGCTGTCGTCGAACAACAACGACTCACCGCAGACGAGCTGCTGATGGTCAGCAGATACTCCGCCTACCGGCGCGGGTCGGACACCATTCCGCCGGAGGTCATCGACCGCATCCTGATCGGGGCGTGCGCGGCGATCTGGCTGGTGTTGCTGGGCGTCAGCGTGGCCGCCGCCGTCGCGCTGTCCGATCTCGGCCGGGGCTTCCACAAAACGGCCGGGGGAGGCTCGCACACCACGTGGGTGCTGTACGCCGTCATCGTCGTTTCCGCGCTGATCATCGCCGGTGCGATCCCGGTGCTGTTGCGGGCTCGGCGCATGGCTCAGGCCGATCCGGCCGTCGGGTCGGCGCCCGTTCCGGCGCGCGCGCTGGGGAGAACCGCGCTGCGGCCGGGCGGGCCCGGTGCACGCACCGCGACGGAACGGGGGCGCGCGCACACCGTGCAGTCCACGGAGCCGGCGGCCGAATGGTCCGGCGCTGCGGTGGACCGGGTCTGGTTGCGCGGCACCGTGATACTGGCGGGCACGATGGGCGCCGCGCTGATCGCGGTCGCGGCCGCGACCTACCTGATGGCCGTCGGCCACGACGGCGCGTCATGGGTCGGCTACGTGCTGGCCGGGCTCGTCACCGCGGCGATGCCGGCGGTCGAGTGGTTCTATGTGAGGCAACTGCGCGGCCTGGCCGCCGAGCGCTAATCGCCTTAACGCCAGGCCAGGACGGCCCCGCGGCCGGCCCAATCGGCCAGTGTGCGATGAGGGCGTTGAGTGTGCGCGCAGGGCGCCAACCCCGCACACCGCGGCGCCCGCCCGGCTAGTGCTCGCCGTGCTCGCCGTTGGAACCGACGATGCTGTCCTGGTGCTCCCGTAGCGCGGTCAGGGCGCGTTGTTCGGCGGCGTGGGTCGCCTCGCGCAGCGCCGCGTCCTCGGACGGCGGGTCGGCGAACAAGAAGCTGCCGTGACCAGGCGTGCCGCCCGAGCCCAGCCGGTTCATCTTGTTGGGCACGGGCGCGCCCTGGTACTCCAGCGGTATCGGGTGGCCGTGGTCGTCGACCGGACCCAGCGGCTGATGCAGCTCGATGTAGGCACCGTGCGGCAGCCGCTTGATTATGCCGGTCTCGACGCCGTGCTCGAGCACCGCGCGGTCGCTGCGCTGCAGCCCGATGCACCACCGATAGGTGATGAAGAAGATGAACGGCGGCAGGATCACCATCCCAATGCGCCCGATCCACGTCGTCGCGTTGAGCGAGATGTGGAACTTGAACGCGATGATGTCGTTCATCGCCGCCAGGGTCAGCACCATGTAGAAGGAGATCGCCATCGCACCGATCGCGGTGCGCACCGGGACGTCCCGCGGCCGCTGCAGCAGGTTGTGATGCGCGTAGTCACCGGTGAATCGCTTCTCCAGGAACGGATAGACGGTCAGCAGGACGAAAACCAGGCCCATGATCAACGCCACCCAAACCGGGGCGGGAATGGTGTGGTGCCAGAAGTAGAACTCCCATGGCGGCCAGATGCGGGCCAGGCCCTCGGTCCACATCATGTAGAAGTCGGGCTGTGAGCCGGCCGACACCTGAGATGGCTTGTAGGGACCCAGGTTCCAGATCGGATTGATCTGCAGCAGCCCACCCATCAGGCCCAGCACACCGACGATGGCGGCGAAAAACGCGCCGGACTTGACGGCGAACACCGGCATCACGCGCACGCCGACGACGTTGTGCTCGGTGCGGCCGGGGCCGGGGAACTGCGTGTGCTTCTGGAACCACACCAACCCCAGGTGTAATCCGATGAGCGCCAGGATGATTCCCGGTATCAGCAGGATGTGGATCGCGTAGAGCCGGGGGATCAGGATGTCGCCCGGGAAGTCGCCGCCGAAAAGCGCCCAGTGCAGCCAGGTTCCGATCACCGGCATGCCCAGGGTGATCGACGAGAGCGCCGCCCGCAGCCCGATGCCCGACAGCAGGTCGTCGGGCAGCGAGTAACCGAAGTAGCCCTCGAACATCGACAGGATCAGCAGCAGCGAACCGATGACCCAGTTGGCTTCGCGCGGCCGGCGGAACGCTCCGGTGAAGAAGATGCGGGCCAGGTGCACCATGATCGCCGCGGAGAACATCAACGCGGCCCAGTGATGGACCTGTCGGACGAACAGGCCGCCCCGGACTTCGAACGAGATGTTCAGCGCCGTTTCGTAGGCGCGCGACATCTCGACACCGCGAAGTGGTTGGTAGACACCGTTGTACGTGACCTCGGTCATGGACGGGTCGAAGAACAGCGTCAGGTACACACCGGTCAGCAGCAGGACGATGAAGCTGTACAGCGCGATCTCGCCGAGCAGGAACGACCAGTGCGTCGGGAAGACCTTGTTGAGCTGTCTGCGCACGGCTGCAGACGGGTGATAGCGGGTGTCGATATCCTCGCCCTGTTTGGCGAGGATGTCACCGATCTTCGGGGGACTCAGTTTGGGACTCATGTCGTCGTCCTCTCCCAAAATGCCGGTCCGACGGGCTCGATGAAGTCACCGTTGGCGACCAGATACCCGTTGGTGTCGATGGTGATCGGCAGTTGCGCCAACGCACGGGCCGCCGGGCCGAAGATCGGCTTGGCGAAATGCAGTGCGTCGAACTGCGATTGGTGACACGGGCACAAGATCCGGTAGGACTGCTGCTCGTACAGCGACGAGGGGCAACCCAGGTGCGAGCACACCTTGGTGAAGGCGAAGAACTCGCCGAAGTTGAAGCTTTCCTGGCCCTGCCGTTTGACCACGCGTGACATGTCGGTGGGCCGGATCCGGATGAGCATCACCGGGTTTCGCACACCGAGCTTGATCGCGGTGAGCTTTTCGTGCGATTCCGCGGTTGTGCCATCGCCGTCGGACTCCCGCCACGGGAACACGGTCTCCATTGCGCCCGCGTCCATGTCTTCCGGGCGCATTTTCACGAACGGCGCGCTGTCGTGCGAGCCGGTGGCTCGCGCCAGATAGATGGTCTCGCCGTGGTAGCGCGGGGTCCAGCCGGACGTCCACAGCACCGCCTTCTTGCCATCCGCGGTGGGCACCACCGGTTTCCACGGGTTTTTGATCAGGCCACCCGCGAACGCCACCAGCGTGCCGAGGCCGAATGCGCCCAGGCCCATGCCCAGCGACAGTCCGACGAGCTTGCGGCGCCCGATCGTCGAGCCCTGGTAGGCGTCGGTGAGGTTCGCGACCACCGTCTTGCGGTCGATTTCGCGGGAGGCGCCGTCGTGGCGTTCCTGGATCGAAATCTCTTCTGGGATAAACCTTTTCTGGAACAGCAGCGCCCCAACGGCGATCGCCAGGATGGACAGCCCGAAGGTCAGGCCGTACAGCGGTGTGGTCAGCGAATACCACAAGCTTCCCGCGGCTTCCCTGGGTTTGTACTCCCATGGCCAGAACAAGAAGATCAGCAGCAGCGCCAGCCCGAAGAAACCGCCCAGCAATAGCCATAGGGCCACCCCGCGCTCGGCGCGCTTCTCGGCCTTGGTTTCTGCGGCCGGCCAGCGCGGCTCCTTGTAGACGGTCTCGACTCCGTCGATCTTGCCGCCCAGCGCCACCAGTTCGTCATTCGACATCTCGGCCAGCGCGGCCTCATTGGGCTCAGGGATGTTCGAGCCGTCGCTCATGATCGCGCCCCAATCCACAGTGCCAGCCCGATGGCGGCGACCATCCCGATGATCCACATCGCCATGCCCTCGGGCGCGGGTCCGAAGCCGCCGAGGCCGTAGCCACCCGGCTGGCGCTCTTCGGCGACGGTCCGCACGTAGCCGATGATGTCTCGCTTGGCCTCGAAGGAAAGCTGGCGGTCGGAGAACTTCGGCATGTTCTGCGGGCCGGTCAGCATCGCGTCGAGGATCTGCTGCTCATTGGCGGGCCCGAGGTCGGGCGCGAACTTCCCGGACGACAGCGCCCCGCCCTTCCCGGTGAAGTTGTGGCACGACGCGCAGTTGAGCCGGAACAGGTCGCCGCCGCGACCCAGGTCGGTCCCGCGCAGCGACTGCATCGAGACGCTGCCGTCGGGGTTGCGGGTCACGGTCGGGCCGCCGCCGTTGGCCTGCACGTAGGCGCCGATGGCGTCGATCTGCGCCTCGTCGAAGACCGGGTCTTTGCGCGGGGCCTGGGCCTCACCGCGCATGGCGGGCATCCGGCCGGTGGACACCTGGAAGTAGACGGCCGCCTCGCCGACCCCGATCAGGCTCGGCCCATGATCGGGCACACCCTGCAGGTTGGCGCCGTGGCAGGACACGCAGGAAGTGTCGAAAAGCTGCTTGCCAGTGCGCAATAGCGCCGAGGACGACTCGTCGGCGACGGCCACCTGTGGCCGCGGGGTGAGCACCGCGGCCAGCCCGCCTGCCACGGTCAGCGCGATCAGCAGCAGCAGGCCGCCCGACAATCGGCGGCGCAGCCGCCGCCGCGCGCGATCACTCCGCTGACCCCGGGGCTTGCTGCCACCGGATCGGATAGACCTCAGTCGCTTCAACCGAGCACTCCTGTTCATTCCTCTTTCAGAGCCTTGTGAAAGCCACTTCGAAAGCGCCGGCCTTCATCGGATGAAATAGATCACGGTGAACAGCGCGATCCACACGATGTCCACGAAATGCCAGTAGTAGGACACGACGATGCTGGCCGTCGCCTGCGCCGGGGTGAACTTGGTCATCGCGGTGCGCGCCAGCAAGAAGATGAACGCGATCAGCCCGCCGGTGACGTGCAACCCGTGGAAGCCCGTGGCCAGGTAGAACACGCTGCCGTAGGCGCTGCTGGGGATCGTCGTGCCGTGCGTGGTCAGGTGGAAGTACTCGTAGGCCTGACCCAGGATGAAGAACAGGCCCATCAGGAAGGTGATCACGTACCACCGGCGCAGCCCGAAGACGTCGCCGCGTTCGGCCGCGAAAACCCCCATCTGGCAGGTGAAAGACGAGGCGATCAGCACCAGCGTCACCGGGACGGCCTGGTACAGATTCAGCTCCGTCGGCGGCGGCGGCCAGTTCCCACCGGCCTGCGCGCGGGCCGTGAAGTAGAACGCGAACAGTCCAGCAAAGAACATCAGCTCGCTGGAAAGCCACACTATGGTGCCGACACTCACCATGTTTGGGCGATTGAGCGAATGCACCCGTGACGTGATCGCAGTACCCGAGGTCCCCACAGCGCTGGTCACATCCGCAAGTATGACGCTTTGTAGTTGTCGAACTCTACCCGGGTCTGAAATTGGCGTTTCGCGCGTCGCGCCGGTGCCGCTGTCGGTGTGCCTCGGCCGGCGGTTGGGGGGCGGTTGGTACTCGTGGGACCATCAGCGCGTGGCTCTGTCATCCGAGACTTCGTCTCCCGGGGGGTCCGCACCGGGCCCCGCCGGCTCGGCATCGTCATGGCCGCAGGTCCTGGCTCGTCTGACGGACGCGCGGGAGCTCGCCCGGGGTCAGGCCGCCTGGGCGATGGACCAGATCATGACGGGAAACGCGGCGCCGGCCCAGATCGCCGCGTTCGCGGTGGCGATGAAGATGAAGGGCCCGACCTCGGCGGAGGTCAGCGAGCTGGCCGACGTCATGCTGAGCCACGCGCTGCGGATGCCCGCCGACGCGATCCGCGACGACACCGTCGACATCGTCGGCACCGGCGGGGACGGCGTCAACACCGTCAACCTGTCCACGATGGCGGCGATCGTGGTCGCGGCCGCGGGCGTGCCGGTGGTCAAGCACGGCAACCGTGCGGCGTCGTCGCTGTCGGGCGGCGCCGACACGCTGGAGGCGCTCGGGGTGCGCATCGACCTCGGGCCCGAGCAGGTCGCGCGCAGCCTGGCCGAAGTCGGGATCGGGTTCTGCTTTGCGCCGGTATTCCATCCGTCGTATCGGCACGCGTCCGCGGTGCGCCGCGAGATCGGGGTGCCCACGGTGTTCAATCTCCTTGGGCCCCTTACCAATCCGGCGTGGCCGCGGGCCGGGTTGATCGGCTGCGCGTTCGCCGAGCTGGCCGAGGTGATGGCCGGGGTGTTCGCCGCGCGGGGCTCCAGTGTGCTGGTGGTGCATGGCGACGACGGACTCGATGAGCTGACGACGACCACGACGAGCACCATCTGGCGGGTGCAGGCGGGCACGGTGGACAGGCTGACCTTCGATCCCGCCGGATTCGGGTTCGTCCGCGCCGAACTCGGTGAGCTGCTGGGCGGCGACGCGCAAGCCAACGCGGCGGAGGTACGTGCGGTGCTGGCCGGCGCCGCGGGACCGGTCCGTGATGCCGTCGTCCTCAACGCCGCCGGCGCCATCGTCGCGCATGCCGGGCTATCCAGCCGCGCCGAATGGTTGCCGGCGTGGGAGGACGGGTTGTCGCGCGCCGGCGCCGCCATCGACACCGGCGCGGCCGAACAGCTGCTCGCGCGTTGGGTGCGGTTCGGCCAGCAACTCTGAGTCCCAATCCCGGAGGGCCTGCTCGCACGCCAGCCGTGCCGAGCGCGCCGCGGCCGCCCAGGCCGCCCAGGGTCCGGCCGACCGCAGCGGTGAGGCCCAGCCGTCCTCGCCGGCCACCCGCACGATGCGCACGCCCGGGTTCGCCAGCCAGCGCGCGATGAGCGCGGTCTCCTCGACCAGCGCGCCGCCCAGCGGGGCCTGCGCCCGCAGAATCGATTGCGCGCCAGCCGCAATGGCGTCGACGACCGGCATCGGCGGCACCCCTCGTCTGGCGTTGCCCGCCGCGGCGAGCTGGCCGCAGCGGATGACGGCCAAGTGGTAGCCACCGTTGCCGTCCGGGGCGGCAGCGATCAGCTCGCCCACCGCGGCCAGGGCCCGCAGCCGCTGCCCGCGCCACAGGATTTCGACGGCGGTGGCGGTGCGGTCGCGCAATCGCGCGGCGCTCTCGTAGTGGCGGCGCTCGGCGAGCGCGTTGACCTGACGCACCGCCCCGTCCAGCGCGCCGTTGTCCAGGCCGTCGATCAGGGATGCGGCGCGGGCCACGGCCGCCGCGTATTGAGTGGCCGTGACGTCGCGGGCGCCGGGACACGGCGACACCTCGGCCTCGGGACAGGCCGGCCCGTGTCGCGCACCGCGCGCCAGTCGGGCGGTGCAGGTTCGGATTCCGCTGAATCGCGCGAGCAGGTCCGCGGTTTCGGCGGCATCGGCGCGCGACCGAAACGGGCCGACGGCGCGGTCGTGGCGCGGTGAGCGCACCACCGCCAAGCGCGGAAACGCCTCGTCGGTCAGCGCCACCCACCACCACCGGTGCGGGAACCTCGACCGGCGGTTGTAGGGCGGGGCATGCGCGGCCAGCATCCGCAGTTCGCGCACACCGGCCTCGAGCGGGTGCGCGCACTCGACGTGGTCGACCGCCGTGGCGAGCGTGACCATCTCCTTCATCCGGCCGCGGGGATCGGCCCCGGTGAAGTACTGGCTCACTCGGCGGCGCAGGTCGACGGCCGTCCCGACGTAGAGCACCTCGCCGGCGGGCCCGCGGAACAGATAGACCCCCGGCCGGTGCGGCAGGGGATCGGCGAGCACCTTTTTGCGGCGCTGGGCCGGGGTCACGTCGGGCAGATACGAGCGCAGGTCGGCAAAGGTGTGCACACCCTGATTGCCCACCCGCTCGATCAGGGCGTGCAACACGTCGACGGTGGCGCGGGCGTCGTCGAGGGCGCGGTGCGTGGGCTGTGCGGCGACGGCGAACAGCCGCGCCAGTGCGGCCAGCCGCACGCTGGGGGCCTCCTCGCGGCTGAGCACCCGGCGGGCCAGCCGGACCGTGCACAGCACTTGCGGTCGGGGCCAAGGGATTTCGCAGCGCTGCGCGGCGGCCCGCAGGAACCCGATATCGAACCCGGCGTTGTGGGCGACCAACACCGAGCCGCCGGCGAACTCCAGAAACATCGGCAGGACGGCGTCGATGGTCGGGGCGTCGCACACCATGGCCGTGGTGATCCCGGTGAGCCGCACGATCTGGGGCGGGATGGTGCGCTGCGGGTCGACCAGGGTGGCGAATTCGCCGAGCACGACGCCGCCGCGGACCTTCACCGCGCCGATTTCGGTGATGGCGTCGGGCGGTGTTCCGTCGCTGCCCCGCGTGCGTCCGCCGGTGGTCTCCAGGTCAACGACGACAAAGGTGGTTTCACGCAACGGGATTTCGTCGGTCGGTGTCCAATCCGGGCCGGCGAAACTCAGCTGAGTCCCACCAGTCACACCCATGCGCGTGACGTTAAGCACCCGCACCGACACCCGCGGTGTTCCCACGCCGGGCAGATCCGGGGATTCGGGCGCCGAAAGTTGTCGGTGCCCGCGGTTAGCGTGTGGATAGCCCGACCGGAGCGCAAGCGAGAGGACCGATCCGATGGCACACAGCAGCGGCCCCGACAACACGCGCTTTGCGACGCCCGCGTGCGGCGAACCGGTGGTGATCGACTGCGACGACTGCGCGGTGCGCGGTCCGGGATGCCGCGACTGTGTGGTCAGCGTGCTACTCGGGGTACCGGAAACTTTGTTGGAGGATGAACGCGCCGCGCTGGAAGTGCTCGCCGAAGCCGGGCTGGCGCCTCGATTGCGGCTGGTTCCGATCCACCGCGATCGCGGCTCCGGGGTGGCGTAATTGCCGTGTGCGCCAAAACTCCTGGATCGTAGCCGCACCCCGGCTGTCGTTCACAAAGAAATGACAGAATTCTTTCTAATTTCTTAACGATCTGGTTTAGACAAACACCTATATCGTTTCGTAACCTGTTTGAGACCTAAACCAGCTCGACCGCGATGCGTCGATGGCCGTTTAAGGAAGCAAATCTTGAGTTTCGGCTCTGAGTATCCGATTGCGCGTGCCCTTACACGTTTGGTGGTCGGGATACTGGCGGGCTCGACGGTTCTAGCGGGCGCCCTTGCCGCGAGCGCGGCGGCCGATCCGGCCGACGACGCGATGGCGAAACTCAACGAGCTATCGCGTCAGGCTGAGCGGACCACCGAGGCGATGCACAGCGCCCAGCTCGACCTGAACGCGAAGTTGGGGGCGCAGCGGGCGGCGGAGAAGAAGCACGCCGACGACCAGGCCGCGGTGGACGGGGCGAAGGCCAAGCTGGCCACCTTCCAGACCGCGGTCAACAAGCTCGCCGCCGCGACCTACATGGGCGGCCGCGTCGACGGCATGGAGGCCATGCTGACCGCGGGATCGCCGCAGGGTCTGATCGACAAGCTGGCCGTGCAGCGGCTGATGGCGACTCAAATGCGCGAGCAGATGGCGGGTTTCCGGATGGCCGGCGAGCAGGCCGCCAAGGCCGAGCAGGCCTCCGCGAAGTCGGCCGCCGACGCCAAGAGCGCGGCCGAGCAGGCGGCCGCGGTGCGGGCCAGCCTGCAGTCCAAGCAGAGCCAGCTGCAGGTGCAGATCGCCGTCGTCAAGTCGCAGTACATGTCCCTGTCGCCAGACCAGAAGACCGCGCTCGCCGACCCTGGGCCCGTTCCTGCGGCCGCTCCGGCACCCGGCGCACCGGCACCGGACGCGTTGCCGCCCGGTGCGCCGCAGCCCGGCGGCCCTGCGCCCGGCGAGGCTCCACCCCCCGGCGGACTGTTCGGACCGCAGCCCGGCGGCGGCGTCGGCGGCGGTGACCGCGCGACGGTCGTGCAGGCCGCGCTGACGCAGGTCGGATCGCCCTACGTGTGGGGTGGTGCGGCCCCCGGCGGGTTCGACTGCTCGGGATTGGTGATGTGGGCCTTCCAGCAGGCCGGCATCTCGCTGCCGCACTCCAGCCAGGCGCAGGCCCAAGGCGGTCAGCCGGTGGCGCTGTCGGATCTGCAGCCCGGCGACGTGGTGACCTTCTATAACGACGCGTCACACAGCGGCCTTTACGTCGGCGACGGCATGGTGATTCATTCCTCCACCTACGGCCAGCCCGTGCGGGTGGTGCCGATGAATTCGGCTGGCCCGGTCCACGACGCCCGCCGCTACTGAGCGCCCGGGCCGGCTTAGCCGCCGGTCGCGGCGCGGCTTGAAAATCCTGCTGGCCTGGATCTTTGCTGGTGAACTGATCGCGGGTGCGGCACTGAATGCGGCGCCCCATACTTCGGCAAAACCGGCGCACCCTCCGGTTAGCTACCCGAGCACCGCGCCGCGGGTCGTCCGCGACAGGGCGGTCCGTCTGCTCGGTGGCGGCGGACCGGCCACCGATCGCCTGCTGTCGCGCATCGCGTCGAACATCGGCGCCGCGGTCGACGCCGTCGAGGCCTTCTGGGGGATCGATTGGCCGCGCGACATCTCGGTGGTCGCCACCGCCTCCGACGACGAGTTTCGCGCCGCCGCCGGCGGCGGGCCGGCCGCACAATGGGCCGACATCGCGGCGGTGACCGTCGTCGACCGCGTCGATCCCGCCCACCGGGTGGCGATCGGCCAACGGATCGTGTTCGCGCCGGGCGCGGCCAACATGACCGAACCCGCACTGCGAATAGTGTTGACCCACGAGCTTTTTCACTACGCGGCGCGCGTCGACACCGCAGTGGACGCGCCGCGATGGCTGACCGAAGGCGTCGCCGATTTCGTCGCCCGGCCACCCGGCCCGGTCCCCGCTGAGGCGGCCGAGGCCGTGGTGGCCCTGCCGTCGGACGCCGATCTGGACACTCCCGGCCCGCAGCGCTCGTCGGGATACGACCGCGCATGGTGGTTCGCCCGCTTCGTCGCCGATACATACGGCGGCGCGAAGCTGCGGGCGTTCTACACGGCCGCGTGCGGCGCCGGGCATGCGGACCTGCCCACCGCCGCGCGCGACGCCCTCGGCAGCGACCCGGGCGCACTGCTCGCCCGCTGGAAGCGTTGGCTGGTCCTATAGCCTGACGCACGTGAGCCGGGTCCTGCTGGTAACCAACGACTTTCCGCCCCGGCGTGGCGGCATCCAGTCCTACCTGGGGGAGTTCGTCGGCCGACTCGTCCAAACCGGCTCGCATTCGGTGACCGTGTACGCGCCGCAATGGAAGGGCGCCGATGCATTCGACGAGGCGGCCCGAGCCGCCGGTTATCGAGTCGTGCGCCATCCCGGCACCCTGATGCTGCCCGGCCCGGCCGTTGATGCGCGGATGCGCCGGCTGATCGCCGAGCACGGCATCGAGACCGTGTGGTTCGGCGCGGCCGCACCGCTGGCCCTGCTGGCGCCCCGCGCCCGGCAGGCGGGTGCGACCCGGGTGGTGGCCAGCACGCACGGCCACGAAGTGGGCTGGTCGATGCTTCCGGTGGCCCGATCGGTGTTGCGCCGCATTGGCGACGGCACCGACGTCGTGACCTTCGTCAGCCGCTACACCCGGTCCCGGTTCGCGACGGCCTTCGGTCCCGCGGCATCGCTGGAGTACCTGCCGTCGGGGGTGGACACCGACCGGTTCCGGCCCGATCCGGCCGCCCGCGCCGAGCTGCGCAGGCGCTACCGGCTGGGCGAGCGGCCCACCGTGGTGTGCCTGTCCCGGCTGGTCCCGCGCAAAGGGCAGGACGTGTTGATCAGGGCGCTGCCGTTGATTCGGCGACGCGTCGACGGCGCGGCCCTGGTGATCGTGGGCGGTGGTCCGTACCTGCAGGAGCTGCAGAAGCTGGCCCGCCACTGCGGGGTGGCCGACCACGTGACATTCACCGGCGGCGTGCCGGCCGCCGAACTGGCCGCCCACCACGCGCTGGCCGACGTGTTCGCGATGCCGTGCCGCACCCGTGGCGCGGGCATGGACGTCGAAGGCTTGGGCATCGTCTTCCTGGAGGCTTCGGCCACCGGCGTGCCGGTCATCGCCGGGCAGTCGGGTGGAGCCCCAGAAGCCGTGCAGCACAACAAGACTGGGCTAGTGGTCGACGGTCGCTCGACGGACAAGGTGGCCGACGCCGTCAGCGAGTTGCTGACCGATCGCGACCGCGCCGCCGCGATGGGCGCCGCCGGTCGCGAGTGGGTGATGTCGCAGTGGCGCTGGGACACGCTGGCGGCGCGGCTGGCCGACCTGCTGCGCGGCTAGTCCTTCGGTTTAATCCTGGGCGGCTAGTCCTTGTCGTAGATCGCCTCGATGTCGGAGGCGAACTTCTCGGCCACCACGTTGCGCTTGACCTTCATCGTCGGCGTCAGTTCACCGGTGTCCTCGGTGAAATCGACCGGCAAGATGCGGAATTTGCGGATCGACTCGGCATGTGACACCGACAGGTTGGCCTTCTTCACGGCCGCGTCCACCTCGGCGATCAGGTCGGGATCGGTGGCCAGGTCGCCCACCGACGCGCCGTCCGCCTTGCTGTTGCGCTGCTTCCAGCCGTCGAACGCCTCGGGGTCGATGGTGATCAGGGCGCCGATGAACGGCTTGGCATCCCCAACGACCATCGCCTGGCTGATCAGCGGGTGCGCCCGCAGCTGGTCCTCGAGCACCGCGGGGGCGACGTTCTTGCCGCCCGCGGTGACGATGATTTCCTTCTTGCGGCCGGTGATCGTCAAGAAGCCGTCGTCGTCGACCGCGCCGAGATCGCCGGTCTTGAACCAGCCGTTGCTGAACGCCTCCTCGGTGGCCTGTTCGTTGCGCCAGTAGCCGCTGAACACCACGCCGCCCCGGACCAACAGTTCCTTGTCCTCGGCGATGCGCAGGCTGTTGCCGGGCACCAGCTTTCCGACCGTTCCGATCTTCAGCCCGTCGATCTGGTTGACCGTGATGGCGGCGCTGGTCTCGGTCAGGCCGTAGCCCTCGTAGACGGTCAGCCCCACGCCGCGGTAGAAGTGGCCCAGCCGCGCGCCCAGCGGCGCGCCACCGGAGACGGCGGCGTGGCAGTCGCCGCCCAGCGCGGCGCGCAGCTTGTGGTAGACCAGCCGGTCGAACAGGCCGTGCTTGGCGCGCAGCAGCGGCCCGGGCCGGCCGTCGTCGAAGGCCTGGCTCCAGTCGACCGCGGTCTGCGCCGCCCGCTTGAAGATCCAGCCCTTGCCGTCGTTGACGGCGTTCTGCTCGGCGGTGTTGTACACCTTCTCGAACACCCGCGGAACCGAGACCACCACGGTCGGTTTGAACATGCCGAACAGCGGCAGCAGGTTCTTGATGTCGCTGGTGAATCCGACGGTGACCTTGCTGGCGAACGCCGACAGGGTCAGCGCCCTGGCCAGCACGTGGGCGAGCGGAAGGAAAACCAGCAGCCGCTGACCCTCCTGCAGCAAGGTCGGCAGGCACTCCTGGGTGCCCCGGATCTCATGCAGCAGGTTGGAATGGGTGAGCTGGCAGCCTTTGGGCCGTCCCGTGGTTCCCGAGGTGTAGATGAGGGTGGCCGGGTCCTGGGCCCGCAACGCGTCGAGCCGGGCGGTCAGCTCGGCCGGGTCGACCGACGCGCCGGCTTCGACGAGCTGGTCGAGCGCCTTGGGACCCGAACCGTTGATGTGCAGGACCCGGCGCAGCGCCGGCAGCTCGCCCGTCAGCTCGGTGACGATCGCGGCGTGTTCGTCGGTCTCGGCGAACGCCAGGACGGCCTCGGAATTCTGCAGCACCCAGCGCACCTGCTCGGCCGACGAGGTCTCGTAGATCGGCACCGTGACGGCCCCCACCGCCAAGATCGCCAGGTCGAGGATCGCCCACTCGTAGCAGGTGGCGGAAAAGATCGACACCCGGTCACCGGCCTGCACGCCCAGCGAGATCAAACCCAATGCCGCAGAACGAATCTGGTCGGCCGCCTCGGCGCACGTGACGTCGGTCCAGACGCCGTCGATCTGGCGTTGGTAGATGACAAAGGTGGGGTCGTCGCGCTCATGCTCGAAGACCACGGCCGCGACGTTGTCGCGCTCGCCGACGGAGAAACGGGCGGGGACGCTGTACTCACGCACTTGATTGACCTCATTTGACCTGGTGACCTTGCCGGGGTCCGGCTTGCTGTCGCCCAGCCTAATCCGAGTGTTCGCCCAGCACGGCGGCGGTCGGTCGGGGCCGCGTCACGATTGCCGCACCCTCGCCGCACCCTCGCCGCGCCCTTGCCGCGAGGTCGTTGACGGGCACCGCCGACAGGTGTGTGAAGCTGTGGCGATGCACAGCATCCAGATCGCCGACCAGACGTTCGTCGCCGCCGACGGCGCGCGGGTTGGCGCCGCGGTAGCCGATCGGTCGAAATGGCGTCGGTGGTGGCCCGATCTGCGGCTGCAGGTCGTCGAGGATCGCGCGGAAAAGGGCATCCGCTGGACGGTGACCGGCGCATTGACCGGCACAATGGAGATCTGGCTGGAACCGTCACTGGATGGAGTGGTGCTGCATTACTTCCTGCACGCCGAGCCAACCGGTGTCGCCGCTTGGCAGCTGGCCAAGCTGAACTTGCCGAAAATGACACACCGCCGTCGGGTGGCGGGTAAGAAAATGGCCTTTGAGATCAAGACGACGCTGGAACGGTCACGCGCGGTCGGTTCTCCGGTAGTTTAACTGCGGTCAACGTTTCGCACGGGAGTACCGTTTCGGACCGCTTACGGCAGAGAGGGCAGCAGCCAGGTGGCGGAGAAGACGACGCAAACCATTCACATCGACGCCGACCCGGGCAAGGTGCTCGCGGTGATCGCCGACATCGATTCCTATCCGGAATGGATCTCGGAGTACAAGGAAGCCGAGGTGCAGGAGAGAGGCGCCGACGGCTACCCGAAGGTGGTGCGATTCGTTATGGACGCCGGCATCATCAAGGACACCATGGTCATGTCCTACCAGTGGCCCGCCGACCGCAAGTCGCTGAGCTGGACCCTGGTCTCCAGTTCGCTGCTGCGCGCCCTTGAAGGCTCATATCGCTTGGCGCCCAAGGGATCTGGTACCGACGTCACCTACGAGCTCTCGGTGGACCTGGCCCTGCCGATGATCGGCATGCTCAAGCGCAAGGCCGAGCGCAGGCTGACCGACACCGCATTAAAGGATCTGAAGAAACGAGTCGAGGCTGAGTGAGTCTGCTGAGCCCGCCCGGATCAGTCTCTTCGTCGGGAAGGGCGGGGTAGGAAAATCCACCCTGGCATGTGCCACCGCGGTCGGTGACGCGAGCGAGGGCCGCCGGGTGCTGGTGGTGTCCACCGATCAGGCGCATTCGCTGGGCGACGTGCTCGGTGTCCCGGTGCCGCCGAGCGGCCGCGAGGACCCGGTTCGGGTGCTCGCCGACCTCGATACCGGGGACGGCGCGGCCGGCGGCGGCTTCCTCGACGCGCTGGCGTTGGACACTCTCGCGCTGCTCGAGTCCCGGTGGCACGACGTGGTCGGGGCGCTGGATCGACGGTTCCCCGATTCCGAGCTGAGCAGCATTGCCCCCGAAGAACTCTCGGCGCTGCCGGGCATCCAGGAGGTGCTCGGTCTGCACGCGGTCGGCGAGCTCGCGGCGTCCGGACGATGGGACCGCATCGTCGTCGACTGCGCCTCGACGGCGGACGCGCTGCGAATGCTGACGTTGCCCGCCACCTTCGGGCTCTACGTGGAGCGCGCGTGGCCGCGCCATCGCCGGCTGTCCGTGACCGCCGACGACACCCGGTCCGCGGCGGTGGTGGAACTGCTGGAACGCATCAGCGCCAGCGTGGACGCGCTCGGCGCGCTGCTGACGGACGGCGGGCAGGTGAGCGCGCACCTGGTGCTGACCCCCGAGCGGGTGGTTGCGGCCGAGGCGGTGCGCACCCTGGGCTCGCTGGCGCTGATGGGCGTCCGCGTCGAGGAGCTGATCGTCAATCAGGTGCTGACCGAAGACGAGTCGTACGAGTACCACAACCTGCCCGACCACCCGGCGTTCTACTGGTATGCCGAACGCATCTCCGAACAACATGCGGTGCTCGACGAACTCGACGCCACCATCGGAGACGTGGCCCTGGTGCTGACCCCACACCTGTCCGGCGAGCCGATCGGCGCGAAGGCGCTGGGCGGACTGCTGGACGGCGCGCGGCGCCGGCGTGGGGCGCCGCCGCCCGGGCCCCTGCGTCCTATCGTTGACCTGGAATCAGGGTCGGGACTTGGGTCCATCTACCGAATGCGGCTAGCGTTACCCCAGCTCGATCCCGGCGCGCTGTCGTTGGGGCGGGTCGACGACGACCTGATCATCAGCGCCGGCGGGCTACGGCGCAGGGTTCGGTTGGCGTCGGTGCTGCGGCGGTGCACGGTGCTGGACGCACACCTGCGGGGCAGTGAGCTGACCGTTCGCTTTCGACCAGATCCGGAGGTGTGGCCTAAGTGAATGGCGCTCATCCCGAACTCGGTCCCGAGCTGCGCAAGCTCGCCCAGGCGATCCTGGACGGGATCGACCCCGCGGTGCGCACAGCGGCCGCATTGACGGCCGGCGCCGGCGTCGGGACCGGCAAGTGCCAGCAGGTGTGGTGCCCGGTGTGCGCCCTGGCCGCCCTGGCCACCGGCGATCAGCACCCGCTGCTCACCGTCATCGCCGACCACAGCATCGCCTTGCTCGAGGTCATCCGCGCCATCGTCGACGACATCGACCGGACCTCCCGGCCAACACCGAAACCGCCGCCGGACGGACCGCCGGGGGGCGGCGTCGCGCCCGAGCCGGACGCGAGGACCGCCGCGGAGCAAGCCGCCGCGAAGACGCGTTACCAGCCGATCCCGGTCACCGTCGAGGAGTGATCCGCTTGAAGCCGAAGGTGGTTCCTTCGGCTGCGGGTCGGTACAGTTGGCGCCAACACCATCATCAACACCATCACCGAGTCGGGCGGGAGGG
>NZ_MBEU01000010.1 GCF_001954275.1 Mycobacterium sp. IS-836 | reverse complement strand
CGTTGGGCGTCGAGTGTGCGGCTAGCCGCACGTTCGGCACAAGGGGAGGCAACGGCCGGCTAGCAGCGGCCGACAACCGGAAAGACGGTCTCCGTCCCGCGCCGGCCCTTGATCTCTACCTGCTCGGGGTGGCCCCACACGTATTGCGCCTCGACGGCAGCATGCACGCCGGCGCTGACCATCACGTCGGCATAACCCGCGCGCCCGGCAATGCCGGCCAGCCGGAACGCCACGTTGGTCGCGTCGCCGATGACGGCCGTGACCGTTCGTGTCATCGCCGCGATCGCGGCCCGGCCCTGCACCACGCCCCAACCCATGCGAATCGGCGAGCCGTCCGGGGCGCGCAGCGGAAGCGAGGGCCCGAGCTCCTCGACCCTTCGGTTCGCGGCGAGCGCGAAGTCGATCGCGAGCTCGTTCGCCGCCGGAATCGTCCGCAGTTCCCACACCGCGTACAGCGCATCACCGGCGTAATGGTTGAGCGTGCCGCGGTGGGCGCGCAGGACGCGGCCGAGCTCGTGCCAAAGGTAGTTCAGGCTCCGGGCGATAACCTGGTTGTCGGTGACTTCGGAGATCGTCGAGTAGTTGGTGATATCCCCGACCACCATCACCATGGTCTCCTCGACGATCCGCGTCAGCGTCGGGCTGGTGTTGGTCACCCCGACTGCGTTGAACCGGTCCGACCGGAAGGTGAGCACGACGTCGCCCACCGAGATCCGGTCGTCGGGCTTGAGAGGGACCTGCACGGCGCGCTCCAGCGGCATGCCGTTGAGCAACGTCCCGTTGGTGCTGGTGTCGATGAGGTATGCCCGGTCGGTGCTGACGTCCAAGCGGATCTCGAGGTGGTTACGTGAGATGTTCGGATCGGGGATAACCAGCCGGCGTTGTTCGTCGATCCCCGCGCACTGACGGCCGACGAAGAGTTGATCGAAAATCGGCACACTCACGTCGGCGCCGTTTATGCGCATGTCGAGATGGGCCTGTGGCTTGTCCCACCAATCGGAGCGCATGAATTACCAACCTAGCCGCGCTGGAACGGCCGCGTGCGATGTCGCGAGCGAGACCCCGTGTTGTCTGCCCCGCCCGGCTTGACGACCTGGTGCACACACGAAGCGTCCATCTGAAGAGCCGTTGGTTGCAGAGCTAATGCTACAAGCAGGGCCGACGCTCAGCGAACAAGCGCCGGCTGTGCTTCCAGGGCCGCCCGGGTCGCGATCCGCCCGGCTTCCAGGGCGGCATCGATGTTTTTGAAGTCCAGCGGACCGATCGCCGAGACGTCCGGCTCGATGATCGCCGCCACTCGGGGGAACTCGCGCAGATTTCCTTTGGGGGCCGCAAGTTCAACGCTGCGAAGCAATGTCTCTTGCAGCGGTGGTAGGGCCACATCCGTCCCGGTCAGCAGCCGCCGGACGAATGCGGGAGGCTGAAGCATTGCCGGCAGCGGACCAAAGCCCTTCGATGGCACGTACGTCGTGCGCAGATCGACGCAGATGACCTCGCCGTCCGGGTCGGCGCACATCAAGTCGGCCGGGAGGATGTTCAACAGTCCACCGTCGACGAGGAGCTGCTCGCCGCGTTGCACCGGCGGCATGAGACCGGGGATCGAGATCGACGCGCGCACGGCGACCCACAAAAGTCCACGCCGATGGATGACCTGGTCGCCCGTGATCATGTCCGTCGACACGGAGAAGAACTCCCTTGGCAGATGCTCGATCAGGGTCCCGCTGCCGAAGAATCCCTCTACCAGGCGATCGACGCGCCGGCCTCGCGTGAGGGCTACCGCGGGGATCGTGTAGTCGCTAACCGGCCGAGTTTCCGCGATGAACTCTCGTGCCGCGGCGGTCGCATCGGGGGCGTCCAGCCCCAGCGCGAAGGTTGCCGCGGCGAGAGCACCGGCGCTCGTGCCGCCGAACCTGTCGATGACGATGCCCGCCCGGGTGAGCTCTTCGTAGACGCCGTAATGCGCGAGCCCCCGGGCGCCACCGCCGCCTAGCACCAGACCCAGCGATCGGCCGGCGATCCTGCGCGCCAGGGCACCGATTCCGCCGTCGTCGGCCTGGTGATGGGAGACCGGCTGCAGCAAGTCCCACCAGCTGGGATCCGGCACCACGTCACACGTGACCAGGTGGACCGGCTTTTGCGTAACGGGTGGATCGAGCGCTTCCGGCGGATGGGCTTGATCCGCGAGGACCACGAGTCGGTCGCTTTGCGCGACGACATATCGTCGCCAGTTGTCGCCCGAGCCTCGATCGGCCACCAGCAAGACCCAATCGTTGCTTCGCTCCATCCGGTCAACGGTCTCGCTGAACGCTTCGACGAGCTCGCCGTAGTGATTCGCGCCAGCCGTCGTGTCGACGGGCGGCGCGACCACCGCGGCGTCACCGTGCGGTCCCAGGCGAGTCACGACCGTGTCGACGATCGGGGCCGCGGCCACATCCCCGGTCGACAGCACGCCGACCACCCGGCGACCCCGAGAGACGTTGGCCGATCGTGACTCGCGAAGCATCCCTGCCATCGCGCGGAACATCGCATACTGCAGTGACGGAGCCTTCGCGAGCACTTCGGTGAACGTGTCGGCGGCGATCTTCCAGACGACGCCGTCCCGAAGGGCTCGTATTCCGGCCGAGCGAGCGGCACCGGTGATCACGCCCAGGTCTCCGACCGACTCGCCGGCTGCCATCTCACGAAACACCTGTCCATCAGGACCGACCGCAGCGAATCGCCCCGAGGCGATGACATAGAAGGCGTCAGGCGGGTCTCCCATGCGAAATAGCCACTCGTTGGCGGGGATGTACTGGCGAGCTACCGCGCTCGAGAGTCGATCGAGTTGCTCGTCGTCGATCTCAGCGAATATCGGAATATTCCGCAGTGCGGTTCGCTCATCGACCGCACGCGGTACGGGTGACTCCCGTTTGGGGCTCATGAGGTACTGCTATTGGTGTCCCGGCCCAAGGACGGAAAGCATGTTCCGCAGTTTAGCGGTAACCCGCCGCGCGCAAAGGCGCTATGCGGGCAGAAGTTCGACGCCGCTAAGCACGACGGCGTCGTCACGCGAAGGCGCAACGACGCTGGCCAGGAATCGGCCGTTCTCCTTCCAGATGCCAACCCTGAGCGTTTCACCGGGAAACGCCACACCGGCGAAACGCGCGCCGTAGGCGGCTACGGCGCCGGCATCGCCGTCCAGCAGGGCGTCGGTGATCGCCTTGCAGGTCATGCCGTAGGTGCACAGACCGTGCAGGATGGGCCGGGAAAAGCCTGCGGCGGCTGCGAATTCCGGATCCGAGTGCAGCGGGTTGCGATCGCCGCACAGCCGGTAGAGCAGCGCCTGCTGCGGCAGGATCGGCATGTCGACCTCCAGGTCGGGAGCTCGGTCCGGCGCCGCGTCGGCCGAAGACGGCCCGCGTTCCCCACCGAATCCGCCCTCGCCGCGGGCGAAGATCGATCGCTTCTGGGTCCACAGCAGGGTGCCGTCGGGTGCGCTGACCGTCGTCTCGCTCCAGATCACGGCGGCCTTGCCCTTGTCCCAGATGTCGGTGAACCGCGTGACGGCGCGCGCGGAACCGGACGGCGGCAGCGGCCCGGGCACTTCCACCCGCTCGCTGGCGTGCAGTACCTTGCCCAGCTCGATGTCGATCCCGGGAAACTTCACGGTCGGCGGTTTGGTGGCGTGAAAAGTCGCGGCCACGTTGCCGAACGTCGGTAGCACCTGGGGCGTGTCGTCGATCAGGTAACGAAGCTCGCGGGGGTCCATCGGATCGGCGCCGGCACCCAGCCCGAGGTGGTAGAGCTGGATATCGCTGCTGACCCAAGAGAATTCAATAGGGTCCAGCTCCGCCGCCAGTGCGACGTCCACGTCAATAGGCATATCAGTTGCTCCCGCCCTGATCAGCAATGTGCAGCGCCGCCAGATATCCGAAGGTCATCGCCGGTCCGATCGTGCCGCCGGGGCCGGGATAGGTGTGTCCCATCACTGGGGCACTGACATTGCCTGCGGCGTAAAGGCCTTCGATGATCGTCCCGTCGTCGCGCAGGGCACGGCCGTGGACGTCGGTGCGGATGCCGCCCTTCGTACCGAGGTCCCCTGGCACCATCTTGGCGGCGTAGTACGGCGGCTGGCTGATCTCGCCGAGATTGGGATTCGGCTTGTTGGTCGGGTCGCCGTAATACTGGTCGTAGGCGCTTTCGCCGCGGTGGTAGTCCTCGTCAACCCCCGACCGCGCAAAGTCGTTGAACCGCTCTACCGTCGCGGCGAATTCGGTCACGGGCAAACCGGCCTTGGATGCCAGCTCCTCCAGTGTGGCGGCCTGGATGATCACGCCGGATTCCAGCCATTTGCGCGGAATGCGTTGCCCGGGCTGCAAACCCGCGAAGATGTAGCGGTCGCGGTATCGCTGGTCGAACACCAGCCACGCCGGGATGTTCTCGCCCGGCCCCGGCCCCTGGCCGAATTCCCCGCCGTACATGTGGTGGCAGGCCTCGACATACGGCATCGATTCGTTCATGAACCGCTTGCCGGACATGTTGACGATGATCGATCCCGGCGAATTGCGCTCCGACAGGGCGAACCACGGCGCACCGACAAGCGGCACGGTCGGTCCCCACCACGCGTCTTCCATGAGATCCAAGGCGGCACCGAGCTTTTCGCCGGCGAGGATGCCGTCGCCAGTATTGGCCTTGGCGCCCACGGTCCATTCGGTGGTGATCGGCGCACGCTGATATTTCACCCGCATCTGTTCGTTGTGCTCGAATCCGCCGCTGGCCAGTATCACGCCGCGCCGGGCCCGGATCAGCTGGGGCTCAGCCGATTCCGAAGCTCTCGTATCGAGGACATACACCCCACGCACCACCCCGTCCTCGACGTACAGGTCGGTGAGTGCGGTGTTGAGCAGGACGGGGACGCCGGCACGTTGTAGACCGATCCGCAGCGGTCCGATCAGGGCCCGGCCCATACCGACCAGGTTCTTTCCGGTCGCCTTGGCCCACATCGTGCGCGCGCCGACCTTCAGGCTGCGCAGCACCCCCCGCGGGTGTCGCTTCAGCTGATTCAGCCGCACGTAGTCCTGTTGCATCACAACCACATTCAGCGGCACCTTGCCATACGCGGGCTCCAGCCCCGACTCGTCGGCGCCGAGCTTGCGGGCGTTGAACGGCTTCGGCTCGATCGAGCGTCCTCCGGCGCGGCCGCCCGGCGCTTCGGGGTAGTAGTCGGAGTAGCGCGGCACCCAGCACATCTTCAGCGGCGTGTGCTTGAGCACGAACGACAGCATCTCGGGCCCGCGTTCGAGGTAGGCGTCGATGCGTTCGGGCTCGACGATGTCGCCGATGATTCCGCGTAGGTAGGTGCGGGCGGCTTCGGGCGTGTCTTTGACGCCGTCGCGCCGTAGCACCTCGTTGTTCGGAATCCAGACCCCGCCCCCGGACCGCGCGGTGGAGCCGCCGAAGTGGGGGGCCTTTTCGATGACTACTGTCGAAAGGCCTCGGTGCGCGGCGGCGAGGGCAGCAACCATGCCGGCTCCGCCGCTCCCGACCACGACGACGTCGTACTCCTGCGCTGTCATGTAGAACACGTTATAGAATTGCCCGGGTCGGGCGCTACTGGCCCGGTCACACGGACGAGGGGACTTCGGTAAATGCTCAGTGTTGCCACGCGCGACGAGCTGGCAGCCGACCTGGCGCAGGCCGAGCGAAGTCGAGAGGCGATCAGTCCGCTCACCGCCGCCTACCCAGACATCGACGTCGTCGACGCCTATGAGATCCAACTGATCAATATCCGGCAGCGCGTGGCCGAGGGGGCCCGGGTCCTGGGCCACAAAGTCGGGCTCTCGTCGAAGGCGATGCAGCAGATGATGGGTGTCGACGAGCCGGACTACGGGCATCTGCTCGACGAGATGCAGGTGTTCGAGGACACCCCGGTCAAGGCGGGCCGCTATCTGCTGCCGCGGGTGGAGGTGGAAGTCGCTTTCATCCTGGGCGCCGACCTCCCGGGGGCCGGTTGCACCGAGGATGACGTGCTGGCGGCCACCGAAGCCCTGGCTCCGTCGATCGAACTGATCGACACCAGGATCACCGACTGGAAGATCGCGCTGTGCGACACCATCGCCGACAACGCCTCGTCCGCGGGCTTCGTGCTGGGGCAGGCGCGGGTGGCGCCGGGCGATATCGACGTCAAGGCGATCGATGCGGTGCTCACCCGTAACGGCGAGGTGATTGCGGAGGGCCGCAGCGACGCCGTGCTCGGTAACCCGGTCACCGCGGTCGCGTGGTTGTCCCGCAAGGTGGAAAGCTTCGGCGTCCGGCTGCGAAAAGGTGACATCGTGTTACCCGGATCGTGCACCCGCGCGATCGATGCACGCGCCGGAGACGAGTTCGTCGCAGACTTCACGGGTCTCGGTTCGGTGCGGTTGTCCTTCGAATAGCGCCGGATTACTTTTGAACTAGTCCAAATACCAGGAGAGTCGACATGCCGTCTAAGGCAAGCGTGGCCATCGTCGGGTCCGGAAATATCAGCACGGATCTGCTCTACAAGCTGCTGAGATCGGACTGGCTGGAGCCGCGCTGGATGGTGGGGATCGACCCGGAAAGCGAGGGCCTGGCCCGGGCCCGCAAGCTGGGTCTGGAGACCACCCACGAAGGCGTCGACTGGCTGCTGGCGCAGTCTGAAAAGCCCGACCTGGTGTTCGAGGCGACGAGCGCGTACGTGCACCGGGACGCCGCCCCGAAGTACGCGGCCGCGGGGATCCGGGCCATCGACCTGACGCCCGCCGCGGTCGGCCCCGCGGTGATCCCGCCGGCCAACCTGCGCGAACATCTGGATGCGCCCAACGTCAACATGATCACCTGCGGCGGGCAGGCAACCATCCCGATCGTCTACGCCGTGTCCCGGGTTGTCGACGTGCCCTACGCCGAGATCGTCGCGTCGGTGGCTTCGGTGTCGGCCGGGCCCGGCACCCGCGCGAATATCGATGAGTTCACCAAGACCACCAGCAAGGGCGTGGAAACCATCGGCGGCGCCGAACGCGGCAAGGCGATCATCATCCTGAACCCGGCCGACCCGCCGATGATCATGCGCGACACCATCTTCTGCGCCATCCCCGAGGATGCCGACCGCGACGCGATCGCCAAGTCCATCCACGACGTGGTGGCAGAGGTGCAGACCTATGTGCCGGGCTACCGGCTGCTCAACGAGCCGCAGTTCGACGAGCCGTCGATGAACTCCGGCGGCCGGGCGCTGGTCACCACGTTCATCGAGGTCGAGGGCGCGGGCGATTACCTGCCCCCGTATGCGGGAAACCTCGACATCATGACCGCGGCGGCCACCAAGGTCGGCGAGGAGATCGCCAAGGAAACGCTTTCCGTTGCGGGAGGTACACGATGACCGGCATTTGGGACGTCCGGATCACGGACACTTCACTGCGCGACGGGTCGCACCACAAACGGCATCAGTTCACCAAGGACGAGGTCCACGCCATCGTGGCCGCCCTGGATGCGGCCGGCGTTCCGGTCATCGAAGTGACGCACGGCGACGGACTGGGCGGCTCGAGCTTCAACTACGGATTCTCGAAGACGCCCGAGCAGGAGCTGATCAAGCTCGCGGCCGAGACCGCCAAAGAGGCCAGGATCGCGTTCCTGATGCTGCCCGGAGTGGGCACCAAAGACGACATCAAGGAAGCGCAGGACAACGGCGGGTCGATCTGCCGCATCGCCACTCACTGCACCGAAGCCGACGTGTCGATCCAGCACTTCGGCCTGGCCCGCGAGCTGGGCCTGGAGACCGTCGGGTTCCTGATGATGTCCCACACCATCCCGCCGGAGAAGCTGGCCGCGCAGGCCCGCATCATGGCCGACGCCGGATGCCAGTGCGTCTACGTGGTCGATTCGGCCGGGGCGCTGGTCCTCGAAGGGGTGCGCGACCGGGTGGCCGCGCTGGTCGCCGAACTCGGGGACGACGGCCAGGTCGGCTTCCACGGGCACGAAAACCTCGGCTTGGGGGTGGCCAACTCGGTCGAGGCCGTCCGGGCCGGCGCCAAGCAGATCGACGGCAGCGTGCGCCGTTTCGGGGCCGGCGCGGGCAATGCCCCCGTGGAGGCCCTCATCGGGGTGTTCGACAAGATCGGCGTCAAGACCGGCATCGACTTCTTCGACATCGCCGACGCCGCCGAGGACGTGGTGCGGCCGGCGATGCCGGCCGAGTGCCTGCTCGACCGCAACGCGCTGATCATGGGCTACTCCGGGGTGTACTCGAGCTTCCTCAAGCACGCGGTGCGCCAGGCCGAACGCTACGGGGTGCCCGCGGCGGCGCTGTTGCACCGGGCCGGTCAGCGCAAGCTCATCGGCGGCCAGGAAGACCAACTCATCGACATCGCGCTGGAAATCAAGCGCGAGCAGGAGAGCGGCGCCGCCGTCACGCACTGACGACGACGACGCGGTCAATTTTGCGCGAGTAACCTGGCGCGCATGACATCCAACACAGCGAGCCGTTCTCGCCGCGGAATCTGCGGTGTGCTCGCCGGTGGTCTGCTAGCTGCCGCGGCGTCGGCGGTGATCGCCCTGCCGGTGGCCAACGCTGATCCCCCGTGCAATCAGACCGTGGGTAATTCGATCGACTCTTATCTGCAGCGCCATCCCGATCTTCACCAGCAGCTGGAAGCCAGGTCGCGGGCCGAGGGCGGTAACGGCACCGTTCTGGACTACCTGAATCGGCATCCGGACGTGCGGCAGCATCTGATCGACCTGTCCCAGCAGTGCGTGCCGTAGTGAGCGGCAGTCGTCGTCGCGCGCCGTCGACGACGCGCGAGAATGTTCGCCATTGACGAAAAAGTAGAACACGTTCTAGCGTCTAGGCGTGTTCTCTGATCCCCTCACCGAAGCGATCGCCGAAGCCGAGAAACTCGTCGCCGCCGCGCCGCACATCGAATCCGAAGCCGACCTGCTCGAAGGGCTGCAGTACCTGGCCGGCTGCATAGCCGCGTGTGAGCACCTGGCCTTCGACTACGAGCGTGACCATCCCTTCCTGCAGTCGGGCACCGGCCCCTTCACCAAGATGGGCCTCGACAACCCCGACACCCTCTATTTCGGCACGCGGGTGCATGCCGACCACGACTACGTGGTCACCGGCCGGCGAGGCACCACCACCGACCTGAGCTTCCAGCTGCTCGGCGGCGAATACACCGACGACAACGTGCCAGCCAGCCAGGCGGCGTTCGACGACCGGGAACTTGAGATCGCCGCCGACGGCAGCTTCGAGTGGCGGGTGCGGCCGACCAGCAACGGGCAGTTGGTGATTCGCGAGGTCTATGGCGACTGGTCGGCGCAGCGCGGCACGCTGACCATCGCCAGGCTGGACACCGCCGGCACCGCACCCCCGCCGCTGACCCGACAGCTCATCGAAAAGCGTTATGCCACAGCGGGTAAGCAGCTGGTGAACCGTGTGAAGACCTGGTTGCAGTTCCCGCAGTGGTTCTACCTCGACCTCCCGGTCAACACTATGGTGCCGCCCCGGCTGACTCCGGGTGGCCTGGCAACCCAGTACTCGTCGGTGGGGCACTTCGATCTGCGGCCCGATCAGGCGCTGGTGATCACGATCCCGGTTTCGGACGCCCCGTATCTCGGCTTCCAGCTGGGCAGCCTGTGGTACATCTCGCTGGACTACATCAACCACCAGACCTCGCTGAACAACACCCAGGCTCAAGCGGATCCGGACGGCAAGGTCCGCATCGTCGTTGCCGACCAGAATCCGGGGGTGACCAACTGGGTCGAAACCCTCGGCCATCGACGCGGTTTTCTGCAGTTCCGCTGGCAGCGGGTATCTCGTGAACTCACCGAGGCCGACGGGCCCACCGTCGAGGTGGTCGACTTCGACGCCGTACCGGCCGCGCTGCCGCATTTCGAGCACAACAAGATCTCAGAGGAGCAGTGGCGCGAGCGAATCGCGTTGCGCCAAAGCCAAATTGCGGCCAGGATGCTGGGGTGACGATGTCGGGCATGCTCAAACGAAAGGTCGTGGTCATCAGCGGGGTCGGGCCGGGTCTCGGCACCACGCTGGCGCACCGGTGCGCACGCGACGGCGCCGATCTGGTACTGGCGGCGCGCACCGTGGAACGGATCGAGGGGGTCGCCAAGGAGATCACCGACACCGGACACCAGGCGCTCGCGGTGCGCACCGACATCACCGACGACGACGCGGTGAACAACCTCGTCGAGGCCACCATGGAGACCTACGGAAAAGTGGACGTGCTGATCAACAACGCCTTCCGGGTGCCGTCGATGAAACCGTTGGCCGGCACCACATTTCAGCACATCCGCGACGCGATCGAGCTCAGCGCGCTGGGCGCGCTGCGGCTTATCCAGGCCTTCACCCCCGCGCTGGAAAAGTCGAGCGGATCGATCGTGAACGTCAACTCGATGGTGCTGCGGCACTCGCAGGCGAAATACGGCGCGTACAAGATGGCCAAGTCCGCCCTGCTGTCGATGTCGCAGTCGCTGGCCACCGAACTGGGCGAGAAGGGCATCCGAGTCAATTCCGTTGCACCCGGCTATATCTGGGGCGACACGTTGCAGTCTTACTTCGAACATCAAGCCGGCAAGTACGGCACCACGATGGACCAGATCTACCAGGCCACCGCCGCGAACTCCGACCTCAAGCGGTTGCCCACCGAGGACGAGGTGGCTTCGGCGATCCTGTTCCTGGCCAGCGACCTGTCCAGCGGAATCACCGGACAGACCCTGGACGTCAACTGCGGGGAGTACCACACCTGATGTCAGATCGCACCGATATCGGCACCGTCGACGAGTTGCACGCATCGGCCACCAAGCTGATCGGGCTGGACGACTTCGGCACCAACGACGACAACTACCTCGAAGCGCTGGAGGTCTTGCTGGATTCGTACCGGCGCGAAGCGGGCCTAACGGTGTTGGGCAGCAAGATGAACCGGTTCTTCCTGCGCGGCGCGTTGGTCGCCAGGCTGCTGTCCGAATCCGCGTGGAAGCAACACCCACAGCACGCTGACGTCGCTATCGAACGGCCGATCTTCGTCACCGGGCTGGTGCGCACCGGCACCACGGCGCTGCACCGGCTGCTCGGCGCCGACCCGGCACACCAGGGCCTGCACATGTGGTTGGCCGAGTTCCCGCAGCCGCGCCCGCCGCGCGAAACCTGGGAATCAAACCCGCTGTATCGCCAGCTCGATGCGCAGTTCACCCAGCACCACGCGGAAAACCCCGGATACACCGGGCTGCACTTCATGGCCGCATACGAGCTGGAGGAATGCTGGCAACTGCTGCGGCAATCGTTGCATTCGGTGTCCTACGAAACCCTTGCGCACCTGCCGAGCTACTCAAAGTGGTTGTCGGAGCAGGACTGGACTCCGTCGTATCGTCGGCACCGCAAGAACCTTCAATTGATCGGGCTCAACGACGCCGACAAGCGTTGGGTGCTGAAGAACCCCAGCCATCTCTTCGCGCTGGACGCCTTGATGAAGACCTATCCCGATGCGCTGGTGATCCAGACCCATCGGCCGGTCGAGACGATCATGGCCTCGATGTGCTCGCTGGCCCAGCACACCGCGGAGGGCTGGTCGACGACGTACGTCGGCGCCCAAATCGGCGCCGACTCAATGGAAACCTGGTCGCGTGGGTTGGAACGATTCAACACCGCACGCGCCAAATACGATCCGGCGCAGTTCTACGACGTCGAGTACCGGGAATTGATCGCCGATCCCTTGGGTACGGTCGCCGACATCTACCGGCACTTCGGGCTGACGCTGACCGACGAGGCGCGGACCGCGATGGAAAAAAGCCATGCCGAAAGCCAGTCCGGCGCCCGTGCGCCCAAACACACGTATTCACTGGCCGATTACGGGCTCACCGTCGACGCGGTCAAGGAGCGCTTCGCCGGGCTGTAGTCAGCCGTCGATCCGCTGCGCCCCCAACCACACCCCGTCGGGAGACCCGATCGCGCCCGCCCGCTCCCGTGCCTCGGCGAGCTCGGTCGACGCTGCGAATTGCCGTGCGGCGTCGATGTTTTCCATGTCCATGACGACCAGAACGGTGTTCGGATCGTCGCCGTCGACGTAGGTCCCGGTTACCACGAGCCCATGCCGGCGCCGCGTCGCGTCCAGCTCCGGGTCGCGAAACACGTCGTTCCATCGGTCGACGCTGGCTACTCGCTGCTTGACCAGCATGACTCCAGTCATGAGGACCTCCTTGGAGTAACTGCTATGTCTACAGTCGTAGACATAGCTACTACGCTAGCGCAACGCCGCGGTGATGTCTACAGTCGTGGACATAACTGAAGGGAGCGGCATGGACAATGCAGCGCCGCGGCGCCGCGACGCCGGTGCGACCAGAAGTCGACTGCTGACAGCGGCGCGGGAGCTGTTCCTCGGTCAGGGGTACAACGCCGTCGGCCTGCGCGAGGTGGCCGCGAAAGCCGGCGTCGACGTCACCCTGGTTCGCCGCTATTTCGGCTCGAAGCAACGGCTTTTCGCGGAAGCCACCGACGTCTCGGAAGACACCGACGAAATCCGGAACGCCGCCGACGACACTGTGGGCCGGCAAATGATCGCCCGGGTCCTCGGGGCGCGACGGGACGTCGAAGCCCCGCTCTTCGCGCTGCTCCGATCCAGCGGAGACCCGGCGGTGGTGACCCGGCTGAACTCACAACTCGAGCAGGGCCTTACCCGCAACCTGTCCAAGCGGATAACCGCCGACCACGCCCGGATTCGCGCGGACATGGTGACGGCCTTGCTGCTGGGCATCGGCGTGCAGCGCGTCCTGTTGCAGAAGAAGCCGATGGCCAGCGCCCCTGACGACGACATCGCGGCGGTGTTCATGGAGGCCTTCGAAGCGATCACCAAACTGCCGCAAGGCGATTGACTCAGTAGTCGTCGGAAACCGAATCCAGATAGCCCTCGGCGACGGCGTGCTCGATGCTGTCGCTCAACTTCGGGCAGGACCGGGTGCGTGCGGTATCGCCGCCGGATTCGCGAATTTCGGCGAAGTGCGCGCATCGCTGGGAGGCCTCGGTGTTCCATTGCACCGCGGTGTGGCCCGGGCCAAGGCGCCTGACGGTGACCGTGACGTGACAGAACCGGCAATCCACGGGCAGCAGCCCCGAGGTGAGGTAGCGATCGCGATCCGCGCGGGTGGCGTCGGCGACCGCCGCGGCGCGCTGCGGATCGTCGGCGAAATCTCTTGACTTTGACCAGGATCCACCGCCCCGGCCCGTCCGGCTCTCGCGCTCGTCGTGGTCGTGATGATCGCCGTGCAGCAACAACATCGAACGCGCGAGTCGGTCGACGTCGGGGACCGCGGGCTGATCGTCGGACATGGGCCTAGTGTTGTTCGGCGGGTACCTCTTCGGATGCGGGCTCGGATTCCCGCGCCTTCAGGTTCTCTTCGACCTCGGCGTTCCAGTATTCGTTGGCGCGCGTGGTGTCTACCTCGATCTCGAAGCGCTCCACCATTTCCGGCTGGATGTCGGCGACGTCGACGTAGAACTGCTGATACCAGCGGCGCAACTGATAGACGGCGCCGTCCTCCTCCACCAGCAGCGGGTTGTCGATGCGGGTCTTGTGTTTCCAGATTTCGACGTCCTGCATGAAGCCCTTGCTGACGCCCTCGGTGAACACCCGCGACAGCTTGTCGGTCATCTTTTCGTCCATGCCCTTGGGCTTTTCGACGATGACACCCCACTGCAGGACGAACGAATTCTGCGTGACCGGGTAGTGGCAGTTGATCAGGATCGACTCGGCTTTGTAGTCGCCGTATTTGTTGTGCAGCCAGTTGATCATGAAGGACGGCCCGAAGTAGGACGCCTCAGAATCCAGGTGCGCCTCCCCGTACGAGGTGCCCAGGTCGTTGACGTCCGGTCGGCCGACGTTGTGCAGGTACTGCGAGGCGATGTGGCCCTCGAAGACGTTCTTGAAGTACGTCGGCAGACCGAAATGGATGTAGAAGAAGTGCGCCATGTCGGTGACGTTGTCGATGATGTCGCGGCAGTTGGAACCCTCGATCAGGACGCTGTTCCACCGCCAGTCGGTCCATTCGTCGCTGTGGGCTTCGGGAATCTCGGGGATCTGGACCGCGGGGTCCGGCGGGTTGCCCTCGTGGTCGTGCCAGACGAACAACAGGCCACCGCGCACGTCGGTCGTCCAGGACCGGGTGCGCGCCGTCTTCGGTGTGCGCTTGGCATACGGCACCAGCTTGCAGCGGCCGTCGCCGCCCCAGCGCCAGTCGTGGAACGGGCACGCGACCTCGTCGCCCTTGATGGTGCCCTCGGAGAGGTCACCGCCCATGTGGCGGCAATAGCCGTCCAGCACCTTCAGGTCCCCATGCGAGTCGGCGAAAACGACCAGTTTGGTGCCGAACGCCTCGATCGAGTGCGGCTTACCGTCCCGGAAGTCTTTCGCGACGCCCAGGCAGTGCCAGCCGCGGGCGTACCTCGTCGGCAACGGACCGGGATCGATTTCCCGGATGCCGACCGCTTTGGTATCGGTACTCACCTGTCACCTCCAACTTGCGAGCCCTCTAACTAGAACACGTTACAGTTTTGCGGTCGCCATGCGCAATGACGGTGCGTCTGGCCACGTGATATTCGCGCTGCGGTATATGTAAACGATGCCGCTGTTTTCTTTCGAGGGTCGCTCGCCCCGGATCGATCCCTCCGCGTTCGTGGCCCCGACGGCCACCCTGATCGGCGACGTCACGGTCGAGGCGGGCGCGTCGGTGTGGTTCAACGCCGTGCTGCGCGGCGACTACGGGCCCATCGTGGTGCGCGAGGGTGCCAACGTGCAGGACGGGTCGATGCTGCACGCGCCGCCGGGCATCCCGGTGGACATCGGTCCCGGGGCGACAGTGGCGCACCTGTGCTGCATCCATGGGGCTCACGTCGGATCCGAGGCGCTGATCGCCAACCACGCCACCGTTCTCGACGGCGCGGTGATCGGCGCGCGCAGCCTGATCGCGGCCGGGTCGCTGGTGCTGGCGGGCACCCAGATTCCGGCCGGGATGCTCGCCGTCGGATCGCCGGCCCAGGTGAAGGGGCCGATCGCCGGAACCGGCGCGGAGATGTGGGTCAACCTCAACCCGCAGGCCTATCGCGACCTGGCGCAGCGGCATATCGCCGGGCTGGAGCCGATCTAGACCTTGCCGAGCGCGCGGCCAGCCGCACGGTGGAAACCGAGTGTGCGGCTGGCCGCACGCTCGCGTCCGGCGTTAGACCTTCTTGGTGTTCGCGACCGCGCGATCGATCTCCCAGTAAGCGCGCAGGGCGAGCATTTTGCCCTCGTCGTCGGCCTTGTAGGTGAACACGCCCTCCGCGGTGGTCTGGTAGTCGCCCGTCGTGATCAGGATGTGCCCGACGTTGGCTTCCTCGTTGCCGCACTGGTAGGTGTCGCGGAAGACGAACTCGATCTTGGTGGTGGGGGCGATCGCCTTGTCCCAGAACGCCGAGATCGCGTCGCGGCCCCGGTGACCCTTGCCCTCCGGGTCGAACGGCGACGGCCCGATCGGGTCCTCGACGATGGCGTCGTCGGCGAACACCGCCAGCCACGCTTCCTTGTCCCTGGCGATGACGGCCTCGCGGGAGCGGCGGCCGGCCTCGTGGGCGGGGTTCTTGGTCTTTTCCTGAGTCTCGGTCATTGTCAACCCCTTTCGGGCTTGTCGGCGCCGACCACCCACATCGAGTAGTACTGCGAGCCGCCGCCGTAGGCATGCCCCAACGCCTTTCGCGCGCCCGGCACCTGGTGATCGCCGGCCTTGCCCATCACCTGGATCGCCGCCTCGGCGAAGCGAATCAGGCCCGACGCGCCGATCGGGTTCGACGACAGCACGCCGCCCGACGGGTTCACCGGAAGCCGTCCGCCGATCCGGGTTTCGCCGGCCTCGGTGAGCTTCCAGCCCTCGCCCTCGGGCGCAAACCCGAGGTTTTCCAACCACATCGGCTCGAACCACGAGAACGGCACGTAGATCTCGGCGGCGTCGATCTCGTCGATTGGGCTGGTGATGCCGGCCGCCTTCCACAGCGCGGCGGCCGCGTCGCGCCCAGCCTGCGGGCTGACCTGATCGCGGCCCGAGAACTGCAGCGGTTCGGTGCGCAGCGCCGTCGCATGGATCCACGCCACCGGATGTCCTTGCGCCAGCCGGGATTCTGCGATTTCCTCATCGCCGATGACGACCGCGGCCGCGCCGTCGGAAGACGGGCACGTCTCGTCGTAGCGGATCGGGTCCCACAGCATGGGTGACTCCATCACCTTCTCCAGGGTGATGTCGGGCTGGTGCAGGTGCGCAAGCGGATTGCGGGCGCCGTTGAGCCGGTCCTTCACCGCGACCATGGCGCCGATGTTCAACGGAGCGCCCGAGCGGCGGATGTACGACCGAACGTGCGGGGCGAAATAGCCGCCCGCGCCGGCACCGACCGGCTTGATAAACGGGATCGGAATCGACAACGCCCACATGGCATTTGATTCCGACTGCTTTTCCCAGGCCATCGCCAGCACGCGCCGGTACTTCCCCGACTGGACCAGGCTCGCGGCCACCACACCGGTGGACCCACCCACCGAACCCGCGGTGTGCACCCGGATCAGTGGCTTGCCGGTGGCTCCCATGGCGTCGGCCATGAACAGCTCCGGCATCATCACGCCCTCGAAGAAGTCGGGCGCCTTGCCGACCACGACGGCGTCGATGTCATCGAAGGTGGATCCAGAGTCGGCCAGCGCCCGGTCGATGGCCTCGCGCACCAGGCCGTTCATCGAAACGTCTTGCCGCTTCGCGACATACTTGGTCTGCCCGGTACCCAGCACCGCGGCGAGGACCGCTCCCGCACCGGCCATCAGTTCTTCCCTTCCATGACCGCGACTAGGTTCTGTTGCAGCGCCGGCCCGCTGGTGGCATGCGCCAACACGCGCTCGGCCGACCCATCCCAGATATGTTGGGCCGCAAATCCGATGCGCTCAAGACCGGCCACGAACATCGGGTTGGCCGACAGCGTGCCGCCGGACGGATTGACCTTCGTCGCCCCGGGAATCCGGATCGCCTCTGCGATGATCAGGTGCTGATGGGTGAAGGGCGCATGGATTTCGGCGACGTCGAGGTTGCGGATGTGTCCGCCGGTGGCCGCCTTGGTCGCGGCCGTCGTCGACGGCGACTCGGTGAGGTCGCGTGCGCCCAGCACCGGCGTCTCGATGCGATGTTCGATTCCCGTGATCCAGGCGGGGTTTTCGCGCAATTCACGGGCGCGGTCGTCGGCCGCGAGCACGATCGCCGCGGCACCGTCGGTGATCGGAGCGATGTCGTGGCGCCGCAGGGGGTCGGCAAAGAAAGGCCGGTCGAGCAAATCGTCGATGGTGATCGGGGATTCGACGGAGTCCACCCGTTTGGCCTGCGCGAAGGAATCCAGGGCGACGCGCGCCATCTGCTCGAAACTCCACTTCTCGGCGTCGATTCCGATGCGGGCCTGTAGCCCCGCGATCGACACCGAGTCCGGCCAGAGCGGCGCGACGGTGTAGGGGTCGGTCTGCCGCGACAGGACACGGCGCAGGGTTCCGGCCGAGGACTTGCCGAAGCCGTACACCAGCGCGGTGTCGACCTCGCCCGTCAGGATCTTGATGTAGGCCTCGTAGAGGGCCCAGGCCGCGTCCATCTCGACGTGCGATTCGTTGATCGGCGGCACCGCGCCGATCGAGTCGATCGCGGAGATGAACGAAAAGGCCCGCCCGGCAAGGTAATCCGAAGAACCTGAACACCAGAAGCCGATGTCGGCCTGGGAGATGCCGAGTTCCTCGTAGAGCTCGGCGAAGCACGGCATCAACATCTCGACGCCGTTGGTGGTGCCGTCGGTGCGGCGGACATGCGGGGCGTGGGCGAAGCCGACGACCGCAACGTTGCGAGCGCTCATTGCAGGTAAGCCCTTTACAGGTGGTGCTTGTAGGTGTCGTAGTCGGCGTCGGGTTCGCCGGTCGGCCGGAAGTACTCGATGTTGTCGATGCCAAAACCCCACTCCTCGCGAGGTTTCCACACCGCCTCGACGCGCATACCCATCCGCACCTCGTGCGCGTCGATATCGGCGACCAGATGCAGGAACGGGATGTCGGCGCCGTCGAGCAGCACATAGGCCGCCACGTAGGGCGGTTTGATGCGCTGACCCTTGAACGGGATGTTGATGATCGCGAACGTCGTCACCGTGCCCTTGTCGGGCAGCTCGACGAACTCGGTGGTGGGCTGGCCGGTGGCGGGATCCGCGCCGTGCGGCGGGAAATAGACCTTGCCGTTTTTGCCGGTCTTCGCGCCCAGCAGCTTGCCCTCGGCGATGGCGCGCAGGTACGCGCTTTCCTCGTGCGAGGCGGTGTGCTGGATCGTCATCTCGATGGGTGTGACGATCACGTTGACCGGTTCCCGGTCGCCCTCGGGCTGCTCCGGCACCGGCTCGGCTTCCCCGCCCAGGGCGAAGTACGCGATGTCGGTGATCGCACCCACCGGCTCGTCGGCCCAGTGCACGTGTACCCGGGCGCCGCGCTGGATGGCCCCGGGTTCGCCCGCATCCACTGCGTGTAGCAGTGGGATGTCGGCGCCGTCGAGCTTGATCAGCGCCCAGGCGAAGGGGCGGTCCAGCGGCTGGCCTTCCAGCGGCTCTGGCTGCCAGGCCCAGGACACGACGGTGCCGACTGCCGACACCGGTACCATCTCGCCCAGCGGCTCATAGGTAACCGGGTCATATTCCGCCGGAGGTACGTGGACCCGGCCATCGGATCCGCGCACCCCGAGGATGCGGCGCTCACGCAGGGCGGTGAAGAACTTGCTCAGCGTGGGGCCGACCGAACGGGTGTAGTCGAAGGACAACGTCAGTGGCGCGGAGAGTGGTGGCTCAGGGTGATCGATCAGGGTCGGGCCGCTCGAACTGGGTGTCACGCCTTCGAGTAGAACAGGTTCTAAGAATGGTTTCAACATCGGGTCGGCTGGAAGGGCGAACGTCATGAAGCTGGGTTTGCAGCTGGGGTATTGGGGCGCTTCGCCGCCGGAGAACGCCGGGGAACTCGTCGCCGCGGCAGAGTCGGCCGGCTTCGACGCCGTGTTCACCGCCGAGGCGTGGGGATCCGACGCCTACACCCCGCTGGCCTGGTGGGGCTCGTCGACGCAGCGGCTGCGGCTGGGCACGTCGGTGATCCAGCTGTCCGCGCGCACCCCGACGGCCTGCGCGATGGCGGCGCTGACCCTCGATCACCTGTCCGGCGGCCGGCACATCCTCGGCCTCGGCGTATCCGGCCCGCAGGTGGTGGAGGGCTGGTACGGCCAGCGATTCCCCAAGCCGCTGGCCCGCACCCGGGAGTACATCGACATCCTGCGGCAGGTCTGGGCCCGGGAGAAGCCGGTGACCAGCGACGGCCCTCACTACCCGCTGCCGCTGAGCGGAGAGGGCACGACCGGGCTGGGCAAGGCGCTGAAGCCCATCACCCACCCGCTGCGCGCCGACATCCCGATCATGCTGGGCGCCGAGGGGCCGAAGAACATCGCGCTGGCAGCCGAGATCTGCGACGGCTGGCTGCCTATCTTCTACACCCCGCGGCTGGCCGGCATGTACAACGAATGGCTCGACGAGGGGTTCGCCCGGCCCGGGGCGCGCCGCGGCCGGGAGGACTTCGAGGTCTGTGCGACGGCCACCATCGTCATCACCGACGACCGCAGCGCCGCCTTCGCGGCGATGAAGCCCTATCTTGCCCTCTACATGGGCGGCATGGGCGCCGAGGACACCAACTTCCACGCCGACGTCTACCGCCGGATGGGCTACGCCGAGGTCGTCGACGAGGTGACGAAACTCTTCCGCAGCAACCAGAAGGACAAGGCCGCGGAGATCATCCCGGACGAACTCGTCGACGACGCCGCGATCGTCGGCGACATTGACTACGTGCGTGAGCAGGTCAAGGTGTGGGAGGCCGCGGGCGTGACCATGATGGTGGTCAACGGGCGCACTGCCGCGCAGATCAGCGAGCTTGCCACCCTGGTCTAGCGGGGTATTGCCGAACGAATAGAACGCGTTCTAGATTGGCCCGATGACAGCCTCGCAGCACACCATCGCGGGCACCGTACTGACGATGCCGGTACGGATCCGCAAGGCGACCCAGCACATGGCGATGTTCTCGGTGGACGCCGGCGCCGCCCAGCGGATGATCGACTACAGCGGCCTGCGGGTCTGCCGTTACCTGCCCGGGCGCGCGATCGTGGTCCTGATGTTGATGCACTACATCGACGGCGACCTCGGCCAGTACCACGAGTTCGGGACCAGCGTCATGGTCAACCCGCCCGGATCGGACGCGAGCGGGCCGCGCGCCCTGCAGTCGGCGGGCGCCTTCATCCACCACCTGCCCGTCGACCAGCCGTTCACGCTGGAGGCCGGAACGAAGATCTGGGGTTACCCGAAAGTCATGGCGGACTTCACCGTTCGCGAGGGCCGCCAGTTCGGGTTCGACTGCACCGTCGATGGTCAACTGGTGATCGACATGGAATTCGCTCGCGGCCTGCCGTTTTCGCTGACCCCGCGCCAGCAGGAGCAGCGCACCTACTCCCACCGCGACGGTGTCACCCGCGAGACGGCGTTCGAACACACACTTGACGGCGTGCGCACGCGGTTCGGCGGGGTGCGCGTCCGGCTGGGCGATCACCCGTACGCGAAAGAGCTGGCGTCGCTGGGCCTTCCGAAGCGCGCGATGCTGTCCAGCTCCGTGGAGAACGTACAGATGACATTCGGCGACGCTCAGGAGATCTCATGACGACCGCGATGACCAGACCCGACGTCGACCTCACCGACGGCGCTTTCTACGCCGGTGACTCGCGAGCCGTCTACCGCTGGATGCGCGAGAACGAGCCGGTCTTTCGCGACCGCAACGGGTTGGCCGCCGCGTCGACGTATCAGGCCGTGATCGACGCCGAGCGCAACCCCGAGCTGTTCTCCAATGCCGGTGGCATCCGACCCGACCAGGACGGCGTCGAGATGATGATCGAGATGGACGATCCGCAACATCTGTTGCGCCGCAAGCTCGTCAACTCCGGTTTCACCCGCAAGCGAGTCAAAGACCAAGAGGCCAAGATCGTTTCGCTGTGCGACACGCTGATCGACGCGGTGTGCGAACGCGGCGAGTGCGACTTCGTCTGGGACCTGGCCGCGCCGCTGCCGATGGCGGTCATCGGCGACATGCTCGGAGTTCGCCCGGAGGAACGCAAGATGTTCCTCAAGTGGTCCGACGACTTGGTCAGCTTCTTGAGCAGCACCGCCGCGCAAGAGGATTTCCAAGTGTCCATGGATGCCTTCGCCGCCTACACCGAATACATGATGGGGATGATCGCCGCCCGCAAGGAGGAGCCGACCGACGACCTGGTCAGCGTCCTGGTGCACGCGGAGGTCGAGGGATCACGCCTGGAGGACCACCAGATCGTCACCGAGGTGCTGCTGCTGCTGATCGGTGGCGACGAGACCACTCGCCACACGCTGTCCGGCGGGACGAGGCAGCTGCTGCTGCACCCCGATCAGCACCGCCGTCTGGTCAACGACCTGGAGCTGCTGCCCAACGCGATCGAAGAGATGCTGCGCTGGACGGCGCCGGTGAAGAATATGGCGCGCACCATCACCGCCGACACCGAGTTCCACGGCACTCCGCTGCATCAGGGCGAGAAGATGATCCTGCTATTCGAGTCGGCGAACTTCGACGAGAAGGTTTTCGACGACCCGGAGAGCTTCGACATCGAGCGCTACCCGAACAACCACCTCGCGTTCGGCTTCGGGACGCACTTCTGCCTCGGCAACCAGCTCGCCCGGCTGGAGCTGTCGATCATGCAATCCCGCCTGCTGCAACGGCTTCCGGATTTGCGGCTGGCATCCGATGCCGCGCTGCCCCTGCGGCCCGCGAACTTCGTGTCCGGCCTCGAGAAGATGCCGGTCGCGTTCACCCCGAGCGCAGCCCTGGGCTAAGCCCCGCGCGCCGAGCGTGTTCTCAGGGCGAGAATCGGGCCAAATTTTCACCGTGACTTCACGTTCGGCGGGCCCAGGCCGCCGCCAACCGTCCCAGGATGCCGCCGCGCGTGTTTCCGGCCGTGACCCGGATTGCGATCCAACCCAGCTCCGCTAGCGCTTCGAAGCGCTCGACGTCCCTGCGGAATTGCTCGGGATCGGTCCAGTGGTGAAGTCCCTCGTAGTCGAGCGCGATTCTCATGTCGTCCCAACCCATGTCGACAACGGCGACAAGCTCTCCATACTCGCCTTGGACCGGTAGCTGGGTCTGCGGGGGTGGGTAACCGGCCTCGATGACCAGTAGTCGGAGCCACGTTTCTTGCGGTGACTGCGCTCCGGGGTCGACGAGGGTCAGCGCACGCCGCGCGCGCCGGATGTTTCGGTGGCCTTTGTACCGTTCGGCGATCAATTCGGCATCGGCAACCTTCAGCCCGGTTGCTCGGGCCAGCGCATCGGTAGCGGCCACGGCTTTGCCGACGGGATAACGACAGGCCAGGTCGAACGCGGTACGGGCCGGGGTGGTTGCGGGCATTTCACCGATGGCTTGGGTCTCGTCGTCCGCGATGGTGTCCGACCAGGCGTGGATGCCGGCCGGCGGACGACGGTGCTCGTACAGCAACTGCGCCGGCGCCCGATCATCCACCCACCTGGCGCCATGCAGTGCCGATGCCGAGAGGCCGGCGACGACCCCACGCCGCCGCGACCACAGCCAGGCAGCGTGGGCTCGCTGTACCGCGGTGAGGTTTGTGCCGCATGCCACGTAGATGTCCGGATGCAGCGAGACATATCGGCTGCGCAGCTGGTGACGCGTCAGTGCGCCCGATGCGAGCGCCTCGCTGCCGACGAATGGTCCCTGCATGCGCGAAGTGTGCCTATCGGCACCGACAACCTCGCCGAACGTGTTCTCAAGGCGAGGAAATGGCCAAAAAACCGCCCTGAGTACACGTTCGGCGCAACGGGTTAGCGGTTTTGGAAGTTGGGCTTGCGTTTCTCGGCGAAAGCCCGCGGCCCTTCCTTGGCGTCGTCGGACAGGAACACCTTGATGCCGATCTGGGTGTCGATCTTGAAGGCGTCGTTCTCGTTGAGGCCCTCCGTCTCGCGGATCGCTCGCAGAATCGCCTGCACGGCCAGGGGACCGTTGTTCTCGATGAGCTCGGCAATCTCCAGCGCCTTCGTCAGCGCCTGCCCGTCGGGGACGAGGTAGCCGATCAGGCCCATCTCCTTCGCCTCGGCGGCGGTGATGTGGCGCCCGGTCAGCAGCAGGTCGCACGCCACCGTGTACGGGATCTGCCGCACCAGCCGCACGGCCGACCCGCCCATCGGGTACAGGCTCCACTTGGCCTCCGAGATGCCGAACTTGGCGCTTTCCCCGGCGACGCGGATGTCGGTGCCCTGCAGGATCTCGGTTCCGCCCGCGATCGCGGGACCTTCGACGGCGGCGATCAGTGGTTTGGTCAGCCGGCGGCCCTTCAGCAGGGCGTCGATCCGCGACGGGTCGTAGCTGCCGTCCTTGAATGAATCGCCCGGCGGCTTTTTGGTTGCTGTCTTGAGGTCCATGCCCGCGCAGAAATAGCCACCCGCCCCGGTGAGGATGCAGCACCGGATGTCGTCGTCGTTGTCGACGCGATCCCAGGCCTGGACCATGATCTCCATCATTTCCGTGCTCAGCGCGTTACGGGCGTGCGGCCGGTTCAACGTGACGATCAGGGTGTGGCCGCGCTGCTCGACCAGCGCGTCGGGACCCGTCTGTTCGTTTGCTGGAGCGTCGGCCACGGCTACCGCCTTTCCGTCGACATGGGGCATGAGCTTGTCAAGAAATGTAACACGTTCTAATTTGGTGGCCGTGGCCCTGAATATTGCCGATCTCGCAGAGCACGCCATTGACGCTGTGCCCGACCGTGTCGCCCTGATCTGCGGCGACGAGAAGCTGACCTACGCGCAACTCGAGGAGAAGGCCAACCGCCTGGCGCACTACCTGATCGACCAGGGGGTGAAGAAGGACGACAAGGTCGGGCTCTACTGCCGCAACCGCATCGAGATCGTCATCGCGATGCTCGGCATCGTCAAGGCGGGCGCGATCCTGGTGAACATCAACTACCGCTACGTCGAGGGCGAACTGCGCTACCTGTTCGACAACTCCGACATGGTCGCGCTGGTGCACGAGCGCCAGTACTCCGACCGTGTGGCCAACGTGCTGCCGGAGACGCCGAACGTCAAGACGATCCTGGTCGTCGAGGACGGCAGCGACAACGATTACCAGCGCTATGGCGGCGTCGAGTTCTACGCGGCGATCGCGCAGGGCGCGCCCGAGCGGGACTTCGGCGAACGCAGCGCCGACGACATCTACCTGCTGTATACCGGCGGCACCACCGGCTTCCCGAAGGGCGTGATGTGGCGCCACGAGGACATCTACCGGGTGCTGCTCGGCGGAACCGACTTCGCCACAGGCGAATTCGTCAAGGACGAGTACGACCTCGCCAAGGGCGCCACCGAGAACCCGCCGATGGTCCGGTATCCGATTCCGCCGATGATCCACGGTGCCACCCAGTCGGCCACCTGGATGGCGCTCTTCGCCGGCCAAACCACCGTGCTCGCACCGGAATTCAACGCTGACGAGGTGTGGCGCACGATTCACAAACACAAGGTCAACATGTTGTTCTTCACCGGCGACGCGATGGCGCGGCCGTTGCTCGATGCGCTCGAGAAGGACAACGACTACGACCTGTCGTCGCTGTTCGTGCTTGCCAGCACCGCGGCGCTGTTCTCGCCGAGCATCAAGGAGAAGCTGGTGGAGCTGCTGCCCAACCGGGTGATCACCGATTCCATCGGTTCCTCGGAGACCGGCTTCGGCGGCACCAGCATCGTCGCCAAGGACGCGCCGCACAGCGGCGGCCCGCGGGTGACGATCGACCACCGCACCGTCGTCCTCGACGAGGAGGGCAACGAGGTCAAGCCGGGCTCGGGCGTGCGGGGCTTCATCGCCAAGAAGGGCAACATTCCCGTCGGCTACTACAAGGACGAGAAGAAGACCGCCGAGACGTTCAAGACCATCAACGGCGTGCGCTACGCCATCCCCGGAGACTGGGCGCTGGTCGAGGAGGACGGCACCGTCACGATGCTGGGCCGCGGATCGGTGTCGATCAACAGCGGCGGCGAGAAGATCTACCCCGAGGAGGTCGAGGCGGCGCTCAAGGCCCACCCCGACGTCTTCGACGCCTTGGTGGTCGGGGTTCCCGACCCCCGTTACGGCCAGCACGTCGCCGCCGTTGTGCAGGCCCGGCCGGGCTCGCGGCCGACGCTGTCGGAGCTGGACGGCTTCGTGCGCTCCGAGATCGCGGGATACAAAGTGCCGCGCAGCCTTTGGCTCGTCGACGAGGTCAAGCGCTCACCGGCCGGCAAACCCGACTACCGCTGGGCCAAGGAACAGACCGAGGCGCGGCCCGCCGACGACGTGCATGCCGCTCACGTAACTGCCTGACGCCCTGACCGACTTCGTCAAGCGCCACCCGGCGGCGCCGGCCGGCTACTTCGGCTGGGAAGCGGCCGGACTGCGCTGGCTTGCGAGCGTCGACGGCGGCGTGCCGAGCGCGCAGGTTGTTTCTGTCGACGCGACCAGCCTGACCCTGCGGCGGCTCGAGTCGGCGGCCCCGAGCCGCGAGGCGGCGCGCGTGTTCGGCAACCGGCTCGCCGTCACGCACGACGCGGGTGGCGCGGCGTTCGGCGCGGGTCCCGACGGGTGGGAGGGGCCCGGGTTCTTCGGGCCGCTATCCCAGCCCTTGCCGATGTCGCTGCGACGGCACCGGCGCTGGGGTGATTTCTACGCCGACGAGCGATTGGCCCCGATGGCCGAACTCGCGGCGCCCCGGCTGGACGCATCGACGCGCGACGCGGTCGATTCCGTGGCGGCGCGCTGCCGTGCCGGCGACTTCGACGACGACGACCCACCCGCCCGGCTGCACGGTGATTTGTGGAGCGGCAACGTGATGTGGACGCCCGGCGGGGTGGTCGTGATCGATCCGGCCGCGCACGCGGGGCACCGCGAGACCGACCTGGCGATGCTTGCGCTGTTCGGCTGCCCGCACTACGACATCGTCCTCGCGGGCTACCAGGAGGTGCGATCGCTGAAACCCGGCTGGCGCAACCGCATTGGGTTGCACCAGCTCTTTCCGCTGCTGGCGCACGTCGTGCTCTACGGCGGCGGATATGCGGAGCAGACGCGCGCCGCCGCCCGCGACGCGCTGGCCGCCTGAACGCCGGTCTAGAGTCAAATCTCGATGACGATCGACGTGTGGATGCAGCATCCGACCGCGCGGTTCCTGCGCAGCGACATGCTGGCCTCGCTGCGACGCTGGACCGGTGGCACCATCCCGGACGGCGACATCCCGATCGACGCGACCATCGCATCGATGGATGCCGCCGACGTGGGGCTGGGCCTGCTCAGCGCATGGCGCGGGCCCGGGGGCCTGGATCTCGTCTCCAACGACGAGGTCGCCGAATGGATTCGGTTGCACCCGAGCCGGTTTGCCGGCCTGGCCGCGGTCGATCTCGATCACCCGATGGAGGCGGTCCGCGAGCTGAGGCGCCGAGTGAGCGAGGGATTCGTGGGCCTGCGGGTAGTGCCCTGGCTGTGGAACGCGCCGCCCACCGATCGGCGCTACTACCCGCTGTTCGCCGAATGTGTCGAATCCGGCGTGCCGTTCTGCACGCAGGTCGGTCACACCGGCCCGCTGCGTCCGTCGGAGACCGGACGCCCCATCCCATACATCGACCAGGTGGCCCTCGACTTTCCAGAGCTGGTGATCGTGTGCGGGCACGTCGGCTATCCGTGGACCGAGGAGATGGTCGCCGTCGCCCGCAAGCACGAGAACGTCTACATCGACACCTCGGCCTACACGATCAAGCGGCTCCCGGAGGAGCTCGTCCGCTTCATGAAAACTCCTACCGGACAACGCAAAGTCCTATTCGGCACCAACTACCCGATGATCGGCCACGCCCACGCGCTCGCGGGCCTCGACGAACTCGGGCTCGACGACGAGGCTCGCCGCGACTTTCTGCGCGGCAATGCCGAACGGGTCTTCAAACTGGAGGCAGTCAAGTGAACGGTGCCCAGGCCCTGATCAACACCCTGGTCGACGGGGGCGTCGACGTGTGCTTCGCCAACCCGGGCACCTCGGAAATGCACTTCGTTGCCGCTCTCGACGACGTCGCGGGGATGCGCGGTGTGCTGGCCCTCTTCGAAGGCGTCGCCACCGGCGCGGCCGACGGTTACGCGCGCATCGCCGACCGGCCGGCGGCGGTGCTGCTCCATCTGGGTCCCGGATTGGGCAACGGCCTGGCCAACCTGCACAACGCGCGCCGGGCCCGGGTGCCGATGGTGGTCGTCGTCGGCGACCACGCCACCTATCACAAGAAGTACGACGCGCCATTGGAATCCGACATCGACGCGCTGGCCGGCAGCGTCTCGGGATGGGTGCGCCGGACGGGCGGGGCCGGCGATGTCGCCGCCGACGCGGCCGAGGCCATCGCGGCCAGCCGGTCGGGCTCGTGCATTGCCACCCTGATCCTGCCCGCGGACGCGTCCTGGTCGGACGGCGCCCAGCCCGCCAAGGTGGTGCCCGCGCAACCCGCGGGCGCCGATCCGCTCCTGGCGCGCCGGGTGCTGGAGGTGCTGCGGTCGGGGGAGCCCGCGGTGATCATGCTGGGCGGGGACGCCACCCGCGGACCCGGGCTGGCCGCGGCCGCACGGATCGCCGCGGCGACGGGCGCGCGCCTGCTCTGCGAGACGTTCCCGACGCGGCTGGAACGAGGCGCCGGCGTGCCCGCCGTCGAGCGGCTCGCGTACTTCGCCGAGGCCGCCGCGGCCCAGCTGGACGGCGCCAAACACCTGGTGCTGGCCGGCGCCAAGTCGCCGGTGTCCTTCTTCGCCTACCCGGGGATGCCCAGCGACCTGGTCCCGGCGGGCTGCGAGGTTCACACGCTCGCCGCACACAGCGGCGCGGCCGGCGCGCTGGCCGCGTTGGCCGACGAGATCGCGCCCGGGACCGTCGCGGAAGTGGCGGCCCCGTCGCGCCCGCAGCTGCCAACCGGGCAGCTGACCTCCGCGTCGGCGGCCGACGTGATCGGCGCGCTGCTGCCGGAACGGGCGATCGTCGTCGACGAGGCGAACACCTCGGGCGTGCTGCTGCCGCAGGCTACCGCCGGCGCGCCGGCCCATGACTGGCTGACGCTGACCGGTGGGGCGATCGGCTACGGCATCCCGACCGCGATCGGCGCCGCGGTCGCCGCGCCCGAGCGTCCGGTGCTGTGCCTGGAGTCCGACGGGTCGGCCATGTACACGATTTCGGGCCTGTGGAGCCAGGCGCGGGAAAACCTCAACGTGACTACCGTCGTCTACGACAACAGCGCCTACGACATCCTGCGGATCGAGCTGGCCCGGGTGGGCGCCGGGTCTGCGCCCGGCCCCAGAGCGCTGGACCTGCTCGACTTATCGCGTCCGACAATGGATTTCGTCAAGATCAGCGAAGGGATGGGTGTTCCGGCTCGCCGCGTCACCACCGTGGAGGAATTCGCCGATGCCCTGCAAGCGGCCTTCGCCGAACCCGGGCCGCACCTGATCGACGCCGTCGTCCCGTCAATAACGCGCTAGCCCGGGGATTCGGCTGAGGAGCCATTCCGACAGCGCGTTGAGGACCTCGACGCCCGTCTCGAACACCCCATCGTGGACCTCGGCCGCCAGCGCGACGCCCCATTGCCCGGACGGTGTGGGGACGATCCCGAACTGCCGGACCAAATAGTCACCATTTACCCCCGGGCCCCAACCGCCCTTCGCCGCAAGGCCTTTGGCGGCCAGGCCCCATTGCTGGCTAGCGGTAAGGCGCTGCATCAGGTCGACGACGTCGCCCGCGTCGGGGATAGACGTCAGCTCGGCGGCGAAGCGCGCCTGCCGCTGCAGGGTCCACGGTGTTTGGCCAAATGCCGTGTAGCCGCGGCGAAGTCGGCGCGATTCGACCACGGTGGCGGTGTCGCCCCCCTCGGCGATGACGCCCTGCACTAGCCGTGCCGCGTCCGCCGGATCGCCCAGGCCGGACCACAACTGCTCGGACGCGCGATTGTCGGATTCCGTGATGGCCTTCACGGCCAGGTCTTTGGCGCGCAACCAGTCACTGCGCAACGCCGCGATCGCCAGCGGCACTTTGATCGTCGACCACGCGACACCGGACCACCACCGGCCCAGCGAGTACGTGCGGTCCGGGCGGGCGATCGCGATGCCGACGCTCGCGGGCACCGCGGCGGCAAGTTGTTCGAAACTCGCTTCCAGCGCGAGCTCGAGGGGGCGGGACGTCATGTGCTTACCGGCGGATCGGCCAGACGGGTTCGCCGCAGTCGACACCCTCGGACGACAACTGGCGCTTCAGCACCTTGAAGGTCACCGTCCGCGGCAGCTCCGCGCTGACCCTGACGTACGACGGCCACTGCTTGGGTCCTAAGTCCGGTTGTTCGGCCAGGAAGGCCCGGAATTTCTCGGGGTCGAACTCGCTCCCGGGCGCCAGCACCAGCGCCGCCATCACCTGGTCACCGACGACCGGATCGGGCACCGCGTACACCGCCACCTCGGTCGCATCAGGATAGCGCAGCAGCACCCGCTCGATCGGCGCCGCGCCGAGGTTCTCGCCGTCGACCCGCATCCAATCGCCAAGTCTCCCAGCAAAGTAGGCGTAGCCGGACTCGTCGCGGTAGGCGAGGTCGCCGCTGTGATAGATGCCGCCGGCCATCCGCTCGGCCTCGGCGGCCTCGTCGTTGTAGTACCCCTCGAAACGGCCCGACCCGGCCGTGTTCACCAGCTCGCCGACCACTCCTGCCGGGCACGGCTTGCCGGTGTCGGGGTCGACGATGTCGAGCCCCTCGGTGAGCGGACCCAACGCGCCGGGCGGGGTATCGGGCGTGCGCGCGATGGCCACCCCGCCCTCGGTGGAACCGAATCCGTCCTGCACCACACAGCCGAACCGTTGTCCGAAGCGCTCGACGTCAGCGGGCACGCCCTCGTTGCCATACACCGCCCGCAGCGGATTGTCCGCATCGTCGGGCCGCTCGGGCGTGGCAAGAACATACGACAACGGCTTGCCGACGTAGTTGGCGTAGGTGGCGCCGTACCGGCGAACATCGGCCAGGAAGTTCGACGCGGAGAACTTGCGCCGCAAGGCCATTGACCCCCGGCACGCCGCCGCCACCGACCAGCCCACCAGCACCGCGTTGGAGTGGAACAACGGCATCGACACATAGCAGACGTCGTCGCGGCCGAGATCGAATCGCTGTGTCATCGTCACGCCGGCGATCGCGACCTTGCCGTGGCTGCACTTCACCGCCTTGGGATCACCGCTGGTGCCCGACGTGAAGATCAGCATGAAAAGGTCGGCGGCTGAGGCGGACTGGAAGCTGGGTTCGGCGTCCCGGTGCGCGGCCACCTCGTCGGCCCATTCGGCGGAGTCGACGTTGAGGTGCTCGGTATCGCCCAGTGTGGCAGCCGATTTCGCATCGGCGAGGACCAGCTGGCAGTCGGCGCGATCGATATCGCGGGCCAGCGCCTCGCCGCGGCGCACGGGATTGAGGCCGACCGGCACGATCCCCGACATCCCGGCCGCGACCAACATTGCCGAGAAGAACGGCGTGTTTTCCAGCAGCACGCCGACGTGCGGCGGTCGCGCGGGGTCGAGACGTTCGCGCAGCGTTGCCGCGATCGCGGCGCCATGCCGGATGTGATCACGCCAGCTGGTGAACGAATCCTCGAAGTAGACACCCCGGTCGTCGATCTCAGCCAGCGGCACCAGCAGGTTGGTGACCGTGAGGTCACCCGCGGCGCTAGGCAGGGGTTTCCGCCAGCTCACGGCCGATCCGACGCAGCTGGCCGGTCGCGCCGCCCAGCGCGAACTCGGTCTCTTTGGCGGCCAGGAAATAGCGGTGCACCGGGTGATCGGTGTCGACGCCGACGCCGCCGTGCACGTGCACGATGGTGTGCGCCACCCGATGTCCGGCATCGGCGGCCCAGAACGCCGCACTGGCCACGTCGATGTCGGCCGGCAGATCTTCCGAGACGCGCCAGGCCGCCTGCGTGAGCGTCAGCCGCAGTCCCTTGACGTCGATGTATCCGTCGGCCAGCCGCTGTCCGACGGCCTGGAAGCTGCCGATCGGCCGGTCGAACTGCTCGCGGGTGCGCGCGTATTCGGCCGTCATCTGCAGTCCCCGCTCGAGCGCGCCGAGCTGAAACGCGCTGCGGCCCAGGGTGGCAAGCGTCTCGAGCCAGACCACTACCTCGGCGCCGCCGACCTTCCGGCCCGCGCCCACCTCGGTCCCGTCCAGCGTCAGCTGCCCCACGCTGCCCAAGCCCGTGGTCTGCAGCGCGGTCACCGTGACGCCCGGGTCGTCGGCAGCGATCAGAAAGACGGCGGCGCCGGAATCGGTCTGGGCGGGAACCAGAAATGCGTCCGCGACCGGCCCGAAGCCGACCTGGGTGCGAGTGCCGGTGAGGCGGTAGCCATCGCCGGCGGCGACGGCCTGGACCGGCCCCTCACCCATCTCGCCGTCGAGGGCGACCGTGAGGATCTTCTCCCCGCTGACCGCCGGCGCGCCCCACTGCTGCTGCAGTTCCTCGGAGCCGAACCGGGCCAACGCCCCGGCGGCCAGGACGACCGAGTCCAGGTAGGGCACCGCGGCCAGTTGGTGGCCTAGCGCGACCAGCACGGCCGTTTGCTCGAGCACGCCGAAACCGTCGCCGCCCAGCGCCGTCGGCGCCGCGCTGGTCAAGATGTCGGCATCGACGAGCTTGCGCCACAGCTCGCGGTCGAACCGTTGGTCAAGCCCGTCCAGCTCGCGCTGGTGTTCCGGTGTGCACACCGCGTCCACGATGGTGTCGACCAGCCCACCTAGGTCGTTCGCCGCTTCGGTAGTCGTGAAATCCATGAATGTTCGTCCTTAATTCAGCGGCTGGCTCGGGGCAATCCCAGCGCGACCATCCCGATGATGTCGCGCTGCACTTCGTTGGTACCGCCCCCGAAGGTGAGGATCAGGCACGCCCGGTGCATCCGCTCGACGCGGCCGCGCAACAGCGCACCCGGCGAGTCCGGACGCAGCGTCGCCGCGGTGCCCAGGACCTCCATCAGCAGCCGGTAGGCCTCGGTGGCCAGCTCGGTGCCGAACACCTTGGCCGCCGACGCGTCGGCCGGCCCCAGGTTCTCACTCGCCGCCGACGCCAGCTCCCAGTTGATCAGCTTGAGAACCTCGGCCTTGGCGTGCACGCGGGCAAGGTTGAGCTGCACCCACTCCGAGTCGATGAGCCGGGCCCCGCTGGCGTCCTTGGTGTGCTGCGCCCACTCACGGACCTCGCGCAGGGCCACGATGATGGGCTGCGCCGACACCAGGGCGACCCGCTCGTGGTTCAGCTGGTTGGTCACCAGCTTCCAGCCGCCGTTCTCCTCGCCGACCAGGTTGGTCACCGGCACTCGGACGTCGGAGTAGTAGGTGGCGCTGGTGTCGGGGCCGGCCATGGTGTGTACCGGCGTCCAGGAGAAGCCGTCCGCGGTCGTCGGGACGATCAGCACCGAAATGCCCCGGTGCTTTTTCGCCTCGGCGTTGGTGCGCACCGCCAACCAGACGTAGTCCGCATACTGAATCAGGCTGGTCCACATCTTCTGGCCGTTGACCACATAGTCGTCGCCGTCGCGGACCGCGGTGGTGCGCAGGTTGGCCAGGTCGGTGCCGGCGCCCGGCTCGGAGTAACCGATCGAGAAGTGCAGGTCGCCCGCCGCGATCTTGGGCAGGAAGAACTTCTTCTGCTCGTCGGTGCCGAAGGCCATGATCGTCGGCGCCACGCTGTTGATGGTCAGGAACGGCACCGGCGCCCCGGCGATCGCGGCCTCGTCGGTGAAGATCAACGAGTCCATCGGGGACCGGTCCTGGCCGCCGTACTCCTTGGGCCAGTTCAGGGTGAGCCAGCCGTCCTTGCCCATCTGCGCGACCGTCTCCCGGTACACGTTGCCGACGCCGATTTCGCCCTGCGTCGAGCTCAGCGCCTCGCGGCGCTCCGGGGTCATCAGCGTGGTGAAGTACGACCGCAGCTCGCGACGCAGCTCCTCCTGTTCAGGGGTGTAACTGATGCGCATTCCAGCCGTCCTTTGTTCAACGTGACCGGCCATTCTGGCGGCCGCGGCTCGACCAACGGCTACCCGTTCGTCTTCCCGGTTGTAACACGTTCTAGTCTGGGAATCCAGCGACCATTTCGCCAGACGCACCGGGGCCCTATGGTGGAACTACCTACCGATGGGGCGCGTGCTCAGGTTGAAGGCCAGGTTCAAGGAGGGTGCCGTGCGGGTGATCGTCGATCGTGACCGGTGTGAAGGTAACGCGGTGTGCTTGGGAATCGCGCCGGATATCTTCGACCTGGACGATGAGGACTATGCGGTCGTGAAGACCGATCCGATTCCCTCCGACCAAGAACAACTGGCCGAGCAGGCGATCGCCGAATGCCCGCGCGCTGCGTTGCTGCGCGAGGGCTAGGCCGCGACCGGCACCGGTAACCCGAAACTAGAGGTATTCATAAATTGACTAGCAGCACGAACGCGACCGATCTATCCGGAAAGGTCGCGGTGGTGACCGGTGCGGCCGCGGGCCTGGGACGGGCCGAGGCGCTGGGCCTGGCCCGGCTGGGCGCCACCGTCGTCGTCAACGACATCGCCACCGCGCTGGACGCTTCCGACGTCATCGACGAGATCAGCGCCGCCGGCTCCAAAGCCGTCGCCGTTGCCGGCGACATCAGCCAGCGCGCGACCGCCGACGAGCTGGTGGCCACGGCCGACGGCCTGGGCGGCCTGGACATCGTGGTGAACAACGCCGGGATCACCCGCGACCGGATGCTGTTCAACATGTCCGACGAGGAATGGGACCTCGTCATCGCGGTTCATCTGCGCGGCCATTTCCTGCTCACGCGCAACGCGGCCACCTACTGGCGCTCCAAGGCCAAGGACGCGGGCGGATCGGTCTTCGGCCGGATCGTCAACACCGCGTCAGAGGCGGGCCTGGTGGGGCCCGTAGGGCAGGCCAACTACGGGGCCGCCAAGGCGGGCATCATCTCGCTGACCTTGACGGCCGCCCGGGCGCTGGGCCGTTACGGGGTCTGCGCCAACGCGATCTGTCCGCGGGCCCGCACCGCCATGACGGCCGACGTGTTCGGCGACGCACCAGATATAGAGGAAGGCGGCGTCGACCCGCTGTCGCCGGAGCACGTGGTGAACCTGGTCCAGTTCCTGTCATCGCCCGCCGCCGCGGAGGTCAACGGGCAGGTGTTCATCGTCTACGGTCCTCAGGTGACGTTGGTTGCGGCACCGACCGCTGAGCACAGGTTCATCGCCGAGGGAGCGGCCTGGGACCCGGCTGCACTGAGCAACACGTTGCAGGATTACTTTGCTGGACGTGATTCGGAAAAGAATTTTTCCGCGACTGGGCTGATGGAGCAATAGCGATGTAGGGCTAGTCGACGGGGGGGAATCGGCCAGTAGAACATGTGTCAGATTGATAACGGCGCAACGGCCTGACCTGGACAAATTAACGTTTTGGATAGAGAAATGCTGTTCATTGACAGCGTGCACTTTCTCTGAGTTAATATGATCCGGCTCACTCCGAGCCGCTTGTGTCCGAAGGCCGCGCTAAGGCGAAACATAGGCTTCGCCGCGAGCAGCAGAGGGGGGTGCCTGAGTTGAGAGAGCAACTTGCGGTGCCCGCTCGCGCTGTCGGCGGGTTCTTCGAGATGATGATCGATACGGGCCGCGCGGCTTTCCGCCGGCCGTTTCAATTCGGCGAGTTTCTGGACCAGACGTGGATGATCGCCCGCGTCTCACTGGTCCCCACCCTGCTGGTGTCCATCCCCTTCACCGTCCTGGTGGCATTCACCCTCAACATCCTGCTGCGCGAAATCGGTGCGGCCGACTTATCCGGCGCCGGAACGGCATTCGGCACCATCACCCAGCTGGGCCCGGTGGTGACGGTCCTCGTCGTGGCCGGGGCCGGGGCCACCGCGATCTGCGCCGACCTGGGTGCCCGCACCATCCGCGAGGAAATCGACGCGATGCGGGTGCTGGGCATCGACCCGATCCAACGGCTCGTCGTCCCAAGGGTTTTGGCGTCCACCGTGGTCGCGCTGTTGCTCAACGGTCTGGTGTGCGCGATCGGTTTGTCCGGCGGCTATGTGTTCTCCGTCTTTCTTCAGGGCGTCAACCCCGGCGCGTTCATCAACGGGCTGACGGTTCTCACCGGCCTGCGCGAGCTGGTGCTCGCCGAAGTGAAGGCGCTGCTGTTCGGTGTGATGGCCGGCCTCGTCGGGTGTTACCGCGGCCTCACCGTCAAGGGCGGGCCCAAGGGCGTCGGCAATGCCGTCAACGAAACCGTCGTCTACGCGTTCATCTGCCTGTTCGTCATCAACGTGGTCATGACCGCCATCGGCGTGCGGATTACGGCTAAGTGATGAGACGAGTGGGCAACCGATGAGCTACGACATCACTTACCGGTTACGCAATGCGGTGTCGCGGGTGCTCCAAGGGCCGGTTGACGACTTCGGCGAGCAGGCCCTGTTCTTCGGCGAAACCATTCGTTACGTCCCTAACGCGCTCACCCGCTACCGCAAGGAGACGATCCGCAACGTTGCCGAGATGACGATGGGCGCAGGCGCGCTCGTCATGATCGGCGGCACGGTCGGCGTCGCGGCCTTCCTGACGCTGGCCTCCGGTGGGGTCATCGCCGTGCAAGGCTATGCGTCACTGGGCAACATCGGTATCGAGGCGCTGACCGGCTTCCTCTCGGCATTCCTCAACGTCCGCGTCGTCGCCCCGGTGATCGCGGGCATCGCGCTGGCGGCCACCATCGGTGCCGGCGCCACCGCGCAACTGGGTGCCATGCGGGTATCCGAAGAGATCGACGCCGTCGAGTGCATGGCGGTGCACTCGGTTTCCTACCTGGTGTCGACACGCTTGATCGCCGGTCTCATCGCGATCGTTCCGCTGTACTCGCTGTCGGTGCTCGCCGCGTTCTTTGCCGCCCGGTTCACCACCGTGTACATCAACGGGCAATCCAAAGGCCTCTACGACCACTACTTCAATACCTTCCTCATCCCGTCGGACCTGTTGTGGTCGTTCCTGCAGGCGATCGTGATGTCCATCGCGGTGATGCTCGTCCATACCTATTACGGCTACAACGCCCATGGCGGACCGGTCGGCGTGGGCATCGCGGTCGGCCAGGCCGTGCGCACCTCGCTGATCGTCGTCGTCGTCATTACTTTGTTCATCTCGCTCGCCGTTTATGGCGCGTCCGGTAACTTCAACCTCTCCGGATAAGAGGACCGCTTAAAAGACATGGCAGAAGGCGAATCGCGACGTAGCACCGTCCGGCTGGCAGCAGCGCTGCTGGCCGGCTTGATAGTGGCGTTCACCGTCGGGACTTACCTCTCCTACACGGCGGCTTTCGCCTCGATCGACACGGTCACCGTCTCGGCGCCGCGGGCCGGACTGGTCATGGACAAGGGCGCCAAGGTCAAATACCGGGGCCTTCAGATCGGCAAGGTCTCCGACATCAGCTACAGCGGCGACCAGGCCCGGCTGACGCTGGCCATCAACAGCGACCAGATGCACTTCATCCCGTCCAACGCGGTGGTACACATCGCGGGCAACACCATCTTCGGGGCCAAGTCGGTGGAATTCATTCCGCCCCAGACGCCCTCGCCGACGACGCTGCGCCCCGACGCGCATGTGGAGGCCTCGGCGGTGTCGCTGGAAGTCAACACCTTGTTCCAGTCGCTGATCAACCTGCTGCACAAGATCGACCCGGTCGAGTTGAACGGGACGCTCAGCGCGCTGGCCGAAGGCTTGCGCGGTCACGGTGACGACTTCGGCTCGCTGCTCTCCGGACTGAATACGCTGGCGCGGCAATCGAACCCGAAGCTGCCCGCCCTGCAAGAGGACTTCCGCAAGACCGGCATCGTCACAAACAACTACGCCGACGCCGCACCCGACCTGAACACCGTGTTCGACAACCTGCCGACGATCAACCGGACGGTCGTCGACAAACAGAAGGACCTCAACGACACGCTGCTGGCAACGATCGGTCTGGCAAACAACGCCTACGATACGTTGGCGCCGGCCGAGCAGAACTTGATCGACGCCATCAACAGGCTGCGGGCGCCGATCAAGGTGGCCCACGACTACTCGCCGGAATTCGGCTGCCTGTTCGCCGGTATCGAGCGCGGTATCAAGGAATTCGCCCCGCTGCTCGGTGTCCGCAAGGCGGGTCTGTTCACGTCCTCGAGCTTCGTGTTGGGCGCGCCCTCGTACACCTATCCGGAGTCGCTGCCGATCGTCAACGCCTCCGGAGGCCCGAACTGCCGCGGTCTGCCCGACATCCCGACCAAGCAGACCGGCGGATCGTTCTACCGCGCGCCGTTCTTGGTCACCGACAATGCGAACGTCCCGTACGAGCCGTTCACCGAACTTCAGTTCGACGCACCCTCGACGCTGCAGTTCTTGTTCCATGGCGCCTTCGCGGAACGGGATGACTTCTGATGGCGGCCACCGCGGGCATGCCGTCGCACCGGTCGATGGTGATCAAGGTCAGCATCTTCGCCGTGGCGATGCTGATCGTGGCCTCGGGTCTGGTGGTGATCTTCGGTGATTTGCGGTTCGGTTCCGAAAACACCTACCACGCAACCTTTATCGACGTGACCAAGCTGAAGGCCGGCCAGAAGGTGCGCATCGCCGGCGTGCCAGTCGGCTCGGTGTCCGGCGTAAAGCTCAACCCCGACAACACCATTGACGTGAAATTCGGTGTCGACCAGCGTTACACCCTGTATTCGTCGACGCGTGCGGTGATCCGGTACGAAAACCTGGTCGGTGACCGGTTCCTCGAAATCACCTCCGGGCCCGGGGAACTGCGCAAGCTGGCGCCGGGCGGCACGATCAATGCCCAACACACCCAACCCGCGCTGGATCTCGATGCGCTGTTGGGCGGGCTGCGGCCGCTGGTCAAGGGCCTGGACGCCGAGAAGGTCAACACCATCAGCAGCGCGGTCATCCAGTTGCTGCAGGGCCAGGGTGGAGCGTTGTCGAACGTGCTGGCCGATACCAGTGCGTTCTCGACGGCGCTGGGGCAGCGCGACCAACTCATCGGTGACACCATCAACAACCTCAACACGGTGCTGGGAACCGTCGACCAAAAGAGCGCACAGTTCTCCGCCAGCGTCGACCAGCTGCAGCAATTGATCAGCGGACTGGCCAAGAACAAGGACGTGATCGCCGGCGCCATCCCGCCGCTGGCGGCGACCACGACGGATTTGACGGAGCTGCTGAAGAATTCGCGCCGGCCCCTGCAGGGCATCCTGGAAAATACCCGGCCGCTCGCGACCGAGCTCGACAACCGAAAGGCCGAGGTAAACAACGACGTTGAGCAGCTGGGCGAGGACTACCTGCGGCTGGCGGCGCTCGGCGCCTATGGGTCGTTCTTCAACATCTACTTCTGCTCGGTCTCGCTCAAGATCAACGGACCGGCGGGCAGTGACATCTTGATAAACATGGGTGGCCAGGTGGATCCCAGCAAGGGGAGGTGCTCGTTTGTCAAGTAGTGGAAAGCGCGACCGCGATCCGCTGCGCACCGGCATCTTCGGCGTGGTGCTGGTGGTCTGCGTCGTGTTGCTCGCCTTCGGCTACGCCGGGCTGCCGTTTTGGCCGCAGGGCAAGACATATGACGCCTACTTCAGTGACGCCGGCGGCATCTCACCCGGCAACGCCGTATACGTCTCGGGCTTGAAGGTCGGCAAAGTGCAGTCCGTCGGCCTGGCCGGGGACAGCGCCAAGGTGACCTTCAGCGTCGACCGCCACGTCGCCGTCGGTGACCAGTCACTCGCGGCCATCCGCACCGACACCATCCTCGGCGAGCGCTCCATTTCCGTGACCCCGGCCGGCACCGGTAAGGGCACCACCATTCCGCTGAGCCGGACGACCACCCCCTACACATTGGCCGGCGCGCTCGAGGATCTGGGTCAAAACGCGAACGATCTGAACAAGCCGCGGTTCGAGCAGTCCCTGAACGTGCTCAGCGACACGCTGCGCGACGCCACCCCGCAGCTGCGCGGCGCGCTGGACGGGGTGACGTCGCTGTCCCGTACCCTGAACCGCCGTGACGAAGCGTTGCAGGGACTGCTGGCGCACGCGAAGTCGGTGACGTCGGTGCTGGCGCAGCGCGCCGATCAGGTCAATAGGCTGGTCGACGACGGTAACGAGTTGTTCGCCGCGCTCGACGAGCGGCGCGCCGCGATCGGTCAGCTGATCGCGGGTATCGGCCCGTTGGCACAACAGATTTCCGGCTTCGTCGCCGACAACCGAAAAGAGTTCGGCCCGGCCCTAAGCAAGCTGAACCAGGTGCTCTCCAATCTCAACGAGCGCCGCGACTACATCACCGAAGCCCTCAAACGACTGCCCACCTACGCCACCGAACTGGGTGAGGTGGTCGGCTCCGGGCCCGGGTTCAACGTCAACGTCTACAGCGTGCTCCCCGCGCCGATGATGGCGATGGTGTTCGACTTCTTCTACCAGCCCGGCAAGCTGCCGGCCAGCCTGTCGGACTACCTGCGTGGACTGATTCAAGAACGCTGGGTGATCAGGCCGAAGTCACCATGACCACTCGGATCGCTGGCAGCCGGGGGCTGCGCTACGCCACCGTCATCGCGCTCGTCGCGGTGCTGGTGGGGGGCGTGTATGTCCTTTCGTCGCAAGGCAATAACCGAACGATCGTCGGCTACTTCACCTCTGCCGTCGGTCTCTATCCCGGCGATCAGGTGCGCGTTCTCGGCGTCCCGATCGGCTCGATCGACACGATCGAACCGCGGCCGTCCGACGTGAAGATCACCATGTCGGTGTCCAAGGACGTGAAAATCCCGAAGGACGCCAAGGCCGTCATCATCTCGCCCAACCTGGTGTCGGCGCGGTTCATTCAGCTCGCGCCGGCATACACCGGTGGGGCGGCGCTGCCCGATGGCGGAAGCATCGACCTGAATCACACCGCGGTCCCGGTGGAATGGGACGAGGTGAAACAGGCCCTGACCCAGTTGGCCGTCCAGCTCGGTCCCACGGCGGCGTCGGCGCAGGGTCCGTTGGGACGAGCGATCAACCAGGCCGCCGACACGCTCGACGGCAAGGGCGAATCGTTCCACAACGCGCTGCGTGAACTTTCGCAAGCCGCTGGGCGGCTTGGGGATTCGCGCAGCGACATATTCGGCACCGTCAAGAATCTGCAGGTCCTGGTCAACGCGCTGTCGTCGAGTAACGAACAGATCGTGCAGTTCGCCGGAAACGTCGCGTCGGTGTCGCAGGTGCTCGCCGACAGCTCGCGCCGTCTGGACAACACCCTGGGCACGCTCAACCAGGCGCTCTCGGATATCCGCGGATTCCTGCACGAAAACAACTCGACAATCGTCGATACGGTCAACAACCTCAACGACTTTGCGCAGACGCTGAGTGACCAGAGCGACAATATCGAGCAGGTGCTACACGTCGCCGGTCCCGGGATCGCGAACTTCTACAACATCTATGACCCCGCGCAGGGCACACTGAACGGCCTGTTGTCGATACCCGAGTTCGCCAACCCGGTGCAGTTCATCTGCGGTGGCTCCTTCGAGACCGCCGGCGGGCCGGAAGCGCCGGACTACTTCAGGCGCGCGGAGCTCTGCCGTGAGCGACTGGGGCCGGTGCTGCGCCGCCTCGCCGTGAACTACCCGCCGGTGATGTTCCACCCGCTCAACACGATCACCGCGTACAAGGGCCAGATCATCTACGACACCCCGGAGACCCAGGCCAAGGCCGCGACTCCGATTCCGCAGCTGACCTGGATACCCGCCCAAGGCTCGCACCCGCCGCCGCCCGCCCAGAACCCGGCGGATCTGCAGAGCCTGCTGCTGCCGACGGCCCCGCAGAACGGCCCCGCACCGGCCGCCGCCGGCGCGGGTCCCGCGCCCGGACCTGCCCCGGGCTCCGCGTTCGGTCCGCTGCCCGGGCCCCCGCCGAACCAAGCGCCGGCGCCGACCGACCAGGGCGGTGGCGGATGAACCGGATCGTGTTGCGCGGGGGCGCTTTAGCGGCGGGCAGCGTGCTCCTGGCCGGCTGCCAATTCAGCGGGCTGAACTCTCTGGTGATGCCCGGAACCGCCGGCCACGGCGCGGGCGCGTATTCGATCACCGTTGAGATGCCCGACGTGGCGACACTCCCACAGAACTCGCCGGTCATGGTCGACGACGTCACCGTCGGCAGCGTCTCCGGCATCTCGGCCGAGCAGCGAGCCGACGGATCCTTCTACGCCGCAGTGAAGTTGGCGTTGAACAAGAACGTCGTGTTGCCGGCCAACGCGACCGCGACGGTCGCCCAGACGTCGCTGCTGGGCTCGATGCACATCGACCTCGCCGCCCCCAAGGGCAAACCGGCCACCGGCAGGCTGAAGGACGGATCAAAGATCGCGGAGTCCAACACGGGCCGGTATCCCACCACCGAAGAGGTGCTGTCGGCGCTCGGTGTGGTGGTCAACAAAGGCAATCTCGGTGCGCTGCAAGAGATCACCGACGAGACGTACCAGGCCTTCGCCGGCCGGCAAGACCAGTTCGTCGACTTGATCCCCAGGCTGGCCGAATTGACCGCCGGACTCAACCGGCAGGTCGACGACATCATCGATGCGGTCGACGGGTTGAACCGATTCTCCGCGACCCTGGCGCGCGACAAGGACAACCTGGGCCGGGCGATCGACACGCTGCCCGAAGCCCTTCGCGTGCTCAACAAGAACCGGGACCACATCGTCGATGCGTTCGCCGCACTCAAACAGCTGGCAACGGTGACATCCCATGTGCTGTCGAAAACCAAGGTCGACTTCGCCGAGGACCTCAAAGGGCTGTATTCGGTTGCCAAGGCCCTCAACGACAACCGGAAGAACTTCGTCACCTCGCTGCAGCTGCTGCTGACGTTCCCGTTCCCCAACTTCGGGATCAAGCAAGCCGTCCGCGGCGACTACCTCAACGTCTTCACCACCTTCGATCTCACCCTGCGCCGGCTCGGTGAAACGTTCTTCACCACAGCGTATTTCGACCCGAATATGGCTCACATGAACGAGATCCTCAACCCGCCCGATTTCTTGACCGGCGAATTGGCGAACCTGTCGGGGCAGGCGGCCGACCCGTTCACTATTCCGCCCGGCACGGCTTCGGGTTCTGAAGGGCACTGAGGGGCGGCGCAGATGATCGACAAACTGACCAGGATCCAGCTGTGGATTTTCGCGGTGATCACCGCCGTCACGCTGACCATCATGGCGATCTTCTACCTGCGGCTCCCGGCCACGTTCGGCATCGGGACCTACGGTGTGAGCGCCGACTTCGTCGCGGGCGGCGGCCTGTACAAAAACGCCAACGTCACCTACCGGGGCGTCGAGGTGGGTCGGGTGGAGTCCGTTGGGCTGAACCCCAACGGGGTTACCGCCGAGATGCGGCTCAACAGCGGCACGCCGATTCCGTCGAACGTCACCGCCACCGTCAAGAGCGTGTCGGCCGTCGGTGAGCAATACATCGACCTGGTGCCGCCGGCCAGCCCGTCATCAGCCAAGCTGCGCAACGGATCTCGCATCGAGCGGCAGAACACCCGGATCGGCCAGGAGGTCGCCGACCTCCTGAAGCGGGCGGAGACACTGGTCAACAGCCTGGGCGACACGCGGTTGCGTGAGCTGCTGCACGAGACGTTCATCGCCGCCAACGGTTCGGGACCCGAACTGGCCCGGCTGATCGAGTCGGCCCGGTTGTTGGTGGACGAGGCCAACGTCAACTATCCGCAGGTGTCGCAGTTGATCGATCAGGCGGGTCCGTTCCTGCAATCGCAGATCCGTGCCGGCGCCGACATCAAGACGCTGTCGGATGGCTTGGCGCGGTTCACTTCCGATGTGCGGCAGGCCGACCCGCAGCTTCGCTCGACGCTGGCCAACGCCCCGAGCGCGGCCGACGAGGCCAGCACCGCGTTCTCCGGTATCCGCCCCTCCTTCCCGGCGCTGGCCGCCAGCCTCGCCAACCTGGGCCGGGTGGGCGTCATCTACCACAAGTCGATCGAGCAGCTGCTGGTGGTGCTGCCCCCGTTGTTCGCCGCGATCACCACCGCGGCCGGCGGCGCTCCGCAAGACGAGGGCGCCAAGCTGGACTTTAAGCTCGACCTGAACGACCCGCCGCCGTGCGCCGTCGGCTTCCTGCCCCCGCCGATGATGCGCACACCCGCCGACGAGACGCTGCGGGAGCTCCCGAGGGACATGTACTGCAAGGTCGCTCAGAACGATCCGAGCACCGTGCGCGGCGCCCGCAACTATCCGTGTCAGGAATTCCCCGGCAAGCGGGCGCCGACGATCCAGCTCTGCCGCGACCCGAGGGGCTACGTGCCGGTTGGCCGCAACCCGTGGCGCGGTCCGCCGGTGCCCTACGACACGCCGGTGACGAACGGGCTGAACACGTTGCCGCCCAACAAGTTCCCGTACGTCCCACCGGGCGCAGATCCCGATCCCGGCACTCCGATCGTCGGCCCGCCCCCTCCCGGGGTAGTCCCCGGGCCTGGGCCGGCGCCGCACCAGCCGGCGTACGACCCGCCGCCGCCCAATGACAACGGGCCGCCGCCGCCGTTCACGTCGTGGCAGCCGCCCGGGATACCGCCTGTGCCGCCGCAGCTTCAGTATCCGAAGTGGCTGCCGCCGCCGCCACCGCCGGAGGGGATTAATCCTCCGCCGGCGGGCCCGGGACCGGAGAAGCCGTGGGGGCCGCCGCCCGGGCAGCCGGCGCCGCAGGCCAGCGGCCCGGCCTACGCCACCTATGACCAACGCACCGGAGCCTTCGTGGACCCGGCCGGCGGCACTGGTATCTTCGCGCCCGGCGCCAGTGGCACATCCGGCGCCGAGAATTGGGTGGACCTCATGCTTGATCCAAGGCCTCTTTAGTGGGGCTGCAGTGACCGAAACGACTCAACGCGTTCGACGGCGCGCATCGCGCGCAGCGGGCCCGGCGAAGGGCGCGTCGGACGAGGGCTTTACCGCGCGGGTCGACGTTCCGGAGGGGCCGAAGCGGCCAGCGAAATCCGTCAGGGCCCTCAAGTCGGTCAAGCCGCCACCGCGGCGGCGGCCGAACCGCGTCCTGGTCGGATGGATCTCGTTCGCCGCCGCGCTGTTGGCGATCGCGGCGCTGGCGGGCGGCCTGGCCTTCATGCTCGTCCAGCAGCGGCACGCCGAAGCGGCACAAGCCCGCGACCAACGCTTCGTCGACACCGCCACGCAGACGGTGGTCAACATGTTCAGCTACAAGCAGGACAACATCGACGACAGCGTGAACCGCTTCTACAACGGCACCAGCGGCCCGCTGCGCGGCATGCTCGGCGCCAACAACAACATCGAGAACCTCAAGGGCATCTTCCGCTCGACCAACGCGACGTCGGAGGCCGTCGTCAACGGCGCCGCCCTGGAAGGTGTCGACGCGGTCACCGACAACGCCTCGGTGCTCGTATCGGTGCGGGTGACGGTGGCCGACATCGACGGAAACAACAAGCCGTCCATGCCTTATCGGCTGCGGGTGATCGTGCACGAGGATGAGCAGGGCCGCATGACCGGCTACGACCTGAAGTATCCCGACGGGGGCAACTAGATGCGTCGGGTGCCCTGGCCCCGCTTTCGGAGGTGGCTGACGGCCGTCGCGGTCTCGCTGTCGATCGCGCTCGTCGTCGGTTTGTCCGCGGCGGCCGGGTGGTTCTACTGGGAGCGGGTGGAGACCCGCGGCGAGGCGGCGGCGCGCGCGGAGTTGCCCGGCCTGGCGGCCAAGCGGATACCCGAGGTCTTCGCCTACGACTACCAGACCGTCGAACGCAGCCTCTCGGCCGCTTACCCGTTGCTGACTCCCGAATATCGCGCGGAGTTTCAGAAGAGCGCCAACACGCAGATCATTCCCGAGGCCAAGAAGCGAGAGGTGGTGGTCCAGGCCAACGTCGTCGGCGTCGGCGTCATGACCGCCACGCGGGACTCGGGATCGGTGATGGTCTACATGAACCGCACCGTGAATGACAAGTCACGCCAACCGCTGTACGACGGCAGCCGATTGCGCGTCGACTTCAAAAAGATCGGCAAGCAATGGCTGATCGCCTACATCACGCCGATTTAGCGCTGCGACTTGACCTCAAGTGTTGTTGAGGTTTTAGCGTGGGCGCATGGACATTGGGATCAAGAGCGAGATCGCCGAATTGGTCGACCGATACCTGTGCTCACTGGACGAGCGCAACTTCGACGAGGACTGGGCGCGTCGATTTTTCACCGAGGATGCGGCCGTTGCATTTCCGATCGGGAATGCCGAGGGGATCGACGAGATCCTGGCGAATACACGCCACGGCGTGCTGCGCTTCGCCCGGACCCAACACCTCGGCCTGAACTACCTGGTCGATGCGAGCCCCAGCGGCTCTGGAGCATCGGCCCGCTGGAACCAGGTCAATCACCACGTCCACCCCGAAGGCGATCTGTTCAGCTCGGGCACCTGGAGTGAGGCCGATTTTGTGCAAATTCCCGCAGGGTGGCGAATCACCCGTACCACGATGCATGTCACCTGGACGTCCGGTCGGCCGCCGGGGCGGCCGTCCTGAAGGGCACGGGCAAGTCGCGCCCGAATTTGATAGCACATGCGCTATCAAATTTTGAAACAGAGCACACCCGCTCGGCCGCGCCGCTAACGACGAAAGCTCAGTAGCACATCGCAATGCCGTTGCAGTACAACGGATAACGTTGGATCGGGCTGGGTGGCGGCCCGGTCATCTGCAGCGAGAACGGTTGCTTCTTCATCTCCGGCTGCAGCCCACAGACGGGACCGTGCAGACTCGTGTGGGTGCCGCTCATGGTTTCGTCGCTGAACGCATACGTTTCGGTGGACGGCGCGGTGCCGCCTCCCGGACATGACACGCCGTCGCTCTTGTCCACCTTGAAGGTCCACAGCATGCTGGAGTAGCGCGCCCTGCCGCTGAAGTTCTGCAACTTGTCCGCGCGGCTGATCTGTTCGGGCGTCGCACTCACGACATTCAGAGCACAGTTCATCGCAAAAACGATCGGGTCGGAATAGTCGTTCATGTTCCGGGTGCCGGATGGCTGATCGCACAGTGCCGTGATCGTCCAGGTAACCCCCGAGACACCGGCCTCATTGAAGCTGTAGTTGCCATCCGCCGGTGGACCGACCGCGTGCGCGGGGTCGCCGGACTCCAGCGCGATCCCGATTGCAACTGCCGAGACGATGCCGGCGCCGGCCGCCAGCCCGCGACGCAGATTCACAGTGTCCCTCCCTTCACGCTGCATCGAGTATCACAGCGTTTGGGTGGCAACACCATGGGTCCCTGGCCGCTATTTGGCGTCATGGGGATTCGCCTCGGCGAGCGCATCGAGAAACGACCGCGCCCAGCGGTCCACGTCGTGGGCGAGCACCTGGCGCCGCAACGCGCGCATCCGGCGTCGACCATCTTCGACCGGCTGGTTCAGTGCCGCCTCGATCGCATCCTTGACCCCTTCGAGGTCGTGCGGGTTGACCAGGTAGGCCTGCCGGAGTTCGGATGCCGCTCCGGTGAATTCGGACAGCACCAGCGCGCCGCCGAGGTCGCTGCGGCACGCGACGTATTCCTTGGCCACCAGGTTCATCCCGTCGCGCAGCGGCGTGACCAGCATGACGTCGCTGGCCACGAAGAAAGCGACGAGTTCCTCGCGCGGCACCGGGCGGTGCAGATAGTGCACCACCGGGTGGCCGACTTCGGCGTATTCGCCGTTGATGTGCCCAACTTGGCGTTCGATGTCGTTGCGCAGAATCTGGTAGCTCTCCACGCGTTCGCGGCTCGGCGTCGCCAGCTGCACCAGCACCGTGTCGTCGCGTTTGGCGCGACCCTCGGCGAGCAGCTCGGAAAAGGCCTTGAGCCGGACGTCGATGCCCTTGGTGTAGTCCAGCCGGTCGACGCCGAGCAGGATCTTGCGGGGGTTGCCGAGTTCGGCGCGGATCTCGCGGGCGCGGTGCCTGATGTTGCGGTCGCGGGCGGTGTGGTCGAGCGCGCCGGAGTCGATGGAGATCGGGAAGGCGCCCACGCGAACGGTACGGGATTCCAGCTCCACCTCACCGAACCGCGACCGCACGCCGACCGCTCCGCGCGAGGTGTTGGCCCCGACCAGCCGGCGGGACAGGAACAGGAAATTCTGGGCACCGCCGGCCAGGTGGAAGCCCACCAGGTCGGCGCCCAGCAGCCCTTCGATGATCTCGGTGCGCCACGGCATCTGCATGAACAGCTCCACCGGGGGGAACGGGATGTGCAGAAAGAAACCGATGGTCACGTCGGGCCGCAGCGTGCGCAGCATTTTCGGGACCAGTTGCAGTTGGTAGTCCTGGACCCAGACCGTGCCGCCCTCGGCGGCGGCGCGCGAGGCCGCCTCGGCGAAGCGACGGTTGACGTCGACGTAGCGCTCCCACCATTCGCGGTGGTAGATCGGCTTGACGATGACGTCGTGGTACAGCGGCCACAGCGTGGCATTGGAGAAGCCCTCGTAGTACTGGGCGACGTCGTCGGCGGACAGGCGTACCGGATGAAGTTGCAGTTCATCCTGGGCGACGGGCTCGTCGACCACGTCCACGACATCGTCGACCACACCCGGCCAGCCGACCCAGGCCCCGCGCCGGCGGCGCAGGAGCGGCTCTAGCGCGGTGACCAATCCGCCGGGACTGCGTTTCCACGAGGTCGTGCCATCGGGGAGCCGCTCGAGATCGACGGGCAGCCGATTGGCGACCACCACGAAGTCGGAATCGCCGTAGTGCCTAGTTTTCGAGTTCTGGCCTCCCTTGGGAGCCATTTAGGTGTCGAGTTTCGCCGGTCCAATACCGAGCATGGACAAGAAAATGCGGCACTCGTCGGCGTCGGTGGCATAGGCCGCGACGACACGCCTGGCCTGGCTGGCGGTGCTGTCAGCCAGCGGCTCCACATCGCCGAGTTCGCCAGGGTCAGATTTCGTAGGCATGACATAACTCTATGCGACGCGAATATTCGCCCGCAGGCGTCTCTCGGAATGCTGCCCACTGGCCTGGCGCCGGTTCGTACTGGTATCGACCCAGTGATCAGCGCCTTCGGCAATGGACGTAATGTGCAAAGGGTCGGCACGGGATTTACGGATCCACGCCAACTTGTAACGAGCCCGACGACAAGGTAGGTGGGCGGAATGACTGTCTCCGATCAAGCCGACGCGCAAGCGGGCCCCAACGCGGCCGATGCCGGCGCCGACGATCTGGTGGCCTATGAAACCCTCGACGAGGGCCGCATCGCGCGGATCTGGCTCAACCGGCCCGAGGCCCACAACGCACAGAGCCGCGGCCTGTTGGTGCAACTCGACGAGGCGTTCCTGCGTGCCGAGGCCGACGACACCGTGCGGGTGGTGATCCTGGCGGCGCGCGGCAAAAATTTCTCCGCCGGTCACGACCTGGGCTCGGAGTTGGCCATCGCCGAGCGCAGCCAGCTGCCGAGCTTCCGCATCAACGGCGGGACCCGCGACCCCATCGCGGAGAAGATCTACCTGCAGGAGTGGCACTACTTCTTCCAAAACACCTGCCGCTGGCGCGATTTGCGCAAGATCACCATCGCCCAGGTCCAGGGCAACGCGATCTCGGCCGGCCTGATGCTGATTTGGGCGTGCGATCTGATAGTCGCCGCCGATAATGCGAAGTTCAGCGATGTGGTCGCAGCGCGCCTCGGGATGCCGGGCGTCGAATATTTCGGTCACCCTTGGGAATTCGGCCCCCGTAAGGCCAAAGAGCTGCTGCTGACCGGTGATGCGCTGGACGCCGACGACGCCTATCGACTCGGCATGGTGTCGAAGGTATTCCCGGTCGATGAGCTAGCGGACAAGACTTTGGAATTCGCCCGGCGCATCGCCGACCGGCCCACGATGGCGGCGCTGCTCGTCAAGGACTCGGTCAACGCCGCCTCCGACGCAATGGGATTCACCGAGGCGTTGCGGCACGCGTTCCACATTCACGAGCTGGGCCATGCGCACTGGGCCGCCCACAACGAGAACAGGTACGCGGTCGGCCAGCCGCCCGATGTCGAGGACTGGCGCAACGCGAAACCGACGAAACTGGCCCGCCGCGATACGCCCTAGCGGACAGCTCGTCCGCCCGCATGGTTCTATTGCTAGAACGTGTTTCAGTTTTGGCGTGAAGGGGCGCGGCGTGCAGCTTTCTTTCGAAAACCGGACGTATCTGGTCACCGGCGGTGGCAGCGGAATCGGCAAGGGCGTCGCGGCGGGGCTGGTCAAATCCGGTGCCTCGGTCATGATCGTCGGCCGCAATCCCGACCGGCTGGCAGGCGCCGTCGAAGACATCGAAGCGCTCCACGCCGACGGCTCCATCCGATATGAACCCACCGACGTCACCAGCGAGGACGAGGCCGCCCGCGCGGTGGACGCGGCGACGGCCTGGCACGGCCGGCTACACGGTGTGGTGCACTGCGCCGGCGGCTCGGAGACCATCGGGCCGATCACCCAGATCGACTCGGAGGCGTGGCGGCGCACGGTCGACCTCAATGTCAACGGCACTATGTACGTGCTCAAGCACGCGGCGCGTGAACTGGTGCGCGGCGGCGGGGGTTCGTTCGTCGGGATCTCGTCGATCGCGGCGAGCAACACCCACCGGTGGTTCGGCGCCTACGGGGTCAGCAAGTCCGCCATCGACCACATGATGCAACTGGCCGCCGATGAACTCGGTGCCTCGTGGGTGCGGGTCAACAGCATCCGCCCTGGCCTGATCCGCACGGATCTGGTTGCGCCCGTGTTCGCTGTGCCGGAGGTCAGCGAGGACTATCGCGTGTGCACGCCGCTGCCTCGGCCCGGTGAGGTCGAGGACATCGCCAACCTCGCGATGTTTCTGCTCAGCGATGCCGCCAGCTATATCACCGGCCAGGTCATCAACGCCGACGGCGGCATGATGCTGCGCCGCGGACCCGACTATTCCGCGATGCTGGAACCCGCGTTCGGCGCCGACGGGCTACGCGGAGTCGTCTGACGTCAGGCCCGCGTCGCGGTCCGCGAGGGTGGCCAGTGCCGACCAGTCCAGGTGCCCGCCACCGGTTGCCACGAGCGTGAGCAGACGGTCGCGCAGCACGCTGGCCACGGGCAGCGGCACCTGGAGGGCCTCGGCCGCGGCGAGCACCAGCCGGACGTCCTTGAGACCGAGACGCGACGCGAACCCCGCCGGCTCGAATTCCCGACGCGCGATCAGCCCGCCGTAGGTCTGATAGGCCGGCGCGGTGAACAACGTCGAGGTGAGGATGTCGACGTACTGCTGCCGGTCGACCCCCGCCTTGGCGACCAACGCGACGGCCTCGCTGATGGACTCGATCGCCGACACAAGCAGGAAGTTGCCGCTGAGCTTCACCAGGTTGGCGGTGTGCGGCTGATCGGACACCACGAAGGTCCGCTGCCCGATGGTCTCGAACAGCGGAACCAACGGCTCCAGAACCTGCGGGGCGCCCGCGGCGATGACGAAAAGCTTTGCGGCAGAAGCGGCTTCGGGCCGACCGAACACCGGTGCCGCGGCATAGCGTTGTCCGGCCTCGGCATGCGCGGCCGCCAGGCGCTCCGACAGCGCGACGCTGATGGTGCTCGACGAGACGTGAGTGGCGCCGGGGGCCAGCGAAGCCACGACTCCGTTCGCTCCGAACGCGACCTCCTCGACGGCGTCGTCGTCGGAGAGCATCGTGAACACGACCTCACCGGTGCTGGCTTCGGCCACGCTGCGCGCCGCGGTCGCGCCCCGCTGGACGAGCGCCTCCGTCTTGTCCGGCGAGCGGTTGTAGACGGTGATCCGGTGGCCGGCCTCCAGCAGGTTCGTCGCCATGCCGTGGCCCATGTTCCCCAGACCGATGAATCCGATCTCCATACCGTCCACCATGCCGCGTTTGCAGGGACTTGGTGAAAGATGTGCTAGATGAACCGACTCGAGGGCAAGCGGATCCTGGTGACCGGCGCGGCGTCAGGCATCGGTCAGGCCACCGCGCTGCGGTTGCTCGACGAGGGGGCCAGGGTCGTGGCCTCAGACGTCGCCGAAGACGGGCTGGCCGCCACCCAGGGCCAGGCGGAGAAGGCCGGAACGGCCGACCGCCTCACCACTATGCCGATGGACGTCGGTAGCGAAGATTCGGTGATCGACGGCGTGTGCTGGGCCGTCCAGACACTCGACGGCCTCGATTCGCTCGTAAACGCGGCCGGCGTCCTGCGGGCCGCGCACACCCACGAGACCAGCCTGGAACTGTGGAACCGGATCGTCGGTATCAACCTCACCGGAACGTTTCTGGTGGTGCGCGAGGCGCTTCCGGCGCTGCTGGGGAACTCGCGCAGCGCGATCGTCAACTTCAGCTCCACGTCGGCCTCGTTCGCCCATCCCTACATGGCGGCCTACGCCGCGAGCAAGGGCGGAATCCAGGCCTTCACCCATTCTTTGGCCCTCGAATACGCCAAGGATGGTCTGCGTGCGGCTTGCGTGGCGCCCGGCAGCATCAAGTCCGGAATCACCGACGCGACTGGGGGATACATTCCCAAAGACGCTGACTGGTCGTTGTTCCCCCGCCTCATGCCGATCCTGCCCACGACGGTCGAATCCAGTGGGGCCGGGATGGCCGAGCCCTCCGCGATCGCCGGCGTGATCGCCATGCTGGTTTCCGACGACGGCGCCTGGATCACCGGCACCGAAATCCGCATCGACGGCGGCACGCACGCCTAGCCCGATCGCGGCTAGTTAACGCAGGGCACCCCGCCGCCGCCGATGGGCTTGCCCTGATCGGGTGTGGGATAGGTGCTCGTGGCGTACCCGTAGCGATTGGTCTTGGTGGTCGTCGTCGTCGTGGTGGTGGTCTCGTCGGTAGTGCTGGTGTCGTCGGCGGCGGGCATCGAGTAAGTGGTATCCACGGTCACGCGGATGTGTCCGGGCTGCACGTTTGGATCGGGTTGTTTGGGGGCGTCGAGGCCGAGCAGCGTGGCGAGGCTCTGTGCGTCGGTTTCGGCGCCCGTGCCGTACTGGATCGTGGTGGACGTCGGATCGCCCGATTGGCGGTCGCGGACCTGACCCGCGGTGTAGCCGCGCTTTTTCAGCGCGCGGGATACCTCACTGGCGGCGCCGCTCATGCTGCCCGCGTTGATGACGTCGACGACCGTGGACGGACTGGGCTTGCTTGCCGTCGTAGCGGGCGTGGTCGTCTCTGGCGCGGCGCCGATCGCCTGGGCCACTTCGGCTTTGATGGCGGCCTGGTCGATGATGTTGACGTCCTGGCCGCCGATGTTGTCGTAGCGCACCACGGGCAGCGTCCGGAACTCGACGTTGCCGCCGCCCGCCAGTTCACCCATGCGGCGGAACAGGTCCTCATCCCAACCGGTCGACAGCACAACATCTTTGCGCGCCACCGCCATCAGACCCTTGAGCTTGTCGATGTTGGTGAACGTTCCCGAGTCCTGCAGTTCCCGCATGACAGAAGAGATGAACGCCTGCTGCCGGTGGGTACGGTCCAGGTCTCCGTTGTCCAGGCCGTGACGCTGCCGGACGAACGCGAGCGCCTGCGAGGCGTCCAGCCGCTGTGGGCCGGCCGGGAAGTCCGCACCGGAATACGAGTCGTAGACGGCGTGGTTGAGGCACACGTCCACGCCGCCCAGGGTCTGCGCCAAGTCATAGAACCCGGCCAGGTTGACCTCGGCGAAGTAGTCGATCGGAACGCCGGTCAGGCTGCGCACCGCGCGCAGGGTCGCGGCACGGCCGGCTTCGCGGCCGCGGGTTTCGAGCTCCCGCTGGCTGCTCCCACCCTGGTTGGCAAGCTTCTGCGCAACGTACTGCTTGGTCAGCCCGTAGGCCTCTTTGATCTTGATGTGGTTATAGCCGGGAACCCCGTTGAACGGCACCCAGTCGTCGCGGGGGATCGAAAACGCGGTCACCTTGTTGTCGGCCCCGACGTGCACGAGTATCAGCGTGTTGGTGTTGTAGCCACCGTCGTCGGAATCGCCGGCGTGCAGCTGCCGCAAAATCGAGGAGGGCAGGTCGTTGCCGTCCTGATCTTTTCGGGAGTCCAGGCCGATGAGCAGGATGTTCATGTTGTCGCCGCTGGATCGCGGATCGTCGGGGCTCAGGGCGTCCGAGACGGTGATGCCGCCCAGCGCCCCGTGAGCCACGTAGTAGCCCGCTCCGGTCATCAGGATGGCCCCCACCGAGACCAGCGACATGAAGCTGCGTGTCAGCCCTTTGCGAATTGGTGACGGCTGACGAACGGCTCGGTGGCGGCGATGGGCGCCGCCCGAGCGTGCCATCACAAACCCCGGCCCGTATCCAGCGCAGCACTCGCTACCGCGACGGCGGTTTGCGGTGACAGCGCTAAAAGCATGAGGTCAAGTATGCGTTAGCTTGCTGTGAAGCCCCCAATCGAGAAGGCCGCCGATGGGCCGATTGTGGGCAGCCTCACCCGCCGGAAACCATGAAATCGGCCGGCGGCAATCTTCCCGCTACCTGCACGTTTGGCCGGGCTACACCCCCGTCGGGGGTGGGCGCGTCTCGGGAAGGTCTCGAGCGGGCTACTCGACCGCCGAAATTGACGCCAACTCGTCACCGAGCCGGTACGAGGTCTTCGCCCGATGAGTAGCAGAGGCGAATGTTCGAGCCCGTGGCGAACTCGGCGAGGTACACGCCCAGCGGTTCGACCTCGTAGTAATAGTGCACGTAGCCCCGCGCGTCCAACGCGGTCGCGCACGAATACCCGGGCGCACCGCAGCGCTCCTTGACCGGAATCGCGAGCGCGCCGAGCAGCACTACAACGCCAATCCCCACCGCAACCGGGATTTTCGCCAGCTTGCGCGTCGCCTGCGCGGGATGCATCACAGGAGTGTAAGCGTCCCGCTTAGCGGCTCCGCCGCAGCCAGGCGTCGCGGCAGGACTGATCCCCTTGGCGGGCCGTCTTACGATCTCCTGATGGCGACCGCACCAGAGCAGTTCTCGACCCAGGGGCCGGGCGGAGTTCGTATCGTCGCGGATCGCTGGGGCGACCCCCACGCGCGCGCCGTGGTTTTCTTGCACGGCGGTGGACAGACCCGACGCTCGTGGGCCCGTGCGGCCGCCGCTGTGGCCCGGCGCGGGTGGCAAGCCGTCACGATCGACTTACGCGGTCACGGCGAGTCCGACTGGTCCAGCGAGGGCGACTATCGCGTCGTCAGCTTCGCCGCAGACGTCCAACAAGTTCTGGACAACTTGCCGCCACAACCGGTTCTGGTTGGCGCGTCGCTGGGCGGATTCACCTCGATGCTGCTCGCGGGCGAGCTCTCACCGGGCATCGCCAGCGCGGTGGTTCTGGTCGACATCGTGCCGAACATGGAGCAGTCCGGGGCGACGCGGATACACAACTTCATGGCCGATCGGGTGGAATCGGGATTCGCCTCTCTCGAAGAGGTGGCCGACGCGATCGCCGAGTACAACCCGCACCGGCCCCGGCCGACCGATCTGGACGGTCTGACCGCCAACCTGCGCCGCCGGGGCGACCGCTGGTATTGGCACTGGGATCCCCAATTCATCAGCGGCAAGGCGCCGTTTCCCCCATTCGAGGTCACCGACGCCGATCGCATGCACGCGGCCGTCGATGCGATCCTGCGCGACGGCGTGCCCATGCTGTTGATCCGGGGTCAGATGAGCGACCTCGTCAGCCAGGAGAGTGCCGACGCATTCCTCGCGCGTTTCCCGCAAGTCGAGTTCACCGACGTGCGCGGCGCCGGGCACATGGTTGCCGGGGACCGCAACGACATTTTCGCCGGCGCCGTCCTGGATTTCCTCACCCGGCGCGTCGACCAGGCGGGCTGACAATCGCGCAGCGGTCGCTGGGCGCTGGAACATCCTCGGGGAGAACGAATCCCGCGACGATCAACGTGAGCACCCCGATCGGGATGTTGATCAGGAAGATCGACTTCCAGCCGAACGAGTCGACCAACCAGCCGCCGACCTCCGGTCCGCAGATCGGGGCCAGCGAGATGGGAACCATGCTGAGCGCCAGCACCCGGGCTAGCCTTTTGGGTCCGGCGGCGTGGGCCAGGATGATCAGCAACAGCGGTATGAGCATTCCACCCCCGAGGCCTTGGAATGCCCGAAAGACCGCCAGCAGACCGACATTCGGGGCCTGCACACATAGCAGAGATGCCCAGGAGAACAACAGCACCGAACCCAGGAATAGCGGTTTCGCGCCCACCCGGCGGGCGGCCCAGCCGGCGAGTGGGATCACCGCCGCCATCGCCAGGGTGTAGCCGGTCACCGACCACGCGACGGCCCCGGTCGAGGCAACTCGCTCGATCAACGCCCGCGGCGCCGCGTTCACGACCGTGGCATCGAGGGTGATCATCACCGGGAGCAGTGTGCACGCCACCGTGATCAACCAGAGCCTGGAATCCAGCCTGGCGGGATGGGCCTCGGCGCGGGCGTGTTCGATTGTCGTCGGCGTCACGGCTGAATCGTCAGCCCATGCGCTTGAGGAATCCTTGCGAAATTCTTGGAACCGTCGCCCACGCGACCATCGGGGCGCCACGCTCCCGTTCCGCTCGCCAGGTAGGAGGCGCCGCGCACTGCTAGCATGCTGCGGACACAACTGGAGGAGGACGGCGTGACCTTTCGGTGGTTGCGGGTGCCCGCGCTGGTCGGTGCGGTGATCGTGGCCGCGACGTCGGTCGCCGGTGCGGCGTCGGCGGACCCGGACTTGGCGTCACGCCCCATGCCGGGCATGCACGTCGCCGACGGAACCGGCGGGTGCACAGCCGCTTTCGCGGCGCAGGACAACGAAGGCAGTTACTACCTGCTCACCAGTGGGCACTGCGATCCGCACGACGGTTCGGTTTGGACCTACGGGGAGGATCGTCCGCTCGGGATGATCACCGCCAGCGAGAAGGTGGGCGACACTAGGGACGCCGCAATTATTCGCCTGGACCCCAGCGTCGGAGCGCCGACGGGTGATGTCGGTGATCGGTATCCGGTCCGGGATGTGTTGAGCCTCCCACAGATTCGGGTGGGCATGCCGTTCTGCAAACTCGGCGCGGTCACCGGTGAGACCTGCGGCGTCGTCAAAGGCGAGAAGGGCGACGTCATCGAGGCGAGCGTGTACAGCCTCAACGGCGACAGCGGTAGTCCAGGCTTCGTAAAAAACGCCGACGGCACCGTGAGTGCAGTCGGGATCTTGATGTCTTCACCCGACGGCGACGACAACACGACGTACTTCACACTCGTGTATCCGCTACTTGCCAAGTGGGGCTTGCACATTCTTCCCTGACGCAGCGGAAAACGGCCACGCGGCGCGTCTTCAGATGAGATCATCTGACGGTTCACACCGGCATGCCCGAAGGAGAGCGCCATGGCCAAACCGTGGTTACGGGGACTCGCCGGGGTCGGCGTCATGGCGATCTCCGCGACGGTGTTGGCGAGCCCGGCGCGACCAGATCCCGGTCTGACGCCGGGCGTCCAGGTCCAAGACGAAAGTAGCTCGTGCACTGCGGGTTTCGCGGCCCAAGGCAACGACGGCAGCTATTTCCTCATGACGAGCGGACACTGCGACGCGCACGACGGCTCGGTGTGGACTTACGGCAACGACGTCCCGCTGGGCAGGATCTCGGCCAGCGAGCAGGAAGGCGACAAGCGGGACGCCGCGATCATCCTCCTCGACCCGAACCTCGGTGCGCCGGTGGGCGATGTCGGCGGCAGGTATCCGGTGCGGGATGTGCTGAGCCTTCCCCAAATCAAGGTGGGCATGCCGTTTTGCAAAATCGGCGCGGTCACCGGTGAGACCTGCGGCACTGTCACGAGCATCGAGGGCGATGTAGTCGAAGCCAGCGTCTACAGCCTCAAGGGGGACAGCGGCAGCCCTGGCTTCGTGAAGAACGCCGACGGCACCGTGAGTGCCGTCGGTCTGTTGATGTCTTCGCCTGAGGGTGACGACAACACGACATACTTCGCACTCGTGAATCCACTGCTCGGCCGGTGGGGCTTGCGAATTCTGCCCTAAACGTGGGGGCATCCGGTATTCGCCGGGGCGCCATCGTGCGGCCCGTCCGAGGGGGCCCGGTAGGGTCTGCCTTTGTTGACGAGGTTCCGACGACGGGTCCGGGACCAGCGAGACGAAGGAGAGCAGTGCTAAAGCGTGGGATCGTAGTCGGCGTCGCCGGCGCGGCCATGGTGGTCGCGGCTTGCGCCGGCTGTTCGAGCAACAAGTCCAATACGGGTGCGTCGTCGAGCTCAGCGCCGGCCGGCCCGCAGGTCATCGTTGACGGGCAGAACCAGAACGTCAGCGGGCCCGTCACGTGCACCCCGGCCGGCGCCAACACCACCATCGGCATTGGCGACCCGACCGCCGGCGTCGGCGCGGTGGTCAGCAACGACAATCCACCCATCGTCCATTCGGTCGGGCTTGGCAGCGTCAACGGCATCTCGCTGGGCTTCTCGGATGCCGCACCGAACAACCAGGGCGCCAACGCCGGAGCCGCGGTCAACGGCAAGTCGTATGCGATCAAGGGCACGGCCACGGGTGCCGACATGAGCAACCCGCAGCAGCCGAAGCAGGTGACCAAGTCGTTCGAGATACAGGTGACCTGCCCGTAGGGGCGCTAGTCAGACATCGTCGGGGCCGAAGCCCCAGAGGGGACACAGCTATGTCTAGGAAACGTGTCGTCAGCGCGGCGGCGGTCGCGGCGGGCTTGGGCATCTCCGCGCTGACGTTGAATCCAGGGTTCGCGAACTCCGCGCCGATGGATCCGCCGCCGCCGTGCCCGAACTGCCACGGTGGCGGTGGCGGCGGTGGCGGGGTGTCCGGCGGTGGCGGGATTTCCGGCGGTGGTGGGGTTTCCGGCGGGGCCGGACAGAACCCGCAGGCTCCGGCAACCACCGCGCCGGCGCCGACGCACAGCACGGCGCCGGCTCAAACCACCGCTCCGCCCGCGACCCAAACCACGGAGGCTCCGGCCACTCAGAGCACCGAGCCTCAGACGACCCAAAGCACGCAGCCCACGTCGACCAGCGCGCAGACCACGTCAACCAGCGCGCAGACCACGTCGACCAGCGCGCAGACCACGTCGACGAGCGCGCAGACCACGTCGACGAGCGCGCAGACGACGACGCCGGGTGCAAATACCAGCACGTCGTCCGGCCCAACTGAGCGTCAGGCCTTGAATCCGCCGAGCACTCAGCCTCCGCACCCGGCGTACATCCCGCCGCGCGGAGAGATCGCACGGGGCAGCGCGGAAATCGGTGGCCCCATCGACGCGAGCGTTGGCTTCAGCATCCCGGGCCGCGGCGCGCCGCTTCCGCCGCGGGAGCGAGGCTACGGCTGGAACGACGGCCCGCCTCCCCACCACCCGCCGCCCAACTGGTACGGCCCGCCGCCTCCCGGCGGCTGGGACGGCCCGCCGCCCCCCGGCGGCTGGAACCGGCCGTGGGACGGACCGCGCGACCGCGACGTGGTCTACGCGCAGAGCGACTTCGGACCGTTCGAGTACAACACCTTTACCGTCATCCCGGTCTTCAACTGGCAGTACGGCGGTTGGGGATACTGGTTCTTCGGTGTTTGGGTCCCGCTGTACTGACGCCGAGCAGCGCAACGGACTGCGACGCCTATGAGCGGACGCTTCGCCAAGGTCGCTCGTGACGGCGGCGTGATCACCATCGAGTTGATCAACTCGAAGCCACTGAACATCATTGGTAGCGGCGCCATCTCGGAGCTGACCGACGCTTTTCGTGCCGTCGACCAGGACGGTGACGTGCGGGTCGTGGTGTTGCGGGGAACGGGTGAGAAGGCGTTCATCGGCGGTGCCGACATCAACGAGATGGTCACCCTGGACCGGTCCAGCGGCGAGGCGTTCATCCGCCGGCTCGCGGACCTGTGCGAAGCGATCCGCGAATGCCCGGTCCCCGTCATCGCCCGGCTCGCGGGCTGGTGCCTCGGCGGCGGCTTGGAGATCGCAATGTCGTGCGATCTGCGAATTGCAGAGGCGGCGGCCAAGTTTGGAATGCCGGAAGTGGCGGTCGGAATTCCCTCGGTTATCCACTCGGCGTTGATGCCGAAGTTGATCGGGGCCTCGCACGCGGCGTGGCTACTGCTGACCGGTGAGACGATCGATGCCGACACGGCCGTCAGCTGGGGCTTGGTACACGAGGTCACCACTTCCGGCGAACTCGACGCCCGCATTGCCGAACTCACAAGGAAGCTAACCGGATTCGGGCCGCAGGCGGTGCGACAACAAAAGCACCTGCTGAATAAATGGTTCGACATGACGGTCTACGGGGCGGTCGAAGACAGCATCGAGCAGTTCGGCCTGGCATTCCTGACTGGCGAGCCGCAACACCACATGCGGCAATTCCTGTCGCGCAAGCGCGACAAGAAATAGCGCGGTTGGTCCAGGGTGGCTACTTGCCGGTGCGCTCGCGATGCTTGCAGCCCGGCCAGCAGCAGGGCCGTCGCATGCCTTCTTCCAGCTCTTCCTGGGTTCGGCGGATGCGGCGCTCTCGGGTCTTCTGTTGCTTGGCATCCTCGACCCAGCAGATGAATTCGTTGCGCGCCAAGGGCGTGATGTCGTTCCACGCGGTGAGTGCGGTGGAGTTCGCGATCAGCGCCTGGCGCAGGTCGGCGGGCAGTTTGTGCACCACCCCACCGGGCACTCGCTGGCTGCTCACGGGGCCAGCCTAACCTGCACGATGCCCCGGGACTTGTCACAGCGTCGCGGGACCATCAAACTGACTGATATGCGCGATCGCGAGACGATCGACTCAGAATTGCGGCTCCTCGCTGCTACGCGCCGATCGATCCGCGAGCAGGGCCGTCAGCCGTCGTCCCGAGAGGCCGACGAACTTCTCGACGAGCTCCTGGCCCACGAGGCGGGGACATCTCTCACCACGGCGGTGGACGCCGATGTTGTGGCGGACACCCGGTCACGGGGCGACAACGCAGGCATCACCCCTCGTAAGCGCAACGACGTGCTGCGCCGACGCTTGGGCCTCTTCGCGGCGTTGCCCCTATCTCTGATAGCCGTCGCCGCCGCGGTCGTGGTGATACTCGCGTCCCACCACGAGGATTCATCGGCGCAGGCGCCGGAAAGCCCGCCGTCGGTCGCGCCGCCCAAACCGGTTGCGCCGAAACCACCCCCTCCGCGGATTGACGTTGTCGACATGGCGTTCATCGGCGCGTTGAAGCAAGAAGGCGTACCCGTTCCCAGCCAGGAATACGTGATGACGCAAGGGCACGCGGTCTGCGACTTCCTGGCGCACCAACCCGACTTCGGGCAGGCCGTCAGCTTCGTGCAGCGGTCGTCGATATGGGATGCCAATCAAAGCGCGGTGTTCGCCACTGGCGCGGTCGTTTCGTACTGCCCTCAGTACCAACTTGCAAGCACTGGCGACGCGCAGCAGAACCTCCAGAATGCACTCTCTGGCATGCAAGCCATCCAAGGCGATTTGCAAGGCATCCAACGTGATCTGCACGGCATCGGCGATGGCCTGCCAGACATCCCGGGCCACCCGTAAATTGCAGTAGGTACCTTCAAAGTAGTCGCGTTTCAACCACTCCTTGAGTGCGGGATGTGGGGCTGACTAATCAACCCCGAACGATTCCTTTAAAGCGTGTCGGTCTGTGTTAATTCCGGTAACACGATGGCATGGTTTTGACCTGTTTAAAGCCTCTCAGCTGCCGATTCACCCGCGAACAGATCGCGGCGTCACTTCCCCGACGATGCTGGCGGCCAATGCGAAATGTTCGTGGACCAGCAACGGCCGCTCGGCATTCACGCGCGCGCCGCGTGTCACACGGTGACGGGCCTAGCCGCCAGGTGAGTGGAGAAAAACTGCATCGACAACTCGAACCAGTCGGGGGCGTGCCGCATCGCGCAGTGATCATCATCGGGGTACAGCTTGAGCAGTCCGCCGGGCGCGCATGTAGCAATGTCGATGGAGTCCTGAGTGGCCAACAGGGTGTCGTTCTCGCCATTGATGACCAGCAGGGGAGCGGTGATTTGCGCGTACCGGTCTTTCAGCGACAGTGCCTGGAGTTTGGTGAGTAGGTCGCGAGGGTTCTTCGCGTGCGTGGCCTTGGTCAGCGTCTGGATGAATATTTCAGGTGTGCCGATATTGCGGCCGGCTTGGAAACTGTGGTGGCTGGGCGCGCCGCTGGCGACAATTGCGCGTAACCGGTTGTCGGCGCAGGCCATTCGGATGGCCCAGTAACCGCCGAAGCTGACGCCGAGCATTCCAATACTTTCGGCGTCGACGCGGGGATGTGTGGTCAGGTAGTCGATGACCGCGCGATAGACGTCGGCGGCGGCGAGCGCGAGTGGTTGTCGGTAGCTGTAGGTGCCGGGCATCTCCATGCAGAGCACGCCGAAGCCGCGGCGCCGGTAGGCCAAAGCGGGTAAGAGGATTTCGGGCACCGTTCCCTCAAGGCCGTTGCTACACAGAATGGTTGGGAGCCGGTCCGCGCCGGCGGGGAACGCCACGGTGGCTCGCACGGTGTCGCCGCCGGGCACCGGGATGCTGACGTGCTCGATGACACCGTTGGCGTGCGGCCCCAACGCTGAGGTGAGCACCTCGCATAGCCGCTGCGACACCGCATAGGCCCGCAGACGTTTCGGGCTCCAGCCGGGCCAGGCTTCGGCGAACTTGTACGTGATGACTTTGATGAGCTCATCGGTCGCTGTCACGGCCGTCGTGGCCTCGGGAGCCTGGGCGATGAATCGTCTCGCGGCGTCGGGGGGCGGCATGGCGCCGCGATCGGCGGCGAATAGCGCGGCCGGGGCCAGGGCTTGACCGAGCGCATCGATATCGACGGATGCTTCGGGGTCACTGAGTTCGTGCACGAGGGGAGCGCCGAGCGCCGCCAGCGCCGCGTCGGCGGCTTCCATGTGGTTGTTCGCGATGGCGCCCCAGTGCTCGGTCCACCGGGCTTCACCGAAGGAGCGGCACGCCTCGAGCTGGGCGGCGAAAACCTGCGGGTCGATGCCACCCATATGGGTGAACCGGTCGACGAAGAGCGCGGGCAGGAAGAACGCGGTACCCAGTCGCGCCGCGGCCGCCTCGGTGGCCCCCGTCAGCGCGCAGCCCGAAATGAACAGCCGGCGCAGCAGTGAACGTGACGCCATCCAGCCTCCTTTTTACGCAGAATCTCTGCGTTAACGTTAGGCGCGAAATAGTGCTAATGCAAATCCTCTGCGTTTATGATGACGGGGTGGCCACGCCCGATACACCCCGCCTGCGTCCCGGTGGCCGGTCGGCGCGCGTCCGCGCCGCCGTGCAGGCCGCGACGTTGGACCTCATCCGGGAGTGCGGCATCGACAAGGTCAGCGTGCCCGAAGTAGCCCGGCGCTCAGCCGTGCACGACAGCTCGATCTATCGACGCTGGGGCACCCGGGAGAACTTGATCGCCGACACCCTGCTCGCACACAGCGAGCAAGTGATTCCCACCCCCGACACCGGCAGCTTGCGCGGCGACCTGACCGCGTTCACCGCGTCGTTGTCCGCCTATCTGTCAACTCCGTTGGGCGCCAGCCTGACTCGGACGATGGCATATGTCGTCGACAACGACGCCACCGCGGCGAGCCGACGCGCGTTCTGGCGGGCCCGCTATCAGGCAGCCGCACCGATGATCCATCGCGCAATCGAGAGCGGTGAGCTGAATCAAGCCACCGATCCGGCGCTCGTGCTCGAAATGCTCATCGCACCAGTTCATTTCCGGGTGCTGTCCACCCGTCAACCGCTCACGGCTGAGTTCGTGAGCCACCTCGTCGACTTCGTCATGCGGGCGCTGACCGCCTCGGTGAGCGCACCACACAGGGCCATGTAAGCGATCGTTGGAAAGGAGCAAGATGCGTGTGGGTGACATAGATGGGCGGTTGAGCAACGCGAGCGGGCTGAGTCTGTTGGGCGAACCGGTCCGCTACGCGGGCGGACTGCATGAGCTCGAATCCGGCGTCTTCGCATGGATGCAACCCAACGGTGGAATGGGCGAAGCCAACTGCGGATTGGTCCTCGGAGGCAACGAAGCGGCCGTCATTGACACGTGCTGGGATCACCGTCAGGCACGGAGATTCCTCGACGCCGCGGATGGACACATTTCGCGTGCACCGATTCGGCACGTCATCAACACCCATTCCAACGGCGATCATTGGTGGGGCAACTCGCTGATGCCGCGAGAGGCCACCATCATCACCTCCCAGGCAAGCCGGGATGCCATGAATCGCGAATCGCCACGGGAATTGACGCTTATCCAGAAGGCTCTCGCCGCCGGCAAGTGGTTGCCCGGCCCGATCGGCGCTGACTGCCGGTTCGGCGCCAGAAACTTCGCTCCCTACGAATTCAGCCGGGTGCGCCTGCGCTGGCCCGATCAAACATTCACGGGGACAACGACTCTCTCGGTTGGATCGCTGGCTGTGGAGCTGATCGAAGTCGGTCCCGCTCATACTCCGGGGGACCTTCTGGTGTACGTGCCCAGCGCGTCGGTGGTCTTTGCCGGCGACATCCTGTTCGTCGGCACGACACCCATCATGTGGGACGGCCCGGCGGACAACTGGATCGCCGCACTCGACACCATCACGTCGCTGAATGCCAAGACCGTCGTGCCTGGACATGGCCCACTCGCTACGCCTGCTGATATCGCCGGGCTGAGGAGTTACTGGAGCTGGCTGCAGGCCGAGGTCCCAGGCCGACATCGACGCGGGTTGAGCGTCTACCGGGCGGCCGCCGAGCTGGTAACCTCGCGGGAATTCCGTGAGAGCCCGTGGTCGAGCTGGCAAGGTCCAGAGGTAATCGTAGGCAACGTGGCTGCCATCTATCGCAACCTCGAGCAGCGGAGCGGCGCCTTATCTCCCTTGGCGACGGTGCAGGTGTTCCGCGGGATCGCCCGACTGGCGCGACAGCTAGGTGAATCCGGTAAACACTTGTTGGACAACAAATGACGGGCCAGCGCGCGAAATAGTGCGCTTCCAAATAGCTAAGCTGTCGGTCTCGACATCAAGCCCATGCTCGTACGACTTTCGGGTTGTAGCTTCGAACGTCTGCTGGTTCTGACTGTGGTACTGGAAGAGCCGCGCACGCGGGACAGCTCTCACGTAAACGCGTAGAGCCCCCTGTCAGGATTGAACTGACGACCGCTCGCTTGGTCAAAACGCTCCTTCCGCGAACTTCCGCCCGACATGGCGACACGACCGCGCTGGCTCGCGCTTCCGCCGGCTCGAGTCGGCACGCAGTTCGGACGGCAACACTTCGTCGTAGAATCGTCCTGGCTCATCGAGCCGGCCCGGCCGCGTTAGCTCAGTTGGTAGAGCGTCGCTCTTGTAAAGCGGATGTCGAGAGTTCGAGTCTCTCACGCGGCTCCATTCCTGTCGGAACTCACGGATAGCGTCGTCGTATGTCGATGACCTGTCTCGGGTGCGGAGGCGATTTCGAAGGGCGTCGGCTAAAGGTGTTCTGCACCAATGCATGCCAGCAGTCACACCGCCGACGCTTGCTCTTGGAGGCCTGGCTCGACACCGGAGCCTGCGGTCGCACGTCTTACCAAGGCCACTACGTCCGGGACTACCTCTATGAGCAGCAGGGCGGTTGTTGTGCGATCTGTGGAATCAAGGACAACTGGAACGGCGTGACCCTGGCACTGATCGTCGACCACATCAATGGAGACGCAAGCAACAATCGTCGTGACAACCTGCGGCTCATTTGTCCCAACTGTGACAGCCAGCTGCCGACGTACAAGGCAAGGAATCGCGGCAGCGGTCGCTACTACCGGCGACTGCGGTACGCCGGCGGCCAGTCCTATTGATGCTTCCGCCCCCTGAGCATCCAGCTAACCCGCGGCCCACCCGCTTACCAAGGCGAGCGCTCTACCACTGAGCTAGGGAGGCGGGTAAAAAGCCGGTCCAAGCCTATCCGGTCACTGCTCTCCGTCGATGACACGCTGCGAGCGCACCGCCCGCGACGATGAACGGGGCCGGCGGCCCGGCAGCGGGATGCGGTCGGCGATGTTGCTCAGCGGGTTGACCACCATGGTGAGCGCGATGACGGCGTCCTGCAGGGTGGCGATGGCCGGCTCCAGCGCTTCCATCCCCGGCGTCAGCCGGGCCAGGGTGTCTGCGACGTCGGCGAGCTGGTCCAGCGGGCCGTTCTTGGCGGTCAGCTTGTCGATCAGCCCACCCTCGGCGAGCAGCCGCTCGGCCAGCCCGTCCTCCGACAGCACCCGATCGATCAACCCCTCCTCGGCGAGCAGCTGGTCGGCCAACCCACCCGGCTGAAGCGCGCGGTGCAGGCCGCCGCCCTCCGCGGTGAGGCGGTCGAGCAAACCGCCCTCGGAAGTCAGCAGGTCGACCACCCCGCCCGGCCGCAGCAACCGGTCCATCGGCCCATCGGGTGCCACGGCCCGTCCCAGCGGCGCGTCCTCGTCGAGCAGCTTGGCGAGCCGATTGGCCCGGATGATCGCGTCGTCGATGCCCAGCATTGAAGTCACCGCGTTGGTGCCGGCGTCGCCACCGGCGTCCGACACCGCTCGCTTCGCGACACCTACCGCCGCCGTCGCGACGTTCAAGCTCGCCTCGGCGGTGGCAAGCCCGACTCGCGCAGGAGCGGTCGCAAGGGAAACAATGCTTCTGGCGAGATTCATTCTCCGAGTCTATTCACGACATACCCCCATAAGCCGATACGAGTCCAAGCCGATGGGATGATTCCTGGCAGACTACTGGCAGACTATTAGCAACGAGCTTTCAGGAACTACACAATGATTACCAAGGCAACGTTCAAGTAAGGGACGGAAATAACCCCATGGATGTGACCTCATGACGGCGGCCAGCCCCACCGAAACCAAACCGGAGGCCCGCGTCCTCGTGGTCGACGACGAGGACAACATCGTCGAACTTCTCTCGGTGAGCCTCAAGTTCCAAGGGTTCGAGGTCTACACGGCGACCAACGGAGCCCAAGCCCTGGACCGCGCCCGGGACGCCCGCCCGGATGCGGTGATTCTCGACGTGATGATGCCCGGCATGGACGGCTTCGGGGTGCTGCGCCGCCTGCGTGCCGACGGCATCGACGCGCCGGCGCTGTTCCTGACGGCGCGCGATTCCCTGCAGGACAAGATCGCGGGCCTGACGCTGGGCGGCGACGACTACGTGACGAAGCCCTTCAGTCTGGAGGAGGTCGTAGCCCGGCTGCGGGTCATCCTGCGTCGCGCCGGCAAGGGCGGCGGCGAACCCCGCAGTGCCCGTTTGACTTTCGCCGATATCGAACTCGACGAAGAGACCCATGAGGTGTGGAAGGCCGGCGAGCCCGTGTCGTTGTCGCCCACCGAATTCACGCTGCTTCGCTACTTCGTGATCAATGCGGGCACGGTGCTAAGCAAACCGAAGATCCTCGACCACGTCTGGCGCTACGACTTCGGCGGCGACGTCAACGTCGTCGAGTCCTACGTGTCGTATTTGCGTCGCAAGATCGACACCGGCGAGAAGCGGCTGCTGCACACGTTGCGCGGCGTGGGCTATGTGCTTCGGGAGCCGCGCTGAGCATGCGCACGGACAGGCACCGAGCGGTTCGACGCGGAGTACCCCTCCGGGTGGGCCTGGTCGCGGCGACCCTGCTGTTGGTGGGCTGCGGTCTGGTGGCGTCCGGCATCGCGGTCACGTCGATCCTTCGTCATAGCCTGATCAGCCGGATCGACCAGACGCTGCTCGACGCATCCCGCGGCTGGGCCCAGGCACCACGGCGCCAATCCGCGCCTCCGTACGAGGGTCCGGACCCGGGCCGGCCACCGTCGAAGTTCTACGTGCGCGGCGTCGGCATCGATGGCACCCCTTTTACGGCGATCAACGATCGCAACGCCGAACCGGCGCTGCCGCCCGACAACAACGTGGGACCCAATCCCACGACGCTGCCCTCGGTCAATGGCTCCGATATCCAGTGGCGTGCGGTGTCGGTGCGCGGGCCACACGGTTTGATCACCGTCGCGATCGACCTGTCCGATGTCCAGCACACCCTGCGATCGCTGGTCTTGTTGCAGATCGGGATCGGGGCGGCAGTGCTGGTGGTGGTCGGGGTCGCGAGCTTCGTGGTGGTGCACCGCAGCCTGCGGCCGCTCTACGAAGTCGAGCACACCGCCGCCGCGATCGCGGCGGGGCAGCGTGACCTCTTGGTTCCAGAACGAGACCCACGAACCGAGGTGGGCCGACTTTCGTTGGCGCTCAACGGAATGCTGACCCAAATTCAGCAGGCGCTGGCGTCTTCGGAGTCGTCGGCCGAGAAGGCCCGCGGCTCGGAGGAGCGGATGCGACGGTTCATCACCGACGCCAGCCACGAGCTGCGCACGCCGTTGACCACCATTCGGGGCTTCGCGGAACTGTATCGGCAGGGCGCCGCGCGTGACGTTGCCATGCTGCTTTCGCGGATCGAGAGCGAAGCCAGCCGGATGGGCTTGCTCGTGGACGACCTGCTCCTGCTGGCGCGGTTGGACGTGCAACGGCCGTTGGAGTACCACCAGGTCGACTTGCTGGCGCTCGCCAGTGATGCCGTGCACGACGCGCAGGCGATCGACCCGACGCGCCGCATCACGATGGAAGTTTTTGACGGTCCTGGCATCCCCGAGGTGCTCGGCGACGAGCCCCGGATGAGGCAGGTGCTGAGCAACCTAGTTGCGAATGCACTGCAGCACACCCCGCCGAGCGCCGACGTCGTCGTCCGCGTCGGCACGGAAGGCGACGACGTGGTGCTCGAGGTGGCCGACACGGGTCCCGGGATGAGCCAGCAGGACGCGTCGCGGGTGTTCGAGCGGTTCTATCGCACCGACTCGTCGCGGGCTCGGGCCAGCGGCGGCACCGGGCTCGGCTTGTCGATCGTCGACTCGCTGGTGCACGCGCACGGCGGCGACGTCACCGTCACCACCGCGCCCGGGGAGGGTTGCTGCTTCCGCGTCAGGCTGCCGCGCAGCAGCGACGTGCCCACGCGCGTTTGAGCTTTAAGCCAGTTGCTCCAACGCGGCCTTGATCCTGGCTTGGGCCTGGTCGAGGGATTCCGGCGACGGGTTTCGGTCGACGTTGGCAAAGCCGAAATCGCTCAGGCTGCGGGTGGGAAAGACGTGGACGTGCAGATGAGGCACTTCCAGCCCCGCGATGATGACCCCGGCACGCTCCGTCCTGAACGCCTTGCATACCGCCTTGCCGATCAGCTGGCTCACCGCCATGACTTTTGAGAACGCCGCGTTGTCGACGTCCTGCCACTGATCGATCTCCTCGCGCGGCACCACCAGGGTGTGCCCCTGTGTCATCGGCTCGATGGTCAAGAACGCGACGACGTCGTCGTCCTCGTACACGAAACGGCCGGGCAGTTCACGGTTGATGATCTTGGTGAAGATCGACGCCATGGGCCAAGCATATGTGCCGATGAGTTTGGGCGGTCTCGATGGTCAGTCCTGCAAAGACCAACAAGGAGACTTCGCCATGTCACAGGTGCGCGTGCACAACTTTTCGGTTTCCCTCGACGGCTTCGGTACCGGCATCGGGCAGAGCATGGATGCGCCGTTCGGACACGCCGGCGGTCGGTTGCATGAGTGGTTCTTCGGCACGCGCACGTTCCGTGCGATGCACGGCGAGTCCGGCGGGACGACGGGCATCGACGACGCCCTGGCCAGCCAGGCGTGGCCCGGAATCGGCGCCGAAATCATGGGGCGCCACAAGTTCGGACCGCAGCGCGGCCCGTGGACCGGCGATGAATGGAAGGGTTGGTGGGGCGCCAACCCGCCATTTCATACCCCGGTCTTCGTGCTCACCCACCACCCCCAACCGTCGATCGAGATGGAAGGTGACACGACTTTCCACTTCATCGACGCAAGTCCCGCTGAATCCCTCCGCATCGCCCGAAAGGCCGCCGGGGACAGCGACATTCGCCTCGGCGGAGGCCCGTCGAGCGTCCGCCAATTCCTCGCGGCCGACCTCGTCGACCACCTACACATCGTGGTGGTGCCGATCATCCTGGGGCGCGGTGAGTCGTTGTGGCAGGGACTCGAGGGCATCGAAGAGCGATTCGCCGTGGAATCGGTGAGCAGCCCCAGCGGCGTCACGCACCTGATCTTTACCCGTCGCTAGGCGTGTCGCGGGCTGCCAGCGCGTCGGCAAGCGTCCAGACCGCGAGACCCAGTAGCGCGACGTCTTTGAGGAGGAATCCGCCGTCCGTCGACAGCAGGGGAAAGCCTCCGGCGGCGGCGTCGAAGACGCCGGGTGTGGTGAACAAGAAGCTGATGGTGGCGACGAAAAGGCCGATAGCCATCATGCTGCCCACGATCGATGCTCGGGGCACCCATGGTTTGAGCGAAAGCAGCAGGGCCGCAGCGAGTTCGAAGATTCCCAGCAGGGCCGAGAAAGTACTGACCGAAAAGACGGCATAGAGCCAACTCATGAACGGGCTATGCGCGATGAGCGGTTGAATTCCCTGCGCCTCGTAGGACGTGAATTTCATGGCACCGATCCAGGCGATCACGACGACCAAGCCGTAGCGGGCGAGCACATTGCCCAGCCGCGCCGTGGCGTCGGCTATCGCGGGGTTTTGAGTGGAAACGTTGTACCGCAGGTTCATTGAGCACATCCTTGGTTGCGGGTCATTCGATAGCGGGTTACCAGTCCCAAGGGGCCGCGTATGCGGGCGATGGGGGTCATGCCGAGCCGTTCGATCACCGCGGCCGACGCGACGTTGCCGCCGTCGACCTCGGCGAAAACCTCCGCGAGACCCAATTTGCCTAGTGCGTAATCGATCACGCCGCCGGCCGCCTCGGTCGCGTAGCCGTTACCCCAGCTGTCGGGGGCCAGGCTGTAGAACACTTCCAGGCCCAGGTCCGCCAACGGCCGCAGCCCCACCGCGCCGACGGGTGGGCGATTGTCTTCGAGCCGAATGAGCCACAGCCCATATTCGGCGGACGCGAAGCCGCGAACGCTTTCCATGATGGTTGCCACTATCTCGTCCGGGACTGCGGGTGTTGCGTCGAACAAGAACCGGCGAATCAGTGGATCGCTCCAATGGGAGATCAAGAAGTCGGCATCGTCCGCCGATACCGGACACAGCGTAAGCCGTTGCAGTTCAAGCACATCCGTCACATCGGACTCCAACCGGTGGGGGCGAAGACGGCATCCCGCGATCTCACCAGGCCCGCGAGCATCAGCACGCAGTACCCGTAGGGCAGCACCATGAGAGGCTGCCCGGTTGCGCTGAAGAAGCGGGTGGCCATGATCGCGTCGTGGAGACCGACCCATACGAAGCAAAACGCAAGGAACCACCATGCCCAGCGCTGTCCGTCGCGCAGCCCGAACCGCGCAACGACAATCACGGCGACCGCGCCGGCCACGATGTTGACCCCACCGACCGAGCCGCTCAACTGCATCCACGCCGGGGCATCGAGGCCGGCACGCGAAAGATCCGAGTAGGAAAAGTCGAGGGTGCCTAACCCTGTCCACCACGCAGAATTTGCGCGTGCCGCCACACCGACCCACGTGGTCAGGAGCGTGGTCAATCCCGCCGCTAGGGGAACGAAGCCGGCGGCGAAATTCAGTTTCCAGCCCGGCACCGTGGACCGGCTCGTGGATGATTGCATGTTGATTGGTGTGCGCGGGATCGTCCGGCGTTACACAGGTGGGCGTGTAACGATCGGACCCCTCCCGCCAACCAACTCCAGAGCTAGCGTTAGGTCGCGATGACTGTGAAAGACGAGTCGGGGCTGATCGCGGCGCTGCGTGAAGGCGACGAGGCCGTATTCGCCCAGCTTGTCGATCAGTACACCCCGGCGATGCTGCGGGTGGCGCGTGGTTATGCGCCGACACACCAGATCGCCGAGGAGGTCGTCCAGGAAACCTGAATCGCGCTGTTGAAAGGAATTTCGAGATTTGAAGGCCGATCCTCGTTACGCACTTGGCTTTTCGCCGTGGTGATCAACATCGCCAAGCAGCGGGGTTTGAGGGAACGCCGCGACGCCGACGCGGAGATCGCCGCGTATACCGGTGGCACCGTCGATCCCGCGCGATTCCGCGGTGCCGATGACCCGATGTGGCCGGGGCATTGGAAGGAACGTCAAGAACCCGCCGCGTTCCCCGACACCCCGGAGGGGTCGGTCCTCGCCGATGAATTGGTCGCGGTTGCGCGACGCGAACTCGACAAACTACCGGAACGTCAGCGCATGGTTGTGTCGCTGCGCGACATGCTCGGATTCGACTCCAGCGAGGTGTGCGAATTGCTCAACATCAGCGTGGCCAATCAGAGGGTGCTGCTGCACCGCGGCAGGGCCGCCGTCCGGCAAACACTCGAGAACTACCTGGCGGACCCGTCATGAGCGCGCGGCCGATGGACTGCAACGAGCTGGTCGAGCTCGTCACCGCCTATCTGGACGACGCGCTCGACGAGCAGACCCGCGCCCGCTTTGTCGACCACCTGCAAGCGTGTGACGGTTGCGAAAACTATCTTCAGCAATTCCGCATGACGGTGGCGACACTCGGCAAAGTTCCCGACGAGGAACTCGACCCCGCCTTCCGCGACCGACTGCTCAGCGCATTTCGCCACTGGCAATAGAACAAGGACAGCATACGGGCGCCGAGATTGCCGTAATGGCTGTGGTCGCCGTCCAATTCGCGACCATGACGGCAATTTCGGCGCGTGAAGCGGCGCCGGCTACTCGTCCTTGCCGAACTTCATCGCGTCGAGGTTCCAGTACCCTCGCATGTTGGTGATCAGCCCCGCGTCGTTGACCTTGTAGGTGAACACCCCGCGCACCTCGCTCGTGACACCACCCTCAAACTTGCTGTGCAGCACCAGGATATGGGCTATCTCGTCGGGCGAGCTGGACGGGAACGTCTCCTCGCAGGTGATCGTCAGCTGATTGGCCGCGATGTTGTTGTCGTAAAAGGCGGCGACGCCTTCCTTGCCCTTCACCCCGTCGCCGTCGGGGTTGGTCACGGACTTGCCGATGGGGTCCTCGATGACGACGTCGTCGGCCATCAGCGCCAGCCAGCCCTCCCTGTCGTGGGCCTGCACGCACCGCCACGACGATTGCGACGCGGTCAGTGCCGGCGATTGGGCGGTTTGGGTCATGGTGTCCTCCTGTCTCTAGATTGCGCACGCGGCGCGTGCGCCCTCCTCGGTGGCTTTGCGGATGAGGCCGAGGCCGCTGCAGTCGCCGGCGGCGTGCACCTCGGCGCCGGGCATGGCGGCGACCAGGCTGTCGAACAACGCGGTGTCGGGCTCGACCGTCCCGGCCAGCACGACGCTGTCGGCGGGCAGTTGCCGCCGGGTGCCGCCGGAGGGCGTGAACACCACGGCGGTGGTCGTGATTCGTTCGACGTTCGCCTGGACATGGACGGTGACGCCGAGCCGGTCCAGGCGATCCATGTGCTCGGTCTTGCGCTTGTTGCCCACCTCGGGAGCGATGTCCTTGCCGGCCTCGAGCACCGAAACCAGCCGGCCCCGGCTCGCGAGAAATTCGGCCAGTTCCAGCGCGACCAGGTCGCCGCCGACGATGGCCACCCGTCGCCCGACGGGCATCCACGCCCGGCTGGCGAGGCGAACCGCCGTGGGGCGCACCAGCCGCTGCCGCCAGCCGGCGAAAAGTTGGCCATCGAGGAATGCGCGTAACCCGGGTCCGGTGCGGACGTGCGGCAGGTCGGCGCCCGGTATCGTCGGCACGTCGACATGTCCGCCGGTGGCCACGATCACCGCGTCGGGTGCATGTCTGACGATCTCCTCGGCCGAAACCTCATGGCGCAGGACGACTTTCGCGGCGCTCGACTTGACCTCGTCGCGCAGATAGTGCAGGAATGGCTGGTTCTCCGGGTGCAGCACCGACGCCCACCGCAGCGCGCCGCCCAATTGGCCGCCACGTTCGAAAAGCTGGACGCGATGGCCCCGCTCGGCGGCCACGCGGGCGGCCTCGAGTCCCGCGGGCCCGCCGCCGATCACCATCACGCGCCTGGCGCGATGGGTGCGAGGCGCCGCCAATTCGCGCTCCTTGCCGGTGCGGGGATTGACGGCACAGTCGACGGAGAAGCGTTGTTCCATTGAGTCGATGCAGTTTTCGCACGAAATGCACTTGCGAATCCGGTGCGCCTGCCCGGACCGCAGTTTGCGTGGCAGCTCGGGGTCGGCGAGCAGCGGGCGGCCCATCGCGATGAAATCCGCACGCCCTTCGGCGAGGATTTCCTCGGCCCGGGCCGGGTCGTGGATCCGGCCGACGGCGATCACCGGCACGTCGACGGCCTGCTTGACTGCGGCGGCGGCGCCGACGTTGAGCGCGTCGCCGTCGTCGGCGCCGTTGACCATCCCGGTGACCAGCCGGTCGATCACGCCGCCGCTGACGTGAAACGCATCAACGCCGGCGGCCACCAGTTCTGGTGCCACGCGCGCGGTTTCGTAGATCGGTCGTCCTCCGGCCACCCGTTCGTAACCGGAGATCCGCAACGTGATGGGCAGGACGTCGCCCACCTCGGAGCGAATCGCCGCCAGCGCGTCGAGCACGACCCGCACCCTGCCGCGCGACGAGTCGCCCCGATAGTCATCGGTGCGTCGATTGCGTTGCGGGGCAAGGAAAGAACCCAGCAGCATGTAGCCGTGCGCGGCGTGCAGCTCGATCCCGTCGTATCCCGCCTCGGCGGCACGGCGCACCGCGGCCTTGAACAGGTCGAACACCTCGCGGAGCTGAGCCGTGCTGATCTCCGTCGACGGGCGGCCGGTGAGATAGGACGGGATCACCGAGGGCCCCAAGGACGGGACGCCGAAGATCTCCGGACCCAGTCCGTCGGGGCCGGCGTGCACGATCTGAGGCTGGATCTTGGCGCCGTGTTCGTGCACCGCCTCGACCAGCGCACGGTGGGCGTCGACCGCCTCGTCGGTGGCCAGATGCAGGCCGCCCGGAGTCTCGGGGTGACGATGGTCGATTCCGGTGGCGCCCAACGTGATCAACCCGACGCCACCGCGAGCTCGGGCGGCGAAATAGTCGCGGGTGCGCTGCGACGGCAGCCCGTCGGGCGTGCCGTACATCGTCTCCATCGGAGACATCACCAACCGGTTGCGCACCGTCATGGCGCCGATTCGCCCGGGCGCCAACAGATGCGGAAAGCCGGCAGTCACCGGCAAGCCGATGGTCGGTTACCGATCGGCGTCCGTGTAGCGGATGACGCCGCGAATGTTCTTGCCGTCCAGCATGTCCTGGTAGCCATCGTTGATCTGCTCGAGCCGGTACTGGCGGGTGATCATGTCGTCCAGGTTGAGCTTGCCGGCCTTGTACATCGACAGCAGCTGCGGAATGTCGTACTGCGGGTTCCCGCCGCCGAAGATGGTGCCCTGCAGGTTCTTCTGCATCAGGGTCAGCATCGCCAGGTTCAGCGTCACGTTGGTGTCCAGCAGGCTGCCGATCGCGGTCAGCACGCAGGTACCACCCTTTTGGGTGATGTTCAGGTAGGCGTCGACGTCGGCGCCCTGCAGCTCACCGACCGTGACCACCACTTTGTGCGCCATCAGGCCGTAGGTGACCTCGGCCATGCCCATCAGCGCCGCGTTGACGTCGGGGTAGACGTGGGTGGCGCCGAACTTCAGCGCCTGATCGCGCTTCCACTCCACCGGGTCGATCGCGAAGATGTAGCGGGCGCCGGCGTTGACGGCACCCTGCAGCGCGGCCATGCCGACGCCACCGACGCCGACGATGGCGACGTCCTGGCCCGGGCGGATGTCGGCGGTGCGGACCGCCGAACCGTAGCCGGTGGTGACGCCGCAACCCACCAGGGCGGCCACCTCGAAGGGCACCGACGGGTCGATCTTCACAACCGAGCTGCGGTGCACGACCATGTACGGCGAGAACGTGCCCAGCAGCGTCATCGGGTAGACGTTCTGGCCACGGGACTGGATGCGGAAGGTGCCGTCGGACACCGCCTCCCCGCCGAGCAGCCCGGCACCCAGGTCACACAGGTTGCGCATGCCCGCCTGACAGGTGGCACACTGCCCGCACGACGGGATGAACGACAGCACCACGTGATCACCCGGGGCGATGTCCTCCACGCCCGGCCCAACCTCGGTGACAATGCCCGCGCCTTCGTGCCCGCCGAGCACCGGGAAGCCCGCCATCGGGATGCCGCCCGTGACCAGGTGATGGTCGGAGTGGCACATGCCCGCCGCTTCCATCTGGATCTTGACCTCGTGCGCTTGCGGGTCGCCGATCTCGATCTCCTCGATGGACCACGGCTGGTTGAATTCCCAGATCAGTGCGCCTTTTGTCTTCACGTTGGACCTGACCCCATTTCGCCTTTGAATTGAGACTGCCCGAGCCATCTTGCCTGGCAGCGGTGGTGACGGGTGCCACAGGGCACTCCTGTCGCGTCAGCATAGCGCGTGCAACAAATCAAATGCTTGGTTGGGTGGGCGGGACCCCGGTTCACCAGATCGGAACGGGCGCCTGCCCGAGCGGGTAGTAGCCGGGCAGCTTCTCACCAGCGAGGCTGCGCTCGATCCGCTTCTGCATGCCGGCCGACAGGTCGCCGGACTCGATGAGCTTCGCGAACATCTTCGCGACATGACCGAAGTCGAAGAAGTCCCGCTGCCACTCGATGAGCCCCTCGCTGTTGAGGCGGAACCAGCTGCCGCCGATGCCGTAGATCTCGTCCTGCGTGCCGTCGGCCTTGTTGACGATCTGCTTCCAGAAGCCGACGATCTCGCCCTGCTTCTCGTCGATGAGCACCTTCTGGTACTCGTACACCCAGTTCTCCAGGCCCTCCATCTCCAGGCCGAGTGCGACATCGCGGATTTCGTCGACGCCCACGCACATCACGTCTTCTTTGGGGCCGATGTTCCAGCCGTAGGTCGCGTCCTGGGTGTAGAAATCCGCCAGCGGCTTCCAGTCGCCGGCCTTTTCGCAGTCCTTGTTGGCCTGCAGCCAGCGGTCAACCCATGCCTCGAGGTCTGCGCGAGAATGTGACGCCTGTGAATTCATGGGTCCTAGTCTTCTTTCTCTTTGATGAATAGTGCTCGGGTTGGACACATTTCGACCGCCCGCTCGACTTCCTCGCGGGCTTCCTCGGGCGGCTCGGCATCGATGATCTCGACCTTGCCCCGCTTGGGCACCCGGAAGTAGTCGGGCGCTTCCAGTTCGCACATCGCGTGGCCCTGGCACAGATCCAAGTCGGCTTCGACTCGGTAACCCATCATTACCTTCTTATTTTCGGACGCGGTAGCGCACCCTGGCGGGCCGGGCCAGCTGCACCACCATCTTGGAATGGTCGTTGCGATAGCTTTCCGGCGGCTGCGCCATCTCGAATTCGTACTCGCGCAACAGAACCGAGAAGATCGCTTTGATCTGCATGGTCGCGAACGCCGCGCCGACGCAACGGTGCCGACCGGCGCCGAACGGAATCCACGTCCACCGGTTGGCGAGGTCGGCCTGCTCGGGCTTGTTGTATCGGTCCGGGTTGAAGCCGTCGGGGTCGGGGAAGTCTTCGGGGATTCGGTTCGAGATGGCAGGTGATGCGGCGACGTAGTCGCCGTTGCGGATCGGGAAGCCCTCGACCTCGAAATCGCCCTTGGCGACCCGCATCAGGATGATCAGCGGCGGGTGCAGGCGCAGGGTCTCCTTGACAACGTTGTCCAGCTTCGGAATCTGGCGCAGCGCATGGAAACTCACCTCCTGCCCGTCGGCGTAGAGCTCCTCCAGCTCGGCCAGCACCTCGGCGTAGACGTCGGTGTGGCGGATCAGCTCGATCAGCGTCCAGGCCGAGGTTCCGGAACTGGTGTGGTGCCCGGCGAACATCAGCGAGATGAACATGCCGGTGACCTCGTCGGCGGAGAACCGGGGATTGCCGTCGTCGTCCTTGATCGACACGAGCACGTCGAGCATGTCGCGATCGCTCTTGTCCTGCGGCGGATTGGCGACGCGCTGATTCATGATCTCCTGCACCAGCGCAACAAGCTTGACCCGTGCCTCGTCGCGGCGCTGGAAGCTCTCGATCGGAAGATACGGGTCGACGTAGCACAGCGGGTCGGTGCCGCGCTCCAGCTCGTGGTAGTACTCCGCGAAGCGCGAGTCCAACTGGTTGCGGAATTTCACGCCGATCAGGCACGCGGTCGAGGTGTAGATGGTCAACTCGGAGAAGAAGTCGAGCAGTTCGATCTCGCCCTCCTCGCCCCAGTCCGCGATCATCCCCTTGACTTGGGCTTCGATGGTGGCCGCGTGGCCCTTCATCTGCTCGCCGCGCAGCGCCGAGTTGTGCAGCATCTCCTTGCGCCGCTCCGGGCTGGCGTCGAATACCACTCCCTTGCCGAAGATCGGTGCCATGAACGGATACGCCGCTGCCTGGTCGAGATCCTCGTCGGCGGAACGGAAGAAGAACTCGTTGGCGCCCGCGCCCGACAGCAGGATGACGCGCTTGTCGGCCAGCTGGAATTCGCCAACGTCCCCGCACTCGTCACGGGTGCGCTGCATCAGGCCGATCGGATCGGTGCGGAACTCCTCCAGATGACCGTGTTCGTCTTCGCCGCCGGAAACCCGCGGCACGATGGCGGTTGTCATGATGGCACCCCCTCCTCGCCGAGGGCGAGCTTCTGACGATCTTTTTTGTCGGCCAACGGGGCCTCGGGCTGAAGCTCCATGTTCGCGATGAAGCCACCACGGGGTGTCTCGGCGACGAACGTGATGGCTCGTGCCAGGTCAGCCGCTCTCAGGAAATAGTCGTGGCGCGCCTGGCCCCACTTGGCCCAATCCTCAAGTGCGGGGCCGATTTTCTCGGCCGGCAGGCTCCAGCCCATCCCGGTCTTGGTGGGGCCCGGGTGCACGATCGAGGCCCGCACGCCGGTGCCCTCGAGCTCCATCTGGAAGTTGGTGACCATCGCGACAAGTGCCGCCTTTGCCGCGCCGTAGGCGCCCATGTGTGGCCGCTGGCGCAGTGCCACGTCGGAGCCGACGAAAATCAGGTCGCCACGCTGCCGGTCGAGCATGCCGGGCAGCACCGCGGTTGCCAGTCGGTTAGCGCCGACGAGGTGGATCTGCACCTGCGACTCGAACTCGTCTGTGCTGATCTCGGCGAGCTTGCCAAAGTAGGTATCGCCCGCGCCGGCGATCAGGATCTCGATCTCCCCGAGCGCGTCGACCGACTGTGCGACAAAGGATTTCACCGAGTTCGGGTCGGTGACGTCAAGGTGGAATCCGACCGCTTCGCCCCCTTCGGCGTTGATCTTGCCGACGATGTCGTTCAGCTTCTCGACCCGGCGGGCGCCGAGGGCGACCGGAAAGCCATGCGCAGCGAGTTCGATGGCGGTGGCCTCTCCGATGCCGGAGGAGGCGCCGGCCACGATCGCCGGCCGACGCTCGGGCAAGGGATCAAAGCGGGGCATTCAGCGGACCTCCACGGTCATGGGTAGGTGAGCGAATCCGCGGACATTGCTGGAGTCGACGCGGACGGCATTGGCCTCGTCTACCTGATATCCGCGGATTCGCTTGAACAGCTCGGTCAGCGCCACGCGTGCTTCCATCCTGGCTAGATGGGCGCCCAGGCAGAAATGCGCGCCGCTGCCGAAACTCATGAGCTTGGAGCCGATGTCGCGTCCGATGACGTAGTCGTCGGGGTTGTCGAACACCCGCTCGTCGCGGTGGGCCGATCCGGGCAGCAACAGCAGGACGTCGCCCTCGGGGATCGTGGTGTCGTAGAGGGTGAGCTCGCCGGATACGGTTCGCGCCAGAATCTGGCTGGACGTGTCATAGCGCAGCGTCTCTTCCACCCACAGCGGGACCCGGGACAGGTCGGCGTAGACGGGAGCCAGCTGATCGGGATTCTTGTATCCCCAAAACGCGGCATTGGCAAGGAGTTTCGTGGTGGTCTCGTTGCCGGCGATCACCATCAGGAACATAAACCCGAGGATTTCCTCGTCGGTGAGCCGGTCGCCGTCGATCTCGGCGGCCAGCAGCGCCGACGTCAGGTCCTCGGTCGGCTGCTTGCGCCGCTCGGCGATCATCTGCTGGTAGTAGACGATGAGGTTGATCGACGCCTCGATCGCCGAAGCCGGCACGTCGTTGACGCCGTCCTCGCGATGCATCACGCCGTCGGCCATCGCGCGGATGCGGTCGCGGTCGGCAAGAGGCACGCCCATCAGTTCGGAGATGACGTCCATCGGCAGCTTGCCGGCGAATTCCGCGACATAATCCACGGTTCCCGAGCCCGCCTTCTCCAGCATGGCGTCGAGATGCTGCACCGCGAGCTCGGTGACGCGTGGCTCGAGTTCCCGGATCCGGCGCGGCGTAAAGCCTTTCGACACCAGCGTGCGCAGACGCAAATGCGCCGGATCGTCCATCGCCAGGAACGACATCGTCTTCGACGCGTGCGGTCCGCGTGAGACCGGGTCCAGCGACACGCCGTCGCGGTTGGAAAGCGTTGTGCTGTTCCGAAACCCGTGCAGCACATCTTGATGCCGGGACAACGCCCAGAACTCCAGTTCCTCGTTGCGGTACAAGGGGGCGTCGTCGCGCAGCCGCTTGTAATAGGGGTACGGATCCTCATGGAAGTCGTAGTCGTAGGGATCGAGGACCAGCTCGTGGTCTCCAACATGCACCGTCATTTGGTTGTTGACTCCTGGCTCGTCTCGCTGGCGCCGGCCAGGATGAGGCGCACCACATAGGTCAGCCGGTCGGCGATCTCGTGATAGGTGAATTCGCCGCTACCCGCCTGCACGAGCGCACCGAAGAAGGCCATCTCCAGCGCCGACACGGTGGTGGGGTTGGCGCCGGGCCCGATGGCGGTGGAAATGCGGCGGTGAATTTCCGCGCCGATGCGGTCGCGCGCGGCGCTGACCGCGGGATCGGCACCGCCGCCGAGCAACGCCGTGGTGCACGCCGCGCTGACCTCGGGCTCGTCGGCGACGACGAGGGCCAGATGGCGCAGCGCCTTATCCACCCGCGCGGGCATGGGGTCGTTGACGTCGGTGAAGTACGGGACCTGCCGGACGAGGTCGAGGTACACCTCGGCGATCAGGTGATTCTTCGACGAGAAGTAGGTGTAGGCGGTGGCGGGGGCGACCTTGGCGCGCGCCGCCACCGCGCGCACCGTCAGGTCGGCATACGACTTCTCGCGCAGGGTCTCGATGCCGGCGGCGAGCACCTTGCGGAACGTCTCTTCCTGGCGCCGGTTGCGCGGCGCCTGACCGGTCTGGTGCTCGGCTTGGGATGTGATCGTAACCAGGGCATCGCTGGACACATGTCCAAACTATCGGATAGGCGGGAGGCGAGGCAAGCCCGTTCGGTAAATATCCAGCTTAACGCGCACTTAGCCGGGACCTCAGCGGGTCGAGCGGCATCGGCTCTTGCACCGCGGACGGCCTGGCGACTATGGTGCGATGGGACAATATCGGACAACTGTCCACTCGACTGATTTCGTGGATTTGCCCTTCGAATCGCCATAGACGGGAGCGGGAGATGGCCCTGTTGGCCGACGGCGTGAGCGCCCTGTTCATCGACGGCAAGATGTCGACCGGAAACGCGGGCACCTTCCCGACCATCAATCCGGCGACCGAGGAGGTGCTCGGCGTCGCCGCCGACGCCGACGCCGACGACATGGGCCGCGCGATCGACGCCGCCCGGCATGCCTTCGACGAGACGGACTGGTCGCGCAACACCGAATTGCGGGTGCGGTGTGTTCGGCAGCTACGAGATGCGATGCAGCAGCACCTCGAAGAATTGCGCGACATCACCATCGCCGAAGTGGGCGCGCCGCGCATGCTCACCGCGATCGCTCAGCTCGAAGTCCCGGTCAACGACCTCGCATTCGCGGCCGATACCGCCGAATCCTACGAATACAGTCAGGATCTCGGCGAGGCGTCACCGATGGGGATCCCCACCCGGCGCACCATCGCCCGCGAGGCCGTCGGCGTCGTCGGCGCCATCACCCCGTGGAACTTCCCCCACCAGATCAACCTCGCCAAGATCGGGCCCGCGCTGGCCGCCGGAAATACCGTCGTCCTGAAGCCCGCCCCCGACACACCCTGGTGCGCCGCCGTGCTCGGGGAGCTCATCGCCGAGCACACCGACTTTCCGCCCGGCGTGATCAACATCGTCACGTCCAGCGACCACGGCGTGGGTGCGCTGTTGGCCAAAGACCCTCGGGTGGACATGGTTTCGTTCACCGGATCGACCGCCACCGGCCGCAGCGTGATGGCCGACGGCGCCGCGACCATCAAGAAGGTATTCCTCGAGCTGGGCGGCAAGTCGGCGTTCATCGTCCTCGACGACGCCGACCTGAACGCCGCGGTGGGCGTGGCGGGGTTCTCGGTGTGCATGCACGCCGGGCAGGGATGCGCAATCACCACCCGGCTGGTGGTCCCGCGGGCGCGGTACGACGAAGCCGTCTCGGTCGCGGCCGCGACAATGGGCGGTATCAAGCCCGGCGACCCGACCGACCCCGGAACCATTTGCGGCCCAGTGATTTCCGCACGCCAGCGCGACCGGATCCAGGGCTATCTGGATTCGGCGATCGCCGAGGGCGGGACGTTCGCGTGCGGCGGAGGCCGGCCGGCCGACCGGGACGTCGGTTTCTTCATCGAGCCGACCCTGATCGCGGGGTTGGGCAACGACGCCCGCTGCGCGCGCGAGGAGATCTTCGGCCCAGTCCTGACGGTGATTCCGCACGACGGCGACGACGATGCGGTCCGCATCGCCAACGACTCGCCATACGGGTTGTCCGGCAGCGTGTTCGGCGCCGACCCGGAGAGGGCGGCGCGGGTCGCGGCACGGATCCGCGCGGGCACGATCAATGTCAATGGCGGCGTGTGGTACTCCGCCGACGCGCCCTTCGGCGGGTACAAGCAGTCCGGCAACGGCCGGGAAATGGGGCTGGCCGGCTTCGAGGAATACCTGGAAGTCAAAACCATTGCGACAGCAATTCAGTGAACGTCCGAAAGGAAAAGATGCGGTTCGAAAACAAGGTCGCCATCGTCACCGGATCGGGCGGCGGCATCGGCCAGGCGTACGCCGAGGCGCTGGCACGTGAGGGCGCTGCGGTAGTCGTGGCGGACATCAACGCGGAGGCGGCCGAGGGGGTGGCCAAGCAGATCGCCGCCGACGGCGGCACGGCGCTGGCCGTTCCGGTCGACGTGTCCGATCCCGACTCGGCCAAGGCGATGGCCGATCGCACGCTGGCCGAGTTCGGTGGCATCGACTACCTCGTCAACAACGCGGCGATCTTCGGCGGCATGAAGCTGGACTTCTTGCTCACCATCGATCCCGAGTACTACAAGAAGTTCATGAGCGTCAACCTCGACGGCGCGCTGTGGTGTACCCGCGCGGTGTATAAGAAGATGTCCAAGCGCGGCGGCGGTGCGATCGTCAACCAATCGTCCACCGCCGCGTGGCTCTACGCGAACTACTACGGCCTGGCCAAGGTCGGGGTCAACGGTTTGACCCAGCAGCTCTCGCGGGAACTGGGCGGCCGCAACATCCGGATCAACGCGATCGCGCCCGGCCCCATCGACACCGAGGCCAACCGGACCACCACGCCCAAGGAGATGGTCGACGACATCGTCAAGGGTCTTCCGTTGTCGCGCATGGGGACTCCCGACGACCTGATCGGCATGTGCCTGTTCCTGCTGTCCGACGAGGCCTCGTGGATCACCGGGCAGATCTTCAACGTCGACGGCGGGCAGATAATACGATCATGACGGACCTGAAGCTGGGCTATATCGGCCTGGGAAACATGGGCGCACCGATGGCCACGAAGATGACCGAATGGCCCGGCGGAGTAACGGTTTACGACATCCGGACCGAGGCGATGACGCCACTGGCCGAAAAAGGCGCCGGCCTGGCCGACAGCGTGGCAGACGTCGCCGCCGCGGACATCATCCATATCACCGTGCTCAACGACGCCCAGGTGCGAGAGGTTGTCGCCGAGCTGGCCGCCCATGCGAAGGCGGGGACGGTCATCGCGATCCACTCGACCATCAGCGACACCACCGCCGTCGAGCTGGCGGCCGAACACAAACCGCAAGGAATCCACATTGTCGATGCGCCGGTAAGTGGTGGGGCGGCCGCCGCGGCGAAGGGTGAGCTCGCCACCATGGTGGGCGCCGAGCGAGAGGTGTACGAGCGCATCAAGCCGGCGTTCAAACACTGGGCGGCGATGGTCATTCACGCCGGTGAGCCCGGTGCGGGGACACGAATGAAGCTGGCCCGCAACATGTTGACGTTCACCTCGTATGCCGCGGCATGCGAAGCGATGAAGCTGGCCGAGGCGGCCGGGCTCGATCTGCAAGCCCTGGGCCGGGTGGTGCGCCATACCGACCAGCTGACCGGCGGGGCCGGGGCGATCATGGTCCGCGACGACATGAAAGACCTTGAGCCCGACCACTTCCTGTACCAGCCGTTCGTGCACGCCCGCGGCCTGGGGGAGAAGGATCTGAGTCTGGCGCTGGCCTTGGGTGAAAGCGTATCGGTTGAGCTACCGCTCGCGGAGCTGGCCTTCAGGCGGCTAGCGGCCGGCCTCGGAGTACCGCACACACAGGAAGAAACATAAATGGACGAACTGCGCCGCAAGGGCCTCGAAAAAATGAACGAGGTCTACGGCTGGGAGATGCCCAACATCGAGGGCGACGCGTACTTCGACCTGACCGTCGACCACCTGTTCGGCACTATCTGGTCCCGGCCGGGATTGTCGATGCGCGACAAGCGCATCATGACGCTGACCGCGGTGACCGCCGTCGGAAATCGCGACCTGGCCGAGATCCAAATCAACGCCGCACTGCTCAACGGGGAGCTCAGCGAGACCGAGCTCAAGGAGATGGCCGTCTTCCTCACCCACTATCTCGGGTTCCCACTGGGCTCGGCGCTCAACGGCGCGGTCGACACCGTGGTGGCCAAGCGCAAGAAGGCCGCGGCAAAGGGCGCCGGGGAGGACAAGAAGGCCAACGTCGACAACGCGGTGAAGATGCACAGGGGCAATACCGGCGACTAGCGGGCCGCTAGAGTGACGTTTCGTGCGCGTCCTGGTAGTCGGCTCCGGTGCCCGTGAACATGCCCTGCTGCTCGCGCTCGGCAGGGACCCCCAGGTCACCGGGCTGGCCATCGCCCCCGGCAACGCCGGCACCGCCCGGCTCGCCGAGCAGCGCGATGTGGACGTCACCTCCGGCGAAGAAGTCGTCGCCCTGGCTCGCGAGGTTCGGGCCGACCTGGTGGTCATCGGTCCAGAGGTGCCGCTGGTGCTCGGGGTCGCCGACGCCGTCCGCGAGGCCGGCATCGTCTGCTTCGGCCCCGGTAAGGACGCCGCCCGCATCGAAGGCTCCAAGGCGTTCGCCAAGGAGGTCATGGCGGCCGCCGGTGTGCGCACCGCAGATAGCGAAATCATCGACAGCCCAGCCCTTTTGGACGCCGCCCTGGACCGGTTCGGGCCGCCCGCCGGCGACCCGAACTGGGTGGTGAAGGACGACCATCTTGCCGCGGGCAAGGGCGTGGTGGTGACGCCGGACCGCGACGTCGCGCGCGCGCACGCCGCCGCGCTGCTCGAGTCCGGTCACCCGGTGCTGCTGGAGTCCTATCTGGACGGCCCCGAGGTGTCGCTGTTCTGCGTCGTCGACGGCCCGACCGTCGTGCCGTTGTTGCCGGCACAGGACTTCAAGCGGGTGGGCGAGGGCGACACCGGGCCCAACACCGGCGGCATGGGCGCCTACGCGCCGCTGCCCTGGCTGCCCGACGAGCTGCACCGCGAAATCGTCAGCCAGATCGTCGAACCCGTTGCCGCCGAGCTGGTTCGGCGCGAAAGCCCGTTCTCCGGATTGCTGTACGTCGGCCTGGCGATCACCGCGAAAGGGCCCGCGGTCGTCGAATTCAATTGTCGTTTCGGCGATCCCGAGACTCAGGCCGTGCTGGCCCTGCTGGAGTCGCCGCTCGGCCAGCTGCTCTATGCCGCGGGCACCGGCACGCTGGCCGACTTCGGTGAGCTGCGCTGGCGGGACGGCGCCGCGGTGACCGTCGTGCTGGCGGCCGAAAACTATCCCGGGCGCCCCCGCGTCGGAGACGTCGTCGTCGGCTCCGAAGCCGAGGGTGTGCTGCATGCCGGGACGACCCGGCGCGACGACGGCGCGATCGTCTCGTCGGGCGGGCGGGTGCTGTCGGTGGTCGGCACCGGCGCCGACCTGACCGCGGCCCGCAGCAGGGCATACGAAATCCTCGGCTCAATTCGATTGCCCGGCAGTCATTTCCGAAACGACATCGGCCTGGCGGCCGCAGAGGGCAAAATCAGCGTCTAGCAGGTTTCAAAAACCCGCCGCTTGCCCGTCCCGGCGTGGATCGCTCGCCGCAAAATATCCGCCATCGAGGCACCAAATCGCTTGGCAGCTACCGAATTGGTTGTAATCGTCCACCGCCACCAGCTCATGCCCGCGCCGCCGGAGCTCATCGATCGTCGCGTTTGGGAATCCCCTTTCGCAGGTCACCTGCGTCCCCTCTACCCAACGGAAGCGGGGGCCGTCGCACGCCGCCTGCGGGTTCTGGCCGTGGTCGGCGATGCGCACCATCACCTGCACGTGGCCCTGGGGTTGCATGGGGCCGCCCATCACCCCGAAGCTCATCACGGGGTCTCCAGCTTTGGTGACAAAACCCGGGATGATCGTGTGATACGGGCGCTTGTTCGGGCCCACCCGGTTCGGATGGCCTTGCACCGCAGCAAAATCCGCGCCCCGGTTCTGCAGCGAAATCCCCGTGCCCGGCACCACCACACCGGAGCCGAATCCCAGGTAGTTGGACTGGATCATCGACACCATCATCCCCGCGGCGTCGGCGGCCGTCAGATACACGGTGCCGCCCGCCGGGGTGCCGGCAGACGCCGGTTTGGCCCGTCCACGGTCAATCAGCGCGGCCCGCTTCCGCAGATATTCCTTGTCCAGCAAGCGTTCTGCGGGAAATGGCATGTGGTCGGCATCGGCGACGTACTCCTGGGCGTCGGCGAAAGCCAGCTTCACCGCTTCGATCTGAAGGTGCACGCTATCGGCGGAATCGGCAGGCAGCGAGGCCATGTCGAAGTGCTCCAGGATTCCCAGGGCGATCAGGGCCACGATGCCCTGCCCATTCGGCGGTATCTCGTGGACGGTGTAACCGCGATAGGTGGTGTCGATCGTGCCCACCCAGTCGGCGTGGTGAGCGGCGAGGTCGTCGGCCCGCATGGCGCCGCCGTTGGCCGCCGCATGCGACTCGAGTTTGTTCGCCAGCTCCCCTAGATAGAACGCCGCACCGCCGGTTGCCGCGATCTTCTCCAGGGTGGCCGCATGATCGGGAAACCTAAACCGCTCACCGGCTTTGGGCGCGCGGCCGTCGGGCATGAACGCCTCGGCGAATCCGGGCTGCTCCTTGAAGAGCGGAACCTGAGCCGCCCACTGCTCCGCGACCGTCGGCGAGACCAGGAAGCCGTCGCGACCGTAGCTGATCGCGGGCTCGAACAGCTTGTCGAACGGGAGCTTTCCGAACTTGGTGTGCAATTCGGTCCACGCCGACACCGCTCCCGGTACGGTCACCGAATTCCAGCCGAGTGCGGGAACGGCGTTGCCGCCGAAGTACTCTGGCGTCCACGCCGCGGGTGAGCGACCCGATGCGTTCAGTCCGTGCAGTCGTTCGCCATCCCAGACGATGGCGAACGCGTCCGAGCCGATGCCGTTCGATACCGGCTCCACGATGGTCAGGGTGATGGCCGTTGCGACGGCGGCGTCCACCGCGTTGCCGCCCTGGGCGAGCATCCGAAGACCCGCCTGCGCGGCGAGCGGTTGCGACGTGCACACCACGTTGGCGGCCAGAAGGGGCATGCGCGGCCAGGCGTAGGGGAAGCTCCAACCGAACGGTGCGGTCACGCTCGCGAGCGTAACGCGCGCACCAAGGGCTCACGCCGTCAGCAGCGGTGCCATCCAGGTCAGCTCGGCCGGCAGCTGTGAGCTCCAGAATTCTGCGGTGTGCCCGCCGGGGGAGAAACCGCCCGCGGGCGGGTTGGGCAGTTGAGCGATGAATTGCTTGGTCGCCGCGTAGAACGGGTCGCTGTCGCCGCAGTCCACCCGGATCGGGATCGATGCCAGCGCAGGCATTCCGAACACCGAGTTGGCCGCGAAGTCGTCGGCGCCGTCGAACGCGCCGGGCGCGGCCGCGCCGGAGGACAGCCAGAGCGCCGGGCTCACGGCACAGATCGCGGCGGTGCGTGCGGGTCCCAGCCGCCCGCCGAGCAAGAGCGCGCCGTAGCCGCCCATCGACCAGCCGAGGAACGCGACCCGCGAGGTGTCCAGGTGCTGGCTATCCAGCATTGGGATCAGCTCGCCCAGCACCATCGCGCCCGCGTCTTCGCCGGACGCCCTCTTGTGCCAATAACCGCCGCCGCCGTCGACGGCGACCACCGCGAATGGCGGAAGGCCGGCGTTGACGGCCTGGGCCAGACCCTGCTCGACACCGCCGGCCATCACGGTGGACGCGTCACTGCCCTTGCCGTGCAGCGCGATGACCGGTCGCAGCGCCTTCGTCTGGCCCGGCGGGCGCGCGATCGCCCAATTGGTCGAGATTCCGCCGCGCGCCGCCGACACGAAGGAACCGGTCGTCATCGTCGGCGCAGCCTGAGCCGGCGGGGCGGGCTCAAGCGGCGGCGCCGGAGCCAACGGAACCTGCGTGCCGGCGCCCGACACCGGCATGGCTTGAGATGCGCGGGGCTGGAACAGGATGTCGAGCCCGTACGCGCCGGCCGCGCCGGCGGCCACGCCGACACCGAGACCGAGCACTGCGCGGCGGCTCAAGTCGGGCATCCGGCAATCATGCCATGGCTGTTTGGCCGAAATGGCATCGCAGTACCACTTTCACTGGCACCATGGCTATTCGTGACAGCAGCAGTTACTCCAAAAGGAGAACGCCGGCGGTACGCGCTCGTGAGCGCGGCCGCCGAACTGCTTGCCGAGGGCGGCTTCGAAGCGGTGCGGCACCGAGCGGTCGCTCAGCGCGCGGGCCTGCCGTTGGCCTCTACCACTTACTACTTCTCGTCGCTCGACGATTTGATTGCGCGCGCGGTCGAACACATCGGCATGATCGAGGTGGCGCAGCTACGGGCGCGGGTCAACGGCCTGTCGCGGCGGCGCCGTGGACCCGAGACCACCGCCGAGATGCTGGTTGAGTTGCTCGTGGAGGACGTATCCAGTCCGGGACTCGCCGACCAGTTGATTTCGCGGTACGAGCGGCTGCTCGCCTGTACCCGCCTGCCCGCGTTGCGTGAGACCATGCGCCGCAACTTGCGCCAGCGCGCGGAGGCCGTTGCCGAGGCCCTCGAGCGATCCGGCCGATCCGTGCACATCGAGCTGGTGCGCACGCTGCTCTGTGCGGTCGACGGTTCGGTGGTGTCCGCGATGGTCGAGGGCCGCGATCCCCGCATCGCCGCGCAGCAGACGGTGGTCGAAGTGATCGAGGTTTTGGCACCGATCGATCAGCGGGCCGTGCCGATCTGACCCGAGTGCCGAAGCAAGTTCGGCGGCAGCGACGGCGTCACGATGTAGCCGGTGGTGAAGTCCCCATAGACCGTGACTGCGGCCGGGCAGCGCTGGGCGTACAACGCGACGTAGGCGCAGACGACGGCGTCGACGGGATCTTCGGCGCGGCGCAGATCGCTCTTGCGTTGCGCGGCGACCACCCGCCGGCGCAGCTCGACCCAGGCCTCGTGACCGGCGACATGCAGCGGGACGTCGCTTTGCGCGAGCTTCTCGACGCCGTCCATCAGCGCTAGCAGCTCCGACCTGAGCCGCTCGAGGCTGCGCCCGGGCTTGGCTTTGTACTTCAAAGTCCGCTCCAGCCGGAAGAGCACCACCGTCGCCGGGTGCGGGTACACCTCGATGGCGCGCCGCGTCGCCGACGACAGCGGGTCCATGTCGAGCTCCAGCGCCCGAGCCAATCGTGCGGCGCGGGGAACGTCGGCGAACTCGGGCTTCCCGGTGTTGGCCGGGTGGGCGCCGGCTTCGAACCTGCGGAAGTCGCGGTTAAGCGCGGTCTCGGCCGGCCGCTGGCCGGTGCTGTTGGTCACCACCAGCGGCGCATCGAAGGCGACCAGGCAATCGCCGCCTACGTACGGTCGCAACGCGGCCAGGATCTCGTCGTCGTCGCGGACCGCGCCGATGTGCACTAGGTGGCCCGCGGCGTCGACGACGGCCACGCCGGTCGGATTGCGGCCGGCCCAGGCGAGGTCGACGCCGGCGAAGAACATCCGCCAAGGGTATTGCCGCCGACCGCGCGTAGGGCCTCGCACGTAACGCCACGGCGATTTCCTGCCCGGTTTTTCGCCGCCACGTTACGCCCGGCGATGAGAATTCAGGGACCCGGCAACCGTAAGCTGTGTCTTTGTGAGCATTCCGAATGTGCTGGCCGACCGGTACGCGAGCGCCGAGATGGTCGCGATCTGGTCGCCGGAGGCCAAGATCGTCGCGGAGCGGCAGCTGTGGGTGGCCGTCCTACGCGCACAGGCGGAACTCGGTGTAGCGGTGCCCCCGGAAGCGATCGCCGACTACGAGCGGGTGCTCGGCGACGTGGACCTGTCCTCGATCGCGGCGCGGGAGAAAGTGCTGCGCCACGATGTCAAGGCCCGCATCGAGGAATTCAACGCCCTCGCCGGTCACGAGCATGTGCACAAGGGGATGACCAGTCGGGACCTGACCGAGAACGTGGAGCAGCTGCAGATCCGGCGATCGATGGAATTGGTTTTCTCCCACGGGGTGGCGGTGGTGGCGCGGCTCGCCGAACGGGCGGTCACGTATCGCGATCTGGTGATGGCCGGACGCAGTCACAACGTCGCCGCGCAAGCCACCACGTTGGGCAAGCGATTCGCGTCCGCGGCGCAAGAGATGCTGATCGCGTTGACCAGGCTGGGGGAGCTGATCGACCGCTACCCGTTGCGCGGGATCAAGGGCCCGATGGGAACCGCGCAGGACATGCTCGACCTGCTCGACGGCGACGCCGCCAAGCTATCCGAACTCGAAGGCCGCATCGCCGACTTCTTGGGCTTCGCAACGGTTTTGACCAGCGTGGGGCAGGTGTATCCGCGTTCCCTGGATCACGACGTGATCTCCGCGCTGGTGCAACTCGGCGCCGGACCGTCGTCGATGGCCCACACCATCCGGCTGATGGCAGGGCATGAGCTCGTCACCGAGGGCTTCGCTCCGGGGCAGGTCGGGTCGTCGGCCATGCCACACAAGATGAACACCCGCAGTTGCGAACGGGTCAATGGTTTGCAGGTGGTGCTGCGCGGCTACGCGTCGATGGCCGCCGAACTGGCCGGCGCGCAGTGGAACGAGGGCGACGTGTTCTGCTCGGTGGTGCGCCGAGTTGCCTTGCCGGACAGCTTCTTTGCCGTCGACGGGCAGATCGAGACGTTTTTGACGGTGCTCGACGAGTTCGGCGCCTACCCGGCGGTGATTCAGCGTGAACTGGATCGCTACCTACCGTTCCTGGCCACCACCAAGGTGTTGATGGCGGCGGTGCGCGCCGGCATGGGGCGCGAGGCCGCGCATCATGTGATTCGCGAACACGCCGTGGCGACGGCGCTGGCGATGCGCGAACGCGGCGCCGATCCCGACCTGCTGGATCGGCTGGCCGCCGACGAGCGCCTGCCGTTGGATCGCGCCGCGCTGGACGCCGCGCTCGCCGACAAGACGGCGTTCACCGGTGCCGCCGGCGACCAGGTCGACGACGTCGTCGCGATGGTAGACACCCTGGTCGGGCGATACCCCGATGCCGCCAAATACACCCCGGGAGCGATCCTATGACTCTGGCCGGCGCTCTCGCGGGGATCGATTTCACCGATCTGGACAACTTCGCGAACGGATTCCCGCACGACCTGTTCGCTGTCCATCGGCGTGAGGCACCGGTGTACTGGCACCAGCCGACCGACAACACCCCCGACGGGGAGGGCTTCTGGTCGGTCGCCACGCACGCCGAAACGCTTGAGGTGCTGCGCGATCCGGTCACCTACTCATCGGTCACCGGCGGCGTGCGGCCATTCGGCGGCACGCTGTTGCAGGACTTGTCCATTGCGGGCCAGGTGCTCAACATGATGGACGACCCGAGGCATTCGCAAATCCGGCGGCTCGTCAGCTCAGGGCTGACACCGCGGATGATCGGTCTGGTCGAGGACGATCTGCGGGCCCGGGCGCGCCGGCTGCTGGATGCGGTGGTGCCCGGCGAAGCGTTCGACTTCCTGGTCGACATCGCCGCCGAACTGCCGATGCAGATGATCTGCATCCTGCTGGGAGTGCCGGAATCCGAACGACATTGGCTCTTCGAGGCCATCGAGCCGCAGTTCGACTTCGGTGGTTCGCGGAAGGCGTCGCTGTCGCAGTTGTCGGTGGAGGAGGCCGGCTCGCGGATGTACTCCTACGGCCAGCAGCTGATCGCCTCCAAGCGCGCCGAGCCGACCGATGACATGCTGTCGGTCGTCGCCAATGCGATGCTCGACGACGCGGCCGCCCCGGCCCTTTCCGACCTCGAGTTGTACCTGTTCTTCAGCCTGCTGTTCAGCGCCGGCGCGGAGACGACGCGCAACGCGGTCGCCGGCGGGCTGCTGGCGTTGGCCGAACATCCCGACCAATTGCATGCGCTGCGTGCCGATCTCGACGGGTTGCCGACGGCGGTCGAAGAGATAGTGCGATGGACGTCACCGTCGCCGTCCAAGCGGCGCACCGCCACGCGCGATGTCACGCTCGGCGGGCAGTCGATCGAGGCGGGCCAGAAGGTACAGATCTGGGAGGGCTCGGCCAACCGCGACGCCCGCGTGTTCGATCGCGCCGACGAATTCGACATCACCCGAAAACCCAACCCGCACCTGGGCTTCGGCCAGGGCGTGCATTATTGCCTGGGTGCAAATCTGGCCCGGCTGGAACTACGGGTCCTCTACGAGGAACTGCTGACGCGGTTTTCCGCGGTGCGGGTGGTGCGGCCGGTCGAATGGACTCGCAGCAACCGGCATACCGGCATCCGGCATCTCGTTGTGGAACTGGCCGAGTAACCGTGACTTTCCGGCTCGCCGATGTCGAGCCGTCACCCGATGTGTTCGCCGCGGTGATGGCGACGGGGATCCTGTCCATCGCGGCGGCCGATCACGGCTACCGCCAAATCAGCGAAACGATGGGCGTTTTGGGCTCGCTCGGCCTGGTGGTGCTCGTCGTCGTGGTGATCCTCACGCGGCGCCATGCTCGTTGGGATCTGAATGATCCCGATGTCACCTTGCGGCTGTTCACCTTTGTCGCCGCGTGCGCGGTGTTGGACAGCCGGGTGGCGTCTCGGCCCGTGCTGGCGCTGGCGCTCGGTGTGGTGGCGCTGGTGTCCTGGCTGGTGCTGATCGCGCTCAGCGCGCGCAACATGTCGGCGTTCGGATGGTCACGGTTGCGCGACCGTGCCCACGGCGCGTGGGAGCTGGCCAGCGTGGGCACCGCGGGTCTGGCCATCGTGGCCGCCAAGGCGGCCCGGTACACCCCCGAGCGCTGGTGGCTGGCGGTGGCCGTGCCGGTTTGGCTGGCGGCGCTGTGCATCTATGGTCTGATGACCTGGCTGATCCTATGGCGCAGCGTCGCGCAGCGCCAGGACCGCGACGGGTTCGAGCCCGATACGTGGATCCTGATGGGGGGCTTGGCAATTGCGACATTGGCCGGCGACACGATCCACGGCCTGGCTCCGGCGTGGTTGACCGGGCCGGTGCTCGCCGTCACGGTGGTGACCTGGGTAGCGGCCACCCTGTGGATTCCGCCGCTGATCTACTTCGGTCTGCATCGCATCCGCCGCCGCCCCGAGATGCTGCACTTCGCCGGTGTGTGGTGGGCGTTCGTCTTTCCGCTGGGCATGTACTCCGCGGCCAGTTACAGCATGGCGGCTCAGCTGGGGCAGCGGTCGTTGATCACCGTGTCGCTGGTGTTTTTCTGGGATGCGTTGGCGGCGTGGCTGATTGTCGTCGCGGCCGGGCTGTTGCGCGCTTGGCGCATGTTCGTCAGCCCGCGCGAAGCGTGATCCCGGCCGCGCGCAGTTCGAGTGCGGCCAGCGCGCGAATTGTGACGGGGTCCTCACGGCGCCACCCACCGACCGGATCCGCGCTGACGGAGGCCAGTTTGCGTGGCGGGCGGTTGGTCAGCGCCCGCAACGCCAGGAGTTGCTCGCCGGCCGGGGTGGCGGCCAGGGCGGTCACCGTTCGTTTGCGCCGGAAGAACCGGATCCGCAGCCACAACCAGGGCACGACCGCGATCAGGATGGGGAGGGCGGCGACCGAAATCGCGAGCAGCACCGCGAGCCAGCTCGTCGTGGTGTCCAGGTCGTGGACGGCGCTCGCGATGTCGAGGGCACTGTGGCTGGCAGCGGTCAGCGGCTTGCTTACCGCATCGCCGACCAGCGGAATGTGCTGCGCACCATGGCCGGCAGAGGCCAGGTTGCCCCCGATGCCATGTGCGCCACTTTCGACTTGACGGCCGGCGTCGGCGATGGTCGAGATGGCGCCGTAGACGGCGACCCCGACGAGCAGCCAGCTGACGGTCCACACGACCACGGCGACATCGCTGAACAGTTGAGCAAGCAGCCGGACTGGTCTGGTGGAGTAGGGCAAGAACCGGGATGTCATGACCGAAATTCCAGCACAGCTCCCGGCACGGGGTCGGCCGCGCGGTGCCCGATAGGCTGGCCGGATGCGCCCCGCACTGTCCGACTATCAGCATCTGGCCAGCGGCAAGGTCCGTGAGCTGTACCGCGTCGACGACGAGCACCTGCTGCTGGTCGCGACCGACCGGATCTCCGCATACGACTACGTCCTGGACAGCACGATCCCGGACAAGGGCCGCATCCTGACCGCGATGAGCGTGTTCTTCTTCGACCTCGTCGAAGCCCCCAACCACCTGGCCGGGCCGCCGAATGACCCGCGCATCCCCGACGAGGTGCTGGGCCGCGCGCTGGTGGTGCGGCAGCTCGAGATGCTCCCGGTGGAGTGTGTGGCACGCGGTTATCTGACCGGCTCGGGGTTGCTGGATTATCAGGCGACCGGGAAGGTCTGTGGGATCGCGTTGCCGCCGGGTCTGGTCGAGGCCAGCAAGTTCGCCACGCCGCTGTTCACCCCGGCGACGAAGGCCGCACTGGGGGACCACGACGAGAACATTCCGTTCGCACAGGTGATCGAGATGGTGGGCGCGGTGCGCGCCAACCAGCTGCGCGACCGCACGTTGCGGATCTATGTTCAGGCCGCCGATCACGCCCTGACGAAGGGAATCATCATCGCGGACACCAAATTCGAATTCGGCACCGACGGCGAGGGGAACCTGGTGCTGGCCGACGAAATCTTCACGCCCGATTCCTCGCGGTACTGGCCGGCCAACGACTACCGGGAGGGCGAGGTGCAGACCAGCTTCGACAAGCAGTTCGTCCGCAACTGGCTGACCGGCCCCGAATCGGGCTGGGACCGCAACGGCTCACAACCCCCGCCGCCGCTGCCGGACGACATCATCGACGCCACCCGCGCCCGTTACATCAATGCCTACGAACGGATCTCCGGCATGAGCTTCGACGACTGGATCGGCCCCGGCGCATGACGAATTCCGTTGCACAGACGCCCGCGCCGCCGATCGCCAAGCGGGTGGAGACGCGGCGGGAGCACCACGGGGACGTCTTCGTCGACCCGTATGAATGGCTGCGCGAAAAGGACAACCCTGACGTCATCGCCTACCTCGAAGCCGAAAACGATTACGTCGACCGGGTCACCGCTCACCTTGAACCGTTGCGGCAGCAGATTTTCGACGAGATCAAGGCGCGCACCAAGGAAACCGACCTCTCGGTGCCGACTCGTCAGGGCGACTGGTGGTACTACTCCCGAACCTTCGAGGGAAAGCAATACCGCGCCCAATGCCGTTGCCCGGTGGCCGATCCCGATGATTGGACCCCGCCGGCGCTGGATGAGAACACCGAGATACCAGGTGAAGAGGTGTTGCTGGACTCGAACATCGAGGCAGAAGGCCACGACTTCTTCGCGCTGGGTGCCGCGATGGTCAGCCTGGATGCCAATCTGCTGGCCTACTCCGTCGACGTTATTGGCGACGAGCGCTATACGCTGCGTTTCAAGGATTTACGCACCGGCGAGATGTTCCCCGACGAGATCGCCGACATCGGTGCCGGAGTGACCTGGGCCGCCGACAACCGCACCGTCTACTACGCGACGCTGGACGCGGCGCACCGTCCCGACAAGATATGGCGGTATCGATTGGGCTCCGGCGAGCCGTCGGAGCTGGTGTATCACGAAGCGGACGAACGCTTCTGGCTCGGCGTCGGGCTCACCCGCAGCGAAGCCTACGTGTTCATCGCCTCGGGTTCGTCGATCACGTCGGAGATCCGCTACGCGGACGCCGCCGATCCCCAGGCGCAGTTCACCGTGGTGTTGCCGCGACGCGAAGGTGTCGAGTATTCGGTGGAGCACGCGGTGATCGCGGGACAGGATCGGTTCCTGATCCTGCACAACGACGGCGCGGTGAACTTCACGCTCACCGAGGCACCCGTCGACGCCCCGGCACAGCAGCGCACCCTGATCCCGCACCGCGACGATGTTCGACTCGACGGCGTGGATGCCTTCGCCGATCATCTGGTCGTCAGCTACCGCCGCGAGGCGTTGCCGCGGATCCAGTTGTGGCCCATCGACTCCGGCGGTGGCTACGGCGAGCCCGAAGAGATCTCATTCGAATCCGAGCTGATGTCGTCCGGCCTGGGCGGTAATCCGAATTGGAAGTCGCCCAGACTGCGCATCCGGGCCGGGTCTCTCGTCATCCCGACACGCATCTACGACATCGACCTGGCGACCGGCGAACGCATCTTACTGCGCGAGCAACCCGTGCTCGGCGACTACCGGCACACCGATTACGTGGAGCGCCGAGACTGGGCGCGCGCCGACGACGGCGCCAGGATCCCCGTGTCGATCGTGCACCGCGCCGGTCTCGAATTCCCCGCGCCCACCGTGCTGTACGGCTACGGCGCCTACGAGATTTGCACGGACCCAAGCTTTTCCATCGCGCGGCTCTCGCTACTGGACCGAGGCATGGTGTTCGTAATCGCCCACGTCCGCGGTGGCGGCGAGATGGGCCGGCTGTGGTACGAGCACGGCAAGCTACTCGAGAAAAAGAACACCTTCACCGACTTCGTCGCGGTGGCAAAGCATTTGGTCGACTCAGGTCTGACCCGGCCGCGAGAGTTGGTGGCGTTGGGCGGCAGCGCCGGTGGCCTGCTGGTCGGCGCGGTGGCCAACCTGGCGCCGGATCTGTTCGCCGGAATCCTCGCCCAAGTCCCATTCGTCGACCCGCTGACCACCATCCTGGACCCCTCGCTGCCACTCACCGTCACCGAATGGGACGAATGGGGAAACCCGTTGAGCGACAGCGAAGTCTACGCCTACATGAAGTCCTACTCGCCCTACGAGAACGTCGAGACCAAGCGGTATCCCGCCATCCTGGCGATGACCTCGCTCAACGACACCAGGGTCTACTATGTGGAGCCGGCGAAGTGGGTCGCGGCGTTGCGGCATGCGAACGCCAACGGCAACCCGGTACTGCTCAAGACCCAGATGGCGGCGGGCCACGGCGGGGTCAGCGGTCGCTACCGGGCCTGGGAAGAGGCCGCGTTCCAGTACGCCTGGCTGCTAGCCGCTGCCGACGGCGACCGCTATGGCCGCGCCGAGAAAGACGACCTCGATGGCGATGCGCAGGGGTAGCTGCGTCGTCATCGACTTAGGCGGATCGGGCATCCGGGCGGCGTAGACGTTGGCCGGGAACATGACCAGCATCAGCGCCAGCAGGCACAGGGCCGCGGCCATCCGGGTCACCGGAAGCAACAACCCCACGGCGCCCAGCAGCTCGAGCAGGCCGGTGATCGTGACCAGGTAGCCGGGAGCCGGCAGCCGGGGCGGCACGATCGCGATCAGGTCGCGGCGCAGCTGCGGCGCGAAGTGGGCGAGCCCCGTCATCAGGAACATCGCGGCCAGTCCGACGGCGACCGCCGCCGCCCAGCTGTTGACGTAGCCGACGCCGAGCCAGCCGATGCACCGAGCGGCGACGGTGCCCACCAGCAGCGTGATCAACGGAGCCATCTCAAGTCCAATCTATTCGCCGGCCGTTTGGCTCGCGGGCCGCTTCGGCAGAAACACCGCCGGGATGACCGTGGACACCACCAACACGACCGCGACGACGAACACCGCCGTATAGGCATGCGAAAGGTCGCGCAGCAGATCGCCCGCGAAGCCCGGGGCGAGGGTCTGCCGGGGTATCGCGGCCGGATCGACTGGCACCCCGCTGGCGGCGGCCTTCTGTTGCAGGGACGCGAGTTTGTTTGCCGCGGAGATGTTCTCGCTTCGATTGAACTGGTTGGTCAGGATCATCGACATCAGCGCCGTTCCCATCGAGCCGCCCACCTGGTGGCTGACGCTCATCAGCGTTGTGCCCCGGGCAATCTGGTGCGGCGCCAACGCCTGCACGGAGGCAACCGACAGCGGCATCATGGTGCATCCCATGCCCAGGCCCATGATCGCCAATCCGACCAGCAGCGTGGGTAGATACTGCGCCTGCTTGGCCACACCGAAGGCGAAGGTGCCCAGGCCGGCGGTGATCAGCGCGATGCCCACCAACACGACCTTGCCCGGTCCCTGCCGGTCCACGAGCGGCCCGGTCAGGCGCATGGTCAGCATGGCGCCGAGGCCCTGCGGGATCATGTGCGCCCCGGCCTGCATCGGTGACTGATGCAGCACCTGCTGGAAGTAGCTCGGAAGCAGCAGTCCGGCGCCGAAGAAGGCGGTGGCGAAGACGAGCATCGTCACGTTGGCCTGGGTGAGCACCTTGTTCCGGAACAGTCGCAGATCGATGAGTGGGTGGTCCGCGCGGTGCCACGCGTGCAGCACGAACGCGCCGATCAACGCCAGGCCGACGGCCGCCGGTATCAGCACGCGGCGATCGGCGACGGTGCCGCAGCGCGGGATGGACGACACCGCGAAGAGGAACGTCGCGAGGCCCGGCGACAGCAGCAGCACCCCGACCACGTCGAAGGTTTCCGAGCGCGCCGGATGATCACGCGGGAACACGATCGCCGCGAGAACGATGGTCACCAGGCCGATGGGGAGGTTGATCAGGAAGATCCATCTCCAGCTCGAGGTGTCGATGAGCCAGCCGCCCAGGATGGGCCCACCGATGGGGGCGAGCAACATGGGAATGCTCAGGATCGACATGAGGCGGCCGAGCCGCCCGGGGCCCGCTTCGCGGGTCATGATCATGAATCCCAGCGGCATCAGCATGCCGCCGCCGATGCCTTGCGCCACGCGAAACACGATGAGCTGCAGGATGTTTGCTGCCACCGCGCACAGCAGCGAGCCCAGCGCGAAGGCGAGCACGGATCCCATGAAGAGCCGCTTGGTGCCGAATCGGTCGGCGGCCCAGCCCGTTACCGGAATCACGGTCGCCAAGGCGAGCGTGTAGCCGGTCATCGTCCATCCGACGATTGCTTGGGACGAGCCGAATTCGGCGATGAAGGTGCGTTGCGCGACGCTAACGACGGTGACGTCGAGTATCGCCATCACCGTGGCGAGGATGCACACGCCGGAGATCCGCAACAGCCGGGCGTCCAGCTTGTCTGGATAGACATGCACGCCGGGGGCGGGCTGCCGCGTCGGAGTGGTGGTCAGCGGGTCGGCCGCTGCGGAACGGGCCTTCTCCATGGCGTTGCTTAGCATATCGAATCGATTGCCGGCGCCGATGGCCGCGGGCGCCGGCTGCGTCGGCCCCGAATGCCCCTGGCCTGCGTCGCGGCGGACCCGATATACGCCTGCTGTCCGCGTGTCCTTCACCATTCCGACACCTGAGATCGTCAAACTGCAGGTGTGTCTGGAAAATTGATCGTCTCGGTCTCAGGGATAGGGGAGCGCACCCTGGGCGACGTTGAGGCGTTCTGCGCACAAATGGATGCCCGCAACGTGCCGGTGTCGTTGCTGGTGGCCCCGCGGCTGTCCGGCGACTACCGACTCGACCGCGATCCGCGCACAGTCGAGTGGCTGGCCGCGCGGCGCGCCGGGGGCGACGCCATCGTGCTGCACGGCTACGACGACCCGGCAACCAAGAAGCGGCGTGGCGAGTTCGCCATGCTGCGGGCGCACGAGGCCAACCTCCGGCTGACGGCCGCCGACCGGGTGCTCGAGCATCTCGGTTTGCGCACCCGGCTGTTCGCCGCGCCGGGCTGGGTAGTATCACCGGGCGTGGTGAAGGTGTTGCCGCGCAACGGGTTTCGACTGCTGGCTGATCTGCACGGGATCACCGACCTGGTCCGTCACACCACCGTCCGCACCCGCGTGCTCGGCATCGGAGAGGGCTTTCTGACCGAGCCGTGGTGGTGTCGCATGGTTGTGTTGTCCGCGGATCGCATCTCCCGTCGGGGCGGGATCGTGCGCATCGCGATCGCCGGGCGACAGTTGCGCAAGCCCGGGCCGCTGCAGGCGGTGCTGGACGCGGTCGACCTGGCCGCGATGCACGGGTGCACACCGACGGTGTACGAATGGCGGTCCAACAAGGCCGTTGTCGACGCCGCGTGACTAAGCCGTCATAAGTCGGCGATGGAGCCGAAGGTGGGGGCGCCGGGCTCGAGCCTGACCCTGGCGGCTCGGGCCACGAAACTAATGGCGTGGTACCAGCCGCACAAGAAGAGCAGATCGAGCAGGCTGGCGTCGCCGAATTCCGCGCTGAGTCGTCGCCACAGCGCATCGTCGATATCGGCGTGGTCGTGCAGGGCATCCACCGCCCGGATCAGTAGCCGATCGCGATTCTCGGTCCAGCAGTCGTCCTCGTCGTCGCCGGTGACCAGCGAGGCGACCTGCCGCGCATCGAGGCCCACCCGTTCGGCGAAGAATGCGACGTGCACGCCCCACTCGTACTCGCAGCCGCAACGCGCGCAGGTCCGGTTGATCACGATCTCGCGGTCGCGCATCGACAGCGACAGCTGGCGGCTGAGTTCGTAGCGACCCCACGGGCCCATTGCCTGCGCCATGGGAAGGTTCCGGACGAAGGTGCGGAAGAGCCCGATTGGTGGAACTCCGGCCGGCATCATCGTCTGCAACTGGGCGTCGACCTCGGAATCGTAGGGCGGGGCGAGCGGCAAGATCCTCGGTGTTACTGTTTCCGTAACCATGACCTCGCAGCGTATGTTACGGAAACCGAAACGTCAACAGCTCCCGCGTCCGGGCCAACCGGTTCGCGGCTCCGATAGCGGACGGCCACTCATGGCCGCCCTCGACCTTCTCGGCCGCCGCTGGTCGCTACGGGTTCTGTGGGAGCTGCGAGACGGCCCGTTGGGGGCTCGTGCGCTCCGTAGCCGCTGCGACGGCATGTCACCGAGCGTTCTTTACGATCGGCTCGGCGAACTCGCCGCGGCCGGACTGATCGCCAGATCCGACGAGGGGCATTATCAATTGACTCCGATCGGGCGACAGTTGGGCGTGGCCCTCGACCCGCTCGATCAGTGGGCTCGCCAGTGGGCCGAGGAAACTCGCTGAAGAGATCGGTTCGGGCTCGACCGAGCACTCGGCGAAGCGTATCCCGTTGGGCCACAGGGGCTCCGCCGATGACCTTGTTGCTCCGTCGCGACATCGACGCCGCGTGACCAAGCCGTCCGCTTAATCGGCCGGCGCGGGGCACTACCCTGTTGCGACATGAGCGATGCTTTCGCGGCGGATGCGATCGTTGTCGGGGCGGGCTTGGCGGGCCTGGTCGCCGCCTGCGAACTGGTGGATCGCGGCTTGCGGGTGCTGATCGTCGACCAGGAGAACAGTGCCAACGTGGGTGGGCAGGCCTTCTGGTCGTTCGGCGGCCTGTTTTTCGTGGACAGCCCAGAGCAGCGGCGGCTGGGCATCCGCGACAGCCACGAGCTCGCGTTGCAGGACTGGCTGGGGACGGCGGCGTTCGATCGTGAAGAGGACTACTGGCCGCGCCAGTGGGCGCATGCCTACGTCGATTTCGCGGCCGGCGAGAAACGCAGCTGGCTGCGCGACCGGGGCCTGAAGGTCTTTCCGTTGGTGGGCTGGGCCGAGCGCGGCGGCTACGGCGCACAGGGGCACGGCAATTCGGTGCCCCGCTTTCACATCACGTGGGGCACCGGGCCCGCCTTGGTCGAGATCTTCGCGCGCCGGCTGCGGGATCGCTCGACGGTGCGCTTCGCTCACCGACACCAGGTAGACGAGCTGATCGTCGAGGGCGGCGCGGTGACCGGTGTCCGCGGCACCGTGCTCGAGCCATCACCTGAGCCCCGCGGGGTGCCTTCGTCCCGAAAAGCTATGAGGCAATTCGAGTTCCGTGCGTCGGCGGTGATCGTGGCCAGCGGCGGCATCGGAGGAAACCACGATCTGGTGCGCAAGAACTGGCCCAAGCGGATGGGTCGCGTCCCCGGGCAACTGCTGAGCGGGGTGCCGGCCCACGTGGACGGCAGGATGATCGGAATTTCGCAGCAGGCCGGCGCGCGGGTGATCAACCCCGACCGGATGTGGCACTACACCGAGGGCATCACCAATTACGACCCGATCTGGCCGCTGCACGGCATCCGGATCATCCCCGGCCCATCTCCACTGTGGCTGGACGCGTCGGGCAAGCGGCTGCCGGTTCCGCTGTATCCCGGGTTCGACACCCTCGGCACGCTGGAGTACATCACCAAGTCCGGATACGACTACACCTGGTTTGTGTTGAACGCCAAGATCATTGAGAAGGAATTCGCGCTGTCCGGCCAGGAGCAGAACCCCGACCTCACCGGGCGGAGCGTAAGGGAGCTGCTGCGCAACCGGGCCAGCTCCGGCGCGCCCCGGCCGGTGCAGGCCTTCGTCGACCGAGGCGTGGACTTCGTCAGCGCAAACTCGTTGCGCGAGTTGGTGACCGGGATGAACAAGCTGCCCGACGTGGTCCCGCTCGACTACGTGACGGTGGAAGCCGAGGTGACCGCCCGCGATCGCGAGGTGGCCAATAGATTCAGCAAAGACGGCCAGATCACCGCGATCCGCGCCGCGCGTGGCTACCTGGGCGACCGGCTGGGGCGAGTGGTGGCGCCACACCGGTTGACCGATCCGAAGGCCGGGCCGCTGATCGCGGTCAAACTGCACATCCTGACTCGAAAGACGCTGGGCGGCATCGAGACTGACCTGGCCGCGCGGGTGCTCAAGGCCGACGGCGCGCCGCTGCCCGGGCTGTACGCGGCCGGCGAAGTGGCCGGCTTCGGCGGCGGCGGCGTGCACGGCTACCGGGCCCTCGAGGGCACGTTTCTAGGCGGCTGCATATTCTCCGGCCGGGCCGCCGGCCGCGGCGCCGCCGACGACATCACCTAGTTGCGTCTGCTCGCGGTTAGAAGGTGACCCCGCTTTCTTCGGGCAGCACCTGAAAGTCCGTGTCGGTCATCTCGGTGAGTCGGCCGTAGTAGATGCCCCTCGCGTCCGGGGCGATGATCCCCTGGTGAATGGGCACCGCGCGGGCCGGCGCCACCGCACGCAGGTATTCGACGGCCTCGGAGATCTTCATCCAGGGCGCGGCCGCAGGAGCTGCCAGAACGTCCACCGGCTCGTCGGGCACGACCAGCGCGTCGCCGGGATGCATGAACCGTGCGGGATGGTCCGCGTCGCCGACCAGATACGAAATGTTCTCTACCACAGGGATTTCCGGGTGGATCACCGCGTGGCGGCCACCGACGGCCCGGACGGTCAGCTCACCGATTCGCAGCTCGTCGCCGACGTGCACCGCTTGGCACGGCTCGCCGAGCTGGGCGGTGGTCTGCGGATCGGCATACAGCGCGGCGTCCGGGTTGCCCTCGAGCAGCGACGGCAGCCGGGCGATATCGACGTGGTCGGGATGCTGGTGGGTGATCAGGATGGCGGCCAGCCCGGTGATGCCCTCGAAACCGTGCGCGAAACTGCCGGGATCGAACAGCACGCGGGTTTGATCGAACTCGGCAAGTAAGCAGGAATGACCGAAATGCGTCAGTAGCATGTTTACGATTGTGCCCTGACGGGGGTGATACCGATGCGGGTGATCCTGGCGACGATGCTGGTGGCCGGTGGCCTCGCGGTGGCCCTTGTCGTCGTGGTACCGGCACACGCCGAGCCCCAGACGTGCCCGACGGTGTGCGACCAGATCCCGGACAGTGCGTGGATCCCGCAGCGCGCCACTCCGCTCAATTCGGTGTACAACTGGCCCGCGCTGGCCGGACTGGCAACACCGGCGACCGGGGCCGGGCCGCGCTTCCGCTTCGAGACCCTGTGCGCGGCGCCGGCGGCACCGCAGGACCCGCGCGATTCGGCGGTGGCGGCCCGGGCGACTGTCGTGCACCCGGACGGGCAGTGGCAGTTGCAGGCGCAGGTCCTGCACTGGCGCGGTGACACGGCGCGCGGCGGTTCGGCCGCGGCCGGGGTGTTCAGCAATGCCGTCGCCGCCCTGCGGGGCTGCCAGCAGGCGGCGCCGCAGGAGTCGCCATCGATCACCACCGACCAGCCGAACCGGATGGCCGCGGTCATCAGCGGGCCAGTGATCATGCACACCTACCTGGTCGCACACGTCGCGAGCAGCACGATCACCGAGCTCACGCTGTGGTCATCGGGACCGCCGGAGGTACCCTGGCCCTCGATGGCAGACGATCCGGTGCTGGACGCCATGACCGCGCCCCTGTGCGAGGCGTACATCGCTTCGTGCCCGTGACCCGCTTGCGGCACTCCTCGCCGGTAGAGTTAGCGCCGAGCAAGATCTGAGGAGGAGCGCCGGTGGCTCGGGTGGTCGTGCATGTGATGCCCAAAGCGGAGATTCTCGACCCGCAGGGTCAGGCGATTGTCGGCGCGCTGGGCCGGCTCGGCCACGGCGGCGTCTCAAATGTCCGCCAGGGCAAGAGGTTTGAGCTCGAAGTCGACGACTCCATCGATGACGCGGTGCTCGCCGAAATCGCGGAATCACTGTTGGCGAACACCGTGATCGAGGACTGGACGATAAGCCGGGAAGCGCTGTGACGGCACGAATCGGCGTCATCACCTTTCCCGGGACACTCGACGACGTGGACGCGGCGCGGGCCGCGCGCCGTGTCGGCGCCGAGGCGGTCGGCCTGTGGCATGCCGACGCCGACCTCAAGGGAGTCGACGCCGTGGTGGTCCCGGGCGGATTTTCCTACGGCGACTACCTGCGGGCCGGCGCCATCGCCAGATTCGCCCCGGTGATGGCGGAAGTGGTCGATGCCGCACGGCGCGGTATGCCGGTGTTGGGAATCTGCAACGGTTTTCAGGTCCTCTGCGAGGCCGGGCTGCTGCCCGGCGCGCTCACCCGCAACGCGGGTCTGCACTTCGTCTGCCGCGACGTGTGGCTGCGGGTGGCGTCGACCGCGACGGCGTGGACGTCGCGCTTCGAGCCCGACGCCGATCTGCTGGTGCCGCTGAAGTCCGGCGAGGGCCGTTACGTCGCACCCGCGGCCGTGCTCGACGAGCTGGAGGGTGAGGGCCGGGTGGTGTTTCGCTACCACGACAACCCCAACGGCTCGCTGCATGACATCGCCGGCATCAGCTCGGCCAACGGCCGCGTCGTCGGCCTGATGCCGCATCCCGAGCACGCCATCGAGGCGCTGACGGGACCGTCCGACGATGGCCTGGGCCTGTTTTATTCGGCGCTGGACGCCGTGCTCGCCGCTTAGCGGGAAATCCCAGCCGCGCAACGTAATTCGCGGAAGGCCGCGGTGAGCGCGTCGGTCGCTTCGTGCGGGTCGTTGAACGTCCGGTCGTCGGTGAGCACCGCAATGCCGAGCTGGTCGACGTAGCTCCACACGGTGATGTTGACCGGCGCGCCCGGCGACAGCACGCCGGTCGAGTAGATCTCGCTGACCGTGGCGCCGCCGAAGTGGCCACGCTCGCGCGGGCCCACGACGCTGGACACCGCGACGTTCATCACCTTGTTCGGCGCCTCCCGCTGCGCCAGCCAGCGAAACGCGGCCGGGGCCAGCGCGGTCGGCAGGTAGGTCATCATCCGCTCGTAGAGTCGGGGGCCCAGAATTTCGTGGTCTTCCTTGGCGATTCGGGTCGCCAGCGCGACCAGCCGCGCCCGTTCGGCCGCGTCGGCGATGTGCACGGGCAGTGAAACCATCAGGCCGCTGATCTCGTTGCCCGTGATCCGGTCGGACTTGTCGGTGGCGGTGGGCACCGACGCGATGATGGGCCGGTCGGCCGCTCCGTCGTAGGTCAACAACAGCTTCCGAAGGCCCCCGGCCGCGGTCGCCAGCACCATGTCGTTCATCGTGATGCCCAACGCCTTGGCGGTCGCCTTGACGTCGGGCAGCGGCAGCGTCGCACTGGCGAATTGCCGCCGCGGTGACACGACGTGGTTGAGGAAGGTCGGCGGTGCGTCGAACGGGTCGGCCAGGTCGGGGTGTTTTCCGCGCTGCCGGGACCGGCGGCGGACCCGTGACAACCCCACGGCCGCGTCTTTGACCAGGCCCGGCAGCTTGGCGGCCTGCCGCGCGTGGTCGCGTCCGGCGGCGCGCAGCAGGTCGGATGTCGACGGGGTGACGCAGGATTCGTCGTCGTCCCGCTCGTCGGTCGGCCCGTCCTCGAGATCCATCGCGCGCGCCAGCAGGTTGACGGAGGCGACGCCGTCGGCCAGCGCGTGGTGGATCTTGCCGATCAGCGCGAATCGGCCGCCGGTCAGGCCCTCGGCGAAATGAAACTCCCACAGTGGGCGGCCGCGATCCAGCGGCGTGGAGGCCACCTCGCCGATGACGCCGTCGAGCTCCCGGCGGCCGCCCGGCGCGGGCACCCGCACCCGCCGCAGGTGGTAGTCCAGGTCGACCTCGCAGTTCTCCAGCCACATCGGGTGATGCAGTCGCCAGGGAATGTCGACGAGCTTGTAGCGCAACGGTTCTAGCAGATGCAGCCGTCGGCGCACGTGGTGCCGGAACGCCTCGAAGCCGAAGTCAGAGTCGCAGCTGGAGGGGTCGAGGACCGCGACTTTCAGCGTGTGCGTGTGCAGATTCGGCGTCTCGCTGTACAGCAGCATGGCGTCCATGCCGTTGAGCCTCTTCACACGCCACCTCGCCCCGCCGACGCGTCAGCCCAGAATGGGGAACCGGCGCTCGTCGGCCAGACGCTTGAGCGCGGCCTCCATCACGGCTCGCACATGCGCGTCGACCTCGTCGATGTCGGGATCGTCGCCGAAGCGGTCGGCGATGTCGATCGGCTCGAGGACCTCCGTCACGATCTTGGCCGGCAGCGGCAGATTGGGCGGGAAGATCACGCTCAGGCCGAACGGGAAACCGACGCTGATCGGCAATATGTTGATCCGGGCCTTCGTCAGTCGCAGCGTGCGCGCCAGCCAGTTGCCGCGGGTCAGGAACAACTGCGTCTCCTGGGCGCCGATGGACACGGTGGGCACGATCGGCACCCCGGCTTCGATCGCCGTCCTGACGTAGCCGGTGCGACCGTCGAAGTCGATGGTGTTCGCGCTGAAGGTGGACCGGTAGGAGTCGTAGTCGCCGCCCGGGAAGACCAGCACCACCGCACCCGAATGCAAAGCGGCGGCCGCGTTTTCGCGGCTCGCCTCGATGACCCCGAGGCGGCGCAGCCACCCGTCCAGCGGACCCATGAACAGCCCGTAATGGCCCAGGGTGTAGACGGGGCGGTCGTAGCCGAACCTCTCGTAGAAGGCCGGCGAGAAGATCAACACGTCGGGAGTGAACATGCCGCCGGAGTGATTCGACACGACGAGCGCGCCGCCGGTCGACGGGACGTTGTCGATGTTTCGCACCTCGGCGCGATACCACCGCTTGATCCACGGACCGATGGCGTTGGAGACCTGCTCGGTGAAGGCCGGATCCCACTTGGCGGTCTCGCGGTTGTCCGCCGCCGCGCCGTTGCTGCCCTTCATGGTTCGCCCTCAAGTTCCGCCGGTCGTGTGCTATTTGCTATTGCCAGCGCGATGGCGGTCCCAAACCTCAGCGCGGTTCTGACATATGCTACTCTCGATTTTGGAGAATGTCATATCCGTTTGCTGGCCCTGGCGCGCACGGGAGAAAATGACCGAAAAGGTTCTTGTCACAGGGGGATTCGGGCTCGTCGGCTCGCAGACTGTGCGCCGGCTAGTTGCCGTTGGCCATGATGTGGTGGCTACGGACCTCGGAACTCCCGCTCAGCGCAAAGCTGCGGGATCGCTACCCTCGGGCGCCGAGGCGAGCTGGGCAGACCTGACCGACCCGGACGAGGTCGCCCGTCTGGTCACCGAGGCTGCGCCAACGGTGATCATCCACCTCGCCGCGGTGATCCCGCCCTCCATCTACCGTCATCACGAGCTGGCTCGTCGCGTCAATGTCGACGCGACCGCGGCGCTGTTGCGTGCCGCAGCGTCCAGCCCCCGCCCGGTGCGGTTCATCCAGGCGTCGAGCAACGCCGTGCACGGCTCGCGCAACCCGCACCGTCATCCGGAGCTGGTCCGCGCTGACACCCCGGTCGCGCCGTCGGATGTGTACGGAGCGCACAAGGCCGAGGCCGAGCGCCTGGTCCAGGACTCGGGTCTGGAGTGGGTGATCCTTCGTCTCGCCGGCGTGATGAGCGTCGATCTCGACGCCATGCCGCTGAACATGGATGCACCGTACTTGGAAAGCGCGCTGCCGACCGACGGACGCATTCACACCGTCGACGTCCGTGATGTGGCGCTCGCGTTCGCGACCGCCACCACGGCCGATGTTGTCGGTGAGATTCTGCTCATCGGAGGCGACGAGTCCCACCTGCTCCGACAGGGCGACGTCGGAAAGGCATTGGCCGCCACCCGGGGACTGGTCAATGCCTTGCCACCCGGGCGCCCCGGGGACCCTGAGAGTGACGAGGACTGGTACGTCACCGACTGGATGGACACCACCCGATCTCAGGGAGCCTTGAAATTCCAGCGCCACCCCTGGCCGGACATGCTCGCCGAGATGCGCGCCGCCGCCGGGTGGAAGCGCTACCCACTGCGGGTTATCTCGCCGGTCGCACGTCAGTTGTTGAAACGCCGGGCGGCGTACCGGAATTCGCCCGGCCGCTACGCCGACCCGTGGGGAGCATTCCGGGCCGAGTTCGGCGAGCCATGGCCCGACGGGAAGAGGCGCGGCGCAACGAACTAGTGGGCCACTTCAGCTGGCGTCCAACACCAGCGGCTCGGCCATCGACGGCCGCTCGACGATCGGACTCAACTCACCGAAGAATTCGATCGCCGCAGCGATGGCATGATCGACGAAGGTCGCGAAATCCTCGAGGGCCACGCTGCCCCGGATCCAGTGCGAACGGCGTGCGACGACACCGATGCGCTGTGGATCGGACGAGCGGTGCACGATCGCGGTGACATCGCGATCCTGTCGATTCCACGTGTCGGCGCGATGCGTCAGCCAGGGGCGGTCGGAAGCGGGGAAGAAGCATGCGGGAGCAACCCGGATGAGCAACACATCGTGATGCCCGGGCGCGATCTCGAGGTGCACATGGAGCCGGCGCGGACGGGTGTTGGCGACGTAGAAGTATTCGCCATCGTGCGCGCCTCGGAAGTAGCGGCTGCCGCGCGTGCGCAGATAGCGTTCGATCAGGTTTGCGCAGAGCGGCTCACTCGTCATGCAGTCAATGCTGAGGACGGAGGCTATGCGGATCCTTGAGCCGAGCGAGGCGTGACCGAAGAATCAGTTGAGAATTTGCTGAGCGGGCGGGCCCGGTCAGGGCAGAACTCGCACCGGAACGTTGGACCAGCCCGCGACGTTGGTCATGCTCACTCGTTTGCAGCCCTCCCAGATCACCTCGTAGCGGGGCATCAGGTCCAACAGTTTCTCCAGCGCAACCGCGCTCTCCAGACGGGCCAGCGCGGCACCCAGACAACTGTGCACGCCATAGCCGAAACCGAGGTTCTGCGCCTCGCCGCGGTCACGTTCGATGTCGAATTTGTCGGCATCGCTGAAGGCCTCAGGATCGCGATTGGCTGAGCCGCCCAGCAGGAATACGGGCTTGCCCGCCGGAATCGTCATCCCATGCAGGTGAACGTCTTTGAGCGAACAGCGGACGTTGTACTGTGCCGGCGCCTCGAATCGCAACACCTCCTCGACCGCGGCCGGAACCTTCGAGCGATCGTCGAGCAGTTTCTGCCACTGGTCGGGGTTGCGAGCGAACTGCACGATCGCGTTCCCGACCAGCTTGGTGACCGTTTCGGCACCCGCGGCTCCCAGAAGCGTTGCAAAACCGGTGATTTCGATATCATCCAGCTTCGTGGTGCCGCCGTCGTCGCGTTCCACCTCGGCGGCGATCAGGCCGCTGATCATGTCGTCCTGCGGTTGCTTGCGTCGTTCCTTAATCAAGTTGTAGTAGAACGCCCCGACCGAAGTGACCGCCTCCCAATTGCTTTCGTTCATCTCGGTCTGGCCCGGCTCGCGGTGCAATGACGCGTCGACCCAGTGCCGGATCTGTTGGCGGTGTTCGGCGGGCACCCCGAGCACAGTGCTGATCACTTCGACGGGGAAAAGCGCTGAGAAGTCGGCGACCACATCGAATTGCTTGCCGTCGACCTGCCCGAGGTGGTACTCGATCAGCTCGGTGACCGTGTCTTTCAGCGCGGTGATCGCGCGTGGCGTAAATACCTTGTTGACCAGGCTGCGCATCCGCCGATGTTCCGGCGGATCCATGAAGATCATCGACTTGTTCTCCGCCGGGACCCCGCCTTTCTTGATCATGGACAGCTCGATCCCGCGCGCCGACGAATACGTTTCGAAGTCCTTGAACGCGGCGGCGACATCCTTGTGGCGGGTCAGCGCGTAGAAGTCGTGCTCCTCGCTGTAGTAGACGGGCGCCTCCTCGCGCATCCGCCGGTAGGTCGGGTACGGGTCGGTGAAGAACTCCTCCGAGAACGGGTCGAAGACCAGCTGCGCAGTCGCCATCGTCTCCTCCTCCACCGCGGCTACCTGGGTTGCTGAGCACTTGCTTAGCATCAAGCGTACCCAGCGGTCAAGGCCGAGGCAGGCCGCGCGCTAGCGTCGAATTCGACGCGGCTTTACCGATCAGGAGGGTTGACCGTGGGACTAGCGGTGCAACGGTTCGACCACATCGTGTTGAATTGCCGCGACATCGAGGCCACCGCATCGTGGTATGAGCGGGTGCTCGGCATGAGGCGAGAGACGTTCGGTCCGTCCAACAGAACCGCCCTGTGCTTCGGAGAGCAGAAGATCAACCTGCGACCGGTTGGCGCCTTGGCCGACGACCCCGACTGGGTGACCGGATCCGTCGAAGCGGCCGGTTCCGCGGACTTGTGCTTCGTCACCCGTTCCGCGCCCGACGAGATCCGGGCCCACCTCGCGCGGTGCGGAGTCGAAGTGATCTCGGGACCGGTGACCAAGGTAGGCGCATTGGGTGCGATGACGTCGCACTACTGCCGTGACGTCGACGGGAACCTCATCGAAATCGCCGTCTACTGAGCGCCTTCGAGCGGATACAGCGCGGGTAGGTTGATGACGATCGCCTCCTGCGTGCTGCGCGCAATCACGACTTCCGCCGTCGTGTTCGGATCGGGGTTCTCTTCCCGGTGCGGCAGGTATGGCGGAATGAAGACGTAGTCGCCGGGCGCGGCCGAGATGCGCACCTCCTGGACACCGTCGTGAAACACGAACTCCGGGTTGCCGCTTCTCACGTAGATCGCGGTCTCCGATTCGCCGTGATGGTGGTTGGACGAGACGGCTTCGGGCAGCGCGTGTGTCTCACCCATCCACAGCTTCTCCGCACCGACCGACTTTCCGGAGAGCGCCGCGAAGCGCCTTAATCCCTCCGACTGTGCGGTGTCGGAGCTGATGTCCGAGGCCCTGATGTGGTGTACCCGGTTGCGTGCGGGTGACGTCGTCTCGTCGAAGTCGGGATGAAATCCATCCGAGGTTGCCATCGCACCATTCTGCCTCTCGGGCATGCCGCGGCAGCCGGGCTCAGTGCGGCCTCGTAGTGAGTCGCTCGGCGAGCTCGCGCATGTCGCGGACCACCAGGTCTGGCTGCGGCAGGCCGTCAACCGGCAGCGGTGGGTTGCCCGGGCGCGCAATGAGGGCGCCGCTGAAACCGACGTTTTGCGCGCCGAGGGTATCCCACACGTGGGCGGCCACCATCATGCAATCCGTGGGGGCGACCCCGAGCGTTTCGCACACGTACCGATACACAACCGGAGACGGTTTGAAGGCGCGGCGGGCGTCCACGCTCAACTGTCGTTCGAAGAACCCAGCCAGTCCCGAATTCTGCAGCGCAGTCGGTCCGTCCGGGTTGGGCGGTGAATTGGTCAGGGTGACCAGTCGAAAACCATTGTCGCGCAACCCGGCAAGGCCCTCGGCCGCATCTGGGTGTGGCGGCATCGAGAGCAGGCCCGACTTCAGGCGGAGCAGATCGTCGTCGGTGACATCCACCTCGTAAATGTCACCCAGCATGCGCAGCACCCCCTGGGCGAGGGAGGCGAAGTTCACGTAGTTCTCCGCCAACGTCGCGGCCATCGAGTACATGACGAGCTGTCCAAACCATTCGCGGAGCACCCGCGCGTCGCCGAACAAGTCCGTGAAAACCGGTGCTAGGGAATCGATATCGACCAGCGTCTCGTTCACGTCGAATACGAGGACGGACGGCGGGTGCTCTGGGTTCATGCCGGCTGGTGGTTGCGTTCTTGGACCACCCACCCATTGCCGTCGGGGTCGCGGAAATCGGCAAAGCTGGCGTAATCGGCGCGTTCGGGATCAACGCCGGGGAGGAATCCGCCTCGCCAGCCGCCGTCGGTGTTCTTGTGGCGGATGTCGCTGACGGTCACCCCGCGATCGGCTAGTTCCGAGCAGCAGCTCTCGATGTCGGAGACCACCAGATACAGACCGTGCACCGAGCCCGGAGGCGCGTCGGTCAGGCCGGCACCGAACTGGATGGAGGTGTGAGATCCCTGGGGCGTCAGCTGGACGACCCGGAAACTGGGTGCGGGTGCGTAGTCGACATCGAGGTTGAAGCCGACCTGGTCTCGGTAGAAACGCAGCGAGCGATCGGGATCCGACACCGGCAGGATGACGACCTCGAGCAGCGCTTTCATCGCCTGCCTCCGGTGGGTGTCTTACCGAGCACCTCGTCGGTGTCGAGGCCTCGGTCGACACCATGGGGAATGACGGTTTGGCCGGGCTCGAGCTGCAGCTGTTTGTCATCGAGATACACGTCGATCTTGTCGGGCTCGAAGGACACCAGATTGGTTACCCGCCCCACTTCGGGCCAGGCGTTGATGTAGGACCATGCGGCGCGCTTGTGGCCGCCGATGTCGTAGTAGGAACAGATCCCCTTGTAGGGGCAAAACGTCTGTATATCAATGAGTTTGAGGGCGGCTTCGTCGATGTCCTCGCGCGGGACATACCACCGGGGTGCAAAGCCCGATTCATACAGCGCCAGTGGGTTCTTCGTGTCGGCGATCACCTGCTCGCCATCCTGCACAACGAGATGCCGTGAGGTAGAGCGGATGTCGATGCGGTGATAGGCATCGGCGGCGTGCCCGACGATGCGTTCGTCCTCTTCGTAGAAGGCGTCCATGGCGCGCCAGGCGAAGGCCAGCCGCCCGTCCAGCACGGCCGCGTGTTGCGGCAAGCCGGTGTGTTGCCAGGCGGCGTGGTTGGCCTCTCGCTGCGCAACCTTGACGGTGAACCACTTCGTGTCGCCGAGGTCGTGGTGTTGAGTGACCCGGTCCTCGTCGACGAGGATGTCCGGTTCGACATCGCCGTGCGGGAAATAAGCCACCGGGTAACGCCCTGGCTCGTGAAGCAGGACGACGTCCTCGCTGTCGGCGACCCACTTGTCAGCGAAGCGCACCCGCATGCGGCGGCGCAACGGCTCCGCATACAGCAGGCGCGGCGGCAACGGCTGGTCGATGAGGAAGTGTCCGATCGAACTCGTGGCCAGCGGGCCTTGTTGCCATGCCAAACCCATCGTCCAGTCCTCCCTGTTGCGAATTTCCCGCCAGCGGCGGCCGGCGTCAGTTCATGACGACGACCATCTTTCCGCCGGCTTCCCCCGCCTCCATGACTCGATGCGCTTCATGAATTTGATCGAAAGAGAAGACGCGCGCCGGCTTTGCCTCGAGCCTTCCGTCGGCCACCTGCCGTGCGATGTCTTGCAGCGGCACGTCAGAAAGCGGGAAGCCGGGAGTCCCGAACACAAAGCTGCCGAAGAAGTTCAGGTTCACCCCGCTGGGCATGCGGAGCAGCGGGTTGAAGTCCCCGATGGGGTCAAGTCCGCCCAACCATCCCGCCAGACACGCCGAGCCGCCGCGGCGCAACATGTCGAGGGAGTCGAGGATGGTGCTGTTGCCCACCAGGTCGAGGACGGCGTCGATCTGCTTTGATTCGGCGATGTGGCCCGCCAGGTCGGATCGCTCCAATTCGACGCGCGCGGCGCCCAAATTCTCCAGCACGGAAATGCGCTTGGAGCTGCGCGTCGTCGCGATGACACGCGCCCCGGCGGCGACCGCCATCTTGAGCGCGGCCTGGCCGAACGATGACGTGGCGCCGCGCAGTACGAGGGTCTGTCCGGCCGCGAGGCTGAGGTTGCGGAACAGACACGTCCAAGCCGTGGCGTAGGTTTCAGGCAGCGCCGCCAAATCGGACCAGGGCAGATCGGATTCGATGAGCGCGACGTTGGCCGCGCGCACTCGGGTGTATTCGGCATAGCTGCCGTTGATGGTTCGCCCCAGGCCGCCCATCAGCGCCGCCACCTTAGCGCCGACCGGAAACTCCCCTCCCGGGCACGAATCGACCGTGCCAACGCATTCGATGCCGCTGACCTCCGCGGCTTCCGCCCATTCCCCTCGTCGCATGTGCATCTCGGCGTGGTTGACACCGAACCCTTGCACCTTGATCACGACCTCGCCGTCCTTGGGCAGCGGCTTGGGGATGTCCGTGTAGACCAGGCTGTCGAGGCCGCCGAAGCCGTTCAGGATGATCGCGCGCATGGCGTCCCCGCCAGGCTGTTCGCGCACTACCGTGGGCGCCGTGGGCAGTGGGGCCATCACCCTGTCTCATTTCCAAATCGTTAGTCGGGCTTCGGATATTGGGTCGCGAGAGCCGCAGTGCGGCAGTTAGATTACCATCGTCGGCGCCGACTTAATGGGTCGCTTAACCCAATATTATGGGCGGAATCACCCAGATTTGTCTAGGCCGTTCGTCGCCGTTGCCCCACGCCGGTACCCCGCCCTCCTGGGCCGGCCAACATAATGGATGCGGCAGTGGGCCCGAATGAGGCGGGAGGAAACTGTGGCAGTGCGACAAACCACCCCCGAAAGGGTCAGGCAGTTTTCCGACGGCGTATTCGCGGTGCTCATCACCATCCTGGTCCTCGAACTCAAGCCGCCGTCCGCCCACAGCTTCAGTGCCTTGTTGCCGCTTTGGCCCACGGGTCTGAGCTATGTGGTCAGCTATCTCTTCATCGCGATCGTTTGGGTCAATCACCATCACCTGTTCAACTACGCGGCGACCGCGACCCCACGACTGGTGTGGTCGAACTTCGCGCATCTTTTCTCGGTGTCGCTGATCCCGTTTACCACCGAATGGATCGCCGATAGCAGGCTGGCCGCCGCGCCCGTGGCACTGTATGCGGGCGTCTTCGTCCTCGTGAACGTCACCTACGTCGCACTGTGTTGGGAGGCCGTCGATCGGCCTGCCCACGAGGACGTCTCGGACCTCATGCGGCGGATGCTGCGAATGAGATCGGTCATTACGATCGGTGTCTTCACCGCGGCGGCGGTGATCGCACTGAGATGGCCGGTGGCGGGTATGGCCCTGATTGCCCTATGTCTCATCGGCTACCTACGACCGGACATTCCCACACCGAAAAGGGCTGCGGGCGAAGGACGCTGACATCGGACGGCGAGCGTGGCGCGGCCGCTCACGATTTGCGTCTGCGCCGCGCCGAGGTTGACCGCCCGTGTCGGGGCGCGCGAGCAGCCGCGAAGGACCGCACGTAGTCCACGGCCGCATTGACGGTCGCCCGCAGTGGTTCCGCGTCACCAGTGGCATGGGTGAGCATGGCACCACCCTGGTGCGCGACGACCAGCGACACGGCCAGGTGTCGCGGGTCGGCCTCGGAGCGCAGATCGCCACGGCGCCGCATCGCCGTCAGGCCCGTCTGGAATAGCTCAAGCCACGCGTCGTACCCGTCCGCGAGGTCGTCGCGAATTTCGTCGTCGGCGTCGATGAGCTCGCCGGCCAGCGAGCCATAGACGCACCCGCCCCGGCGGTAGACGGTGTCGATGTCGGCCACACATCCGTCGGCCCACGCTTGCAACGCCTCGAAACTGTCGAGCGCGCCGAGCTGAGCTCGGGTGTGAAAAGCCATCACATCGTCGCGTCGCGCGGCGATGACTTGGCGGGTCAAATCGCGTTTGTCACGGAAATAGTGCGAGATCTGCGACCCGCCGACCCCTGCGGCGTTTCGCACCTCGTCGATGCTGGTGTTGGCAACGCCCCGCTCGAACATGAGCCCGGCGGCGACGCCGACGATGCGGGTCCGGGTCGCCAGTCCCTTGCGGGTGAATCTCGGTGTGCTGTCTGGGTTTTCGGCGTGCCGCGGCATCGGTGAGCCGGCCTATGTCGTGCGGCGCCGACCCCGGGGACGCCGCGGGAGACGTGGGGCTCTTTCGACGGGATCGGTGGCGAACATCCGCAGATAGTTGACGGCGAACCGCGTCGCATCGGCGTGCGGCCACTCCGCTCGATAGGTAAACGCCAAAGTGCCGCCGCCCTGGTGAGCGCCGACGATGACCAAGGCCAACTGCCGAGGATCGGCGCTTGGGCCGAGAACCCGGCGATCTTTCATTCGCTGGATGGCCGCTTCGAGCAACTCGACCCACTGCCAGTACCCCGCGGCCAACGTGGCGCGAGTAGCGTCGTCGGACTTCGCCAGCTGCGCGGCCAGGGCGTGGTAAGTCGGTGTGCCGCCGGCGGTTCCGATGCGGCGTAGGTAACGCATGTTGAGATCGATCCACCGTTCGAAGTCGTCGAACGAGTCCAGGTCGCCGAGCTTGGGCTGGCGATGGAAGTCCAGAACCACGCCGATCTGGCGCCTGACGACCGCGCGAATCAGCGCGCTTTTGTCGGCGAAATAGTGAGCAAGCTGGGAACCACTGACCGACGCGGCCCTGCGCACGTTCTCCATGTTCGAGGCCGACAGTCCCTGGGTGACGATTAGCTCGGCGGCGGCCTGCACGATCCTGTCGCGGGTGGCACGCCCCTTGGCGGTCAACCGTTGTCCGTCCTGAACATCGGGATGGGCCATGGCGTCAGGCTAACCTGCGAGTGCCTCCAATTATGGGATATCCAGCCCATTGCTGGGGTGCGCCGTCGGCGCGCCTCGTCAGTTGGACAGGTGCTTGGCGAGGAAGTTGCGGATCAGCTCGGCGACGTCGTCTAGTGCCGACTCCAACAAGAAATGGCCGCCGTCGAGCAAATGGATTTCGGCGTCGGGAAGGTCATCGGCGAACGCCTCGGCGCCGGCCGGGCCGAAGATTTCGTCACCGCGGCCCCACACGGCCAACAGCGGCACGCGGCTCGCCCGGAAATATTCGTGCACGCGAGGGTATAGCGGCACGTTGGTGGCATAGTCTCGCAGCAGTTTTAGCTGCACCAGGTCGTTGCCGGGCCGGGATATCAGCGCGTAGTCGTGATACCAGGACTCCGGGTCGACCAGCGTCTCGTCGGCGACGCCGGTGAGGTATTGCCACCGCGTGGCCTCCAAGGTGAGGAATTGCCGTACTGGTGCCTCGGTCTCGGCCGTCGGTTGATCTTGGTAGGCCTGCACGACCTTCCAGAAGCTCTCGACGAACCCGGCGTCGTACGCGTTGCCATTTTGGGTGATGATCGCGGTGATGGCGGACGGCTCGCGAAGCGCCAGTCGCCAGCCGATGGGGGCGCCATAGTCCTGCACGTACATCGCGTACCGATCGATGCCCAAGCTCTGCAACAGGCCCGCGGTCAGGTCGGTGAGCGCATCGAAGGTGTAATCGAACTCCTCGACGGCGGGCGCGTCCGAGAGCCCAAAGCCCAGGTGGTCCGGGGCGATCACGCGATAGCGGTCGGCGAGCGCCGGAATCAGGTGCCGATACATGTAGGAGCTGGTCGGAAATCCGTGCAACAGGACCAGCACCGGCGCACCGGCGTCGCCGGCTTCGCGAAAGAACAGCCGACGGCCGTCGACGGTGGTGTAACGATGATGAACTGCCGGCATGGGATACCTCCTGCACCACGGGTTTCGAGGCTTCCAGCGCCACGACCGCGGCGCTGTCGTTCGGGCCTTTGCAGTTTTGGGATGTGCATCCCAGTATGCATCAAAATCAGCGGGCCGCAATAGGCCCCGAAGGCGTTGACCGCTCGGCGGGCGGGGAATATTGTGGGTCAGCTATCCCAATAGCTTCGCCGGCGTGAGCACGAGGAGACGTGGTGGGCAAGCTTGTCTCGGTCAACGTGGGCATGCCCAAGAACGTGCAATGGCGGGACAAGACCGTGTACACCGGGATATGGAAAACCCCGGTCGAAGGCCCCGTCATGGTTCGCCGCACCAACATCGACGGCGACGGGCAGGGCGACTTGGCCGGCCACGGCGGCGAGCAACGCGCCGTCATGGTGTACCAAACGGAGTCCTACGAATTCTGGAGGACCTACCTGAATCGCGAAGACCTGGCGCCCGGTCATTTCGGAGAAAATTTCACCATTACCGGACTATCCGACGACGAAGTCTGCATCGGTGACCGCTACCAAATCGGTGAGGCGGAGTTCGAGGTCACCCAGCCGCGTGTCACGTGCTTTCGGGTCGGACTGCGCCTCAACGATCCGGAGATGCCCAATCTGCTTGTGTCGCAGCATCGCCCGGGATTCTACTTCCGGGTCATCACCGAGGGCCATGTCCGTGCCGGTGACGACATCGTGCGGGTCCGGCGCGGCCGCCACGAACTCAGCGTTGCCGACGTCGACGCGTTGTTGTATCTGCCGAACCGCAACATCGAACAGCTGCACAAGGTAGTTGACGTTCCGGCGCTCAGCCCCGGCTGGCAGCAGTCATTCCGCGACATGCTTCGTGAGGGCCTAGCGACCGAGACCGCACCCCCGGTCGGAATCGAGCCGGGATGGGACGGCTTTCGCCCGCTTCGGGTCAGCGCGATAACCCGGGAAAGCCCGCAGGTCATGTCGATCCGTCTGCAAGCCGACGACGGCGGTTCGCTGCCCCGACCGCTTCCCGGCCAGTACCTGACCGTGCGAGTCCCGGGCGCCGCCAAGCCGACGCCGATGCGCAGCTACTCCCTCTCGGGGGACCCCAGCACCGGGGACTACCGCATCAGTGTCAAGCGCGAAGATCACGGCGTGGTGAGCCGCTGGCTGCACGCCCACGTCCAGCCCGGGTCCATCGTCGAGGCCGCCGCGCCGCGCGGCGACTTCTATCTGACCGAGGAAAGCAATCCGGTGGTCCTGATTTCGGCGGGAATCGGCATCACGCCAGTATTGGCGATGTTGCATACCCTGTCGGCTGCCCGCAGTAGCCGCGACGTCTGGTGGCTGCACACCACCCGCAGCCACGAAACCCTGGCCTTTGCAACGGAAGTCACGACCCTCGTCAAGTCGTTGCCGCACGCCCGCCAGTTGGTGTTCTACACGCAGACGCAGGGACGTCCGGATGCGGCGACCATCGCATCGCTAGGGCTGCCGACCGATGCTGCGGTATATCTCTGTGGTCCAACACAATTCATGTCCGACACGCGCGACGCCCTCACCGCAGCTGGGCTCGATCCGGCACGCATGCACAGCGAGTTGTTCGGCGCGCTACCGCCGATCAACCCCGGCATCGTTGCGGGGGCCGAGCGCAAACCGCCGCACCCGCCCGCGGGACCGTCAGGCACCGGACCGTCGATCACCTTCTCGCGCAGCGGGCTCACCGTCAACTGGTCCGCCGACTACGCCAATATCCTGGACTTGGCCGAGGCCTGCGATGTGCCAAGCCGATTCTCGTGCCGAAGCGGCGTCTGCCATGTGTGTGAGACACCAGTGGTCGCCGGGACGACAACATACGTCCAGGCGCCGTTGGAGCCGCCGGGACAGGGAAGGGTCCTCATTTGCTCGGCGGCTCCAGAAAGCGACCTCGTCCTCGACCTTTAGCCACGAAAGCCTAGAGTTCGACAGTTAATGGCGAGACTCAAGAACATCGCGGCCGGGCTGCTGTGCGCCGCGGGACTCCCGGCGCTAACGCGGCGGCGACACCGCGACGCGCTTGGCATCGTGATGTTCCACGGCGTCGAAGACGAACCGCTGTCGCCGTCCTGCTGGCATGTGCTCGGCGCGGCGCAGTACCGCCGTCGACTGGAATACCTCCGCGAGCACTTCAACGTCCTCCCGCTCGAGGAGGCGCTCGATCGCCTGGCGGCGGGGACGCTGCCGCCGCGCGCCATGGCGATCACGTTCGACGACGGCACCCGGAACCTCGCCACCCACGCGGTCCCGGTGCTGCGCGAGTTGAAGTTGCCCGCGGCGGTGTTTCTGGCGACCGGCCCGATGGGCGGCGACGAAACCCTGTGGCCCGACCGGCTTTGGCTGGCGGTCGCCCGCACCACCGCGAGCGAGGTCGATCTGGCGGCGCTGAGTCTGGGCGCTCGTTCGCTCGCCGACGCCACCAACCGCGGCAAGGTTTACGCTGCCGCGGTCGAACGGTTGAAAGACCTGCCCGACGTGCAGCGGATCACGGTGCTGGACGAGATTCTCGACGCGCTGGGCTACCGCAACGGCGGGGATGGGGGTCCCTTCCGGATGCTTTCATGGCACGAAGCACGGGAGATGGCCGGCGACGGCCTGGTGACCCTGTATCCGCACTCGGTGACCCACCCGATTCTCGCCCGCTGCGGCGACGACAAGCTCGAGCGGGAGATCACGGATTCCTGTGCGGCGTTGGAGCGTGAGACGGGCCGGGCGCCAACAATTTTCGCTTACCCCAACGGCCGGCCACGGGATTTCGACGACCGCGCCAAAGACGTGCTGCGCCGCCGCGGCGTCCGCTTTGCGTTGTCGACCACACCCGGATTCGCCGACCGTCGCTGCGACCCGCTGGCCTTGCCGCGGTTGGCGGTGGGCAGTGATTCGTCGTTCGACTACTTCCGGCTCATGGTTTCCGGCGGGCTGCCGCGCCGCGGCGTCGGCCACGGGATGGCCGCCGCCGGCTGAGCGGCCGGCGTCACCGTGTCGCGGCGGCGAGCCACAAGTCGTGCAGCGCCTCGCGCCAGCGGACGATGTCGAACTCGCCGGCACGCGCGTGGGCGGCCGCGGCGAGGCGGTCGCGCAACGCGGCATCGGCGATCAGGGATTGCAGCGCCTCGGCCAACTGGCGTGGATCGCCAGGGCTGACCAGCACACCGTTTTCCCCGTCGATAATCACTTCCGGAATCGCGCCCACCGCCGTGGTCACCGGGACCACGCCGTTGGCCATCGCCTCCAGCACCGCCATTGGAAGGCCCTCGCTGTAGCTGGGCAACACGAAGATCGCCGACTCGGCCAGCAACCGGTCCCTCTCGACCGGGTCCACCCAGCCGACGACGTCCACGGTGTCGTCGAGTGCGCTGGTGCGGACGAAGCCGCGCACCTCGTCTACCTCGCCGTCGCCGGCCAGCGTGACCCGCAGGTCGGCGCGAATATCGTTGGGCAGCATGCCGATCGCACGAACCAGGTCGTAGCTTCCCTTGTTGGGGCCCAACCTGCCCAGCGACACCACCCGTAGCGGCCGGCCGGGGCGCGGCGCCGGCGCGATCGCGGGCATCACCACGGGGTTGTAGAGGACTCGGGTGTTGGACTCGTCGAATCCGAGGCGCACACACGACTCCCTGAGATGGGATTGACCGAGCACCACCGAATAGTCGGCGTGCAGCGCCGCGCGCACGGCGCGGCGCAGGAGCGGCGGCAGCTCGTCGAGCCAGGTGAAAAAGTGCGAGCTGTGGCAGTGGACAATGGTCGGGACGCCGCGCAGCCGAGCGATGAACAACGGTACGGCCTTGCGAACGACGCTGCCGCGCAAGGAAAAATGGGCGTGCAGCACGTCGGCGGAGCCAAGAAGCAGGAGCGTGGATGCCTTGAGAATGCCCGTCACTCCCGTCCACAGCCGCGCCCCCAGCGCGGCATCGATGTAGGTGGGCACGAGGTTGACCAGAAACCGTTGGTCCGTGTCTTCGCTCAGCAATCGCATCACCGTCGCCATCCCGCCGCGGCTGTTGGGCCCGGCCGGTGCGTTCCCGATCGTCAGCACCCGGATCGGATAGCGTTGCTGGCGCGCCATTACGGGCCGAGTGCGACCGATGCCTCGGCGGTGTAGCACAGGAACGTCAGGGTCTCCTGCAGGTATAGCTGCACGGTGTCGGCGTCGTGACTGCTGTAGCCGATGGCGACGTCGGTCCCCAGTTGCAGGTCGAAATCTCCACCGCGAGTGGTCAAGACGAAGGCGCCGTCGATGGCCGGCGCCCAGATGATGTCGCCGTCAACCAACCGGTTCAGGTGCTCGCGGATCGGATATCCGTGTTCGGTGGTCTCGCTGACCTTCGTGTAGACGCCGGCGGAGAGCAGCACCGAGTAGGGGCCGTCGACACCGGCGAGCCGCAGTTCGGTCAACGCCTGCGAGATGGCATCCGGCATGTCTCGAGGGTCCTCGGGCAATGTCAGCGGCTTGTTGGAGCTGGCGCTGCGGATGCCCTCGATCGACGCGGCGGCGTAGCCCTCGAAGATGGTGCGGTCCTCGACGAACGCCAGCTTCTTGGCGGCTTCCTTGACCGGGTCCCAGTCGGAGTCGTTGGCGCCACGCTCCACATCGTCGATCTCGGAGCGAGACAACGTGAACGGAACCCGCAGCCGGACAAGGGGTTTGCTGGCGCGAAGGTGCGCGACCACACCGTCGGTGGGCGCTTTGACGTCGATCAGCCGACCGGTGCTGACCGCCGCGGTGACTGGCCCGCCGGGCTCGCTGACGTCGACCACCCGGCGCCCGGCGATATGCCGTTTGAACGTGCGCGTCGCCTCCAGTTCGATTTCGGCCCAAGCGACGTCGGTGACCGGTGCCAGGTCGCGGTAAAGGTTGTTGATCATCCGGTGGGTCCTTTCATGCTGCCGATCGAAAGTGAGCCATTGGAGGCTGGGTCAGGTAAAGATGTGACGGGTCGTTCCGTCGCCAGCGTGGCGGGCAGCGGTGGCGGGTCGTCGAGGAAATCCACGGTGGGGGAGAAGAATAGGCCGCCTGTGACCGCGGTGGAGAAATCCAGGATGCGGTCGGTGTTGCCCGGCGGATCCCCGAGGAACATGTTGCGCAGCATCCGTTCGGTGACCTCGGGGGTGCGCGAATAGCCGATGAAGTACGTGCCGTACTCGTCCTTGCCGAGTTCACCGAACGGCATGTTGTGCCGCACGATCTTCAGTTCGGTGCCGTCGTCGTCTTCGATCACGTTCAGCGCGATGTGCGAGTTCGGTGGCTTGACGTCATCGTCGAGCTCGATGTCTTCGAGCTTGGTGCGACCGATCACGTGCTCTTGCTCGGTGACCGACAGCGAGTCCCACGACGGCATGTCGTGCACGTACTTCTGCACGTGGACGTAGCACGAGCCGGCGAAGTCGGGGTCCTCGTCGCCGATGGCGGTGGCGCTGACGGCGATTGGGCCATCCGGATTTTCGGTGCCGTCGACGAAGCCGAGCAGGTCGCGGTTGTCGAAGAACCGAAAGCCGTGGACCTCGTCGACGACGGTGACCGCACCCGCCATCGACTTGAGGATGCGCCCGGCCAACTCGAAACACACGTCCATCGATTCGGCCCGAATGTGAAACAGCAGATCACCGGGCGTGGCCGGGGCGGTGTGCTGCGGACCGGTCAGCTCGATGAAGGTATGCAGTTCGGCGGGCTTTTTTGCTAAGGGAGGCCCGCCGAACAACCGGTCCCAGGCGTTGGAGCCGATCGAGGCGATGACCGACAAGCGTTTCGTCGGATCGCGGAAGCCGATGGCGCGCACCAGCCCGGACAGATCCGGCAGCGCGTCGTGCACGGTCGCTTCGCCGCCGTCGTCGATGGTGACCACAAGGAAGATGGCCGCGGGCGTCAACGGCGCAAGGATGGGCTGCGGCTGTACCGGAGGCACATGGGCGACCCTATCGGGAACTGCGCGGTCGCCGACAGCCATGATGTTCAACATGTCGGCCAGTGCCGCAGGCCTCTGCGAATTCATCGATGCCTCCCCGTCGCCGTTTCATGTGTGCGCCACCGTGGCCGGGCGGTTGGTCGACGCCGGATACACCGAACTGAACGAAGCCGACAGCTGGCCGTCGCAACCCGGTCGCTACTTCACCGTCCGCGCCGGTTCGCTGGTCGCCTGGAACTCGGGCGGCGCCGACGGGCCTTTCCGGATCGTCGGTGCCCACACGGACAGCCCGAACCTACGGGTCAAGCAGCATCCCGACCGGCTGGTCGCCGGCTGGCGGGTGGTGGCGCTGGAGCCGTACGGAGGAGCGTGGCTCAACTCGTGGCTGGACCGAGACCTGGGCATCAGCGGCCGGTTGTCGGTCCGCGACGGCGACCGCGCCGTCCAGCGGCTGGTGCGGATCGACGATCCGATCCTGCGGGTGCCGCAGCTGGCCATCCACCTGGCCGAGGACCGCAAGTCGCTCACGCTGGACCCGCAACGACACGTCAACGCGGTATGGGGAGTCGGCGGCGGCGCCGCGTCCTTCGTCGATTACGTCGCCGAGCGCTCGGGGGTGGCCGCGGTCGACGTGCTGTCGGCCGACCTGATGACACACGACCTGACCCCGTCCGCGGTGATCGGTGCGGACGGCGACCTGGTGAGCGCGCCGCGGTTGGACAACCAGACCAGTTGCTACGCGAGCATGGAGGCCCTGCTGGCCGCGGAGCCGCGCGGTTTCGTCCCGGTGCTGGTGCTCTTCGACCACGAGGAGGTCGGTTCGTCCTCCGACCGCGGCGCGCAATCCAACCTGCTGAGCACCGTTTTGGAACGGATCGTGCTCGCGGCCGGCGGCGGCCGGGAAGACTATTTGCGGCGCCTGCCGGCGTCGCTGCTGGCCTCGGCCGACATGGCGCACGCCACCCACCCCAACTACCCGGAGCGGCACGAGCCGGGTCATCCGATCGACGTCAACGGTGGACCGGTGCTCAAAGTGCATCCCAATCTGCGCTACGCCACCGACGGACGCACGGCCGCGGCGTTCGCGCTGGCGTGCCGGCAAGCCGGTGTGGGGCTGCAGCGCTACGAGCATCGCGCCGACCTGCCGTGCGGGTCGACCATCGGGCCGCTGGCGTCGGCGCGGACCGGCATCCCCACCGTCGACGTCGGCGCTGCCCAGCTCGCGATGCACTCGGCACGCGAGTTGATGGGGGCGCAGGATGTGGCCGCGTATTCGGCCGCACTGCAAGCGTTTTTGTCGCCGCGCTGACCTACGATCCGGGCATGACCTTCAACGTAGAAATGGTCACCTTCGACTGCGGCGACCCCGCGAGCCTGGCCGGCTGGTGGGCCGAGCAGTTCGGTGGCAAGACACACGTCATCCTCGCCGACGAGTTCACCGCCGTGACCTTCCCCGAAGGGCTGCGGCTCGGGTTCCAGAAAGTGCCCGATCCCACCCCGGGAAAGAACCGGGTACACCTCGATTTGAGTGCGGCCGACATCGACGCCGAGGTATCGCGGCTGACGGCGGCCGGGGCCAAGGAGGTCGGCCGGCACAAGTTCGGCGAGAACTTCCGCTGGGTGGTGCTGGCCGACCCCGAGGGCAACGTTTTCTGCATCGTCGGCAATCCCGCCCTCTAGGCGGGCCGCCGCGCGTCAGCGCTGATCGAGGAAGAGCGGGTCGTAGCGGATGACGTTCTCCACGACCATCCCGTCGCGGCTGCGGACACGGTCGAGGCCGCGAATCCGGAACGGTCCGGCGGGGCCGGTGCCTTCACCGACGTAGTGCAAGTACACCAGTTCCTCGCCCTCAGCGGGACCGGGAACGGTTGCGCTGTCGATGAGCTCCAGCTTCAAATCCGGTGCGGCGTCCAGTATTTCGGCGATCTTCGCCGTGTACGCCTCGACTCCCCGCACCGGCGCCGGGTCACCCGGCCAGTAGCCGACGATGTCGTCGGCCAGAATGTCGAAGCCGCGCGACATGGTGGGCGCGGCCCAGTACGCGGCCCACAGCTCCGCACTGAACTTCGGGGCAGCGGTCTTGACGTCGGTCATGGTTCCTCCCTGGGTAAGGCGCTTCGATCGAGCGCGTTAAGGCAAGCGTGTCCGTCGCCGTGCGGCGGCACAATTACCTCGGAGGTCATCGCCGCGGTGCGCGCGGCGTGGTTACCGTTGCTTCGTGAGCGATGCCGCGGTGGGTGTCCTGTTGCGCGAATGGCGGGCTCGCCGCCGGGTGAGTCAGCTCGATCTGTCGCTGAGCGTGGGTGTGTCGGCGCGGCATCTGAGCTTCATCGAGACCGGGCGTTCGCGGCCCAGTCCCGAGATGGTCCTCGCGCTCGCCGAGGGCCTCGACATTCCGTTGCGGGAGCGCAACTCGCTCCTGCTCGCCGCCGGGTTCGCGCCGCGCTACTCCTCGCGCCCGCTCGAGGATGCCGCGCTGTCCCCGGCCCGCGATGCCGTCCAGCGCCTGCTCGACGCGCACGACCCCTACCCGGGCGTCGTCATCGACCGGTGCTGGAACATCGTCGGGACCAATGCGGCGGCGTCCGCGCTGACGGCTGGGCTGCCCGAGCATCTGCTCGGCCCGCCGGCCAACGTGTATCGGCTATGCCTGCATCCCGACGGTCTCGCCAACCGGACCCTGAATTTCGACGAATGGGCGGGCTACCTGCTGAGCCAGCTGCGACGCACGATCGCACTCACCGGCGACCCGACGTTGCAGGCGATCGACGAGGAGGTGCGCGGATACCCGGGCGTCGCGGCCGCCGCCACAGCGCGCGGCATGCCCGCCGACAACGCCTCGCTGCTGATTCCCTTCGTGCTCGACGCCGGCGGCGGGCAGCGGCTGTCGATGTTCACGACGCTCACGACGTTCGGAACCCCGCTCGACGTCACCCTCGCCGAACTCGCCGTCGAGCTGTTCTACCCGGCGGACCCGGAAAGCGCACGCATGCTCCGCGGCGACTAACTCTTAGACTGTTGCCGTGACGACCGCGCGCATTCAGGCGATTGACACCGTCGAGCACGCCGCGACCACTCCCGATCAGCCGCAACCCTTTCACGAGCTCGGCCTCAAGGACGACGAGTACCAGCGGATACGCGAGATCCTGGGCCGCCGGCCCACCGACACCGAGCTGGCGATGTACTCGGTGATGTGGAGCGAGCACTGCTCGTACAAGTCCTCCAAAGTTCACCTGCGCTACTTCGGTGAGACCACGACCGACGAGATGCGCGCCGGCATGCTGGCCGGGATCGGGGAGAACGCCGGGGTCGTCGATATCGGCGACGGCTGGGCGGTGACCTTCAAGGTGGAATCGCACAACCACCCGTCGTACGTCGAGCCCTACCAAGGCGCCGCGACAGGCGTCGGGGGCATCGTCCGCGACATCATGGCCATGGGCGCACGGCCCGTCGCGGTGATGGACCAGCTTCGATTCGGCGCCGCCGACGCGCCCGACACCCGCCGCGTGCTCGACGGCGTGGTTCGCGGCATCGGCGGCTACGGAAACTCGTTGGGCCTGCCCAACATCGGCGGCGAGACCGTGTTCGACGCGTCGTATGCGGGCAACCCGCTGGTCAACGCGCTGTGCGTCGGCGCGCTGCGCAAAGAGGATCTACACCTGGCCTTCGCATCCGGAACCGGAAACAAGATCATCCTGTTCGGCGCGCGCACCGGCCTCGACGGCATCGGCGGCGTGTCGGTGTTGGCGTCGGAAACCTTCGGCGGCGACGAGGGCGGGGGCCCCGGCCGCAAGAAGCTGCCCTCGGTGCAGGTCGGCGACCCGTTCACCGAGAAGGTGCTCATCGAGTGCTGCCTCGAGCTGTACGCGGGCGGGCTGGTGATCGGCATCCAGGACCTTGGCGGGGCCGGATTGTCCTGCGCCACATCGGAACTCGCGTCAGCCGGCGACGGCGGCATGAGGGTCGAGCTGGACAACGTGCCGCTGCGGGCCGCCAACATGACGCCCGCGGAGATCCTGTCCAGCGAGTCTCAGGAGCGGATGTGCGCGGTGGTCGCGCCGGAGAATGTCGACGCGTTCCTCGCGGTCTGCCGCAAGTGGGAGGTGCTGGCCACCGTCATCGGCGAGGTCACCGACGGCGACCGGCTGCAGATCACCTGGCACGGCGAGACGGTGGTCGACGTGCCACCGCGCACCGTCGCCCACGAAGGCCCGGTGTATCGGCGCCCCGTCACCCGCCCCGAATCGCAGGACGCGTTGAACGCCGACACGTCGAGCGGGCTGCCGCGGCCGGCCACCGGCGACGAGCTGCGCGCGACTTTGCTTGCGCTGCTGGGCAGTCCGCACCTGTGCAGCCGCGCGTTCATCACCGAGCAGTACGACCGGTACGTGCGCGGGAACACCGTATTGGCCGAGCACGCCGACGGCGGCGTGCTGCGCATCGACGAGACGACCGGCCGCGGCATCGCGGTATCGACCGATGCCTCGGGGCGCTACACGCTGCTTGACCCGTACGTCGGCGCCCAGCTGGCGCTGGCCGAGGCGTACCGCAACGTCGCCGTCACCGGTGCGACGCCGGTCGCGGTGACCAACTGCCTCAACTTCGGCTCGCCCGAGGACCCCGGCGTGATGTGGCAATTCGCACAGGCGGTGCGTGGTCTGGCGGATGGCTGTGCGGCCCTGGGGATTCCGGTCACCGGCGGCAACGTCAGCTTCTACAACCAGACCGGGACGACGGCGATCCTGCCCACGCCGGTCGTCGGCGTGCTCGGTGTCTTGGATGACGTGAGCCGACGTCTCCACACGTCTTTCGGCAGCGAACCGGGAGAGACCCTGCTGCTGCTGGGCGACACGCGCGACGAATTCGACGGCTCCATCTGGGCGCAGGTGAGCGCCGACCACCTCGGCGGGCGGCCGCCTGCGGTTGACCTGGCGCGCGAGAAGCTACTGGCCGAAGTGCTCAGCTCGGCGTCGCGGGATGGGCTGGTGTCCGCCGCGCACGACCTGTCCGAGGGCGGCCTGGCGCAGGCTATCGTCGAATCGGCCCTGGCCGGTGAAACCGGTTGCCGCATAGTGCTTCCCGAGGGCGTCGATCCCTTCGTGACATTGTTTTCCGAATCGGCCGGCCGGGTGCTGGTGGCCGTGCCGCGAACCGAGGAGAGCCGGTTCCGGTCCATGTGTGAGGTGCGGGGACTGCCAGCCGTCCGCGTCGGCGTCGTCGATCAGGGCTCGGACGCCGTGGAGGTTCAGGGGCTGTTCACGGTGTCGCTTGCGGAACTGCGCGAGACCTCCGAGTCGGTGTTGCCGCGATTCTTCGGATAAGCAGGCTCCGCGCGCTGTCGTTGGCCGCCGCGCTGGTCGGCTGGAGCTTCGTCGGCCCGCGACTGCCGAATGAGCTGCGAGCGGGGCTGCAGGCCGGTGTTGCCGGTCTGCTGGTGGTCGGGACACATGCGTCGTTGGGGTTAAGCCCGCCCCGGCTGTGGTCGGGGCTGCGGCTGGGATCAGCGTCGGGTGCGGTAGCGGCGGCGGCCATCTCCGCGACGACCCCGCTGCCGCCGGTACGCCTGTCGATGGCCGCCCGCGAACTTCCCGTGCTTGCGCGGGGTTGGCTGCTGTGGCGGATACCGATCGGCACCGTCTGGGCCGAAGAGGCCGCCTTCCGCGCGGCGCTCGGCACGCTCGGTGCGCGCGCCTTCGGCACGTCCGGCGGAAGGCTGTTGCAGGCCACCGCTTTTGGGCTCTCCCACATCGCGGACGTACGCGCGACGGGCGAGCCGGTGCTGCCCACCGTGCTGGTCACCGGCGTCGGGGGATGGCTGTTCGGTTGGCTGGTCGACCGTTCCGGCAGCCTCGCCGCACCAATGCTGGTGCACTTGGCCATCAACGAGGCGGGCGCCGTGGCCGCGCTGGCCGTCCAGCGGCGGTCCCGCGTGAACGGATCGGCGTAGTGGCACCCTGAGGTATGGCCGTCCGTCAGAAAGCCGATCCGGCCAAGACCCGGCAGGCCGTGTTGGCCATCGCCGAGTGGTTGCGCGACGAAACCCGTCCGGCGCCCGACCGCGATGCGCTGGCGACCGCGGTGCGCCTCACCGCACGCACCCTCGCCGCCGTGGCGCCCGGCGCCAGCGTCGAGGTACGGATCCCGCCGTTCGTCGCTGTTCAGTGCGTTGCCGGGCCCAGGCACACCCGCGGTACGCCGCCCAACGTGGTGGAGGCCGATCCACGGACATGGCTGCTGCTCGCCACGGGGATGGTGTCGCTGGCGCAGGCGAAGAGCGCCGGCCGGCTGACGCTATCGGGCTCCCGGGCGGGTGAAATCGACCACTGGCTGCCCCTGATCGCGGTCGGCTGAACGTCACCCTGAACTGCAGGTTTAGACTGAAGACATGTATTATTCGGTGCTCAACACGCGTGCTGAATTCGGCGCTGAGGCCACCGTGCCCGTAGACTCCGTTACGTCACCAACCGTTCCCCAGGGAGCCGCCGACCCGTGACCGTCCAGGAACCCCAGCAGGACCTGAACTCGCCCCGTGAAGAGTGCGGCGTATTCGGGGTCTGGGCCCCCGGCGAAGAAGTCGCCAAGCTCACGTACTACGGCTTGTACGCGCTGCAACATCGCGGCCAGGAGGCCGCGGGCATCGCTGTCGCCGACGGCTCCCAGGTGCTGGTGTTCAAAGACCTCGGCCTGGTCAGTCAGGTGTTCGACGAGCAGACGTTGGGCGCCATGCAAGGCCACGTCGCCATCGGGCACTGCCGCTACTCCACCACGGGCGACACCACGTGGGAAAACGCCCAGCCCGTGTTCCGTAATACCGCGGCGGGCACCGGAGTTGCGTTGGGACACAACGGAAATCTGGTCAACACCGCCGAGCTTGCGGCTCGCGCCCGCGACGCCGGGCTGATCGCCAAGCGCTGCCCCGCGCCGGCGACCACCGACTCGGACATCCTGGGGGCGTTGCTGGCCCACGGAGCGGCCGATTCGACTCTGGAACAGGCGGCGCTGGAACTGTTGCCGACCGTGCGCGGCGCCTTTTGCCTGACGTTCATGGACGAGAACACGCTGTATGCGTGCCGCGACCCCTACGGGGTGCGCCCGCTGTCGCTCGGCCGGCTGGATCGCGGCTGGGTGGTGGCCTCCGAAACCGCCGCGCTCGACATCGTCGGCGCCTCGTTCGTGCGTGACATCGAACCGGGCGAACTACTGGCGATCGACGCCGACGGGGTGCGCTCCACGCGTTTCGCCAACCCCACGCCCAAGGGCTGCGTCTTCGAGTACGTCTACCTGGCGCGTCCGGACAGCACGATCGCCGGTCGGTCCGTGCACGCCACCCGGGTAGAGATCGGGCGCCGGCTGGCCCGCGAATGCCCAGTCGAGGCGGACCTGGTGATCGGCGTGCCGGAATCCGGCACGCCCGCCGCGGTGGGATACGCGCAGGAGTCCGGCATCCCGTACGGCCAGGGCCTGATGAAGAACGCTTATGTCGGGCGCACCTTCATCCAGCCGTCGCAGACCATCCGCCAGCTCGGCATCCGGTTGAAGCTCAACCCGCTCCGGGAAGTGATCCGCGGCAAGCGACTCATCGTCGTCGACGACTCGATCGTTCGCGGAAACACGCAACGCGCATTGCTGCGAATGCTGCGCGAGGCCGGGGCTGTCGAGGTGCACGTGCGCATCGCCTCGCCGCCGGTGAAGTGGCCGTGCTTTTACGGCATCGACTTCCCGTCACCGGCGGAGCTGATCGCCAACGCCGTCGAGGACGAGGCGGAAATGCTCGAAGCGGTTCGGCACGCGATCGGCGCGGACACCCTTGGCTACGTCTCGCTGCGGGGCATGGTCGCGGCTTCCGAGCAGCCGGCCTCGCGGCTGTGTACCGCTTGCTTCGACGGCAAGTATCCGATCGAGCTGCCAAGCGAAAGCGCCCTCGGCAAGAACGTCATCGAGCACATGCTCGCCAACGCGGCGCGGGGGTCGGGGCTCGACGATCTCGCGGCCGGTGACGTACCCGAACTACCGGTTGCGCACTGACGACGTTTGATACCGGCGGCGAGCGCCGCCCGGTAGCCTTTATCGCGATGACGGATCCCGGAAAGAGCCCCGGACGCAGCCCGGGCAGCCAGGGCATCACCTACGCGACGGCCGGGGTGGACATTGAGGCCGGCGACCGCGCCGTCGAATTGTTCAAGCCGCTGGCCACAAAGGCCACCCGACCCGAGGTGCGCGGCGGGCTGGGCGGATTCGCCGGACTGTTCGCGTTGCGCGGCGGCTACCGCGAACCGGTGCTGGCGGCATCCACCGACGGTGTGGGCACCAAGCTGGCGGTCGCTCAGGCGATGGACAAACACGACACCGTCGGGCTCGACCTGGTCGCGATGGTCGTCGACGACCTCGTGGTCTGCGGCGCCGAACCGCTCTTTCTGCAGGACTACATCGCCGTCGGCCGGACGGTGCCGGAACGGCTGAGCGCGATCGTCAGCGGCATCGCCGAGGGATGTGTGCGCGCGGGATGCGCGCTGCTCGGCGGCGAGACCGCCGAACACCCGGGTCTGATGGAACCCGACCACTACGACATCTCGGCCACCGGTGTGGGCATCGTCGAGGCCGACGACGTGCTGGGCCCCGACCGCGTCAAACCCGGCGACGCCATCATCGCCCTGGGCTCGTCGGGCCTGCACTCCAACGGGTACTCGCTGGCGCGCACCGTCCTGCTCGAGATCGACCGGATGAACCTCGCCGGTTATGTCGAGGAGTTCGGCCGCACCCTGGGCGAGGAATTGCTGGAGCCCACCCGGATCTACGCGAAAGACTGCCTGGCGCTGGCCGCCGAAACCCACGTCCGCACGTTCTGCCATGTCACCGGCGGCGGGCTGGCCGGAAACCTGCAACGCGTCATCCCGCATGGCCTGACCGCCGAGATTGACCGCGGCACGTGGACGCCCGCGCCGGTGTTCGCGATGATCGCCCAGCGTGGCCGGGTTACGCGCGAGGAGATGGAAAAGACGTTCAACATGGGCGTCGGCATGATCGCCGTCGTGGCGCCGGAAGACACCGACCGCGCCCTGGCGATCCTGACCGCGCGGCACTTGGACTGCTGGGTGTTGGGAACCGTTTGCAAGGGTGGAAAAGCGGGCCCGCGGGCCCGGCTGGTCGGACAACATCCGAGGTTCTAACGGGCTGCGACAAGCACGATGCCGATGCGAAACGCATCGGCATACAAGAGTGGTCTAGCGGGGCCAGTCGTCCTGGTGACCCCACGAGTCGTCAGCGGCCTCGCCGTTCGGCTCGTCGGAATCGTCGGCGCCCGTCCCTGACAACTCGCGCTGGAGCCGCTGGAAGTCGGTCTGCGGGGAGCTGTACTTAAGTTCTCGAGCAACCTTGGTCTGCTTTGCCTTAGCCCGGCCGCGGCCCATGGGGGAACCCCCTCGCGCAATAACGGAGCGGCCTAACGAGTAGGCGGCTCCGATCTCTTGGTGTCGTTATTGTCCTGCCGACAGTTTACCGTGCCGTACGGTCGGGTGCCGGTGCCCCCTGCCCGCCGAGGCGGACCATATCGCCAATCATCGCGTACCTCCCCGCAACCGTTCAACGGCCAACCGGCCCGCGCCGATCTGTTCGGCGGGGGGCAGCGAGTCGGGGTCGATGACCGCCGCCTGGTCGCCTATCGCGAGCTCGGTGTCGGCGGGCAGCCCCCGCTTGAGCAGTGCCAGGGCCACCGGTCCGAGGTCCACGTGGTCGACGACGGTTCCGAGGCGTCCGACGGTGCGACCGCCGGCCAGCACCGCGTCGCCGGTCGAGGGTCGATCCACGGAACCGTCGAGGTGCAACAACACCAGCATCCGCGGTGGTTTACCGAGGTTGTGGACGCGCGCGACCGTCTCCTGCCCGCGATAGCAGCCTTTGTCCAGATGGACCGCTCCTTCGCCGGGGCCGCCGATCCAGCCCACCTCATGGGGGATGGTGCGCTCGTCGGTGTCGACTCCGAGCCGGGGGCGACGGGCCGCGACTCGGTGGGCCTCGTATGCCCACACTCCAGCAGGGCACAGACCCGCCTGTTCCAGGCGGGCCTTCCAACCGTCCGCCTCGCCACGCGGTACGAGCAGGTCCAGCTCGATGCGGCCGGCAATGGCCGTGGGCATCCGCCGCGCAAAGCCGCCACCGGAGACCGGGACGGCCGTCAGCTCGCCGGGCAGCGCTTCCAGCCCCAGCGCGTTCAGCACCGCCGGGTCAGCCAGCCGCGGCCCCAGCAGCGACAGCACCGCCATGTCGGCGGCGGCCACCGTCACGTCGGACCAGAACACCATCTTGCGCAGGTAGTTCAGCAGCGGCTCGCCCCGCCACGGTTCGGTATCGAGGTAGGTGGTGCCGCCCAGCTCGCTCTGGATCCAGTGGTCCTCGACCCGGCCCTGGCCGTCGAGGCTGAGGTTTTCGGTGCTGGCGCCCTCGGCGAGGTCGCTGACGTGTTGGGTCGAAATGTTGTGCAGCCAGGTCTGCCGGTCGCTCCCGGTCAGGGTGAGCACCGCGCGGTGCGAGCGGTCCACGACCACCGCATCGGTTTCGGCGGACCGCTGCTCGCCCAGCGGATCGCCGTAGTGCCAGATCGCACCCGCGTCGGGCCCGGCATCGGGCGCAGGGACTGCAGTCATGCATCAACTCTACGGATCCGAGTGTGCGGCTAAGCTTCACCACCATGGGTGTGATCGTCACGCTGGACGGTGAGATACATCCGCCAGAGGCCCCGCTGCTGCACGCCGACGACCTCGCCGCCGTTCGCGGCGACGGAATCTTCGAGACGCTACTGGTCCGCGACGGCACCGCGTGTCTGGTCGAGTCCCACCTGCAGCGGCTGACGCAGTCGGCCAAATTCATGGATCTGCCCGAACCCGACCTCGACAGCTGGCGGCGTGCGATCGAGGTTGCGGCGCAGCACTGGGCCGCGAACACCACCTACGAGGGCGCGATGCGGTTGATCTGCAGCCGGGGCCGCGAGAGCGGATCACCGCCCACGGCGTACGTGATGGTCACTCCCGTCCCGGAACGAGTCGCCGCGGCCCGGCGCGACGGATTGTCGGCGGTCACGCTGGACCGCGGATTGCCGGCCACCGGCGCCGATGCGATGCCGTGGCTGCTGGCCGGCGCCAAAACTCTGTCGTACGCGGTCAATATGGCCGCCCTGCGCCATGCCGCCCGGCAGGGCGCCGGCGACGTGATCTTCGTCAGCTCGGACGGCTACATCCTGGAGGGCCCCCGCTCCACGGTGGTCATCGCCACCCACTCCGGGGCGGGTGAACCGTGCCTGCTGACGCCGCCGCCGTGGTACCCGATCCTGCGGGGAACCACGCAACAGGCCCTGTTCGAGGTCGCCCGGGCCAAGGGCTACGACTGCGACTATCGGGCGCTGCGGATCGCGGATTTGCATGCCGCCCAAGGGATTTGGCTGGTGTCGAGCATGACGCTGGCCGCCCGCGTGCACACGCTCGACGGCCGGCCACTGCCCCGATCCCCGCTGGCCGCCGAATTCGCCGAACTGGTGGACGCGGCGATCGTCAGCGATCGCTGAGCGCTGAATTCTGTTGTCGCCTCGCGCAATGGCGGGTACGGTCGGCCGTACACAAGGAAGGAGGTGGTCCGCGAAATTGATAGCTTCATGGACATGTGAGGTGGCTACGCGCTAGCTGCAATGGCTCGGAAGAGCTAGCGATCAACGCGCGCTGGCGAATTCCCCGTAGCCACCCGGCCCCCGAGCTTCCGGTCTGTCCAACCAGGAGCATCGCTCGGGGGCCGCTCCATGTCAGGACGCTGTCGGCGTAGCCGGCTGCGGAATCCACTGCCGCCAACCGCAATTACCCGGCGAACCGCGACAGCCGCGCCGAAAGGTGTGGCACCAGACCGCCGTCGGCGTCCACGCGTTCCTCGACGTAGGCCAGATCGCCGCCCTCGACGATGCCGTAAAGGCGCTTGGCTCCGCCGACCAGCACGCCGGATCGGCTGCGGGCCAACGCGTCGGTCACCAGTTCCCACGACGACTGGGTGCGCGGACGCCCGTAGAACAGTTCGACGTAGCCGGCCGAATGGGCTAGCAGCAATTCGATGGCCTGGGACTCGCTCGGATCGTCGGGATCGTTGACGAAGCGCCAGAAGCCCGTCTCGCGCAGGCCGGCTTCCCGGTAGTCGCCGGCGTCATCGAGCCGCCAGGAGCGGGCTTCCCAATTCAGGTAGTCGCCGCCGTCGTGCGACACCACGATCTGCTGACCGAATCGGTAGTCGCCGTCGGCTCCACGGCCCTCGCCTTCGCCGCGCCACACGCCGACGAGCGGCAGCAGTGCCAGCAGCGTGTCATTGAGGTTGGCGCCTTCGCGCAGGTTGGCGGTATCGGCGGGGACGGGCAGGTCGTCGAAGGCGGGAATGTTGCGGGATGCGGTCACCTTGGCGCGTTCGGCAGCGGCGGCCACGGCACGATCGCCGGAACCCGCGGAACCGGCCGGTCCGTCAGGGGCCTCGGAGGTCACGACTCGTCAGTGATGAGCCGGTACAGCGTGTACAGCGCGAACCATGAGATGAACACCGTCATCCCGACCAGGATGATCTCGAAAAAGAGCACCACGGGGGCAAGTCTATTCGTCCCCCGGCGTGCGGGCCGTCCCGGTCAGGGGGTCGCCGTCAGGCGACCTTGACGTCCACCTCGTGGATGCCCGCACCGGACGGCGTCACGACGGCGTCGCCGTTGCCAACCGCCGACAGCGCGCGCACCGTCCAGGAGCCCGGAGCGGCGAAGAACCGGAAGTCGCCCGTGGCGGACGCGACCACCTCGGCCGTGAACTCGTCCGAAGAGTCCAGCAAGCGGACGAACGCACCACCGACGGCCTGGCCGTCGCGGTCAACGACGCGGCCGGTGATCACCGTTTCCTTCTCCAGGTCGACGCTCGCGGGCAATGTCAGCCCTTGCTTCGGTCCAGAGCACATATCAACTTCCCAACTCGATCGGGGCACCCACCAGGGAGCCGTATTCCGTCCAACTGCCGTCGTAGTTCTTAACGTTCTTGTGTCCCAGCAATTCCTGTAGCACGAACCAGGTGTGCGACGAACGCTCCCCGATTCGGCAGTACGCGATCGTTTCTTTTTTGCCGTCCAGCCCCGCGTCGGCGTAGAGCTTGGCCAGCTCCTCGTCGGACTTGAAGGTGCCGTCCTCGTTAGCGGCTTTGCTCCACGGGACGTTGATCGCGCCGGGGATGTGGCCCGGCCGCTGGCTCTGCTCCTGCGGCAGGTGCGCCGGCGCGAGGATCTTGCCGGAGAACTCGTCGGGCGAACGCACGTCGACGAGGTTCTTGGTGTTGATGGCGGCGATGACCTCGTCGCGGAAGGCTCTGATGCTGTTGTCCGGCGCGGCCGCGGTGTAGGAGGTCGTGGGTCTGCTGACGGTGTCGCTGGACAGCGGGCGCCGGTCGAGCTCCCACTTCTTGCGACCGCCGTCGAGCAGCTTGACCTTGTCGTGGCCGTAGAGCTTGAAGTACCAGTACGCGTAGGCGGCGAACCAATTGTTGTTGCCGCCGTAGAGGATCACGGTGTCGTCGTTGGATATGCCGCGGTCAGAGAGCAGCTTGGAGAACTGCTGGGCGTCGACGAAGTCGCGCTTGACCGGGTCCTGCAAGTCGGTGCGCCAATCCAGCTTGATCGCGCCGGGGATGTGGCCGCCGTCGTAGGCGCTGGTGTCTTCGTCGACTTCGACGAAGACCACGTTCGCGGCGTCGAGATTGCTCTCGGCCCAGTCAGCGGAGACCAGGACGTCGGAGCGTGCCATGGTGGGGTTCCTTTCGGTTTCTTCTAACGAGGTGGTCAGCCGGGTTGCGCGGAACGGGCGGTCGGCCGGAAACGCGCAACGACGGGGTAGAGCTGGCAGCCAAGGCAGATGCCGAAGGCCGCGTTCAGGAAGGCGGCCACCAGAGCCGCCGCGGTGGCGATGACGCCCAGCAGCGGCGCGCCGCCGGCGAATCCGGCGACGCCGACGACCGCAAAGATCAGTCCGACAAGTTGGGCGAACTTCAGCGGCGGCACCGGTTCGCGCTCGGTCACCGGGCCCAGCCTGGGCGCCACGACGGCGGCAAATACCCGCCCATACGGATGACGGCGCGGCCCGCCCGCGGCACCGACGGCAAAAACCACGGCCTGCAGAGCCAGGATGAGCGCGGCGGCCCCCGCGCTGACCGCCGAGACGATCAGCGTGAAGACCAGGACCGCGGTCGTGACCCAGGCGGCGAACCTGGGCCCGCGGACGTCAACGCGGTCCGGTTGGGTGCTGGTGTTGCTGCTTGACACGAACGACTCCTAGGTACGCCTATTGCACGGAAACGGTGGAGGCATGCCACGGTAGGGCTCCGGGCTGCTCCGAGAGCTACGCGGAAGGGCGCGGCTACTCAGCAGCTACAGCAACAACAACAACCCGCGATGCGGCACAGATCGACTGCGCGACGCTTGGTGAGCATGGGCTCGAGGCGGGCTGACACGTCGGCAAGCTTACCCAATGACATGGTGATCAAGCCAACAGCGGTTCGAGTGCCGATCGCAGCTCGGCGGCCTTCGGCACGCCCGACGTCCGGTATCGCTGTCGCCCGTCGATGTCGAAGATCAACGTGGTGGGCAGCGACAGAACCGAAAATCGGCTGGCTGCCTGCGGATTGGCATCCAAATCAACCTCGACGTGGGCTATGAATCCCAGGTCGCCGAGGTCATCGCAGACCTGGTCGACCACCCGGCGCACCCGATCACAAGGCCCGCACCACGGCGCGCTGAAGTGCACGACGGTCGGTCCGTCGTGCGAAAGCCCAAGGTCAGCGGCGTCCACGCCGGCGTCCGAGTGAACTTCGCGGATGTTTCCGGAGCGCCGGGTAAGCAACCATCCCGCAAGGGTTGCCACCAGGACCGCCGCCACGATCGCGACGATGACGGTGTTCATGTGCGCCACTCCTTCTCATCGCTGCGCTCTGCATCGTCGTCGGCGCAATTCATGACTGTTTGAACCCGTCGAGGCTGACCGTTACTCCCCGGGTGACGCCCTCGATGATGACGTCGGAGCCGCGTGCGCCTTCGCTGGTGGGTGCGACGCCGAACGGAAGCCGTTGGTTGGGCAGCCTCGTGTTGAAGGCGCGCAGTACCGCATCCCGCTTGTCGTCCGGCACGGCTTGGTCGGCGGTATCGGGCCCGGTTAGGACGCCGGTCGGGGTGATCAGCAGCGTCGCCTGGTCGTCGGGGGCGATGGAAAGGTCCACCGAAACGCTGACCCGGTGCTCGAAGCCGGCCGAATGTGGCGTGCCGCTGAACACCAGGCCGTGGCTGTCGGAGATGCCCGACGCGGTGACGCCGCCGGTGGCGGTGTTGGTTTCCTTGGGTGGTGCCTCGACCATCAGGTCGCTGATGCCCATGTACCGGCCCAGGTGCGTCGAGTCGATGATGATGCGGCTCTCCAGCCTGCCCACCGGGAGCTTCGCATCGGGCCTGATCAGCCACGACGCATGGGTCAGGTCGACCGAATACATCGTGGCTTCGAGGGTGGCCTTGCCGACCATCGCGTGATCGACGGCGTTGGCCTTGATCTCGACCTGGTCGTAGTGATCGCGCATCGCCTGCGGAAGGAAGGGGAAAGCCAGGATCGCAACGAACGGGTCGGACCCCAGATTCGCCGCTTTGCGCACGTTGGACGACAGCCGGTATTCGGCGTAGATGCTGGCCCCGTAGTCGACGCCGACGGCCCCGATGGCGATCACGGCTACCGCGGCGGCCGCGATCATCCAGATCAGCACCCTGCGCATCCGCATATTGTGGCCTGTCCATCGGCGGCGCGCCGCACGGCGCCGGGCGTGACCGCTCACGCTGCGGCCAGAGCGCTTCGTCACACTCCGCTCCGAAGGGCTTCGTCGCCGGGCCAACTGCCTGGTTGCACGTTATCGTTAGATGTCCTGGCCACTAACGCCGCGTTGCGTTACCGATTTGGGAGATGCCTTTCCCACGAGCTGGAGGGGCTTGTTGGAGCTTTTACTGCTGACCTCGGAGCTGCATCCCGACCCGGTCCTGCCGTCGTTGTCGCTGCTGCCGCATACCGTCCGGACGGCGCCGCCAGAACCGTCCTCATTGTTGGAGGCCGGAACCGCGGACGCCGTGCTCGTCGACGCGCGCACGGACCTGTCGTCGGCGCGCGGCCTGTGCCGTTTGCTGAGCACGGCCGGCCGGTCGGTCCCGGTCCTGGCGGTCGTCAGCGAGGGCGGCCTGGTGGCGGTCAGCGCCGACTGGGGGTTGGACGAAATCCTGCTGCCCAGCACCGGGCCGGCCGAGATCGACGCCAGACTGCGACTGGTCATCGGCCGCCGCGGCGGGCTGGCCGACCAGGAAAGCGCCGGCAAGGTCAGCCTCGGCGAGCTGGTGATCGACGAAGGCACCTATACCGCGCGATTGCGCGGGCGTCCCCTTGATCTGACCTACAAAGAGTTCGAGTTGCTGAAGTACCTGGCCCAACACGCCGGCCGGGTGTTCACCCGGGCACAACTGCTGCACGAGGTGTGGGGCTACGACTTCTTCGGTGGCACCCGGACCGTCGATGTGCACGTGCGGCGACTGCGGGCCAAACTCGGCCCCGAGTATGAGGCGTTGATCGGCACGGTTCGCAACGTGGGTTACAAGGCCGTCCGGCCGGCGCGCGGGCGGGCGCCGGTTGCCGAACCCGAGGAGACCGAAGAGGCCCAGCCCGACACAGACGGCCTGGGGAACCCGCTGGGCGACCCGCTACACACTCAGTGACGTCGTCGGACCGCGAGCCCGAATGGCGCTCCGCCCTGACCCCCGACGAGCAGCACGGCGTGCGCGAACTTGTCTCGGCGGCAACCGAATTCGACGGTGTCGCACCCGTCGGCGAACAGGTGCTGCGAGAACTCGGCCACGATCGCACCGACCACCTGCTGGTAACCGGTCCGGACACCGGCGCCGCGATCCTCGGCTACCTCAACCTCAGCCCGCCACGCGATAGCGGCGCGGGGATGGCCGAGCTGGTTGTGCATCCGCAGGCCCGCCGGCGCGGAATCGGCGCGGCGCTGGCACGCGCGGCGCTGGCCAAAACCGCAGGGCGCAACCAGTTTTGGGCACACGGCACCCTCGAGCCCGCGCAGGCCACCGCTTCGGCGCTGGGTTTGGTCCCCGTCCGCGAACTCGTCCAAATGCGGCGCTCGCTACGCGATGTGCCCGACACCGTGGCCCCCGTGCCGGGGGTCAAGGTGCGCACCTACGCGGGCGCCGGCGACGACGCCGAGTTGCTGCGGGTCAACAACGCCGCGTTCGTCGAACATCCCGAGCAGGGTGGCTGGACCGAGGTCGAGCTGGCGGAGCGGCGCAGCGAACCCTGGTTCGACCCGTCGGGCCTGTTCCTGGCGTTCGCCGACGCCGCGAGTGAGCAGGCGGGCAGGCTGCTGGGCTTCCACTGGACCAAAGTGCACCTCGACCAGCCGGGCCTGGGCGAGGTGTACGTCCTGGGTGTCGATCCATCCGCGCAGGGCCGCGGCCTGGGGCAGCTGTTGACGGCCATCGGTATCGAATCGCTGGCGCGCCGGCTCGCCGACTCGGCCGAACCAACGGTGATGCTGTACGTGGAGTCAGACAACCTCGCGGCGGTGCGGACCTACGAGCGCTCCGGTTTCACCACCTACAGCGTCGACACCGCCTACGCGCCGCGCGCCGGCTGACCGGAGGCGCAGGTACACGCCGCGCGGGCTCCGGACAATTCACTGCACGTTCACGCGCTCGCCACTCGTATGGGTGCCCTCGACGCATACCTTCGCGGTGACTTGGCAAACTTCCCTTGGGGGAGTGGCCGCTGGCGCCACAAGCATCCGCGATGCGCGAGAAAGCGAGATCGGTGAGGCTCGACAGGGTGGGGAGGACGCTGGCGGCCGCGATGTTGACGACGCTGGTCGGTGGCGGGGCCCTGGCGGGCTGCGGCAGCGACGGCAACCGGGGCGCGTCGGCGGCCACGCCGGGACCGGCCGGCACGGCGGGGTGCGCCGGCAAGGACGGGCTGACCGCGGAAGGCTCGACCGCCCAGCAGCACGCGATGGAGTTGTTCAGCCAGGTGTGGGGCCGGTCCTGCCCGGGCAAGCGCGTGGCCTACAACCCGACCGGCTCGGGCGCCGGTCGAGAGCAGTTCATCGCCGGACACGTCGACTTCGCCGGAGCCGACTCCCCGCTGGTCGCCGATCAAATCGGCCCGGCCGCCAAGCGTTGCGCCGGAAACCCGGCGTGGGATCTGCCGTTGGTGTTCGGGCCGGTTGCGCTGGTCTACAACCTGCCGGGCATCGGCGGGCTGGTCCTCAGTAGCGACGCGCTGGCGCGAATCTTCAGCGGCAGAATTTCGGCCTGGAACGACCCGATACTCGCAGCACTCAATCCGGGCGTCGCGCTGCCGGACACCAAGATCACACCGATCTATCGGTCGGATTCGTCGGGAACCACCGACAACGTGCAGAAATATCTGACGGCCACCGCGCCGCAGAGCTGGACCAGGGGCGTCGGCACCGACTTCCAGGGCGGTGTCGGCAGAGGCGCCTCGAAGTCGGGTGGCGTGACTCAGGCGGTCCTGGCCACGCCGGGCGCCATCGGATACGTCGAGAAGCGCTTCGCCGATCAGGTCCACCTGCCGTACGCCCGGATCGACACCGGCAACGGCGTGGTGGCGCTGAGCGCCGACACGGCACGCAACGCCGTCAACGCGGCCGGCTTCGTGACCGACGGCAACGACCTGGTGCTGGACCTGAACCCGATGTACGACGCGAAAGACGCGCACGCCTACCCGCTGGTGCTGGCCACCTACGAAATCGTGTGCTCGAAGGGCTACGATCCCGACACCGCCCGGGCGATCAAGTCGTTCCTCACCGTGGCCGCCAACGACGGTCAGGCCGGGCTCTCGGCGGCCGGCTATGTTCCGCTGCCCGATAAAGTCAAGGAGCGATTGGTCGCCGCGATCGACGCACTGCAGTAGGCCATGGGCTTAAGGAGCGCGAGCTGTGACGGGATCAGGGTGACAACAACTCACCCGACGGGTTCGGGTGTGCTTGTCGCCGCGCCCTTTCCGGCGTCACTCTTCGGCCCGGTTGTGGGGTGCCGAGTTAACCCTCATTCTGATGATCGCGGATATCGGGCCGTAGGCAGGAGTAGTTAGTGGCCAAGCGATTGGACCTGAAAGACGTCAACATCTACTACGGGACCTTTCACGCGGTCTCGGACGTGTCGTTGTCGATCCTGCCCCGCAGCGTCACCGCCTTCATCGGGCCGTCCGGCTGCGGCAAGACCACCGTGCTGCGCACGCTCAACCGCATGCATGAGGTGATTCCCGGGGCACGGGTCGAGGGCAGCGTGCTGCTCGACGACGAAAACATCTATGCCGCGAATATCGACCCGGTGGGGGTTCGCCGCGCGATCGGGATGGTGTTCCAGCGGCCAAACCCATTCCCCGCCATGTCGATTCGGGACAACGTGGTGGCCGGCCTGAAGCTGCAGGGTGTACGCAATCGCAAGCTGCTCGACGAGACCGCCGAGTATTCACTGCGCGGCGCGAACCTGTGGGACGAGGTCAAGGACCGGATGGATCGGCCGGGCGGCGGGTTGTCCGGTGGCCAGCAGCAGCGCTTGTGCATCGCGCGGGCCATCGCCGTCCAACCCGACGTGTTGCTGATGGATGAGCCGTGCTCCTCGCTGGACCCGATCTCGACGATGGCTATCGAAGACCTGATCAGTGAGTTGAAGCAGGACTACACGATCGTCATCGTCACGCACAACATGCAGCAGGCCGCCCGGGTGAGCGATCAGACGGCGTTTTTCAACTTGGAAGCCGTAGGAAAGCCCGGCCGGCTGATCGAGATCGACGACACCGAGAAAATCTTCTCCAACCCCACTCAGAAAGCCACCGAGGACTACATCTCCGGCCGCTTCGGGTGATGTGCGGCGGACGCCGCGTCGTCCTCGGGGTGTCTGCCGGTCGCCTGGAAGATGACGCGCCTGGCCACTTCGACCGCGTGGTCGGCGAAGCGTTCGTAGAACCGGCCCAGCAACGTCACGTCGACGGCGGCGGCCACGCCGTACTTCCATTCCCGGTCCATCAGCACCGAGAACAGGTGCCGGTGCAGGTCGTCCATCGCGTCGTCTTCTTCGCGGATCCGGGCCGCCTTCTCCGGGTCGCGGGACAACACCACCTCTTGGGCGCTATTGCCCAATTCGACTGCGACTCTGCCCATTTCGGCGAAGTAACCATTGACCTCTTCGGGCAGAGCGTGCTGGGGGTGGCGCCGACGGGTGATCTTGGCGACGTGTAAGGCCAGCGCGCCCATCCGGTCGATGTCGGCCACCATCTGAATCGCGCTCACGATAGATCTCAGGTCACCGGCGACCGGGGCCTGCAACGCCAGCAGCACGAAGGCGCTCTCCTCGGCGTGCGCGCTGAGCCTGGCGATCTTTTCGTGGTCGGAGATCACCTGCTCGGCCAGCACGAGGTCGGCCTGCAGTAGGGCCTGCGTTGCCCGCTCCATGGCGATCCCGGCCAGCCCGCACATCTCGCCGAGCCGCTCGGACAATTCCGCGAGCTGCTCATGGTAGGCGGTCCGCATGTCCTCAAGACTACGTTCTCGAGGCCGAAAAAGGCGGTTGACCGACGCGAGAAACGGTTAACCGCAGGTGGTGTCGGCGGCGTTGGTGACGCTCAGGTCGTCGGGCAGCTTGGTCGGTGCGCTGCCGGAACCGCGTTCTATCTGCATGCTGATCGGCGAACCGCTGGGTGCCGGAGTGCTCACCGAGTTGAAGTCGGGGCCGAGTACCACCTGGACGACCTGCCCGTAGCCGGAAACCCGCTGAACCTTTGCGTTGGCGAATGACGACGCCACCGCGGCCGCGGCCTGTTCGTTGCCGGGCGAGAACAACACCGTCGTCGCGTTCACCGAACTCGGGTAGTCATCCGGCGTCATCACATTGAAGCCATCCCGCTTGAGCTGGGTGGTGGCGGTCGCGGCAAGGCCGGTCCGCGCGGTCGCGTTGGACACCCGCACCGTGACGTCTTGCGGGGAGGCGGCCGTGACCTGCTGGCGTTGCGCCTCCGGAGCGGCGCTCGGGGGTGTCGTCTTCTTGGTGGTGGGCGCGGTCGTCGGGCCCGAGGTTTGGGAAGTCCCCAAATTCCTTGCGTTCTGGTCGTTTTCCTCCGGCAGCGGATCGTCGTTGATGATCGCATCGAAAAGCGCCCGCATATCGGCCATGCGCGGCGGCTCGTCGCCATTCTGGTCCGTGACGCCGGTCGGAACGGTGACAAACGTCATGTGTCCGGCCGCCATGCCCTGCAACGACTGACCCAGCTGGACCAGGTCCTTGGTCTGGACGTTGTCGACGTACGTGTCACCGATCACCATGTTGACGACATTGTTGAGCTTGTTGAGATCGAGCAACGTGTCCTCAGAGATCAACGCACGCAGCAGCGACGACAAGAACAACTGCTGGCGTTTGATCCGGCCGTAGTCACCGTTGGTCTCGGTGGTGACCTGACGCGCCCGCACGTAGTTCAATGCCGTTGGGCCGTCGAGGACTTGACGTCCGCTGTGTTCCAAGACCGTGCCCAGTTCATAATCGTGCAGCGGCGTGGTGGAGCACACCTCGACACCCCCAAGGGCATCGACCATCCGCGCGAAACCGGAAAAGTCGACGGCGATGAAGCGGTTGATGTTCAAGCCGGACAGCTTCTGAATTTCCTTCACCAGACACTTGGGACCGCCGAAGGCGAACGCCGAGTTCAGCTTGGTCTCGGTGTAGATCATCTTGGGACCCCACGTCTTGGTCTTCGCGTCGAAGAGGGGTCCGTACTTGGCCGTGTTGGGATTCCAGGCCTCACATTGCATCGGGGTGATCGCCAGGTCGCGGGGGAACGACACCGCCACGACGCGTTTGCGGTTCGCCGGGATGTTGACGAGCATCACCGTGTCCGACCGTGCTCCGTCGGCGGCGTCGGTGTCGCCGGCGCCCATGTTGGCGTTGTCCCCGGCGCGCGAATCAACCCCGACGATCAAGAAGTTTTCGTCGCCGTACTGTCCACCGGGGTCGCGAATGTCGCCCGAGTCCGGGTCGAGCGCGCTGATCGTGTTGAGGCGGCTGTTCTTCGATGTGCTCCACTGCCACGCCCCGCCGGTGAGAACCAGCGCAAGGACGGCGAACAAGGCCGTCAGTGAGCGCCCGGCGAGCAGCAGCGGCCGCCGCCGCGATTTGGCTTTCCGCAACGGCGCCTCGGCGGCGTTGTCGGACTCATCGATGGGCGGGTCGTAGGGCTCATCGAGGTCGGCGAGTTCGGAGACGACGTCGAGCGAGTAGGCGGGGGTGTCGATGACCTGGGTGACCTGCAAAGCGTTGGGTATTTCCGGCTCGGCGGTGTCCGGGGCGAAGTGGTGGTGGCTGGGCCGCCTGCCGGCCGGGCCACCCACTTTGGCGATCAGGTCGGCGACGCTGACTCCGCCGGAGGTGTGGCAGCCGGCGGGCTCCTCGTCACCGGCTTCGGGCTCGACGGGGGGCCTGATGCCAGGCGCCGCGGACTCGATGAGGGACGGCTCGGGCTGCCATCGGTGGGCGGCTTCGTTGAGCTCCGGCTCGGAGAACCGCTCCCACGGCGCGGGACGAAGGGTCGGTAGCGGGCCGGCGCTGGACGCGCGCCGACGGCCGGGAGTGGCGTCGTACTCGCCGTCACCCATGTCCTACCGGCCTCCGAATCCCTGATGCGGACGTCAGTGGTGTCCGTGTGCGCGCGTCAACCGGGTAACCCGATCCGCCGCAGAGCGCAATGCAACAAAGCCCACATCGTACTGAGTTATCCCGCGGTACGCGATTTCAAGAGTGCGCGGGATTCAGCCGCCGGAATGCATGACGTCCGCTCCGGCCGGCACGGTGCAGTCGTCCGGGTCGGTCAGCCACCCCTCGGGCAGGGCCACTCGGGCGGGTGAACCCTGCCGGCCCCGGGGCCCGGTCGCCGCGTCCGGGAAAGCGACGGTGCCGTCCAACCGGTCCAGCAGGGAGTCGAGTTCGGTCAGCGTGCTGACCATCGCCAGCGCGCGGCGCAGCTCCGATCCGGCGGGAAAGCCGTGCAGGTACCAGGCGATGTGCTTGCGGATGTCGCGCATGCCCTTGTCTTCGCCGAAGTGCGCGGCCAGCAGCTGCCCGTGCCGGCGGACGATGTCGGCGACCTCGCCCAGCGTGGGCGGGACGGGCGCGGGGCTGCCCGTGAACGCGGCCGACAGTTCGGCGAAAAGCCAGGGCCGGCCGAGGCATCCGCGGCCGATGACCACGCCGTCGCATCCGGTGCTGGCCATCATTGCCAGCGCGTCGCTGGCGTCGTAGATGTCGCCGTTGCCGAGCACCGGGATGGTCGTGACCTGCTGCTTGAGCAGCGCGATCTGTTCCCAATCGGCGGTGCCGGAGTAGCGTTGCGCCGCCGTGCGGGCGTGCAGCGCGACCGCCGCCGCGCCCTCGGCTTCGGCGATGCGACCGGCATCCAGGTGGGTGTGGTGGTCGTCGTCGATGCCGATGCGGAACTTGACGGTCACCGGGATCGCGGTGCCCTCGGTGGCGCGCACGGCCGCGGCGACGATCTGGCCGAACAGCCGCCGCTTGAAGGGCAGCGCCGCTCCGCCGCCGCGCTTGGTCACCTTGGGCACCGGGCAGCCGAAGTTCATGTCGATGTGGTCGGCCAGGCCTTCGTCGGCGATCATTTTGGCAGCCGCATAGGTAGTGGCGGGGTCGACGGTGTAGAGCTGCAGCGAGCGCGGCGACTCGTCGGGGGAGAACGTCGTCATGTGCATCGTGACGGGGTGGCGCTCGACGAGCGCCCGCGCCGTCACCATTTCGCAGACGTACAGCCCGCTGACGGTGCCGGCCTTCGATTGCTCCAACTCGCGACACAACGTCCGGAATGCGACGTTGGTCACACCCGCCATCGGCGCCAGCACCACCGGGCTGGCGACCGCGATGGAACCGATGCGCACCGCTTGGTTACCGCCGGCTCATGGTCAGGGTGCCCGCGGTCTGGTGCAGCTCATACGCGGTCGTCTTCTTGCCGGTGCGGGCTTCCCGATCGAGCTGGCGCTGCTTGGACACCTCGAACTTGTCGCAGGTCGTCTCGAGTTCCTTGATCAGCAGGGCGAGATCGTCGCGCAACGCGGCGGCTTCACCGGTGAAGTCCTCGCGCTCGAAGATCCGCCATTTCCTCAGCACCGGCATGACGACCTCGTCGAGGTGGATGCGCGGGTCGTACACGCCGCCGACGGCGATCATGACGGCCTTGCGCCGGAACTCGGGCACCTGGTAGCCGGGCATCTGAAAGTTGCGCAGCACCTTGTGCAGCGACTTCATCACCTGATTGGGCGCGATCTCAAACCCGGCCTCGGTGACGTCGCGGTAGAAGATCATGTGCAGGTTCTCGTCGGCCGAGATCTTGGCCAGCAGCTGGTCGGCGATGGTCTCGTTGCAGGCCTTACCGGTGTTGCGGTGCGAAATCCGGGTCGCCAGCTCCTGGAAGGTGACGTAGGTGATGGAATCGAAGAGGCTCTCGGCGAATAGATCTTCGCGAATCTGTTGGTTCTGGCCCGGGCTGAAACCCCGGTTCACCACCTCCATTCGCAGCTTCTCCAGCTCGATGGGGTCAACCGCGCGGGTCACCACGAGGTAGTCGCGCAGCGCAATCCCGTGCCGGTTCTCCTCGGCGGTCCACCGGTTGACCCATTGGCCCCAGGCGCCGTCCAAGCCGAAGTTCATCGCGATCTCGCGGTGATATGAGGGCAGGTTGTCCTCGGTCATCAGGTTCTGCACCATCGCCACCTGGGCGACGTCGGAGAGCTTGCTCTGCTCGGGGTGCCAGTCCTGCCCGCCGAGTGCATAGAAGTTCTTGCCGTCCGACCACGGGATGTAGTCGTGCGGATTCCAGTCTTTGTGCTTGCTTTCGTGCCGGTTCAGGTATTTCTCGACGGCCGGTTCAAGTTCCTGCAACAGCTGTAGGTCGGTCAGCTCGGCTGACATGGTGCCTCCAGTTATCTGTGTCGGTTGGTAGCAGTCAATATATCTGTGTACTTCAGTAGCATCAAGTTGCCTCGCCGCACGTCAGGTCACAGTTCCATCCGCGCCCGGTGGCAATCCCTACTCGGATTTCCCCAGCTCAGGCGTGGGGACAAAGGGGGCCGCGGTGTTGAACAACATGCTGACGCAGTAGTCGATGAATTCCTTGCGGGTGGCCCCGAGCTGCCCGTTCAGGTACGCGGTGAACAGGCTCGACAGGCCGCCGACCAAGCTGGTCGCGATCATTTTCTGCAACACGGGATCGCCGATTCGGGACAGTTTGCGTTGCAGCAGTTCGATGAAGTTGGGCATCCACTCCGCGCCCGACCGGGTCAGCACCGGCTCCACGGCCGGCGCCAGCAGCAACACGCGCCCGCGGACAGGATCGTCGACCATCAGCTCGACGAACTGCTCGACGGCTTCCCTGGGAGTCTTCGCCGACGTAAGTGTGCTCATCGCCCTCGTGCACACGTCGTCGTAGACCGCGCGCACGAATTCGTCACGGTCGGAAAAGCTTTCGTAGAAATAGCGCTCGGTGAGCGCGGCCTTGCGGCACACCGCACGGACGGTCAGCGCGGGCCCGCGCTCGCTGCCCAGCAACTGCACGCCGGCGTCGATGAGGTTGTCGCGGCGCAGGGCCAGGCGACTCTCCAGAGGGACGCCGGTCCAACGGCCCCGTCGTTGACTGGGCTCCACCTCGCTCCTAAGCTAAAAACTGACAACGCATGTAGTCAGAATCTCGGATAGCTAGCAGGGAATCCAACCGTGACTCAACATACGTCCGCGGCGTGCCCGCTGACCAGCGCCGCAGCCCCTAGCGAGTCGGCTGGGGTGGCCGGCGGGTGTCCGGTCTCGCCGCTCGGCTACGACGCGCCGCCCATTCCCCTCGGACCTGAATCCCTGACCTGGCGGTACTTCGGGGATTGGCGCGGCATGCTGCAGGGGCCGTGGGCGGGATCGATGCAAAACATGCACCCGCAGCTCGGCGCGGCCGTCATCGATCACTCGACGTTCTTCCGGGAACGGTGGCCCCGGCTGCTGCGGTCGTTGTACCCGATCGGCGGCGTGGTTTTCGACGGGGAACGTGCCCCGGTCACCGGCGGCGAGGTCCGCGATTACCACACCGACATCAAGGGCGTCGACGATCAGGGCCGCCGCTACCACGCGTTGAACCCCGATGTCTTCTACTGGGCGCACGCCACCTTCTTTGTCGGCACTATTCATGTGGCCGAGCGGTTTTGTGGCGGCCTGACCGAGGCGCAAAAGCGCCAGCTGTTCGACGAACACATCGACTGGTATCGGATGTACGGCATGAGCATGCGACCGGTGCCGGCGTCCTGGGAGGAATTCCAGAACTACTGGGACCACATGTGCCGCAACGTATTGGAGAACAACGAGGCGGCACGGGCCGTGCTCGATCTGACCGCGCTACCCAAACCTCCCTTCGCCCAATGGGTTCCGGATTGGCTGTGGGCCGCGCAACGTAAATTGCTGTCGCCGTTCTTCGTCTGGCTCACCGTCGGACTTTACGATCCGCCAGTGCGTGAGCTGATGGGCTACCGCTGGTCGCGGCGCGATGAATGGCTGCACCGCCGCTTCGGCGACGTCGTTCGTCTCGTATTCGCCTTCGTGCCAAGCCGATTCCGAAAGCACCCGCGGGCGCGCGCCGGGTGGGACCGTGCCGCGGGGAGAATCCCATCCGACACGCCGTTGGTGCAGACCCCCGCGCGTAACCTGCCGCCGTTGGACGAGCGCGGCAACCCAAAGCACTACTGCCCCAAGGTCTCCTGACCTGACGGCGATTCGGCGACTGCCTTCAGTCCACCGTCACCGCGGTGATGACGGGGGACCCCTGGACCGGCGTGCTCGGCGTTGAAGACGGCATCGATGACGAGCTGTCGGACGTGGTCGTTCTCCAGGCTGTAGAAGATGGTGGTGCCGTCCCGGCGGGTGCGTACGAGACGCGCCATCCGCAGCTTTGCGAGGTGCTGGGAAACCGACGGCGCAGGCTTGGCCACATGCTCGGCGAGCTCGTTGACCGACATCTCGCGATGTGTCAGCGACCAGAGCACCTGCACGCGAGTGGCGTCGGCCAGCATCCGGAAGACCTCAACCACCAGGCTGGCCTGGTCGTCGGGCAGCCGGCCTTCGCCATTACCTGCATGCATACGCAGATAGTAGCGGGAAAGACAGTGTGCCGGCTCAGGCCGAAGGGACATTGAATTGGCGCCGCCCGCCGTTGCGCTCGCTCCACAACCGGTAGACGTCCACCGCGTCGTCCCGGGGTTCGTAGCGCATCGGCAGGCGCCGTTGGTCCCAGCTCTTGGCGAATTCGTCGTAGAAGGACGAGACCTCGAAGTACTTGCGGTCGTCGAGGTAGTAGCGCTCGTACGACTCGCGGGTGATCAGGAAGACGACTTCTTTGGGAGAGCAGTAGTACAGCGAGCCCAGGCACATCGGGCACGGGTGGGCCATCACATAGATGGTGGCGTCGACGAGGTGCTCGGTGCCCAGCTTCATGCACGCCTCCCGGATGGCCAGGATTTCCGCGTGGGCGGTCGGGTCATTGGTCTGCGCCACCTTGTTGGCGCTCTCGGCGAGAACCTGGCCGTCCTGGACGATCACCGTCGCGAAGGGCCGGCCGCCCTCGGCGACGTTTTGGCGGGCCAGGTCGATCGTGCGCTGGGCGAAGTCGGTCACAGCTCGGAGGGTAGTCGCGAGGGCCCCGGGAATCGGCCTGTGATACTAACTAGACTGTCTATATTTTTCGGTCGGGATGAGGGAACACATGGCGCGCGCCGATAGTGATCGCTGGGATCTTGCGACCAGCGTCGGGGCGACGGCCACCATGGTCGCCGCCCAGCGGGCGCTGTCTTCCGACGCGAAGTACATCGATGACCCGTACGCGGCCCCGTTGGTGCGCGCTGTCGGAATCGATGTCTACGTCCGATTGGTCAACGGCCAGATTCCGGTCGGCGGAGATTCCGAATTCGATCCACAGCGCATGGCTCAGGGGATGGCTTGCCGCACCCGGTTCTACGACCAATTCTTTCTCGATGCCGCGCGGGGTGGCGTTGGCCAGGCGGTGATCCTGGCGGCGGGTCTCGACGCGCGCGCCTACCGGCTGCCGTGGCCGGCGGGCACGGTGGTCTACGAGGTCGACATGCCCGAGGTGATCGAGTTCAAGACCCTGACGCTCGGCGATCTGGGCGCCGAGCCGAGCGCCGAGCGGCGCACCGTGGCCATCGATCTGCGCGACGACTGGGCCGCCGCGCTGCAGCAGGCGGGCTTCGACCCGCAGGCCCCCGCGGCGTGGAGTGCCGAAGGATTGCTGCTGTATTTGCCGGACGCGGCGCAGGATGCGCTGTTCGACAACGTCACCGCGCTGAGCGCCCCGGGCAGTCGGCTCGCATTCGAATTCGTGCCCGACACAGCGATTTTCGCCGACGAGCGGTGGCGCGCGCACCATGACCGGATGAGTGAACTGGGTTTCGAAATCGACTTCAATGATCTCGTCTATCACGGTTCGCGCAGCCACATCGTCGACCATCTGAACGAGCGGGGCTGGCAGACCTCGACCCGCACGGTCGCGGAGTTGCACGCGGCCAACGGTTTCACCTACCCCGACGACGACGTCGCGGCGGCGTTCGCCGACGTGACATACACCAGCGCGGTGCTCACGCGCTGAGCCCTACGAACGAAGCGAGTCGTCCGATGGGCGGCCGATGAGCATTTCCTGAAACACGGCGCGGGCCGGTTCGTACAGGCTGCGGAATGTCTCGAGCACCGTTTCCCGGTCGTATTCGGGAATCGAGCCGACGGGTGTCCAGAAGCTGTCGACGTCCAGCAGGAAAAACGGTCCGGGCTGGACCGGGATCGTCCGGCGCAGGTGGTAGTTCGGATCAAGCGCCTGACCCAAACCCGGGCCGTAGCGCACGATGATCGACTTGCCCGGTTGTGCCTCGCGATAGACCGCCGCACCTTGCCACTCGGTCAGTGTCAGGCCGCCGGGTGCGACCTGCTGGGGTCCCAGCAGCGGCGCGGCGATCCCGCTGGCCCAGTCGATGCGACCATCCGCGCCCACCGGGACGCGGGCCTCTAGGACATACCGCAGACCGATGCGTTCCACTCCCACGATCGACGAGACCTGTGAGCGGGCGTCGATGACCCGCATCGTGACGTCGACCAACGAGTCGAAGTCGGTGTAAGCGGTCGTCTCCACGACGAGTGCCTGGGTTTTCAACGAGGCGGCGAGCGTGTTGTCGCGGTTGACGTAGCGCGCGAAGCGCTCCGCGGTCGGAGTCGGACTGCCACCGGCACCCATCGCCCACGCCATGTCCTGGCCCTGGCGTTCGATCGGCAGGTATTCGAAGAGCAGGTTTTTCAGTTCTTTGCTCGACGATTCGGTGGGGGAATCCGTTGCCGGGTGACGGATTTCCAGCGTTACCAGGGCTACCGGGGCGTTGGGGGAGGCCGCGTCGCCGCTCATCCTGCGAAGCATAGCCAAGGCGTTCGTCGGATAGGGAGGGACAGGCCATCACCCGAAGCCAAAAATGTCGAGCAACAGCCCAGGTCACGCCACTCTCGGTGCCCCCACTAGGACTCGAACCTAGGACCTGCGGATTAAAAGTCCGTAGCTCTACCAACTGAGCTATAGGGGCCGCGGAGATTCAGGATACTGGGTTGGGAACGGCGCCCGAACGGCGCTCGTTTGAGGATTCGGCACGCGGTAACCTAAGCTGACGTGGCTCCCAACGGTAACCACGTTGCGAGTACCCCGGAGTGATTCGGTTCTGGCCCCCATCGTCTAGTGGCCTAGGACGCCGCCCTTTCACGGCGGTAGCACGGGTTCGAATCCCGTTGGGGGTACGCGCGACGCGGACACGCGGAGCAGCAGCAAGGCCCTGTGGCGCAGTTGGTTAGCGCGCCGCCCTGTCACGGCGGAGGTCGCGGGTTCGAGTCCCGTCAGGGTCGCCAGCGCGGCGAGGCACTCGCTGCCCTTCCGGCCAGGTAGCTCAGTCGGTATGAGCGTCCGCCTGAAAAGCGGAAGGTCGGCGGTTCGATCCCGCCCCTGGCCACCATCTTTGACCTGCACGGACGCGGTGACGGCACTCTATGAATGTTTTGGTGTGTCCGGTTCCTGTCCGTTCACCTGGTCTTTGGCGACGTCATTGAGCCGGTCGAGATTCGTAGCGACGTGGTCGAGTTCGTCCGAGTAGAGGTCACTGTAAATGTTGGCGGTGACGGTCGGCGTCGCTTGGCCAATTGTGCTGCGGCACAGTGTGAACGAAGTTACCAGTGGCTATCAATCTTCCGTATAGATGAGATACACATCCTCTCCGCAGACGGCGCGAGCGGAGGGCTCGACTTTCGTTTGAGGTGTCGATCTCGACGTCTTGGCAGGGCGCGGTGTTCGGCCCCACCACTGTAGCGGCGGGCATCCAGAGTGATGCCTCGCGGTAGCTCCTGCAGTGCCTTCTTGAGGTAACCGGTCACAGTGTCTTGGGCTTGTTGCCGGCCGACGGGAATAACCGGTCTGAGGGCGCCGAAGTCCCGAACATGCCAAACGAACTACTTCGTTTGGTAGGTTACTTGGATGGTCTCGCATGGAGGTTGTTCAGTGGTTGTGAATTCCGTGGCTTGTCGGCGCGTGTCGGGATCGTTGTCGCGCGCCGGGCCGCACCGGCGGTCCGGTCAGCGGCATGTCAGTGGATCCAACGAGAGATAGAGGAAGCGTGAAGATGAATTTTAAGAACGCGGTCGCGGGCTCATTGCTCGCCGCCGTCCTCGGGGTGGCGGCGAGTGGCTTCGCTGCCGGGGTGGCTGGCGCTGACCCGCCGCCACCGCCGGGGCCGGGAGCGCCCGGACCGGGTGGTCCTGGACCGTGGGGTGGTCCTGGCGGTCCTGGCGGGGGTCCGGGTGGTCCGCCTCCTCCGCCCGGCGGTCCGTTGGGGCCGGGACCGCATGGTCCTGGTGGTCCGGGTGGGCCCCCACCGGGATTCTGATGGAGAGCTGATCGACGAGCGAGCGGTGGTCCGCCTCGGGGGGCGTCCAGAGATGGGCCACCGCTCGCCCCACTAAGTTCTCGCGGGCGCGCCGGCCGTCGTCCTCTCGGCGAGCCGCCGATCGGGCTGTTCGGTGCGTCAGACACTGGTGCGGGCTCGGCGTTTTCTTCGCCAGTTGAGGAGACGCCGTGCGCCTTGAACGGCGAGCAGGATGGTCGCTGCCGCGGGGATGGCCGCCACCAATGCCGGTCCGCCCAGGTGGGTGCCGAGAATGAGGATCGACGTCCAGACCGCGCCGGCGATCGTCGAATAGCAGACGAAATGACCGATCCGATGTCGCGCTGCGCCAAGTAGAACGGGCACCAGACCGCGGGTCGGTGGTACCCAGCGCTGACGCATCATCGCGGCTGATATGCCGTGGTGACGAACCCTACGGTGTGCAACGGCAACGTGCCCGCGTGCGCGTCGCATGAGCCGCAGGTTGAGAAGTTGGCGCCCGAACGCCCGTCCCAAGCCGTAGCACACCAGGTCACCGACGACGGCTGCGCTGGTCGTGACGGCGATCATGGCCAGGATCGGTGCGTGATCATGCTCGGACAACACGGCGGCCATTAGCAAGGGTTCGACCGGACACGCGATGTTGGCGATCGGGATCGACGACACGATCACGATTGCTGCCAGTACCGCTAAAAACAGCGGCCCGCTTGGCAGTGCGGGTAAATGGGTCAGCGGCGGCATGCGCCGGCCGTCAACACTGGCTCCACGCCGCCACAGTGCTCAGCCCGCGACGCGGTGCCCACCTCTCCGGTAGGGACGCCACGTTTGGCAAGGCACGCCAAACTTCTCGCCGCGGGCGAGTACTCGTTCTCGCCGGCCCACCGCGAAGCGCCCCTTAGCGCCACCCGTCCGGAGCATCGCCGCTGCCCGTAGGCGGTCATCGCCCGCGGTGCGGCGCCGCGCCTCACCACGCTGCGGTGCCGGGACGTGCGGCGCGGCGCCACTGAAGGGGGTTGAGATGCCGGTAGGGATCGTCAGCGCGAAGGTCCAACAGTTCCTGCAGGATTGTCTCCAATGCCGTCTGGGTGGTCTTTTTCACTGTCTCCACCCACTCGTCGTCGGAGACGCCGTCGAGCTTTGCGGTGTCGATCGGTGGGCCGAACCGCAGATACAGCCGCTGTGGGCTCGGGAGGAGAGTGGGACCCATCCCGCGCACCAACGGCATCGTCATACCAGGCTTACCGGTCAGCCTCTCACCGACCTTCTCGGTCAACTTCCCCCACACGCTGTCACGCTCATAGAGTCCGTGGTAGATGTCGTCTCCGCCGACATGACCCACCGGCACGATCGGGTAGTCGTTGGCGATCGCCACGCGGGCGAACCCGGCACGGCCCTGCCATTTGAGCTGGTGTTCTTCCCCTTTGAACTTGGCCAATTCGCGGCCACCACCGGGAAAAACCAGCACCGTCTCGTTGTTATCCATGAGCTTTGCGGCGTTTTCGCGGGTGCCGACCACCCCGCCGCAGGCGGCCAACAGATCACCGAGCGGCCCGGGAAAGTTCCCCATTCCGCGCTCGGTGAGCGGGCGCACCCGCCGGCCCGTGGCGCGCCGGACCGCCAAGCACGTCAACCAGATCTCGGCCATCCCGGTCTGGGTGTGATTGCCCACCAACAAGAACCGTCCATCGGCGGGCAGGTTCTCGACACCATCGACGTAGGGTCGGCCCAGCTGGATCGCTGGCCAGACACCGTCGGCGAGCTCCTCGACGGCCTTGCGCAACGCCCGCACCCGCGCAGGCTGGTCAATGATCTGCTCGGTTCTCGACGCAGCGTTCGCCATCGTCGTCATCCCCCTTTCGAAACAGCGCCCCCGATGCGCTCATACGCTTACGGGCCGTGCCACCAAGGTAACAGACGAACCGGTTCGTTCGGTTATGCTTTTCCTGTGAGAAACGGCACCGAACTGCGCAGCGAAATCATTGCCGCCGCCCGTGCCGAGTTCGCACAGTTCGGCTTGGCTGGCGCCCGCATCGACCGGATCGCCAGATCCGCCAACGCCAGCAAAGAGCGGCTCTACGCGCACTTCGGAGACAAGGAAGCCCTCTTCCGTCATGTCGTTGCCGCTGACACGACGGAGTTCTTCGGCGCGATCTCCGTGCGGGCCGACGCGGTCGCCGAATTCGCCGGCGACATCTTCGACTTGGCCACCCGCATGCCCGAACACCTGCGCATGATCACGTGGGCACGGCTCGAAGGCATCCGACTCGATGAACCCGAAATCGACGGCCTCAATATTCGCGAACGTGACGCCGCAGTGATCGCGGCGGCCCAAGACGCTGGCCTGATAGACCGGCGATGGCCACCCCACCAACTACTTATCATGCTGTTCGGTATCGGAACCGCTTGGGCCAGCTGGCCCACCGACCCACCCGACCTTCCCTCCGTCAACCGCGCCGCCGCCGTCGAGGCCGCCGCCCGCATCCTGGCCCCACGTCGATAACCTGCGCCCCAGCAACACATAACCGCCGCATTGCGCATGGACCCCCGTGCGAGTCCGCGTGCGCCGGTCGATTAGTCCGCAGGCATTTTGCCGATCGTCGGACAGGCAGCCTGCGTCAGACGCGCTCAGCGCGCCCTATTCGCCACATGAAGATCGTTAAAACGCAGGTCAGCAGCCGTTCCGTCCGCCTGAAAAGCGGAAGGTCGGCGGTTCGATCCCGCCCCTGGCCACCAGCCATCGAACGAAAAACGCTGTGCCGAAACCGGTTTCGGGCTACCGGTCGCTGTAGACGTTTTCGTGGGCCTTGGTGAGCCAGTACACGGTGCGTTCGATCGTGGGCACGATGTCGGTGATCGCGATGGCGCCGGAGGCGAACTGGCCCAATGTTCCATAGACGATGCCCGTCAGGATGACGCCCACGTCCTCGGCGAACCGGTCGTCGCAGTTGCTCAGCACGGCCAATGCGGCGGGCACGACGACGTCGAACCCATGCTGCGTGAGCGCGGCACCGCCCGGGCCGGCCTTGGCCCGCACGTAGGCCTGCAGCATGTTCGGGTGCTTTTCCCAGGGTTCGAAGATCTCCCGGAAGATCCACATGAGGCCGTCGTAGATCGATTCCTCGGCCGACGGGGAGCGGTCGGAGGTCAAGGCGGCATAGCGATGGGTGTCCATCCACCATCGCAGGGCGGCGACGATGAGTTCGTCTCGCGTCGGGTACCGCTTGTAGATCGTGGTGAGCGACATCCGCGCTCGACGTGCGACTTCGCGGAGCTGGACCGCGTCATAGCCTTGCGTGTCGATCAGGTCGACCACGATATCGATGAGGGGATCGGACGCGACCTCCGACGCCGCTGGTGATGCCTCGCTGTCTCGCATTGCCGCTTTACCGACCACGATAACGATGTTACTGTCCTAGGCAGAGTAACGCGGTTACTCACGGCGAAGCGGGGAGCAGGTGGGCGGTCTAGACGGCAAAGTGGCTTTCGTCACCGGAGTGGCGCGTGGACAGGGCCGCAGTCATGCGGTGCGATTGGCCCGCGACGGCGCCGACATCATCGGGATCGATATCTGCGCCGACATCCCGGCGAACGGGTACGCGATGGCCACTCGCGATGAGCTCGAGGAAACGATCGGGCTCGTGGAAGCCGAGGGCGGCAAGATGGTCGGCACGGTGGCCGATGTGCGCGATTTCCTGCAGGTGAAGATCGCGCTGGACGCCGGCGTTGAGCATTTCGGTCGGCTCGACATCGTGTGCGCCAACGCGGGGATCGCGCCGGTCGCGTTTCGTCAGTTGAGCATCGAGGAGGAGCTGGCGCAGTGGCGGGCGGCGATCGGGGTCAACCTGGACGGCGCCTACCACACCGCGTGGGCCGCGATCCCGCATCTGCTTGCCGGGCAGCGCGGTGGGGCGATCGTGTTCACCAGTTCGACGGCCGGGCTGCGTGGCTTTGGCGGTCTGCAGGGCGGCGGGCTGGGGTATGCCGCGTCGAAGCACGGGGTAGTGGGATTGATGCGGGTGCTGGCGAACACGTTGGCGCCCTTCAATATTCGGGTCAACACCGTTCATCCCACGGCGGTACGCACGATGATGGCCGTCAATCCCGCGATGACCGAATTCTTGGAGAGCTTTCCGGAAGGCGGCGCGCACCTACAGAATCCGATGCCGGTCGAAATGCTTGAGCCGGAAGACATCAGCGCGGCGATCGCCTACCTCGTCTGCGACGACGCCAAATACGTCACCGGGGTGACGTTCCCCGTGGACGCCGGGTTCTGCAACAAACTATGACCGCGACCGGAGTCACACAGGGAAGGGTGGCCGGTAAGCGCGTTTTGATCACCGGCGCGGCCCGCGGGATGGGCCGCAGCCACGCGGTGCGGTTGGCCGAAGAGGGCGCGCACTGCCTGCTCGTCGACATCTGCGCGACCCCCGAGGGCTTGGAATATGCGCTGTCGACCGAGGATGACTTGCGCCAGACCGCCAAACTCGTTGCTCAACTTGGCCGATCGGCCATCGCGAAGGTCGTCGACGTGCGGGACGCAGCGGCGCTCAAGGCCGCCGTCGACGAGGGAGCCGCCGAACTCGGTGGCCTGGACGCCGCGGTGGCCAACGCCGGGGTCTTGACGGTGGGCACCTGGGACACCACCACGCCCGAGCAGTGGCGGCTGGTGGTTGACATCAACCTGATCGGCGCCTGGAACACGTGCGCGGCGGCGCTGCCGCACCTCATCGCCGCAGGCGGCGGCAGCTTGGTCAACATCAGTTCGTCCGCCGGCATCAAGGGCACTCCGCTCCACACGCCCTACACCGCCGCCAAGCACGGCATTGTCGGGATGAGTCTGGCGTTGGCCAACGAGCTTGCCGCGCAGAGCATTCGGGTCAACACCGTGCACCCGACGGGGGTGCCCACCGGAATGGCGCCGCCGTCGATGCACCAGCTCATCGTCGAAGAGCGACCCGATTTGGGCCCGCTGTTCATGAACGCGCTACCAGTGTTGATGACCGAAGCCATCGATGTCAGCAACGCCGTGCTGTTCCTCGTCTCCGACGAGGCCCGCCACGTGACGGGGTTACAGTTCACCGTCGATGCCGGCGTGACGATCAGGTAGCGGAACACAGATGGGCAGCGAAAGTCACAGACGCGAGCGAGGATGCCGCGAATTCGCCGAAGTAATGACCGTCGATGCACCAGACGACACCAGCCCGGCGATCGCCGACGGGCTGATCGATTTCGTGTTCGCCGAGGTCTGGAGCCGCCCGGGTCTGAGTCGCCGCGACCGCCGGTTCGTCACGCTGGCCTGCGTCGCCGGCGCCGACGTCACTTCCGTGCTGGAGCAGCACGTGTATGCCGCGCTACGAAGCGGTGATCTCACGATCACCGAAATGCGGGAAGCGGTCCTGCATTTCGCGGTGTATGCGGGGTGGCCGAAAGCGTCGCTGTTCAACATGGTCGTTGATACGCAGTGGGCACGGATTGTGCGCGAGCGCGGCGATGACCTCCCGTCGCCGCCACCGTTACTTCCGCTGGCTACCTCAAGCGACCCCGAGGCGCGCCTGGCCGGCGGCGAGGACGCGTTTCGCCAGATCAACTGCTTGCCGTTCGCGCCGTCGCGGGACAACCCGTATTCGGGCGCGGGGATCCTCAATTTCGTCTTCGGGGAGATGTGGCTGCGGCCCGGCCTTGGCATGAAGGAGCGGCGCCTGATCACGTTGGCTTGTGTGGGTTTTCAGGACGCCCAATACCCGATCATGTCGCACGTCTACGCCGCCTTGAAGAGCGGCGACGTTTCGTTCGATGAGATGGACGAATTCGCATTGCATTTCGCCGCCTACTACGGATGGCCGAAAGCTTCCTACCTGAGCCAGGTCATCGCCGAGCAGAAACAACGTGTTCTCGATGAGGCATCCCATGGGTGATATGGCGACCAACGTCATCGATGCCGAGGCGCTGCCGTCCGGCGCACTGCTGATCGCGGACGAGCGGGTCACGGGCGCCTCCGGCGGGATTCACGAGCACATCTATCCGGGAAGCGGCCAACCGAACGCCGCCATCGAGCTTGCCGGCCGCGCCGAGATCGATCGAGCAATCGGCGCCGCCCGCGATGCGCAACGCCAATGGGCCGGCTTTCCGGTCGACCGGCGCCGCGACCTGCTGATGGGGTTGGCGGACTTGGTGGCGCAGCACGCCGCCGAGCTGGCGGCCATCAACGCCTGCGACTATGGGGTGCCGCTGGCAATGGCCGCAAACTCGATACTCACGGAGCGATTTCTGCGCTACTACGCCGGTTATGTGGACAAAGCCCACGGGCTGAGCACTCCCGTCAGCGGCAGCTTCGACGTCAACATCGTCGAACGCGAACCCTACGGGGTAGTCGCGGTGATCACGCCATGGAATGGCCCGCTGGTGGTCATCGGCTTAGCCGTCGCGCCGGCATTGGCCGCCGGCAACGCCGTCATCCTCAAGCCCTCCGAGCTAGCTCCGTTGGCGCCGTTGCGATTCGGCGAGCTGTGCCTCGAGGCCGGACTCCCACCGGGACTGGTCAACGTGCTGCCGGCGAAGGCGGATGGCGGACAAGCGTTGGTCGCGCATCCGGGGATTGCAAAGATCCATTTCACTGGCGGCCACGCGACGGCTCGCGAGGTATTGCGCACCGCCGCGGGCAATCTGACGCCGGTGATCGCCGAACTCGGCGGAAAATCCGCGAACATCGTGTTCGCCGACGCCGATCTCGATGCCGCGGCCACCTTGGCAGCCTTCCAGGGGCCGTTGACTCAGTCCGGCCAAAGCTGCGCCTGCGCGAGCCGAATCCTTGTGCAGGACAGCATCTACGACGCCTTCCTCGACAAATTCCTGGCTGCCGTCCGATCCGCTCCGGTCGGTGATCCGTTGCGGTCCGACGTCTTATTCGGTCCGGTGATCAGCCAAAGCGCAACGGACCGGATCATGGCCGTCATAGACGACACGATCGCCACCAAGAGTGGAGAACTTATTCTGGGTGGGCACCGGATCGGCGGCGAACTCGCCGACGGTTTCTACATCGAACCCACCGTTTTCGCCGAGGTTGACAACGCTGCCGCAGTCGCCCAACACGAGACGTTCGGCCCGGTGGTCTCCGTGATGCGGTTCCGCGACGAAGACCATGCCGTCAGCCTGGCCAACGACACTCAGTTCGGGCTCAACGCTTTCCTACAGACAACCGACCTGCAGCGCGCGCACCGCGTCGCCCGCAATCTCGACGCCGGTTCGGTGTGGATCAACACCCACAGCGACATCGAACCTCAGGGGCCCTACGGCGGCTACAAGCACAGCGGCTTCGGCCGCAGCGGCGGCCCCGACGGGCTCTACGAATTCCTCCAAGCCAAAAACATCCGCATCGGCATGCCCGCGCGTTGAAATTGGGCTGCGAGGCTATTTGAGCATGCTTCCCGGGCCGAAAAAGTTTAATCGTCCCCTCATTCATGAACATTTGGGTGTTCACGTTGGTGGGATGGACGGAGTTGACCCGGATGAAGTGCTGGCCAAGTTCGGCGGCGAAGGTGCGCATCAAGCCGACGACACCCGTGTTTGGCGGCGATGTAGTGACCGGTGTGCGGGTAGGCCTTGAGCCCGCCGACCGAGCTTGTCAGGATGACACATTCCTGCTGTGTGGACTTACCGAGCTGCACGTCGAGTTCGCCCAGGCGGACTGATAGCGGCGATATCGCCTCGCGGACGCGCGACAATGGCTGCGTGTCTCCTACGTCGCGTGCGTTTGGGCTCCTGCTAACCGCTGGACTGCTTCCGGTTTTCCCTGCGACGACGGCGCACGCCGGCCCTGACGTGCCGCCCGTCAGCGACGCGGCGCGTGCGGCCGGATTCGTCGACGTCCGGACCGTGGTTCCCGACGCCGTAATCAACCTGCGCTACGCGACCACCAACAATTTCACCGGCACCCAGCTGTACCCGTCGGACGCCCGCTGCCTGGTGCACCAATCCATGGCTCCGGGCCTCGCGACGGCCGCGTCGGCGCTGCGCCCACAGGGCCACCTGATGGTGTTCTGGGACTGCTATCGGCCGCACGACGTTCAGGTCAGGATGTTCAACGTGGTCCCCAACCCGGCCTGGGTGGCCCGCCCCGGGCAGTACGCGCGCAGCCATGAGTCCGGACGTTCCGTCGACGTGACCTTCACCAGCGTGCAGTCGCAATGTCCGCCCGAACGGCAGGCCGACGGGCTTTGCCTGGCCGATATGGGCACCGACTTCGACGACTTCTCGCCGCGCGCAACGGCATTCGCCACCCAGGGAGTTAGCGCCGACGCCCAGGCGAACCGGGCCCGACTGCGGGACGCCATGAAATACGGCGGGCTGACGCCGTACTCCGGGGAGTGGTGGCATTTCGACGGTCCGGGCGCCGATGTTGACCGGCCGATCCTCAATGTGCCGGTGGACTGAGCTCTCATATATTGAGACGATTATTTCATGATGTGAGTGACAGCCGTAAGCTTCCACCCCATGGGCGAACGTTCGGCCACCTACACGCATGGCCATCACGAATCGGTGCTGCGCAGCCACCAGCGGCGCACCGCGGAAGACTCGGCGGCCTACCTGCTGCCGCACCTGGCGCCCGGGGCGTCGGTGCTCGACATCGGATGCGGGCCAGGGACGATCACCGCCGATCTCGCCGCCCGGGTCGCGCCAGGAGGAGTGAGGGCCGTCGACCAATCCGCCGACGTTCTCGACGTGGCGCGCGCTGAGGTCGAGCGACGCAACCTGTCCAACGTCTCGTTCGCCACCGCCGACGTGCACAACCTCGACATCGCCGACGACACATTCGAGGTCGTCCACGCCCACCAGGTGCTGCAGCATGTGGCCAATCCGGTGCGGGCGCTGCGCGAGATGCGCCGCGTGTGCCGCCCGGGTGGAATCGTGGCGGCCCGAGATGCGGACTACGCGGGGTTCATCTGGTTCCCGCGGCTCCCGGAACTCGATCTTTGGCGCGACCTCTACCAACGCGCGGCCCGCGCCAACGGCGGCGAACCCGATGCGGGCAGGCGCCTGCTCTCGTGGGCGCTTGAGGCGGGATTCGACGACGTCACGCCGACGGGCAGCCTGTGGTGCTACGCCACGGCCGAGACCCGCGAATGGTGGGGCGGGATGTGGGCGGACCGGATACTTCACTCCGGTGTGGCGCGTGACCTGTTGCGCCTAGGCCTGGCCACTTCGGGACAGCTTGCGGAGATCTCCGCGGCGTGGCTGGCCTGGGCCGCGGCCCCGGACGGCTGGCTGGCGATCCCGCACGGCGAAATCCTGTGCCGGGCATAACTTTCAAGCCCTGGGGGCGGCGGGAAAACCGCCGCAGAGGGATTCGAACGCGTCGGCGACTTTGAGCACGGTAGCGTCGTCGAATCGCTTGCCCACGACCATCATTCCCGCGGGCAGGCCATCGATCAGGCCGGCGGGCACCGAGATCGCGGGGTGGCCGGTGATGTCAATGGGTGCGACGTTGAAAGCCTTGCCGACCGCTCGTCCGTACAGCGCGACATCCTGAGGGCTGCCCGTCGGCAGCGTGTCGGCCGTGCCGGGCACGGTCGGCATCACAAGCACGTCGTATTGCGCGAGCGCCGCGTCGTAGGCGGCGCGCACGTGCGGCACCAGATTGCGTGCCTTGGCATAAGACGCGCCACCAAGCGTGCTCAGCCCGTAGTGTCCGCACAGCGCCGTCGCCTTGATGATGCTGGCGAGTTGGTCGGCCTTGACTGCCCGCTGTCTTGCGAAGTGCGCCATGAGCTCTGGGTCGTAGCGTCCTTCCACGCCGAGTCCGTATCCGTTGCCGCCCAACATCTGATACGTGGCACCGTCGGTGAAAAGAACGGCAAACACATGAATGGCGGTGCGGTGCCACGGCACGCTGATTTCGCCTACGGTGCAGCCGATTTCGGTGAACTGTCGCGCCGCCGACCGGACCAGGTCGTCGACCTCCGGCCGTGCGCCGGGTTGCCCGAAGCCCTCGACGACAATGCCTACCCGCAGACCGGCCACGTCGCCCGTCAGCGCGGCGCTGTAGTCGACCGCCGCTATCTCCTCGGGCTGGCGCGGGTCCCGGCCGTCGGGTCCGGCGAGCAGTGTGAGCAGAAGCGCGGCGTCGGCGACCGTCCGCGTCATAGGACCGAGGTGATCGAGCGTCCGCTCGATCGGGAACGCACCCGTGTAAGGAATTAGTCCATACGTCGGCTTGTGCCCGACAACGCCGCACAGCGATGCCGGGATCCGAATCGATCCGCCTTGGTCGCCGCCGAGGGCCAGATCGACCGCACCGGCGGCGACGAGTGCGGCACTGCCACTGGATGATCCGCCCGCTTCGCGAGTGGTGTCCCACGGGTTGCGCACCGGGCCGGAGGCCGATGTGAAACTGGACCCCGAAGCGCAAAGGTCCTCGCACACGCTTTTGCCCGCGATCGTTGCCCCGGCGGCAAGCAACCGCTCGACAACGGTCGCATCGCGGCCGGGGATGAAGCCCTCCACCGCGCGTGAGCCGTTCATCATTGGAATGCCGGCGACGGCGATGTTGTCCTTGATGACTACCGTCCGGCCCGATAGCGGTCCCTGGGCGCCGGACGCGATTTCAGCCCGGACATACCAGGCGCCCAGTGGGTTGGCGTCAGGGGTTGGGAACTTGTAGCCGCGTTCGGGGGGCCGCGGGCGCGCGAACTCGTCGTACAGCTTGTCGACGATGTCGTAAGACTTCAGCGTGTACTCCGCGATCGCCCGATAGGCCCGCTTGTCGTCCCCGTCGAGGTGGAAGCCGAAATGGTTCGCCGCGGCCTCGATATCGGCCGCCGATGGCCTGGAAACCGTCATGTCGACCTCCGTCGTCGTTTCCCCTCGCGCCCAGCAGCTTAGTGTTTGCCCAGGTCAACACTGTGGTATTGGCATTCTCTTTTTTTGCAAGTACGTTATTCATCGATGGATAACGAGTCCCAGACCCCATCGGGCATCCCGCTGCAACCCGTCTACGGACCAGCGGATAGAAGCGCGGAACCTCCGCCGCCCGGGGAGTTTCCGTTCACGCGGGGCAACTTCGCGTCCGGGTACCGCGGCAAGTTGTGGACGTTTCGGCAATACTCCGGCTTCGGCACGGCCGAGGAATCCAATCGGCGATACCGCTACCTGCTGGATCAGGGCGGGACGGGACTGTCGGTGGCGCTCGATCTGCCGACCCAGTGTGGATACGACTCCGACGATCCCGAGTTCGGTGAAGAGGTCGGCCGGGTCGGCGTCGCGGTGGACACGCTGGCCGACTTCGAGATCCTGTTCGACGGCATCCCGCTGGACAAGCTCAGCACCAGCATGACGATCAACGGCACCGCGGCGATCCTGCTGGCCTTCTACGTCGCCGCCGCCGAGAAAAAGGGGATACCGCGGGCCAAGCTCACCGGGACCATCCAGAACGACATCCTCAAGGAGTACGCGTCGCGCGGAACGTGGATCTGGCCGCCGGAGCCGTCATTGCGGCTGATCGCCGACACCATCGAGTTCTGCGCCGCGGAGGTTCCAAGATTCAACGCGATCTCGGTGGCCGGGGCGCACTTCCGTGATGCCGGGGCCAACGCGGTGCAGGAGATGGCATTCACCCTGGCCGACGGGGTGACCTACTGCGACACGGTGGTGGAGCGGGGCCGGATGACCATCGACCAGTTCGCGCCGCAGATCTCGTTCTTCTTCTACACCCATGGCGACTTCTTCGAAGAGATCGCCAAATACCGTGCGGGACGGCGCCGTTGGGCGACCATCGTGCGGGAACGCTACGGGGCGACGACGGAGAAGGCGTCGATGTTCCGCTTCGGCTGCGTCTGCGGTGGCGCGTCGCTGTACGCGCCGCAGGCCCACAACAACATCGTCCGGGTGGCCTACGAGGCGATGGCGGCGGTGCTGGGCGGCGTCCAGTCGATGTTCACCGCGGCCTGGGACGAACCGTTTGCCCTGCCGACGGAGGAAACCACCACGCTGGCGCTGCGCACTCAGCAGATCCTGGCGCACGAAACCGGCGTCGCCAGCGTCGCCGACCCGCTCGGCGGCTCGTACTTCGTCGAGGCGCTCACCGATTCCACCGAAGCCCGCATCATCGAGATCATGGATGACCTCGAGCGGCACGGCGGTATGGTTCATGCCATCGAGGACGGCTATCTGCAGGGTCTGATCGCCGACGAGGCGTTCAAGATGCATCAGGAAGTCGAGGCCGGCACCCGCCCGGTCGTGGGGGTGAACCGCTTCGTGACCGAGGAGCCGGAACACGATGTCGTTACCTACGAGCTTGACGCCGAGGGCCGTGATCTGCAGCTCAAGCGGCTCGCTAAGGTCAAGGCCGAAAGGGATTCGGCCGCAGTGAAATCGAGCCTGGCGGCCCTGTCGCATGCGGCCGAAGGAAATGACAACCTGATGCACAAGCTAGTCGACTGCGCCAACGCCTATTGCACCGTCGGCGAGATGGTCTCCGCGCTCAAAGCGGTGTGGGGCGAGTTCCAGCAACCGGTGGTGTTCTAGATGGCCACTCGGATTCTCGTTGCCAAGCCCGGCCTCGACGGACACGACCGAGGGGCCAAGATCGTTGCCCGCACTCTGCGTGATGCCGGCTTCGAGGTCATCTACACCGGCATCCGGCAGCGCATCGAAGACATCGCGTCGATCGCGGTCCAGGAGGACGTCGCCGTCGTTGGTCTGAGCATCCTGTCCGGTGCGCACCTGGCGCTGACCACACGCACTGTCGAGGCGTTGCGCGCCGCCGACGCCGCCGACATCGCCGTGGTCATCGGTGGAACGATTCCACACGCCGACGTACCCAAACTGCTATCGGCCGGCGCCGCGGCCGTATTCCCCACTGGGACACCGCTCGACACGCTGGTGCGCGAGATCCGCGCGCTGACTGGGACCCCGCAGCCCGCCGTGGAGGAACAACCGTGCGCATCGGAGTAATGATCGGCGCCGAGCGCGGCGATATGGCCCGCAAGGTGGGCAAGCTGACCTCCGATATCGAATGGGCCGAATCCGCCGGCCTGGACACCGCCTGGATGCCGCAGGTGCCCGACGATTTCGACTGCCTGACCATGGTGTCGCTGATGGCCGCGCACAGCTCGCGCATCGAGCTGGGTACCGCGGTGGTGCCGCTGCAGGCCCAGCATCCGATTGCCCTTGCCCGCCAAGCGCTTTCGACGCACGCGGTGACCGGGGGGCGGCTGGCGCTGGGCGTCGGGCCGTCACACCACTGGATCATCCGAGACATGCTCGGCTTGTCCTATGAGAAGCCGGCCGCCTACACCCGCGACTACCTGCAGGTGCTCAACGCCGCGATTGCCGGGCCGGGTCATGTTGACGTCGAGAATGATTCGTTCGCGGTGCACAATCCGATGGCGATCGGGGCCGACACCCCGATGCCGGTCCTGGTCGCCGCTCTCGGCCCGGTGATGCTGCAGCTTGCCGGTGAACTCGCCGACGGCACCGTGTTGTGGATGGCCGACGAGCGCGCGATCGGTGATCACATCGCGCCCAAGATCACCAAGGCCGCCGCGGATGCCGGGCGGAACGCCCCGCGGATCGTCGCGGGTATTCCCGTATGCCTGTGTGCGCCTGCACAAGTCGACCAGGCCAAGGAGCGCGCCAACCGCATCCTGGGCGAGGCCGAGGTGTCGCCGAACTACCAGCGCCTGCTCGAACGCGGCGATGCCGGCGACGTCGGCGATCTGTGCGCGGCCGGCGACGAGAATGCCATCCTGGCGCGGATGCGGCGATTCGCCGACGCGGGAGTGACGGACCTGTCGGTGCGCCTGTTGCCGATCGGCGAGAACCGGGACGAGCTCGTCGCCTCCAAGCGCCGCACCCGCGAGATGATCGCCGCGCTCGCAACGGAGTTGCGGTGACGGCCGGCGGGCCGCTGGCGGGGATTCGGATCCTCGAAGTTGGCACCATGCTCGCCGGTCCCTATGCCACCATGCTGCTCGCCGACCTGGGCGCCGAAGTCACCAAGATCGAACCGAGCGGCGGCGAGATCTCCCGCGGCGTCGGACCCACCTACTTCGCCAGCCTGAACCGCAACAAGTCCAGCCTCTGTTTAGACCTGAATTCCGAAGCGGGACAGCAGCATTTGGGCGAACTCGTGTCGCAGTCGCACGCGCTGCTGGTGAACCTGAAACCGTCGGCCATCCGCCGCCTGGGCCTCACCTACGAACATCTGCGCCGGCACAACGAGCGCATCGTCTGCGTGGCGATCACCGGCTTCGGCCTGCACGGCGGTGACGACCCGGCCTTCGACTATGTGGTTCAGGCGGGCGTCGGCACTGCAGCGCTGACCGGCGATCCCGACGGCCCGCCGACGCTGCCGGGGTACTCGTCGGCCGACAACTCGACCGGTATGTGTGCGGCGCTCGGGCTGCTGGCCAAGATCATCTCCGGCACCGGGGGGCAAGTGGACGTGTCGCTGCGCGACGTGATGCTGTCGCAGCTCAACTATCACGCCTCCGCTTACCTCAACGACGGCATCGAACCGCAGCGACGGCCGCACGGCGCTCACTCGTATTACGTTCCGGCGCAGCTGTTTCCGACGTCAGATGGGTATCTGGCGCTGTTCATCACCCACGATGGCTTCTGGAAATCCTTCGCCGCCGAGGCGGGCATCGGCGGTTTCGAAACCATGGCCGAACGGGTGGCCCGCCGCGACGAGGTGCTGGCCGTCGTCACGGCGATGCTGGCGACCGACTCTGCGGCCGGTTGGGAACGGCGGCTGCGCCCCCTCGGAGTTCCCGTGGCGGCCGTCAGGACGCTTCCCGAAGCACTCGAAGCGACTCCGGAGGTCGTCGTGTCGGCGGGCGATTTCCGCCTCGTCGGAAGCCCGATCAACGTCACGGGTTACCAACCCGAGTACCGCCCGCCGCCGAAACTAGGCGACGGATAACTTCGGCCGAACGTGACGGTGCAGTCACATTCGGCCTCCAGCGTGACTGCAGCGTCACGTTCGGGCTCGGCTAGGAAACGTACTCGAGCAGTCGCGGGATCGGCGCCGGGTCGAGCTGCAGCGCGTCGGACATGTGTAGCTGACCGGCGTTGGCGACCATGTTGTCCAGGATGGCCTGCAGGTCGTCACCCTCGAGTTCGTAGATGGCGACATACGGACCCTGCCCGTCGACCGGACGCAGCCGGCGCGCCGCGACGATACCGTCGAGCGCCAGCAGTTCCGGTATGTGAACTTCGTCGTACCAGGTGTTGTACTCGTCCTCGCGATCGGGCGCACTGGGCACACTCTCCACGAGCATGATTCCCTTGGCCATCGTCGCCGCCTCTCCTGTGACTACTCGTAGCGCACCGTAATCGAGTCCGTGTCGGGCACGCCCTGGCACGTCAGAATGTAGCCCTCGGCCACTTCGTCCTCTTCGAGAGCGTCGTTGACCCCCATGGTCGCGCGGCCCGCCTCGAGCTTGGCCATGCAGGTTCCGCAGTTGCCGGCCTCACAGCTGAACGGCGGCTCCAGGCCGGCCCGCCGCGCGGTTTCCAGCAGCGTCTCGCCCGGGACCAGCGGTACCGACACCTTCTTGCGATCGAGATAGATCGTCACCGTGCCGGCCTCGGCGCCGTTTGAATCGGGATCTGACACAGTCTCCTCGATGATGCGGGCCGTCACCATGGCCGCCCTCCCATATTTGCATTCTTCAGTATAGAGAATACTATTCTCCCTAAGCGATAGGATCTTCTCAAGTCGGGCTGGACAGCTGGAAGGAACGAGACGTGACCGAGCCGGCCGCGCTCGTGTTCGAGGAACGGCGATTCACCCTGCCCCAGCTCGATGCGCTGGCCAACGGGCTGGTCCGGGCCCTGGCCACAAGCAATGTCGCCGCGGGTCAGCGGGTCGCGCTCATGGCCTCCAATCGGCCGGAATTCGTCGCCGCCCTGCTCGCGATCTGGCGTCTTGGTGCCGCCGCGGTGCTGCTCAGCCCGGCGTGGAAGCGCCAGGAGGTCGACCACGCGCTGGCGCTGACCAATCCGGGCCACGCCGTCGGGGACCATCCCGTGCTGGCCGAGTTGATGCCGATGTTGCATCTGGACGAACCGATCACCCCCGCGGAACTGACGTCCTCATGTTCGCTGCCGCCGGAGGGCGACGCGGTGCTTGCCTTCAGTTCGGGTACCACCGGCCTGCCGAAGGCGGTCCGGCACACTCACGCTTCATTGAGTGTGGCCGTGCAGCACTGGCGCGACGCGCTGCAGCTGACACAGCGTGACCGCATTCAAATCGCCACGCCCCCTTCACATATCCTCGGCCTGCTCAATATCCTGACGGCGCTGCAGATCCGAGCGTGGACGCGGCTGCATCGCCGCTTCGACATCGACCAGATCCTGCGTCATATCGAAAACGACCGCATCACAGTCGAGATGGCGGTGGCCCCCATCGCGCTAGCCATCGCCTCGCACCCAGACCTCGAGTCCTACGACCTATCGTCGCTGCGCTTCATCATGTGGGGCGCGACGCCGGTCAGCGCCGACATCGCCGAGACGGTGACCCGACGTACCGGCGTCGGTTGGGTGCCCGCGTACGGCACCACGGAACTGCCCGTCATCGCGTGCAATCCACTCGACGGGGCCCGACTGGACGCGGTCGGTCGCCCCGTGCCGGGTGTGGACCTGCGGGTGGTCTCGCTCGAGACCGGCCAACCGGTCAACCCGGGCGAGGTCGGTGAGATCCAGGCGCGGTCGACGTCGCTGATGGCCGGCTACTTACCGGCCGAGGCGACCGAGGACGCGATGTGCGACGGCTGGTACCGGACCGGGGATGTGGGCTGGCTCGACGCCGACGGTTGGCTGCGGATCACCGACCGCCTCAAAGAAATGATCAAAGTGCGCGGCTTTCAGGTCGCGCCGGCCGAAATCGAGACGGTGCTGCACGGCCATCCGGCCGTCAAGGATTGTGCGGTGTTCGGCGTTCCCGACGGGATCAACGGCGAGGCAATCGTGGCCGCCGTCGCGGTGCATGGCCGGGTTGACGCCGCGGACCTGATCGCCCGAGTGGATGAGAAGCTGGCGTCCTACAAACGCCTGAACCGGATCGTGTTCGTACCCGATATCCCTCGCCTGCCCTCGGGCAAGGTGCTGCGCCGAGTCCTAAAGGAGCGCTATGGATGTACGTCTGACAGCTGAACAGCAGCAACTGCGTGACGCCGCCGCCAAGCTGGCCGACGATCTGGGCCCCGGGGCGGTAAACGACCTGGCCGACGAGGAGCGAATTGCCCGGCTGGACAAGCAGGTTACGACGACGGGTTGGCGATCGCTGCGTTCCGATGGGGCCACCGGCGTCGAGGTGGCCATCGTCGCCGAGGAATTCGGGCGCCGACTGGTCGACGCACCGTTTCTGGGTCCGGTGCTGGCCGATGATCTCGCCTGCCATATCGATGCAGACGCGTCGGGCGCGACCATCGCTGTCGATGGCCGGGTGATCGACGCGCGCGGCGCTCGACGAGCCCTGTTCCTTTCCGGTACCACGGTTTTGGCGACGGAGGTGGGCGACGCCCGGACCGTCGCCGATTTGACCCGGGCCGAAGCGGCCGCGGTCGGATCGCCGACGGTTCTCGGCGAGGTGTCCGCGGACGTGGCCACGCGGTGGCGGGCACTCGCGTTGGTGACCACGACGGCGGACCTGGTGGGAACCGCCCGCGGCGCTCAGGCCGTCGCGGTCGACTACGCGAAAATCCGCGAACAGTACGGCAAAGCGATCGGCTCCTACCAGGCGATCGCCCACATGTTGGCCGAAAGCCTTGCGCTGATCGAAGGTTCGGTGAGCGTGTTGCGCCATGCTGCGTGGGCGGTTGACGAACTGACGCCCGCCGAGGCCGTCCGAGCCGCCCAGGTTGCGAAGATCTACTGCGCCCGCGCCGCCCGAACGGTCTGCGAGAACGCGGTGCAGGTGCATGGCGGCATCGGCAATACGTGGGAGTGCGTGGTGCATGTCTACCTGCGGCGCGCGCTGACATCGACCGAGTTGTGGCCAGTAATGCTGAAGGAGATCGACCTTGGACTTTCGTGATTCAGCTCAGGAGGCCGAATTCCGCGAGCGGCTGCGATCGTGGCTTTCGGTGCACGCCAAGGAGTTCTCCGGCTCGGGTGACGAGTATTGGGAGCGCATGGCCGACTGGCATCGGGCGTTGTACGACAACGGCTTTTTCGGCCTGTCCTGGCCGCACGACTACGGCGGGCAAGACCTGCCCGCCGTGTACGACGTGATTGTCGACGAAGAACTGGTGCGCGCCGGCGCTCCGCCGCGCCCCAGCGTCGGCTACCTGGTCCACGGCATCGGCAGGCACGCCAGCGACGAACTGCGCAAGCGCTTCCTGCCCGGCATCATCAGTGGCACCGAGCGTTGGTGTCAGGGTTTCAGCGAGCCCGGCGCCGGTTCGGACCTGGCGTCGCTGACCACCACCGCCACCCGCGAGGGTGACAACTACGTTGTGCATGGACACAAGATTTGGACGAGCTACTCCGACGTCGCGGACTGGTGCCTGCTGCTGGCCCGCACCGACCCCGACGCCAAGCGCCACCGCGGCCTTTCGGCGTTCGTCATCGCCATGAAACAGCCTGGCGTGCAACAGCGCCCGCTGCGCATGATGAACGGGGTCACCAACGAATTCGGTCAGGTGTTCTTCGACGGCGCGATCGTGCCGGCGGACCGGATAGTCGGCGCTCCGGGCGACGGCTGGGCGGTCGCCATGACCGTCGTGGGACACGAGCGCGAACCGTCCACGCTGGGTTATGCGGCCAGATACGGCAAGCTTGTCCGAGAGCTGTTGGCGCGCAATGACGGTCCGATATCCGAAGAGTTGGCGTGGGCGGCCGTCCAGTCGGAAATGCTGACCCACCACGTCCGGCGGCGGCTGTCCGAACAGCTGGACGGGGTGTCGCACGGGCCCGAGGGTTCGCTCGACAAGCTGCTGATGACCTGGGTCGAGCAATCGGTCGGCCACGCTGCACTGGCCGTCACCGGAACCCGCGATCCCGATCTGCTCGGCGCCTATTTGTACAGCCGTGCGCAGAGCGTCATGGGTGGGACATCACAGATACAGAAGAACATCATCGCTTCGCGAATCTTGGGATTGGGAGTCTGAATGTACGATATGCCTGCCGAAATCGATGTCCGTGCCGAAGGCCCATTGCGGATCATCACCCTGAACCGGCCGGAGTCCCTCAACTCGGTCAACGACAACCTGCACGTCGGGCTCGCGCGGCTGTGGCAACGATTGACCGACGACCCCTCGGCCCGCGCGGCGGTGATCACCGGGGCGGGCAGGGCGTTTTCGGCGGGCGGAGATTTCTCGTATCTCAAGGAGCTGTCGGGAGATGCCGAGCTGCGCGCCAAGACCATCCGCGATGGCCGCGAGATCGTGCTGGGCATGGCGCGGTGCCGAATCCCGGTGGTGGCGGCCGTAAATGGCCCAGCTGTCGGACTCGGCTGCAGCCTGGTCGCGCTCAGCGACATCGTCTACATCGCCGAAGATGCCTACCTCGCCGACCCGCATGTGCAGGTCGGGCTGGTCGCGGCCGATGGGGGACCGCTGACCTGGCCGCTGCACATCAGCCTGCTGCTGGCCAAGGAGTACGCGCTGACCGGCACCCGCATCAGCGCGCAGCGCGCCGTCGAACTCGGTCTGGCCAACCACGTGGCGGCCGATCCGGTCGCGGAGGCAATCGGTTGCGCCAAAAAGATTTTGGAGTTGCCTCAGCAGGCGGTCGAGAGCACCAAGCGGGTGCTCAACATCCATCTGGAGCGGGCCGTACTGGCCAGTCTCGACTATGCGCTGTCGGCCGAAAGCCAGTCCTTCGTAACCGAGGACTTCCGGTCGATCGTCACCAAGCTGGCGGCGGGCAAGAACTGACTCGCTGAGACCGCGATTCAGTCGTTATGCCGCAGGAACTCACGCATCACCTCATCGAACCGGTCCGGCTCCTCGATGAACGGCATGTGAGAGCTCGACTCGAATAACTCAAACCGCGAACCCGGGATGCGCGCGTGCATGTCCCGCATGTGTTCGGGCACGCATTCGTCGTACCTGCCGGCGAGGATGAGCGTCGGTGGCGAGATTTCGGCCAATCGGTCGAACACGTCCCAATCCCGAATGGTTCCGACGATGCGAAAGTTGCTCAGCCCGAACATGGTTCCGTAGACCTCGTTGTTCATAGTCCGGAACGACTCTTCGAGCTCCGCCGGCCATGGACGAACGCGGCACAGATGCGTTTCGTTCCAGGTGCGGATCGCGGCGTGATATTCGGACGCGTATGTCGTGCCGCCGGCTTCGTGCCGGTCGATGCTGGATTGTGTGGCCGGATCAAGCTCGGATTTCAAGCGCGCCACCATCTTCGAGAATTCGGGTATCGACGCGAAGCTGTTGGAGATCGTCAGACTTGCAGCCCCGGACGCGACGTCAAGCACGTACTGTTGGGCCAACATTCCGCCCCACGAATTGCCGAAGATGTGAAAGCGGTTCAGCCCCAGCGCCTGTACCACGGCATCCATTTCGGCCACCGAGCGTTCCATCGTCCAAAGCCTGCGGTCGGACGGGCGTTCGGACTTGCCACACCCGAGCTGATCCCAGAAGATGACTTCGCGCTCGTCGGCCAGGCGTTCCAGCGAGCTCATGTAGGTGTGCGGCATACCCGGACCTCCATGAACCGCGAGCAGCGGATAACCCGCCCCGCCGCCAACCCGAGTGAACCAGACGTTCCCGCCCGGGACCGCGATCATTCCCTGAGTCATCCGTCCACCATCGCAAATCCGCGCGTTTCCCGCAGCCTGCCCACAAGTGCCGCCGCAGTCCTGGCAGGATAGGGCAATGACCAGCGTCGCTAACCCGGTTCCGCCGCAGGATCTTTCGGGGATCGTCGGCCACCGCTTCATCTACACCTATGCAAACGGGTGGCAGTACGAGATGTATGTCAAGAACGCCTCTACCATCGACTACCGCATCCACTCCGGGCATGTCGGAGGCCGTTGGGTCAAAGACCAGAAAGTCAACCTCGTCCAACTCGACGACGACAGTTTCAAAGTGTCCTGGAGCGAACCCACGGGCACTTGCGTGGCGGTTAACATCCTCCCCGCCAAACGCCGCATCCACGGCGTCATCTTCTTCCCGCAGTGGGTCCGCACGCATGGCGAGCGCACGGTCTGCTTCCAGAACGAACACCTGGATGAGATGCGGGCCTACCGCGACGACGGCCCGACCTACCCCATCTACGAAGTCCCCGAATTCGCCTACATCACGTGGTTCGAATACGTCGGAACGGACGACGAGACCGTTATCGACACCGGTCCCGAAAACCTGCCCTCGGGATGGTCCAACCGCACCAACTAGTCGGCGACAGGGTCGCTCCTTGCAACTCAGACTCTCAAAATGAGAGAATAGGGTTCTCGCAAGCTGCGCCGCTGAACTGGAGAAGACCCGTGCCCGAAGCCGTCATCGTTTCCGCCCTGCGCACCCCGATCGGCACCGCGCGCAAGGGAACGCTGCGCGACACCAGCGCATTCGACCTCGCGCACCATGTCGTCTCCGAGGCCGCCGCGGACCTCGATCCCGCGCAAGTCGACGACGTGATCCTGGGCGAGGGCCTTTACGGTGGCGGCGTGCTGGCTCGGCACGCGGCCATCACGAGCGGCCTGACCCAGGTGCCCGGTCTGGCCAACAACCGGCACTGCGCGGCGGGTCAGGCGGCGGTGCAGAGCGCGGCGGCCAGCGTGCGGGCCGGGATGGACCAGCTCGTCATCGCCGGGGGTGTGAACTCCGCGTCCACGTCGCCGCGGTCACGCATGCAAGTGGACGGCGAGTGGGTCGACTGGTTTCCGCCGACCCACCCCGACCGTCCCGATGCGCCCAACCTCGACATGTCGATCACGGTGGGGTGGAACGCTGCGGTCAAGGCGGGCGTGAGTCGCGAAGAGATGGATGCCTGGGCGCTGCGCTCCCACCGCAATGCCATCGCCGCAATCGACGAGGGCCGCTTCAAAGAAGAGATCGTGCCCATCGAGACGCCGCACGGGCTGTTTTCGGTCGACGAGCATCCCCGCCGTGACACCAGCATGGAGAAGCTGGCCGCACTCAAGCCGCTGCATCCCGAGATCGAGGGCTTCTCGATCACCGCCGGGAATGCCTGCGGAGCCAACGACGGTGCCGCAGTGTTGACCATCGCGAGCGAGCGGCTCGGGCTGCCCGCGCTGGCCACCGTGCGGTCCTGGGCGTCCGTCGGCGTCGACCCGGCGATCACCGGCTTGGCTCCGGTGGAAGCGATCCCGAAAGCGCTTGGCCGCGCGGGGCTTTCGATCTCCGCCGTGGATCTGTTCGAAATCAACGAGGCATTCGCGGCCATGTGCGTGGCTACCGTCAAGATTCTCGATCTCGACCCGGACAAGGTCAACGTCAGCGGCAGCGGCTGCTCGCTGGGACACCCCGTCGCGGCAACCGGGGCCCGGATGCTCGTCACGCTGGTGCACGAATTGCGCCGCCGCGGCGGGGGAATCGGCGTCGCGGCCATGTGCGCAGGCGGCGGGATGGGCTCGGCGACGGTCATCGAGGTCGCTGCGCCATAATGCGCAAATGACCATCGCCGACCTAATTGCCGGTGCGCGCAACGGGTCTCCGCGGGCGGCGGGTCGGCTGCTGAGTCTGGTCGAGGGTGACCGGCGCGACGAGGTGTTGGCGAGCATCGAGCCCTCGTCGGCATGCGCGGGCGCGATCATCGGCATCACCGGACCGCCGGGCGCGGGCAAGTCGACGACGATCGCGGCGCTGGTCGGCGCCTATCGCGAGCGCGGGTGCCGGGTGGCCGTATTGGCCGTGGACCCGACGTCGCCGTTCAGTGGAGGCGCGCTGCTGGGCGATCGCATTCGAATGGCCGCGCATATCAACGACTCCGATGTGCTGATTCGGTCGGTGGCAACGCGCGGCCATCTCGGGGGGCTGGCCGCCGCCGTTCCGGCCGCCATTCGCCTGCTGGGCGCGATTGGTTACGACGTGGTCATGCTCGAGACGGTGGGTGTGGGGCAGTCCGAGATCGAGATCGCCGCCGTCGCCGACCCAACCGTCGTCATCCTGAATCCCGGGGCGGGCGACGCGGTGCAGGCCGCCAAGGCGGGTGTGCTCGAGGTCGCCGACATCGTGGTCGTCAACAAGGCCGACCGCGACGGTGCCGAACAGACCGTGCGGGATCTGCGCGCCGAAACCAAGGCCCCGATCGTCAGCCTCGTTGCCGCCCAGGGTGAAGGCGTCGCTGACCTGGTCGCGGCTATCGACGACCACCGCCGCACCGACAGCCGCGACCGTCGACTGGCCCGGGCGCGGGCGCAGATCCTCTCGCTGGCCCAAACACGGCTGCGCGGCCGCCCGGACCTCGACCGGCTCGCCGAGTCAGTGGTCGACGGCCACGATGATCCGTACACGGCGGCCGAAAAGCTGCTGGCCCCCGGCACTCAACGCCCGGACTGAACGTCGCCGTGTCCCCCAATCGGGGGAATGTGCGTTCATCACTTTTGCGAACCGATCGGCGGAGGTGCGCCCACCCATACCGATCTACGTTGAGCTTGTGTCTAAGAAGGCGGTCAAACGCCCAAACGATCGGTTAGGAGACCGGGACATGGCTCGCACCTCGAAACTGTCGGCGAAACCCTCGGCCGCGCCTGTCGGTGAGCAGCTGGAGCTGTACCGCCGGATGTGGGCACTGCGTCTGCTCGACATGGCATTGGAGGAGTCGCGCATCGACGGTCTGCTCAACGGACCCATGGTGGCCGCATTCGGTCAGGAAGCCGTGGCCGTGGGCGCTACCGCAGCGCTTCGACCGGGCGACATCATCAGCACCGCCATCCCCCATTTCCAACACGCACAGCAGATCGGTCTGTCGCTCCCGCTGGGTCCGGCCATCGCCGAAATATTCGCCCCGAGCCGGGAGGTGGGCGGCGCGTCCAACGAAGACCCGTTCGCCGCCGAATGGAAGCTGATATTCGCCAGCTCAAGCCCGTTGAAGCAATCGGTCATGTTCGCGCTTGGCGATGCCTACGCGCAGCAAGTCGCCGGCGCAGGCAAAGTCACACTGTGTGTTATCGGCGATGAGGACTCGAACTCCGTCGAGTTCGAAACGGCCGCGCGCATAGCCGTTTCGTGGCGGCTTCCCGTGGTGTTCGTCGTCGAGGACATTCGCACCGGATCGGGGGTGCGCCGCGGTGCACGCGAGAGCCACGGAATGCCCGTGCTCCTGGCCGACGGTAGAGACGTTGCGGCGGTGCATAAATCGGTCGCCCACGCGGTAGAACGAGCGAGCGTCGGCGGCGGCCCCACCGTGGTCAAGGCGGTCACCTACCGCACTAATCACCCCTCTAGCGTCGATCCTTTGGTCTTCGCCCGGCGGCAGCTGACCGGTGCCGGCGTCAGCGACGACCACCTTTACGAGGTCGAACGACGGGCTCGCCAAATGATGGCGGAGGCCATGTCATCCGCGAACGCACTGTTGGGCGCGGAGGATCCGGCTTCGTGAGTGAGCGGCACCCGCCGTCGCCCGCTAGCTGAGCAGACCTTGCCGCATGGCTTCCGCCACGGCGGCCGCGCGATCGCCGACCCCGAGCTTTTCGTAGAGGCGTTGCACATGGGTCTTGACCGTCGACGGCGCGACGTAGAGCTCGGCTGCGATCGCGGGGATGCTTTGGCCGCGGGCAATCCGATTGAGCACCTCGCGCTCTCGCGCGCTGAGCACGGGTGCCGTGGGTGCTGCACGCTGGCGGATTTCCGCGGCGAGGCCCCCGACGAGTCCGGGTGCGACGACGTCGCGACCCTCCGCGCAATCGAGGACCGCCTTGACGATTTCGGCGCGGGTCGAGTCCTTCAGCAAGAAGCCGGCGGCGCCCTGCTGCAGTGCCTGAAACACGATCGCCGGCTCGTCGTGTGCCGAGAGAAGCAACACGCGGGTCGGCAACTGCTGACTTCGCACCGCCGCCGCGACCTCGGAGCCATCCATGCCGGGCATTCGGTAGTCGAGCAATGCGACATCCGGGAGGTGCGTCTTGATCAATTCCAGTGCCGCCGATCCGTCATCGGCCTCGCCGACCACGTTCACCGAACCGCTCGAGGCAAGTGCGCGCACTACACCCTCGCGAAAGAGCGGGTGGTCGTCACCAACGACCACACGCACTTCGGCGGGCGTAGCCGCGTCGGCCATGGCGATGAGTGTAGCGGTTTATCGAAAGCATTCGTTCGCGATTTCGGGTGCTCTGCTGCGTTTTCGCGCGATTTGCCACGGGCGCGCCGGCGCGGATGAGTACGGTGATCGGGTGGCGGTGGCCAGCGACGCAGAACTGAACCGGGTGCGCAGGATCCACCAGCTGCGCTCGTATCGAATCGCGTCGGTCCTTCGGATCGGCGTGGTGGGCTTGATGATCGCTGCGATGCTCAGCGACACGCGCCGGTCCGAATGGCCCCAGCAAACCGTGCTGATCATCGGGTACGGCTTGATGGCGCTGTGCGCGCTGACGCTGGCCTTCTCCGGCAGCCGACGATGGCTCGCACGCGGCCGGTTGGCCGGCGTCGGCCGCGTGGAGCCGTTTGCGTTCACCGTCATCGACGTGATCGTGCTGACCGTCTTTCAGGTGCTGTCCACCAACGGACTGCACCCGCTGCTCATCATGACGGCGTTGCCGATCCTCATCGGGCTCGACGTCTCCTCCCGGCGAGCGGCGGTGGTGTTGATCTTCTCGATGGTGGGGTTCGCGATCGCGGTGCTCGAGGACCCGGAAATGGTCGGCTCGATCGGCATCACCGAGGCCACGTTCCGGTTCCTGCTCTACGGGTTCCTGTGTGTCACAGCGTTTGTCGCTGTACGCGTCGAAGAACGGCATACCCGGTCGGTGGCCGGGCTCAGCACACTACGCGAGGAACTGCTGGCTCAGACAATGACTGCGTCGGATGTGGAGCAGCGCCGGATTTCGGAATCCATCCACGACGGACCGCTGCAAGACATCCTGGCCGTGCGCCAAGAGCTCGTCGAGTTGGATACGGCGTTTCCTGGTGACGAGCGAGTCGGTCGCGCGATGGCCGGGCTGCAGGCTGCCTCGGACCGATTGCGGCAGGCGACGTTTGAGCTGCATCCGGCCGTCCTCGAGCAGGTCGGATTGGGTGCGGCGCTGCAGCAGCTAGCCGCACACACCGCCCAGCGTTCTGGTATCGACGTCTCGACGGACATCGATTACCCGCTTCGCAACGAGATCGACCCCATCGTCTTCGGGGTGGCGCGGGAGCTGCTGTCCAACCTGGTGCAACATTCTCAGGCCGGCAATGCTTCAGTTCGCCTTGGGATCAACGAAGGCAGCTGCGTTTTGGACGTGGTCGACGACGGCATGGGATTCACCGACGACGCGATGGCGCGCCGCCTGGGCGAGGGACACATCGGGCTAGCCTCGCACCGGGCGCGGGTCGAAGCGGCGGGCGGAACGTTCGTCTTTCTCGATGTTCCGGTGGGCACTCACATATGCGTCGAACTGCCGCTGAAGCAGTAATCGAGTCGGCCCTAAGCGCCGGCGCCGCCGACCTTTTCGATGCGGATTCTGGTGAGTAGCCCCGATGGGGAACCCGGCGGCGGAAAATGCTCGCTGGATCCCAGCATGACGTCGGCCAGCTCGGTCAACAATTCGGGTGCGCCGCCCTCGACGATGCGGGCGGACCCAGTGACGGACAGATACGGTGTGGGCTGCCCGGGATGGGGCTCCTTGGAAAGGATTGTCAGAGCCACGCGGGGGTCCCGGCGAATGTTGCGGGTCTTTCGGTACTCGCTCAGATGCGCGCTCACTAGCTCGTCGCCTTCTGGCGTGGATTGGAGCGCAACCCATACGACCGACACATGGGGGCTACCGTCGGGGTTGATCGTAACCAGGGTGGCGTCTGCGCCGTCGCCGAGAAATTTGCGCATGCCGTCATCGAGTTTCATTTTGTCCCTTTCATTTTGGCGGTAGTGGATCGTGCGCGGCGGGTTACTCGCGTTTTCGTCGCTGGTTGACGGGCGGACAGGTCAATCCATTTCAGCGCCCACAGATTGATGTCGAGCAGGATGTCACCGAGCTCGACGCCCTTCTCTGTCAACCGATACTCGACGCGCGCCGGACGGCCGTCGCCGAGAAAGCGCTCGACCAAGCCCTCGTCTTCAAGGTCCTTGAGTCGCTGGGACAGCAGCTTGTCCGTCATATCGGGGATAGACGCGGCTATCTCGCCGAACCGCTTCGGGCCGGTGACCAGTGCGCGCAGCACCATCGGTGCCCAGCGGCGGGTCAAGATGTCGCCGGCCGCGGCGTAATACGGGCAATACGGCAGCCACGCCGTGGGTTCGCGGCTGTGGTCCATGTCTCACCCGCTTCCTATCCTATAGATAGCTCGCTATTCTGCAGATAGTAACATGAACGGCCACCATGTGGCGGTGTATCGGGACGAGAGGGACCGATCGATAGCAGTACCCCTCGGAGCCGCGAAAGCCCTGCGGCGCCAGCGCTTTTCGTCGCTCCGGATGGTCAATTGACGAATGAAAGGTAGGGTTTCGCATGCCCACGCTCGATCGCCACGACAACGTCTTCGTTCTCGACCTCGGCGACGGTGAGAACCGCTTTCACCCCGACTGGATCTCTTCCGTCGACGCCGGGCTGGAAGAGGTGGAGAAGGCCCACGGACCCCGGGCCCTCGTTACCGCCGCCACCGGGAAGTTCTACTCCAACGGTTTGGACCTTGACTGGCTATCCGCCCACGCCGACCAACACATCGACTACGTCGTTTCCGTTCACCAACTCTTCGCGCGAGTGCTGTCCCTGCCGGTGATCACTGTGGCCTCCGTGCAGGGACACGCCTTCGCCGCGGGCGCGATGTTCACCCTGGCGCACGACTTTCGCGTCATGCGCGCCGACCGCGGCTTCTGGTGTCTGCCCGAGGTGGACATCAACATCCCGTTCACCCCTGGCATGGCCGCGCTCATTCAGGCCCGGTTGGCGCCGCAAACCGCGCATCAGGCCATGCTCAGCGGACACCGCTACGGCGGGACGGACGCCGTCGCGGCCGGCATCGTTGACGACGCGGTGGCAGAGGATGTGGTGCGCGCCAAGGCCATCGAACTCGCCGCCGCGCAGGCGAACAAGGCCGGCGACACTCTGGGCGCCATCAAGGCCCGCATGTATGCCCCGGTCCTTGTCACCTTGCGCGACACCGTCACCCCGTTGGGCTGACCCCGGCGTCGACACCACCAAGGAGAACGATCGTGACCACAGAAATCGCTGCCATGACCGGCCTGGAACTGATGCGCTGGGTGCAAAGCGAACGCCCCACCGATATACCGTGGATCGGCCGCCTGCTCGGCCTGCGCTTCGACGAGCTCGACCACGGACGTGTCGTGATGTCCCTTGACACCCGTCCCGAATTCGCCAACCCCCTTGGCACCGTCCACGGCGGTATCGCCGCTACCCTCCTCGACTCGGTCATGGGCTGCGCGGTCCATACCACCCTGCCCGCCGGCGTCAGCTATACCACCTTGGAAATCAAGGTCAACTACATCCGTGCCGCCAGCACCGATGGCCAAACCCTCACGGCCACAGGCACCGTCGTTCATTCCGGACGCCGCACTGCGACGGCTGAGGGCCGGGTCGTGGACCAAGACGGCAAGCTTGTCGCCCACGCCACCACCACGTGCATCATCCTTCCGGCGGCCTAATCGGCGTGGGAATCGTTGTGTGGCTGCAGATATCCGGTGAGCAGAAGGACGATTTCATCTTCGAGCTGTTGGAAGTCAACGGGGCTCGGCGAGGTGACGAGCCGGTGAACGAGCGATTCGATCGTCGCCACCACGATTTGGGCGTTCAGTCTGCTGGCACGCACGTCCGGGTGCTGCTCGAGTAATCGGGTGGTCGCATCCACCGTCAGCTGCTCCAAGTCGTGCAGCCGCGCCAGGAACTCCGGCGCACGAGGGGCCTCTTCGAACAGCACGCGATGCAGGCGCGGATTGTCGCGGTGGTTGTCGATGGTCGCGCGCACAAATAGCCGCAGCGCATCGTCGAGCCGTTGCGGCATACCATTCGCCAACCGCTCACCGAGCAACCTGGCGCCGGCATCGACGTGCGAGTCCATCAAGGCTCGCAGCACGGCGTCCTTGTTCGGAAAGTATTGATACAGCGAGCCGATCGAGATCCCGGCGCATTCGGCGATTCGATTGGTGGTGCCGGCGGTGTAGCCGTGGTCGGCGAAAACGCGAGCCGCAGCATCCAGAATCCGTTGCCTGGTCTGGGCGGCCCGCTCCTGTTTGGGCTGCTTACGCTCCCTAAATCGGTTCGTTGGCGCGATCGCGGATCTCCTGGGAAATGCGAGTAGTCAACCGGCGCTTTCACCAGCAGAATTAGGGTACCCTAACTACCGCCGAAGGAGTACCGGTGCGAACCGTCCACCTCGAAACAATCCTGCCGACCGACGCCGACAGGGTGTGGTCGGCGATGCTGTCCCCGGTCACGTTCCTGTACGTCTGTAAGGGCCTTCTGGGGTTTCCGGCGCTGGCGGGACGCTCGGACGTACTGCGCGTGGGCGAGCGCGGAACCGGATGGTTGCTCGCATTCCATGTGATACCGGCCTACCGGCACACGATTGAAATCGTCGAGGTGGATCCGGCGCGCAGAACGGTGCGCACCCACGAGAACGGCGGACTCCTCAAGGCGTGGAACCACACGCTGCATGTCGAACCGATCGATGCACGCTCGAGCCGATACAGCGACACCGTCGACGTCGACGCGGGAGTTGCGACCGCGTTCGTCGCCGCGCTCGCGAAGGGGATTTATCGCTATCGGCACCGGCGCTGGCGCAAACTCGTGCGCAAGCACCTGTTGCCGGAAGGCCCCTCGTACGCGAGTTAGGCCACCGGCAGCGTCAGTCGAACGCGGTGGGCAGAGCCGGGTTCAGCCAGTGGGTGTGCATGAGACGTAGTTGGGATTCGAGTACTCGTGATGTGGACAGCGGGGGCAGCTCGTCAAGAGCGAACCAGTCGATCGCCGCGGTTTCGGTGGGATCGGGTGGGACTCGGGACTGTTCGGTGCAAAGGAAAAATAGCTTGTAGACGTGAAATGGGAGATGCGGCCGGTGGCCCTGTTTGTCGCGGTCCAGCACCGCGACAAGCTTGTCCACACTGACGTTCACGCCAGCTTCTTCCTGTACCTCCCTGACGATGGCCTCCGCGGGGCTCTCCAAAACGTCGCACCAGCCGCCCGGCAAGGTCCAGCGACCGTCCGAGCGTTCCTGGACTAGAAGCACTTTGGCCTTCGAATCAAAGACGCCGGCTCGCGCATCGACCTTGGGCGTCATGTAGCCGGAGTCGAGGGCAACGATCGCACGCAGCTGCTCAAGCTCGCTCTCGCAAATGAGGCCCATCAGCGCTTCGCCGCACCGGCGTACCTGCTCATACCGTTGCCTGTCATACGGGTCGCCGGCGAAGGTGAGCCCGTTTTGCGCCACAGCAAGGAGGGTTAGGGCCTGTCGGCGAATCTGATCGGCGGCATCCGAATCCGACGAAGTCATGTTGTCCAGTTTCCACCCGCACTGGGGTCGCTTATTAGTAAGCGGTAGCCGGCGTCGAAATGCTCTTGCCCGATCGGGTCGCCGCGTCGCGAGATAGCTACCGCCGATCTGGTCATAGGCAACCATCGATTCAGCATGACGCAAGCTGAATCCGCTGCGCCAGGTTCCCCGTGAAAATGCTTGGACCATCGGCCGCACCGGCGACTACCGTCTCCACCGTGAACCTTGACGCCGTCACCTTTAGCAAGCAGTGGGAACGGGCATGGAATGCCCACGACGTGGAGTCGGTTCTCGAGCACTTTCACCAGGACGTGGTGTTTACCTCGCCAGTGGCAGCCAAGCTTCTGCCGGACACAGCGGGGATCGTGCTTGGCAAGGCGTCCCTGCGCCATTACTGGACCAAGGCATTGCAGCGAATTCCCAACCTTCGGTTCGTCGTCGAGGACGTCTACCAGGGAATCGAGACCATCGCCATCGTGTACCGGAACCAAGACAATACGCGGGTTTGCGAAGTTTTACGGTTCGGCGATGGTCTGGTGATCGAAGGGCACGGAACGTATCTCGTTGCACCGTAAAGGCATCCAAGACAGCCGAGGCGAAGGAAAGCGGTGATGACGGATCTGTTGAACGTTGCGATCATCGGCGATTTCGATAGCTCGTATGCGCCTCACGTAGCCACCAACGAAGCGATTCGCCATTCCGCGAGTCCGCTCGGATTGGATGTCTCCGTGGCCTGGGTGGCCACTGAATCACTCGAGACCGACCTGAGTTCGCTGACGACTGCGGATGCGCTCTGGTGTGCACCCGGCAGCCCATATCGCAGTTTGCTGGGGGCGCTGGCCGCGCTGCGTTTCGGGCGGGAAAACGCCGTGCCCACTCTAGGTACGTGCGGCGGGTGCCAGCACATCATTTTGGAGTACGCCCGTAACGTGCTGGGCTTCGAAGATGCTCAGCATGCCGAGTACGATCCGTACGCTTCCCGGCTATTCATCTCGGCGTTGACTTGCTCATTGGCAGGCCGGACCATGCCCGTCAACCTCGAACCGGAATCCATTGCCGCCCAGTGCTATGGCATGCGGAGGGTCAACGAAGAGTACTACTGCAACTTTGGACTCAATCCGGACTTCCGTCAGGTACTTGAAGAAGGCGGACTGCGTGTCACCGGACAGGACGACGACGATGAAGCTCGGGTGTTTGAACTACCCGAGCATCCGTTTTACGTCGCCACATTGTTTGTGCCGCAGAACCGCTCGACTATCGAGAGCCCGCACCCGCTCGTGACGAGACTTCTGTCTGCAGCCGCAACACGCTAACGTATGCCACCTGCAGCGCCGAACGTGTACTCGGTGCGAGATTTGCCCGGGTTTTTCGCACTCAGTACACGTTCGGCGCAAGGCTAAAGGTCGACGGACTTGCCGGTAGCGGCTGCATGGCCGGCGCGATAGCCGAAAACCATTGCCGGACCAATGGTTCCGCCGGCGCCGCCATAGGCCCGGCCGGTTACGCCGGCCATTGCATTGCCGGCGGCAAAGAGCCCGGTTATCGGCTCACCACTAACGTGGAGCACACGGCCGTCAGGATCGGTACGCGGCCCGCCCTTGGTGCCCATCGAACCGATGCACACCGGCACCGCGTAATAGGGGGCGGTGTCGATCGGGCCGAGCGTCTTTCCGGCCAGAGTGGTGGCGCTGTCGTCGCCCCAGTAGCCGTCGTATGCGCTCGAGCCGCGGCCGAAATCGGGATCCGCGCCCGCGGCGACCTGACGGTTCCATTCCTGAACCGTCCGGTTGAGACCTTCCGCGTCGATACCGGTCTTCGCAGCCAACTCCGCAAGATCCGCCGACTCGCAAAACCAGTCCGGAACCGGTTGTCCGGGAGCAATACCCAGAAATCCGTAGCGCTGCAGGTGCACCGAATCGAACACGATCCAACCGCGATCATTCACATAACCCCCGCGCGGATCGAGATAGTGGAAAGCGCCGGCCATCGAGTTGTAGTCGCATGCCTCGTTGACGAACCGGCGGCCGGCCGCATTGACGATGATGCTCCTCGGCCGGGTGCGCTCCAGACGTACGCTGCGGCTGCGCGGCTCGCCGTCGATGGTGTCGCCCGGGATCCGCACGATCGGCACCCACCACGCCTCGCCCATGTTGCCCAGATCGGCGCCCTGCGCCATCGCCATGCGCAGCCCGTCGCCGGTGTTATTCGGCGGGGAGACCGCGCCGTGCATCGGTCCACGCAAAAAGGCCTGCGCCAGAACGGGATCCCATTCGAAACCGCCGGTGCCCAGGATGACACCGCGTCGAGCCCGCACTCTCAGGCTTCCTCCGGGCACGGCCACCCGCACACCGGTGACCTCCCCACCCTCGGCGAGAAGTTGTTCGGCCCGCGCATTCACCCGCGGCGTCACCCCGACGTCGAGCAACCCTTTCAGAAGCCCGGCGATCAGGGCGGTCCCGGCGACGCACAGGTGGCTCGTCCGTTCGTCTATGGCGGCGTGCAACCGGGCTCGGGTCTCTGCATCGAAACCGACGTTGGACCAATCGGCGGGAAACGACGTGATCCGCGTGGCCCACTCGTCCAATTGGGCGAGATCGAAGGGGGCGGCGCTGAACGACCGGCCTCCCGTCGGTTGTCCGCCCGGCAACTCCGGTTGGTAATCGGGGAAGCCGGTGGCGATCTCGAAGCGTAGACCGCTGTGCGCTTCGACGAAGTCGAGCATCGCCGGGCCGGTTCGCACGAACGTCTCGACCAGGGCGTCGTCCATCGAGCCATGGGACTGCGCGCGCAAGTACCGCAACGCATCCGCGACCGTCAATTCGCCATCGGGAGAACGGTTATGGGCCGGGATCCACACGATGCCACCCGACACGGCGGTGGTCCCGCCGACGGTCGGTGCCTTCTCGAAGACCGCAACGGACGCCCCGGCCGCGGCGGCCGACAGCGCGGCGGTGAGCCCGGCGCCGCCGCTGCCAAGCACGACGACATCGACTTCGGAGTCCCAAGGCATGGACTGATATCCCTTCAGCTCAGTAGCTCGGACAACTGCGTTGCGGCACGGATGACCGCATCCTTGCCGCGCATCACGACATCTTCTCGATGGGAGATGAGGTTGATACACGTTGGGGGAGAGGGGGCTTGGCGGCGGACCGGAACGGCCAGGCCGTACGTGTTCGGCTCGATCTCCGCATACGTCGTCACCCAGCCGCGTTCGCGAGCGCGTGCGACCAGATCCCGTTCGCCCGGACGCGCGGGCATGCTCGCGAGCAATGCGATCCCAGCGGCACCGCGCTCCAACGGATATCGGCTGCCTTCATGGAAGGCCAGTTGGTAGGCGACGTGGCTCGGCACGATCACCGCGACCGCCACCTGCTGGTCGCCCTCGGCGACGAGCAACGACACCGTGGTCCCGAGTTCGTCGGCCAGTGCGCGCAGCGTGGGCAGACTTAGTTGGCGCACGTTGCGATCGAACGACGCGCCCAGCACGGCAAGGCCGGCGGCGGGTCGGTAGCGCCCGTCCTCTCCCTTGGCAACCAACCGGAACTGAGCCAACGTCGACAGCAAGCGATACGCGATGGTCCGGTGCACTCCGACTTGGTCGGCCAGCTGCTGCACGGTGAGCCCGGCCGGCGAGGCCGCCACCATCTGCAGCGCGGTCAGGCCCCTGGCCAGTGTCTGCGAACCGCTCCCAGAACCCGTCACAGCCTTGACAGACCTCCATGCGAGAGCGAAGCTCTATATATAACGCACATTGTTGTGCGATATTAGCACACGAGATAAGTCCAAATCGAGAACGAGATTTCCCCCAGCTGCAGCCAGAGAGGAACCGTGGCGGAGTTCGAGAGCATATGGAGCGATCTCCAGGGCGTCGCCTTTTCGCAGGGTTACCTCGACGCCGGCGGAGTCCGCACCCGCTATCTGCGCGCCGGCGACCCGGGCAAGCCGCTCGTGGTCCTGCTGCACGGATCCGGCGGTCACGCCGAGGCCTACGTCCGCAATCTGGCAGCGCACGCCGAACACTTCTGGACCTGGTCGATCGACATGCTGGGGCATGGGTATACGGACAAGCCGGGCCACCCGCTGGAAGTCCATCACTACGTCGAGCACCTGATAGCCGTGCTGCGCACCATCGGCGTCGACCGCGCCAGCCTCAGCGGCGAATCGCTGGGCGGTTGGGTGGCCGCCCGCGCCGCCGTCGACCATCCCGACGTGGTTGACCGGCTGGTCCTCAACACCGCGGGCGGCTCCCAGGCCGATCCGGCTGTGATGCAACGGATCATCACGTTGTCCATGGCCGCCGCCGAGGACCCGACGTGGGAGACGGTCCAGGCGCGCATCAAATGGTTGATGGCCGACAAGTCCAAGGACTACGACGACCTGGTGGCCAGCCGCCAGCGGGTCTATCGACAACCTGGATTCGTCGCCGCGATGCGCGACATTATGGCGTTGCAAGACCCCGAGATTCGGGCTCGCAACATCCTGGGCCCGGCCGAGTACGGGTCGATCACCGCGCCGACGCTGGTGCTGTGGACCAGTGACGACCCCACCGCCGACGTCACCGAAGGGCGCCGCATCGCATCGATGATCCCGAACGCACGGTTCGAGGTGATGCCGGGGTGTGGCCACTGGCCCCAGTACGAGGACGCCAAGACGTTCAATCGCCTCCATCTCGACTTCTTGCTAGGCCGCTGATGGGTACCGACGGGCACCAGGAACAAGCCGCTGTCGACGTCGTGGTCGTCGGCGCCGGCCCCGTCGGCCTGACGCTGGCCAATATCCTTGGCCTACAAGGCGTCAGCACGCTGGTGGTCGAGGAACGAGACACGCTCATCGACTACCCGCGCGGGGTGGGGCTGGACGACGAGGCCCTGCGCACCTTTCAATCGATCGGCCTGGTCGAGCACGTCCTGCCACACACCGTGCCCAACCAGATCCTGCGTTTCGTCGATGCCAAGCGCCGTGTACTGGCCGAAATGGCCCCGCCCGACGCGCGTTTCGGCTGGCCTAAGCGCAACGGCTTCGTGCAACCGCTCGTCGACGCCGAATTGCTCGCCGGGTTAGACAGATTCGAACACGTCGCGGTGTGGTGGGGCCGCCCGATGACGTCGTGCGCCCAAGATGACAACGGGGTGACCGTCGAACTCGGCGGCAACGGCGACGCGGCCGGTGTGCGCGCACGTTACGTCGTCGGGTGCGACGGCGGGCGCAGCCAGACGCGACGGATGATGGACGTTTCCTTCGACGGGACCACATCGTCGACGCGGTGGCTGGTGGTCGATGTCGCCAACGACCCGCTGGGCCACCCCAACAGCGAGGTCGGCGCCGACCCCGAACGCCCCTATGCCTCGATCTCTATCGCACACGGAATTCGCCGCTTCGAGTTCATGATTCACGCCGACGAGACCGACGAGCAAGCGGAGGACCCGGCGTTTCTGACTCGGATGCTGGCGCGCATGGTGCCCCACCCCGACCGCGTCGACGTGATTCGGCGCCGGGTCTACACCCACCATTCGCGGATCGCCGGTGCGTTCCGCAGTGGCCGGTTGTTGTTGGCCGGCGACGCCGCCCACCTGATGCCGGTGTGGCAGGGCCAGGGCTACAACAGCGGGATCCGCGACGCTGCCAATCTGGGCTGGAAGCTCGCCGCGGTGGTGAACGGTCAGGCCACCGACAAGCTGCTGGACACCTACGACGTGGAGCGCCGCAAGCACGCGCGCGCGATGATCGACCTGTCCACCATGGTCGGCCGCGTCATCTCACCGACAAACCGTCGGGTGGCGACCGTGCGGGACCTCCTCGTGCGATCCGCGTCAATTGTGCCCTCGCTCAAGCGCTATGTGCTGGAGATGCGGTTCAAGCCGATGCCGCGCTACGAGCAGGGCGCCGTGGTGCATTCGGTGGGTCACAACGGGCCAGCTCGCGCGGACTCGCCGGTCGGCACGCTGTTCATCCAGCCCCGGGTCGACACCCGCGTCCAGCAAGACATCCTGTTGGACGACGTCCTCGGCGACTGGTTCGCGGTGCTGTGCTGGAACAACAACCCCCGCAAGATCCTCGGCGATGAGGCCTTCGAGGCGTGGAAAGCCTTGGGCGCGCGGTTCATCGCGCTGCGCCCCGCCACGCAGCTGCACTGGACGGGGCACGACGATCCCGATGTTGTGGTCGTCGGCGACCGGGGCGGCGGCGTCAAATCCTGGTTCGACACGCACCCTGAATCGGTCGTGTTCCTGCGCCCAGATCGGTGTATCGCGGGTACCTGCATCGCACAGCGCGCGCCGGAGCTGAGCGTCGCGCTCCTCGATGCCCTCACGCTCACCCCGGGAGGGGGTGATCACCGAAGTGCCTCTGGCTCTGTGCTGTATGTCCCACAGCCCGCTCCTGAATCTTCCGGGGCCGTCGCGGGACCTGCTTGACGACATCGAAGGCGCGATCGCTGAGGCGCGCGCATTCGTCGAAGATTACAACCCGGAACTCGTGGTCATCTTCTCGCCGGATCACTACAACGGGTTCTTCTACAAGGTAATGCCGCCGTTCTGTATCGGCATGAGTGCTACCGGGATTGGCGACTACGGCACCCAGGCCGGCCCGCTCGATGTGCCCGAAGAGCTGGCCACCGAATGCGCGGAGGTCGTACTCGCCGCGGGAGTCGACGTCGCGGTGTCGGCCAATATGGACGTGGACCACGGCACCGTTCAGCCGCTGGAGAAACTCTTCGGGGACGCCACCGCACGCCCGGTGATACCGGTTTTCGTCAACGCGATCGCGGTTCCGCTGGGGCCGTTGCAGCGCTGCCGTGCACTCGGTGCCGCCGTGGGCGGCTTCCTCGCCACTCTGGACAAGCGGGTGCTGGTGATCGGATCCGGTGGACTCTCGCACAGCCCGCCGGTTCCGACGCTGGCGACCGCGACTGCCGCAGTGCGCGAACGCATCGTGGACGGTCGGCCGATGACGCCCGAGCAGCGGCGGGCTCGGCAAGCGGCGACGGCAGACGCGGCCAAGAGCTTTGCCGCCGGCGAAAATGACCTGCAACCGCTCAACCCTGCGTGGGATCATCGCTTCCTCGAAATCGTCGACGCGGGACGGCTGGACGATCTCGATCAGTGGTCGAACTCGTTCGTGGTCCACGAAGGCGGCAGCTCGGCACACGAAATCAGAACCTGGGTAGCGGCTTTCGCCGCACTGGAATCGGCCGGGCCGTACCGGACGGTGATGCGCTACTACCAGCCGGCGCCGGAACTGATCGCCGGATTCGCCATCAGAACGGCGACACCGGCATGACCGCCGAGGGTTTCGATCACGTGGTCGACGTGCTCATCGTCGGATCCGGCGGTGGCGGCATGGCGGCCGCCCTCGCCGCGGACGCTTCCGGGCTGGACACGTTGGTGGTGGAAAAGTCCTCTCATTTCGGCGGTTCCACCGCCCTCTCCGGTGGCGGCATCTGGGTGCCGGGGGCACCCGCACAACGCAGGGAGGGCTATGTCCCGGACCCCGAAGGTGTCGTCGAATACCTACGCAAGATCACCGACGGCTTGGTCAGCGAGGCGCGCATACGCCAGTACGTGGAGTCTGCGCCGCAGATGCTCGAATTCCTCGAACGGCTGTCGGGATGGTTGGAGTTCGTCTGGAAGCCCGGCTACGCCGACTATTATCCGGAATTGCCCGGCGGCTCCGAACTCGGCAGCACTATCAACGTGCCGCCCATCGACCTGCGCACATTGGGCCCCGACGAGGGGAAACTGCTCCAGCCGCTGACGCTCGCTCCCAAGGGAATCTGGTTGGGTCCCAAGGAGCTTCGAACCTTCTACCGGATCAGGCAGTCATGGGCAGGCAAGGGCGTGCTGCTGAAGCTGATCTGGCGCATGGTCAAAGCCAGAGCGTTCAACGAGCGGATGGCGGCGATCGGGCAGTCACTGATGGCACGGCTGTTTCTGGCGATGCGCGAGCGTGGCATCCCGTTGTGGCTGGACTCGCCGATGGTCGAGTTGCTCACCGACGGCGACGGATCGGTGACCGGGGCGGTGCTGGAGCGCGACGGCGGCAAGCAGCGAATCGGCGCACGCCGCGGCGTCATCCTGGCTTCCGGGGGTTTCGATCACGATCTCGCCTGGCGCAAGGAGCAGCTGCCCGTCTTGGAGAGTGTGGGGTCCCGGGACTGGAGCTTCGGCAATCCCGCCGCCATGGGCGACGGCATTCGGGCGGGCCAGAAGGTGGGTGCCGGAACCGACCTGCTCGACGAGGCCTGGTGGTTCCCGGCAATCCAATGGCCGGACGGCCGAATGCAATTCATGCTGAACGAACGGATGATGCCGGCGCAGTTCATCGTCAACGGCGACGGTAAGCGCTTTATCAACGAGGCAGCGCCCTACATGGATTTCGGCCACGCCATGATCGACGGCCAGAAATCCGGCATCACGCACATCCCGTGCTGGCTCATCACCGACCACCGGTCTTGGAATCGCTATGTGATCGGCGGCCATCTGCCGATACCCAAAATCCCTGGGGCCCCGGTGCCCACGGGCCGCAAGATGCCGTCCGCGTGGCTGGAGTCCGGCGTCGTCAAAGCTGCCACGAGTTGGGAAGACATGGCGACCAAGATCGGGGTGCCGGCGCGCCAGCTTAGCGAAACCGCAACACGTTTCAACGAACTCGCTCACCGGGGACACGACGACGATTTCAACCGCGGGGACAGCGTCTACGACAACTACTACGGCGATCCGACACTGCCAAACCCGAATCTGTATCCGCTGGGCGATCCCCCGTACTACGCGTTTCGAATCGTGCTCGGCGACCTCGGGACGTCGGGTGGCCTGCGTACCGACGAATACGCGCGAGTACTACGGCCCGACGACACCGTCGTACGGGGACTGTACGCGGTGGGCAATACCGCCGCGCCGGTGATGGGCCGCAGCTACGCCGGAGCCGGGGCGACCATCGGCCCGGCGATGACCTTTGGCTTTGTCGCGGCCAAACACCTTGCGAGCCAGACCCTTAGTTCTCATAGGAGGTAACAATGAAAATCTCGCTGTTCTACGAGTTCGCCCTTCCCCGTCCGTGGGCACCCGACGACGAACACGTCTTGTTGCAGGACTGCCTGGACGAGGTCGAGGCGGCCGACAAAGCGGGGTTCTCCACGGTCTGGCTGACCGAGCACCACTTCCTCGAGGAATACTGTCATTCCACCGCGCCGGAAATATTCTTGGCCGCGGCCAGCCAGCGGACCAAGAACATCCGGCTGGGGTTCGGCATCATGCACCTTCCGCCCGCGGTGAATCATCCCGCGCGGGTCGCCGAACGCATCGCCACCCTCGACCTGCTGTCCAACGGGCGCGTCGAGTTCGGCACCGGGGAATCGTCCTCGGTTGGTGAGCTCGGCGGATTCAACATCGATCCCGCCGACAAACGCGCGCAATGGGAAGAGGCCCTCGAGGTATCCATTCGCTGCATGATCGAGGAGCCCTTCGCGGGATTCGATGGCGAGCACATCCAGATGCCGGCCCGCAACGTGATCCCCAAGCCGCTGCAAAAGCCCCATCCGCCGGTCTGGGTAGCCTGCACGCGGCCGGCGAGCGTACAGATGGCCGCCCAAAAGGCCATCGGCGCATTGAGTTTCGCCTACACCGGCCCGGGTCCGCTGACCGAGCGGGTCAACGGCTACTACAAGGAATTCGAGGAGAACGGTGTGCCGGTCACACCGCGGATCAACCCGAACATTCTCGCCATCGGCGGCGACCTGTCGATGATGGTCGCCAAGTCCGACGACGAGGCGCTCAAACGCCTCGGCCAGGGCGGCGGATTCTTCTCGTTCGGCATCATGCACTTCTATATGACCGGCGTGCACACGCCCGGGCGGACCGGGGTGTGGAAGCGGTACCTGGAAGAGGTCGAGAAGGACCCGACACTGGCCTACGGCCCCGGACGCGGCGCGATCGGTTCCCCGGCCACCGTGCGCGAGTTCCTGCGCGGCTACGAGGAAAGCGGTGTCGACGAGATCATCCTGCTGCTCAACCCGCGCAGCCATGAGGGGACCATGGAGTCGATCGAGCTGATGGGCAAGGAGGTGCTGCCCGAGTTCATCGAGCGCGACAAAAAGGCGGTAGCCGACAAAGCCGTCCGGCTCGCACCCGTGATCGAGAAGGTCGAGGCGCGACGGCCGGAATCGACTGCACCGAAGTTCGACGAAAAGTACTCCTTCGGTGGCCTGCCGACCGGGCGCGGCGGTAAGTTCACCGCCAGCGAGATCCCCGAAGCCATGGCGGAGATCAACGAGGGTCGCGTCCAGGCGGCGCAGCGCGCTAAGGAGGAGCAGCAGGGCACGTGACGGGCATCGACGAGCTTTGGCGCTACGACGGCCGCCGCGCGGTGGTGACCGGGTGTGCGTCGGGCATCGGCGAACACGTGGTGCGACAACTCACTGAGCTCGGAGCCGACGTCGTGGGCCTGGACAAGCGCCCACCGACCGTCGGGCTCAACGATTTTCACGAAGTCGACCTCGCCGACCCGGGATCAATCGACGATGCGGTGGCCGCCATCGGCGGGCAGGTCGATGCGCTATTCAACGTCGCCGGTGTCTCCTCCGGAATCGGTGACCCGCCACTGGTTGCCACGATCAACTTCCTCGGCTTGCGGCATGCCACCGAGGCACTGATCCCGAAGATGGTCGACGGGTCATCCATCGTCAGCGTGTCGTCGCTGGCCGCAGCCGGATACCGGGAACACCTGCACGACGTGGCGCCGCTGCTGAATACCGCGACGATGCAAGAGGGCATCGACTGGTGCCATACCCATCCCGAAGAGCTGACCGGCGGCGGCTACCAATTGTCGAAGGAAGCGATCATCCTCTACACCATGCGGAGCGCTACGCCGCTGGGGGCGCGGGGCATCCGCATCAACTGCACCGGCCCCGGGGTGACCGAAACGCCTATCCTTGACCAGCTACGGACCGCCTACGGGCAGGGCTATCTCGACGACATCCCCAAGCCGCTGGGGCGCGTCGCCGGTCCGGACGAGCAGGCCTCGGTTCTACTGTTTCTGAATAGTCGTGCAGCCAGCTATATCTCGGGCCAGGTCGTATGGGTCGACGGCGGCAACGTCGGCGCGGCGATCGCCCGTGAAATCGAGGAAGGACGGGCTCCGTGGCCAGCGTGACTGATTTTCGGCGGGTCGCTCGCGACGTCTCCAACTGGGGGCGATGGGGCAGCGACGACGAGCTGGGCACCCTGAACTTCATCACCGAGGACAAAGTTGCTCAAGCGGCAAGCCTGGTCCGGCACGGCAAGGTCTTTCCGCTCGGTGTGGACTTCGGCGCGTCAGGACCGCAGGGCGCCTTCGAGTTCCGCCACAACCCGGTGCATGTCATGACTATCGACGGCGGCGACGTGAACACGCTGGCCCAGTACGGGCCCGAGTGGGCGCGTAACCCGTTGGCGCAGCAGCTGAGCCAATACATGGCGGCCAATCCGTTCCGCTTCAACGACGACATGATCATCATGCCGCTCCAAGCCGCCAGCCAGTGGGATGCGTTGTCTCACGTCTACTACGACGACAAGCTCTACAACGGCTTCCCGGCGGGTTCGGTGACCAGCATGGGTGCCTATCACTGCGGCATCGACAAGGTCGACGGCAAGGGCATCACCTCGCGCGGTGTGCTGCTGGACCTGGTTCGCCACCGCGGCGCGGACGTCTACCTCGAACCCGGAAACCCGATCACTCCCGAAGAACTCGACGACGTGGTCCGCACCCAGGGCGTGACAGTCGGCCGGGGCGACATCGTACTGATCCGAACCGGTTGGTGGACAAGGTTTCTGGAGACCGGCAACAAGATGGAAGGCTACTCCGGGCTGGACTGGCGCTGCGCATCGTGGCTGCATGATCATGAGGTCGCGGCGGTCGCCGCCGACAACCTGCAAGTCGAAGACCTGGTGTCCGGGGTGGACGGAGTTTTCCTGCCCCTGCATCTGCTGTGCCTGCGCGACATGGGGCTGATGTTCGGCGAGTACTGGGACCTCGGCGCCCTAGCGGACGACTGTTCCGCCGACGGAGTATACGAATTCCAGCTGATCGCGCCGCCGTTGAGAGTTGTTGGCGCCGTGGGCTCCCCGGTGAATCCGATCGCGATCAAGTGATGAAAGTTCAGCGTAAGTCCACGCTGGTCGATGGGCTGGTCACCAGCTACCTGGAGGCCGGCGAGGGCGATCCGGTGGTCCTGCTGCACGGCGGCGAATTCGGTGCCAGCGCCGAGCTCGGCTGGGAACGCAACATCGCCGCCCTCGCCGCTCGACATCGCGTGCTGGCGCCCGACCAGCTGGGATTCGGTCAGTCCGCGAAGGTCATCGATTTCGTCAATGGCCGTGGCATGCGGATTCGGCATGTGGCCCGCTTCTGCGAAACGCTTGGCATCGACTCGGCGCATTTCGTCGGCAACTCGATGGGAGCCATCAACCTGCTCACCGACGCGACCTCGGATGCACCGCTGCTACCGATCCGCAGCCTGGTGATCATCTGCGGTGGGGGAGAAATCCAACAGAACCGGCACTTCGAGGCGCTGCAGCAATACGACGCCACGCTGCCCGCGATGCGCCGCATCGTCGAAGCGTTGTTCTACGACGCTGGCTATCCCGCCGACGACGACTACGTGCGGCGCCGCTACGAGTCGAGTATCGCGCCTGGCGCATGGGAGGCCGTGGCCGCGGCCAGGTTTCGTCGCCCGGATGCCGCACCGCCGCCGACCCCGTCGACGGCGCGGGCCTACGAGCGCATCGACGTGCCGACGCTTGTCGTCGAGGGCGGAGACGACAAACTGTTGCCATCGGGCTGGGCGGCCCAGATCGCCAAACAGATCGACGGTGCCCGCCCGGTAGTGGTCGACAAGGCCGGTCACTGCCCGCAAATTGAGCAGCCGGAGGCGGTCAACGAGCTGCTACTGGACTTTCTGGCGAAAAGTCAGAAGACATAGTCCAGACGGGTCTGCATCCCGGCCTCTTGGTGGTATGTGTTGTGGCAGTGCAGCACCCACAAGCCGGGGTTGTCGGCGACGAGGACCGCGAGGATCTTCTGCTTGGGCAAGACGATCACTGTGTCCTTGCGCGCGCCGGGGCTGCCGTCAGCCTTGATCAGCTGGAATGTGTGGCCGTGCAGGTGAATTGGGTGATACATCATCGTGGGGTTGTCGAACGTGATGGTGGGCCGTTGACCCTGCCGGACGTGCAGCGGATTGGTGCTGCGGTAGGGCTGCCCGTTGATCGTCCAGTTGTACTGCATCATATTGCCGCCCAGTACGACCGGGAGGTTGAGGCCGGCTTCGGGGCGACCGAGGTTGACCGGTGTGGTGGCGGTGAACATGTCGATGGTGCCCACGCGTTTGGTCAGTTCGGCCGGTTGAAAACCCGGGTCGGGTTGGCTGCCGGATCCGGTGGCGAGCAGGGCCCGCGCCAGGGCACCCTTTCCTTCCGCCAGTGCCACCAGTGGGAAGACCCCGTCGGCAGCGGTCACGATGACGTCGTAGCGTTCGGCCATGCCGATGAGCAGAGCATCAACCTGTCTGGGCACGACGGGGTAACCATCGGTGTGGGTGACCGTCATCGAATGGCCAGCCAGCGCGACGCGAAATGCGGTGTCGGAGCCGGTGTTGATGAAGCGGATCCGGATTCGCTGACCTGGCTTCGCGTTGAAAGTGGTGGGGGCCGCAGGAATTCGGCCATTGATGAGGTAGTACGGGTAGGCGATGTCGCCGGCGTCGCCGCCGAGCAGGTCGCTTTTGCCGGCACTGCCCCGTGGTGTCTCGGCCATCGAGCTCGGCGGCGTGGCGGTCGTCGTGGTCGTCGTCCCCGTCGACGTTGTCGAGGTGGTCGAGGTCGTCGTCTCCGTCGACGTTGTCGAGGTTGTCGGGCTCGTCGTGGTCGTGGTCGACGTCGGCTCGGTCGTCGTGGGCATGTTCGACATTGGGGGCTTATTCGGGCTGGTGAGTTCGTTGTACAACTGTTGTGGGGACCTGCCGATCCCATCGGTCCAATCATCAAGGACGACAATCCATTCGGCGTCGTAGTTGCCCTCGGTCGGATCGTCGACGATGACCGGCAGATAGAGTCCCTTGTCGGCGTCCAGGCCGGTGTGCGGATGGGCCCAATATGTGCCCGGATTCGGGACGGAGAACCTGTAGGTAAAGTCTTGGCCCGCTGCGATGTTTGGGGTGGCCGGCGCGGCACCGTCCATGTCGTTGCGCATCGCGATACCGTGCCAATGCACCGACGTGGGACGGTCGAGCCGGTTTGAAACGGTGACGGCCAGCTCGTCGCCGATGCTGGCCCGGATCAGCGGTCCGGGAATGGAATTGCCGTAGGCGAACGTATGGACGATCGGCCCACCGAGATCGATCTGGGCCGGCTGTGGTGTTAGGGCGGCGGTCACGGTCCGCCCGCTATGTGGCCGAGCGGCCTCGACCTCGGCTATGGCTGCTGCCATTTGTGCGGCGCTGCCGGTCACCTGAGATTTCGATTGGCTGCACGCGGCCAGCGTCAATCCACCGGCGATGCCGGCGACCATGAAACCGCGCCTGGTGAACCGCGTCTTGTCGAAGGGGGCCCCGCTCGTTGGCAGCTCGGGCATTGATCACTCCTTGTCGTTGAGTCGGTGGCCGGATGCGTGTTATCGGGCTGGCTGGTAGATCCGGTCGGCAGATGTCGAGGCGACGCCGAGCTCGGCGGCGACCGCGTCGACCGCCTGTCCGGCGATGTCGAGGTCCACCCGCCCATCGGATGTGAAGTAGGGACCGATGTAGCGCTCGTAGTGGCGTCGGGCCTCATCGCGGGTCAGCCGGTTCAGAAACGATGCCAGGTACTCGATGGCCAGTTGCGGCCTTTCGGCAATTGTCCGCAGGGCGCGCTGGTTGGCCCGCACCAACCCTTGCACCGCCGGGCTGTCGATCTCGATGCTTGCCGGATCCACCGCGACTCCGACAGTCGGAATCTGAAAATGGTCGCCGACCCAGGACAGCACGTGAAACCCTTCCTCGTCGGCCACCTGTTCGGGTGCCAGGGTGCTGCCGACGTAGGCCGCGTCGATCGAGTTGTCGCGCAATTGCCGCAGATCCATTTGGTAGTCGCCCGGGGCCCGGACCACACACTGTAGGTCGCGGTCGGGGTCCAGGCCGTGCCGGCGAAGCACGATCCGTGCAAAGCATCCAGGAGCGGTGTGCGCCGCGTGTACCGCAAGCCGTCGTCCACGAAGTTCTTCCATGGAAGTCACGCCGGCGCCGCCGAGGAACCAGAACAACGGACGGTGCGTATTTACGCTCAGCACTGTCCATTCGATGCCGTCGGTCAAGCGCGATAGCAGAGCCCGACCGAGTCCGATCGTCGCACCTGAACGCAGACGTTCTGTGTCCCAGCGGATTCCGTCCCTGACGGCGACATGGACACCTTCGTCTTCGAAGTAGCCTTCCTGATCGGCGACGTAGGCGACCAGTTCTTCGTGGATACCACGCCCGACGTAGGCGAGGTCGATCGTGTGCACGGCGTTCAGTCCATTGAGAGGCCGCCGTTGACCGGCAGATAATGTCCGGTGGTGAAACCTGAGTCCTCACTTGCCAAGAACGCGATCGTGTGGGCCACCTCCTCCGGAGTGACGAGTCGTCCCATCGGCGCGGCCTCCCCGAGCTGACGCATCCGCTCCGAGCTGAGCTGCTGGGTCACCGTCGTTCCGCTCACCGTGGCCGGTGCGACGAGGTTGGCGGTGATCCCGTGCGGCGCCAGCTCGAGCGCAACGTATCGAACGAACTGGTCCAGGGCGGCCTTCGCAGTGCCCAGCGCGATCATCCCGTCGCGGGGACGCCGCGACAGTCCGGTGGTGAGATAGATCAGTCGGCCATAACTGCGGGAAATCATCCCGGGCACAACGGTCTTCGTCAACATGTATGCGGCGTGCAGCTCGGCGTTCACCTTGCCGCCGAGCTGCTCCCAGGTGAGGTCGGCGAACGATGTGACGGTGAACGGTATCAACGCGTTGTGCACCAGCACGTCCACCCCGCCCCAGCGCTGTGCGATTTCGTCGGCCATGGCGGAGATGGCACCCGCATTGGTGACATCGGCCCGTATTGCGATCGCCTCGCCACCCCCCGACGTAATATCGGCGACCACCGCCTCCGCCTCCTGGGCGCTGGCGCGGTGGTTGACCACGGCCCGAAATCCGCGTTCGGCAAGAAGTCGTGCCGTCGCCGCGCCGATGCCCCTGCTGGCGCCGGTGATCAGTGCGACCCGTGGCATCAGGTATAGCCCTCTTCGCCTCCTGGCGCCTACTGCGAACCGCTGGGAGTCCGGGAGGCCTTCCAGTCGCTGAAGCGGGTGGGATAGATCGTCGGGTTTTCGCCGTCGGTGGGGACGATGGTGCGCTCGTCGAGCTGGGTACCGAAATAGCGGGCCTTGGGGTCGCCCACGACTTGGCGTGGATCGCCGGAACCGGCAAGCGCGGTTCGGATGAATTCGTCCATGCCACGCTTTTCGGGTCCGGCGATATTGGTGATGCCGTTGGTCGGATCGGCGGTTGCTGCGCGGGTGACGGCGGTGGCGACGTCCTTCGCGGCGATGGGCTGGAACGCCCCTTCCGGCAGCAGGACGGTGTTGCCGTCGGTCGCCGAATCCGCGATGGCGTCGACGAATTCGAAGAACTGGGTCGCCCGCACGATCGAATACGGGCATCCCGATTCCTCGATCAATTTCTCTTGGGCAACCTTGGCCCGCATGTAGCCACTGTCCGGGGCGCGGTCGGCACCCACGATCGAGAGTGCGACGTGGTGCTGCACACCGGCCTCGCGTTCCGTGGCGAGAAGGTTTTTGGTCGACGTGGTGAAGAACTGCAGCACGGGTTCGTCGTCGAAGGACGGGGAGTTGGACACGTCCACCACGGTGTGCACGCCCGCCACCGCTTCGGCGAGACCCTCACCGGTGACACTGTTGACACCGGAGCTTGGCGACGCCGAGATCGCCTCATGTCCAAGCTCGGTCAGATTGGCGATGACCTGGGAGCCGATCAGCCCGCTGCCGCCGATGACCAAAATCTTCATGGTGAGCCCTCCCGAGGTAGTCAATGAGCCGGTGAAGTCAGCCTTCCACTTCTGCAAACGAATTGATATGCGTCCAGTTCGCCGAACCCCTTAAATCAACTGCTTGACTTAACGGGGCCCGCGCCGATTAACTCGTCGTGTGGTTGATGAACTGGCCGGCAAGGTCGCCGTCGTCACCGGCGGTGCTTCCGGCATCGGCCGGGCCACCGTGGAGCGGTTTGTCGCCGAGGGCGCGCGGGTCGTCATTGCCGACATCGACGAGGACAGGGGTGAAGCCCTCGCGGCGGGGCTGGGCGCCGACGCCCTGTTTCGGCGGACCGACGTTTCCGATCCCGAACAGGTTGGCGCGCTGGTAGCGACCGCCGTCGAGAAATTCGGGGGCCTGCACATCATGGTCAACAACGCCGGGGTTTCGAGCACCATGCACAGCCGTTTTCTCGACGACGACCTGGCCGATTTTCACCGCGTCATGGCGGTCAACGTGCTGGGTGTGATGGCCGGTACCCGAGATGCCGCCCGGCACATGGCGACTCACGGCGGTGGATCCATCGTCAACATGACCTCGATCGGCGGAATCCAGGCCGGCGGTGGCGTGATGACTTACCGCGCGTCCAAAGCGGCAGTCATCCAATTCACCAAGTCCGCGGCAATCGAGTTGGCGTACTACGAGATTCGAGTCAACGCCATTGCGCCGGGCAACATCCCCACCCCCCTCCTCGCTACCACGGTCAACAAGGATCCGGAGGAACTCGAGCGGTATGAGGCGGCAATCCGCGAGACGATGCGAGCCGACCGGCCGTTGAAGCGCGAGGGCACACCCGCGGATATCGCCGAAGCTGCGCTGTACTTCGCCAGCGACCGGTCGCGCTACGTCACCGGAACCGTGCTACCGGTGGATGGGGGGACGGTCGCCGGCAAGGCCATTCGGTCCAAGTCCAAGGGATGACTTCAGGAAACGTCGCGCCGGTCCACCTGCAGCTGATGCGGCTCGCTGACCTGATCGTCGATGCCGAAGCTGATGATGCGCCGCGGCGTGATACGGATGATCGCCGTGTCGAGCTCGTCACCGGCGGCGCCCTGTGCCGACGGTGCCTCGGCTTGCTCGGCGGTTCCGCGTATCTCGAGGCAACGCACCCGCCACGGGTCGCGCGAGGTGATGTCGTCAACGACGAAGGCCACCCTGTTGTCGTGGGCGATGTTGCGGTACTTCTGGCTCTTCGACATCCGGTAGCCGGCGATATCGATGGTGCCCAGTGCCTCGTTGTAGGTGAATCCCACCGGGCTGTTCTGTGGCGCGCCGTCGCGCTGGATGGTGGCCAACCGGCCCAGGTCGGCCTGGCGCAGGAAATCAATTTCATGCGATTTGAAGGTCATGACGGCAGGCTAGGACTTCAAGTGTTGTTGAAGTCAACCCGTGGCGACTGATCTCGTCGGAGGCGCCTCGAGCGTGACGCTGCAGTCACCCTGGAGGCCGAACGTGACTGCAGCGTCACGCTCGGCGTGCAAGGGACCGCCTAAGTTTAAATCAAGCGCTTGACTTAATCCCGCGCTGCGGGTTGACTAGTGCAATGACCACGGCAGGCAGGACGGTTCGCACCGAGCGGGCCAGCTCCACCCAGGAGGCGATCCTGGTGGCGGCGGAGCGGTTGTATGCCGAGCACGGCATGTTCGCCGTGTCGAACCGGCAGGTCAGCGAGGCCGCCGGGCAGGGCAACAACGCCGCGGTGGGCTACCACTTCGGCACGAAGGCCGATCTGGTGCGCGCCATCGAGCAGAAACACCGCGGACCCGTCGAGGAACTCCGCGAACAAATGGTGGCAGAGCTGTCGGCCTCCGGCGGCCCGGCGGAGATGCGTGACTGGGTGGGCTGCCTGGTGCGCCCGCTCACTGAGCATCTGGCGGATCTGGGCAATCCGACTTGGTACGCGCGCTTCGCGGCGCAGGCGATGACCGATCCGGCCTACTACAACATCATCGTCAAGGGGGCGCTCAGCTCGCCGTCGCTGGTCCAGGTCGTCGACGGCATCAACAGCTGCCTGCCCAACCTGCCGGCCGAGGTGCGTTTCGAACGCAACATCATGGCGCGCAACCTGCTGATGCACACCTGCGCCGACCGTGAGCGTGCGCTGGCGGCAGGATCAACCATGCACCAAACCTCTTGGCGCGCCGCAGCATCCGGACTCATCGATGCGATCGTGGGCCTGTGGTTGGCACCGGTCACGCGGTGCGAATAAAAGTGTTGAACATGAAAGTGACTGTCGACCAGAACATTTGCGCCTCCTCGGGGAACTGCGTCATGAATGCGCCGGAGGTGTTCGATCAGCGCGACGACGACGGTGTCGTCGTCCTACTCAACGAGCATCCGTCGGCGGAACAGACCGAGGGCGCACGCCGTGCGGCGGCCGCGTGCCCCGCCCAGGCCATCTACATCGAGGAATGAAATGTCAGACACACTGACGGGCACTGAAACCCAGGCAACCGCCGAAATCCCGGATTACCCAATGGCCAGGAATGCGCGCTGCCCCTTCGCCCCACCCCCGGACGTCATGGCGCTGGCGGCGAGCAAGCCGCTGTCCAGGGTGCGGATCTGGGACGGCAGCACACCATGGCTCATCACGGGTTACGAGGAAGTGCGCGAACTGTTCTCCGATTCCCGCGTCAGCGTCGACGATCGGGTGCCCGGCTTTCCGCACTGGAACGCGGGCATGTTGTCCACGGTGCACAAGCGTCCGCGATCGGTCTTCACCTCCGACGGCGAAGAGCACACCCGGTTCCGGCGGATGTTGTCGAAGCCCTTCACGTTCAGGCGGGTGGAAGGTCTGCGGCCGAACATCCAGCAGATCACCGACGACCACATCGACGCGATGCTGGCCGGCCCACAGCCCGCCGATATTGTCACCGCGCTGGCGCTGCCGGTCCCGTCGCTGGTGATCAGCCAGCTGCTCGGGGTGCCGTACGAGGACGCCGAGATGTTCCAGCACCACGCCAACGTGGGGCTGGCGCGCTACGCGACTGGTGAGGACACCGCGAAGGGCGCGATCAGCCTGCACAAATATCTGGCCCAGCTGGTCGAGGCCAAAATGGAAAATCCCGCCGAGGACGCGGTCTCCGACCTTGCCGAGCGCGTCAAGGCCGGCGAGCTCAGCGTCAAGGAAGCCGCGCAGCTCGGCACCGGACTGCTCATCGCCGGACACGAAACCACCTCGAACATGATCGGTATCGGTGTGCTTGCGCTGCTGCAGAATCCCGAGCAGCTCGCCGTCATCCGCGACGCCGAAGACCCGAAGATCATCGCGAGCGCCGTCGAGGAACTGCTTCGCTACCTCAGCATCATCCAGAATGGTCAGCGCCGAGTCGCGGTCGAAGACATCCACATCGGCGGAGAGGTCATCAAGGCCGGCGAAGGCATCATCATCGATTTGGCTCCGGCGAACTGGGATGCCAACGCCTTCCCCGAACCGGACCGACTGTATCTGCACCGGGCGGGGGCCGATCGCAACGTCGCATTCGGTTACGGCCGGCACCAGTGCGTGGGCCAGCAGCTCGCCCGCGCGGAGTTGCAAATCGTCTACCGCACGCTGTTCCGCCGCATCCCGACGCTGACGCTGGCGGTCCCGATCGAGGACATCCCTTTCAAGGACGATCGTCTCGCCTACGGCGTCTACGAATTGCCGGTGACCTGGTAGCCAAATGCCGATCCGAATGGAGGGTCAATGATGACGACTCAATCAAGCACCATTTCGCTCTACCCGCCCGAAGGCTTTGGCGCACCGAAGGATCGCCGCGGGCACGCCGGCGGCGCCGATGTGGGTCTGCCCGACGGGACAGTGGTCTTTTCCGCGGATAATCACATTTCCCTGGCCGCCGACATCTTCTACGAACGGTTCCCCGACGATCTCAAGGAGAAGGCGCCGCGCATCTGGTATGAGGACGGCGCGTACCAGGTCGGGCGCAAGGGGCAGTCGTTCCTGCCGGGCGACTTCAGCGCGGTGTTGATGCAATACGACGACCTGCCCGGCGCCGCGAGCACCAACATCGAGGCCCGGATTCAGGAGCTGCGCGAGGACGGAGTCGATAAGGAACTTGCCTTCCCCAACGCGGTGCTGGCGCTGTTTCACTATCCCGACAAGAAGCTTCGCGAACTCGCCTTCCGCATCTACAACGAATACATCGCGGAGCTCCAGGAACGCTCGGACGGCCATTTCTACGGTGCCGGGCTGATCAACTGGTGGGACCCGCAAGGCACACGGCAAACGTTGGAAGAGCTGAAATCGTTGGGGCTCAAGACGTTCCTGATGCCGCTGAACCCGGGCAAGGACGACGACGGCAACCCGATCGACTACTCGAGCACGTCGATGAGCGCCGTGTGGGACGAGATCGAGGCCGCCGGCCTGCCGGTAACCCACCACATCGGGGAAACTCCGCCGAAGAGCCCGTGCGAGTTCAACAGCGTCGTCGTCGGGATGATGATCAACATCGATGGATTCCGGGAGACGTTCTCCAAGTACATCTTTGGCGGCATCCTCGACCAGCACCCAAGCCTGCGGATCGGTTGGTTCGAGGGCGGCATTTCGTGGGTGCCGTGGGCGCTGCAAGACGCCGAGCACCTGGTTGCCTCGTATCAGCACATGTTCAACCGGCCGCTGGAACACAACGTGCGCTACTACTGGGACACCCACATGAGCGCCTCGTTCATGGTCGACCCGCTGGGTCTGCAACTGATCGACAAGATCGGCGTGGACAAGGTGATGTGGTCCAGCGACTATCCGCACAACGAAAGCACATACGGCTATTCGGAGAAGTCACTGGCGGCGGTTGTCGACGCCGTCGGCCCGGCCGACGCGGCGCGCATCGTCAGCGGCAACATCACCGAATTCCTCGGATTGTGACAACGTTCGCGATTCCCGAAACACCTGATCTCGCCCGCATGCGTCGCGAGACCGGGGCTCGGCTGCGCTCGGCGATGACCGAACGCGGAGTCGACGCGATGATCCTGCTGGGCAATAACGCCGTCGTGTACGCCACCGGGACCAGCTGGCCCCTGGGTGACGCCGGGCTGTCGTACGTCGAGCGGCCCGTCGCCGTCATAGTCGCCGACGATCCGTGGCCGCACCTGTTCCTGCCGTTCCGCGAGGGCGCCGCGCACGAGGCGGACCTGCCCGCCGACCACCTACACGGGCCGGTCTATCTCGAATTCGACGAGGGCGTCCGGAATTTCGCCCACCAGCTGGCCGACCTCATTCCTGCCGGCGCCGTGATCGCCATCGACGAGTGCACCGGCGCCATGTCGCGCGCGGCGAAGTTGTTGTTTCCCAACGGCGCTCCCGCCGATGCCGCCGCCGTCGTCAGCGCCGCTAAGGCAGTCAAGACGCCCGACGAATTGTCCTGCATGCGCACCGCGGTGCGGATCACCGACCAGGCGATGGTGGAGGTCCACAAGGCACTGGCGCCAGGCATCCGCCAGATCGAGCTATCCGCAAGCTTTTTGCGACGCGCTTTCGAATTGGGTGCCGAGGCAAGCATGCTCGAGCCCATCTGGCAGGTGATGCCGCCGAGCAAGGCGGAGGGCGTGTGGACCACGCACGGAGACCTCGCGTTGCCCCTGCTCTCCACCGAGCGCGAGCTGGCCGAAGGCGACGTGCTCTGGACGGACGTCAGCATCACCTACCACGGGTACTGCTCGGACTTCGGGCGCACCTGGATCGTCGGCAAAGACCCGTCGCCGCGCCAGCGGGTGCAGTTCGACAAATGGTTCGAGATCTTGACCGCCGTGCTGGATGTCGCGCGCGCCGGAGCCACCGCCGCCGACCTGGGCAGGGCAGCAACCAAGGCCAACGGCGGCAGGAAGCCCTGGCTTCCGCACTTCTACCTCGGCCACGGCATCGGCGTCAACGCCGCCGAAATGCCGATGATAGGAACGGATCTCGGCGACGAGTTCGACGAGAATTTCGTCCTGCAGCAGGGCATGGTGCTGGTTTTGGAGCCGGTGGTCTGGGAGGACGGCACCGGCGGCTATCGCAGCGAAGAGGTCTTGGTGATTACCGACGACGGCTGGATCAAATTGACCGACTACCCCTATGACCCCTATGGCAACTGAAGTTCTGCCCGACGATAGGGCGCTGCGGCTGGGACGGCGGCACCGGGCACTGGAGCAGATGGCCGCGCACGGTCTCGACGTCCTGGTGCTCGGGCGGCAGGCCAACGTCCGTTACGTGTCCGGGGCACCGCAGCTGTGGGTCGCAGGCACCCGCCCGTTCGGCCCCACCTGCGTGCTGGTCCGTGACACCGGCGCCGTTCATCTGCTCAGCACGTGGGATGAGGGTGTCCCCGACGACATTCCCCACGAAAACCTGTACGGCATCTCGTGGAACCCGATGAACACCATCGCGGCGCTGCAGCGCATCGACGGCGCTGCCACCGCGCGCCGCGTCGGAACCGATGCGCTCTCACCGGCTTTCGCCAAGCTACTGCCCAGCGCGTTTCCCAACGCCGAGTTGGTCGACGGGGAACTGGCCATGCGCGCCGCCCGGCGCATCAAGACGGCCGAAGAGTTGGTTTCTCTGCGGGAGGCGATCGCGGTCGCGGAGTCGGGCCTGGCCGCCGCGGTCTCCGAACTGCGGCCGGGGGTCAGCGAACAGATTCTGGCCGGGGTCCTGTTGGAGGCGCTGGCGGCCGGCGGAGTAAGCACGCCGTCGAACCAGGATGTCGCGTGGGTGACTTCGCGCGCGCATCCGTGGCGTCGGGTCAACGGCGACGGCCGCATTAAAGAGGGCGACGTCGTCGCGTTTTCCGCCGGCGTCCTGGCCGGCGGCTACATCGGCGAGGTGGGACGCACCTGGCCCGTAGGCGTACCCACCGGCGCCGCAGCGCTTTACCGACGCTGGGACAGCCTGTGGGCCAAGCTGTTAGCCGCGTGCCGGCCCGGAGGCGGGACCGCCGAGTTGCTGGGCGCCTACCAGGCCGCGGGTGAACCGCCACCGCCGATGCCGGTGGCGCGTGGCCTGGGCATGGGCTTCGACCCGCCCGTGGTCTCCGACCACCTGCCCGAAAGCGCTTTCCGCGAACGGCTGGAGCCGGGCATGGTGCTCGCCGTAACAGGCTATGTCTGGGAAGCCGGGGTCGGGGCGGTCTTCGGACGCGAGGCGGTCCTCATCTCCGCCGACGGTCCCGAAGTGCTGACCCGTAGTCCGTCGTGGCAGGCATGAGTGGGGAACCTGAACCGCAGGCGCCGCTGTCCGGTTACACGGTGGTCGATCTCTCAACCGGAATTGCGGGCGCGTACTGCACCAAGTTGCTTGCCGACGGCGGCGCCACCGTCATCAAAGTCGAGCCGCCGCAAGGTGATCCGCTGCGGCGCTGGTCGGCGTCGGGCGCGGCCATCCCACCCGGCGCCGACGGCGCGCTGTTCAGCTTCCTGGCCGGATCGAAACACAGCGTTGTCGCCGATCCAGACGTGGAAGACGACGTCGAGATGGTCCACCGGTTGCTCGCCGCGGCGGACGCGGTGGTCTGTTCCGCGGGTTCCAAAGTGGCTGAACACCAAGACTTCACCCCCGCGGCGATTCATCGAGTGCATTCGCACGCAACTGTCGCGTCGATCACCGCCTTCGGTCTGGACGGCCCCTGGCGCGACCGGGCCGCAACCGAGTTCACCCTGCAAGCGTGGTCGGGCGGAATCGTCGGGCTGGGACGCGGACTGCCCGAACGGGCCCCGGTCTACATCGGCGGGCAGGTCGGCGAATACATGGCCGGGGCCTACGCCAGCGTCGCGATCCTGGCGTCGCGGTTTGGCCGCGGTGACTCGGCAGAGCCAGGCGATCTCATCGACCTGTCGATGCTCGAGTCCCAAATCCTTTGCCTGACCTACTATCCGGTCACCTACTTCGAACTGCTGGGCCGGCCATGGCGGGATGCGCGCCGACTCACGGTGCCGGGGGTGGCCCAGGCGAAGGACGGTCTGGTGGACCTGGGATGCGGCACCGCGCAGCAGTGGTTCGACCTGTGCGCGATGGTTGGCCACCCCGAATGGATCGATGAAGGATCGCCGCTGACGATCACCGAACAGGCCAACATCCACGCCGAGGACATCTACGCGTGGGTGGAGGCCAATCAGGTCTACGAGATCCGCGAACTCGCGACGGCGTTCCGGATTCCCAACGCTCCCGTCGCCAACGGCGCGAACATCGCCTCGCTGGAACACTTTGTCGAACGCGGCTCGTTCGTGCGCAACCCGCGTGACGGTTTCCAGCAGCCGGGCCCTCCATACCGGATGTCGCCCGCCCGGCTTCGCCCGCCCGGCCCAGCGCCGCGACTCGGTGAACACACTGCGCGCTACCGGGCCGCCAATTCGGCGCCACGGCCGGCTCCGACGCGCTCTTCCACCCTGAACCGGTTGCCGTTCAATGGGATCCGGGTATTGGACATGACGACGTTCTGGGCGGGACCTTCCTGCACCCACTTCCTGGCCATGCTCGGCGCCGATGTTGTGCATATGGAATCCGCGCGCCGGCCTGACGGTACCCGGCTGATCGCCGGCGTGCCGATCACCGAACACCAATGGTGGGAGAAGTCGCCTATCTACGCGGCGCTAAACACCAACAAGAAAGGCCTGGCGCTGGACCTGCAGAGCCCACGCGGGCGAGAGGTGTTGCTCCGGCTCATCGCGACTTGTGACGTCGTCGTGGAGAACTTCACGCCTCGGGTGCTGGACCAGATCGGGCTGGATTTTGCTGCCGTGCAAGCCATTCGGCCCGATGCCGTCATGCTGCGGATGCCCGGATTCGGGCTCGACGGGCCGTGGCGCGACAATCCCGCGTTCGCCTATGCCATCGAGTCTGCTTCCGGCCTGAGCTGGCTGACCGGATATCCCGACCGTCCTCCCTACGAGCCGTATTCGATCGGCGACCCCAATGCGGGTGTGCATGCGCTCAACGGCCTGCTGCTGGCGCTGGAACACCGCTGCCGCACCGGTGAGGGCGTGCTCGTCGAGGCCGCGATGGTCGATGCCGCGCTCAGCATCTCGGCCGAACAGATCATCGAGTACACCGCGTACGGTGCGCTGCTGGAACGCGCGGGCAATCGCGGGCCGGCCGCGGCACCGCAGAACCTCTACCGCGCCGCCGATATCGACGAGTTCGGTCGGCTCGACAGCTGGGTCGCGATAGCCGTGACTAACGACGAACAGTGGGAAAGCCTGTGCGGCGCGCTCGGATCACCGCCCTGGGCGACCGATCCCGCGCTGTCGACGGAAGCCGGGCGGCGCGCACACCAGGATTCGATCGACGAGCACCTGGCCGCCTGGTGTGAACAGCGCACCCGCGACGACATCGTCGCAAAGCTCTGGGATGCCGGAGTGCCGGTGGCCAAGGTCATGCAGCCCCATCGCCAAACGGAGCTGCAGCAGCTGGCTTTTCGTGGCTTCTTCGAGGAAGTCGACCACCCGGTGAATGGCCGGGCCAAGCTCAGCACCATGCCGATGCGGTTCGCCGGCGGTCCGGCGCGATCCCACACGAAGGCCGCGCCGCTGCTGGGGCAGCACAACCACGAGTTGCTTGCCGAACTGGGTTTGACGCCGGCAGAGATTGCCGAGCTGGAGGCCGACGGAATCATCGGCCAGGCTCCGGCTTAGTGGCGCCAGCCTTCGGCCGCCTGGTCGTCGAAGGTGCGGTCGATGCGCTCGAACCTGCGGTGCACGGAAGCGCGGGCGGCCTCATGCGGGAGGATGTACAGCCGGTTGGCCACAATCGCGTCGGCAGTCAGGCGGGCGACCTCGTCGACGCCCAGGGAGTCGTCCTGCGCCGGCAACGGCCCGACCGACCCCGTCACGTCGGGGGTCGCCGCCAATCCGTAATCCGCGCCGCGAATTCGTTCGGAGTTGGAGACGAGCTTGGTTTCGACGACCATCGGGCACAGCACCGACACTCCGATGCCGCTCTCCTTCACCTCGCGGGCCAGCGTCTCGGCGAGGGCGACCACGCCATACTTGGCGACGCAGTAGGCCCCGAGGCCGGCGTTGGGTACCAGGCCGGCGAAGGACGCGGTGAAGGCGACGTGGCCGCCCGTACCCTGCTCGAGCAGCCTCGGCACGAACGCCTCGACGGCGTGAATGGAGCCCCATAGATCGATGTCGATCACCCAGCGCCAGTCCTCGTGCGTCATCTGCGCGATCGGACCGGCAACGACGATGCCGGCATTGCTGAAGACCACGTCGACCTGGCCGAGCAGGCGGAAGGCCTCATCCGCGAGGTGAACCATCTCCTCGAGATGCCGGACATCGCACGTCACGCCGTGCGCGTCGAACCCCGCGTCGTGCAGCCGTGCCACCGCCTGTTCCAGCCCGGGCTTGTCGACGTCGGCGAGCACCACGCGCGCTCCACGGCAAGCGAACTCGGTGGCGGTGGCAAAGCCGATACCACTCGCACCGCCGGTGACGACCGCGCCGCGTCCCTCGAATCCGTCCATGGGACGGAACCCTATTTCAGGCAGCTACCCGCGTCGACGGGCAGGGTCACGCCGGTGATATATCGAGATTCGTCGGAGGCGAAGAACAGCACCGCATTGCTGATGTCGACAGGGTCCACCCACGGGATCGGCAGCGTGTGGAACATCTGGCAGATCGGGGCCATGTCGTCGGGCCCCGGATTCTCCAGATCCGGCCGGAACATCTTGAAGGTCCCCTCGTTGTGCAGCATCGGCGTGCTCACGTGCGTGGGATGCACGGAGTTGACGCGAATCATGTGCTGTCCCAACTCCACTGCGAAGGACCGCATGATGCCCACCACCCCGTGTTTGGCCGCGACGTAGCTACCGCAATGGGGGTAGGCCTTCAGCCCGCCGACCGAGCTGGTCAAAATGATCGAGCCGCCCTTGCCGCCCGCGATCAGGTGTGGCACACCGGCCTTCACCGACTTCCAAACGCTCGACAGGTTCACGTCGATCATTTCCTGCCAGTCGTATTCGGAGGTCTTGTCCAGGGTGTCGCCGCCGTTGCCGATCCCCGCGTTGGCCACGATGATGTCGAGGCGACCCAGTTGTTCCACGCCGCTATCCACCGCGGCTTTCAGCGCGTCGTAGTCGCGCACATCGACTTCGGCCGTGAAGATCCGGCGGTTGTGGCCCTTGACCAAGTCGGCGGTCTCGGCCAGATCCTCTGGCGTCGAGGCCGGGATGGTGGTGTTGCGCACGATCGGCTTACAGACGTCGACCGCGATGATGTCGGCGCCCTCTTGCGCCAACCGGACCGCGTGGCTGCGGCCCTGACCCCGCGCCGCTCCGGTGACGAAAGCGACCTTGCCCTCAACACGTCCAGTCATGGCTACCCCATTTCCTTGATGGCTCAACCGATTACGGCCGGCATGGTGTCCCAACCCCGCACGGTCGAGGTCGGGGAGAGCTTGCACTCGGCCAGGTCGACATCCCACTCCGGAAACCGCTTCAGGATTTCCTCGAGCGCGATCCGGCCCTCCAGGCGGGCCAGTGCCGAGCCGAGGCAGTAGTGGGTGCCGACGCTGAACGTCAGGTGCTGGCGCGGCTCGCGTCGGATGTCGAAAACATCTCCGTCCGGCGGGAATTGGCGGTGATCGCGGTTCGCCGCGCCGATCAGCATCATCATGACGCTGCCCTCCGGGATGCGGTGCCCGTAGTACTCGACATCACGGGTCACGTACCTGGCCACGTGGGGCGCCGGCGGTTCGTAGCGCAGCAACTCCTCGATGGCCCCTGGGATCAACGACGGGTCGGCGACCAGTTCCCGGCGCTGTTCGGGGTGTTCGGCCAACACCTTTCCGGTCCACCCGATGAGCCGGGTGGTGGTTTCGTTGCCGGCGCCGGACACCACGCTGATATAGATGAGCAGTTCGTCGCGGCGGAGTCGGCGGACGGTCCCGCTCTCGTCTTCGAACTCCACGTTAAGCAGTTCGGTCATGATGTCGTCGGAAGGATGTTCGGCGCGCCAGTCGATGAATTGGCCGAAAAACTCGCCGTTCATCATGTTTTCGGCGGTGGTGTCCATGGGTTTGCCGGCTTCGGTGCGCAAGTTGGCGTTGGCGCGATCGCGTGCCGCTTCCTGGAACTCCTCGGGCACACCGAGCAGCATCCCGATCACCCGCATCGGCATCTGCGCGCCCAGGTCGGCGACGAAGTCGAACCGGTCCGTGCCGATCAGCGGATCCAAACTCTGAGCACAGAATTCGCGGATCTTGGATTCCAGCTCGTTGATCTTGCGCGGCGTGAACATCCGGGATAGCAACTTGCGGTGGATGTCGTGGATCGGCGGATCCTCGAACAGCACTACCCCCGAAGGGATCTCGATGTTCGCCTTGATCAGCTCGAGTATCGCGCCCTTGGCCGAACTGAAGGTCTGGAAATCGACCAGCGCGTCATTGACGTCGGCGAAGCGACTCAGCGCATAGAAGCCATGCTGCTCGTTGTAGTACAGCGGAAGTTCCTCGCGCAGCCGCCGAAACATCGGGTACGGGTCGGCGTTCAGCTCCACGTCGTACGGATCGAAGTACACCTCGCTGGCCGCGCTGACTGTCACGGGAAATCAATCGCCTCTCGCCGGAACCGCGTCGCCCCGCCCCCCGGGGAATCGCCGTCGTGTCGCCTGAGAACCCTGTCACCGCCACCAACCAGTGTCAACGACGAATCCGTTTTGGCTATTTGCAATTCTAGATATTAGAGAATCTGATTCTCGCGAGGCAAGTGGCGTGCGATAGTTGCTCATTTGAGCGTTGCCCTGCGGCCCGGCTACCGCGTGATCGCTAGCCGACGAATCCGCGTGAGCAGAAGTCCCACACCTCGTCGGCGGTGATGGGATGGATCGTCGCGTCGTCCGAGCCCCCACTGGACTGAGCGATGAACATCACCGTCTGCATCGTCATGGCGGCCACCCGCTTGGGATTGATCTCGGGGCGCAACTCGCCCGCGTCGCTGGCCGCTTCCATCAGTTCCGTCAGCAATGCCAACAGCGGCGCGTGCGCGACCTTGACCTCAGCCGGGTGTGTGACCAGCAATCGCGGCGCAAAGTCGGTGAACAACGGCCGTTTCGCCGTGGGATCCGGGCGCGAGGACTCGTACAACAGCTCAACGGCAACCTTGAGACGCTCGAGCGGATCCGTATGACTTTCCGTGGCCGCGCGAATCTGATCGGCAGAGCGGCTCAACGCGTCTTCGAACAGTGCGAGCAACAGCTCGTGCTTGCCGTCGAACTGAAGGTAGAAGCTTCGCAACGACTGGCGGGAGCGGTCGACAACCTCCTGGACGGTGAAGTCCGTGCTGCCCTTTTCGATGATGATGGCCTGCGCCGCGTCGAGGAAACGCTGGACGCGCTGGGCGGCCCGCAGTTTTGCGGTCTTGATCGACCGCTCGACGGCGCGCTGCTTCCAGGCGGGCTCCTCGCTTGGGCTGGTCACGAGCGGCTCAGGGGATTGCCGCGAGGGGAGAACATGATTGGACTCTACCGGAGAACGCCGTGGCATCTGTGCGCTCGACCCCCTCACGGACGACGTGTCTGAGATTGTAACTTTCTTACGACGAGAATACTATTCTCTTACACGCGTGTATGGAAGTGAAATCGCAAGAGCGAACTGCGCCGTCAGCGGAAACCTTGATCTACCCACTGCTAGGAGTGCCGTGCAGCTGAGTTTCGACGCCGATGTCGAGGCGTTTCGCGCTGAGTTCGTCGCTTTCCTCGACGCCCATCTGCCCTCGGAGGCCGAGGCATTCGACCGGCCCCGCTCGAGTTCGCACATTCCGGAGTGGGCGCGCCGCTGGCAACGGTTGCTGTTCGACAGCGGGTGGCTGCTGCCGGGCAACCCGCCGGAGTTCGGTGGACGAAACGCCACCTTGTTGCAGCAATACGTGTACCTCGAAGAGTTGTCACGGCGCCGGATCTATCAAAGTTTCAATCCGCAGGGCGTCGGCATCATCGCGGCGTCCCTGTTGACGTTCGGCACACAGGAGCAAAAACAGCGATGGGCCGTGCCGATTCTGCGCGCCGAGATCACCGCGTCGCTGGGCATGAGCGAACCCGGTGCGGGCTCGGATCTGGCGTCACTGAAAACCCGCGCGGTGCTCGACGGTGACCACTTCGTGGTCAACGGGCAGAAGGTGTGGACATCGGGCGCCCACGACGCCGACGTGCTTTTGGCCTTTCTGCGTACGGACCCCGAGGCGCCAAAACACAAGGGCATCAGTGCTTTACTCATCCCGACCGACACCCCCGGCGTGGTCCGCCGCCCCTTCGCGTCGGTCGCGGACAGCGCAGACGTCGACTTCAACGAGGTGTTCTTCACCGACGTGCGTGTCCCGGCCGAGAACTTGGTTGGGGAGATCAACCAGGGCTGGCGGGTGGCAACCGGTTCACTCGGTCACGAGCGCGCCATGCTGTGGATGGACTACGCCGGGATGTTGCACGCGCTGACCGTCGATTTCGGCGCATCGGGACCGCTGCAGCGCGATCACTACGCAACCCTGGTGATGGATTGCTACGCGCTGCGGCTGATCGGGTCGGCGACTTTGGCCAAGGCCGCACGCGGGGAAGAGGACGTGCCCGCCCAGTCGGTGCTGAAGCTTCTGGGGTCGGAGGCGATGCAACGAGCCTGCGAGGACGCGTTGAATGCGGAGGGGCCGGACGGGCTCGTGCTTCACGCGGTCACCTCGCCCGTCGCGCCGCTGAACCTGGACAGCCACTACGGCAGCTGGTTCGATCGCTACGTGCGCACCTTCGCCGCGACCATCGCCGGCGGGACCTCCGAGATCCAACGGAACATCATCGCCGAACGCATCCTCGGCCTACCGCGCAATTAGCGTGCGGTATCAAGGCTTTCGAGCATCCACCCAGGCGTAGTAGGCGATGGCGACGAGCCCGGCAACGATCGCCGCCGCCCCCAGCACGATGCCGGCTACAGCGGCGTGGAGGTTGTTGGCTTCGCGGCGCTGGACGCGCCGGCGGGCGACATCACCGGTCAGCACCGCCGCGATGCCGAGGGGTACCCCGATCAGGAGCCAGCAGGTGCCGAGCGCGACCACGCCCAAGATGACGGAGGCGACACCGACCTGGTTGCGCGGTGGGACGGGGCGGCCCATGCGTGCCAAGTCTAGGGCCGTGGCCGACCTGGCACATAACGACAAATTCGTGCCCTGGCCTCCAGCGCCGACAGAGCTGTGAGGCGGGCACATTGGGTATCTCCCCGGCTTTGTGACAGGTGGGACATCGAGCCCCTACAGCTGCACCATCCGCGGTGCATGTCCTTTGGACCGCAACGACTTTCCCGCCTCATGGGTCAGTTCTCTCGCGCTGCCCAGCAGGCCGTCCAGGACCAGGGCCCGTTTGATATGGCGATGCAAGGGGTGTTCGGCGGTGAAGCCGATGCCGCCGAGGACCTGCTGGCAGTGGCGTGAGGTGGACAGCGCCGCCTGGCCGGCGGCGGCCTTGGCCAGCAGGGAGCCCAGGCCATCCTGGTCATCCGTCTCCGCGCTGACGGCCCGCAGGGTCGCCTCGGCCCCCTCTATCGCGACGAGCGTCTCGGCAAGCCGGTGGCGGATCGCCTGGAACGAGCTGATGTGCCGACCGAATTGAACACGGTCCACGGCATGCTGGCGCGCCAGCACAAGCATGGCCCGGCTGGCGCCCACCAGCCACCAGCCCAGGGCGCGCCGTCCGGCGGCTAACGCCTCGGGCGGCAGCGACTCTCCCCGCGGTACGGAACGTATCGGCAGCTCGTCGTCGAGCGCCGAGCTTGAGCCATCGCCGCGTTCCCATATCACCCAGCGGCCACCGGCATACGGCAGCGGTGCGGCGCCCTCCGGCACACTTCCGGTCGCCCGCGCAACGACGTCGTTGAGCACAGAGGCGTGCGCGCCGGCCTCGCCGAGCAACTCGAACACCAAAGGGACTGCGGTATCCGGGATCTCGTCGAGCATGTCGAGCCAGCCGAGTTCGTTTAGCGCGGCGTCGAGCTTGGCTCCCGTCGCCGCGGTCATTGCGGTGCGTAGCGAGTCGGCCAGCATGCGCAGTGCCTCGGGGTCCACGGCTCTACTCCTTTCCGAGATCGAGCAGCCGGCGGGCGATGATGTTGCGCTGGATCTCGGCGGTTCCGCCATAGATCGTCGCGGCGCGGGAATACAGGTACTCCGAGCGCCACGGCGTGTCGTCGAGCTCCAGGGTTCCGGGGAGCAGGTCGCGGACGGTGTCGTAGAGCCGTTGTTCGGCGCTGGCCAGCAGCACCTTGTCGATGGAGGTGTCCGGCCCGAGCCGTGCCCCGTCGCGTAACCTGTGCTGGGTGTCGCGGGATCGGCAGCGCAGCGTGTGCAGCGCGAGATAGGCTGCGCCAAGCTCGAACTCGTCGTGGCCGTCGGGTTCGCTAGCGGCTGTCTCCGCGATGAGCTCGTCGAAGCGGGAGTAGAGGTAGGCGATCCGCTGCCAGAAGCAGGCGGAGCGTTCGTAAGGCAGCAGGTCCATCGCCAGCCGCCAACCGTCTCCGGGTTGGCCGAGCATCCGGCTCGACGGGATCGCCACGTCGTCGTAGTACACCTCGCAGAACTCGTCCACGCCGTGCATCGTGCGCAGCGGCCGAATGGTGATGCCCGGGGTGTCCAGGTCGACGAAGAACGCGGTGATTCCATCGTGGCCCGGCGCGGTGCGGGCGAGCAGGACGCACCGCGTCGAGAACTGTGCGAAGCTCGTCCAGACCTTTTGCCCGTTGACGATCCAGTTGTCGCCGTCCTGGACCGCCCGAGTGGTCAGCGAGGCCAGGTCGCTGCCGGAGCCGGGCTCCGAAAAGCCCTGACACCAATGCTCCGCGCCGCTGAGCAGGCGCGGCACCATCTCCGCTGCGAGTTCTGCAGGGGCGTAATCGATCATCGTCGGCGCGAGCACCTCGAGCATCGAGTACGGCCCGGGCTCGGCGAGCCGTCGGCCGACCACCTCTTCGCCGACGATCGCGCGAAGCACCGCGGGCCCACCCAATCCGCCGACTTCGACCGGCCAGCCGTAGCGCATCCAATCGGCGTCATAGAGCGCCCGGCTGACTCGGGCGAATTGCTGCATGTGGCCCTGCAGCGAATGATCTGGTCCCGGGGTCAAGTCATTGTCGTCGAGCCACGCGCACAGCCCCGCCCGGAACTCCTCGACATTCACGGGGTGGGGCGGCCGACGGCGTGTGGGCGCCCGGAATCGTGCACTCCGCTGCGGCGGATGAACGTCATGGCCCGGGTCTTCAGCCGCCATCCGTCGGCGGTGCGTGAGTAGGTATCGCGGTAGTAGCCGATGCGCATGTCATGGGTGGCATGGTCGATGAAGCACAGCGGTTGCGTCCCGCTGGCCGCATCGCCGTCGATGTCGACCAGCGCAGTTCCAGTGAGAAACAAGCCTTTTGGCGCCGCGGCTACCAATTCCGGGAACTTGTCTAAGCTGTACGTGTCGCCGAACGCGCTGTAGGTTCCGTCGGGCGTGAAGACGCCGATGAGGCCGTCGATGTCTTCCTGTGTGATGGTGACCGCGTAGCGGGCGAGTAGTTGCTGGATCTCGACCAGATCCTCAGTTCTGGTCGGCTGATTTGTCGACATAGACCTTGCCGCCTTTCATGACAAAGCTGACGTGCTGGGTAACGGTTATGTCTTCCAACGGGTTTCCCGGTACCGCGATGATATCGGCGAGCTGGCCCGGTACGAGCCGCCCACGGTCGGTCGAGTTGATGAGCTCGGCCGCGGTCACCGTCGCCGCCCGCAGCACCGCTAACGGGGGAAGGCCCCATTCGACGAGCGTGACAAGCTCGTCGGCGTTGCGGCCGTGTGGAATCGCCGGCGCATCGGTGCCGACGGCGATCTTCACGCCGGCCTTGTGCGCGGCCACTATGGATGTGCGCGACTTCGGAAACATCTCCGCGGCCTTCGCCTGTAGTTCGGGCGGGGCGTGGGAGACATCCATCCCCTCGGCCAGGCGCCGAGTGGATACCAGGAACGTGCCGTGCTCGACCATCATCGCGATGGCCTCGTCGTCGACCAGGAAGCCGTGCTCGATGCAGTCGATGCCGGCTGCCACCGCGTGTTTGACCGCGTCGGCGCCATGCGTGTGCGCGGCCACCCGCAGTCCGCGCCGGTGGGCCTCGTCGACGATCGCCCGCAGTTCCTCATCCGAATAGTGCTGCGCCCCAGGGGGTCCCGTCAGCGACATCACCCCGCCCGAGCAACAGACCTTGATCAGCTCGGCGCCGTGTTTGATCTGGTAACGCACCGCCTTGCGGATCTCGTCGATTCCGTTGGCGATGCCCTCCTCGACCGTCAAGTCGAGCACGTGTGGTGCGAACGCCGCGAACATCGTCGGATCCAGGTGTCCGCCGGTCGGCGTGATGGCGTGACCGGCCGGCACCACCCGCGGCCCGTCGATCCAGCCCGCGTCAATTGCCTTGCCCAGCGCGACATCCAGCAAGTAGCCGCCGGTCTTGACGAAGAGACCGAGATTGCGCACGGTGGTGAATCCCGCGCGCAGCGTGCGTCGGGAATTGCCAATCGCGCGCAGCACCCGCGTCGGGGGATCGTCCTGGACCTGCGACAGGCCGGGCTTCTCCCCGCGGCCGCCCATCAGGAGGTTGACCTCCATGTCCATCAATCCGGGCAGCAGGATTTGGTCGCCGAGGTCGATCAGCTCGCCTTCGGTGTCACCGCCGACACCGGCGATCCGATCGCCATCGATGCGCAGGATACCGGGCCGCAGGACCTCGCCGCTATCAACGTCGAGCAGCCCGGCGGCCTTGAGCGTCAACACCTCTCAGATCACCGGCTCGCGGATCAGCTCCACCCACGCGGCGCCGCTGTCGGGCACGCGCGGCTGCTTCCACGCCTCTATCGGAAACGACACCATGACCAGCGACTGCATGATGTGCATGAGCGTACGGGCGTCCTCGGGCAGATCGTCCAGCGGGAACTTGTCACAGTACTCGATGGCGTCGTTGAGCCGCGGGAACGCGGCGTCGTAGAACGCCTGCATCTCGGGCATGGTCGAGGCCAGGCGCTTGGCGTAGCGCTCGGGTTCGGTGGCCAGGTCCCAATCCAAATAAGGCTCCAGGTCAGCGAATTCAGACGGTAACGCCATTGCGCTGGTACTCCTTCACGTAGTCGCCGGTGGTCTTGTGCAGATGGCGGATGAGCACCTCCTGATCGCACAACAGGAACTCCTTGACGGCCCGGGTGCCGATCATGGTCTGGGTCGCCTCCAGCGTGTTGGCGTCCTGCAGCGCGTACTCCTTGAACGTCACCGCCGCCAGCTCCTGGGCGAGGCGTTCCCGCGCGTTGCGCGGCGGAACGAAATAGAGCGAGCACTCGAAGGTGTGCTTGTCGACGGCGGTCGGCCAGTAGTGGTAGGTCAAGAACCAGCCGGGCTCCCAGATCAGCAGCATGAAGTTCGGGTAGAAGAGCCAGGAGTCGATGCCCCACTGCGGCACCCTCTTCACGTTGACACCCGGCGGCAGCTCCAGGTTCTGGATGATCTCCGGCTTGTCCCACGGACCGAACAACCCGCTGCGCAATACCTGGTCCATCGGCTTGACCATGGACATGTCGGGCGGCGGCGCCTGCCCACCCCAGGTCGACTGCAGGTTGTGCGGGCCGGCCAGCTCGTAGTGCAGCGCCTCGTACCCGTACTTCTGGATTTTGGCGGCTTCCTCCTTGGTGTACTGCCCCTGGTGCAGGATCGGCGCGTGATAGAACTCGACGAACGCGTCGATGAACAGCTTCCAGTTGCTGCCGACCTCGGCCCGGTAGGAGTAGGTCTCCGTCATCTCGCCGAACGGGTAGCCCTCGATGCTCTTGGCCAGCGGTCCGAGGTAGTCGGTGAGCGGCGCCGCGTTGTTGTCGAAGTTGATGAAGATGAAGCCTTCCCACACCTCGCAGCGCACCGGTACCAAGCCGTAGTCGGCCTTGTCGACGTTGAAGAACTCTTCCGGCTGCTGGACGAAGGTCAGGTCGCCGTCGAGGCTGTAGCGCCAGGCGTGGTACTTGCAGGTGAACTGTCGGCAGGTGCCCGATGTCTCCTCGTGCGGAAAGTCGTTCCACACCAACTTGTTTCCGCGATGGCGGCAGACGTTGTGAAACGCCTTGACCCAACCGTCCTTGGTCTTGACGATGATGACCGACATGCCCTTGCCGGCCGAGGGCAGTTCCTTGGTGAAGTAGCTGCCGGTGCGCGGCAGGCGATTGACGCGGCCGACGTTGAGCCACGTCCGTTTGAAGATCGCATCGCGTTCGGCTTCGAAGAATGCTGGATCGATCGAGTCGGTGTAATCGACTGGCCCGGTGCCCAGTTCGGGATAGTTTTCTGTCCAGCTGCCTGCGGCCGGTTTCGGGAAGTGGGGCAAGGCTCTAACCTTTCTCGTTCTCGAGCTGTACGCCAAAAGTGTTGATCGCCATCGCGAGTGCGATGTAGCCACCGATGGTGAAGATCAAGTCCATACGCTGACGTTCGTCAAGCCGTTCGCAAAGGGCCGTCCACGTCTGATCGGAGAGGTTGGATTTCTCGTCGAGTTCGTCGACGGCCGTGAACACGGCGCGATCGAACTCGTCGCTCGTTTCGCCCGTCTGCGCGGCGGCGATCTCGGCTTCGGACAGTCCCTCCTTCTTCGCGAGGCTCACGTGGTGGGACCACTCGTATTCGCAGCCGCGTCGATGGGCGACACGCAGGATCGCTTGCTCGCGGATGCGCGCCGGGAGGGTGGAGCCGAACAGCAGGTACCCGCTGAACCGCAGGAATGCGCGGGCCAGTTTCGGGTGGCGGACCAGCGTCGACATCAGCGTGCCGGCGTCCTGGGGGTTGCGCCTTTCGTGGGGCAGCATGCCGGACAGTGACTGCTCGACAGCCTCGTCCCACTGGTCGGCGGGCAGCGGCCGCAGACGCATCAGGCAAGCTCCTCTCGGTGAAAGAGAATCATATTCTCATTTCCAACCAATAGACTTGCACGATTCGGTCGGCTGGTCAATGCCAGCGGGTCGCGATCCGCACTGGCCAGCCGCCCGGGCGACCGCGGCGGAAGCGTTGCCCGCTCGGCCCGTGCTGTGGGTCCACGTTTTCCGGCGAAACGTCAGGTTTTCTCTAGGTGGCCCCGGTATTTACCTCGCGGCGGTGACGCTCGAAGGCGGGCAATGAGACTAATCGTCTTAGGGCCTGGTCAGGGCTGCGTGAGTCGCTGCGCGCGGTGCTGGATGTTGATTCTCGCTTCACGAGAAGATAGTTTTCAAAATAGTGATCTTGGCGCCAAGCGGCGGTTCGCCGTAACTGTGTGGGCACAGCGCGTCCGACGGATTCGATCGAGAAGGAGCGGACATGAACAAAGAAGACATGATCCTGATCAGCGTGGACGACCACACCGTCGAGCCGCCGGACATGTTCAAGAACCATCTGGCGAAGAAGTACGCCGACGACGCGCCGCGCCTGGTGCACAACCCCGACGGCTCGGACATGTGGAAGTTCCGCGACACGGTCATCCCGAACGTCGCACTCAACGCGGTCGCCGGCCGGCCCAAGGAGGAGTACGGCATCGAGCCGACGGGTCTGGATGAGATCCGGCCGGGTTGCTACAACGTCGACGAGCGCGTCAAGGACATGAACGCCGGCGGCATCCTGGCCTCGATCTGCTTCCCGTCCTTCCCGGGCTTTGCCGGGCGTCTGTTCGTCACCGAGGACCCGGAATTCTCGACCGCGCTGGTGCAGGCCTACAACGACTGGCACATCGACGAATGGTGCGGAGCGTACCCGGCGCGGTTCATCCCGATGGCGATCCCGGTGATCTGGGATGCCGAGGCGTGTGCCGCCGAGGTTCGCCGAGTCGCAAAGAAGGGTGTCCACGCGCTGACGTTCACCGAGAACCCGGCCGCGATGGGCTACCCCAGCTTCCACGACGAGTACTGGAACCCGCTGTGGAAAGCGTTGTGCGACACCAACACCGTGATGAACATCCACATCGGTTCCTCGGGCCGGCTCGCGATCACCGCGCCCGATGCCCCGATGGACGTGATGATCACCCTGCAACCGATGAACATCGTGCAGGCCGCCGCGGACCTGCTGTGGTCGCGGCCGATCAAGGAGTACCCGGACCTCAAGATCGCGCTGTCCGAGGGCGGCACCGGCTGGATTCCCTACTTCCTGGAGCGGGCGGACCGCACGTACGAGATGCACTCCGCCTGGACGCACCAGAACTTCGGCGACAAGCTGCCGTCGGACGTGTTCCGCGACCACTTCCTGACCTGCTTCATCAGCGACAAGGTCGGCGTGGCACTGCGCAACATGATCGGCATCGACAACATCTGCTGGGAGGCTGACTACCCGCACAGCGACTCGATGTGGCCGGGTGCGCCGGAAGAGCTGTGGGACGTGCTGTCCATCAACAACGTCCCGGACGACGAGATCAAGAAGATGACCCATGAGAATGCCATGCGGTGGTACTCGTTCGACCCATTCACCCACATCACGCCGGAGCAGGCGACTGTCGGGGCGCTGCGCAAGGCCGCCGAGGGGCACGACGTGTCGATAAAGGCGAAGGGGCACGAAAAGGACAGCCGCGGCGGCTCGTCCTTCGCGGATTTCGCGGCAAACGCGAAAGCCCTATCCGGCAACAAGGACTGATGCGCCGCCGGAATGCTGAGTGCGCCGGTGCATTTCGATCAGAGGAGATTTGGCAGTGCCCGGCGATGGAATGAATTTCGAGCTGACCGATGACCAGGAGCTGATCCGTCGGTCGGTCGCCGAGTTGGCGCGGAAGTTCGACGACCAGTACTGGATGGAAAAAGACCAGGCGCACGAGTTTCCAACCGAGTTCTACGACGCCATCGCTCAGGGCGGCTGGCTGGGGATGACGATTCCGACCGAGTACGGCGGTCATGGCCTCGGCATCACCGAGGCCACCCTGCTGCTCGAGGAAGTCGCCAAATCCGGCGGCGGCATGAACGCGGCCAGCTCGATCCACCTGTCGATCTTCGGAATGCAACCCGTGGTCGTGCATGGTTCCGAGGAACTCAAAGCGCGGACATTGCCGCCCGTCGCGACCGGCGAAGTACACGTGTGCTTCGGGGTGACCGAACCCGGTGCCGGACTGGACACGTCGCGCATCACCACGTTCGCCAAACGCGATGGGGATCGCTACATCGTCAACGGCCGCAAGGTCTGGATCTCGAAAGCCATGGAGTCCGACAAGATCCTGCTGTTGACGCGGACCCAAAGTTACGACGAGGTAGCCAAGAAGACCGACGGGATGACCCTCTTTCTCACCGACCTGGATCGCAGCAAGGTCGACGTCCGCCCGATCCGAAAGATGGGCCGCAACGCCGTCAGCTCCAACGAGCTGTTCATAGACAACCTCGAAGTGCCGGTCGAGGATCGAGTCGGCGAGGAGGGCAAGGGATTTCAGTACATCCTCGACGGCCTGAACCCCGAACGCATGCTGATCGCCGCCGAGGCGCTCGGCATCGGCAGGGTCGCGCTCGAAAAAGCGGTGAAGTACGCCAACGAGCGCGAGGTCTTCGGCCGCCTGATCGGGATGAACCAGGGCATCCAGTTCCCGCTGGCCGACTCCCTGGCCCGGCTGGACGCCGCGGAGCTGATGCTGCGCAAGGCCACCTGGCTGTACGACAACGGCAAACCTTGTGGGCGCGAAGCGAATACCGCCAAGTACCTGTGCGCCGATGCCGGCTTCACCGCCGCGGACCGGGCGTTGCAAACCCACGGCGGCATGGGGTATTCGGAGGAATACCACGTGGCGCGTTACTTCCGTGAGGCCCGGCTGATGAAGATCGCGCCGATCAGCCAGGAGATGATTCTGAACTTCCTGGGAGCCCACACGCTGAAACTGCCACGCAGCTACTGATGACCGTCCGCCGCCGATGACCGACCCCGTGCTGCTGTCCGATGATCGCGACGGGGTACGCACCCTGACCCTCAACCGCCCGCACCGCAAAAACGCGATCACTCCGCAGCTGTGGGTGGCGTTGCGAGACGCCCTCGATGGCGCCGGTCGTGACCGCAGCGTGCGCGCCCTGGTCATCACCGGCGCCGGCGGCAGTTTTTGCTCCGGCGCCGACATTTCGGTCCGCGACGACGTCCATCCGAGGGACAAATTGCGGCGCCTGACCGACGTGGCGCTCGCGTTGCACGAGCTCCCGATCCCGACGGTCGCCAAGGTCGACGGGGTAGCGGTCGGCGCCGGATGGAACCTGGCACTGGGATGCGATCTCGTGGTCGCTACGCCGGAATCGAAGTTCTGCCAGATCTTTTCCAAGCGGGGCCTGTCAATCGACCTCGGTGGCTCCTGGCTGCTGCCGAAACTCGTTGGCCTGCAACAGGCTAAGCGACTCGCGCTGCTCGCCGAAACCATCGACGCCACCGAAGCCCACGCTTTGGGCCTGGTGACCTGGGTGGTGTCCGCCGCCGAGATCGACGCCTTCGTCGAGGATCTCGCCGACCGACTGGCCGGCGGCCCGCCGGTCGCGCTCGCCCAGACGAAGGCGCTGCTGAACGAGGGCGTGGACAGCAACCTGCGCGACTCGCTAGCCAACGAGGCTCGCGCGCAGGCTGTCAATTTCGCGACGACGGATGCCGCGGCCGCCTATGCCGCTTTCGCGGAGCGGCGAGAGCCGTCGTTTACTGGTCGGTGGGCGCTGTCAAAATCTGACGTGATACGGAGTGAACATGCGTGAGACAGTCATCGTTGAGGCGGTACGCACGGCAGTCGGTAAGCGCAACGGCGGGTTGTCCGGCATGCATGCCGCCGACCTGTCCGCGGTCGTCCTGAACGAACTGCTGGACCGCGCCGGCGTCGGCCCGGACATCGTGGATGACGTGATCTGGGGCTGTGTTTCGCAAGTGGGCGATCAGTCCAGCAACATCGGGCGCTACGCGGTGCTGGCGGCCGGCTGGCCCGAGAGCATCCCCGGGACGACGGTCAACCGCGCGTGTGGCTCCAGCCAGCAGGCCCTCGACTTCGCGGTGCAGGCCGTCATGTCGGGCCAGCAGGACGTCGTAGTGGCCGGCGGCGTCGAGGTGATGAGCCGCGTCCCGCTCGGCGCGGCCAGGGCAACCGGGATGCCATACGGTCCGAAAGTCCTTGCCCGCTATGACGATTTCTCCTTCAACCAGGGTCTGTCGGCGGAGATGATCGCCAAGAAGTGGGGATTCTCCCGCAACCAGCTCGATGAGTACTCCGTGCAATCCCACGAACGCGCCGCCGCGGCCCAGGACAGTGGGGCCTTCACCGAGCAGATCGTCCCGGTCTTTACCGAGGGCGAGCAGGGCACGGTCGTCGTCGCCGACGAGGGGGTGCGGCGCGGGACCACCGTGGAGAAACTCGCCGCGCTCAAGCCCGCGTTCGTCGACGATGGCGTGATCCACGCGGGCAATTCGTCGCAGATCTCCGACGGCGCGGCGGCACTGTTGGTGACGACGTCGGAGATGGCGGTTTCGCTGGGGCTGACGCCGCTCGTCCGCTACCGCGCCGGCGCGGTCACCGGAGCCGATCCGGTGCTGATGCTCACCGGCCCAATTCCGGCGACCGAGAAGGTGCTGAAAAAGGCCGGCGTCGCGCTGTCCGAAGTTGGCGCGTTCGAGGTGAACGAGGCCTTCGCGCCGGTGCCGCTGGCGTGGATCGCCGAGACCGGCGCCGACCCCCGCGTGGTGAATCCGCTGGGCGGCGCGATCGCGCTGGGCCACCCGCTGGGCGCATCCGGCGCGGTACTGATGACCCGCATGGCTCACCACATGCGCGATAACGGCATTCGTTTCGGGCTGCAGACCATGTGCGAAGGCGGCGGCACGGCCAACGCCACCTTGGTCGAGCTCATCTCCTAAAGCCCGTCGAGAATCGGTCTCGGTTGAGACCCTTGTCACAGCCGGCAAACCAACCTACTGTGTGTTCAGTAGGTTGGTGACCGATCGATACAAGGAGTCCGGTGCCCGTCACACGGCGGTACGACACGCTTCTCGCCAAAGGCGAGGACCGCAAGCAGCGGATCCTCGACGTCGCGCAACGCCTGCTCACGCGCAATGGCTGGCGCAACACGACGCTGGCCCAGATCGCCGGCGAGGCCGGGGTCACGCCGGCGGGGCTGCTGCATCACTTCGAATCCAAGGAGCAGCTGCTGCATGCCGTGCTCGACGCGCGTGACCTGGACGACGACACCCACGCCGACCGCGCCGGCGATCTCCTCGTCGAGATCGCCCGCGTCGCCGAGCGCTTCAACCGGGCGCCCGAAATGCTGGGCACTTTCACCGTCCTGCTGGTCGAAAACATCCTTCCCGACGCCCCGCTGCACGACCGCATGCTGGCCAGGCAGCGCGAAGCGATCGACATTGTGGCCGAGCTGATCCGGCTGGGTCAGGCCGACGGCCGGTATCGCGCCGACATAGACCCCGCCGTCAAGGCAGTGGAAATTCTCGCCTTCGTCCACGGAATGGAAACAATATGGTTGCTCAACCCTTCGATACCGCTGACCGAGGTGTTCAAGGAGTACGCGGAGTCGCTGGCGCGGGACTTCGCGCCGCCGACCAAGACTTGAGGTACCGGCTCGACGTCGTCGCCGGCGACGTCGCCGACGTCGTGCGATTCGCCGGCGGGTGGCTCTTCGACCGGGCGATGGCGGGATGGGACGTCACCGTGCTGATCGCCGACCGTCCCGACGACCGGCCGCTGCAGATCCTCGGTGTGCAGATACTCGATCTCGAAGACGCGCTGGCCTCGATGGACACCCGGCCCCGACCCCAGGCCCTGGCGGCCGGCGCGGATCTCTTCGGATGCGACTCGCGGGTCCGCCAAGGCGTGTTGCAGGCCCTGGATCACGGCGTCACCGAGGTCACCCTGTGGGGCGAGACGTGGCCGGCCGAGGTCGATGGCAGCGTCGGCCTGGTGCAACACCGGTTGAGCACGGCCGCGCAGATATTCAAGGCGCGCGCGCTCGCCGCCGCCGCGATGCCGCACGACTCGATCGATCACGTCGAAACTTTCCGCAGCGGTCTGCTGGCCTGCCCGTCGGTCGCCGCCGATCTCGTGCCCGCCGGCTAGCCCGGATCCGTATTCCGACAGCAGCTCCGTCGCCGTTTGACGACGACCACGCCGTGTGGAAATGTAATACTCATCTCTGAGAGGCTCATTCTCACTGTTGAGATTCGAACGGAGCAACACGGTGAACGACTTCACCAAGGTGGACTTCTTCCGCGGCAAGGAGCTCATCGCTGACCCGTACCCCTACTACGAGGCTCTGCGGCAACAATGCCCGGTCACTCGGGAATCCCACCACGGCGTCACGATGGTGACTGGCTGGGAAGAAGCCTGTGCCGTGCTGAACGACGCCGAGACTTTCTCCTCGTGCATCTCGGTGACCGGTCCGTTTCCCGGGTTCCCGGTGCCGCTCGAGGGCGACGACGTGACCGAGTTGATCGAGCAGCACCGCGACGAGCTGCCGTTCAGCGACCAGCTGCCGACGCTGGATCCGCCGACCCACACCAACCACCGCTCCCTGCTGATGCGGCTGATCACCCCGAAGCGCCTCAAAGAGAACGAGGACGCGATGTGGGCGCTCGCCGACCAGGCCCTCGACGATTTCCTGGCACCCGGCCACGGCGAATGGATCAAGGGCTTCGCCGGCCCGTTCACGCTGCTCGTCATTGCCGACCTGCTGGGCGTGCCCCTGGAAGACCGTGACAAGTTCGTCAAGGGCATCGCCGAGCACGCGGGTGGCGGCATCGGCGGCACGGGCAAGGAGTCGCTGTCACACAGCCCGCTGGAATTTCTCTACGGCCTTTTCTCCGACTACGTCCGGGACCGCCGCCGCGCGCCCCGCGACGACGTGCTGACCGGCCTGGCGACCGCCACCTACCCCGACGGCTCGATACCCGAGGTCGAGGACGTGGCCCGCGTCGCCAGCAATGTTTTCTCGGCGGGCCAGGAGACAACCGTGCGGCTGCTCGGCGCCGCGCTGCAGACGCTCGGGGAGCGTCCCGACATCCAGGCGCAGTTGCGCAAGGACCGCAGCATGATTCCCAACTTCATCGAAGAGGCGCTGCGCATCGAGAGCCCGGTCAAGGGCGACTTCCGGATGAACCGGGTACCGGTCAATGTGGGCGGGGTCGACCTGCCCGCGGGCACCACGGTGATGGTGGTGCAGGCGGCCGCCAACCGGGACCCGCGCCGCTTCGAAGACCCGACCACATTCGATCCCGGCCGCAAGAATGCTCGCCAGCACATCTCGTTCGGACGCGGGATCCACAGCTGCCCGGGTGCACCGCTGGCGCGAGCCGAAACACGGGTGGCGATCGAGCGATTGCTCGACCGGACTTCGGACATCAGGATCGACGAGCGCTTTCATGGTCCTGCGAATGACCGCCGTTATCAATATGTTCCGACGTACATCCTGCGCGGCCTCACGGAACTGCATCTGGAGTTCACGCCGGCATGAAAGTCACAGTGGACGACCAGCGCTGCCGCGGTCACGGCGTCTGCACGACGCTGTGTCCGGAAGTGTTCAGCCTGACCGACGATGGCTACGCGGAGGCGATAGCGTCCGAGGTCCCAACGGAATTCGAGGGGGCCACAGAAGAGGCCATCGAGTGCTGCCCGGAACAGGCGATCAGCAAGATTTAGTCACGCACGGGGATAGGGAGATTCAATGGCCAAGGGGCCCAAGGGTTATGTCATCCTCACCGAGGCCATCAAGGACCCGGAAGGCATGAAGGCCTACGGCAAAGCGGCGGGGGCGGCGATGGGCGGTGTCAACATCCTCGCCGTGGACACCGCACCCGAAGTCGTCGAGGGCACCTGGCATGGCGACCAAACCGTCGTTCTGGAGTTCGAATCGGTCGATGCGGCCCGCGCCTGGTACGAATCGGAGGCCTACCAAAACGCGGCGAAACTGCGCCAGGCGGCCGCCGACTGCAATGCGGTCATCCTTGCCGGGTTCGGTGGCTAATCGCTGGCGGCTTTCACCGAGCGTGAAGCCATTGCGAAAAATCGGCAAAAATTTCGCAGCAGGTTCACACTCGACGATGCCCTAGCCCACTTGCTCGGGACACGCCCCAGCTAGCCCTCGACGACGGAGATAGCCTGGCGGGGGCATTGACGGACGGCCTCGCGCACGTCCGACTCGATCTCCGGGGTGACTTCCTCCTGCAACACGGTCAGCATGTCGTCGTCGCCGAGGTGAAAGACCTCGGGATTGATGCCCATGCAGACGCCGTTGCTTTCGCACAGCCCCCAGTCGACTTCGATCTTCTTCGTCATTGCGGTCCTCCTTACCGCAGTACCTTGACGGGTACGTTCTGCCACCCCGCGACGTTCTGCATGTGGACGCGCTGCAGGCCGTCCCAGTTCACTTCGTAGCGGGGCATGAAGTCGAGCAGCCGCTCCAGCGCGATTCTGCTTTCCAGGCGGGCCAACGCCGCACCGAGGCAGCTGTGAATCCCGTATCCGAGGCCGACGTGCTGTGCCTCGGTGTGGTCGCGCTCGATGTCGAAGGTTTCGGCGTTGGTGAATGCGTCCGGATCGCGGTTCGCCGCAGCGCCGCAAAGGAATACCGGTTTGCCCGCAGGAATCACACCTGCACTGACGTGTGCCTCTTTCAGGGTGTAGCGGACGTTGTATTGGACCGGGCCTTCGTAGCGCAACAACTCCTCGACCGCCCCCGGGATTTTGTCGCGGTCATCGAGGAGCTTCTGCCACTGGTCCGGGTGACGCGCGAAGAGCACAGCCGCGTTGCCGAGCAGCTTGGTCACGGTCTCGGCGCCCGCTCCGCCCAAAAGGGTGGCGAAGCCGGTGATCTCGATATCGTCGAGCTTGCGCAGCTGACCGTCATCGCCGGGAATCTCGGCGGCAATAAGCCTGCTGATCATGTCGTCTTGCGGGTTTTCGCGCCGCTCCTGCACCAGGCCGAAGTAGTACATCGCGGTATCGATGTTGGCCTGCATCCCCTCTTCGCTGAGCTCGATCTGTCCCGGTTCGCGGTGCAGGCTCGCGTCGATCCAGTGCCGCACCTGCTGGCGGTATTCCTCCGGCACGCCAGCCATGCGGGTGATGACTTCGACCGGGAACGGCCCGGAGAAGTCCTGGACGACGTCGAAGTTGTCGGGATCGGCAGCGCTCAAGTACTTCTCGATCACCTCGATGACCGTGTCCCGCTGCGACTGAACGGCCCGCGGGGTGAAGGCCTTGTTGAGCAGGCTGCGCATGTGGCGGTGCTCCGGTGGGTCCATGAAGATGATCGACTTCTGCTCGGCGGGTATGCCCTTGCGCACCATCGCGAGGTCGCAGCCGCGCGCCGAGGAGTAAGTCTCGAAGTCTTTGAATCCGGCCGCCACGTCCTCATGGCGGGTGAGCGCGTAGAAGTCCTCCTTCTCGTCGTAATAGAGCGGCGCATCCTCGCGCATCCGCCGGTAGATCTCGTAGGGGTTGTTAAAGAACTCTTCGGAGAACGGGTCGAAGACGACTTTCGGTTTTGTCACTGCATCTCCTCAGCGGCGAGGGTAGGGGCTGGAATCGTTACAGTGGAACGCCTGACTGTAACGTTAACGGTAGCGCTTTCGTGGCGCGGCGAAAAGGCCAACATGCAGTCATTTCAGATCTTCCCGGTGACCCTGATGCCGCTGATGGCCTCATCCAGCGCGCCGAGGTCGGTGCCGCGTTCCTCGACGATTTCGCGCACGACGTCGACGTCCTTGCCGACGAATTCGCCGGTGGCCTCGATGAATGCCTCGATCGAGCCGCCCGCCGCGACGAGGTTCAGGACCCGGCTGGTGGCACTGCCGTGCGGGAGCGCGTCGAGCAGGGTCTTTTCCGGGACGCCGAGGCGCCCGCCCAGCCGGATCGCCTCGGCGAGTAGCCCGATGTGCCCCGCGAACAGCGCATTGTTGACCAGCTTCACCTTCTGGCCGGCGCCGCACGGACCGACGTGCAGGATTGGATCGCCGTAGCAGGTCAGCGCCGGCCGCACTCGTGCCACGGCGTCGTCGGCGCCTCCCACGAACAGCGTCAGCTTGCCGGCCGCGATGTCGTGTGGGCCGCCGCTGACCGGTGCATCGACCACTTCGACGTCGCCGGCGCGAGCGGCGATGGTCTCGATCGTTCTCGGGTTGGTGGTGGTGTGCACCACCAGCACGGAGCCGGGCGGCATGGTGTGCAGCAGCGCGCTGTCGAGGCAGACCTGCCGCACCTGTTCGTCGGTGAACACGCAGACCACCACGACGTCGGCCTGCGTCGCGGCCCCGGCGACGTCGGTTACGGCGTTGGCACCGAGCCGCTCGAGCTCGCGGCGCTGTCGGCGGTCGAGCCGAGCGCGGTGATATCGTGGCCGGCCTCGACGAGGCGGGCCACCATCGGGCGGCCCATCCGCCCCGCGCCGACGAACCCGACCTTCACCGCGGGTGCCCCATCAAGGTCAGGGCGGCGTCGGCCGCGTCGAGCACCGCACCACCGTCGGCCGCCGCATGGTCGGCGAGGTCGACGACGAGGCGGACGTCCTTTTGCAGCAGCGTGCCCGCCAAGGGGGCAAGCCTTTCCAGGCCGCCGACCCCGCCAAGGGTGTTGAGCGCGAAGCTGTTTCCGCTGCTGCGCGAGACGACCTCGGTGAGCCGGTCCGGGGAGATGCCGAGTGCCTGGCCCAGCGAGAGGGTGGCGGCCGCCGTTGCGAGGTTCGCGGTGAACAGCAGGTTGTTCAGCAGCTTGGTGGTTTGCCCGGAGCCCAGCTCGCCGAGGTGGACGACGGGATCGGCGTAGGTTTCGAAGACCGGACGGCAGCGCTCGACGATGTCGGCGTCGCCACCGACCATCACCAGCAGGCGCCGCTGTTCGGCCGCCCCGCCGCCGCCGCTTACCGGTGCATCGATGATCGAAACACCTTGGGCGGCGGCATCTTTGGCGAGTTTCCGGCAGGTGTCGGGGTGCACGGTGCTGTGCACCGCGATGACGCCGCCGGGTTTCATCGCGTTGAGCAGGCCGTGTTGGCCGGTGGTGAGTTCCTCGATGTCGGAGTCGCCGACGACGCACAGGCAGACCAGGTCGCTGGCGGAGGCGAGTTCGGCCGGCGATTCGGCGACCTTCGCCGCGGTGTCGGCGAACGGCTCGAGCGCCGCGGGCCTGCGCGCCCATAGTGTCGTCTCGTAGCCGCTCTCGACGATTCGGCGTGCCATGGGGCCGCCCTGACTGCCCAGCCCGATGAATCCGACTTTCATCCGGCCTCCTCTTCCTCCGCCGAGCGTGACGCCACAGTCACGTTCGAGTCCGAGAGTGACTGTGGCGTCACGCTCGAGGGAGCAGCCGCCACACATTCCTCCGCGAACGAGAGGACCGCCGCGTGGTAGTCGGGCGCGGTGTAGCCGAGGCTCATGTTGTGTCCCGCGTCGGGTTGACGGTGCACGGCGAACCGTGGCGCACCGGAGAACATCGCGGCGATCTCGGCCAACGCCGAATCATCGGTCTGCCAGACTCTTTCGTACTCCGCGATGCTGAAGTGCACCGGGACGCGCACGGCGGGAGCGAGCGCGGGGAAGTCTTGGCGGGCCCAGTTGGACACCATCATGTCTTCATAGGGTGGCGCCCCCGGATAAACCGTGGCCCCGGACAGCACCTCGGGCGGGTATAGCCGCTCCGGGCTCCACAGCAGTTCGCGCATGCCGGCCGGGCGGCTTTGCCGGGTCGCCGTCTTGAGCAGCTCTCGGGCCGCGGGGTGCCAGTGCCGGCCGGTGCCTGCCAATTCGATGCCGAGCAGATGGGCGCCGCGTTGGTCGTCGGCGGCCATGCGCATGGTGAGTTCGCAGCCGCCCGAATGTCCCATGACGAAAAGGCCAGCGCCACGCGGTTTTTGGCCGAGGATGCGATCCACCGCGCCGTAGGCAAGGTTGACCCGCTGTTCCGGCTGGGCCACCGCCTCGGGATAGGGAGCGGAGCTGCCATATCCGGGCCGATCGAGAGCTACCACGGTGAATCCGGCCGCCGCGCCGGTCCGCAGCAACGAAAGCGACGGGTGGCCCGGGCAGTCGAAATACAGGGCGGTGGTGCCGCCGCCGTGAATCGCCACGATAACGGCCTTGGGCCCCGCGGTGGGTTCGGCGACCAACGCCGACATCGGCACGCCGTCGACGATGACCAAGCGCGGACGCGGCGCGCTCATGTGTCCGCCCGCAGCAGGAGCACGCCGCTCGGAGTCAGGCCGCCGCTGCTGACCACGCCCACGCGGGCGTCGGGCACTTGGCGGTCGCCGGCCTCGCCCCGCAATTGCGTGATGGCCTCATGCATCAGGCCCATGCCGTGGGTGCGGCCGTGCGAGAGCTGCCCGCCGTGGGTGTTGAGCGGCAGCGGGCCGTCGCGGGCGATGTTCTTGCCGCCGTCGAGGAATTCCCTCGCCTCGCCGATTCCGCAGAACCCCAGCGCCTCGATCCAGGACAGGCAGTTCATTGTGAACCCGTCGTACAGTTCGGCAACGTCGACATCGGTAGGCCGCAGCGACGTGCGCGTCCACACGTGTGCCGCCTGGCCCAGCACTTGCGGTTCGTGCGTCAAAGTGCTTTGGTCCCAGTCGATTCGCTCGATGATCTGGGTGCCCACCGCCTCGACCAGGACGGGTGGCTTGGGCAGGTCGCGCGCGGCGTCGATTGCGGAGACGATCACAGCGATCGAACCGTCGCACGGCACGTCGCAGTCGTACAGGCCGAACGGCGTCGTGATGGGCCGCGCGTTCAGGTAGTCGTCCATCGTCATCGGGGTGCGATAGATCGCCGACGGGTTGAGCTCCGCGTTGGCTCGCTGGTTCAGCGCGATCCAGCCGAGCGTCTCTTTCGTTGTGCCGTAACGGTGAAAGTGCCGCTGGGCGTTCATGGCCAGGGTGTGGGCCGCAGACGTTGCGCCGAACGGCATCTGCCAGCCCGCCATGCGCCCCATGGACGGAGTGATCTTGCCCTGCTTCATCAACTCGCCGTGAGTGGCTTCCCACAACGTCCGGAAGCACAGCACGTGGCGGGCCAAACCGCCTGCGACAGCGAGCATTGCGGCGATCACCGAACCGCCCGGCCCGAATGTCTCCATGGCGCCGTTGTGCCACGTCGGCCGAATTCCGAGCGCCGCCTCGAGCGCGGTAACCCCGCCCTCGCCGAAGCCGCCGACGTTTATCGCGCCGGGATACGTGGACAGTCCGTCGATGTCGTCGAACGTCAACCCGGCGTCGGCGATCGCCGCCTCGCAGGCCTGGACGGTCAGCGACAGTGGCGGCACCATGAGCCGACGCCCGATCGGCGACATGCCGATGCCCGTCAGTGCGACCTTGTCCTCGAATTTCTCCGCGGTCAGCATGGGCCGGACGTGTTCGCCGAAGCGTTCGGGCGCTATCTCGTCGATCGGCAGGGGAGCGGGTTTGGCGTCTTGAGCGGCGGGCCGGAAGAGCGGGAACCAGACGTCCTCGACGTGCTCGAAGACGACCTCGACCTGTTGACCGAGTGCTAGCTGATCGGGATCGGACTCCACGATGTTGGTGGTCAGCCGCACGCGAGGGTCTTCGGCGATCGCCACCTGCGCGATGACGTACGGCGCCGGCAGCCCGGGCAGGCTGAACCGTTGGTTGATCGTGAACCCGGCCAGTGTCGCCTTGCCGGAGACTGCCCGGATGCCGATGTCCTGCGATCGGCAGTAGCGGCATACCGGCGCCGGCGGATGGATCAGCGACTGGCAGGCCCTACATTCCTGTAGCCGCAGGGTGCCGTCGGCGCCCGACGTCCAGAAGAACTCGTTTTCCTCGGTGACCAGGGGCAGCGGGCGTCCCGGTGCTGCTGACACGTCACCTCCGGGAAGTCGGTCTGCGGGTATGGTAGGCCCGTTATACGAATTGGAGAATTACGTTATCACTGCCGAGCAGGGACGATCTAGGCCGTGGGTGCGGGCCGATCGAGTTGGTCGAACCGCGCGAGCGCGGCGTCGAGGTCTGCCTCATCGAAGAACTCGCACCGGCTGACTCGGTCGCCTTCGACCGTAAAGACGTCAGTCATGCGCCACTCGGCGTCGAAGCCGGTTTGTGATGTCCCCTTCGCCACGTGGGTTACGACCGCACCGAGGCCGGTCAGCCGATGAACAGCCTCAACGTACATTGTGATGCCCACCGAATCGGCAAACGCGGCACGGAGGAATTCGATCAGGTCACCGGGCGCCATCGTTGGCCCACTGCGACGGTCGATGTCCTCGAATTCCGGTGTTATCGCTGGGATTTCACCCCGACTGAGCACGGCAAACCCTTCTGTGATCGCCGACCATACTTGGACGTATGGTGCCGCTTCGCCTTCAAGGTATCGCGCCTCGAGTCTCGCGAGGGCGGCGTCGATGTCATCGCCGTCGAATATCGCGCTGGCGGTGAGCCGGTTGTCGCCGTCGACCTCAACAACGCTTAGCATTTCGGTGCTCATCTCCCCGGGTTCGAATCCGTGGATCGAGGACTGGATGCGAATCAGGGCGAGGCGCTGCCCGCGGGTCGCGACGACGGTCGACGTAATGCCCTCGAACCCGACCTCGGCGACTGCTTGCATGTTTGTGACATGGGCATCGCGTCCGTGTAGTACATCGGCGTTAACAACCCGACGGTGATCATGCGTGACGATGTCGTCCGCCATCGTCTCAGCCATTTCGGCCCAGTCTCGGGCGGCGAAGCAGCCCCACAAGCCTTCGGCCGCTTGGCTTGCCGCGTTTTCGAGCCGTCGCGTCTCGGGGTGCAGTTCGTCGAAGCGGGCGAGTGCGGCGTCGAGGTCTGCCTCGTCGAAGACTTCGTAGCGGCAAAGCAGGTCACCTTCGACCATGCAGACGGCAATCATCCGCCACTCGGCGGCAAAGCCCTCTTGCGAGGTACCCGTCACCGCCTGTGTGATGACGGTTCCGAACTCGCTCAGCCGATGCACCGCCTCGACGTAGCCGGTGGCGTCCGGCGTGAGGTCCCACACGGCCCGCTGAGCCGCGCCCAGCTCAACCCCTTCGAGCGATACGACCGGTCGACGGTCGACGTAAACCACATCCGGCGTCGTCGCGGCACTTTCTTGCCGATTGAACCCGGCGTGGCCCCCTGCAATCACTGACCACGTGCGTGCGTGGGCGGCCGCCTCCCCTGCAAGGTATCGAGCATCGAGCTCGGCGAAGGCGGCGTCGATGTCGTTCACGTCGTAGTCGACGTGCGCCACAATCCGCCCTTCGGTGTCGATCTCGACGATGTTGAGCATCTCGACGCGGAACTCTCCCTGCCGAGGGTCGCGGTTCGAGGAACTCATCCGAGACAGGGCGAGGCGCTCTCCGCGGGTCGCAATGACGGACGTTATGATCGCCGCGGCGTCGGCCACAGCTCGAAGGTTTGCGATCACGACATCGCGCCCATGCCAGAGTCCGGCATTCACCACAGGACGGCGATCGTCGATAAAGGTCTCGTCGGCGAGGATCTCTCCCAGCGCCGCCCAGTTGCGGGCCCAGAAGTATGCAAAGAAGCGGTCATCTGCCCGGCTTGCCGCGTTCTCCAGTCGCCGCGCCGGTCGCTGCAGTTCCTCGAAATGGGCGAGCGCAGCGTCGAGATCTGCCTCGTCGAATAGCTCGCAGCGGTTAACCCAGTTGCGTCCGACCGCCAGAAGTCCGATGATGCGCCACTCGGCGTCGAAGCCCCCTGGCGAGGTCCCATATGCCGCGTGGGTGACCACTGCTCCGTGGTTACTGAGCCGATGCACAGTCTCGATGTAGATCTTGAGATCTGGCGCGACCTCCCACGCGGAACGGATGTACGCGGTCAGATCACCCCCCTGGAACGATTCGCGTACCCGGTGGTCGATGGTCACCCAATCCGACTTCGTCGCGGGTAGCTCATGTCGGTTGAGTGCGGCATAGGCCGCGGCGATGACCGACCATATGGGCGCGTGAGCCGCCGCTTCGCCAGCGAGGTACCGGGCGTCGAGTTCCTCGAAGGCGGCGTCGATGTCGTCGATGTCGAAGCCGACGTTCGCCACGATCCGGTCGTCGCCGTTGATTTCGACGATGGATAGAACCTCCGCGCTGATTTCGTCGGGCCCGACGACGCGGTTTGAGGACCGGATATGAGAAAGGGCGAGATGGTCCCCGCGGGTCGCAATGACGGTCGGAGTCAGGTTCCGCGGATCAACAATCTCGGCGATGACTCGCATGTCTGCGATGTGGGCTTCCCGACCATGCCGCACGCCGCCGTTTACAACACGACGGCGATCGTCACTGCAAATGTTGTCGGCCGTCAGCTCGGCCATGGCTTCCCAGTCACGAGCCGCAAAATGCGTCCAAAAGCGTTCACTCACTTGGCTAGCCGCGTTTTCCAGTCGCGAGGGCTGCGGGTGCAGCTCATCGAAACGGGCGAGCGCGGCGTCGAGGTCTGCTTCGTCGAAGATTTCGAAGCGGTTGACCAGGTCGCCGTCAACGGTCAACACGTCGATGGATCGCCACTCGGCCCGGAGTCCGTCTTGGGAGGTCCCGCTGGATACCCGCGTGACGACCGCTCCGAACTTGCTTATCCGGTGGACGTTTTCGATGCGGTTGCAGATGTCTCGCTCTAGCTCCCATGCGGCGCCGATGAAAGCGGTCAGCTCATTGGGTGCGACCGATATCCCTCGCCGGTGGTCGATGAAGTCCGGTCTCGGCGGGAGCTCACGCCGATTAAGCATGCCGTACGAACGCGTGACAACGGACCATGTGTGCGAGTGTAGGGCTGCTTCACCGGCGAGATACCGAGCCTCAAGTTCCTCGAACGCAGGGTCGATGTCGTCGGGGTCGAACATGACGTGCGCCGCGATCCGATCGTCGGTGTCGAGCTCGACGACGCAGAGCATTTCGACGCGGAAATCTCCATGCTCGAATTTGCGGTTCGGCGCAGAGATACGGGTCAGGCCCAGGCGCTCCCCGCGGATCGCAATGACCATCGAAGTTACGTCTGTTAAGGCATCAGCAAGAGCTCGAATATTCGCTATCACGGTGTCGCGACCGTCCCAGACGCCGATGTTCACCACGCGACGGCGGTCGTCGACAAAACTGCTGTCGGCCAATATCTGGCGCGCCGCAGCCCAGTTGCGGGTTCGGGTGTGGGCAAAGAAGCGGTCATCTGCCAGGCTTGCCGCGTTCTCCAATCGCCGTGTTGGTGAGTGCAGTTCCTCAAACCGGGCGAGCGCGGCGTCGAGGTCTGCCTCGTCGAAGATTTCGCAGCGGCTGATCAAGTCACCTTCCACCGTGAAGATGTCCGCCATGCGCCACTCACCCTCGAAACCCGCTTGTGAGGTCCCGTTCGACACAAGGGTGACGACTGCACCGAGGTCGCTCAGCCGATGCACGGCCTCGACGTAGACGTTGTACGCGCCATCGTTCAACGCCGCATGCATGTATGTCTTCAGGTCACCAGATCCGATCGCGGCAAGAGGCCGATGGTCGATGTCGACAAAGTCTGCACTCGTCTCGAAGATTTCGCGTCTATTCAGCGCGGCGCACGCTTGCATAATGACCGACCACGTTCGCGCGTATGCTGCCGCTGCCCCGGCGAGGTATCGGGCATCGAGTTCGACGAAGGCGGCATTGATGTCGCCAGGGTCGAAAAGCACCGAATTGCATAGGAGGCCATCGGCGCCGACTTCCGTAACCATCAAATGCTCGGCAGTGATCGGCCGATCGACATCGTCGGTGTCGCGATACTTGTCGCGGGTTAGGGCGAGACGGGATCCCCTGATGGCAATCGGCGCTACCTCCAATTGCCATGCTCGAGGCGCCTCGAAAATCGCTCGCACAACTTCTGCTCCCACGGCGCGCTCGTCACGGAGCCCCTTTCGGCGATCGTCGTATCGCGCGTCGACAACATTCAGGGCCAGAACACCTTGCACGTCACGTCGATTGATCGCGTCGGCGGTGCGCATGCGGGCGCGGGTCGCAGCGTTGTCAAGGTGCGGCACCGGCCGATTGAGCTCCGCAAACCGGGCGAGTGCGGCGCCGAGGTCGCTCTCGTCGTAGACCTCGACACGGTTCAACATGTCACCTTCGACTGTGAAAACGTTGATCGTCCGCCACTCGGCGTCAAAGCCCCCGTGCGAGATTCCACGCGCAGCATGCGTGATGACGCCTCCGCATTCGCTGAGTCGATGCACCGCCTCGATGTGGACGCCGATGTCAGGGATGAGGTCCCACACGCCACGAAGATATCCGGCTAGATCCTCCGCCTCGGTCGTTACGACTGGCCGATGGTCGACGAAGACCGAATCCGGTGTCACACCTGCAAGTTCGTGTCTGTTTGCTGCGGCGTACGCCCGCGCTACGACCGAGAACGCGTGTGCACAGGTGGCTGCTTCGCCCGCGAGGTATCGCGCGTCAAGCTCCGCGAAGGCGGCGTCGATGTCGTCGATATCGAACACGACGTTTGCCGCGCCCCGGTTATCCTCGTTGATTTCGATGATTGCGAGTGCCGCGGCTTGGAATGCCTCAACCGGCTGGTCTTGGCTTGTGAACGCGATGCGAAAGAGTGCGAGGCGCTCCCCGCGAATGGCAATCACCGTCGACCTCGCATTGGCCTTCCAGATCTCGGCGGTGGCTTGCCAGTTCGCAATCTCGGCATCTCGACCGCGTCGTATCCCGGCGTTGATGACCCGGCGGCGATCGTCTGAGGACATATCCTCGGCGAGGAGTTCTGCCATCGCGTCCCAGTCGCGGTCCGCAAAACGCGTTAGAAATTGCTCGATTACGCGACTTGCTGCGTTTTCCAGACGGCGTGCCTCCGGTCGCAGCTCCTCGAACCGCGCGAGCGCCCTGTCGAGATCGCTCTCTTCGTAGATCTCCAGCCGCGGCTCGTCGGGATCGAGTAATAGAGTTCGCGTCCATTGCAATTCGTTTCCTTGCGCGTCGGTACCTTCGATGACGAGGCTGGCGACAACGCCATGAGCATCGAGGGCATGTACTGCCGTCACGCGATAGCGGGCGTCAGGTACGAGAGGCCACAACTCCTCAATCGCCCGTCGGAAGTCTCCGTCTGCGAATGAGACTCGTCGATGGTCGGTAAATGCCAGACGTTCAATCATCGGTCCCGGCTCGTGGCGGTTGACCTCGCCGAGGATGTCCAAGGCGCGCTTCCAAACCCTTGCGTACGGAGCCGCGTCGCCGGCGAGGTAGCGCGCGTCGAGCTCGTCGATGGCGGCGTCGATGTCATCGACGTCGAACGTGACTATCGCGACGATTCGTTGGTCGGCGTCGACCTCGACGACGCCGAGCCACTCGGCGCCTACTTCGCCGGGCATGTCGCGGTTGAAGGCACGCGCGTGGGCGAGGGCGAGGCGCTCTCCACGGGTCGCGGACGCGCTCAACGATATTGTCTTTGCACCGACCTCCACGGCGGATCGCAGGTCCGCGATGTGCACATCTCGACCACGACGAACTCCTGCGTTCACCACACGACGGCGATCCTCCACGACTATGTCGTCGGCCAGGAGCTCTGCCATTGCAGCCCAGTCCGGGGCAGAGAAACACGCTTGGTATCGCTCGAGCATTCGGTTCGCCACGGTTTCCAGCCGTGAAGCGTGCGGTCGCAGTTCCTCGAATCGGGCGAGCGCGGCGTCGAGGTCTGCCTCGTCGAACAACTCGCAACGGTTCAGGAGATCGCCATCGAACGTAAAAATCCCGATCTCTCGCCATTCGGCCTGGAAGCCCTGTTGCGAGGTGCCGTGCGATGCCATGGTGACGACTGCTCCGAGCTCAGTCAGGCGATGCACGACCGTGATGTAGGAATTGAAATCCGGCTCGTTGTCGAACAAGTCGCGGATGTAGGCGATCATCTCGCCGCTCGCGAATGCTGCTCCGCGTCGGTGGTCGATGTCGATCCAGTCCGGCGCCAGCTCGGGTAGTTCGTGTCTATTGATCGCGGCAAAAGCCCCCGCGATGACCGACCACGTATGCGCGTGGGACGCGGCTTCTCCGGCGAGGTACCGCGTGTCCAATTCCTTGAACGCAGCATCGATGTCGTCGAGGTCGAACGCGCTGCGCGCTGCGATCCGCTTATCGGCGGTGATCTCTACAAGGTTGAGAAATTCGATGTTGAATGCGCCCGGTTGCTGCTCTTCGCCCGAGATGCAGGTCCGGCACAGGACAAGGCGTTCGCCTCGAGTCGCGATAACCGTCGCCGTACTGCGCGTGGCCCCAATCCCGGCGAACGCCTGCATGTTTGCGATTTCGACATCACGGCCGCGCCTGATCTCGGCATTCACCACTCGTCGGTGGTCGTCGACAGACGTATCGGCGGCCAGTAGCTCCGCCATGGCGTCCCAGTCGCGCGCGGCGAAGTACGTCCGAAACCGCTCGTATGCTTGGCTTGCCGCGTTTTCCAGTCGCGGTGTCGGTCGGCTCAGCTGATCGAACTTCGCGAGTGCCGCGTCTAGGTCCGCCTCGTCGAAGAGCTCGACTCGACTGATCAGGTCGCCTTCGACGCTCAGCATGTTGATTCCGCGAAACTCGACGTCGGAGCCCTCCTGCGAAGTCCCGTACCCCCGCCACGTGAACACCGCGCCGAGATCGTTCAGGCGATGCGCTGTCTCGATATAGATGCCGCCGTTGGACAGGAGGTTCCATGCGGTACTGATGTACGCCGTGAGATCACCTGGATTAAACGCGATCCCTCGCCTGTGGTCGTTATTCACCCAATCCGGGGTCGTCGGGAGTGATTCGCGACGGTTGAGCGCGGCGCACCCACTTGCGACGATCGACCATGTGTGCGCGTGGGGTGCGGCTTCGCCGGCGAGGTACCGAGCATCGAGCTCAGCCATGGCGGCATCGAAGTCGTCGAGGTCGAACGCGACGTAGGCGGCCATCCGGTTGTCGGAGTTGATCTCTACAACGCCGAGTTCCTCGGTGAGAACATTCTCGGGCCGCTTGTCTCGGTCCTTGGAACTGATGTGAACGAGGGCGAGGCGCGCGCCACGGACCGCAATGACTGTCGACGAAAAGTCTGCGACCCCAACCTCGGCGATGGCTCGCAAATTCGTGATTTGGGCATCTCGACCGTGTAGCACTCCAGCATTCACCACGTGCCGGCGATCGTCGTGAGTTACGTTCTCAGCCAGTATTGTCGCCATCGCGTTCCAGTCACGCGCGCCGAAGTACGCAAAGAATCGCTTGGTTATTTGGCTCGCCGCGTTCTCCAGGCGTCGCGCCGTTCGGCTTAGCTGTTCGAACCTGACGACCGCGGCATCGAGGTCCGTCTCGTCGAATAGCTCACTGCGGCTGACCTTGTCACCGCTGACTAAGAGGACTACGACACCGCGCCACTCGGCATTGAAGCCCTCTCGCGATGTTTCCTGCGCGGCGTAGGTGAGGACTGCTCCGCCGCGGTTTAGACAATGCACAGTCTCGACATAGGTCGTGATGTCTTGGTCAGAGTCCAACCCGGCGCTGATGTATGCGACTAGGTCATCGGGACCCATCGCAACCTCCCGTCGGTGGTCGACGTTGACCCAGTCTGGCGTCGTTGGTGGCTGCTCGTGTCGATTGATTGCTGCGTAGCTCGCTGCGATCACCGACCATGTCTGCGCATACGGTGCCGCTTCGCCGGCGATGTACCGTGCGTCGAGTTCTGCGACGGCGGCGTCGAAGTCGTCGAGATTGAACAGGATGCGGGCCGCGAACCGTTCATCGGCGTCGAGCTCGAGAACGTCGAGGGCGACTACTTGGAACCCATCAGCCCCTTGGTCTCGGCCAAGACCGTCAATACGACTGAGCACGAGGTGTTCGCCTCGGGTCGCCACGGCCGATGTCGTAATGTCAATCCCAACCTCGGCAATCGCCGACATCTCGGCAACCAGTGCATCTGGCCCTTGCCGAACGCCCGAGTTAATTGGGTGGCGACGGTCCTCGCTCAATATGTTGTCGGCGTACAGCTCCTTTACCCCGGGCCAGTCTCGGGCCGCGAAGCACACCTTGAAACGCTCGTACATCCGGCTGGCCGCATTTTCCAGCCGCCTCGGTACGGGCCGGTTGAGCTCTTCAAAACGCGCAAGCGCGGCGTCTACGTCTCTCTCATCGAACATCTCGGAGCGATTGATCACGTCACCGTCGACAGTGATCAGAATCGCTTCCCTCCACTCGGCATCTAAGCCCTCTTGCGGGCCTCCGCGCACCACGTGTGTGATGACAGCTCCCACGTCGGTCAGCTGATGGATGCGCTCGATGTAGGTAGAAATGTGTTGGTCGAGCTCCCACCCGGAGCGGACATATGCAATCAAGTCGCCGGGCGCGAATCTCGCCCCTCGGCGGTGGTCGATGCTCGCGAAGTCAGTTGTCGTTGCAGCGATCTCATGTCGGTTGAGTGCGGCATAGGCGTCCGTGATGATCGACCAGGTGCGCGTATGGGTAGCTCCTTCGCCGGCAAGGTATCGGGCGTCGAGCTCGGCGATCGCGTCGTCGAAATCGTCAAGATCGAACACGACAACTGCCGCGATTCGCTCTTCGGCATCAACCTCGATGATGGAGAGGGCATCACTTTCAATCGCCTCGGGGTCGCGGCCAGAGACGCGAACCCGTGTGAGTGCGAGAAGTCCTCCGCGGGTTGCCAGGACGCCCACCATGGCCATCGTGAAGCCGACGTCGGCGGTCGCCTGCGCATCTCTGATGTTGGCATCTCGCCCATGGAGGATCCCGGCGTTCACCACTCGTCGGCGATCGTCGACGGAGACGTTTTCAGCCGTTATTTGAGCCACGGCGTGCCAGTCGTCGACCGCAACGTACGAATAGAGGCGCTCGAATACGCGGCTTGCGGTGTTTTCCAGTTTTGATGCGGGCCGGTCGAGCTCTTCGAACCGCGCAATCGCGGTGTCGGTGTCTGCCTCATCGAACAGCTCGCAGCGGCTAAGCCGGTCGCCTTCAACCGTGAGAAGAAAGACTTCTCGCCACTCAGCATCGAAGCCGTCACGCGAGCTTCCGCGCGTGACATGGGTGACGACCGCTCCTAGGTCATCGAGCCGATGCACAGCCTCGATGTAGGTACTGCCGTCTTTTGCGAGATCCCAGGTGGCACGGACATATGCGATGAGGTCACCGGGTGCAAAACGTGTCCCACGGCGATGGTCGATGCTCGCGAAATTTGCTGTGGCTGGGGCGATCTCATGCCGATTGAGTGCGGCGTAGGCCCCCGTGATTACCGACCAAGTGCGTGCGTGCGCCGACGCTTCACCGGCGAGATAGCGCGCGTCGAGCTCGGCGATAGCGGCGTCCAAGTCGTCGAGGTCGAACGCGGGCATGGCCGCGATCTGCTCGTCGGTGTCGATTTCGACTAGCTGCAGGAAATCGACGTGGAACCCCTCTGACTCCTGGCCGCTTCGCGAGTAGCGGGCGCGCGTGAGGGCGAGGCGTTCTCCGCGGGTTGCGACGGTCTCTGATGTCGCCTCCGTGACCTCGATGTCGGCGGCGGACCGGTAGTCTTCAATCGCAGCATCCGGGCCCCGTCGCATCCCGCTGCCTACCACCGAACGACGATCGTCGCCGTAGTAGTCATCGGTAAGAAGCTCGGTTATCGCATTCCAGTCGCGGGCCGCGAAATACGCGTGCAGGCGCTCGTATGCCCGCGTCGCGGCGTTCTCGAGCGGGGCTCGAGGGTGTTCCTCCTCGAATCGGGCGTATGCGGCGTCGAGTTCAGCTATCGCTGCGTCGACGTCTTCGACGTCGAACCACACCTGTAGCGCGATTCGACCCTCCTCGTCGATGCCGTATAGCTGGAGCAATTCGTCCCGCGGCGCCCCAGGGCTCATGTCTGCAGGACCTACTTCTAACCGGGTGAGGGCGAGGCGTTCGCCGCGGACCGCAAGAACGACATGGCGGTACCGCACCTCCGCCAACATTTCGCGATAGCGTCTGGCCTCGCATTCCCATTCGCTATATGGAAGATCGCCAAGGCTGAATCCGACTATTTTCCGATGGCTATCACAGGAGACGACGCCCGCAACTAGCTGCGCGATCTCCTCCCAGGCTTCGCGATCGTAGGCAGCGTCTAGCTGGCGAACTGCACGCACGCATGCGTTGTCCAACTCGACGCGCGGCGCTTCAGGTAGTGCAGGGACGGACGGTGGCTCTGCACCGACACCGGGGCGTGCCCTCTGGGCAAGTGCCGCAGCGCCTTTCCGTTCGTAAAGGTCCGCTGCCCGCTCGGCTGCGGCACGCGCACCAGCAGCGTCGCCGGCAGCGCCCAAAACTGTTGCGAGCGTTAGGCAGGCGTCGCCATGGTCGACCAATGCGTCGGTTCGCTCGGCCAGGCTGACAGCAGCCTCGGCGGCGCGCCGGGCCTCATCGTGCTTGCCCCGGCGCGCCAGCAGATGCGCCCGAAGCGTACGCCAGGCTATCGACGCCTTGAGCGCACTGCCCGCGAGACGTTCACTCTCCGTGCACAATTCGTCGGCTTCGGCGTCTCGGTCGAGCACGAGACAAGCGCGACCCAACAACGCGGCGGTCTCGGCGGTGCAGACGTCGATGCCCATGCGACGAAAGCCGTTGTAGGCCTTACGTAGATGCGGCTCGGCCGCGACCGGATCGTCCACGACCAGCTCGACGATGCCAGCAAACTGCTCGACCTCGAGGAGGGCATGGCGCAGACCCAGTTCGCTGACCGTGCGCCGGGCCGAGTCGATCATCCGCCGGGCGGCGGCGGCGCGTCCGCGGAAGGCCTCCAACACGGCCTGGCAACGCGTCGACGTGGCCTCGACCGCGGGCGAGTCGGTCGTGATTCGCAGTAGGCGCACGACGTCCAGACACCGCCCGCCCGCGCGCGGGACCGGGTTAGGGCCCCACAGCGCGGCCAGTGGCGCATTCGCCAGGACCGCATTGACGCGTCGGTGTTCACTTGCGCGCCGCGCCGCCGTGAGAGCGTCATCCAGGGCGATTTCGGCGTCGCCGATTCTTCCGAGACGCGCGAGGCATCCGGCACGGACGGTGTGGGCGCTCGCTTCCCCTGCCGCGTCGCCTAGTTCGGCCAGTTTGTCGGCGGCCGCGCTCACCGCAGCCTCGACCTCTTCCAGTCGCTCGGGATGGGTAAGCATCGACAGCTGGCCGTCAAAGCACGTCGCCCACGCCGCTAGCCGGGCCGAATCGACTGTCGCTCCCTGCAATTGAGAGACCGCACCAGCCGCCGAAGCCACGTCGCCGGCGGCCAGCAGAGCCTCGCAGCGCGCGATCAGTAGCTCGGCGGTCTGGTCGTCTCGGTCGGGCAGCTCGTCGTCGATCTCCTCGAGCGCGTGCAGGGCCCGATCGTAAAGGTCGGCGGCCCCTTCGTAGGCGAGCCGAGTCATCGCCTGATCCGCCGCCCGCCGGCAGTACTCGACGGCCTTGGCAGCGTTTCCCGCCCATGCACATTCGAAGTAGTGGTGAGCGAGTTCGGCCAGTAGCTCGTCGTCGGCGCCGGGCTCGCTCTCGAGCGTGGTGGCGATCCGCTGGTGCAGCCGCATGCGCCGAACCGACGGCAACTCGGCGAGCAGCGATTGCCGAACAATGGCGTGGTTGAACCGGTAGCGCCCGCCAGGCTCTTCGATGACAATTCCGGCCTTGCATGCCTCGTCCAACGCGTCGACGAGGTCCTCGCCCACAACGCTTTCGACCAAGTCCAACGCGAACCGGCTGCCGACGACCGCGGCTGCGGCAAGGGCCTTGTTCGTCTCCGGTGCAAGCCGCGACAGGCGGCGACTCACGGCCTCGCGAACCCCCTGCGGCAGGGTGCTCTGGTCCCACCGGCCACCACTCTCGTCGACGTGGCGCAATGCCTCGATGAGGAAGAAGGGGTTGCCGCCGGTGACCGAGGCCAATGCCCGGGCCAGCTCTTCGTCGTCGTAGCCGGCCTCGGCGACGTACGCGCTCACGTCGTCCTCGTCGAGGCCGCCGAGCTGAAGGCGGTTCGCGGTGCCGTCGCGGTGTAGGTCGGCGAGCATCGCCGCCAGGGGATGGGAGCGGTCGAGGTCGGTGCTGCGATACGTGGCGACGATCTGCACGCGGGCGTGCTCGCCGAAACGCAGGAGATGGCGCAGTAGGAGCAGCGTGGGTTTGGCTGCCCAATGAAGGTCATCGAGGATCAGGATGATGGGTGCGCCGGCAGACGCGATGCCCAGTAGCGCCACGACGGCGTCGAAAAGTGCGTAGCGCTCGGTGTCCGGATCGGCGCGGGTGGGCGTGGCCAGGTCGGGCAAGACATCGGACAGCCCGGGGACGAGTGCGAGCAATGCCTCTACCCCGCGCAACCCTCGAAGCCCACCGGTGCCGAGGCATGGCACCAGGGAGCGCAGCGCCTCGGCGAACGGCTGGTACGGCGCACCCAGGTCCTCGTCGCACCGGCCGTAAATCACCAGGGCGCCTTGGTCATAGGCCTGGCGCGACCATTCGCCGGCCAGACGTGTCTTGCCGACGCCGGGTTCACCGGCGATCAGCACCGCGTTGGTGCCACCGGCCAGTGCGGCCTGCCACGCGGTGAAAAGCCGCTCCAACTCGCGTCCGCGTCCGACGAACGGGCCCGGGCCGGCGAGCACCGCGGGGAGGCTTGGGCGCTTGACGGGCACATCGGTTGGGACCGGCGGATGTTGAGTTTCGGCGATTTCCAGCCGGAGCTCAAAGACGTGTTCCGGACGAGCGAGGTTGCGTAGCTCGCGCATCCCGAGGTCGGCGAGCACAACGTCATCGGCAAGCGAGTCGATGACGAGTTCGGCGGTCGCACCGGAGCACAGGATCTGGCCACCCACGGCCAGTGACCGCAGCCGCGCCGCGCGGTTGACCGCCCGGCCGAAGTAGTCGCCGTCGCGAAGCTCGGCCTCCCCGGTGTGTAACGCCACGCGGATCCGCATGGGCTCCCGCAAGGCCCACGGCTCCTGGACAATCGCCTCTTGCAGCTCGATAGCGGCAGATGCTGCCGCTGAGGGTCGCTCGAAGACCGAGAAGGTGGCATCGCCCTCGCCGCGCGTCTTGATCAGCCGCCCGCCGCGCGACGTGACGACCTGTTCGACGAGTTCGTCGTGCCTTGCCAGCGCGACGGCCATGGCGTCGGCCTCTGCCTCCCAGGCCGCCGTCGACCCCTCGATGTCGGTCAGCAGGAACGTCACGGCGCGCATCATCACCGAAGGTTGTTGTGCCGCAGGGATTTCCAGCGAAGTGTCCTGCGCAACGATCGCGGCCTCGAGTCGACGCAAGTCCGGCCCTGGATCGACCCCCAGTTCGTCCGCGAGCAGCGCCCGGGCCCGCTGATAGGCGCCCAGGGCTTCGCCTTGCCTACCGGCCCGGTACAGGGCGAGCATCAGTTGGCCCCAACGCCGCTCGCGCAGCGGCGCATCGGCCACCGCGGCCTCGAGCTCGCCAACGATCTCCGCGGCGCGGCCCGTTGCGAGCAGCACGTCGGCTCGATCCTCCACGAGCGCTGCGTGGCCCTCGATCCACCGCGTCTTCTCGGACGTTCCGCGCCTGCCATCGGGCAATTCGGGGATTCCGCGCCAGAGGGCGAGCGCCTCCTCGAAGCGGGCCACCGCTTGGCTGATGTCGCCGGCGGCAGCGGCATCGCGCCCGAGTCGGGCGGCGGCCTTGTATCGCGAGACGTCGACTTCGCTCTCGGCGAGCGTCCAACCTGCTCCCTGGGTCAAGATGAAGCCGTCCCCCAGGGTGCGACGGAGCGAGGAGATGTGGGTCTGGAGGGCCTTGGCGGCGGTGCGAGGCGGATCCTCGCCCCAGAGCAGCTCGACGAGGGTGTCGGCCGAGACAACGGAAGCGCTGTGCAACCCGAGCATCGTGAGGATGGCACGAGGTTTGGCGCCCGGGACAGCGACGGGCGCTCCATGTTGCCGGACCTGGAGAGGTCCCAAAACCCCCAGCTCCACCGTTGAAAGCGTACTCACATCAGCCATCGTTGGTGGGGCGATTCAATGCATGGTCAAGATCGAGTAAAGGCGCCGCGCGCGGCTAGCTAGCTAACTGTTGGGAAGGGCTCAGAGCGGCACCCAGGCCCCGCCTATGACAATGCCCCACCGCTGGAAGCCGTTACTCCACACCGGGTCCGTCTTCGCCCACGGCGGCGTTGGCGGAGGCGGGGGCACGTCCGGCGGCGCATACATGGGCGCGTAGGGCGGCGGAGCTCTGTACCAGTCGGGCACGGGCGGTGGCATCTTGCACTCTAGGGTCGTGGGATTCCGCGACATGTTGGGGGCGCATTCCGCCGCGGCGATCCCCGGCCTCGTGAGCACCGCAGTCGCAATCAACACGAACACAACCGCGATAGCGGCGGCCATACGGCGAGCAAACCGGATCATGGCAGGCCTCCCAGAGGGACCATCCCGAAGTTGGGTTGCTTCAGCCTATGCCTTGCACGCTGGCAGAACCAGGGCGTGTCCGTGACTTTCCTCCGCTAGGTCACCGCGTGAAACCCCATTGGGCTTCGTTCGATTCGGTTTTGACATGCGGGGCGGGATCCTCGTCCGACTCGGCGTGGAACGGGTGGGGGACGCTGGGTGTGCGATCACCGATCTCGGTGATGGCGTGGACCGGGCAGTCGAGGAGTGCGCGCTTGACGGCGTCGTGGTCCGACTCGGCCACGGTGCCATCGCCGATGAGCGACGCGTAGCCCCAGTCGTCCAACGAGAAGTAGCCCGGCGCGTGCTTGGCGCAGATGCCGAAGCCGTCGCAGACGGTGCGGTCCAAACGAATTTTCATGCCTGCCTCGCAGCCTCCGCCTCGTAGGGCCGGTCGAAGCGGAACGGGTGACTCCGGCAGTCCTGGCACGCCCCTTCGAGATGGCGCGCAACGTCATCCGGGAATTGCTTGAGCAGCGTGGCGGCAACGTTGGTGGCAGCGTCCAACGTGGCGCATGCCCCGCGTCCGCGCAACACCACCGACCAGCGGCGCAATCGGTCGACGTCTTCGGTCGTCGCGGCGCCGTCGCGCAGCGCCCCGGCCGCGGCGGCCATCGCGGCCGTCCCGTTGAAACACGACCCGCATTGGTCGGCGTTTTCGCGGTCGAAGTAGGCCAGGACCGACGCCGCCACGGCAACCGGGCAGTCGTCGGTGATCACCGTGATCGCTCCGCAGCCCAGGCCGCTGCCGAAGCGTCGCATCGTCTCGTGATCCAGCGTCGTCTCCAGCACGTCGCGGTTGAGGAAACCCGCAAAATAGCCGCCCAACAGCGCCCCTCGCACCTGGTCGGGCGAAACGCCGTGCAGCGCAAGTAGTTCGGTGAAGGGCATGCCGTGGGGGAGCTCATAGAGGGCCGGGCCCCGGCCGGCACCGGTAATGGTAGCCAGGAAGGTGCCCGTGGACAGCGGGGTGCCCTGCGAGCGGAACGCGGCCGAACCGTGGCGCTGCAGATAAGGCAGATTCGCCAGGGTCTCGACATTGCTCACCAGCGTGGGCCGCCCGCCCACACCCGATTCGAACGGTCGCGGAGGCTTGTCCGTCGGCTTGGCCGGGCCGCCGTTGAGCACACGAACCGCCGCGGTCTCCTCGCCGGCCACGTAGCCGGGCTGCACCGTGATCAAGTCGACGGTGACGCGGCCGAACGCGCCCGGGTCGACATCGCCCAGCGCGGCTTGGACACTCTGCGCCGACTCCGGGTCGGAGACGTACATATATGCGCGGTCCGCGGCAACGATCGCCGCGGCCAGTCGCAATCCGTCCAGAACCAGGTGTGGGCGGCTGCGCAGCAGCCATCGGTCCTTGACCGAAGCCGGTTCTCCCTCTTCGCCATTGGCGACGACGACCGTGCCGCCGGCCTGGCTCCCGTTGTCGCGCACCGTGCGCAACTTCACCGCCAGCGGGAAAGCGGCACCGCCGCGGCCGACCAGCCCACTGGACTCGACCTCGGCCAGCAATTGCTCCGCGTCGGCAAGCGGGTGATAACCGCCGAGGCGCTGATACGACGTGAGGTCTTCGCGTCCGGGTTGTTCGCCCAGTAGCCGGGGTTGGCATCCGGGTGCGCTGGCGGTGGTGATGTTGGTGGATTGGGCGGTGTTCACTGCAGGCCTGCCGTCGTCTTAGTTAGGCTTGCGCACATGCGGACTGCGGTGGTGCGCGTGAACGTCGACCCGGGAAGTGTGCTCACACCGGCGCAATTAGAAGACGGCATGAACGAACTCCTCGGGCTCGGTGACGAGATCGGTGCCCGTGTGGTCGAAAACAATCTCGCGGCCATGCCGGCCAACCGCCGTGAGGTCGAGCTGCTCATTGCGGCCGACGACGTCGACGGCGCACAGCAGGCCGCAATGGGCCTGTGCGCCAAGGCGTTCAGCACCGCTCCTGCCCTCGGCGTGGTCACCTTCGTCAGCCGGGGAACCGACGACGACGCCCGCGGCGTGCTGGCTGGGTTCGGACTCACCGGCGAAATCGCCCGCGTTCCAGGCGATGACGGCTTCGACATCGTCTATGTGACGCTGCGCGAGGACGACCTCGAGCGCATCCCGGAGAGCCGGATCCACACGGCGCTCGAGGCGTCGCTCAACTGTGAGGTCCATATTCGCACCGAGTAAACGCATCAGCTGCCCAGGAATTCGAGGATCGCGGGCGCTGCCTGCACCCAGGTGTCGAACATGTTGAAGTGCGAAACCTTGCCGGCTGCGCGTTCTTCGGACGCACGCTCCCAGGCATCCTCCGGCCAGGGCGGATCGATCAGTTTGGAGCCCTTGATCAGGCAGCTGACTTCCAGCGACGTCCGTTTGGGATGATCCCAGTCATTCTCGCCGCCGCGAATGATCAAGGTGGGCACCTGGATTCGTTCGAACATCTCGTCCTCGACGCCCGGGATGGTCTGGCCCGGCTTGGAGACGAACGCGTTGAGCCAGCGCAGCATCACCTTGAGGAACTCGTCCTTGTCAAAATCGAGGAATCGCTGCTTGTTGGCCGGGTTCTCTTCGATGCGGTCTTGCCACTCGGAAACCTTGATCACGCCGTCCATGCCGGTTCCGCGCGCGGCCAGAATGCTGGGAATGATGTAGAAGGACCCCAGCACGAAGGTGCCGTAGATGCCGCCGACGATGTTCCACACCACCAGCTTCTCGACCATCTCCGGGTAGAGCATCGTCGTGAGCATGGAATCCCTTGCGCCACCCGAGCCGCCGGCGATGATGCACCGCTTCACACCGAGCGCGCCCAGCAGGCCGTGCAGGGTCTCGGCGCGCATGTGCGACTCGCTTTGTCCGTAGAACTGCACGTCGGAAGCGCCGCAGTTGGGCCGGTCCCACAGCAGTACCCGGTAGCCTCCCGCGACCAGCGCTTCGGCGAGCGGACGCAGACCGGGGATCTCCTTGCTGAACCGCCCGCCCGGCGTCAGGACGATGAGATCGCCTGAGTCACCGAGGATTTCGTAGACTACGTTCCCACCGTTCACCTCGATAGAAGACACGCGACTCTCCTGTAGTTACGCCATCACCAGAACGTCGTTGCCGACGACACGCACCGGGTAGGTGCGGATGCTCCACTCCGGCTTGACCGCGGTCGTGCCGGTCGCCAGCTCGAAACCCCATTGGTGCCAAGGGCAATAGATGTACTCCAGGTCTCGCACCATGACCGCGTCACCGGGGGCGGTCTCGTCGACGATGGTCCGACCGCGCGGGCGCCCCGAGCACAGCGGTCCGCCCTGATGTGGGCAGTAGTTCGCAATCGCGTAGAACGTTCCGTTGACGTTGTAGACACCCACGCCGTGGCGCCCGATCGGCACCAGCTTGTGGGTGCCCGGCGGGATCTCGTCTACTGTCGCGACAACATGCTCGCGGCCCTGGGCAAGGCGGGGCTCGGGCCGCTTGGTCTCTTCCGCCAATTCAGAGCACCCGGACTTGGCCCTCGAGGACCGGCACCGTCTCCGGCAGGTGATAGGTCGCGATGCCGTTCTTGTACATCACCGCATCCCGCGCCGCCTTGGGAAGGTGCTTAACCAGCCAGCGCGGGTCATCGAATGTCCAGTGCGGGTAGTCCGAGGAGTACAGCAGGATCTTGTCGCACTCCATCCACTCCATCGCGCGGGTCAGCTCGGTCTTGTCTTCCGGGTAGTCCAGTGGCTGGGTGGTGAATTTGATGTGCTCTTTGACGTAGTCCGACGGCTTGCGCTTGATGTCGACCCGCGACTTGCGTGCTTCGTAGATGGCGTCCATACGCCACATCAGCGGCAGGATCCAGGTAAACGCGTGCTCGACGAACACGATCCGCAGCGTCGGGAACCGGTCGAAGACGCCGTCGAAGACCAGGCTCATCACCTGGTTGGCGGCCAAGAGCGAGTAGGTCACCATGAAGTCGTGGTTGTAGCTGGGGAAACCCACCGGCGGGGTCGGCAGCATCTCGTAATTGCTGCGCGACAGGTGACAACTCACGGTGATGTCGTGCTTGGTGGCCGCCTCCCAGATCGGGTTGTACTTCGGGTGACCCCATGACGGCCGCGGCTCGGCCTTGATCAGGATCTGCGCCATGTACGGGTGCCCGGCCCACGTCTCGATCTCGCGGGCCGCGCCCTCGGGATCCTCGACCGCCGCGCAGATCGAACCGCGCCAGCGCTCGTGCCAATTGTTGTGGCTGTCCAGCCAGTGATTCGCCTGCCAGTGATTCAGAGCGGTCGAATAAGCCTGATGCGCCTCGGCCAGCCGCGGCGTGCGGCCGCCGGGCTCCAGGATCGCGATGTCGGAACCCGCTTCCATGATCAGCTGGCGGAAGGCCATGTCCGGGTCGCTGCCGGGGAATTCGCCATCGGGCGGGAAGGTATCGGTGCGCATCGCGAAGCTGTGGGCGTAGTCGGGAGCGTCGTAGTAGATCAGCTCGCCGACCCGGTGGTCGAGGAAAAACTTGCTGCGCCAGGGCTCGGGTATGTACTGGGTGATCTCGCCCCGTTTGGGCACCGGGTGGACGTCCGAGTCGACGCACCGGACGGCTATGCGCTCGGCGGCGGGAACACGTTCCTGCGTATGGGTCAACGTCATTTCGAACTCCTCAGTCTCCCTCGCTTCTATTCTGCGACTAGCCCGCTGCCAGGTCGACAGAAACGTCGATCCCGTACAGGTTGGCCGCGTTGCGCCAGCACAACTTCTCGCGCTGTTCGGCGGACAGCGCTTTGGGCAGCTTCGTGACGTCGCCGCACTGCCAGTGCGGATAGCTGGATCCGAACATCACCATGTCTTCCTTGCCGGTGAAGCCGAACCACTCACCGGCGAACTCGCTGTCGCCCGGACCGTCGAGGGCGCCCTGGACGAAATACACGTGACCAGGGAGGTAGTCGCTGGGAATCCGTGGCGCCCACGGCGTCTGTTCCAGGTGCGGTCGGCCGAAGGTGTCCATCCGCCAGATGAACGGCGTCAGGAAGTCCGCGGCGCCGTCCGCCCAGACGAACTTGAGGCCTGCAAAGCGCTCGAATACGCCCTCGGCGATCATGTTCATCAGGTGATACACGTAATTGAGCGCCATGAAGCTGACGTACTGCTCATAGGTCAGCGTGTGCCCGGACGGCGTAGGCGGAAACCCGATGCCCTCGCCCGATTCGATATGCACCGCCACCGGCAGGTTCGCGTCGGCGGCCGCTTCCCACAGCGGCCAGAACTGCGGCTTGCCGTAGAGCTCGCGGGACTGCAGCGGAACGCCGATCTGGACCACGCGCCGGTTCCCGCGCCATTTCTCGATCTCACGCAGAGCGCCGGCGATGTCGTCGGGATTGACCCGGATAGTGCCGCGGAAGCGGTCACCGAACTCGGTGTGCTCCAGCCAGCGCGAGACCATCATCTCGTTGTGCGCGGCATGCAGTGCACTGCCCAAATGCCGGTCGGGCATGATGCCGCGCCCCATCGGATGCAGGACCGCAACGTCGACGCCGCGCTTCGAAAACAGTTCGTGGGCAACGAATTCCGGATCCGATCCCGGGTACTGCCGATCCGGTCCCTCCGTGTTCGGCGCGTACTCGCCGCCGGGTGACCCGTACCAGTCCATCTCGTAGTCGGGAAAACCGCGGCTCTTGAACGGCTCACGCAGGAACGAGCGCAGATCTTTGTTGGACGGAAAGAAGATGTGCACGCTGGCGTCGATCACCGGCATGCGGGTTCCGTCAGCGTGCTCGATCACGGAAGCCGCCCCTCGGCTTCCGGTAGCCAAAGCGAGTGGAGATCAGTCATATGATAGATAACCTAACATTCTGATCGGCCGTCGATCAATGCATTTCCGGTAAGCGTTTCGGTTAAACATCGCCGCTGGTAGTTGGCTGTTTTTTGACCAGGCGGGCAAGTATCGTTCTTCAACGAGGATAATACCATTCTCCCACTCGTCGACGAACGCCGCTCGCGGCGTCGAAGTTGCCGGGGGCGGCCTAGTCCGGCGTCGCGTCGGCCGGGCCGACGGTGACGCCGGCGGCCTTCTCCAGCGGTTTGATCACAGTCGTGAAATCGGACTCAGGACCCTGATCTCGCGCGGTCGTTTCCCAGAGCCGGCCGATCGTTTCGGCAACGTCGGCCGGCACGCCAAGCGCCTTGGCTTCGTCGAGGTAGAGCCGCACATCCTTGAGCATCAGCCCGGTGGCGAACCCGTAGTCGAACGTTCGCGGCAGGATGGCGCGGGGGAACTTGTCGCGACTTGCGCTGGTCGCACCCGAACCCGCGTTGAGCACCTCGATCATTACGCTGGGGTCGAGACCGGCCTTGACGCCCATCACGACGACTTCGGACGTCGCGGCCAAGACGTTGGCGGCCAGGATGTTGTTGGCGAGCTTCATCGTCTGTGCCGAGCCCGGTTTGTCGCCGATGTAGAACGGCCGCCCGATCGCCTCGAGTGCCGTTCGTATGACGTCGAATTCGCTGCGCGGGCCGGACACCATGACGGCAAGCGCTCCCTTTTCGGCTCCGCCGACCCCGCCGCTGACGGGGCTGTCGATCGCAACGATGTTCCGTTCGGCCAGTCGGTCATGGATTCGCACGGCCGTCTGGCTCCCGACGGTTGACAGGTCGACGTAGCGCCTGATCCGCGCACCCTCAATCACTCCTTGCGCGCCCGTCGCGACTTCGAGTGACGCGGCGGGCGTGGGAAGGCTGGCCATCACGGTCTCGGTCCGGTCGGCGACCTCTTTGACCGACGACGCGGCGTGGGCCCCGAGCGCGAGAACGCGCTCGAGCGCGTCGCCGCGAGTGTCGAACGCGACGACGTCGTGATGCTCCTGGAGCAGCCGACGGGCCATCGGAAAACCCATGTTGCCCAGCCCGACGAACCCGATCTGCATCATTGGTTCGAGGTGTTGTCGAGTTCGGCGAACGCTTCGCCGGCGATACGAAAGCTGTCGACGGCGGCCGGCATGCCGGCGTAGATGGCGACCTGCAGAAAGATCTCGCGGATCTCTTCGCGACTGACCCCGTTGGTGAGCGCCGCCTTGACGTGGGTGCGCAATTCGTTGGGTCGGTTGAGCACCGAGATCATCGCCAAGTTGAGCATGCTGCGGGTCTTGCGGGGCAGCTGTTCGCGGCCCCACACCGCACCCCAGCAGTATTCGGTGAGGAGATCCTGCAGGGGCTTGGTGAAGTCATCGGCGCCCGCCAATGCTTGATTGACATACTCCTCGCCCAGTACTGCGGAGCGAATCTCCAGCCCCCGCCGGTAGGTGTCGCGGTCCAATGGTGTTCTCCTTTACCTCATTCCAGGTGCACAACGACTGTCTTGGTGGTCGTGAACGTGTCGAGCGCTTGGTAACCCTTCTCGCGGCCGTACCCGGATTTCTTGAAGCCCCCGAACGGCAGCTCCACGCCGCCGCCGGCGCCGTAGGTGTTGACGTAGACCTGGCCCGCCTGGATCTCGGCGGCGAGCCGATGGGCGCGAGAAAGGTCGGTAGTCCACACCGCGGCGATCAACCCATACTGCGTGCCGTTGGCCAGGCTGATTGCCTCATCCTCGCCGAAGAATCTGTTGACGGCGAGCACGGGACCAAAGATCTCCTCCTGCGCGATCGGCGAGGTGGGATCGACGTCAGCGATCACGGTCGGACCAAAATATGCACCGTCGGCGAGCTGCGCGTTTTCTGGAGGTCCTCCACCACAAAGGATTTCACCCTTGACGTCCCCGCCGAGCATCGATTGCACCCGCCGTTGCTGCTTGCGCGAGATCAACGGTCCGAGGTCGCGGTCCTCGATGCCCGGTCCAATCGTTGCCGACTTCATGAGCCGGCAGACCGTGTCCACCAAGGCGTCGTGAATCGAATCATGCACTAGCAGCCGCGAGCCGGCCGAGCAGGTTTGACCGGCGTTCTGCAGGATGGCCTTCACGATCGACTTGCCGGCGCGTTCCAGATGCGCATCGGGAAAAACGATTTGCGGCGATTTCCCGCCCAGTTCCAGGGTCGTCGGCACCACCCGATCGGCCGCGGCGTGGGCGACCACCGAGCCGACCTCAGTCGATCCGACAAAGCCCAGATGGTCGACGTCGGGGTGTGCCGTCAGCGCGGCGCCGGCTTCGGAACCGGTTCCGGTCACCACGTTGAACACGCCATGCGGCAGACCGGCCTGAACCGCAAGCCGCGCCAATTCCACTGCGGTGCGCGGTGTTTCATCCGCCGGTTTGACCACCGCGCAATTACCCACCGCAATCGCCGGAGCCACGGCGCGGGCCAGCAATTGCATCGGGTAGTTCCAGGCGATGATGTGGCCGGTGACGCCGAAAGGTTCGTGTCGGGTATACGCGTGCAGATCCGTTGACAGCGGGATGGTTTGGCCATAGTAGCTGTCGATCGCGTGGCCGTAGAAACGGAAGTATCGAGCGGCGACCGTCGCGTCCGCGCGCGCCTGGCTCAACGGCTTTCCGGTGTCCTCGCTTTCGATCCGCGCCAACCGCTCGTGATCTTCGCCGATCAGATCGGCGATCCGCGTCAGCAGCGTCGCGCGTTCTTCCGGTGAAACGCTCCGCCAGCGTTGCTGGGCCACGCGCGCCGCCGTCACCGCGCGATCGACTTCGTGTGTGCCGCCGCGCGCTACCGGACCCAGCGACCGGCCGGTAGCGGGATCGATGTTGTCGTACAGGTCCGCCGAGGCAACCGATTCGCCATCGATGAACGACTGTGTGATGGTCACGGTGACCCCTGACTGTGTGTCGCCAACGATTATTTATACGACACTGTATATATACTTCCCATCGTGGTGACAACGACTCGACGCGGACGGCCGACCCAGGCCGAAGCCAAGAAGCTGCACCAGAAGTTGCGCAAGGCCGCGGTGGCGACCTTCGTCAAGTATGGCTATGACGGGGCCACCATGGACGCGATCGCCCGAGCGGCCGGCATCACGCGGCGAACCCTCTATGCTCGCTATCCCGACAAGCGCGCGGTCTTCGTCGACGTCATTCCCTGGGCGCTGACGCGTAGGACCGAGCGCGACGCCGACAACGACATCGACGAGAGCGATCTGCGCGCCTCCCTGATTGCACTCGGCCGGGCCGGACTCGCGCGCGCCATCGACCCGGACATCGTGCGTTTGACGCGGATTGCGATGAGCGAATCGGCGCGGTTTCCCGAGTTCGCGGTCAGCGCGCACTCGATGTTGTGGTCGCCACGCCACCGGCAGGTCATGGATCTGCTGCGACGGCACCAGGAGAGCGGAAGCATCGAGGTGGACGACCTCGAGTTAACCGCGGGGCATTTCATTGCGATGATCGAGCATCTACCCGCGCGACTGGCCGACTGCGGCATCTACCGCAGCGCCGATGAGGAGGAGCGCCACTTGCAACACGCCGTCGATTTGTTCCTGCGCGGCGTCCAGCCCCGCGACTGAGGTCTCCCCGCAATGGCATTGCCCGGTCTTGTGCTGGTGCACGGCGGCGCACACGCCGCCGATTGCTGGGATCTGACCGTTGCCGAATTGGCCAGGCAGGCGCCTGAATTGCGGGTCCTCGCGATTGATCTACCCGGGCGCGCCGGCAGGCCGGCGAATTTGGCGACCGTCACCGTCAGCGACTGGGTGAACTCCGCCGTGGCCGATATCGAGGAGGCCGGGCTGGACGACGTGGTGGTCGTTGGGCATTCGATGGCGGGACTCACCGTCCCGGGCATCGTCGCCAAGCTCGGGGCGACGCGCGTGCGCGAGATGATCCTGCTGGCGGCGTTCGTCCCACCGCAGCGAAAGTCGATCGTGGACACGCTGCGCGGACCGCTTGCCCCGCTGGCGCGATCGGCGCGCTGGATCGAAAGAAGGTCCTTCCCAATGCCTCCCGCCCTGGCGCGCTACGCATTCTGCAATGGGATGACGCGTGAGCAGCGAAGGTTAACGCTGTCGCGGCTGTGCATGGAATCGCCGAGTGTGATCTTCGAGCCGGCCGATCGCAGCGAGCTGCCCGCTGACGTTCCGCGGACATGGATCATGACACTGGATGACCGAGCGCTGTCGGTGCGCCAGCAGCTGTACGCGATCAAATCACTCGGCGGCGTCGACACCATGATTTGCCTTGACGGCTGCCACGACGTGATGTTCTCCGACCCCGCGCGCCTGGCCGCCATCTTGGCGCGACGTTGCCGAGCGCGCGCAGACCACTAGGACACCGCGCCCTCCGATCGGTTCATTTTCGCTGAAATATGTCATTGACATCTGTCAGTGAAGAGCTCACGATATTAAGCAATGACTACCGATGCGAAGCCGCGCGGGCGCCAGGCGCAGCGACTCGAGACGCGCCAGCGCGTCTACGACGCTGCGCTGGTCGAGTTCAAACGGGCGGGCGTGGCGGATGCCGATATCGGCGCCATCATCGCCGCAGCGGGCATCGCCCGCGGGACCTTCTACTTTCACTTCCCCACCAAGGAGCACGTGCTCGAGGAAGTCGAGCGCAAGTTGGTCTCTCGGCTCGCCGGCGACCTGGGCAGCCTCGTCGCGTCCGAGCACGACGTGTGGTCGACCATGTCGGAGGTGGTACGCCTCGTGGTGGCGGCGGAATCCCGACTTGGCACAAGGCTATTCAGGGACGTTCTGGCGTTACATTTTTCGCAGACTCGCCCGCCCGGATTCGGTAAGCCCACCGAACATCCTCTGGTTGCACTCGTCGCTCAGCAGATCAGGCGGGCGCAGCAGGAGGGTGCGGCCCATCCGGATGCCAACCCCGAGAGCAGTGCGCTCTTCTTCTTGCTGGGGTTCTACGCGCTGCTCGTCACCCACCACGACTCCAAGGCCGCCCGCAGCCGATTGCTCGACGAGTTTGTCGCGAGCGCACGCCGGGGTCTAGAGGCCCGGTAGACCGACCGGGGTTCATCGAACGATTGGAGGTTCAACCGTGTGGCAGGAACTGGTGTCGCTCGCCCTCGGATGGGGCGGAGCCGCTGCGCTGGTTGGCTTTTGGTACTACGTGATGCGCGGCATCGGCACCTTCTGATGAAAGGAGACCGACCGTGAACCAACGAGAGCGCCAGCGAAAGCGGGCACTTATCGTCTTCCAGATCTTCATCTATGGCTACCTGCTACTCATGTTCGGCATCCAACTATCGATGTGGGCGACCCGGAACTGGTAGGAGAAACGTGAATTCGCCACTGATCAACCACCTTTCCGGTAGCGGAAAGGACAGGGCCGCCGCAACCGTCCCGTCGATGTCACTGGATGACCACCTCGAGCAGAGTCGCTCGGCACAACGCCGCGCCGATAAATGGCTCATTGCCGGGACGCTGCTGATGGGGGCCAACGTTCCCGGCATCTTCGGCCTACCCGTGTTCCTCTACGGCCTGGCGTTGCTTCGACGGGCGTCGAGATCGGGCCTGTCGGTGCGCCCGATCATGGTCACCTTGATCGGCTACCTGGTGATACTCGATGCGGGTCTCAACCTGCAGGGCTGGATCCTCGACATGGTCGCCAACCACACGCTCATCTACCGCGTCCTATATACGGGGTGGGGCAACGCTTTCGACGCCGGATACTTCTGGCACTACAACCAGCTTTGGATCGGTGGGGCAACCGCACCGGGCGAGAAGGGTTGGGAAGTTACGTGCATCCTGACCGTGTTTCCGATGCGGATCGCCGCGGCCATAGCCTTCCTGCAGATGAAGCGTTGGGGCCACCAGTGGCTGCTGGTGACCTGTTGGTTCGGCGTAGTGATCTGGGTCGGCTACGTGATGAACATGACCGTGTACGCCGACGTTCGTTATGCCGGGGTGGTTTTCCCGGTCTTGGGGTGGTGGATCTACGACATCATGTACATCACCCCGTTCCTCGCGATTCCGTATCTGCACACCGTCAATCGTGAAATCTTTTCCGATTAAGGAGAATCCGATGAGCACATCAGAGACCAGGTCGCAGGATGCAGGCGCGGCCGACGATCTACCGGCGGGAACCGCGAAAGACTATGTGCGCCTGCACAAGTGGTTGCGCCGTGGCATCATGGTGTGCCTGGTCGGGCTTGTCATCGAGGGCGCGTTCACGTTGCCATTCCTGGCGATCTGGTACGGCTATCCGACCCTGAGCTTCCGCGATATCTGCAGCGAGCTGATGAAGGTGCGCTACAACAACGAGTCGCTGGAATGTCAGTACCCATACCCCTTCCCCGGCCCACCCATCAATGGCGCACCCGAAGGGGCGGGCATCACTACCGCCAAGGACACGTGGGGAATCCAACCCGTGCCGGAATACCCGCGGCTCGGCTTCCGTGAGCTGGTCAGAATCCACGACCAACGCATTGCCCGGCAGCAAGCTCAGCGCACCGCTGCGACCGCGCATCCATGACCCGGTAGCCGAGGGCGAGGCACCTCGGGCAATAATATACAATCATGTGTACTTAATGCCGCGTCGAAGAGGAGTCACGGATGACATCTGCAATTCAGCGGCTGGTGGAGTTGGTCGGGGCCAATGACTGCTTTGACATTCCTCCCGTCGATCTGTTGCCTCTGCAGCTGGCGGCGGCCAACGAGCGGCTGCAGAGTCAGGCCGCGAGCATTCCGCTCCTGGCCAACCGCGCGGAATCGGGCGGGATAAGAACCATCAAACAGCCCGCCGACCTGGTGCCCCTGCTCTTCGCCCACACCACCTACAAGACCTACGCGGAGGGATGGCTCAACGAGCGGCGGTGGGACCGGATGGGACAGTGGCTGGCTACCGTGTCAACCCGTGCCGTCGAGGGCCTCGACACCGACGGCGTGCAGACACTCGACGACTGGATCGAGCAGCTCGAGACTGTTGGCCACTACTTGTCGTGCTCCAGCGGCACCACCGGGAAGCCGGCCATGCTGTCCTGCACCGAGGGGGACATCGAACTCTCGGCGCGGATCAACATCGAGGCGCTCTTGTGGGCAACCGGGCTCACCCGCGGCGAGGACCGCAAATTCCTGGGCCTGGGGCCACAATTCGCCGCCCCGCGCGAGGACGCGATCCGGCAGGCCATGGTCGATTGCTTCTCGTCGCGGTACCCGCCTTACCAATTCGGCGACGGCGAGCCGATCACCGTCGGGTCGATGGTGGACATGATCACGTTGCGACGCAAGCTGGCCGATGGCACCGCGCGCCCCAATGAGATCGTCGAATTCGAACGCATCGCCGCACAACGGGCGAGCGATATGGATACCTCCGCGAAAAAGGCGATCGACGCGGTGATCGACGCCCGCGACCTGCCCCTGTTGGCGACGGGTATGTTCGCCACCCTGTATCAGATCGCCGAAGGCATCCGCGCCAACGGCCACGGCGGTGACGATTTCAATCCCAACAACGCGATGATGGTCGCCGGAGGCCTCAAAGGTGCTGCGCTACCAGAGAATTACCGCGAATACGTGCTGGAGACGTTCAACGTCGCCGAGGAGCGGCTATACCACGCGTACAGCATGCGCGAGATCAATGCGACGTTCCCGCTCTGCCATGCCGATCGATACCACATATCGCCCTGGGTGATATTGCTGCCGCTGGACGCCACCGGCGAGAAATTGCTCGATCCCGGTAACGGTGAGATCGACGCCCGAGCAGCCTTTTTCGACGCGTCGATTGAAGGCCGCTGGGGCGGGGTGATCAGCGGAGACCGGGTCAGTGTCAGCCTCGCCCGGTGCCCATGCGGTCATCAGGGCCCGACCGTGGGTCGCGACATCACCCGCTACGCCGACCTGCCGGGCGGTGACAAGATCACCTGCGCGGGCAGCATCGACGCCTACGTGCGAGGGATCGCATGACCGCGCTGTCGGCTCCGCATTTCGTGCAGGGCGCCTTGGTTGAAGGTGACGCCATTCGCCACCGATCACGCGATCTCGGCGCTGACTTCGTCACGCCCGCAATCGATCTCGACGCCCTCGTGTTGCCACGGTCGCAGCTGCCGCCACTGCTCGATGTGAAGCTGGCCGAGATCATCGACTTCCTGGTCGAGACCGGCGAACGCCTGCACTTGGATCGCAACCCGCACCTTCAGGAGTGCCTCGAACTGATCGCGGCCACCAATCCGTTGCCGCGGCGCGTCGTGGAGAACCTGTACCGCCAGGCCCCCAATTTCCTGAACAGGCAGCTGCTGGAAAGCATCGTCGATTCGAACTTTGCCAACCGGGAGGCGCTCGACGGCTGGGTCGAGCGCGTCGACATATACGGCAACAAGGGCGCGGTCCGTGCCTTCCCGCCACGGATGGTGCACATGCTGGCGGGCAATGCCCCATCGGGATGCGTGTCATCGATCGCGCAGGGTGCGCTGGTCAAGGCGGTCAACCTCTTCAAGATGCCCTCGAGCGACCCGTTCACGACGGTGGCCGTGCTGCGCACAATGGCGGAAATCGATCCGAAACACCCTGTTGTGCGGTCGATGTCGGCGGTTTACTGGCAGGGCGGGGACACCGCGATCGAACGCGTCCTGTACCGGCCGCAGTACTTCGACAAGATCGTCGCCTGGGGCGGCGGCGAGGCAATCAACAACGTGATCGGATACCTGGGGCCCGGTATCCAGTTGATCTCGTTCGACCCGAAATCCTCGATCTCGATGATCGGTCATGAGGCATTCGACTCCGAGGACCGGATGGCTGAGGTGGCCGAGCGCCTGGCCGCCGACACGACGGTGTTCAACCAGGAGGCCTGCCTGGCCAGCCGCTATGCCTTCGTGGAAGCCCAAGGGCCCCAGGTGGAATCGTTCTGCGCCAGGCTTGCCGAGCGCCTAGGCGTCGACCGTGAGTTCGCATCGGCCGGCGGGCCGCCGCTATCGGCCGAACGCCGCGAAGAACTCCAGGTGATGGAGGCGATGGGCGACTTGAAGATCTGGGGCGGCTTCGATGGCCGCGGCCTGGTAATCCTGTCGGATCGCCCGGTGGAGTTCCAGCCGACCAACAAGACGTCGAACGTCGTGACGGTCGATTCGCTCGATAACGCGGTCCGCTACGTCAACGTCGCCACTCAAACCATCGGCGTTTACCCCTACGAGCGCAAGGCGCAGCTGCGGGATTGGATGGCCAGCGCGGGGGCTCAACGCCTGTGCCGCTTGGGAACTGCGAACGCGCACGTTCTGGGCAGTCCGCACGATGCCATGTATCCACTGCAGCGATTCGTCCATTGGATGGGCGACGACGACATCGCATAGGTTGTCAACCATGACGGGAGCAAGCAGCGACATCTGGGAAGTGATGTCGACCGCCAGGACGATCCGACGCTTCACCGACGAACCGGTCGACGACGCCACGCTGGCCCGGTGCCTCGAAGCGGCAAGGTGGGCGCCCTCGGGTGCCAACGCGCAAGGCTGGCGCTTCGTCGTGCTGCGATCACCCGAGCAGCGGGCCGCCGTTGCAAAGGCCGCGGCCCACGCGTTGGAAGTCATCGAGCCGGTATACGGGATGACCCGGCCAGCCGCCGACGACAACAGCCGTCGGGCTCGCACCTACCGCGCGACCTACGAATTGCACGACCGAGCAGGCGAATTCACCTCGGTCCTGTTCGCCCAACAGCACTATCCGACGGCGTCCGAACTCCTGCTCGGCGGTTCGATCTTTCCCGCCATGCAGAACTTTCTGCTCGCAGCCCGCGCGCAAGGTTTGGGGGCATGCCTTACCAGCTGGGCGTCGTACGGCGGCGAGCAACTGCTGCGGAAAGCCGTCGGCATACCGGACGACTGGATGGTTGCCGGCCACATCGTGGTGGGCTGGCCGAAGGGCAAGCACGGACCGCTTCGCCGCCGCCCGCTTGCTGAGTTCGTGAACCTCGATCACTGGAACGAGCCGGCGGCCGGCCTGGTCGCCGCGGTGACCTAGCCCCCGAAGGCATTGCCGCGCATTTGGTGACGTCATACGCCATTTTCGAGATTACTACTTTCGGAAGAGAGAATGGTATTCTCGCGATTGCGGTGACGACAGGAGGCTGCCCGGATGCTCTTGGAACTCGATGCTGATCAGCGGCTGTGGCAAAGCACGGTGCGCGATGTCGTCGCCAAGCAGTGCCCGCCGTCGCTGGTGCGCAGCGTGGCCGAAAACGGCGTGGATCCGAGCCCGTTGTGGAAGTCGTATGTCGACCAGGGCTGGACGGAGCTGAATGACCCAGCCGGGACGGTGGAGCTGGCGATCGTGCTCGAAGAGTTGGGCCGCGCGACCGATCCCACCCCGTTCCTGGCGACGATGAGTCAGTTCGCGCCGCTGGCAGCGGACCGGTTTGACCCGCACGAGTCGGGCACCGCGGTGCACGGCGGGGTGTCGGCGCACCGGGACGCCGACGGCTGGGTGTTGGACGGCACGGCACGGCACGTCCTCGACGGCGATCGCGTCGACCGGCTGGCGGTGGTCACCGATGCCGGGGTGTTCCTGGTGGCGGGAAATCAGGTATCCGTTCGGCGCTCTTCGGTTTTCGACCCGGTGCTGCATGTCGCCGACCTGTCCTTCGCGGGGATCCGCGTGTCCGACGCCGACCGGTTGACCGTCGACTCCGAGCGTGCCCACCATGTTGCGTTGGTGGGCATGGCAATTCACATCGTCGGCGCCTGCCAGCGCATCCTGGATATGGTTCTCGAGCACGTCCGCAGCCGGCACCAATTCGGCGTGCCGATCGGTTCGTTCCAGGCCGTCCAGCACAAGTGCGCCGACATGCATGTCGCCGTGGAACGCGCCCGCGCGCTCGCCTACTTCGCCGCACTGACGATCTCGGCCGACGATCCCCGGCGCCGGCTGGCCGCCGCCATGGCGAAAGCGTCGGCAGGGGAGTGCCAGTCGCTGGTATTTCGGCACGGCCTGCAACTGCACGGCGCAATGGGATTCACCTGGGAGAACGACTTGCAGTTCGCGCTCAAGCGGGCCAAAGCGGGCGAGCTCATGCTCGGCGGCGCGGCGGAACATCGGGCGCGGATCGCGGAGGAATATCGTGCAGCTGACTTTTGATCCCGACGTCGAAGCGTTTCGGGCGGAGTTCGCGGCATTCCTCGACGAGAACCTGCCTCCCGCAATCGAAACCATGGAGCGTCCCCGTTCCGTTTCGCATATGCCGCAGTGGGCACGGCGCTGGCAGCGGTTGCTGTTCGACAACGGCTGGCTGCTACCCGGTCAGCCCCCCGAATTCGGCGGGCGCAACGCGACGGTTATTCAGCAATTCGTCCACCTCGAGGAACTGTGCCGGCGGCGGATCTACCACAGCTTCAACCCGCAGGGCGTGAATATCATTGCGGCATCGCTGTTAACGTTCGGCAGCGACGAGCAGAAGCGGCGATGGGCAGTACCGATCCTGCGCGCCGAGATCACCGCGTCGCTCGGCATGAGCGAGCCCAGCGCCGGCTCCGATCTTGCGTCGCTACGAACCCGCGCGGTGCTCGACGGCGATCATTTCGTGGTCAACGGGCAGAAGGTGTGGACCTCCGGTGCCCACGACGCCGACGTGTTGTTGACGTTTGTCCGCACCAACCCGGACGCGCCAAAACACAAGGGCATCAGCGCATTGCTGATCCCGACCGACACCCCGGGCGTCGTGCGGCGGCCATTCCCGTCGATCTGCGCGGCCGACGACCTGGATTTCAACGAGGTGTTCTTCACCGACGTGCGGGTGCCGGCCGAAAACCTGGTCGGCGAGCTCGATCAGGGATGGCGGGTTGCGAACGGATCGCTCGGGCACGAACGCACCATGATGTGGCTGGGTTTCGCCGACCGGTTGGACAACGTGATCGCCGATTTCTATCCCAGGACCGAGCTCGAACGCGACCAGTACGCCACCACCATCATGGACAAGCAGGCGCTGCGGCTGCTGGGATCCGTGGCCTTGGCTCGCGCGGCCCGCGGTGAAGACGACGTCGCCGCGATATCCGTGCTCAAGCTCCTCGGCTCCGAAGCGGAGCTGCGCGCAACCGAACACGCCCTGTCCGCCGCCGGATCCGACGGGCTCATCCACCCCGGCCAGACCGGCCCGTACGCGCCGATGAACCTCGACCACTACTTCGCCAGCTGGTTCGAGCGTTACGCCCGAAGCTTTTCCGGCACGATCGCCGGGGGCACATCGGAGATCCAGCGCAACATCATCGCCCAGCGCGTGCTAGGGCTGCCGCGCGGCTAACGCCAGCGGTCGGCTACCACCGCACGAGCGAGAAGGGGTAGGTGTTCGTGCCCCCGGGCCCGCCGCCGCAGCCGGTGTCGTACGTGGAGACGACCTGGCCGCCAAGTGAGAGCTGATCCCACGTATACACGTCGTGCGACGGGAAGAACTGCACCACGCAGCGCACGCCATCGGGCACGTCGACGGTCATGGTGTATTGGCCGTTGGACAGGTGAGCGTCTGCTTTCCAGGGGGCCGCTTGGCCGTTGGGTTGCGGTATCCCTTGGATGGTTAGGCATCCCGGCGCTTTAGAAATGCACGGGCTAATCGCCCAAATCCAGCTGTGGCCGGGATCCCGGTTTGTGTCCAATCTGTAGTTGCCGACCTGCATGTCAGCCTGGGCTGTCGGCGCAAGAGCCAGCGCGGCAGTGGCAAGCGCAACGCCAATTGCAAAACTCTTCACGGATGCGTCTCCCATCTCTGCGCACGCGCTTGGGGCTGAATATAACGCGGGGCCACGCTGACGGAAAGCGGCTCAGTCGATTACCGCGGCTTCCTTCCGCTCGGTAACCGGCCTGGCGAGCTCTTGTTCGTCGCAGATGCGTTGCAGCTTGTCGAGTGTCTCGTCGAGTCCGGCGCCGATCCTGGGGCCGGGTGTGAAGGTGGCAGGCAGCTTTCGCATGCCCTGGATGACCCCGATGGTCTCGTAGTGGACGGCGCCGTCGGGGTCGCAACGGTAGTCGGGCATGCGGTCCAGGACCGCGGTGAGCATGGATTTGAAGACGGTCCGCGCCACGTTGGATCCGATGCAGCGGTGCACGCCGATGCCGAAGCTGAAGTGCCGGTTACCTTTGCGGTCGAGGACAATCTTGTCCGGTTCGGGGAACACCGAGGGGTCGCGGTTAGCCATCGCCCACGAAATCCACAGCCGCTCACCTTCTTTGAAGCGATTGCCGTCGAGCTCGACGTCGTCGGAGAATGTCCGGCCGTCACCGGGTGCCGGGGTGAAGTAGCGCAAGAACTCCTCGGTCGCGGGATCGAGCAGGGTATCGCGGTTGTGCCGCAGCCGTTCCCGCGCGTCGGGGTTCTCCGACAGCCATTCCAGCGAGTGCGCGGTGAGGGCCGTGGTGGTGTCGAATCCGCCGCCGATGACCAGTCCGAGATTGCCGAGGATTTCCAGGTCGGGAGCGGGTTCGCCGTCGATCCGCATCTCGACCAGGGCATTGACCAAACCGGGCCGGGGATTGTTGCGAATCTCGATCATGCTGTTGACCAGGTCGAGACCCATCTGCCGGTGCATCTCGGTGACACGCTCGATGTCCGGGGAGTGTTCGGGCGTATACACCGCGGCATGGACGGGCTCGCTGTACATCTTCCATCTCTTCAGCGGAATGCCCAGCATCGCCAGCGTCAGCACGGCGGGCACGATGTTGGCGAGGTCGTCGACGAAGTCGATGCTGCCATGCTCGATCTTGTCGTCGAGGCAGGCCCGCGTCACATCGTCGACGAAGGGCGCCCAGCGCTTGACCGCGGCCGGTGACAGGTAGGGGTTGAGCACGGTGCGGTAGGTGCGATGCTCGGGGTCGTCCATCTCCAGGATGCCGCCGCGCACCCCGTTGATGCGACTAGCCGTCGGGATCGAAATGCCTTTGTAGCCACGGCGTTCGCCGTTGACGTCGTGGTCGTTGGACACCGCGGGGCAGCGGGCGAGCTCGAATACCTCGTGGCTGCCGGCCGCGACCCAGTGCCCGCCGTAGGTGTCGCTCCACGCCATCGGACACTTGGCGTGCATCTCCTCGGTGATCGTCTTGAACCGTGAGCGGTACTCCGCGGAATGCCGATCGAAGTGATAGCTGTTCTTCTTGCGATCGCTGTCGTTGACGACGTCGTCGACACTCAAAGCGCTGTCTCCCTTATTCATCCGTGACGATGATGGCCTGCTCGGGACACGATTGCGCGGCTTCGCGGACCCGGTCCTGACGTTCGGCCGGCACGATTTCGTCGATCGCCGACGAACTCCCGTCGATGTCGCTGAGCTCGAACGAATCCGGGGCAATCATCGAGCACAGGGTGTGGCCCTGGCATCGTTCGGAATCAACCCAGACCTTCACGGTGTCTCCTCCACGGATCGGGTGGTGCGGTCAGGTGTTTCGGCCGCCGTTGACGCCCAATATCTGGCCGGTGATGTAGCCGGCCTCCTCGGATATCAGGAAGGCGCATGCCGCCGCGATGTCTTCCGGCTTGCCCATCCGGCGCACCGGGGTGCGGGCGATGGTCTCCTCGATGTTGCCCAGGTACCCGTGCTTTTCGGCGCTGCGCAGCATCGGGGTGTCGATGAAACCGGGCGGGACGGCGTTGACCGTGATGCCGCTGGGCCCGTACTCGAGTGCCAGCGACTTGGTGAGCCCGTTGACCGCGGATTTGGCCGCCACGTAGTGACTCATGTAGGGCGCGCCGGAATGCGTGCTCGACGACGAGATGTTGACGATCCGCCCCCACCCGGCCTCCACCATGTCCGGCAGCACCGCCTGAATGGTGTGGAAAACCCCGTTGAGGTTGACGTCGATCACGCGGCGCCAGTCTTCGAATGTGATGTTGTTGAACCGCTTGAACCCGTCCAGTCCCGCGGCGTTGACCAGAACCGTCACCGGCCCGAGCCGGGCGCGGATCGCCGACAGCGCGGCGTCCACCTGAGCGCGGTCCGTCACGTCGGCGGTGAAAGAGAGATCGCTGTCGGACGGCCTGAGGTCGATGGTCGCGACGTCGAGACCGTCGGCGCGGAGCCGATGCGCGACGGCCAGGCCAATGCCGGATCCACCACCGGTGACCACCGCGGTCTTCATGCCGATGCCGTCACTGCGGCCTGCGCCGTCTCATCCACAAAGAATCTCCCTTACGATTATGAGAACCTTACTCTCGCGCCAGAGCGGGGTGCAACATGTCGCGGAAACCCCCGTCGGCCTGCGCCGAAGCTCGACGCCTGTGCAATTGCGCCGCTGGTCAGCAGGTGATCTGAATCCTGAGACTTTCTTGAATTCTCGAGACTCGAATGTAAGATTCGCCCGGGAAGAGAATGAAATTTTCGTGGCCGTAACCACAGGGAGTCGAATGGCAGCGCAGGACACGGTGTCGACCAGCGCGGACGCCGCGCTCGAGTCACAGGTCGACCGCCGACTGTTGATCGACGGCAGGCTCGTCGCTGCGGACCAGAGATTCCCCTCGATCAATCCCGCCACCGGTGAGGTCCTCGGGTATGCACCGGACGCCGGCGTCGGGGAGGCCGAAGCGGCGATCACGGCGGCCCGCCGGGCGTTCGACACCACGAGCTGGTCGACCGACGTCGAGCTGCGGATCCGCTGCCTCGACCAACTGCATCAGACGTTGATCGACCACGCCGACGAGTTGCGCGAGCTCACCATCGCCGAGGTTGGCGCCACCCGTGCGCTCACCCACGGCGCTCAGCTCGACGAGCCGATCGGCATCGTTCGCTTCTATGCGGATCTGCTGCGCGACTATCAGTTCTCCGAAGACCTCGGCGAGAAGGAATCGCGGGGCATGCTGCATCACCGCTGGGTGGAGAAGGAAGCCGCGGGAGTGGTGGCGGCCATCATCGCCTACAACTATCCAAACCAGCTCGCGCTCGCCAAGCTGGCGCCGGCGCTTGCCGCCGGATGCACGGTGGTACTCAAGGGCGCGCCGGATACCCCGCTGGTGACGCTGGCGCTGGGTGAACTGATCGCCAACCACACCGACATCCCGGCCGGCGTGGTGAACGTGCTCAGCTCGTCGGATCCCGCCGTCGGGCCCGCGCTGACCACCAGCCCCGACGTCGACGTGGTGACCTTCACCGGGTCGACCGCGGTTGGCCGCCAGATCATGGCCGCCGCCAGCGACACCGTCAAACGCGTCTTCCTCGAGTTGGGTGGCAAGTCGGCGGTGATCATGCTCGACGACGCCGACTTCGCCAACGCAAGCATGTTCGCGGCGTTCAGCATGGTCACCCACGCGGGCCAGGGCTGCGCGCTCACGTCACGGCTGCTGGTCCCCAAGTCGCACCATGACGAGATCGTCGAGTTGATTGCGGCCAACTTCGCCAAGGTGCGCCATGGTGACCCGGCCCATCCGAAGACGTTGATGGGACCGCTGATCAACGAGCGCCAACGCGACAAAGTCGACGGCATGGTCCAGCGCGCGGTCGCCGCGGGGGCGACCCTGGTCACCGGGGGCAAGCGGCTGGATCCCGGCTATTTTTATGCGCCCACGTTGCTCACCAACGTCGACCCCGATAGCGAGATCGCTCAGGACGAGGTCTTCGGCCCCGTGCTGGTGGTCATCGGGTTCGACGACGACCACGACGCGGTGCGCATCGCGAACAACTCGATCTACGGTCTGGCCGGCGCCGTCTTCAGTCGCGACCAAGACCGGGCGCTCGCGGTGGCACGCCGCATCCGAGCCGGATCGTTTTCCGTCAACGGCGGCAACTACTTCGGTGCGGACAGCCCATTCGGGGGCTTCAAGCAGTCCGGCGTCGGCCGCGAGATGGGCGTCGCGGGATTGGAAGAGTTCTTGGAGCGCAAGACTTTTGCCGTTCCCTCGGGGGCACCCGCATGAGGCCGCTGGAGGGCATCCGGGTCCTGGAAGTCGCCATGTACGGGTTCGTTCCATCGGCGGGCGCCGTGTTGGTGGAGTGGGGCGCCGAGGTGGTCAAGGTCGAGCACGCGGTTACCGGCGATCCGCAGCGTGGGCTTCGGCAGACCGGCATGTTGCGCGTGGAGGGTGACCCGAATCCCAACATCGAGCACGCCAACCGTGGCAAGCGCAGCATCGGGTTGGATATGTCGGTGCCCGAGGGCAAGGAAGTGCTCTACGAGCTGGTGCGCCGATCCGATGTGTTCCTGACGAGTTTCCTGCCCGGGGCGCGGCAGAAGTTCGGCATCGACGTCGACGACATCCGCGCGGTGAACCCGGCGATCATCTACGCCCGTGGCAGCGCGCTCGGCCCGCGCGGCGAAGAGGCGACCAAGGGCGGCTACGACATGACCGCCTTTTGGTGTCGTGCCGGCACCGCTGCGACCATCACGCCCGCGGGGATGCCCGGCATGATCGCGCCCCCCGGCCCGGCCTACGGCGACACCATCTCCGGCACCAATCTCGCCGGTGGCATTGCGGCGGCGTTACTCAAGCGCGAGCGCACCGGGGAACCATCCGTGGTCGACGTCTCGCTGCTGGGCAGTGGTCTGTGGTCGATGGGCCACACGGTGGCGCTGACAAAGCATCTCGGCCAGCGATTGGAAGCGCCGCCGCCGGGCGTACACGGTGCGCCCAATAACCCGCTGGTCGGGCTGTACACGACGTCCGACGGCCGCTACATATCCTTCGTGATGATGCAGCCCACCAAGTTCTGGGGCGACGTCTGCCGGCATATCGATAGACCCGAATTGGCCGACGATCCGCGCTTCGCCACCGTCGAGAAAATCGCGGCTAATACGCCCGATGCGGTCGAGATCTTGACCAAGGTCATCGCGACCCGCACTCTTGCCGAGTGGAGCGAACGCTTTGCCACGCTGGCAGGACCGTGGGCGCCGGTGCAGGACACCCTGCAGGCGGCCGAGGACGCGCAGATCCGCGCGAACGAGTATGTAGTGCGCGCAGGCGAACTGGAACTGGTCGCGAATCCGGTTCAGTTCGATGTCGCTCCGCCGCATACCGGACCGGCGCCCGGCTTCGCCGAGCAGACCGACGAGATCTTGATGGAAATCGGACTCGACTGGGACCGCATTATCGAACTCAAGACGGCCGGCGCCGTCACCTAACCCCGGAGCTGCCTGGAATGCCTGAGCCGAACGTCGTTTTTGTTGAGACGCAGCCACGTTACGCGCGTGCCGTGCCTAAAGCCGGCCCGATAACGGTTATGCATTTTCCATTCCGCCTGGACGCGGCATGAGGCATAATCGCCGGACGCTACAAGACGAGTGGCTTTGCCCCGGCCGACTCGTTTTGCAGCGCCAACTCACGCGACAGAACGGAGGAGTGGCGTGAGGATGGTAGCGGCTGCCGCGCTGGAGCAAAATGCCGGAATGTGGCTGCTCGCTGACCATTTCGCATCCGGCGGCCCCCGTTCGAATCCCCTGGTTCAGCCGAACTTACCGGAGCAGGCGCGCAAGAACAAGACTATCGGTCTCGAAATTCTGAAAGGAACTGAGCCCGATGGCAGATAGGAGCGACGACCGCTGGTCACCGGGGCTCCCCCAGCTGAGGCTGACGAGGAACCTCTCTGGGCCGATGCAGGCGGTCGGTGGTCTTTTCGCGATGTCGGCGGAAGCGATCAAGTTTGCGTTCCGCCGGCCGTTCCAGGCACGCGAGTTCTTGGAACAGTCTTGGTTTGTCGCGCGGGTCGCGCTGATGCCGACGTTGTTGGTGGCTATTCCATTTACCGTCCTGGTCAGCTTCACGCTCAACATTCTGTTGCGTGAACTGGGCGCCGCGGACCTGTCCGGGGCGGGCGCCGCTTTCGGTGCCGTCACCCAGGTCGGCCCGCTGGTGACCGTGTTGATCGTGGCCGGCGCCGGCTCCACGGCCATGTGCGCGGACCTCGGATCGCGAACCATCCGCGAAGAGATCGACGCGATGGAGGTCTTGGGTATCAATCCGGTTCAGCGCCTGGTGACTCCGCGCATGCTGGCCTCCGGGCTGGTGGCCCTGCTGCTGAACAGCCTGGTCGTCATCATCGGGATTGTGGGCGGCTACGTCTTTTCGGTGTTCGTGCAAGACGTAAATCCCGGTGCTTTCGCCGCGGGCATCACCTTGCTCACCGGCGTGCCCGAGGTGATCATTTCCTGTGTCAAGGCAGCGCTTTTCGGCCTCATCGCCGGATTGGTCGCCTGCTATCGCGGCCTGATCATCACCGGCGGCGGCGCCAAGGCCGTCGGCAACGCGGTCAATGAAACCGTCGTGTATGCGTTCATGTCCCTGTTCGTCGTCAATGTGGTCGTCACGGCGATCGGCATCAAGATGACGGCGAAGTAGGGGGGCTACCGGTGGCGCTGAGGGCTGCATATCCACGATTGACCCGCCAACTCGAGAGGCCGGTCGCCTCGTTGGGGCGGATTGGCGACCACACCCTCTTCTACGGCAAGGCGCTTGGCGGGATGCCCTTCGCCGCCGTGCACTACCGGCGCGAAGTGATCCGCCTGATCGCCGAGATCAGCATGGGCGCAGGCACTTTGGCCATGATCGGCGGAACCGTGGTGATCGTCGGTTTCCTGACACTGGCCGCGGGTGGAACGTTGGCCGTCCAGGGTTACAGCTCGCTGGGCAACATCGGCATCGAGGCCCTGACCGGCTTCCTCGCCGCGTTCATCAACGTGCGCATCGCGGCCCCGGTCGTCGCCGGGATCGGTCTGGCGGCTACGTTCGGTGCGGGCGTGACCGCTCAGCTGGGTGCGATGCGGATCAACGAGGAAATCGACGCGCTGGAAAGCATGGCCATTCGCCCGATTTCGTACTTGGTGAGCACTCGGATCCTCGCCGGCATGATGGCGATCACGCCGCTGTACTGTATCGCCGTCATCCTCTCGTTCGTCGCCAGCCAATTCACCACAACGTACTTGTTCGGCCAGTCGCAGGGCTTGTACCAGCACTACTTCTCGACGTTCTTGAACCCGATCGACCTGTTGTGGTCTTTCCTACAGGCCGCGCTGATGGCGATCACGATCTTGCTAATACATACCTATTACGGCTATTTCGCCGCCGGCGGGCCCGCCGGCGTCGGCCAAGCGACCGGTAACGCGGTGCGCACCTCGCTCATCGTCGTGGTATCGGTAACGCTGCTGGTCTCGCTTTCTATTTACGGCAGCAACGGCAACTTCAACTTATCCGGGTAGCAGAGGAGGTGGGACGGCAGTGACGCAGAACGTGCCAGCGGGTCGCGGTTCAGTCGGCGGCCGGCTCCCACGCACCGCCCATCTCGGGCCAACCCGTCGGGTCGGGCCGCGCAGCTACATGCCACCGCTGCTCGGACTGCTGACCGTCGCGATCATCTGCGCGATTTTCGCCGTGGCGATAACGCTGTTTCAGGGCGGCTTCAGCGAAACCGTGCCGGTGACGGTGATCTCGCAACGCGCCGGTCTGGTCATGAACCCGGACGCCAAGGTCAAGATGCGCGGCGTGCAGGTGGGCAAGGTGGCCTCGATCGATTCGCTGCCGAACGGCCAAGCGGCCATTCATTTGGCGATGGATCCGTCGCAGTTACGCTTCATTCCCAGCAACGTGCTCGTCGACATCGCGTCATCGACGGTGTTCGGCGCGAAGTCCGTCGAGCTGGTGCCACCCGAGCAGCCCTCGGCACAGCGGCTACGCAGTGGCCAGACTCTGCAGGGCCAGCACGTCATGGTCGAAATCAACACGGTTTTCCAGCAATTGGTGTCGGTGCTGTCCCACATCGACCCGCCGAAGCTCAACGAGTCACTGGGTGCGCTGGCACAAGCGTTCAGTGGGCGGGGCCCGCAGCTCGGCCAGGCACTGAGCGACCTGGATTCGTTTCTGGCCAAGCTGGAGCCGAGCCTTCCCGCATTCAGGCATGACCTCGCGGTCTTACCGGAGGTATCCAACGCCTACGCCGACGCGGCACCGAACCTGGTGAAGACCGCGGCCAACGCGGCGCGGATCAGCAAGACCCTTGTCGACGAGCAGCACAACCTGGATGCGTTGCTGATCAGTGCGATCGGCTTGGCCGACATCGGCAACGACGTCTTGTCGACGAACCGCCAGCCGCTGACGAATGTGCTGCATCTGCTGGTGCCGACCACCGATCTGACCAACGAGTACCACGAGGCGCTCACCTGTAGTTTCGGCGGCCTCATCCAGATTTCGCACGGGGCGCCGTTGTCGGAACCGAGCATCAACATCTCGGCGAGCCTCACGTGGGGCGCCGAACGTTACCGGTATCCGACTAACCTGCCCAAGGTCGCGGCGACGGGCGGCCCGCGATGCGTGGGCCTGCCGAAGATTCCGTTCAACTCGGCGCCGCCGCAATTGATCGCCGATATCGGCGCCAATCCGACGCAGTACGGAAACCCACAGCTGCTGCTCAACTCCGATCTTCTCAAACAGCTGTTGTATGGGCCGATCGCCGGGCCGCCACGCAACTCCGCCCAGATTGGAATGCCCGGATGAGAACGCGCGCCACGCTGGTCAAGTTCGGCATCTTCGCGGTCGTGATGGCGGTCCTCACTGCGTTCCTGTTCTTCATCTTCGGCCAGTACCGGACGGGTTCGACGACCGAGTATTCCGCGGTGTTCACCGACGTGTCCCGCCTCAAGGCGGGGCAGTCGGTGCGGGTCGCCGGGATCCGGGTGGGAACGGTCAATAGCGTGTCGCTGCGGCCGGACAAAAAAGTTGTGGTCAAGTTCGACGCCGACCGCAACGTCGTCCTTACCGAGGGCACCAGGGCGGCGGTCCGCTACCTCAACCTGGTGGGCGATCGCTACCTCGAACTCGTCGATGGTCCGGGGTCGATGAGGCATCTGGCCTCCGGCGGTCAGATTCCCGTCGACCGCACCGCGCCGGCGCTTGACCTCGATCTGCTGCTCGGCGGACTGAAACCCGTTACCCAGGGCCTGAACGCGCGCGATGTCAACGCATTGACGTCGGGATTGTTGCAGGTCTTCCAGGGCCAAGGTGGGACTCTCGAGTCGCTGTTCACCAAGACGACGTCATTTTCGAATGCCTTGGCCGATAACGATCAAACGGTGCAGCAACTGATCGACAACCTCAACACCGTGGTGTCGTACATCGACAAGGAGGGCGGCAATTTCTCCGGCACGATCGATCGCCTCGAGAAGCTTGTCAGCGGCCTGTCGAATGACCGCGACACGATCGGGTCCGCCATTGACGCTCTGGATCAGGGAACCGCCTCGCTGGCGGATCTGCTCGCCGAGGCCCGCCCGCCGCTGTCTGGCACCATAGCGCAGTTGAATCGGCTGGCGCCGATACTCGATGGCGATAGGGACCGCCTCGACGCCGCAATCGCCAAGGCGCCACAGAACTACCGCAAGCTGGTGCGACTCGGCGTGAACGGCGCCACCATCCCGTACTACATCTGCCAGTTCGGGCTCCGCGGCACGGATCTTCAGGGAAAGACCGTGCGCGCCAATATCTTTAGGTCAGATGCAGGAAGGTGCACGGAACCCTGATGCTCAAGTATCGCGGAGCTGGGCTCATTAAGGCCGGATTCATCGGCGCGGTCTTGATCGTGCTGGTCATCCTGGTGGGTCTGTCGCCTGACCGGTTCATTTCATGGGCGACGATGGTCCGCTACCAGGCGCTGTTTTCGGAAGCCGGCGGTCTTGCGGTCGGCAACCCCGTAGTTGTGTCGGGGATGAAGGTCGGCACGGTGTCGGATGTGAAGCTGCGCCACGGCGATGCTCTGGTGACGTTCGCGATGAGGGGCAACATCCTGCTCGGGTCGGACACTTCCGCACACATCCGCACGGGCACGCTGCTGGGCGAGCGGATGCTGACGGTGGAGTCCGCTGGCAGCGGCACGATGCACCCGATGGCGATCATCCCGGTATCGCGTACGTCCTCGCCCTACTCGCTGACGGAAGCGGTCAGCGACTTCGCATCGAACACCGCCGAAACCAACACCGCGGCGCTGAATCAGTCGTTGGACACGCTGTCGACGACGCTCGATCAGATCGCACCCCAAATGGGCCCGGCGTTCGACGCGCTTACCCGGTTATCGCGCACCCTCAACAGTCGTAATAAGAACTTGAGCGACCTTTTCAAGAGTGCCAGCGACGTCACGGGCATACTTTCCCAACGCAGCCAGCAGGTCAACAAGCTCATCCTCAACTCCGACGATCTGCTCCAAGTCCTCGTGGCGCGGCGACAAGAGATCGTGGACCTACTGGCCAACACGTCGGCGGTGGCCAAGCAGCTAACGGCATTGGTGCACGAAAACGAAGCCATATTGGCGCCCACGCTGGAGAGGCTGAACCGCGTGACCGCGGTGCTGGAAAAGAACCGCGACAACATCGGCAAAGCGCTGCCGGGTCTCGCCAAGTTCCAGATCACGGTCGGTGAGGCCATTTCCGGCATGTACGCCTACCAGGCGTTCGCCCCCAACTTCCTTATCCCGCAACTCTTCAACGCGTTGTTCGACTACCTCTGGGGATTCCGCACCTTTGACACTTCGAAGGGGCCCGGCTTCCCATCGCCGATACCTCGGTCGCTGACCCCCTGGCCGTACAACTCCATACCGATGTGCCCTGGTTGCACGTTGGGCGGACGGATCGGAGGGTCACAATGATCTCCCGGATCCCGCGCAAGCGGCTCGCGGCCGTGGCGGCGGTTGTGTTAGTCGGGCTCATCGTTGCCGGCGCCGCCGTCGTCGTCCGCAACACGTTCTTCGGCCCGCGGACGATCACCGCCTATTTCACCACCGCCACCGCGATCTACCCCAATGACGAGGTGCGGGTTTCGGGTGTCAAAGTCGGCAACATCAAATCCATTGAACCGCAAGGCACCCGTGCCAAGATGACCCTCGAGGTCGACCGCGACGTGCCCATCCCGGCGGACGCAAAGGCGGTCATCGTTGCCCCGAATCTGGTGGCCGCCCGGTACCTCCAGCTCACGCCGGCCTATCGCGATAGTGGACCGGTCATGCGCGATGGGGCCGTCATACCCGTCGAACGTACCGCGGTGCCGGTCGAGTGGGACGAGGTCAAAACCCAGTTGATGCGGCTGGCAACGGATTTGGGGCCCAAGAGTGGAGTATCGGGCACATCGGTGGGCCGCTTCATTGACAGCGCCGCCAACGCTCTCGAAGGCAACGGCGACAAGCTGCGCCAAACGCTCGGTCAATTGTCAGGCGTGGGGCGGATCCTCGCCAACGGCAGCGGCAACATCGTCGACATCATCAAAAACCTGCAGACCTTCGTCGGTGCGCTGCGCGACAGCAACATCCAGCTCGTGCAGTTCAACGACCGCCTGGCCACGCTCACCAGCGTGGTCAACGACAGCAAATCAGACCTCGACGCGGCGCTGACCGATCTGTCGACCGCGGTCGGCGAGGTGCGGCGGTTCATCGCCGGGACTCGCAACCAGACCAGCGAGCAGATCGCCCGGTTGGCCGACGTCACGCAGAACCTGGTCGATCACCACATGGCCCTGGAAAACATACTGCACGCCGCGCCGAACGCGTTCGGCAACTTCTTCAACGACTACAACGCCGACACCGGAACCATCGTGGGCGGATTCGGGCTCATGAATATGGCCAATCCCACATGGGGGGGCCAGGTTCTGCTGTCCGTACCGGGCTGCGACCAGATCGGCGCCATCGCAAACATCACCTCGGTCGAATCGGGCAAGCTGTGCGCTCTGTTCATCGGACCCGGATTGCGACTAACCAACTTCAACAACTCACCAATTCCGCTCAACCCGATCATCGCCAAGTCGATTGACCCGTCCAAGATCCTGTACACCGAACAGCGCCTGGCGCCCGGCGGCGAGGGCCCGAAACCCGGACCACCCGAGATCCCTCCCGCCGTATCGGCCTACACCGGCCTGCCGGGTGATCCGGTGGGACCACCGGGGGCGGTGCCGCCGGAGCGGATACCGGGCGCGGCGATGCCGCTGCCGCCGCCCGCGTCGACACCGCCACCGCCGCCGCCGGCGCCGACCGTGTCGGACATGCTGCTGCCAACAGACGGGCCCCAACAATGATCGCCCGGGTGGCGGCTCGGCGGGTGTTCGCCGTCGGCTGTTGCGTGGTGTTGACGTCGACGGGGTGCGCATTCCACGGCCTGAACTCACTACCCCTGCCCGGTGCGGTCGGACGCGGGCCCGGCGCCAACATCTACCACGTCGAGTTGCCCAATGTCGGTACGATGGAATCGAATTCGCCGGTGATGATCAACGACGTCGTCGTCGGCAGTGTCGGTGAGATGAGGGTGCAAGCCTGGCACGCCGATGTCGAGATCTCGGTCAAGCGCGATGTCGTCGTCCCGGCCAACGTAGTAGCCACCGTCGGTCAGACCAGCCTGCTGGGCTCGATGCACGTGGAGCTCAATACTCCGCCCGGTCAGCAGGGAAGCGGACGGCTGCAGCCCGGGGCCACCATTCCGCTGAGCCGGTCATCGGCCTACCCGTCCACGGAACAGACGCTGTCGTCGTTGGGCGCGGTCGTCAACGGCGGCGGGCTGGGACAGATCGGGGAGGTCATCCACAATTTCTCCGCCGCCCTGTCCGGCCATGAGGGCGCCATACGCGACCTGATTACCCGCCTGGACACTTTCGTGGGAACGCTGGACGACCAGCGCGACAACATCGTCGCCTCCATCCAGGCACTGAACCGGCTTGCCGGCACATTCGCCGACCAACGCGACGTTCTCACCGACGCGCTGCGCAAGATACCGCCGGCGCTCGAGGTGTTGGTGAAGGAGCGGCCGCGTTTAACGGCCGCGCTGGATCATCTTCGCGTGTTCAGCAACACCGCCAACAGGTTGATCAACGACTCTCAGGCCGACCTCGTCAAGAATCTCAAAAACCTGGAGCCCACCATCAAAGCGCTCGCCGACGTCGGGCCGGAGTTCGGCGCGGCGATCGCGGCTTCGTTCGTATTCCCGTTCACCCAGAACTTCGTCGACCGAGCGGTCCGGGGCGACTACTTCAACCTGCATTTCGATTTCGACCTGACGATTCCACGGCTCAAGAGGACTTTGCTGCCGGGAACCCACTGGGGGCAGCTGGACATGCCCCTGCCGCCGGTGCCCGGCGACCCGTATCGCTTGCAATACACGCTCGACCCATTGCATAACCCCCTGAGGCCACCGTGGGTCGATCCCAATGCCCTGCCGCTGCCCCCACCTCCGCCGGGTGCGGTACCGGGACCGGGGCCGGGACCGGCGAATTATGGGCCCCCGCCCGGGCCTTTTGGGCCCCCGCCCGGGCCGCCGCAGGGTGCGGAGTCGGCGCCGACGGAAGGCGGTGGGTAGATGCTGTCGCGCTTCGTCCGGATCCAGCTGGCCATCTTCACGACCGTCGGGATCATCGGCGTCATCGCCATGGTCCTCTTCTACATCCAGGCGCCGACCCTGCTCGGCATTGGCCGAATGACGGTGACGCTAGAGCTGCCTTCCACCGGCGGCTTGTACCGGTTTTCCAACGTGACCTACCGTGGGGTTCAGCTCGGCAAGGTCACCTCGGTGGGGTTGACGCCGACCGGCGCGAAAGCCACGCTGTCGCTTAGCACTTCACCCAAGGTCCCCGCGGACCTGACAGCGGAGGTGCTCAGCGTCTCCGCGGTGGGTGAACAGTACGTGGACCTGCGGCCCAAAACCGATTCGCCGCCCTACCTGCACGACGGTTCGGTCATCGCCGCGCGCGACACGACGATTCCGCAGCCGGTCGGGCCGATGCTCGATCAGGTCAATGCCTTGGTCCAAAGCATCCCGAAGACCAAACTCGGACAATTGCTCGACGAGTCCTTCCAGGGTTTCAACGGAACCGGATACGACCTGGGGTCACTGTTCGATTCCACGACGACGATATCCCGCGACGCCAACGGCGTCGTCGATCGCACCAAAGCCCTCACCGAAGACACTGGGCCGCTGCTGGATACGCAGGCGCGCACCGCCGATTCGATCAGAACCTGGGCACGTAGCTTCGCCGGCATTTCGGATGTGCTGGTGCAGGACGATTCGAATTTCCGCACCATATTGCGCAATGGTCCTGAGGCGGCGAACGAGGCGTCCCGGCTTCTCGAACAGATCAAACCGACGCTTCCGGTGTTGCTTGCCAACCTGACCACCATCGGGCAGATCGGCGTCACCTACCACCCTTCGCTCGAGCAACTGCTGGTGTTGCTGCCGTCGGGGGTTGCTGTCGAGCAGGCCGCTACGGGTGAGAACCAGACGGATGGTATGGCTCACGGTGACTTCGCATTCACGGTCGACGATCCGCCCATTTGCACCGTCGGCTTCATGCCACCCAGCCAATGGCGATCCCCGGACGACCTCACCGACATCGACACGCCGGACGGGTTGTATTGCAAACTGCCGCAGGATTCACCGATCGCGGTTCGCGGTGCCCGCAACTATCCCTGCATGGGTCACCCGGGCAAGCGCGCGCCTACCGTCGAAATCTGCAACAGTGACAAGCCGTTCATGCCGCTGGCGATGCGCCAGCACACCCTCGGGCCCTACCCACTGGACCCGAACCTGATCGCCCAGGGCGTCCCGCCCGATGACCGGGTTACCGCCAACGACCGAATCTTCGGCCCGGTCGAGGGCACGCCGCTGCCACCTGGCGCGGTGCCGCGCGGCACACCCGCGGGCCCGCGCGGAGAAAATCCGCCACCGGGCACGGCCGGCGCAGCAGTCCCGCCTGTGCCGTCGTCTGGACCGCCCCCGCTGGCGCCCATGTCGAGAATGTCGGCTGACCTTCCGCCCATAGCGCCACTCGACGTCCCGGTAGCGGGTGAACTTCCCGCAGCGCCCGCCGCGCCAGCATCGCCCGCAGCACCGGCCATTCCTCCCGATCCCGCACCCGCCGACACCGTCAGCGGCGGAGGCCCCGAGGCTGCGCCAAGCTCGTTCGGAGGCAACGGATCTAAGCCGGCGCCCTCGGTCGTGGTGGCAAAGTACGATCCGCATACTGGTCGTTACGTCGGGCCGGACGGAAAGTTGTACGAGCAGTCGGATCTCGCGGCCTCGAAGGCAACCAAGACGTGGAAGGACCTGCTGCCCACCTGAATCCGGCCCGAGGGGCGGAGAAATGAAGCTACGACCGCCTGGTCAGGAGAGCTGGTCTAGGCGCAATGGCATCGTGATATCAAGCCACTGGTTTTGCCCGCAGGCACCGCTTGGGCCGACTGTCTTGTCCTTGCCGGCGAGGGTCCGCGACCCGAGTTGATATCCACCATTGTCGTTCACCGGGTAGAAAAAGAAGGTTTGCATTCCGCTGAACGCGGTGCCGCCGTCCTGACACCGCTCCCAGTCCGGCACTTCGTGTTTCGCCTTCCACATCTGCCCGTCAAGCATATAGAGAGGCGCGCTCCATCCCTGGTCGCTCGTCAGCGTGCCATGGCATTCCTGGGTTGAGACGCACGACGAACTGATGGTCCACGTTTGGTAGACCGTCGGCTCGCCGAAGTACTGATCATTTCTCATCGCCCAATCGCCAATGGACGTGGCGCGGAAAGTCCCGTTGAGGGCCACGTCTTCCTTGGTTATTGCGTGGGCTGTGGGTGCAGTGCTCAAACCACCGAATGCGGTTGCGGCCACCAGCGTTGCGGTGGTGAGTGTTTTGACTGAACGCATCAGGTGCTCCTCGAAACGCGTAATGCGACAGTGCCTGTGGCACCTTTTTCGCCGTCGGTTGCGGCGTTCCCGAGCGATGACGTTACACCGCTTCGGCCGAGGAGGTAACGGCTGGAACAAGATTTGGCGCGCTCACGTGGTTGGATCGAATTTCGCGATCAGCCAGGAATCGTCGACCTTTTTCAGCGTGACCAGAACGGCGCTCTGGGTTTTCTCAGGATCCTTTTTTTGCAGGCTTGATGTCGTCTGGTCGACGAAGACCAGCACGACGGCCGAATCGGGATGCAATTCCGAAACTGCGGCCCGAATCACCTTGGCGGTCGCCGTCAGTTGCCCCTGTTGCGCCGTCGGCCCGACGACATCGTCGCTGAATTTCTTGTAGTAGGCCAGAAAGTCGCCGCTGAGATGCGATTTCGCGTTGTCGAAATCGCGATTCAAATGGTCGTAGGAATACGACAACACCGCCACCGCACCATCTGACGCCGCCTGGATGGCACGACGCGCCGTCGCATCGTCGACCCGCTGATCCGGCCGGTACACGATGAAGTAAATGCCGGCGGCGGCTCCCACGGCGGCGACGACCAACGTTCTCGCGACTATTGAGCGCCACTCCGCCGAATACCGGCGCGCCCAGCACCGGACCGCTGTCAGCCGGCGCAAGCGTGCCGATCCCTCGTCGGCGGGCGGCCGCTCATCCTCTTCGGCGCGGGGGGACGCCATATCGTCAAATGCTGTTTCGTTGCTATCCAGCGACGCGCCACGCTTGACGGTCATGACAGGAATTCGACTCTCGACATCTTGAGCTGACCCCCGTCGCGGTCCAAATTGACACTGAGCCGAAACAAGGCCGGGGGCGGTTTGACGTTATCCGGCCCGAAGGGAGCGGTTTTCGCCGCCACAAGCACGACTCCCGAATTGTCGCTCAACGACTGGACGGCGACGCCTTCGATAGTGACCTTGCTGCCAACCTTCGTGTCCTCGGCCTTCTTGACGATGAGAACGGACAGCACCGAAAGCTGGTTCTTCTGGTCGCCCGTCGAGGCATCAATCATGCGTTGGACGCTCTCCTTGGCATGATCGGGGTCGATCGAGATCAGCGCCGTGACCCCTTGCCGGGCGGCCGCGGTGAACTCGGCTGTGAGCTGTCGCTTATGCACAGCGGTGTGGTGCTGCCACAGCATGTACCCGCTCGCGCCGAGAGAGGCGGACACGAGGACGGCGCCGACGGCAACAGCTACTGTTTTCCGCCCCGGGCGGTGGAGCCACCGAGGTCGCTTCGGACGACGCGGCAACCGTAGCCGTTTCCGGGTCTGCTTTGGAGAAGGTTGCTCGGCATCGCCGGACATGGCGTCGTCGTCCGTGTCCTCGGTTTCCGCGGCCCCGCGCAGCTGTACGAGGCGCGCCCGGGCCGCCTCAGCGCGCGCTTCAGCCTCGGCAACTTCGTCTTCTGCGCCCGCATCCGGCGCGTGACCTACAGCGCCGGCGTCGTTCGCTGAGCGCGACTGCGGTTCGGCGGGGTCGGTTACCTCCGTCGGGTCACCAAAATCGTCAGCGTCGGGCCCCTCCGGATCGTGCACGGAGCAGTAGCTTATCACTTGGGCCTGCGCTGAATCCCGTCATCGGGCGCCTGCCGCGCGGCCTCTTACCTGCGGAAATGTACCCCTTGCCAAGGGGCGAAGAGCGTTCGGGTCGTTGCGCGCGCACATCGGTTGGTGCCGAGGCAATCGCTAGTGGGTCCGTTTGAAAGCGAGTAGCGTGAAGCGACCATGTTGGCTACATGACGTATTGGGAGAAGATTACGATGCGGATCCCCAATTTCGGCACCGGTCAGCGAGTTACCGCGGTGGTCGGCATGGCCATCGCCGTCTCGCTCATCGCCCCGGGCGTGCTGATGGGGGTGCCGTCTGCCCACGCTGACACTGGGATCGATGGTTACGTAAGTTGCGTAGGCGGCGACACTAAGCCGCCGCCGCCGGGGGTAAATGCAGAAGTTTGGTTTCCGAGCGTTTATGTGATCCAGCACGATTTCGATGGTGGTGTTCCCTCTGCCCAAATAGTCCAGCGATTGGTGGACATGGGAGTCGCGCCGGGCGATGCCGCTACCCGAGTGCGTTGTTTTGTGGCCAACCAGCCGCGCGGGCAAGGGCGTTGACGCGGGCGTCAACCGAGCCCCACAATCATCTTCTCCAATCAGGAGAATTTTCTTTCCAGTCCTTTTCGGGTGTGGCAAAGTAATGGGGTGCGATCGATCGTGGCGCTGGTTGCTGCGTTGCTCGGTGCCGGCCTCCTGGCGGCGCCGCCCGTCTCCGCGGGGCCGACGGTGTGCGACTACCCCGCCTGCACTCCGGGCATCATGGCGCATCAGGTCCTGGGCGCGCCGTGCGACAACACCACCTATTACGCATTCGGGACCGCGGACTATTACGTCTCCTTCGCCTCAGAGCCCGGGCGGCTGATGTTCTGCGGCTCGCCGAGGAGATACCAGCCCCGCTGGTTCCGCTCACCTCCGATGGCGGGAGTCAAGGACGAGGGCGCCGACTGTCACGAGTACCTGAACTACGTCGCGCAGGCGCCCGATGGCCTCTTTCTCGTCTGCGTAGGCCATGACGGCATAACGAGCTGGGTGCGCGGCGACACGTAGTCGCGCTGTTTCATTGCTGATGCAGGCCGAGTAGTCGCCGGCTGAGGTCGGTAAGCCGATCGATCAGCGTCTTGTCATCGATATCGGCGACCAGCGGGTGCATCACCGCGCTGCTGATCGCGCCCGAGAACATGGCCGCCTCGATCCGTCCGTCCAGACCGGCATCGCTGAGTAACACTCGATACACGCGGTCCATGAAGCGTCGCAGCGGTTCGTGTTCGGCCAGTAGCCGAACCACCACGGGATCGAACTGCAGCGTGCGCACCAGCCGGCGATCGCGAACGGCCATCTCGACCATGCGAACCAACAGCGCGTCGCGGGCCTCGGACCCGTCGCCGTGCGCTTCCGCTTCCTCGAGCGCCGGGAGCAGTCGGCTGAATTCGCGCTCGGAGACCGCGAGCACGATCTGGTCCTTGGTCCGGAATTGGTGGTAGACAGCGGCTTTCGTGATCCCGACGGCATCGGCGATCATCTGCAGCGACGTACCGCTGGCGCCGTGCTCGGCGATCAACTCCAGGGCGGCATCGAGTACGCGCGTGCGGGCGGGGCTGTGCTGGACGATCCTCAGCTCGCCGTCGGTGACCGCCTGTCGTGCTGTCCTCACACGACGAGACTAGCCGATCGGCTATTGACCGAAGCTAGCCGATCGGCTAGCTTCGCTGACGAGCCGAGTGGGCCACGCGATTTCGTGGCGGGAGGAGCCAACGATGTCCGACATCGGCGGGAACGAGGGACCAGACCGGGGATCTCCGCGAGCAGCGCTGCGCCGTACCGACGGCGAGCTGATCCTGCTCTGGACGTTGCCGGTGACGGTGATCATTTTTGTTGCCTGCTTTCTTCTGTTTCCGGGCTTCAATCCGCCGATGTCACCCAGCATGACGGCCGAGCAGGTCGCCGCGTTCTACCGCGATCCCGCCCACCTCCCGCAGATCCGCTACAGCATGATCGTGTTCAACTGGTTCGGGGTGTGTCTCGTCCCGATTCTGACCCTGATCGTGATGCAGATCCGCAGGATGGCCCATCGCACGCCGATCTTCTCCTACGCGATGCTGGGCTGTGTGGCAGGCGGTCCCACCCTGTTCCTCGTCGCCAACGTCTGCTGGCTGTTGGCCGCCTTTCGCCCAGAGCGCAGTCCCGAGTTGACTCAATTGCTCAACGATTTCGGCTGGATCACCTTCACCATCGTGGTCCCCTTTCTGATCGGGCAAAGCGTGATCCTCGCCGTGGCAATCTATTTCGACGACCAGCCGCACCCGATATTTCAGCGTTGGGTGGCCCACTTCAACCTTCTGGTGGCCGCCGCGCTAGTCCCGGCCGCGTTCGTGGGCGTGACCCTGACCGGGCCCCTCGCCTGGGATGGACTTCTGTCCTTTTGGGTGAAAAACGTTGCCATTGCGGTCTGGATCGTCGTGATGGGCGTTGTTCTGGGGCAAGCCGTCTATCGCGAGCGCGCGGAGTATCGGCGGCGTGGCGAAGAATTGGTCTCCGCATGAGCGCGGTGCTGACACCGCAGGAATCCACGGCCACACCACCTGCGGGCCCGCTGCATCGTCGGATCGCCTGGCACTTGCGGCACGGTCCCAAGCGCGAGCTGTGGTTGGCGTGGACAACGCTCATCGTCTTTTACAACTTGTTCTTCCCGGTGTTCTTCATCGTGGCGCAAGTTCAGCCGCCGCCGCAGCCGACGTGGGACCTAGCGACCCAGGTTCATTGGTTCCACGAACGCCACCTCGGGATACCGATCGGCTTTGGCATCATCTTCGCGGTCACGGGCATGACCGCGGTGAACAATGCGCTGATCGCGTATTCGATGCGACGCATGTCGGTCAGCCGCGCGTTCGGCTATTCCTACCTGCTCATTTACTCGCTCAGTGCGATTCCCGGCATGCTGCTGCTCTGTATCGCGTTGATCGTCGCGACGCTTCGACCTGAGCGAGACCCCGAAGCGGTCGGCTGGCTCTACGATTTCGCCTTCCTGTCTTTCGACGGAACCATGGGAGTGTTCCTGATCGGTTCGCTGATCTGGATGCTGGCGATTCTGCTCGACCAGAATCGGGTGTTTCCCAAGTGGTTCGGCTATCTCAATCTGTGCAACGCGCTCACCGAGGTTGTCGTAGCACCGTGCTGGATCTTCCGGCGTGGCGTGCTGGCATGGAATGGCCAAATCGCTTGGTGGTTGGACATGGTCGTGTTCGGCGTCTATCAAGTCACTTTCATCGTCATGCTCTTTCGGATGATCCAACGTGAAGACTTCGGTGCCGGGCCACTGCCCGACCTCTCCCGGAAGAGGGCGACCGCGCAATGACCGACGTCGCCGATAAGGACAAGCGGGCCAGATTCGTGCCCGGCCAGCCCGACATGTGGGCGTTCGTGTTGTTCGAGACGTTGGTCTTCACCGGGTATTTCGGCTTCTACCTGTTCTATCGCGCCCGAAGCCCCGAGCTTTTCCTGCACTCCCAGGCTCACCTGGACCTACGGATCGGGGTTTTCAACACCCTGGTGTTGCTGCTGAGCTCGTGGTCGGTGGCGCGCTGCGTTCAGTCCTCTCGCGCCGGCGCGTATCGAGCGGCGCTCAGGGACGTCTATATCACCGCAGCGTTGGCTGCGGTCTTCCTGTTTTCCAAGGTGTTTGAGTGGGCCCGGCTGGTCGGCATGGGAAATGGCTTGGACAGCAACGACTTCTTCACCTACTACTTCTTCCTCACCGGGATCCATTTTGTGCACCTGCTGATCGGCTTCGTCGTGCTGGGTGTCATCGTCTACCAACTTCGCGGCCCGGCGGCGCCGAAATCCCAGGGGTCGCAGGAACTTGTCGAAACATGTGCCACCTATTGGCACACCGTCGATTTCCTCTGGGTGCTCATCTTTGCGTTGCTGTACGTGGTGAGGTGATCGGTGATCAAATTCAACAAGCGGCTTCTGATCGTCTGGCTGGTGCTGGCCGCGCTCACGCTGGGCTATCTCTGGATAGACCATGCCGATCGATCGAACAGCGCCAGCGCCGTGGTCACGTCGGCCGTGATCGTGATCGCAGTCGTAAAGGTGCGCATCATCTTTCGGGAGTTCATGGAGGTGCGTCAGGCTCCGGTCTTGCTGGGCCGCCTGACCGACGCCTGGGTCGTGCTCATCGCGGCAAGCATGCTCGCCTGCTACTTCATCGGCATGCAGGTCGGGTAGTTCTCAGCCGACGGGCGCCACCGAATCGGCCGTCGTGAACGTCAGGTGCAGTTCGCTCAGGCCGCGCAGGATATACGTCGGCTCGTAGGTATAGCGGCGATCGGCGCTCGGCCCGTGGTGGGCTTCGTCAATCTCGATGTGGGACATCCGATCCAGCAAGCGCTCGATCGAGACGCGGCCCTCCACCCGGGCGAGCGGTCCGCCCGGGCAGGAGTGGACGCCGCGGGCGAAGGCCATGTGCTCACGGACGTTCTTGCGGCGGAGGTCGAACTCGTGCGGGTTTTCGAACCGGCGTGGGTCACGGTTTGCGGCGCCCGGCAGCACCATCACGACGGTGCCGGCGGGTATGTCGACTCCACCAATGCTGGTGGCCCTGCGGGCCAGCCGCGAGTCGCTCTTCACCGGGCTCTCCATGCGCAGCGATTCCTCGATGAACCCGGGGATCAGGCTGCGGTCGTCGCGCAGCTGTTGCTGTATGTCCGGCCGCTCGCCGAGCACGTGCAGCGCCGCACTGAGTAGCTTGGCGGTGGTCTCCTGCCCCGCGGCAAAGAGGAAGGTTGCCGAACGAACCACCTCGATGACCTCCGGCGTAGATCCGTCCGGATACTTCGCGGACGCGAGGGAGGTCAGCACGTCGTTGCGCGGTTCGCGCCGCCGGTCCTCGATGTAGGAGCAGAACTTGTCGTCGAGCCACTCCAGCGGGTTAATGCCGACCGACTCGTGGTCCAGCGCCCCGACCCGGCCGGGTTTATCGGCACCGAGCACAGAGCGGAACTCCTTGTGGTCCTCCTCGGGAACGCCGAGCAGGTCGGCGATCACCAACGTGGCGAACGGCTTGGAATATTCGCCGATGAACTCGCACTCACCGTTGCTGAGGAACTCGTCGAGCTGACGGTCGGCGAGGCGCCACATGAACTCCTCGTTGTGCTTCAGCCGGCTCGGGGTCAGCAGCTTGCTCAGCACCGATCGGGCCCGGGTGTGATCCGGTGGATCCATGGTGACCATGTGCTCGAACATCGGAAAATAACTGCGGTGCTGGTCGATTTGCGGGCTGATGTCCTCACCCTCGGGCTGGAAGGGCAGCGGGGGAAACGGGCCGCCGAGCGCGACGATGTTCGAGAACGTCTCGGGGTCCTTGTAGACCTCGCAGGCTTCTTCGTATCCCGTGACGGCGACGACCCCGTGGTGGGGCAGCCGCAGCACCGGATTTTGGCTGCGCAGGTAGTCGAAGTACGGGTGCGGATCGGGGACCAGTGACTGATCGGTGAAGAAGTCAATCGACTCGTAGTCGCTCATCGGATTGCGTCCCCCTGGGCTGGGTGTTCGGCGGCAAGCGGTGGCGCCGCCCGATTTCGGAACCGAAAATATGCTGAGCACCTGCTTAGCATGGCGGTAATGTCAGGGTCAAGGTCACGACGCCGCGCCACGCTACGATCCGTGGGGTCGGCACGGCAGCGCGAAAGAGTACGGAGCAGCGGCATGACATCGGCCCGCAGGATCGGGGCGCCGGACGCGAAGAACCGCGGCCTGCTGCTCGACGCGGCCGAGCAGCTGATGGTGGAAGAGGGGTACGCGGCGGTCACGTCGCGCCGGCTGGCGAGCAAGGCCGGGCTCAAACCGCAGCTGGTCCACTATTACTTCCGCACCATGGAGGAGCTGTTCCTCGAGGTCTTCCGCCGCCGCGCCGAGGAAGGTCTTCAAGTCCAGGCGCGAGCGCTGCAATCGCCGCAGCCGCTGTGGGCGCTGTGGAGGTTCGGCACCGATCCCGCCTTCACCCGGATTTCGATGGAATTCATGGCGCTGGCGAATCACCGCAAGGAGATGCGGGCCGAAATCGCTTACTACGCAGAGCGTTTCCGGGACGAACAACGCCAGGCGGTGACGTCTGCGTTGCAGCGCTACGGGGTGTCCCGGGAGGATATGCCGCCGGTGGTGTGGACGGTGCTGATGACAAGCCTGTCGCGGTTTCTGGTGCTCGAGCAGGCGGTAGGGATTTCCGGCGGTCACGCCGAAACCTTGGAGCTCGTCGAAAGGTACCTGCGCCGCCTGGAGGGCGAGCCGCAGCCGATCGAGGGTATACCGGCGAACTGGGTGGTTCACCAGTTCCGGATCGAACAGAGCACGCCCTTGGGCCCGTCCTTGGACACCACGACAGTCCCGTCCACCGACAACTCGCAATGAAACTGCGGCGTGCCGGGCTCGGTGCCGGTGTTGACGACGACCATGGCCCAGTATTCGGGTTTCGCTTCGTTCAGTTCGAAGCTCCACGGCGCACCCGGGGCGATGTCGGTTTTGACGTTGGGAGTGAACCGGTAGGGATCGTGGCTGTAGTCCGAGAAGATCGGCGGCTCTTGATCGATGTAATAGATGTTGGCGTAGATCGGGTTCTGGACGGAGATGGTGTACTTCACGTGATGCATGACCGGGTCGTCGGCGTGTGCGGATCCGGTGCTCGGGAGTAAACCAGCACCGCCTAATGCCAGTGCTACCAACATCCGGTATGTGGTGGTCATGTCGCTCCTCCGGTGCCCGAAGGCGGGGTCGCGCTACGGTTCATTACCCGCTCCGCGGCCCGCCAGTGTGCGTCGGCAACCCACAGCCGTGCAAAGGATGCTATCGCCTCATCGGGCGAAACTCCGCTGATTACCCGCTTTATCTCGGTGGCCGGGTGGCGCGCCAGGGACCTCGCGACCGATCGCCAGCCCTCGTCGAACGACTGGCGGGGTAACACCAGATCCACCAGGCCAATCCGTTCGGCCTCGACCGCGCTGAGGATGGTGCCGGTGCCGGCTAGAAGTAGGGCCCTCCCCTTTCCGACTAGCGCGGCCAATCGCTCGGCGCCGCCCCAGGCCGGCATGATTTCCAGCTCCACCTGATTGAAGGCGATCTTGATGTCGTCGGCGGCCACCCGAATGTCGGCCGCGACGGCGACTTCGGCTCCACCGCCAAAGGCGTGGCCGTTGAGGGCGGCGATCACCGGAGCTGGGAAGCCCGCTAGTTGGTCGCAGATCGACCGCATCCGCTTCGCCATCGCCGAGGCGTCTTCCTCGGTGCGCAGCGTGCTCAGTTCCTTGAGGTCGCCGCCGGAGACAAAGGCCCGATCGCCGGCGCCCTTGATGACCAGGGCCCTGGCGCCGGCGGCCGCATCGAGCGCCTTTTCCAGTTGGTCCATGGTGTCCAACGCGATCGCGTTGCGTGCGTGCGGGCGATCGATGGTGAGCACGGCCAGGCCATCGTCGACCTCGAGGTCCACCATGCTTCGTTGCTCCCTTGACCAAGACGGCCGATATTGGCGTTCTCTTGTCGGGAGAATAACATCATCGCTAAACCCGAGATCTTTCCGCGATGGGGCTGGAGGTGGCGTGATGGTCAACCGAATCGCGGTGGCCGGTGTGGCGCTCTCCGTCGCCGTCGTGGCTGGTTGCACCCCACGACCGCAAGACCCGCAATCCGCCACGGCATCAGTGACCGTCAACGGAAACAGCTCGACATTCCATAACGTCAAGTGCAGCCAGGTGGAGTGGTACCGGAAGATTGACATCGGTGGCGATTTTGCCGGCGCCACCGTCGCCGTCGACGAACACTCAGAGCGCGCCAACGTCAACTCCGTGCGCATCCGCAATCTGGCCGGGTTCACCGGGATGTACTCCCAAGGCGGCGACGGCGATGCCAACTCGAGCCTGAGCTCCGGCAAATTCACGATCACCGGCACGGCCCATGGTTACAAGGCCGACAACCCGAATGAACCGGCCACCGCCACGTTCAAAATCGTCGTCAGCTGCTGATCGCGGTCCCCGGCGGGGTGCACGTTGCGGTTAGCCATGCGCAGAGAATAGTATTCTCACAAATCAAGAAGGAGGATTTCATGGGGCAGTTGTCGCACCGGGAAGACGTCCCGTTTCCGATCTTTGACGCGGATAACCATCTCTACGAGCCGCCGGAGGCGCTGACCAAGTTCCTGCCGAAGCAGTACAAGGACTTCGTCCAGTACGTGCAGGTCAACGGGCGGACCAAGATCGCAATCCGCGGCCACATCAGCAACTACATTCCCAACCCGACGTTCGAGGTCGTCGCCCGGCCGGGCGCCTGGGAGGAGTATTTCAAGTTCGGCAACCCGGACGGCAAAACCAAGCGCGAGCTGTTTGGCGAGCCGATGCGCGCGATCCCGGCGTTCTTCGAGCCCGGCCCCCGCCTGGAGAAGATGAACGAGCTGGGGCTGGACCGCACGTTGATGTTTCCGACGCTGGCCAGCCTGCTCGAGGAACGACTGCGCGACGACCCGGTCGCCATCCACGTCCTGATCCATGCCCTCAATGAATGGCTCGACGAGGTCTGGGGCTTCAACTACCAGAACCGGATATTTACCACCCCGGTCATCACCCTGCCGATCGTGGAGAAGGCGATCGAGGAGCTGGAATGGGCGGTCAAGCGCGGTGCCCGCTGCATCCTGATCCGCCCGGCTCCCGTCCCCGGGTTTCGTGGCCCGCGGTCGTTCGCGGTGCCCGAGTTCGACCCCTTCTGGGAGCGCGTCGTCGAGCACGACGTGCTGGTCGGCATGCACTCCAGCGACAGCGGCTACTCCCGCTACACCTCCGAGTGGGACGGCGCCGAACAGGAGATGCTGCCGTTCCAAACCAATGCGATGGGCATCCTCAACGAGTGGCGGCCGATCCAGGACGCGGTTGGCTCCTGGGTCATTCACGGCGCGCTCTACCGCCACCCGAAGCTGAAGGTCGCGATCGTCGAGGCCGGTTCGAAGTGGATGACCCCGCTATTGGACGGCCTGGCCGAGGTCTTCCGGAAGGCCCCGGAAGTCTTCCCGAGCGACCCGGTCGAGATGGTCAAGAACCGCATCCATGTCAGCCCGTTCTTCGAGGACGGCATCGACGATCTGGTCAACCTCGTCGGCGTGGACCGGGTGCTGTACGGCTCGGACTGGCCGCACCCCGAAGGGCTGGCTGAGCCGACCTTCTACGTCAACGCGTTGTCGCACCTTCCCGTCGAGGATCAGGCAAAGATCATGGGCGGCAACCTCGGTCGGCTCGTCACGGTGTGACGCCGGCCGACCCCGCTTGGCGGACCATCCCCGAGATGGTCTTGAGCGCGGCGGACCGCTTCGGCGACGCGGAAGCGATTGTCGACGGTCCGCTGCGCTTGACCTTCACCGAGGTCGTCGAGCGAATACGTTGTGCCGCAGGCGCTTTCGCCGAGCTTGGGGTCGACAAGGGTGACCGGGTCGCCATCTGGGCACCCAACTCGGCCGAGTGGATAATCGCTGCGTTTGGGCTACTCACCGCGGGCGGCGTGCTGGTGCCGGTCAACACCCGGTTCAAGACCGAAGAAGCGAGCGACATCATCGGCCGCAGTGGGGCGAACGCCGTCCTGGTGCAGAAGGGATTTCTGGACCAGGACTACACCGCACCGGCGGGGATACCGGTCATCGATCTGAAGTCCGACTTCCTCACCAGCGGTAGGCCGTTCGAGAGTGCTGTGAGCGGTACCGACATCGCCGACGTCATCTTCACGTCCGGCACCACCGGCCGCCCCAAGGGCGCGATGATGAACCATCAGCAGACGCTGCGCATGTACGAAGAGTGGGCGACGCTGGCCGATCTGCGCGAAGGCGATCGCTATCTGCAGATCAACCCGTACTTCCACACCTTCGGCTTGAAAGCGGGGCTGATCGCATCCTTCCTGCGCGGCGCGACGATGGTCCCGGTACAAGTTTTCGACATCGACGGTGTCGTGAATCTCATTGAACGCGAACGCATTACGATGCTTCCCGGCCCGCCGACGCTGTACCACTCGCTGCTGACGGTCGACGACAAGGGCAAGCTGGCGTCGTTACGTGCGGGCGTCACGGGCGCCGCCGACATCCCTGTCGAGCTGGTTCGACGCATCCACGGCGAATTGCCCTTCCAGACGTTGATGACCGGCTACGGCCTGACCGAGGCGGGCAACGTCACGTTGTCGCGGCCCGGCGACTCCTTCGAGGATGTCGCGACTACCGCGGGCCTGCCCTGCGAGGAGGTCGAGGTGCGCATCGCCGCCGACGGCGAGGTGCTCGTCCGCGGCTACGGCGTCATGCAGGGCTACCTCGGCGAGCCCGACGCCACCGCGCAGGCGATCGACGACGATGGCTGGCTGCACACGGGAGACCTGGGCACGTTCAGCGACACGGGCCGCCTTCGCGTGGTGGGCCGCAAGAAGGACATGTTCATCGTGGGTGGGTTCAACGCGTATCCGGCGGAGATCGAGGGCTTCCTGCTCGAGCACCCGGCGGTGGCGCAGGCCGCCGTAATCGGGGTCCCCGACGATCGCCTCGGCCAGGTGGGTATGGCTTTCGTGGTGGCAAAAACTACAGTGTCCGAAGACGACCTGATCGCGTGGTGCCGAGAGCGGATGGCGGGATTCAAAGCGCCGAGATCCATCAAGTTCCTCGAAGCGCTGCCGCTCAACGCCACGGGGAAAGTGATGAAGGACCAACTCCATTGACTACCGGCGATATTCACTCGATGGTGATCGCATCGGACTACCGGATACCGGACCCGACCAAGGTGTGGCCGCTGCTCGAGCGGAACAAGGCGGCGCTCTCCGACATCGGCGCACACCACGTCCTGGTGTACACGTCCACCCACGACCACGGCCGCGTGCTCGTGATGATCGGAGTACACAGCCGTGAGCCGATTGTGGAATTGCTGCGCTCGCGGGTCTTCTTCGATTGGTTCGATGCCGCCGGCGTCGAAGACATTCCCGCCGTCTTCGCCGGCGAGATCATCGACAGGTTCGTGCCGGCGGACCCGCCAGGAACCGGGGCGCCCGGCGTCGTGGTAGCCGCCATCGCGTCCGTCGACGATGTGTCAACCCTGACCGCGGGGTTCCGTTCGGCGATGGACGGGCTTACCGTGGCCGGCGTCCGAAAGGCCTGGGTCTTCCAGGCTTTCGATGACGAACACGAGGTCCTGATCCTGTCGGAATTCCCCGACGAGGACAGCGCGCGGCGTTGGATCGACCATCCCGACGCCCCGGCGCAATGGATGTCGAGCGTGGGCGTCGGCGCCCACCCGCCGTTGTTCGTCGGCCGGCTTTTCGACACGATGCGCATCGAGGCGGACTGAGCTCGCCGGTATGTTCGTGTGCCTGTGTAACGGAGTCACCAGCCAGACGGTGGGCGACGCCGTCGCGGCCGGGGCATCGACGACCAAGGACGTCGCCCAGGCGTGCGGAGCGGGTGCCGACTGCGGGCGCTGCCGGCGGACGGTCCAGGCGATGCTGCGATCGTCGGCGCCGGACCGAACGGCGCCGTCGGTCTAGTCATTTCAGCGGCGCCGGGTGCCGTCCGGTGACATGGGGCCGACGAGTTGAGCAAGCAGGGGCGGGATTTCGAGCCGCGGTAGGACCACCTCGACGAACACCATGCGGTCTCGATGTTGCGCGGCGACGTTGAACGCGTCGTCGAGCTCACCGTAGGTCTGCGCCCGGAACGCCAGGTGGTCGACCGCGCCCAGCGCGTTGGGGACATCGGTCCACTTCCAGCTGACGATGTCGTTGTAGGGTGCGGTCTCCCCGTGAATCGCCCGTTCGACGGTGTAGCCGTCGTTGTTGACCACCACGATCACTGGCGACAACCCCTCGCGGGAGAAGGTGCCGAGCTCCTGGACGGTCAGTTGCGCGGCCCCGTCGCCGATCAGCAACACGATCCGGCGGTCCGGATGCGCCACCGCCGCGCCGACCGCGGCGGGCAGCGTGTAACCGATTGAGCCCCAAAGCGGTTGACCGATGAAGGTGACGCCCTGCGGGAGCCGGTGATCCGCCATCCCGTAGAACGACGTTCCCTGATCGGCGAGGACCACGTTGCCCGGTGTGAGCGCGACGCACAGGCGATCCCACACCATCTTCTGGGTCAGCGGTTGATCGCGCGGGGGCGGTGGCGGCAGGGGTTCGGCCGGCGGCGATGCCACCGGCGGTGAGGTGATCCCGCGCCGGGCGAGGATCGTGGCCAGGGCCTCCAGCGCGGCGCCCATCTCCAGCGGCGCGAAAACCTCGCCGGCCACACTGCTTTGGTACTGCCCGACGTCGATGGTTCGGGCCGGGTCGATGCGCTGACTGAAGAAACCGCTGACCATGTCGGTGAACACCACCCCGGCCGTCACCAGCACCGGCGCCTCCTCGATCGCCGCGCGCACCCATTCGGCGCTGGCCGCGCCCGCGTAGATGCCCAGGAAGTTCGGCGAGCTCTCGTCGAGCAGACTCTTTCCCCACATCAACGTCGCGTGCGGCACCACGTCCGCGGCCAGCAACGCCTCGAGCTCCTTGACCGCCTGCAGCCGGTGCACCAGCAAGTCGGCGAGCACGGTCAGCCGATGGTCGCCGATGAGGCCGGTCGCGGCCTCGACGAACATTGCCAGCGCGCGCGGGCTGGTGCCTCCGGAGTAGCGGGGCAACGGCGCCTCGGGCGGCTCGGTCGGGAAGCGGGCCACGTCGGTGGAGAGCAGGATGTACCCGGGCCGCTTCTGTTCACGCACCTCGGACAGCACGCGGTCGATCTCCCTGCACGCGGTGGCCGGCATGAGATTGGCTTGGGCGCAGGTGATTTCCCGGCTGATCCGGAAGAAATGCTCGAAGTCCCCGTCGCCGAGCGAATGATGCAGCGCCCGCCGGGCGCCCTGGGCATCTTTTGAGGGACCGCCGACGATATGGACGACGGGCACGTGCTCGGCGTAGCTGCCCGCGATAGCGTTGGCCGCCGAGAGCTCACCCACGCCGAATGTCGTTACCAGTGCTGACATTCCACGCAACCGCCCGTAACCGTCGGCGGCGTAGCCGGCGTTCAGCTCGTTGGCGCTGCCCACCCACCGAATGACCGGATGGGCGACGATGTGGTCGAGGAATTCCAGGTTGTAGTCGCCGGGAACGCCGAAGATCTCGGAGACGCCGAGCTCGGCGAGGCGGTCCAGGAGGTAGTCGCCGACGGTGTAGGTCACGAGGACGACGGTACGCCCGGTTGAAACCGCCTCCGGCCCGACGGCGTTTCGCTATCGTGCGGGCCATGGCGATCAACGAAACACGCGACATTGTCATCGAAGCCAGCCCCGAGGAGATTCTCGACGTCATCGCCGATTTCGAATCGCTGCCGGAGTGGTCGGAGCCCCACCAGAGCTCCGAAGTGCTCGAGAGGGGCGAGGACGGCCGGCCCAGCAAGGTCAAGATGAAAGTCAAAGCCGCCGGCATCACCGACGAGCAGGTGGTGGCCTACACCTGGAGCGAGAACAAGGTGAGCTGGACGCTGGTCAGCTCCGGCCAACAGCGTTCGCAGGACGCGTCCTACACGTTGGTACCCGAGGGCGACAAGACGAAAGTCAAATTCGAGATCAGCGTCGACCCGGTGGTACCGCTGCCCGGCTTCGTGTTGAAGCGCGCAGTGAAAGGGACGATCGACACCGGCACCAAGGGCCTGCGCGACCGCGTGCTCAAGGTCAAGAAGGGTAAGTAGCCAGCGTGACCGGCGGGGGCCCGTTGGCCGGGGTGAGGGTCATCGAACTCGGCGGCATCGGACCGGGGCCGCACGCGGGGATGGTGCTCGCGGACCTGGGTGCCGACGTGGTGCGAGTCCGCCGACCCGGCGGACTCACGATGCCACCCGAGGACCGCGACCTGCTGCACCGCGGGAAGCGGATCGTCGACCTGGACGTCAAGACGCAGCCGGGGACGCTGCTGGAGTTGGCCGCGAAGGCCGACGTCCTGCTGGACTGTTTCCGGCCCGGCACCTGCGAACGATTGGGCATCGGGCCCGACGACTGCGCGGCGGTCAATCCGCGACTGATCTACGCGCGGATCACCGGCTGGGGGCAGGACGGGCCACTGGCCGCGACGGCCGGCCACGACATCAACTATCTGTCGCAGACCGGCGCGCTGTCGGCGCTCGGCTACGCCGACCGGCCGCCCATGCCGCCGCTGAATCTGGTCGCCGACTTCGGCGGCGGCTCGATGCTCGTGCTGCTGGGCATCGCGGTGGCGCTGTATGAGCGCGAACGGTCGGGCAAGGGACAGGTCGTCGACGCCGCGATGGTCGACGGGGTCAGCGTGCTCGCACAAATGATGTGGACGATGAAGTCCACCGGCGCGCTGCGCGACCGGCGCGAGTCGTTCCTGCTCGACGGCGGCGCCCCGTTCTACCGCTGCTACGAGACAGCCGACGGCAAGTACATGGCCGTGGGTGCCATCGAGCCGCAATTCTTCGCGGCGCTGCTGGCCGGGCTCGGCCTGACCCAGGACGAGGTCCCCGGCCAGCTCGACATCGGTTCATACCCACGGATGTACGACGTCTTCGCGCAACGGTTCGCCAGCCGGACCCGCGACGAGTGGGCCCAGGTTTTCGCCGGCACCGATGCGTGCGTCACCCCGGTATTGACGTGGAGCGAAGCCGCGACCAACGAGCATTTGAACGCGCGCTCGACGGTGATCACCGCCCACGGCGTCGAACAGGCCGCGCCGGCGCCGCGGTTTTCCCGAACGCCGGCCGGGCCGGTCGGGCCGCCGCCGGCGACCACGACACCGATTGCCGAAATCGGCTGGTAGCTAAATAATCACGCCGAACACCAGCCGCAGATAGGTCGCCGGGGTTAGGTTGTTATCAGTGGCAGTAAAAGCATCACGGGAATTCGTCGTTGATGCGCCGCCAGAAGTGGTCATGGAGGCGCTGACAGATGTCGGCGTCCTTTCATCGTGGTCGCCGCTACACAAACAAGTCGAAGTGATCGACCGTTATCCCGACGGTCGGCCCCATCACGTCAAGGCCACGATCAAGATTCTGGGGCTCGTCGATAGAGAGATGCTCGAATACCACTGGGGCCCAGACTGGGTTGTCTACGACGCCAAAGGCACCGCCCAGCAGCATGGCCAGCACGTCGAGTACACCCTCAAGCCCGAGGGTGTCGACAAGACGCGCGTGCGTTTCGACATCACGGTCGAACCCGCGGGGCCGATCCCCGGTTTCGTCGTCAGGCGGGCGGCAGAAAACGTCCTCAACGCCTCGGTGAAGGGGCTGACCGATCTGGTCAGGGGCGGCCGCGATCCGGGTGATTAGCAGTGGCCGTACAAGCGTCGGCGGAAATCGTCATCAATGCGCCCCCGGATGTCATCATCGACGCGCTCGCCGACATGGACACCGTGCCGTCGTGGTCCGCGGTGCACAAGAAGGCCGAAGTGGTCGACACCTATCCCGACGGCCGGCCGCACCACGTGAAGGTCACGATCAGGGTGATGGGCATCGTCGACACGCAGTTTCTCGAGTACCACTGGGGGCAGGACTGGATGGTGTGGGACGCCAAAAAGACCATCCACCAACATGGTCAGCACGGCGAGTACAACTTGACCCGTGAGGGCGACGATAGGACCCGCGTGCGATTCGGCATCACCGTCGAACCGTCGGCACCACTGCCCGAGTTCCTGATCAACCGGGCCCGCAAGAAGATCCTGCACGCCGCGCTGGAAGGACTGCGCTGGCGAGTTATGGGTGGTTGAGCGCGGCCAGGCGCCGGATCGCTTCGTCGAGGGTGTCGGCGCGTTTGCAGAAGGTGAAGCGCACCAGGTGATTCCACACGTCCAGGTGCGGGGCGGCCGGATCGCAGAATGCCGACATCGGGATGGCCGCCACGCCAACCTTCTCCGGTAATGCCGCGCAGAAGGCCGTGCTGTCGTCGTGGCCGAGCGGCCGCGGATCGGCGCACAGGAAATAGGTGCCGCCGCTGTCGTGCACTTCGAAGCCGATCTCGCTCAGCCCGGACGCCAGCCGATCTCGTCGGGCCTGCAGCGAGCTTCGAAGCTCGGCCACCCACGCGTCTTCGGTATCCAGCGCGAGGGCCACGGCGGGCTGTAACGGCGCCCCGCCGACGTAGCTCAGATACTGTTTGGCCGCGCGAACCCCGGCGATGAGTTCGGCTGGGCCGCACGCCCATCCGATCTTCCAGCCGGTGCAGTTAAACATCTTGGCGGCGCTGGAGATGGTGATGGTGCGCTCGGCCATGCCGTCGAACCCGGCCAGTGACAGGTGGCGGCGGTTGTCGAAGACCAGGTGCTCATAGACCTCGTCGGTGATCACCAAAAGATCTGCCGCCACCGCGATCTCGGCGACCGCAGCCAGCTCGGTCTGGCTCAGCACCGCACCGGTCGGGTTGTGCGGCGAGTTGATGATCAGAGCGCGGGTCCGGGGTGTGAGGGCGCGCCGCAGCGCGTCGGTGTCCAGTGCGAAGCCGCGGCCGTGGGGGACCAGCGGCACGGCCAGCCGGTTCGCGCCGGCCATCGCCACCACCGGGGAGTACGAGTCGTAGAACGGTTCGATCAGCAGTACGTCCGAGCCCGGCTCGACCAGGCCGAGCACCGCCGCCGCGATGGCCTCGGTGGCGCCGACGGTCACCAGCACCTCGGTGTCGGGGTCGTATTCGATGCCGAAGTGTCGCTTGCGGTGGGCGGCGATCGCGTGACGCAGGGGCGCGATGCCTATCCCTGGCGGGTATTGGTTGGCGCCGCAGGCGATGGCATCTTGCGCGGCCTTCAGCAACGCGGGGGGTCCGTCCTCGTCGGGAAAGCCCTGACCGAGGTTCACCGCGCCGATCCGCGCGGCCAGCGCCGACATTTCGGCGAACACCGTGGTGGCGTAGGGCCGCAGCCGCGACACCGTCATGGTGGTCGAGCCTAGCTTCAGCCCCGATCGTGACTGCACCGTCACGCTCGGCGCCCATCGTGACTGCAGCGTCACGTTCGGTGCCTGACCAGCGACTCTTGCCCAACCAACAGGTTGGCCGGGCACCCTGTTAGGGTGCTGGGTACGGATCCGAACCCCCATTTGTGAAGAGGAAGCCGACATGTCCGAAGAAGCCTTCGTCTACGAGGCCATCCGCACCCCGCGCGGTAAGCAGAAAAACGGGTCGCTGAACGAGGTCAAGCCGCTGAGCCTGGTCGTTGGGCTGATCGACGAGCTGCGCAGGCGCTTTCCTGACCTGGACGAGAACCTAATCAGCGACGTCGTCCTCGGCGTGGTTTCGCCGGTCGGCGACCAGGGCGGCGATATCGCCCGGGCGGCGGTGCTGGCCGCCGGCATGCCCGACACCGTCGGTGGCGTGCAGCTCAACCGGTTCTGCGCGTCCGGCCTGGAGGCGGTGAACACCGCCGCGCAGAAGGTGCGCTCCGGCTGGGACGACCTGGTGCTGGCCGGCGGCGTCGAGTCGATGAGCCGGGTGCCGATGGGCTCCGACGGCGGCGCGATGGCGCTGGACCCGGCCACCAACTACGACGTCGGCTTCGTCCCGCAGGGCATCGGCGCCGACCTGATCGCCACCATCGAGGGCTTCTCCCGGGAGGACGTCGACGCCTACGCGCTGCGCAGCCAGGAGAAGGCCGCCGCGGCATGGTCGGGCGGCTACTTTGCCAAGTCTGTGGTGCCGGTCCGCGACCAGAACGGGCTGTTGATCCTCGACCACGACGAGCACATGCGGCCCGACACCACTATGGAGGGTCTGGCCAAGCTGAAGCCCGCCTTCGAGGGCCTCGCCGCACTCGGCGGGTTCGACGACGTGGCGCTGCAGAAGTACCACTGGATCGAGAAGATCGACCACGTGCACACGGGCGGCAACAGCTCGGGCATCGTCGACGGCGCCGCGCTGGTGCTCATCGGCTCCGAGGCCGCCGGCAAGTCGCAGGGCCTGACCCCGCGGGCCCGCATCGTGGCCACCGCCACCACCGGGGCCGAGCCCACGATCATGCTGACCGGACCGACGCCGGCCACCCGCAAGGTGCTCGACCGGGCGGGCCTGACCATCGACGACATCGACCTGTTCGAGCTCAACGAGGCGTTCGCCTCGGTGGTGCTGAAGTTCCAGAAGGACCTCAACATCCCCGACGAGAAGCTCAACGTCAACGGCGGCGCCATCGCGATGGGCCACCCGCTGGGCGCCACCGGCGCGATGATCCTGGGCACCATGGTCGACGAGCTCGAGCGCCGCAACGCCCGGCGCGCATTGGTCACGCTGTGCATCGGTGGCGGCATGGGCGTCGCGACGATCATCGAGAGGGTTTAAGTACATGGCCGACAACACAATCCAGTGGGATAAGGACGCCGACGGCATCGTCACGCTGACCATGGACGACCCCTCCGGGTCCGCCAACGTGATGAACGAGGCCTACATCGAGTCGATGGGCAAGGCCGTGGATCGCCTTGTCGCCGAGAAGGATTCGGTCACCGGCGTCGTGATCACGAGCGGCAAGAAAACTTTCTTCGCTGGCGGTGACGTCAAGACCATGATCCAGGCGACGCCCGAGGACGCCGGTGACGTTTTCGACACCGTCGAGACCGTCAAGAAGCAGCTGCGCACCCTGGAGACGCTGGGCAAGCCGGTCGTGGCGGCCATCAACGGGGCCGCGCTCGGCGGTGGGCTGGAGATCGCGCTGGCGTGTCATCACCGCATCGCCGCCGACGTCAAGGGCAGCCAGATCGGCCTGCCCGAAGCGACATTGGGTCTGCTGCCGGGCGGCGGCGGGGTGACCCGCACCGTGCGGATGTTCGGCATCCAGACCGCGTTCGTGAGCATCCTCGCGCAGGGCACGCGGTTCAAGCCGGCCAAGGCCAAGGAGATCGGTCTGGTCGACGAGTTGTTGCCGACGGTCGAGGAGCTGGTGCCCGCCGCCAAGGCGTGGATCAAGGCCAACCCCGACTCGCACGAGCAGCCGTGGGACAAGAAGGGCTACAAGATGCCCGGCGGCTCTCCGTCGTCGCCGTCGCTGGCGGCCATCCTGCCGTCGTTCCCGTCGAACCTGCGCAAGCAGCTCAAGGGCGCGCCGATGCCCGCGCCGCGGGCCATCCTGGCCGCTGCGGTCGAGGGCGCGCAGGTCGACTTCGACACCGCCAGCCGCATTGAGAGCCGCTACTTCGCGTCGCTCGTCACCGGCCAGGTCGCCAAGAACATGATTCAGGCGTTCTTCTTCGACCTGCAGCACATCAACTCCGGCGGGTCGCGGCCCGACGGCATCGGCAAGACACCGATCAAGAAGATCGGTGTGCTGGGCGCCGGGATGATGGGCGCCGGCATCGCGTACGTCTCGGCCAAGGCCGGTTTCGACGTCGTGCTCAAGGATGTCAGCTTCGAGGCCGCCCAGAAGGGCAAGGGCTACTCCGAGAAGCTGGAAGCCAAGGCGCTGGAGCGAGGCCGCACCACCGAGGAGAAGTCCAAGGCACTGCTGGACCGCATCACCCCGACGGGCGACGCGGCCGACCTCGCGGGCGTCGACTTCGTGGTCGAGGCGGTGTTCGAGAACCAGGAACTCAAGCACAAGGTGTTCCAGGAGATCGAGGACATCGTCGAGCCCAACGCACTGTTGGGGTCCAACACCTCCACGCTGCCGATCACCGGCCTGGCGACCGGCGTCAAGCGGCAGGAGGACTTCATCGGGATCCACTTCTTCTCGCCGGTGGACAAGATGCCGCTGGTCGAAATCATCAAGGGCGAGAAGACATCCGACGAGGCGCTGGCCCGGGTGTTCGACTACACGCTGGCCATCGGCAAGACGCCGATCGTCGTCAACGACAGCCGCGGCTTCTTCACCTCACGCGTCATCGGCACCTTCGTCAACGAGGCGCTGGCGATGCTGGGCGAGGGTGTCGAGCCGGCCAGCGTCGAGCAGGCCGGTTCGCAGGCCGGCTATCCGGCACCGCCGCTGCAGTTGTCCGACGAGCTCAACCTGGAGCTGATGCACAAGATCGCCGTCGCCACCCGCAAGGGCGTCGAGGACGCCGGCGGCACCTACGAGCCGCACCCAGCCGAGGCCGTCGTCGAGAAGATGATCGAGATCGGCCGCCCCTCGCGGTTGAAGGGTGCCGGGTTCTACGAATACGTCGACGGCAAGCGCACCGGCCTGTGGCCGGGCCTGCGGGAGACGTTCAAGTCCGGCTCGTCGCAGCCACCGCTGCAGGACATGATCGACCGGATGCTGTTCGCCGAGGCGCTTGAAACGCAGAAGTGCCTCGACGAGGGCGTGCTGACGTCGACGGCCGACGCCAACATCGGTTCGATCATGGGCATCGGTTTCCCGCCGTGGACGGGCGGTAGCGCGCAGTTCATCAACGGCTACTCCGGTCCGGCCGGTACGGGCAAGGACGCCTTCGTGGCCCGCGCTCGTGAGTTGGCGGCCAAGTACGGCGACCGCTTCCTGCCGCCGGACTCGCTGACGTAGTTTCCGCCCTCGAAGGTTCAGGCGCGGCGCTGAAAGAGGTAGTACCGCGTCGGAGTTTCGCGGTCGAGCTCCCGCTCGTCGCCGGTGGACAACAGCGTCCAAGCAGGGGTGAATCGCCGTTCCATCTCGGCGGGCTCGATGCCGCGGACGCCGAACCTGCCGCCGGGACGGAACGCCACGATCAGTAGCCGCGCGTCGGGCGCCGCTACTGCGGTCACTTCCCGGACGTACGCGTCGCGGTCCGCGTCGCTCATGTTGTGCAGGCAGCCGTTGTCGACGATCAGCGCGAAGTCCGCCCCGATGCCCTCCTGACTCAGGTGCGTAACGTCGGCGCGGACGAAGTCGACCGAAGCGTCGGCGGCGCCGGCCTTGGCGCGAGCCTTGTCGAGCGCCTTCGTGACAAAGTCCACCGCGCTGACTTTCCAGCCGTGTTGAGCGAGGTAGATCGACGTGTCTCCGGTACCGCATCCCAGTTCCAGCGCCGATCCCGCGGGCAGCGCGGGCGTGTCGGGAGTTCCCTCAATCAGCCCGCGCAGGCTCTGCGCGAGCGGATGCCCGTCCCAGGGGGTGAAGCCGATCCGGTAGAAGATGCGAAACAGGGTTTGTTTGGAGGCCATACCGCCACGGTATGCCTAATCCTCCTTGCAGGCCACGGCAATTCGGCGCCATTGCTCGCGCGGGAACGCCGCCGGGTCGGCCGTCAGGACCTGGACGCAGACGTGGTCGGCGCCGGCCGAACGATGGTCGGCGACCCGGCGCATGATCGCGTCCTCGTCGCCCCAGGCGATGATCGAATCGAAGAGCCGATCGCTGACCTGTGCCAAGTCGTCCTCCGAGAACCCACTGCGCAGCAGGTTATTGGCGTAGTTTGGCAACGCCAAATATGCACGCAGCCAATCGGTTCCGATGGTGCGCGCCTCCTCGGCCTTATCGCACAAGATCGCGGTCTGCTCCGGCAACAGCAACGGCCCTTCGCCCAAAGCCGCACGGGCGGCGGCGGTGTGCTCCGGGGTGACGAGGTAGGGATGGGCGCCGCGGGCGCGGCTCGCGGACAACGCCAGCATTTTGGGACCCAGCGCGGCAAGGACCCGCGCTTCGGTGGGCACCGGTGACGGTGCGGCATCCAGCCCGTCCAGGAAAGACGCCGTCGCCGCCAGCGGTTTGCGGTACCGCCCGGGCTGCCCGGCGTCGACGAGCGGCGCGTGGCTGACCCCGATCCCCAGCAGGAAGCGCTCCCCGTGCTCGGCGTTCAGCGCCGCATAGGAATCCGCGACATCACCGGCCGAGTGCATCCAGAGATTCAGGATCCCGGTGGCGATCACCGTGCTTTTGGTCGCGGCGAGCAGGTGACCCACCGCGTCGAACACCGGCCCGCCCACGTCCGGAATCCACAGCGCGGTAAACCCCAGCTCATCCAATTCCGCTGCCGCATCGGCGGATTCGGCTGGATCGCCGTAGCGCAGCTGACTGCTCCATATCCCGACACCGGCGAGTTCCATCGATTGTCATCCCTCTCGTAGCAGTTCCGCGTAGTCTTTGTACGGCATCGAGTCGTAAAGCCGAACACCCTTGGCGTTCAACCTTGCCAGTGCCCTGGTGAGCCCTGCGGGCAGCATCGAGATCAGTTGGGCTCCCCGGGTCAGCGTCCACACCCCGGCGGCGGAGCCGGGGACGAGGCTCTTGGCCACGGTGCGCGCAAACGCGCGGCTGCGGCGCACCGGATCGATCATCTGCCGTTCGTAGGCCGCGAACGCCTGCGCGTAGTCCCCATTGGCTTGCGCGAGTTCACCGGCCAGCACGTAGGAGCCCAGCACCGCGATGCTGGTGCTGCCGCCGACCGCGGGCCCCGGGCAGTACCCGGCGTCGCCGACCAGCGTGACCCGCCCGCGCGACCAGCTGTCCAACGTCAACTGGGTGATCGAGTCGAAGTAGAACGTAGGTGCGCGGTCTAGCTCCTCGAGCCACCCGTCCACCGTCGCATGCATCCCGGCAAATCCTGCCCGGAGTAACTCCTTCTGCCGCAAGGTATCTCGGTAGTCATACTCGAGTTCTTCCTTGCTGCGGAACATGAACAACACTCGCGCGTCGTCCAATGGTTGCGCGGTGTAGATTCCGGCGAGACGCCCGGCGCCGACGTGGATGACCATCTCTTTCTCGCGCGCAAGCGTTTTCGGCGCCGACAGCACCGCCAGGTACCCGCCGAGGAATTGCGTGCGTCCCGCGTCTTCGCCGAAGACCAGGCGCCGCACGTTCGAGTGCAGTCCGTCGGCGCCGATCACGACGTCGTACCTGCGTGGCGCCCCGTGCTCGAAGATCACCTCGCCCTCGGGGGAGATGGCCGTGATCGAGTCGCCGAACAGGTACTCGACGTGGTCGCGGCCGGCGTCGTAGTACGCCTCGCTGAGGTCATCTCGCATGATCTCGACGTGCCGATCGGATGCGGCGCCGACGGCCTTGGTGATGTCCACGCGGACGGGCCGCCTCGCGCCCTCGCGGTAAATCGTCCCGGTGTCGGTCCGGGTGGCCAGTGCCTCGATTCTCGGCAGCACGCCCATCTTCTCCGAGATCTCCATGGCCGGTCGGAACAGATCGACGGCGTGGCCGCCGGTCTTCCGCAATGCGGGCGCGCGCTCGACGACGGTGACGTCGAACCCGTATCGGGTGAGCCAGTACGCGAGCACGGGGCCCGAGATGCTGGCCCCGGAGATCAGAATCCGCATGGAGACCTCCCTGGAGCTTGTCCAAGTTAGGTAATCGCTCATCGTTGCACAGCGCGGCGGGGCTAAAGTCCCTTGCTATGCGTTTCGGTCTCTTCATTCCGCAGGGCTGGCGAATGGATTTGGTCGGCATCGAACCCGAAAAACACTGGGCGGTGATGCGGGACCTGGCCACCTACGCCGACGACAGCGCCTGGGATTCGCTGTGGGTCTACGACCACTTCCACACCGTGCCGATGCCGACGGGCGAAGCCACCCACGAGGCGTGGTCGCTGATGGCGGCATATGCGGCGAGCACGTCGCGGATCAAGCTCGGCCAGATGTGCACCGCGATGAGCTACCGCAACCCCGTCTACTTGGCCAAGGTAGCCGCGACGGTCGACATCATCTCCGGCGGCCGGATCCAGATGGGGATCGGCGGCGGCTGGTACGAACACGAGTGGCGCGCTTACGGTTACGGCTTTCCATCGGCCGGGGTGCGGTTGGGTCGCCTGGACGAAGGCGTGCAGATCATGCGCGACGCCTGGCGCGACGGCAAGGTCAGCTTCGACGGGCAGCACTATCAAGTCGATGGCGCCATCGTGGCCCCGAAACCATTGCAGACCAACGGCATTCCGCTCTGGATCGCTGGTGCCGGCGAGAAGGTGACCTTGCGCATCGCCGCGAAATACGCGCAGTACACCAACTTCTCGCCCGAACCCGCGGCTTTCGCCCACAAATCGGAGGTGCTGGCGCAGCATTGCCGCGCGCAGGGCACTGACTTCGACGCCATCGTGCGCTCGGCGAACTTCACCGCGCTGCTCGGAACGTCCGAGGCCGACGTCAAAGACCGGCTGCGGCGGGTGCGTGACCGCATGGTCGACTATGTGCCCGAATCGGTGGCCGACGCGATGCTCGCCGGTAGGAGCGGACCGGATTCGGCGACCGGCACACCGGAGCAGGTGATCGAGCGGATCGCGAAGGTCCGCGACCTCGGCTGCAAGTATGCGATCTGCTATTTCCCGGAGGCGGCGTATGACCGTTCCGGCATCGAGCTTTTCGAGCGCGAAGTCATTCCCGCGCTGAGCTAGACATCGGAAGTGACATACCGCGTCTTGACCGGAGGCGAGGCAAGCAGGGGAGGCAGCTCCGTCAGTTTTCCCTCGCCGGCACGAAAGCTGCGATAGGCCTCGTCATGCTCGACGGTGTCCCAGAGTTCGTAGATGATCCAGTGGGCTTCGTCGTCCTCGTCGACCAGCACGTCGGTGCGGAGGTTCCCCTCGAACGCCCGGGTGTCCCGCAGGGCCCGGCCCATGACGTCGCGCGCCGCGGGCACCGCTTCGGTCTTGAACCTGAGTTCGAGCAGCACCGTGACCGGCATGTCGTCTCCTTTGCGTTGCGACTGGGGATCTCAAGATAACTGGCGCCGTACCGCGGCGAGCGACGCGGCGTGGCGATTGTCCTATCGGCCTCACTGGCCACATGGGTACCACGAGGAGGCCACGACCCGATCTACGAAAGCGATAGCACGGGCGATATCGCTTTGGGGAGACGCTTATTGGTCGACCCGCGTTACCGGACGGCGACGGATGAGAACGCGATTTCCACTTTTATCGAATGCTGTTGTACCTTTCAGGGAGCGCATTATTGTGTGGCGGACTGCGGACGATCACTGGAGGATTCCTCGATGCAGAAGGCACTCGCCCCCGACATCTCCACCTGGCCCGACGAGAGCCCGCAGCTGATCGGCAGCCGCTGTGGCAGCTGCGGTGCCACGACGTTTCCCGTGCAGCAGTGGTGTCCGCGCTGCAGCGGCGGTGAGATGAGCGAGCTGTTGTTGCCGCGGCGCGGAACGCTGGTGGCGTGGACTACCCAGGGCTTCCCGCCCGGGGCTCCGTACGCCGGGCCGACGGGCGAGGATTTCGTGCCGTTCGGTGTGGGTCTGGTGCAGCTCGGCGACGTGATCCGCGTGGAGGGCCGGCTGACCGAGAACGATCCGGCCAAGTTGCAGTTCGGCCAGGAGGTCGAGCTCACCATGGTGCCGTTCACCACCGATGCCGACGGCGACGAGATCGTCACGTTCGCGTTCCAGCCGGTCTAGTGGCGATCGCGAGCGCGGCGAAGCCGGGTGAAGCGGGTCGCCACATCTGTCTGAGGGAAGGAACCTGAGATGACTAACGACGTGGCCATCATCGGTGTGGGCCTGCATCCATTCGGCAGGCATGACAAGACCGCGATGCAGATGGGCGCCGAGGCCATCCAGTCGGCGCTGAGCGACGCCGGCGTGGACTGGAAGGACATCCAGTTCGGCTTCGGTGGCAGCCACGAGGTGTCCAACCCCGACGCGGTGACACGGCTGGTCGGGCTCACCGGCATCACATTCACCAACGTCTTCAACGCGTGCGCGACCGCGGCCAGCGCCATTCAGCAGACCGCCGACACCATTCGACTGGGCAAGTACGACCTCGGCATCGCCATCGGTTTGGACAAGCACCCGCGCGGCGCCTTCACCGACGACCCCGCCAAGCTCGCGCTGCCGCAGTGGTACGCCCAGAACGGGCAGTTCGTCACCACCAAGTTCTTCGGCATGAAGGCCAACAAGTACATCCACGACCACCACATCTCCCAGGCCACGCTGGCCAAGGTGGCCGCCAAGAACTTCCGCAATGGCGCCTTGAACCCGAACGCCTTCCGCCGCAAGGCGATTCCCGAGGACGAGATCCTCAACTCGACGGTGTTGAACTACCCGTTGACGCAGTACATGTTCTGCGCGCCCGACGAGGGTGCCGCCGCGGTGATCATGTGCCGCGCCGACATGGCCCACAAGTTCACCGACAAGCCGGTGTACGTGCGAGCCTGCGAGATCCGCACCCGCCGCTACGGCGCCTATGAGGTGCACGCCACGTCGGCGCCGTTGGACGAGGACGCCTCCCCGACGGTATATGCGGCCAAAGCCGCCTACGACGCCGCCGGCATCGGCCCCGAGGACGTCGACATCGCCCAGCTGCAGGACACCGACGCGGGCGCCGAGGTCATCCACATGGCCGAGACGGGGCTGTGTGCCGACGGTGAGCAGGAGAAGCTGGTGGCCGACGGCGCCACCGAGATCCACGGCTCGATCCCGGTCAACACCGACGGCGGGCTGATCGCCAACGGTGAGCCGATCGGCGCGTCGGGGCTGCGGCAGGTGCACGAGCTGGTGCGTCAGCTGCGCGGCGAGGCGGGCGAGCGCCAGGTGCCCGGCAACCCGCGCGTCGGCCTGGCGCAGGTGTATGGCGCGCCCGGCACCGCGTCGGCGACCATCCTGTCGCTCTAAATCGCCGGGCATGAAACTGGTGAATGTCGAGCGTCAGAGGAAACTTCCGCCGCCGTTCACCGCTAGCGTCTGCCCGGTGAGGAAACCGTTGCCGATCATCATGAGGACCGCCTGACCGATCTCGTCGGGTGTGCCGATGCGGCCGACCGGCAGACGGTCCGCGACACCCGATTCCTTCAGCGGCACAGCCATTTCTGTGTCGATGAGCCCGGGCGCTATGGCATTAACGGTGATCCCATCGGCGGCAAGGCGCGCGGCATAGCCGCGGGTGAGGCCCTCCAGACCTGCCTTGGACGCGTTGTAATGCACACCGATGTTTCCCGCGCCGCGAGCGGCGACGGACGAGACGTTCACGATCCGTCCCCAGCCTCGCTGCCGCATCCCCTGGACTACGGCCTGGGTGCACAGGAACGCCGACTTCAAATTGACCGTCAGCGTCTCGTCGAAGTCCTCTTCGGTGATGTCTTCCACACCGCGGATGGTGGCGATACCGGCGTTGTTCACCAGCACGTCGATGGGACCGAGCTCGGATCCGACCTGCCCGGCCATCGCCTCCACTTCGGACCGCATGGCCACGTCCGCCCGCACTGAGATCGCCCTGCCTCCGGTCCGTTCGATCTCGGCAACCGTTGCCGCCGCCTCGTCCTGCCGATGGCGGTAGTTGACCGCAACCGCCGCCCCAGCCCGTGCCAGTGCCTGCGCGATGCCCCGACCGATTCCCCGGGATCCGCCGGTGACCAAAGCGACACGGTTGCTGAGCGCGATACGTTCGTCCATGACACCGAAGGTAAGCCTTGCAGCGCGCGGTCGGCCAGATGGCCCGGCGTATCCGCCGTCGGCCGCGGTGAATCGGGCAGTTTCACCCAACGGGTGCTCATTGCGAAATCTCCGTCAGTTTTTCGCAGGGCGTACACGTTCGGCGCAGCGAATGCTACCGGTTCACAACTCTAAATCGCCGGGCCCAGTAGGTCGTCCGCGTCGCGGATGATGTAGCCGTAGCCCTGCTCCGCCAAGAAGCGCTGCCGGTGTGCGGCGTACTCGGCGTCCAGGCTGTCGCGCGCGACCACGGAATAGAACATGGCGCCGCCGCCGTCGTGCTTGGGCCGCAACAATCGGCCCAGCCGCTGGGCTTCCTCTTGGCGGGAGCCGAAGGTTCCCGAGACCTGCACCGCGACAGAGGCTTCGGGCAAGTCGATGGAAAAGTTGGCGACCTTCGACACCACCAGCGTGGGCACCTCGCCACGGCGGAAGGCGTCGAATAGCTCTTCGCGTTCCCGGGTCCGCGTCGAACCCTGGATGACCGGAGCGTTCAGCTCGGCCCCGAGCTCGTCGAGCTGATCGAGGTAGGCGCCGATCACCAGGGTCTGCTCGTCGGGGTGCTTTTCCAGAATCGATTTGACCACAGCGATTTTGGTGTGCACCGTCGAGCACAACCGGTAGCGTTCCTCGGGTTCGGCGGTCGCGTACATCATTCGTTCGTTGTCGGTCATGGTGACGCGGACTTCGACGCACTCGGCCGGCGCGATCCAGCCCTGCGCCTCGATGTCCTTCCACGGCGCGTCATAACGTTTCGGGCCGATCAGGGAGAAGACGTCGCCCTCGCGGCCGTCCTCGCGGATCAGCGTGGCGGTCAGGCCCAGTCTCCGCTTGGACTGAAGATCGGCGGTCATCCGGAACACCGGTGCCGGCAACAGATGCACCTCGTCGTAGATGATCAGCCCCCAGTCGCGGCTGTCGAAGAGCTCGAGATGGCGGTACTCGCCCTTGGTGCGGCGGGTGATCATCTGGTACGTCGAGATGGTGACGGGCCGGATTTCCTTGCGTTCGCCGGAGTATTCGCCGATCTCGTCCTCGGTCAACGAGGTGCGCGCCACCAGCTCCCGTTTCCATTGCCTGGCGGCGACGATGTTGGTGACCAGGATGAGCGTCGTCGCACTGGCTTTCGCCATCGCGGCCGCACCGACCAGCGTCTTGCCGGCGCCGCAGGGCAGTACCACCACGCCAGAACCGCCGGACCAGAATGAGTCCGCGGCCATCTGCTGGTAGTCGCGCAGGTGCCAGTCGTCCTGGTGCAGGCTGATCGGATGCGCCTCGCCGTCGACGTAGCCGGCGAGATCTTCCGCGGGCCAACCGATCTTGAGAAGCATCTGCTTGACCCGGCCGCGCTCGCTGCCGTGGACGACGACGGTGTCGTCATCGATGCGGGCGCCGAGCATCGGTGCGATCTTCTTGTTGCGGAGCACTTCCTCGAGCACCGCGCGGTCAAGGCTGACCAGCGTCAGGCCGTGGGCGGGGTTCTTGACCAATTGCAGCCGGCCGTAGCGGGCCATGGTGTCGACGATGTCGACCAGCAGCGGCTGGGGCACCGCGTAGCGCGAGAAGCTGACCAGTGCGTCGACGACCTGCTCGGCGTCGTGGCCGGCCGCGCGGGCGTTCCACAGCGCCAGCGGCGTGATGCGGTAGGTGTGCACGTGTTCGGGCGCCCGCTCCAGCTCCGCGAACGGGGCGATGGCGGCGCGCGCGGCGCCGGCCAGCTCGTGGTCCACCTCGAGCAGCACCGTCTTGTCGGACTGCACGATCAACGGCCCGTCGGTCATATCTCCCATTATTCAGTCGTCCGCCGACACCACCGATGTGATGCGGTGGACGGCGAAGTCGCGCAGCCGCCCGGAGGCGGAGTCGAAGGCCACCAGCTGCCCGCCGCGGACGGTGATCGGCGAAACCACCCGCTGGGTGGCCACGCCCGCGGCGTCCAGGTAGCCGATCACCAACGTGTCCTGATTCCTGGCCGCGCGCTGCAACAGCGACATGGTGACCGCGGGATCGACGCGGATATTGCCGAACGGCGCGGCGGTCACCTTGCGCAGCACCGAGACGACCGCGTTGAGCGTCTCGCCGGTGGGGCGCGGCGGTGGGCGATAGGGGCGACGGTGCTGCGGCGTGGGCACGCGGGCGCCGCGGGGTCGCACGTCGACGATGGCGCCGGAGGAATCTTCGGCCGCCGGGGCGAAACCCGCGGACCGGAGGGCGCCGAGCACCTCGGCGATCGGTGCGGGCGACACGGCCACAGTCGGCGCCAGGGCACGCAGCTGCAGATCGTCGGCGGCCGCTACGGCCTGGGCCAGCAGGGCTGGGTCCTCACAGCGCACGAACGACGCGGCCATGCCGATTCGAAGCTGCCCGTGTCTGCGTGCAACATCGTCGATGAGGTAGGTGAGTCCTTGTGGCACTGCCGTTTTGGAGTGCTTGGCGAAAAATGCGTGCATCCCGTCGCGGGTTTTGCCGATGTCGAGTGCGTGCCGGATCGATGGCTCGCTGATCCGGTACACCATCGCCGCGCCGGCCGATTCGACGGTGGCAACGGCCGCCAATTCCTCGGCGAGATCGCGTTGCAGCGGCCCGGGCACCACGACGGTGAGGTCGGCCTGCAGAAAAAAGTGGTCGATCGGCCTGGGCAGTGCCCGCGTCATCGCATCGATCGCGACGGCGGGGTCGACGGCTTCGTCGAGTAGCGCGCGGGCGGGGGTGCTGATCGCCCCACGACCGATCAGGCCCAACGCGTGGCCCTCGTTCAGCAGGTCGGCGACCGGTCCGGGCTGCAGCCGTCTCGCCCAGCGCGGGCGCCGCCAGATCAGCGCCGCCGACGCCGCCGCGGCGTCGACTCCGGCACCGTGCGGCAGCTCGGAGAGCATCCCCAGCAACAGCCGGCGATCCAGTGGGGCGGCCGTGGAGTACAGCGAATCCGTCAGGGCGCCATACGGTTTCGCGTCCGGGCCCCGGGTGCCGATCAATGCCGGCCGCCCGGGCAGGTCCAGCCAGGTGGTGGCCAGGAGGTGCCAACGCTCAGCGGTGGACATCGCGCTGAACCGGTTGGTGGCTACCGTTGGCGCCCAATACGGCCCGTCGCCGCTGGCGGGCTCCGGATCGGGCATCCCGCTCGCGATCAACCCGGCCGCGGCCGCGACCTCCAAGATCAGGCCCAGCCGCGGCTCGTCGATGCCGGTTGTCTTGGCCAGGCGTTTGACGTCGCGGACCCCCAATCCGCCGCTGCGCAGTTCGGGAACCGGTGTGCTGCCGAGGTTTTCGAGCAGCACGTCGAGTTCGCGCAGCAGGTCGATGAGGGCCCCGGCCGCCGCCGCATCGGCATCCTCGGGCGTGGTCGTCGACGCCACCGGGTCTGGGGCGGCCAGTTGCATCGGCCCGGGTTGCTCGCCGCGGAGCACCTGCCCGACGTGGCGGGGCAGGATCACGGTCTCGGCATCGATCCGGCGCAGCAGCCCCTTCGCCAGCAGCTGCGGTACGGGTCGATCCGCCGGGGCGCCGGGCGCGGCGTCGCGGGTGCGCCCCATCGGAGATCCCTGCAGCAGTTTCTCCAGCACCTCCAGCTGCGCTTTGTCGAGCCCGGCGATGAGGCCGGTGATCTCGTCGCCGGTGCGCGCGGTGTCCTCGAGCGTGACCTGGCCCGCGTGCCACGGCAACGCCGTGCCCGCGTCGGGAGCCACCCGGACGGCGGCGTCGCCCCACACCAGGGCGCGCTGCCGGAGGTCGTCGAGCGCGCCCATCACGTCGGCTTCGGGAGCGCGGTCGCCGATCAGCGCCAGCAGCTTTGCGGTCGGCACGGGTGCGGTCTCGGCCTGCAGCACCAGCAGGGCGTCGAGCACGGCCAGCCGCAGGAAGTCGAGCTCGTCGGTGGCAGCCTTGACCGATTGCCGGGCGACGGCGCGCGCCGCCAGCGCGGCGATGCTGCCGGGTGGCGGCTGAGCGAGGTCCGGCCGTAGTTCCAGCAGTCGGATGAGCCGCTCGTCGGACAAGTCGGCCAGCCAGGACCCCAGCGGGATGTCCGGGGTGTTGTCGGTCATTGCTGACCAGCGTAAAGCAGCGGCCGGACCCTCGCGGCGACGGTGAGGACGCCGGAATTGGGCGCCCGCGGGCTTGCGTCACGCCCTCCGGTGCGACCTGTCAGAATGGACCCGTGGCTGACATTGCTGAGGACAACGCGGGCAAGACCCGGTACGTCGACAACGGCTGGCCGACGACGGACCCGGATGACCACGCGGTGAGCGAACTGGCAACCGATCGGACGGGTGCGTTGTCCCCTTTCGGCGACCTGACGTTCCCGCTGCCCTCCGACGACCTGCCGTACGTTCACCCGGTCACCGTCGTCAACCGGTAGGCCGCCAGCCATGGCTGCGGCATCCGGGGCATCCCGACCGGGCTCGCTCTCGCACCTGGATGAGCGGGGGGCGGCGCACATGGTCGATGTCACCGAGAAGGGCGCGACCAAGCGCACCGCCGTGGCCGCCGGCGCGTTGCGGACCTCGGCACAGGTGGTAGCGCTGATTTCGACCGGCGGCCTGCCCAAGGGCGATGCGCTGGCGACCGCGCGGGTGGCGGGCATTCTGGCAGCAAAGCGAACCAGCGACCTGATTCCGCTGTGCCACCAGCTCGCGCTGACGGGAGTCGACGTGGATTTCACCGTCGGCGAGTCCGACATCGAGATCACGGCGACGGTGCGCAGCACCGACCGTACCGGTGTCGAGATGGAGGCGCTGACCGCCGTCAGCGTGGCCGGGCTTACGCTCTACGACATGATCAAAGCGGTTGACCCGTCCGCTCGCATCGACGACATTCGGGTGCTCCGCAAAGAGGGCGGCAAAACCGGAAATTGGACACGGTGATGGGCGCGAGATCCGCACGAGTGATCATTGCTTCGACCCGCGCCTCGGCCGGTGTGTACGACGATCGGTGCGGGCCGATCATTACCGAATGGCTTGGGCAACACGGGTTTTCGCCCGCGGAACCGGAGGTGGTCGCCGACGGCAACCCGGTTGGTGAGGCGCTGCGTGCCGCGGTCGACGACGGCGTCGACGTCATCATCACCTCGGGTGGTACCGGCATCTCGCCCAGCGATTCCACCCCGGACCAGACCGTGGCCGTGCTGGACTACATGATCCCCGGACTGGCCGACGCGATCCGCCGCTCCGGGCTGCCGAAAGTGCCGACGTCGATGCTGTCGCGCGGGGTGTGCGGCGTGGCGGGCAGCACCCTGATCGTCAACCTGCCCGGCTCACCCGGCGGGGTGAAGGACGGCCTCGGGGTGCTCGCCGATGTTCTCGACCACGCCCTCGACCAACTCGCAGGCAAAGATCACGAGCGATGACGCTCGTCCTGCGCGCCGCCATGACCGAGCAACCCATCTGTCTGGCCGAGCACGAAGAGCTGGTGGGCCATCAGTCGGCGGGGGCCATCGTCGGGTTCGTCGGCATGATTCGCGACCACGACGGCGGACGCAGGGTGGTGCGGCTGGAGTATTCCGCGCACCCGTCGGCCGGGGAGGTCATCGCCGAGGTGGTGGCGGAGGTCGCCGAGCAGTCCAGCGGGGTGCGCGCCGTTGCGGCCAGCCACCGGATCGGCGCGCTGCACATCGGCGAGGCGGCGCTGGTGGCTGCGGTCGCCGCCGACCACCGGCAGGCGGCGTTTGCGACCTGCGCCCAACTGGTGGACACCATCAAGGCGCGGCTACCGGTGTGGAAGCACCAGTTCTTCGACGACGGAACCGACGAATGGGTCGGCTCCGCCTAGGACTAAGGGCCTAGACCCTCAGCGAGCACCGGACGGCTGCGCGATCGCGTCCAGCGCGTCGTTGCCGTGGATGTCGTGACCCTGGATCGCTTGCCACAGCTGCCTGGTGTAGCCGACCTGCGACACGTGGTCAACGGAAGCGGTGTTCAGGTCACCTGGAGCCGGTGGCGCGGGTGGCACGGCGTCCGCGGGTGGCGCGGGCGGCATCACGTCGGCCGGAGGTGCCGGCGGTAGCGCATCGGCCGGAGGCGCGGCGTCGGCCGGGGGTGCCGGAGGCAGGGCGTCGGCGGGAGGCGCGGGCGGCGCATCCGCCGGCGGCGCGTCTGCCGGCGGAGGAGCGTCCGGCGGTGGCGGCGGCGCCAGCCACGGCGGCGGTGCCAGCGGCCCGCCGTTGAGCCAGGGCAGATCCAGGCCGGCCGGCACGGGCGCGGGAGCCTCGCGCGGCGTCGGGCCCGACAGCGGACCACCGCACACGGGCCAGGCGCCACGGCCTTGGGTGGCCAGTACGCGCTCAGCGACCGCGATCTGCTGATCTTTGGTGGCCAACTGGGCCGACGGGGCGTACTCGCCGCCGCCGTGCGAGGCCCAAGTGGCTGCGGTGAATTGCACACCGCCGTAGAAGCCGTTGCCGGTGTTGATTCCCCAGTTGCCACCCGACTCGCAACGGGCTACTTGATCCCATTCGCCATCGGTGGCCGCTGCGGCCTGACCGGCCAGGGCGATGCTGCCGCCACCAAGTACCGCCCCGGTAAAGGCGATCTTGGCGACGCTGATGTTGGAACTAGTGGGCTTACGGTGCCGTCCACTCATGCGCGCCGAAATTTCCTCTCTCGTTCGCGCCTGCGAGGTCAGCTGTCGGGTTCGGGTTGGAGAGGCTACCCGGCCGGCGTCGTCCTGCCGACGACACTGGCTTCACCCCAAGGAGCCGCATGCGACTCCAGTCCGATCACGGTGGACCGGTGGGTCCCCCGCCTCCATCCAGGTACGGATTCCCCGCCCTATTGGATGGAGCTCGGCGCGATAGGGAGGGGAGGAACGCCACCGGTAACTTGGCGAGCCTCCGGAGACGCTAGCGGGTTCTGTTGGTCTCGTCACGTTGGGCGACACCCGGCGTTTCGCTCACGGTCATCAGGAAAACCGCCAGGAACGCCGCGCGATCGCGCAGGTCAGCGCGCCCGAGATCGGAGCGTGTCCGCGCCGTTATCAATCCGTTATGTGACGCGTTTCACACCGTCAGCCGCCGGCGAACGGCGGGAGCACGTCGACCGTGTCACCCGATCGCAACGCCTTGGTTTCGTCGCGAACGGCGATTCCGTCGCACAAATACGAGCATCGGCTCAGCACCGTGGCCAGACGAGTACCCGGGACCGCCAGTCGTTCAACCAATTCGGCCACAGTGGTGCCCGGCCGCAGGATCACCGACTCCGATTCGGCTCCGGCGGCGGCGCGCGCCGCGGCGAAGTAGCGAACCGTGACCCGAATTCCGTCCGGTTCGACGGGAAGTTCAGCCACCGATCGAACTCATCGGCCGGTCGGGCTGGATGAAGTTGGGGTCGTTGATGCCGTGGCCGGCGGGCTTGCCCCACATCGCAGTACGCCAGGCCGCCTCGATCGCGTCGTCGGGCGCGCCGCCACGCAACAGGCCGCGGAGGTCGGTCTCCTCGGCCGCGAACAAGCAGCTGCGAATCTGACCGTCGGCCGTCAGCCGGGTGCGATCGCACGTCGAGCAGAAGGCATGCGACACCGAGGCGATGACGCCGAACTTTCCGGCCGGCGTGTTCGGGCCCGTGTCGACCAGCCAGAGTTCGGCCGGCGCCGACCCACGCGGCGCGGGATCGGGCCGCAGCCGAAAGTGCGGGCGCAGCGCCGCCAGCACGTCGTCGGCCGTCAGTGCGGCATCCCGGCGCCACTGGTGTCCGGCGTCCAGCGGCATCTGCTCGATGACCCGCAGTTGGTAGCCGTGCTCGAGGCAGAACCGCAACAGCTCAACGACGTCCTCGCGCCCGGTGGCGGGATCGAGCACGGCGTTCACCTTCACCGGCGCGAGACCCGCCGCCTTCGCAGCGTCCAAGCCGTCCAGCACGTCACCGAGCCGGTCCCGGCGGGTGATGGCCGCGAAGCGGGCCCGGTGCACGGTGTCCAGGGAAATGTTGACCCGGTCCAGTCCCGCCTCGGCGAGCGCTGCGGCGCGGCGCGCCAGTCCGACACCGTTGGTGGTCAGCGAGATCTCCGGTCGGGGCCGCAGGCCGGCCGCGGCGGCGACGACCTCTTCGAGATGGCGGGCCAGCAGCGGCTCACCGCCGGTGAACCGCACGCTGGTGATGCCGAGCCGGGTCACCGCGATGCGCATCAGCCTGGTCAGCTCGTCGGCCCGCAGCAGTTGCTCCCCGGGCAGCCAGTCGAGCCCTTCGGCGGGCATGCAATAGCTGCAGCGCAGGTTGCAGCGATCGGTCAGCGACACCCGCAGGTCGGTGGCGGCCCTGCCGTACGTGTCCAGCAACGGGCCATCGGTTGGCGCGTCGCCGTGCGTCCGGCTCGCATTGGTGCCGGGCACGGTCGGGAGACCGAGAGCGGTCAGGGTCATGCGGCCACCCGTCCTACGGCCGGCGCGTCGACCGGAACGATTTCCTTGCCCAGCGGCATCAGCGACACCGGGATCAATTTGAGGTTGGCCAGCGCCAGCGGAAGGCCGATGACGGTGATCGCCATGGCCACCGCGCTCACCAGATGACCGATCGCAAGCCACAATCCGAACAGCAATATCCAGATGACGTTTCCGATCAGGGCGCCCGTGCCGGCGGTCGGCTTTTCGACGATCGTCCGGCCGAATGGCCACAACGCGTAGGACGCGATCCGCAGCGAGGCGAAGCCGAAGGGGATGGTGATGATGAGCAGAAAACTGATCAGCGCCGCCAGCAAGTATCCGGCGGCCATCCAGAGGCCGCCGAATACAAGCCAGATAATGTTCAGGATCAGGCGCATATCTCCTCCAGCGGTCCTCCCAGCCTACCGAGTAACCCCTAAACGGGGGTGCTGGGCGGGCAGCCATCCGAGTAGGATCTGAATCCGCATCGCGTCCTGCACAGGCGGGGCGCTTCTTGTGTTGTCCATTCCTAGTTATCCGTTAGACAAGCAGGTGAGACGAGTGCCGACCGGCAAGGTGAAGTGGTACGACGCCGACAAGGGGTTTGGCTTCCTGTCGCAGGAGGACGGCGAGGACGTCTATGTCCGCTCGTCGGCGTTGCCCGCGGGTGTCGAGGGCCTCAAAGCCGGGCAGCGGGTGGAGTTCGGCGTGGCGTCGGGCCGGCGTGGACCGCAAGCGTTGAGCCTCAAGCTGATCGATCCGCCGCCCAGCCTGTCCAGGCCGCGCCGCGAGGGACCCGCCGAGCACAAGCACAGCCCCGACGAGCTGCACGGCATGGTCGAGGACATGATCACGCTGCTGGAGAGCACCGTGCAGCCGGAGTTGCGCAAGGGGCGCTACCCGGACCGCAAGACGGCGCGCCGGGTTTCCGAGGTGGTCAAGGCGGTCGCGCGGGAGCTCGACGCCTAAATCCGACGCTGTGCGCCGGCTTCCTTCGTGAGTAATGTCCCAGAGTGGGTATTCAACTCGCGACAATTGAGCGAGGAGGCTGCGATGGCACAGCAGGCGCAAGTCACCGAGGAGCAGGCGAGAGCTCTCGCCGAGGAATCCCGCGAAAGTGGTTGGGATAAACCGTCGTTCGCCAAAGAGTTGTTCCTCGGGCGTTTTCCGTTGGAGCTCATCCACCCATTTCCCAAACCGTCCGACGCCGACGAGGAGCGCATCCGCGCGTTTCTCGACAAGCTGCGGCAGTTTCTGGACACCGTCGACGGCAGCGTCGTCGAGCGCGACGCGCAGATTCCCGATGAATACGTGAAGGGCCTGGCCGAATTGGGCTGCTTCGGCATGAAAATACCGGCCGAATACGGCGGCCTGGGCATGTCGCAAGTCGCCTACAACCGCGCGCTGATGATGATTTCGAGCGTCCATCCCAGTCTTGGCGCGCTGTTGTCGGCCCATCAGTCGATCGGGGTACCCGAGCCGCTCAAACTCGCCGGGACCGACGAGCAGAAGCGGAAGTTCTTGCCGCGGTGCGCCGCTGGGGCCATCTCGGCATTTCTCCTTACCGAACCCGATGTGGGCTCGGACCCGGCGCGCCTGGCGTCGACGGCCACTCCGATTGAAGACGGCAAGGCGTACGAACTCGAGGGCGTGAAGTTGTGGACCACCAACGGAGTCGTCGCCGAACTGCTGGTGGTCATGGCCCGGGTGCCTAAGAGCGACGGCCACCGCGGCGGAATCAGCGCATTCGTGGTCGAGGCCGATGCGCCCGGGATCACCGTGGAGCGGCGCAACAAGTTCATGGGGCTGCGCGGCATCGAGAACGGCGTGACCCGGCTGCACCGCGTTCGGGTGCCCAGCGAAAATCTGATCGGCCGCGAAGGCGACGGGCTCAAGATCGCGCTGACCACACTCAACGCCGGACGGCTGTCGCTGCCCGCGAGCGCGACGGGGTCGGCCAAGTGGGCGCTGAAGATCGCGCGCGAATGGTCCGGGGAGCGTGTGCAGTGGGGCAAGCCGCTGGCCAAACACGAAGCGGTGGCCAGCAAGATCTCGTTCGTCGCCGCGACGTGCTACGCGCTCGACGCGGTGCTCGAGCTGTCTTCGCAGATGGCCGACGAGGGCCGCAACGACATCCGCATCGAGGCGGCGTTGGCCAAATTGTGGGCCAGCGAGATGGCCTGCTTGATTGTTGACGAGGTTTTGCAGATCCGGGGTGGGCGGGGCTATGAGACCGCGGAGTCGCTGGCCGCGCGCGGCGAGCGCGCGGTGCCCGTCGAGCAGGTGGCGCGGGACCTGCGGATCAATCGCATCTTCGAAGGATCCAGCGAGATCATGAGGCTGCTCATCGCCCGCGAAGCGGTCGATGCCCATTTGAGCGCCGCCGGCGACCTCGCCAAGGCCGACGCCGGGCTGAAGCAGAAGGCCGCCGCGGCGGTCGGCGCAAGCGGGTTTTACGCAAAGTGGTTGCCGCAGCTGGTCTTTGGCGAAGGGCAGCGACCGAAGGCCTACAGCGAGTTCGGGCCGCTGGCGTCACACCTGCGGTTCGTCGAACGCTCCACCCGCAAGCTGGCCCGCAACACCTTCTACGGGATGGCACGGTGGCAGGCCAAGCTGGAGCAACGGCAGGGATTCCTCGGCCGCATCGTCGATATCGGTGCCGAGCTGTTCGCGATGTCCGCGGTGTGCGTGCGCGCCGAGGGCCAGCGGGTCGCCGACCCGAACGTCGGCAAGCAAGCCTACGAGCTGGCCGCGACGTTCTGCCAGCAGGCGACCCTGCGCGTCGAGGCGCTGTTCCACGAACTGTGGAGCAACACCGACAGCGCCGACGTCCAGCTGACCCACGACGTCATGGAGGGCCGCTACACCTGGCTCGAAGAGGGGATCGTCGACCAGTCGGAGGGCACCGGGCCGTGGATCGCGCACTGGGAACCGGGCGAGTCGACCGAGACCAACCTGGCTCTGCGGTTTCTGACGGTGTCCGCCGCGCCGACGGAGGCGAATCTCTAGGAGGCGCAGTCGTCATGGCCACCTACGTTGCCGGGTCGGGTGAATTCACCCGCGACACCAACTACATCACCACCCGCATCACCGCGGACGGGCGCGACGGCTATCCCGTCGAGCCGGGGCGGTATCGGCTGGTGGTTGCCCGCGCTTGCCCGTGGGCGAACCGCACGATCATTGTGCGGCGGCTGTTGGGCCTGGAAGACGTTCTCTCCATTGGCTTTTGCGGGCCAACCCACGACGAGCGCAGTTGGACTTTCGACCTCGACCCGGGCGGCGTCGACCCGGTGCTGAAGATCCCGCGGCTACAGGACGCCTACTTCAAGCGGTTCCCCGACTATCCCAAGGGCATCACCGTCCCGGCGATCGTCGACGTTCCGACCGGCGCGGTGGTCACCAACGATTTCGCGCAGATGACGCTGGACTTCTCCACGGAATGGACCGCCTACCACCGCGAGGGCGCGCCGCAGCTATACCCCGAGCCGCTGCGGGCCGAGATCGACGAGGTGAGTAAGAGGGTCTACACCGAGATCAACAACGGCGTCTACCGCTGCGGCTTCGCCGGGTCGCAGCAGGCCTACGACGCCGCCTACGACCGGCTGTTCACCGCATTGGATTGGGTGAGCGATCGCCTGAGCGCGCAACGATACCTGGTGGGCGACACCATAACCGAGGCGGACGTGCGGCTGTTCACCACGCTGGCCCGCTTCGATCCCGTCTACCACGGGCATTTCAAATGCAATCGAAGCAAACTGTCCGAGATGCCGGTGTTGTGGGCATACGCGCGCGACCTGTTCCAGACGCCCGGTTTCGGCGACACCATCGACTTCGTCCAAATCAAGCAGCACTACTACATCGTGCACGCCGACATCAATCCCACCAGGATCGTGCCCAAGGGGCCGGACCTGGCTAGCTGGCTGAGTCCACACGGCCGGGAAGCGTTGGGAGGCAGGCCTTTCGGAGACGGGACACCTCCCGGGGCGCCGCTCGAGGCCGAGCGGGTTCCAGCCGGTCACGGCGCGTAACGCCTTTCGGGGCTGCTTTTTCCGCCGAATGTCGACTTGTTGGGCGAAATCGAATCGAGTGTGCGCCGACGGCGGCGACACGTCGCTGGATGCCGCCCTGAGCGCACACTCAACGCCCTAACGCGCTAAGAAACCAGGCGCACTGACCATTCCGCGTGCGGGGCATCGCGTAGCTCGCCGGAGGGATCGACCACCAGCGTCAGCAACTGCACCACGATCCCGGTCAATCGCCCGCGATGCGGGTCGACCGTTGGAATGGTGACCGCGAGCCGGGTCCCCGGGCGAAACATGGTGGTGGCGGTGTTGGCGGGATCCTCGTATACCTGCAGCAGTCGCCAGGGTGCCCGCGAAATGGCCTCGGGCACCGAGAGCTGCACTGGATAGCGGTCGGTGACCTTCAATTCGCCCTGCGCCTGCGGTGTCTGACAGTCATCGAGGTTGAGCACGTTGCAGTACAGGTACGGCCCCACCCGGGTCAGATGCCCATGCGAATACACGCTGATCTCGGGTCGCTGCGGGCCGGGCCGGCGGACGAGTAGCCAGGTTCCCACTCCGGCCCCCACGGCCAGCAATGCCACCACGGCCGTAAGCAGCACGGCCACACCGCGTTTCACTCCGGCACCGCCGCGGGGCGCCGGCCATGGCCGCGATGCGAGGTCTCCTGCTCGACCATGACCGGCCGGTTACCCCCGAGGCCGGGAATCAACGAGTTGCCGCGGAAACTGACGACGGTCTGCGCCAGCCCCAGAATGAGCAGGGCGCTGACCGCGGTGAAGCCGACCCACAATTCGGTGTAGACCATGACGCCGAGCGCACCGCCGAGCACCCAGGCCAGCTGCAGCGTCGACTCGGACCGTCCGAACCCCGATGCCCGCGACTCCTCGGGCAGGTCGTGTTGCAACGACGCGTCCAGGGACGCCTTTGCGATCGCGCTGGAACCGGAGGTGACCAGGGTGGCTATCACGGCCACCAGCAGGTTGCCTGCCACGGCTGCGGCCAGGGCGACCGCGCACACCGCCACCGTGCAGCGCACCACCAGCACGGCCGGCCTGCCCAATTTCAGCCGTGCGCTGGTGAAGTTGCCGGCGAAGTTGCCGATCGCGGCTGCGGCCCCGATCATCCCCAGCATGGCGAGCTGGGCCCAGCCGTCGGCTTGGTGCGACTTGGCGACGAACGCCGGATACAGGAACAGGAAGCCGACCATCACCTTGATGGTGCAATTCCCCCACAGCGAGGTGATGATGTTGCGGCCCAACGGTTGTCGCAGCGTCCCGCCGACCTTCTTGACCTCTTCGGGCCAGCTTCGCCGGAGCGGGTTGCTGTCCTTGCGATAGCTCAGGGTGGCCGGGACCTCGCCCGCGGTCACCTCGACCCAGCGCGGAATCCGCATCGACAGCAAGGCGCCGGCGACCGTGACCGCGACGACCACGAACAACGCCCCGGGCAGCTTGAACAGGTGGGTGCAGACGAACTCGACGCCGCCCGCGATGGCGCCGCCGGCGATGGTGCCGCCCAGTAGCCCGAAGACGGTGAGCCGAGAGTTGACCCGCACCAGGTCGATGCTCGGCGGCATCACCCTGGGCGTCACGGCGCTGCGCAGCACACTGAACGATTTCGAGAAGACCATCATGGCCAGCGCGCAGGGATAGAGCACCATCGACGGGAAGCTGCCGGTGGCGCCGTCGTAGTTCACGATCAGCACCACCGCCAACGCCGTGCGGAGAGCGAACGACAGTGCCAGCGCGACGCGGCGGCCGTGCTGCAAGCGGTCCAGCGCCGGGCCGATCAGTGGAGCGATGACCGCGAACGGCGCGATCGTGATCAACAGGTAGAGCGCAACTTTCGACTTACTCTCCCCGGTGGCCGCCGCAAAGAACAGCGTGTTGGCCAGTGCGACGGCCATCGCGGAGTCGACCGCGAAGTTCGCCACCACCGGCCACGTCAGCGCCGTGAGGCCGGACTTGTCGGCGCCGTCGGCGGTGGCCGCCCGCTGGACCATCCAGTACATGCGGGAGCCCATCTCACGGCTTCGTTGCGCCGCCGCGCGGGTGACGGTGATCCGTTCGCCGGAGGCGGGCCCACGCGGGGGCGTGGGCGGGCGGTCCGGTTCGCGCTGCTGGCCCAGCGGTGGGAGATAGCGGTTTGCGCTGGGCGTGGGCACCGAACGGCGAGCCCGCCGGTAGTCGTGGTCGTCGGCGGGGTAGTTGGCCATGCCCGGGTGCTGGTTGCCCGGTTCGTTGCGCGTCCGGCGGCCCGGGTGGGAGGCCACCCGGCCGGGATCGTCACGCCGCCGCCCAGACACAAATCAATTCTGTCCTATCCCGCCAGGCAACCGGGTGTGGCTCGCCAACCTAGTATTGGAGGCGCAGTGCAGAGAGGGGACAGCGTGACCGGATCCATCGGGGAATCCGCCGTAGCAACCGAGGCCGAGTGGCCGGCAGGGTTGGCGGCGGTGCTCACGGGTGCGGTCGACGCGGCCCGGGCGGCCGTCGTCGAGTTCGCTGGCGCCGAGGCCGTCGGGGATTACCTGGGCGTCAGCTACGAAGATCCCAGCGCCGCCACGCACCGGTTCCTGGCCCATCTGCCCGGCTACCAGGGATGGCAGTGGGCCGCCGTCGTCGCGGCCTATCCGGGTGCCGATCACGCGACGATCAGCGAAGTCGTGCTGGTGCCCGGGCCGACGGCGCTGCTGGCGCCCGAATGGGTGCCGTGGGACCAGCGGGTGCGGCCAGGGGATTTGAGCCCCGGGGACCTGCTGGCGCCGGCCGCAGACGACCCGCGGCTGGTGCCCGGCTACGCCGCCAGCGGCGACCCGCAGGTCGACGAGACCGCCGCCGAAGTGGGGCTTGGCCGCCGCTGGGTGATGAGCGCATGGGGGCGCGCCGAGGCCGCCGAACGGTGGCACGCCGGGGACTACGGTCCCGATTCGCCGATGGCGCGATCCACCAAACGCGTGTGCCGCGACTGTGGTTTCTTCCTGCCGCTGGCGGGGTCGCTCGGCGCGATGTTCGGGGTGTGCGGCAACGAGCTTTCCGCCGATGGGCACATCGTCGACAAGCAGTACGGCTGCGGCGCGCATTCCGATACGCCCGCCGCCGCGGGCACCGGCTCGCCGATGTATGAGCCGTACGACGACGGCGTGCTCGACGTTATGGACAAGCCCGCGGAGCAGCCGGCGCCGGAACCGATGGAAGAGCCCCAGCCGGAATCGTCGGAGGAGCCGACCCCGGAGCCGTCGGACTAGCTTTTCTCGGCGGCGGCTTTGATGTTCGCGAGCGAGGCGTTCATGCCCTCGACCAATTCGCGTTCGAAGTTCGACGTTCCGCCGAAGAGGGTTTTCACCGAGACGTTCGAGAACGCGCTGACGCCGTTTTCGGCGTGCCGGCTCTCAATCACCCGGGTGCCATCGCCGCTCGGCTCGAGCTCGTAGCTCCAGATCGTGCGATTGGTGTTGACCCGGAACGCCAACTTCTTCTCCGGAACGACCTCGACGACCGTGCATGTGGTGGTCCAGAACAAGCGTTTGCGGCGGTTGAGGTTGAGCGTGCGGGTGCCGGGGCGAAGCGGGCCGAAGGGCTTCATCCACCGACACTGCGGGCTCCACTCGGGCATCCGCCGAAAGTCGGAGATCAACGCCCAGACCTTCGAAGCCGGCGCGTCGATATCGACCTGCGCTTGCAGTAGCGGGGCTACCATTGCACCTCCCTATTTGGGGTCGAGATAGTTTTCGAGTCCGGTTTGCGCGCCACGGTCGCCGCGCCGTGCGGCGGCGACCTGCAACACGACGATGCTGCTACCGAGCAACCCCGTGCCCAGCCCTGCGAGCGTCACCGGTCGCCAACCCTCGAGCGCCGGTACGACGAACGCGGCCGCCGCGGCGACGAGCCAGCCCAGGAAGCCCACGACCACGACGGGCCAGACCTGGAGCAGCATCGGCGGCAGGGCCGGCGCCTCCGGGCTTTCGCCAGCTCCGGTCTCGCCGGGCGCGCTTTCGCCGGGTGCTACAGACATCACGCTCAACATAGCCTGCGCTCCGGCGTGGGGCGCGTTCGTGTTCCTAGTTAAGGGCTTCCGATGTAACCTCGCGCCATGCCTGACAGCGATGCGCGGCTGGCCAGTGACTTGTCGCTGGCCGTCATGCGGCTGGCCCGCCAACTACGCTTCCGAAATCCGTCGTCGCCGGTGTCGCTGTCGCAGCTTTCGGCGCTCGCGACGCTGGCCAACGAGGGCCCGATGACACCAGGCGCGCTGGCGATTCGGGAACGGGTCCGGCCGCCGTCGATGACCCGGGTGATCGCCTCACTGGCCGACGAGGGCTTCGTTGACCGCGCCCCGCATCCCGTCGACGGCCGGCAGGTGCTGGTGTCGGTGTCCGAGTCCGGCGCCGAGTTGGTCAAGGCGGCCCGGCGAGCCCGCCAGGAGTGGCTGGCAGAGCGGCTGGCGACGCTCGACGGCGACAAGCGCGCCACCTTGCGCGAGGCCGCCGATCTGATGTTGGCCCTGGTCGACGAAAGCCCGTGACCGACGGCCCGAACGTCCAGGACGTCGACGATCCCGACGATCCGCGTCTCGACGATTTCCGCGACCTGAACAGCGTCGACCGCCGTCCCGATCTGCCCACCGGAAAAGCGTTGGTGATCGCCGAAGGCGTCCTGGTCGTGCAGCGCATGCTGGTGTCGCGGTTCAGCCCGCACGCCCTGCTCGGCACCGACCGCCGGCTGGCCGAGCTCAAAGCCGACCTCGCCGACTGCGCCGCGCCGTTCTACCGGACCTCCGCCGAAGTCATGGCGCGCGTGGTCGGCTTTCACCTCAATCGGGGCGTCCTGGCGGCCGCGAGGAGAGTGCCCGAGCCCAGCGTCCCGCAGGTCGTCGACGGCGCCCGCACGGTCGCGGTGCTCGAAGGCGTCAACGACCACGAGAACCTGGGCTCGATCTTTCGTAACGCGGCGGGGCTGGGCGTGGAAGCGGTGGTCTTCGGCAGCGGCTGCGCCGATCCGCTGTATCGGCGCGCGGTTCGGGTGTCCATGGGTCACGCGCTGTTGGTGCCGTACGCGCGGGCAACCAACTGGCCCGGTGACCTGATGACGCTGAGGGACAAGGGATTTCGTCTGCTGGCGATGACTCCGCACGGCCAGGCCTGCGCGCTGGCCGAGGCGATGGCCGCGGCGCGCGATGAACGTGTCGCGGTGTTGGTGGGCGCCGAGGGGCCGGGGTTGACGCCGGCCACGCTGCGATTGAGCGATGTGCGGGTACGCATCCCGATGTCGCGGGGTACCGACTCGCTCAACGTCGCGACCGCGGCGGCTTTGGCGTTCTACGAGCGGGTTAGGCTCGGCCCGTGAGCGACCAGCGCTCCCAGTCTGTGCCGTGGGCAACGGGGTTGACGGTGGCCGGGTTTGTCGCGGCGGTCACGGCGGTCGCGATCGTCGTGCTCAGCCTCGGGCTGGTGCGAGTACATCCGCTGTTGGCCGTCGGGCTCAACGTCGTGGCGGCCGGGGGACTGGCACCGACGTTGTGGGGATGGCGACGCACCCCGGTGCTGCGGTGGTTTGTGTTGGGTGCCGGCGTCGGTGTGACGGGAGCGTGGCTGACGCTGCTCGCGCTGGCGGTGTCGTAGTTAGCGCTGCCCGCCGGAGCGCACCCCGAGCAGCACGTCCTCCCACGCGGGAATGACCGGCTTGCCACGTCGCGTGTGGACCGGCTGCTCCTGAGGCGTGGGGGGGGGGGGGGGGGGGGGGGGGGGGGGCCCGGGGGGGGGGGGGGGGGGGGGGGGGGGGGGGGGGGGGGGGGGGGGGGGGGGGGGGGGGGGGGGGGGGGGGGGGGGG
>NZ_MBEU01000009.1 GCF_001954275.1 Mycobacterium sp. IS-836 | reverse complement strand
GGTGGCGAGCTGGGCGGTTTTCTCGGTCAGGCCGAGGTCGACGAGCATGCCGATCAGCTCGGCCCGTTCGGCTTCCGCGCGGGCGCGGCGGCCGGCCCGACGGGTGGCACCGGCGGCGCGAACGGCCGAACCGGCGGCGGCGCCGGCTGCGGAGGTTGCTCAACCTCGTGCGAGTGGGTGGGTATCCGCATGGGTCCGGTGTCGCGCTGTGTCGGGGCAGGCGGTGGGTGGGCCGGGCCCTGATGCGGCCCCGACGGCCCGCCCGGCGGCGCGACCGGCGGCGCGATCTGAAAAACCAGCCGGGGACCGTGCTGCGGATCACCGAGCGTGATCGCCTGCCCGTCGTGGATATCGACGGCCGGCACCCGGAACCCGTTGCTGAAGATGCCGCTGCGGCTCTTGTCGATGGCCACCCAGTGCGTGCCCAGGAACCGCAGCAGAACCTCCGGGCGAGGCGCCTGCGGCGGGGGCCCCCCGAGTTGCTCCAGCGGAATGTCGGCCCCGGCGCCGTAGCCCACGACCACGTCGCGGCCCGGCGGGAAGACGTACCGCATCGATCCGACCCATACGGTGAGCGGGGAGGCTGGCACGGCGGAAGCCTCGGGCCGCATCGAACGCCACCTTTCGTCGCCGGTCAGACGGAATTGATCTTGTCTTCAGACCAATCGGGGATTGATCCAGTGTCTACCCGTTGCGGGTCGGCGATCCACCCGGCGCCGATCAAGCCGATCACAGGGTGTTCCGACGCGGCGCGGCCGCCGCATTGTCGAGTAGTCGGCGCAACACGTCGACCGCATCGGACAGCACCTGGCGGTCGGACGGCTCGAGCAGGGCCAGTTGCGGTTCGATCGCGGCCGCGCGGTCGGCCCGCACGGCGTTGAGCGTGCGCAATCCCTCATTCGTGATGCGAATGCGGACCGCCCGGGCATCCCCGGGGTCGACGGTTCGGGTGACCAGGCCGGCGTCCTCGAGGCGGCGCACCTGCGTGGTCATCGTGGGCTGCGAGCAGTGGTCGACGGCGGCCAGATCGCCGATGCGGGCTTCTCCGTTTACTTCGATGGTGGCCAGCAGCCTGGCCTGCGCGGCGGGCAACGGCATTTGGATGCGCTGGGTGGCCAGGCGATTGAGGCGCGCGACGACGGCGAGCAGGTCTGCTCCCAGGCCAGGCTGGGGATCGGTGTTTGCGGCGTCAACGACATCGGTGTGGTTGGCGGCGGATGCATTCATACCTACATCGTTGCATAGCTTTGCTAAGCGAGCGGAACCGTGGACACCCTGATATCCGTCTGTGTGCTGCGCGGACTTGGCGTCGCGGCCTGGCAGAATCGTTAGGGTGACCGTTCCGAGATCTCCCCGGGTAGGCCGTCGGGGTGGGTCGCTGCGTCCGGTCGAATTGGCGCAAGCCTCGGTCATGGGCGCGCTGTGTGCGGTCATCGCAATCATTTCCGTCGTCATCCCGTTCGCGGCGGGATTGGCCTTGCTGGGCACCGTGCCCACCGGGCTGCTCGCCTACCGTTATCGGCTGCGGGTGTTGCTCGCGGCGACGGTTGCCGCCGGGATGATCGCCTTCCTGATCGCCGGGTTGGGCGGTTTGATGACGGTCATCCACTGTGCCTACATCGGCGGGCTGACCGGAGTCGTCAAGCGCAGGGGCCGGGGCACATTCACGGTGGTCGTCTCGTCGTTGATCGCGGGGGTCGCCTTCGGCGTGCTGTCGGTCGGCGCGCTGACCGTCATGACCCGGTTGCGGCACCTGATTTTCGACGTGATGACCTCGAACGTGCACGGGGTCGCGTCCTTCCTGGGACGCGTGCATCTGCAGCGGCCCGCCGATGCGCTGATGCGGTATTTCTCCTGGGCATTGGGCTACTGGCAGTGGTGGATGGTGGCCTACTACGGCCTCGGAATCATGGTCGTGTCGTTGATCGGCTGGTGGGCGCTCTCCCGTCTGCTGGAGCGGATGCGCGGCCTGCCCGATGTGCACAAATTGGAGGCGTGGGACGGAGGTGAGGGCGACGCATCGGTCGGACCGGTTCCCGTGCGGCTGGATCGGGTGCGCTTCCGTTACCCCGGCGCCGGCCAAGACGCGCTGCGCGAGATCAGCCTGGACCTGAAGGTTGGGGAGCACGTGGCCATCACCGGGGCCAACGGCTCCGGGAAGACCACGCTGATGCTGATCCTGGCTGGCCGCCCACCGACGTCGGGCAGCGTGGAGCGACCGGGCGCGGTGGGTCTGGGCGAGCTCGGCGGCACGGCCCTCGTTTTGCAGCACCCCGAAAGCCAGGTCCTGGGCACCCGGGTGGCCGACGACGTGGTGTGGGGCTTGCCGCCGGGCACCGAAATCGACGTGAACCGATTGCTCAGCGAGGTCGGCCTCGAGGCACTCGCCGAGCGCGACACCGGAAGCCTGTCCGGCGGCGAACTGCAGCGCCTGGCGCTCGCCGCGGCGCTGGCCCGGGAGCCGGCACTGCTGATCGCCGACGAGGTCACCACCATGGTCGACCAGCAGGGCCGAGACGCGTTGTTGGGTGTGCTCTCCGGCCTCACCGCGCGGCACCGCACGGCGCTGGTGCACATCACGCATTACAACAACGAGGCCGATTCCGCGGACCGCAGGATCGATCTCAGCGATTCGCCGGATAACACCGGCATGGTCGAGACCTCGGCCGCGCCGACACCCGTTGTCCCGGTGGACTACCACCGGCCGCACACGCCGGTCATCGAACTCATCGGCGTCGGCCACGAATACGGCAGCGGCACCCCCTGGGCCAAGACCGCGCTGCGCGACGTCAACTTCGTGGTGGAGCAAGGAGACGGTGTCCTCATCCATGGCGGCAACGGGTCGGGTAAGTCGACGCTGGCGTGGATCATGGCCGGCCTGACCATCCCCACGGCCGGCGCCTGCCTCATCGACGGCAAGCCCACCCACGAGCAGGTCGGCGCGGTGGCGTTGTCGTTCCAAGCGGCCAGGCTGCAGTTGATGCGCAGCCGCGTAGACCTGGAAGTGGCTTCGGCAGCGGGCTTTTCGCACCTCGACCAAGATCGGGTCGCAACCGCTTTGGGCGTTGTCGGGCTCGATCCCACGCTCGCTAAGCGGGGCATCGACCAGCTCAGCGGTGGCCAGATGCGCCGTGTCGTGCTGGCCGGGCTGCTGGCGTGTTCGCCGCGCGCCTTGATCCTCGACGAGCCGCTGGCGGGTTTGGACGCCGCCAGCCAGCGCGGCCTGCTGCGGCTGCTGGAAGACCTGCGCCACGACCGGGGCCTGACAGTCGTGGTGATTTCACACGACTTCGCCGGGCTGGAGGAGCTGTGCCCGCGCACCCTGCATCTGCGCGAGGGCACCGTCGAGCCGATGCCGACCGCGGCGGGGGGCATCGCGTGACGACGACTTCGACGACGGCAACGGCGGGCGGCGCAACCCGTCGCCCCTCTCGCCCGGTGGTGCTGCTGATCCCGGTGCCCGGACGTTCGGCCATCCACGATCTGTGGGCAGGGACCAAACTGCTTGTCGTTTTTGGTCTTTCGGTGCTATTGACGTTCTACCCGGGCTGGGTGACGATCGGGATTTCGGCGGCGTTGGTGGTCGCGGCGCTTCGGATCGCACGCATTCCGCGCGGCGTGCTGCCGTCGATACCACGGTGGCTGTGGATCGCTCTCGCGTTGGGCTTCATCACGGCCGCCCTGTCCGGTGGTAGCCCGAAGATCTCGATTGCCGGCCTCGAGATCGCGCTCGGCGGGGCGTTGAACTTCCTGCGGATCACTGCGCTGTCGATCGTGTTGCTTGGGCTGGGCGCGCTGGTGTCCTGGACCACCAACGTCGCCGAAATCGGCCCCGCGTTGGCGACGTTGGGCCGACCGCTGAAGATCTTCCGGATCCCGGTCGACGAATGGGCGGTGGCGTTGGCGCTCGCGCTGCGCGCGTTCCCGATGCTGATCGACGAATTCCAGATCCTCTACGCCGCGCGCCGGCTGCGCCCGAAACGAATACCGAAGAGCCGCAAGGCCCGTCGTCGGCGACATGCCCTGGAGCTGATCGACCTGATGGCCGCCGCCATCACCGTGACCCTGCGGCGCGGTGACGAGATGGGCGACGCGATCACCGCGCGCGGCGGCACCGGTCAGCTCTCCGCCCGTCCGGTCCGGCCGAAGCTGGCCGACTGGGTGACGATCGCCATCACCATCGCGGCCGGCGGGGCGGCGGTGGCGCTCGAGACGATGATGCATTCGCCGTACTGAGCGTGAAAGTGGCCGAGGCTCAAAGCGTCCGCGCGATCGCGGCCCGTGTGCACGAAGTCTGGGATGTCCTGGCCGATTTCGGCTCGATCGCTTCGTGGGCCGATAACGTCGACCACTCGTGCATTCTGTCCTCCGGTCCCGACGGCGCGCGAGTCGGGACCGCACGGCGAGTTCAGGTCAAACGCGACGCCCTCGTCGAGCGCATCACCGAGTTCGACCCGCCGCACACACTCGCCTACGACATCGAAGGCCTGCCCCGGCGCCTGCGCAGGGTGACTAACCGCTGGACGCTGGCGGCCGGGGGCGATTCGACCGTCGTGACCCTGACCAGCATGGTCGAAATCGGCTCCCGCCCACCGCAGCAGCTGGCCGAACGCGCGCTGTGTCGCTTCCTCGCACGACAGTCCGACGCGATGCTCGCCGGGCTCGCGAACCGATTGGAGAACGCCCGTGTCTGATCGCCCCGACATCGTGATCGTGATGACCGACGAGGAGCGCGCGGTTCCGCCGTACGAGGATCGCGGCGTGCTCGCCTGGCGCGACCGAACCCTGACAGGCCGCAAGTGGTTCGAAAGTCACGGCGTCAGTTTCGCCCGGCACTACACCGGCTCTCTGGCCTGCGTGCCCAGCCGCCCAACGATTTTCACCGGGCACTTCCCCGACCTCCACGGGGTCACCCAGACCGACGGCATCGGGAAGACGGCCGACGATTCGCGCATGCGTTGGCTGCGCCAGGGCGAGGTGCCGACACTGGGGAACTGGTTCCGCGCGGCCGGCTACGACACGCACTACGACGGCAAGTGGCACATCTCGCACGCCGATCTGATCGATTCCTCGACCGGCCGCGCGCTGGCCACCAACGACGACGACGGCATCGTCGATCCGGTGGCGGTGCAGCGCTACCTGGACGCAGATCCACTGGGCCCGTTCGGATTCTCCGGCTGGGTGGGCCCGGAACCGCACGGCGCACTGCTGGCCAATGCCGGCATTCGCCGCGATCCCCTGATCGCCGAGCGGGTGGTCGCTTGGCTCACCGATCGCTATGCGCGCCGTCGCGCCGGCGACCCCGCCGCGCAGCGTCCCTTCCTGCTCGTCGCCAGCTTCGTCAATCCCCACGACATCGTGCTTTTCCCGACGTGGTCGCGCCGCGGCCCGGTCAAGCCGTCACCGTTGGATCCACCCCCGGTGCCCGCGGCGCCCACCGCCGACGAGGACCTGTCGACCAAGCCCGCCGCCCAGATCGCGTTCCGCGAGGCCTACTACTCCGGCTACGGCCCGGCGCCCGCGATCAATTGGACCTACGACCGCAACGCCCAGCGCTACCGCGACCTGTACTACCGGCTGCACGCGGAGGTGGACGCGCCGATCGACCGTGTGAGACGGGCCGTCACCGAAGGTGGTTCGGACAACGCGGTTTTGGTGCGGACCGCCGATCACGGCGATCTGCTCGGCGCCCACGGCGGGCTGCACCAGAAATGGTTCAACCTCTACGACGAGGCGACGCGCGTTCCGTTCGTCATCGCCCGGATCGGCGCGGGCTCGACGTCGCCTCGGGTGATCACGGCGCCGACGTCGCATGTCGACCTGGTCCCGACGCTGCTCGCAGCCGCCGGTGTGGATATCGCGGCGGTGGCCGCGTCGTTGGCTCAGACGTTCTCGGAAGTGCACCCACTGCCGGGCCGGAATCTCATGCCGATCGTCGACGGCGCACCCGCCGATGACGGCCGAGCCGTCTACCTGATGACCCGCGACAACATGCTCGAGGGCGACAGCGGCGCATCGGGCCTGGCGCGCCGCCTGAAGCGCACCGTCAATCCGCCCGCGCCCCTGCGCATCCGAATCCCCGCGCACACCGCCTCCAATTTCGAGGGACTGGTCCTCCGCGTGGACGAGGCGACGGCGACCGGGGGCGGCGGGCATCTGTGGAAGCTGGTCCGCACCTTCGACGACCCGGGCACCTGGACCGAACCCGGCGTGCGTCACCTTGCGGCCAATGGACTTGGGGGAGAGGCCTATCGGACGTCGCCGCTGGATGACCAGTGGGAGCTCTACGACTTGACCGACGATCAGATCGAAGCCGTCAACCGGTGGACGGACCCGGGCCTGCACGAGTTGCGTCAGCACCTGCGGGCACAGCTGAAACACGTCCGCGCCAGTTCCGTCCCCGAACGAAATCAGCCGTGGCCCTATGCGTCTCGTCGACCGCCGAGCCCGGCTCCGTCCAGGCTGCGGCGGCTGGTTCGGCGGGTGCGTTCGCGAGCGTAACGCCATGGCGAAAATTCGACCGGAATCTCGCCGTGGCGTTACACCCGCATGGGGGTAGGCGTCAGGTCCGCATTCGGTCGATGAGGTTCGACAGCACCACGATGCTTTCGCTGCGTTCGATGTCGGCGCTCGCCCGGATCCGCTCGAGGGCGGTCTCCAGGTGCCGCATGTCGCGGGCCAGCACGTGCAAGATCGCATCCGACGTGCCGGTCACGGTCGCGGCGCTGACCACCTCCGGCATATCGACCCAGGCCGCCCGCAGCTGATCGGGCGCGATCGTGCCGTGGCAGAACACTTGCACAAACGCCTCCGTGTTCCAGCCGAGCGCATTGCGGTCGATGACGGTGGTGAAACCCTTGATCACGCCGTCGTCCAGCATCCGGTCGACGCGACGCTTCACCGCCGGCGCCGACAGGTTCACCTTCTGCCCGATTTCGGCGAAGGTGGCTCGCGCGTTCTCGGTGAGCTCGGAGAGGATGCGCTCATCGGTCTCGTTTAGACGTTCCATGCGACTCCTCAACGCAACAAATCATCGTAGGTGCGATCCTAGCGCAATAAATCGTCTATAGACACGCAAGAATCGTCGTTTGCTTGTCACACGAACCGCAAATACCGTTGATTTATGACGGATTCATACGTCGTGGCACCCGCGCCTCCGAGGCCAACCCGCAAGGCCCGGGCCCGCCGGTACGCGATGACCCGGCCGGACTTCTTCGCCGTCGAGTACGCCATCAATCCGTGGATGGATGTCAACGCACCGGTCGGTGCCCACCTCGCGCAAGCGCAGTGGCGGGCGCTCTACCAGACGTACGTCGACCTGGGCCACCGCGTGCATTTGATCGACCCCGTTCCCGGGCTGCCGGACATGGTCTACGCCGCGAACGGCGGATTCATCGCCGGCGACGTCGCCGTCGTCGCCCGGTTCCGACACGCACAGCGCGCCGGCGAGTCGAGGGCCTATGCCGAATGGATGTCGTCGATGGACTATCGGCCCGTGACCACCCGTCACGTCAACGAGGGGCAGGGCGACCTGCTGATGGTCGGCGACATGCTGTTGGCGGGCTACGGCTTTCGCACCGATCTGCGCGCCCACGACGAAATCTCGGCTCTGCTGGGCGTGCCGGTTGTGTCCCTCGAGCTGGTCGATCCCCGGTTCTATCACCTCGACACCGCGCTCGCCGTTCTCGACGACCACACCGTTGCGTTCTATCCGCCGGCGTTTAGCACGGCAGCGCAGGAGCAGCTGCGCGCGCTGTTCCCCGACGCAATTGTGGTCGGGAGCGCCGACGCATTCGTGCTCGGGTTGAACGTCGTTTCCGACGGCCTGCACGTCGTGCTTCCCTCTGCCGCAACGGGTTTCGCTGCTCAGCTGCGCGAAGCTGGCTTTGGGCCGGTCGGCGTCGATCTCTCCGAGCTGCTCAAGGGCGGCGGTTCCGTCAAGTGCTGCACGTTGGAGGTATTTCCATGACGATCCTCGACGCCCGCACCGAGCCCGCAACCGACGCGGCGATCGAGCTGGTCGAAAGGCATGCGGCGCACAACTATTCGCCGCTACCCGTGGTGGCGGCCAGCGCCGAGGGCGCCTGGATCACCGACGTCGACGGCCGGCGCTACCTGGATTGCCTGGCCGCCTATTCGGCGGTCAACTTCGGCCATCGCAACCCGGAGATCACCGCGACGGCCCACGCCCAACTCGACACTGTCACGCTCGTCAGCCGCGCGTTCCACTCCGAGAACCTCGGACGATTCTGCGCCGCGCTAGCCCAATTGTGCGGCAAAGACATGGTGCTGCCGATGAACTCGGGCGCCGAGGCGGTCGAGAGCGGTCTGAAAGTCGCCCGCAAATGGGGCGCCGACGTCAAGGGCGTTCCGAACGGTCACGCCAACATCATCGTGGCCGACAACAATTTCCATGGCCGCACGATCAGCATCGTGAGCTTCTCGTCCGACCCGACGGCTCGGGACGGCTTCGGACCCTTCACACCGGGATTCCGCTCCGTGCCGTTCGGCGACGCCCCGGCGCTGGCACGGGCGATCGACGACAACACCGTCGCGGTGCTACTGGAGCCGATCCAGGGCGAGGCCGGGATCATCGTCCCCCCCGACGACTACCTTCCGGCCGTGCGCGCGCTGTGCGACGAGCGCAACGTGCTGATGATCGCCGACGAAATCCAGTCGGGCCTGGCCCGCACCGGCCACACGTTCGCCTGCGACCACTGGGGTGTGGTGCCGGACATCTACCTGCTCGGTAAGGCCCTGGGTGGCGGGGTGATTCCGCTGTCGGCGGTGGTCGCGGACCGCGAAATCCTCGGCGTGCTGCATCCCGGCGAGCACGGCTCGACGTTCGGCGGCAACCCGTTGGCCGCCGCGATCGGCACGACAGTCGTGTCCATGCTGGCGACGGGGGAATTTCAGGCGCGCGCCGCCGAATTGGGCGCCCACCTGCACCGGCGCCTGGAGGCGCTGATCGGCGACGGTGTGCTGGCGGTGCGCGGCCTCGGATTGTGGGCCGGCGTCGACATTGAACCGTCCCTGGCCACCGGAAAGGGCATGAGCCTGCAGTTGGCCGAGCGCGGGGTGCTGGTCAAAGACACCCACGGCTCGACGCTGCGCTTCGCGCCGCCCCTGGTGATCACCGAGCCGGAAATCGACTGGGCGATCGACCAATTTGCTTTTGCGCTGGCGGAGGCTGCCTCATAATCAGCTGATCCGACATCAGGAGGCGCAATTGCCGGCCACGTCGATCGGCCTGAGACAGCAGATGCTGCGCCGCCGCCCGGTGACCGGCGCTCCCGTCGCGCACGGGGCCGCGGACCACCTCAAGCGCAGTTTCGGCACGTTCGAGCTGACCATGTTCGGCGTCGGCTCGACGATCGGCACCGGCATTTTCTTCGTGCTCTCGCAGGCCGTGCCGGAAGCCGGTCCGGGAGTGATCGTCTCGTTCGTCATCGCCGGCATCGCGGCCGGACTCGCGGCCATCTGCTATGCCGAATTGGCTTCCGCCGTACCGGTTTCCGGTTCGTCGTACTCGTATGCCTACACCACGCTGGGCGAGGCGGTCGCGATGGGTGTGGCCGCCTGCCTGCTGCTGGAGTACGGCGTGGCCACCGCGGCGGTCTCGGTCGGCTGGAGCGGCTACGTCAACAAGCTGCTGAACAACTGCTTCGGATTCCAGATGCCGCATGGGTTGTCGGCGGCGCCGTGGGATTCGGACCCGGGCTACATCAATCTGCCGGCGATCGTCCTGATCGGCATGTGTGCGTTGTTGCTGGTCCGCGGCGCCAGCGAGTCCGCTCGGGTCAACGCGATCATGGTGCTGATCAAGCTCGGCGTGCTGGCCATGTTCGTGATCATCGCCTTCACCGCCTTCGACGCCAACCACCTCCAGAACTTCGCGCCGTTCGGTGTCGCCGGCATCGGCTCGGCGGCGGGGACGATCTTCTTTTCGTTCATCGGCCTCGACACGGTGTCGACGGCGGGTGATGAAGTGCGAAACCCGCAGAAGACCATGCCGCGCGCGCTGATCTCGGCGCTGGCGATCGTCACGACCGTCTACGTGCTCGTCGCGTTGTCCGCGCTGGGCACCCAGCCGTGGCAGGATTTCGCCGCGCAGGAGAACGCCGGCCTGGCCACCATCCTCGACAACGTCACCCACGGCAGGTGGGCGAGCACGATCCTGTGCGCGGGCGCGGTCATCTCGATCTTCACCGTCACCCTGGTCACCATGTACGGCCAGACCCGCATCCTGTTCGCCATGGGCCGCGACGGACTGCTGCCAGCGCGGTTCGCGACGGTCAACACCCGCACGATGACCCCGGTGAACAACACGGTGATCGTCGCGATCGCGGCGGCCCTGCTCGCGGCCTTCATACCGCTCGACAAACTGGCGGACATGGTGTCCATCGGCACCCTCACCGCGTTCATCGTCGTCTCCGCCGGCGTCATCATCCTGCGGGTGCGCGCACCCGACCTGCCCCGCCCGTTCAAAGTGCCGGGTTACCCTGTCACGCCGGTACTTTCGGTGCTGGCGTGCGGGTACATCCTCGCCAGCCTGCACTGGTACACCTGGATCGCGTTCACCGGCTGGATCTCGGTGGCGTTGATCTTCTACTTCGTCTGGGGTCGTCACCACAGCGCGCTCAACGACGGCGGCGACCACCTCATCCCGACCGCGGCCGCGTCGGAAGACGAGCCAAGGGAACTGCTGTGACCGTTGTCGTCGGCTACCGGGCCGGCGAGGTCGGCCTGTCCGGGTTGTATCTGGCCGTGCGCGCCGCGCGGACGCTCGAGACGTCGCTGACCGTGGCGACCATCGTGCCCCAGCCGTGGCCGACACCGTCGTTCGCCCGCGTCGACGCCGAATACGAGCACTGGGCTGACCAACTGGCCGCGGACTCGGCGGCCGAGGCAAGGGGGTATCTCCACGGCGTGGCCGACGGGCTCGAGGTCACCTACTCCCACCGTGCCCACCGGTCGGTGTCGGGTGGATTGATCGAGCTGATCGCGGACGTCGACCCCGAGGTCCTGGTGCTGGGGTCATTGCCCAGCGGCGGGCGCGGCCAGGTGGTGATCGGCTCGACCGCCGACTGGCTGCTGCATGTGTCGCCGGTGCCGGTCGCGATCAGCCCCCGCGAATATCGTTCGTACACAGGTGGATTGACCCGGATCACATGTGCTTACTCCGCCACCCCGGACTCGGTTGACGTGGTACAGCGGTGCGTCGACTTCGCGCGGCGGTTGGGGTTGCCGGTACGGGTGATCACGTTCGCGGTCCGCGGCAAGACGATGTATCCACCCGAAGTGGGTCTGGACGTTGAGGATTCGATCCTGCAGGCGTGGGCGGCGCAGGCGCGGGACGTTCAGGAAAACCTGAAGACCGACGGCGTCGTAGACGCGGACGTTGCGCTGGACGTGGTGACCGGCCAGAGCTGGAGCGAGGCGCTCGAGAAGGTGGACTGGCAGGACGGCGACGTCCTGGCATTGGGCACGTCGCCGCGCGGCGACATCCGCAGGGTCTTCCTCGGATCGCGCAGCGGAAAGATCATCCGCGAGAGCACGGTGCCGGTGGTGGTGCTGCCGGGCTAGCGGCGGGCGGCGGCGTTGGCCGCCTGTTGGGCCCGTCGCAGAATATCCGCGACATCGCCTCGGCCCAGGAACATTTCGTCGAAGTAGCTTTGCAGCGCTGTGTCGCCGGCGGCGAAGCCCGCCCCACCCGGGGCCGGAATGCGCGGCCCGTCGAGCACCGTGAAGAACGGTGTGACATCGACGCCGCGGGCGGCCCAATAGGAGTAGTAGACCGGTTGGGCGGACAGCACGGCAGGGATGGCAGCACCCTGACGGCCCAAATACGCGTTGCCCTCGCCGCTGCCCATCCAGGCCAGCACCTGCCGCACCGCATCTGGGTGCTTGGTCGCGGCGTTGCCCGCCGCCGCAATGCCATTGGTGACGCTCACCCGACCGGCGGGTCCGATCGGCAGCATCGCCACACCCCAGTGGAACCGGGCATCGCGGGCCACCGCTGCCAGGTTGTAGGTGCCGGACTGAAACAGCGCCATCCTGCCGGCAAGAAACTGGTTGCGGGAGAAGTCACCGTTGTCGTTGGTGTCCGAGGCGGGCGGGGCGACGTGGTCGTCGTTGATCAGGCGGACCAGGTAGCGGAAGGCCTTGATCGCGGCGGGGTTGTCGAATGCGAACTCGTCGCCGCGCTGAAATACCCCGCCCGCCGACCCGATGTAGTTGAGGTAGATGGCCTGAGCGTCGTTGGCGGCGTTGTACCCCCACTGACGTACCCGCCCGGCGTCGAAACCCGGTGTGCCCGCGGCATGTCCATCCGCGTCGAAGGTGAGCCGGGACAGCAATGGCCGCAACGTGTCGTCGCCGTAGGGACTCCACCGCGCGCCGTTCAGCTGGGCGGGGTCAACCCCCGCGGCCGCAAGCAGGTCCGCGTTGTAGAACACGGCGATGCCGGCGTCGGTCAGCTGCGGCACACCCCACAGCGCCCCGCCGCGGGTGAATTGATCGACCACGGCCGGCTCCCACGCCGACGCGGCGCCCGGGCCGAGCGTCTTGCCGATGTCCAGCAGCCGGTCGCTGTCGGCATACGCGGCCAGATAGGCGTTGGACACCCAGAAGATGTCGTCGGCGCTGCCGCCGGCCACGTCGGTGCGCAGGGTGTTGAAGTACGTCGAGTAGGCGACCGTGTTGAGGTGCACCTGGATATCGGGATGCGCGCGGGTGAATGCCTCGAACGATTGCCGATATGCCGTACCGATCTGATCGCCCCAGACCCGCACCGTCACAACGATCTTGCTGCCGTGCGGGTCGCCGGAATAATCCAGCAGCATCGCCGTCGCGGCCAACAACGCCGCGACGAGGGCGATCGCTCCCGCAACCATCGTGGAGAACCGAGGACGGGTCATCGCGTGCGCCCAGATTGCCGTGGTGGTCGTAAATTCGTGAAAATCGCAGCCATGGCGGCAATCTCGGCGCGAGTCCGGGTCACTTGAGCCCCGACACGACGATCGACGCGACGATATGCCGCTGGAAGATCACGAATAGCACGATCAACGGCGCGATCGCGATCGTGGTCGCGGCCATCACCAGCGTCCACTGCGAGTTGAAACGCGACTGCAGGTCGGCCGTAGCCACCGTCAGCACCCGCCACTTGTGGCCACTGGTGATCACCAACGGCCACATGAAGTTATTCCATTGCGACACCACGGTGATCAGCGTCAGGGCGGCCAGGACCGGACGGCTGGACGGAATCACCACGTGCACGATCACGTCCAACGTGGTGGCGCCGTCGAGGCGCGCGGCGTTGATCAAGTCGCTCGGAATGATCCGAAAATGCTCGCGCAGCAGGAAAATCGCGTAGGGCGAGCCGAACATGAACGGCAACACCAACGCCCAGAACGTGTTGCGCAGACCGAGCTGCGCCATCATCAGGTACATCGGGACTACCGTGACGGTGCCCGGCACCATCAGCGTCGCGATGTAGACCCAGAACAGCGCGTCGCGCCCGGGAAACTGCAGCCGAGCAAACGCGTAGGCAGCCAGCACCGAAAACGTCAGTTGGCCAACCAGAATCACCGCCGTCATCAACGCGGTCACCGCCGCCGCCCGGCCGAACCCGGCGCCGGCCAGGTCGGCATAGTTGGCCAGCGTCGGTGGCCGCGGCCACTGCAGCGGTGTGCCCGTCGCGAATTGGTGGGCCGACGTGAACGATGTCAGCAACCCAAGCGCGAAGGGCGCCAACGTGATCAGCGCACCGAGTGCGAGGCTCGCGTAGATCACGCCGTTGGAGAGGCGACTAGGTGAGGTCATAGCTGATCCGCCGCCGGAAGTACAAGTGCTGGACGGCCGTGACGCCGACCAGGATGACGAACAGCACCACCGCCATGACCGACGCCCGGCCGATCGCCGCCGAGCCGAACGCCTCGGCGTAGATGCGGTGGGCCACCAGGTCGGTGCGGAGTTCCGGACCGCCGCCGGTCAGCGCGTAGACGGTGTCGAAAACCTGTGCGCTGCTGACGATCCCGGTCACCAGGACGAAAAACATCGTCGGCCTCAGCATGGGCAGCGTGATGCGCCAGAACCGCTGCCAGGCGGTGGCGCCGTCGGTGCGTGCGGCGGCGTAGATGTCGGCTGGGATCGCCAGCAGCCCCGCGAGAAAGGACAGCGAGACGTAGCCGACGTTGGTCCACACGACCACCGCCGACACCAGCGGCAGCGCAAAGCTGGGATCCGACAGCCAGCCGATGCTGTGCCCGAGCACGGCGCTGACGGCGCCGTCGGTGGGAGCCAGGATCCAGCGCCACAACACGGCGATGGCCAGCGGCGCGCAGATCCACGGCAGCACGTAGAGGGTGCGAAACAGGCCGGTGCCCGGCAACTCGCGAGCCAGCATCGTGGCGGCGGCCAGCCCCAGCACGGTCTGCGCGGGAACGACGATCGCCACGAAGACGGCGGTGACGATCAGCGAGTTGCCGAAGTCGGCGTCGGCCAGCACCGCGCGCCAGTTGGCCAGGCCCACGTAGCGCAGCGGGCCGAGCAGGTCCCAGCGGTACAGGCTCAGCCAGATCACCACGAGGATGGGCAGTAGCAAGAACGCGACGACCCCGAACAGGCTGGGCGCCAGCAGGGCATAACCCAGCGGAGTGGATCGGCGGGGCGCGTCGGCCATGGGTGTATTAAAGCGGGTCGTTACGGTGGATTCGTGACACCGAACCGGGGGATCGATGCCGACTTCCTGGACCTGCCGCGCCACGAGCTGGCCGACGCCGCGCTGTCGGCGGCCACCAAGGCCGGGGCCAGCCACGCCGACCTGCGGGTTCACCGCATCAGTACCGAGATCGTCCAGCTGCGTGACGGCGAGCTGGAGACCGCGGTCATCAGCCGAGAGGTGGGCCTCGCGGTGCGCGTGATCGTCGACGGCACCTGGGGATTCGCCTCGCATGCCGAGTTGGCGCCGTCGGTCGCCGCCGAGACCGCGCGCCGTGCCGTGCATGTCGCCACCACGCTGGCGACGCTGAACACCGAGCGCGTCGAGCTCGCGCCGGAGCCGGTCTACGCCGACGCCACCTACGTGTCGAACTACCGGATCGATCCGTTCGACATCCCGGCCGCCGACAAGATCGCCGTGCTCGAGGATTACTCCGGGCGGCTGCTGGACGCCGACGGCATCGACCACGTGTCGGCCGGGTTGACCGCGGTCAAGGAGCAGACGTTCTACGCCGATACCTTCGGGTCGTCGATCACCCAGCAGCGGGTGCGGCTGCAGCCGTCGCTGGAAGCGGTGACCGTTGATGCGGCCGCGGGCAGTTTCGACTCGATGCGCACGCTGGTGCCGCCGATGGGCCGGGGCTGGGAGGTGGTGGCCGGCGACGACGTGTGGAACTGGACCGACGAGCTCGCGCAGCTGCCGTCGCTGCTGGCCGAGAAGGTCAAGGCGCCCAGCGTTACCCCGGGCCGCAACGACCTGGTGATCGACCCGACCAACCTGTGGCTGACGATTCACGAATCCATCGGGCACGCCACCGAATACGACCGCGCGATCGGCTACGAGGCCGCCTACGCCGGAACGTCGTTCGCCACCCCCGACAAGCTTGGCACCATGCGCTACGGGTCGCCAGTGATGAACGTGACCGCCGACCGCACCGTCGAATTCGGCTTGGCCACAATTGGTTACGACGACGAGGGCGTGGCCGCGCAAAGCTGGGATCTGGTGCGCGACGGGGTGTTCGTCGGCTATCAACTCGACCGGGTGTTCGCGCCGAGGCTGGGGCAGCAGCGCTCCAACGGCTGCTCGTATGCCGATTCGCCGCACCACGTGCCGATCCAGCGGATGGCCAACGTGTCGCTGCAGCCCGGCCCCGACGACACCAGCACCGCCGATTTGATCGGCCGGGTCGAGGACGGCATCTACATCGTCGGCGACAAGTCGTGGTCGATCGACATGCAGCGCTACAACTTTCAGTTCACCGGGCAACGGTTCTTCCGGATTCGCGACGGCCGCCTGGACGGCCAGTTGCGCGATGTCGCCTATCAGGCGACCACCATCGACTTCTGGAATTCCATGGAAGCCGTGGGCGGCGCGTCCACCTGGCGGCTGGGCGGCGCGCTCAACTGCGGCAAGGCCCAGCCCGGACAGATCGCCGCCGTCAGCCACGGCTGCCCGTCGGCGTTGTTCCGGGGCGTCAACGTGCTCAACACCCGTACAGAGGGTGGCCGATGATTTCAGCGCAGCACGTCGTCAACATCGTTTTGGACGAGGCGGCGAAACTCGGCGGCGCCAACGAGACCATGGTTCTGGTCACCGACCGCGTCGAGGCGACGTTGCGCTGGGCGGGCAATTCGATGACCACCAATGGGGTTTCGGTCAACCGCAGCGTGACGGTGATTTCGATTGTGCGCGACGGCAGCAGCACGCGCGTCGGCACCATGGTTTCCGCGGAAGTGGATCCGCGGGTGATCCCCGGGCTGGTTGCGGCGTCCCAGGACGCGGCCCGCTCCGCGCCGGAGGCCGGCGATGCCGCGCCGTTGCTCGCCGATACCGGGGTGCCGGCTGATTGGAATGCCCCCGCACCGGGGACAGGGCCGGAGATATTCGGCGACCTCGCCGCCTCGCTGAGCCGCGGGTTCAAGGGCAGCGACCGTTTGTATGGCTATGCGCACCATAGTGTTTCGACGACGTTCCTGGCGTCGTCGACCGGGTTGCGCCGCCGCTTCACCCAGCCCGCCGGTGCGGTGGAGATCAACGGCAAGCGTGGCGACGCGAGCGCCTGGGTGGGGGTCGGCACGCCCGATTTCGTCGATGTGCCAACGGATCTGCTGCTCGAGCAACTGTCGACGCGGCTCGGTTGGGCGCAGCGGACCGTCGAATTGCCAGCGGGGCATTACGAGACGCTCATGCCCCCATCGACGGTGGCAGACATGATGATCTACCTGGGCTGGTCGATGGCCGGCCGCGGCGCGCGCGAGGGCCGGACCGCCTTCTCCGCCCCCGGGGGCGGGACCCGGATAGGGGAGCGGCTCACCGATCTGCCGCTGACGTTGTTCTCCGATCCGATGGCGCCGGGCCTGGCCTGCACGCCGTTCGTCGCGACGAGCAACTCCTCGGAGACCGTGTCGGTGTTCGATAACGGCATGGAGATCGGCCAGGTGGACTGGATCCGCGACGGGGTGATCAACGCGCTGGCGTATCCGCGGGCCATTGCCGCCAAATACGACGCCCAGGTCGCCGTGGCCGCCGACAACCTGGTGATGACGGGCGGGTCGGCTGAGCTGGCCGACATGATCGCGGGCACCGAGCGCGGCCTGCTGCTGACCACGCTGTGGTACATGCGGGTGGTCGACCCGACCACCCTGCTGCTCACGGGCCTGACCCGCGACGGCGTATACCTGGTCGAAGACGGCGAGGTGACCGCGGCCGTCAACAACTTCCGCTTCAACGAGAGCCCGCTGGGCCTGCTGCGGCGGGCCACCGAGGCCGGGGTCAGCGAGAAGACCCTGCCGCGGGAGTGGGGAGATTGGGCCACCCGGGCGGCGATGCCGTCGCTGCGCATCCCGGACTTCTACATGTCGTCGGTGAGCCAGGCGCACTAGCCAATTGCCCAGCGGCGGGGCGGGTTCTAACGTGTGACGAATGCTGACGCGGTTAGTGGCGTTGTCGCCAGGCGACGGACGCATCGCGGGACTGGTGCGGCGGGTGTGCGGGCAGACGTTGTCACTGCCGCCGTTGCCCGCGTGCGTCGAGGTGGACGAGCCCGCTTCCGAGGCGGAGGCCGTCGTCGCCGAGTTCGCCGAGCAGTTCAGCGTCGACGTCTCGGCGATCACCGGCGAGCAGCGGTCGCGGCTGTGGAAGCAGTTGGGGGACAGCACCTTTGGTGTTGTGGTGCAGATGTATATCGCCGACTTCATTCCGCGGGTGCGCGCTGGGTTCGAGGCGCTCGGTATCGGGTCCGAACATCTCGGCTGGGTTGACGGGCCGATCTCGTGGGATCACGCCACCGACCCTTCCGATGTGGTGTTCAACGACTTCCTGCCCGCGGTGGCGCGGATGCGGGCGCTTGATCCCGTCACCGCCGAGCTGGTCCGGCTGCGCGGCGCGGCCCAGCACAACTGCCGGCTGTGCAAATCCCTGCGCGAAACCACCGCCCTCGACGCCGGAGGCTCCGAGACCCTGTACGGCGATATCGAGCGGTACGAGGACTCAAGTTTGCTCGACGAGCGCGCTAAAGCAGCGCTTCGCTACACCGATGCGTTAATTTGGACTCCTGCGCACCTCGTCGCCGACGTTGCCGCCGAGGTGCGCTCCCGGTTTTCCGAGGCGAAGGCCGTGGAGCTCACCTTCGACGTCATGCGCAATGCCAGCAACAAGATCGCGGTGTCGCTGGGCGCCGACGCCGCCCGAGTCGATCACGGCACCGAGCGCTACCTGCTCGACGCCGAGGGCCAGACGGTGTTCAGCTGACGGCGGCGTGGCACCATTGGTGCCGCACCAAGCGGGGGCGGTAGCTCAGTTGGTTAGAGCCGCGGACTCATAATCCGTTGGTCGCGGGTTCGAGCCCCGCCCGCCCCACGTCAGCTGTATGACCTCAGTTGATGCCCGACAGCTTGCCTTCGGGTGATGCCCGACAGTGTTCCGGCTGATGGTTGACAGATACCTCGGCTGATCCTTGACACTCCTTCGATGAGGGAGTTAACCGTGGCCGAGCAGAGGGACCGGGCCTTGCTGGCGGTGATGGGTTAGCGATTTCGCAGGTCGCCGAGAAGGTGGGTGTGTCGCGTCAGACGCTGCATGCCTGGTTGGTGTGAACCGTGCGATTCTGGAAAACTTCGGCGCGATCAGAGCAGGAGAGGCGTGTGACAACCACCCATTCTGAACGGCTCCCGCTGCTGACCCAGCGTGACCGCATCATGATCACCATCACGGTTATCGCGGCCATGGCGACCGGAGTTCTGCACTTCGCCCACGTGAATGCAGTGCTGACGTTCATCGTGTCCGCACTTGCGTTGGCCACGTTGGCATCTTTGGTCGGCCGTTCGGTGGAGGCGCTCGGAGACCGGCTCGGGCCCAACGCGACTGGGATACTGCAGACGGCGTTGGGGAACCTGCCCGAATTGTTCGTCATACTGTTCGCACTCAAAGCAGGTCTTTATGGGGTGGTTAAGGCCACCATCGTCGGCTCGATTCTCTCCAACGCCCTGCTGGTGCTCGGGCTGTCCTTCGTGGTCGGCGGTATCAAACACGGCCGCCAGCGCTTCGCCGCCGACGACGGACGCACCCTCGGATTGATGTTCACCCTCGCGGTATTCATCCTCGCTGTGCCCTCGCTCACCGCTGCAACACACACCCCGGCGCAACCGCACGAGCGGGCGGTGTCGGTCGTCGTCTCCATCGTCATGCTTGCGCTGTTCGCACTCTCGCTGCCCGCCACGCTCGGAAAGCGTGCTGTCGACCCGGTGGGGCAAGTTCGTCATGAAACGTCCAGAGCGTCGTCTCCCATTGTGGCCAGCCCCGATTCGGCCAAAGCCGCCAGTGTGGCGGCAGCACACGGGGAGTGGCCGCTGGCGATGGCTATCGGCATGCTGGCCGTCGCCGGGATCGGTGCGGCCTTCGTGTCGGAATGGTTCGTCGCCGCCCTAGAGCCGGCGATGCATGCAGCGGGCATTAACGAGGTGTTCGCCGGTCTGGTGATCGTGGCGATCGCCGGCAACGCTGTGGAGAATTTCGTCGGCATTCAGCTGGCGGCCAAGAACCAGATGGACTACGCGGTCCAGGTAATCCTCCAGTCGCCTGTCCAGATCGCGCTCACCATCGCCCCGATCGTCTGCCTGGCGGCGGCATGGCTCGGCCAGCCTGGTTTCGATCTGGTGTTCTCACCGCTGTTGCTGGCGTCGATGATCATGTCGGCGCTCGTTGCGGTGCTGGTGACCTTCGACGGCGAGTCGACCTGGTTTGAGGGGACGGTGCTCATCGCGCTCTACGTGGCGATCGCCACGTCGTTCTGGTGGGGGTGAGTACCTCAACCGTCGGAGATCCGTCGTCGCGCCTGGCGAATTCGCGCTCAAGGCTTGCCCTCCGTCAGCACGGTCGAAATCCACCGGACTGCGGCCACGTGGCAGCGGCCTGACAGCGGTGTGCTCCGCTCGTCGTCTTCCGTGTAGCTGGCGGCGCCTGTGGCCGATCCTGAGGATAGACTCGCGGCATCGAAGTTCCAGGTGGCGCCGCTAATCCGTGGTTCGCAGCGACCGCCGATCGTGAAAGTCGGTGGTGTGCGGTGATCGGGTCTGGCGGCGAGGCCGCTGACGCTGCGCTGGAAGTCATGCGGTCGGACGAGGACGCAGCAGCGGGTTTTCGGGAGTGGCTGGCCGCCGCAGAACGGGCCGGTCAAAGAGTCCTGCGGGAGCCTGACGGCACGTACGTGTTATGGCGGCGCGACGACGTCCTCGCCGCCGTACGTGACGGCGAAGTCTTCGCCAGCCGCCAAGGCGAACTGATGGAAGGCAATCCGCCGTTCGGCCCGTACCGGAAAATCATGGTCGAGCTGTTGTTCAATCCGGAAAATTCGCGGGAAATGCTGAAGCCCGTGCGTGGGATCATTGAAAATTGCGTCAGCGCCCTAGCGACGACACGAGACCGTTGCGACGGCGCGGCTGTCGCTGAGGTTGTTTGGCGCGCAGCATTCGTTACGGTCTGCGGGCTGCCGACTGACGTCGCTCTTGAAGCGGTCGACACGGAGCTGGTGCGGGAGACCCGTCGAGCGCCGCAGGGTGGCCCTGATGTGATCAGCCGCCTCGCCACCCAACCCCTCAGCGACAAAGAAGTGTTGGGACTGATGGCGTCGGTGGGCCGCGGTTTGATTTTCGCGTCGTTCGCTATTAAGGCCGGGCTGGCGGTGCTGGCGCGGATGCCGATGCTTCAGCGGGAGCTACGCGAAAATCCAGGCCGGCAACGCAGATTCATCGAGGAACTGCTGCGGTTGGATGGCGGGGCGAAGACCGTTTCACGAATCACGAGTCGCAGCGTGACAATCGGCGGAACGACGATCCCAGCCGGGTCCCCTGTCGAGTTGTGCGTCGGACTTGTTCACCGTGATGAGACCGACGAGATGTCAGGTCACAGCATTAAACTGGATGGCCCGCAACGGAATTGGAGTTTTGGGGGAGGACCGCACCGGTGTCCGGCGTCGCACCTGGCCCGGGATCTGCTGGGCGCGTTCTTTGAAGTGTGGCTTGCCAGAGTCCCATTTTTCTCGTTCGACTGGAACGGCGGCGATGTCCCCAAAGCGTGGTACCCCAAACCCTACGATCCTTCGCGGGGCGCAATTTTCGAGGGTTGGTTCCCTGCCCACGTGCCACTCAGGTGGGGACCAGAGCGGTGACTAGGGACGGACCTACCCCGGCGAGTTCTCGCTCTACTACGACGCGTTAACGCCTTAGAGGATGTAGAGCATCTCTTGGTACGTGGGTAGCGGCCACAAATCATCGGCCACAACGCTTTCCAGTGTGTCGGCGGCGGTGCGCACCGCGTGCATCGCCGGCAGCAGCTGCTGCTGGGCGTGCTTGGCCTCGTCGAGGGCCGACACCGCCGACTGGTCGGACAGCGCCGTCCTCAGCGTCGCCAACGCCGCGGAAAGCTCGGCAAGCGGAGCCGAAACCGCTTCCAGCGCAGCCGTGCTGGGATTCACCCCGGCGGCCTTCAAAGTCGCGACGTTCTGCGCGAGCTCCGTTTGATAGCGAATCGCCGCCGGCAGGATGATTGTCGTTCCGATCTCCAGCGCCAGCTTCGCCTCGACTGCGATGGTTAGCGCGTACTGCTCCAGGCGCACCTCGTACCGGCTCTGCAGCTCGCGCTCGGTGAAGACGCCATATTTCTCGAAGACTTCGATCGCTGCCGGCTTGATCAGCTCAGGAATCGCGTCCAGCGTGGTCTTGAGGTTGGGCAGTCCGCGCTCGGCCGCCTCGATCTGCCAGTTCTCGGAATACCCGTCCCCGTTGAACACCACCGCGCCGTGCTCGGTGATGACCTCGGTGAGCAGCTTTTGCACTGCCACGTCGAAGTCTTCGCCGTTTTCCACAGCCCGCTCGAGGACGGTCGCGAGGTAATCGAACGAATCGGCCATGATCGTGTTGAGCACGATCATCGGCACGGCTACCGTCTGCCCGGAGCCGGGCGCCCGGAACTCGAATCGGTTGCCCGTGAAGGCGAACGGACTCGTGCGATTGCGGTCGCCCGCGTCGGTCGGCAGCGGGGGCAGCGTATCGACACCAATGATCATGGTGCCCTTGCCCTTTGATGACGTCGCCGCTCCTTTGGCTATCTGCTCGAAGACATCGGCGAGCTGTTCGCCGAGGAAGATCGAGATGATCGCCGGCGGTGCCTCGTTGGCGCCCAGCCTGTGGTCGTTGGTGGCGGACGCGACCGATACCCGCAGCAGCCCGGCGAACTTGTGCACGGCACGGATTACCGCGGCGCAGAACACCAGGAACTGTGCATTCTCGTGCGGGGTGTCACCGGGCACCAGCAGCGAGCCCAGCTCAGAGTTGCCGACCGAAAAGTTGACGTGCTTGCCCGATCCGTTCACCCCGGCAAAAGGCTTCTCGTGGAACAGGCACTCCATGCCGTGCTTTTTGGCCAGCGTCTTGAAAATCGTCATCAGCAGCTGCTGATGGTCGGAGGCGATGTTGGCCCGTTCGAACATTGGGGCCACTTCGAATTGGCCCGGGGCCACCTCGTTGTGCCGAGTCTTGGCGGGAATACCGAGCTTGAACAGCTCGCGCTCGGTGTCCATCATGAAGCCCAGGACACGCTCGGGCACCGCGCCGAAGTAGTGGTCGTCGAACTCCTGGCCTTTGGGCGGCTTGGCGCCGAACACGGTGCGACCGGCGTTGATCAGGTCGGGCCGCGCGAGGAAGAAGTGCCGATCGATTAAGAAGTACTCCTGCTCGGGGCCGCAGAACGATACGATTTTGTTTAGGTCCTTGTGGCCGAACAGTTTCAAGATGCGCTCGGCATGCACACCCATGGCCTGCTGGCTGCGCAGCAGCGGTGTCTTGTAGTCCAGTGCCTCACCGGTCATCGAAACGAAAACCGTTGGGATGCAGAGCGTGTTGCCGTTCGGGTTCTCCAGGACGTAGGCGGGGCTGGTGACGTCCCAGCCGGTATATCCTCGTGCCTCGAAGGTGCTTCGCAGGCCACCCGAGGGGAAGCTGGACGCATCGGGCTCACCCTGGATGAGGGTCTTGCCGGCGAACTCGGCGAGCGTCTGCCCGTCCGAAACCGGCTCCAGGAAACTGTCGTGCTTCTCGGCGGTCAGGCCGGTCATCGGGTAGAAGACGTGGGCGTAGTGGGTGGCGCCTTTCTCCAGCGCCCAATCTTTCATGGCTACCGCGACCGCGTCGGCGACGGCGGGGTCGAGCTTGGCGCCTTTCTCGATCGTCGCCGCGACGGACTTGTATACCGACTTGGGCAGCCGTGCCTGCATCTCGGCCTTCGTAAAGACGTTGCAGCCGAAGACCTCGCCGGGGGCTTCACCAGCGACAAAGCTGACGGCCGGAGGGATATAGGCCTCGACGTTGTTGATCGCCTGCAGGCGGACTGGGTTTCCGCTCAATTGAGTTCCTATCGCTGAGGGGGTCCGCGATTTTCCGGTTCGGACGATGGACCGCCTCACCCTAGGAAGGTTCGATGACAAATCTGTTACGGCGACGTCAATGGTAAAACCCGAACGGTTTAGAACCTTGATCGCGAACTTTCCGCACCTGGGCGTCGCGATGAGTTTTGCCCTCCGGTGCAGTCTGACCTGCATGGGCAAACTCATCTATGGCTTCAACGTGTCGGTGGACGGGTACATCGCCGACGCACAAGGCAACATCGACTGGGCCGATCCGAGCGAAGAACTGCACCAGTACTGGAACGACTTCGAGCGGGAGACCGCCCTGTCGTTCTACGGCCGGCGGCTCTACGAACTGATGTCCGCGTACTGGCCGACGGCCGACCAGGCCCCGGACGCGACCCCTCTGATCGTTGACTTCGCCCGCATCTGGCGTGACATGCCCAAGGTCGTGTTCTCGCACACCCTGCAGTCCGTCGACCGGAACTCCCGCCTGGAACGCGGCGACCCGGTCGAGGTGGTGACGAAGCTGAAAGCCGAAACCGACGGCAGGCTGGAGGTGGCCGGGGCGACGCTGGCCGCACCGATCGTGCAGGCCGGACTGGTGGACGAATACCGAATCGTGGTCGCGCCCACCGCCGTGGGCGGCGGCACCCCGTTCTTTCCGAGCCTGCCGTCATGGATCTCGCTGCGACTGTTGGAGAACCGCACCTTCCCGGGTGGCACGGTCCTGCTGCGCTACGAGGCGAAACGCGACTGATCGGACATACACAGCCCAGAGCATGGGGGGCAGAATCGAAAGCGTCCGCAACAGCGTCCACATCGTCGGGGAGAGTTGCCCGCAACGATCGATCGTCAGGGAGGAACAGGATCATGACGATCACACGGGGGATCACCGCAGCCGTCATGCTCGCCGGTTCGGCGGTCGGTACAGCTGGCAGCGCATCTGCAGACACGACGATGAGCGGTCACTACGTCATGACTGAGACGTATAACGATGGTCGGCCGGTAACCAACGATTGGAATTTCACTCCGTGCGGTGACGGATGCGCCTCGCTAGTTAGCAATGGAATCCTTGTTGGTCAGGCGCGATTGGTTAACGGACAATGGACAAGTCCAGAGGCGGCGGGTGACATCCACTGTCCCGACGGCACAGTGGTTCCCAATGCGAGTTCCGCCCGGATGGTGTGGGATCCGAACACCCTCGCGGGCACAGACCAAATAACCCTGACTGTGCCGGCCTGCGGTGCCCCGGCGGGGTACCAATACGGCCGTAGGATCCAACTCACGCAGGCGCCCTGACACAGATGTCTAGAAACCGCGCTTGGCGGCCCGCACTGCGGCAACGCTATCGTCATCCCCGCCGAAGTCGGCGCGGACGGCGTTGCGGCCGAACGCGAACAGCAGCAGCTCCAGCGGTTCGCCCGTCACCGTGACCGGCGAACCGCTGCCGACGGCCACCACTTTCTGACCGTCGGGGGTGCGCAGCGTCAGCCGCACGCGCACCGCGTTCATTGACTTCGACATTCCGGCCCGGCTGATCATCGCGACGCGCCGCCTCACCGACGCGCTGGTGCGCGCATCGAATTCCCTTGGCTCCCAGCCATTCTGCGCACGCCGGACGTCCTCATGGTGGACGAACATCTCGTGGACGCTCGCCACCGGGTCGAGAACCTTGAACACGGAAAGCGCCGGAGGACCCGAAGCGAACAGTTCGACCAGATCCTCCCACGTCCTCGTCGTCGCCAGTCGGGTCTGCATGCGCGCGGTGTAGGACGCCAAGGGCCCGAACACGAGGCCGGGCAACGCGTCGGGACGGCGTTCGCGCACCACCAGGTGCGCGACCAGGTCGCGGGTCGTCCAGCCCTCGCACAGGGTCGGGGCGTCCGGTCCCACTGCGCGCAGGGTTTCGATCATGGCGACCCGTTCGCGTTGGACCACCGACATGCCCACACGATAACGGTCGCACTACCAGCCCCATCAATCGGTGAAGTCGATCCGCACTGACACCGGTGTGGTTTCCAGAGCCTTTACCACCGTGGCTCCTAGTCGCCCGAACTTGCGGCCACGCGCGACGACGTCATCGTCGGGCCTCAGCGTCGCGACGCCTGTGCGCCAATGATCTCCTTGTCGCACGCGGATATTCGGGTTGTCAGCAATGTTGCGGCCCCACCCGGAGCGGGTGCCATGCTGACTAATGACCCACGCGCCTTTGTCATCGAATTGAGCGGACACGGGAACGCGGCGCACCTGGCCAGTCTTGCGCCCGATGGTCTCCAGCTCGGTGGCAAGCGCGGTTCGCACTCCCAGCTTGCTCAACCCTTTCACTATTGGGTTGAGAAAATAGCGTCCGATAGCCCGTTCCCTGCGGAACTTTCGTAGCGTCTTGGCGCCATTCGTATCCGTCATGGCAATCTCCGTATTTCGGATGTGTTGAGCAACGCATCAACCGTCAGCCAGTACCGGTGTCGATCGCGGCTTGCTCAGGCCGCTTTGCTTGCGGATGCCGTTGTCCAGCAGGGCAGCTGGCGCGACGCGCTTCAGCAGAGTCAGTTGTCGCGCCTGGCGGCCCGCGGGGTAGCGCAGTTTGACTCGCTTGTCGGTGGCCGCGGCGTACGTGGCATCGGCGACAACGTCGGGCAACTCCGCGCTGCGAATTTTCTCGGCGACCATCGCGCGGGCGGTCGCGCGATTATCGGCGTAGGTGGCCTGCGGTGTGTCGGCGTCCCACATGTTCGCCTCGAAAGCAGTTCGGGTGTAACCGGGTTCGACCAGCAGCGCGCGGACGCCGTACTCGCGAAGTTCGTGGTCCAACGATTCGGTGTAGCCCTCCAGGGCATGCTTCGACGCCGAGTACAGGGCCGCGTACGGCGCGGGAAGGTAGCCGAGCACGGAGCTGATATTGATGATGCGCCCACTGCCGCGACGGCGCATGTGCGGGAGCACCTCGTTGGTGAGGCGGATGACGCCGAAGAAGTTGGTCTCGAACAACGAACGGGCTTGCGCGATCGAACTCTCCTCGGCGGCGCCCACGATTCCCAACCCAGCGTTGTTGACTAGGACGTCGATGTGTCCGGCTCGGTCAATGACCTCCGACACCGCCGCGTGGACTGCTGTCTCGTCGGTAACGTCGAGCGCCAAGGTCTCGACGCCGGGGATCGCAGCGAGGCGCTGCGGCGCCCGCGAGGTGCCGAACACGCGGAATCCCGCGTTCACCAGTTTCTTTGCAATGGCGGCGCCGATACCTGAGGACACTCCGGTGATCAGCGCGACGGGCGGTGTGGATGTCATCGGGGCGACCTCTCCATGTGTTAGACCGGTTGGTCTACCTGACGTTAGTAGACCAATCGGTATACTGCAACCGACGGGCTTACCCGAGGGGCCCTGGAAGGGTGCGAGGATGACCGCGCGCGAGCGTCTGATCGGCAGCGCCATCGAACTGCTGCGCCGTAACGGGGTCGCCGGTACCGGCCTGGCTGCACTGCTCGAACACAGCGGCACGGCGCGCCGGTCGGTCTACCTGAACTTCCCTGGCGGGAAGTCGGAACTCATCACCGAGGCGACCCGGACTGCGGGCCGACTCATCGATTCGACGCTGATAGGCACAGCGCAGGTCGGCGACCGACGCGAATCGTTGGCCGCCTTCGTCGAGTCGTGGAAGGAGACGTTGCGCTCCAGCGACTACACCGCCGGATGCCCGATCGTTGCTGCCGCACTCGGACGCACGGAGTCGCCCTCGGCCGCCGATGCCGCCGGTGAGGTATTTGCCGAGTGGCAGACGATGATTGCCGGACGCCTGAGGGCCGAGGGAGCCGAGAACGACGAGGCGGAATCTTTGGCCACCACCGTGGTGGCTGCCGTCGAGGGCGCAGTCATCCTCTGCCTGGCCGCGCGATCGACCGATCCCTTGGACCGGACCGTGCAGATGCTCGACCGGCTGATCGCGCACCACATCCGGTGATGTCGAGAGGGCACAGATTTAGTGAGGGCCGTTAGAGGCCGGTGAAGGCGGGGCCTCAAACATCGTTGGATCGGCCACGGTGACGCTGGGCGGCACATCGCCTGTCCGGGTCGCGACGACGGGGGTTCGGTACACCGTTCCCTTGTTGCCGCATTCATTGGTGAGGACGGTTTCGATCGCAACGCCTCGCAGTGTGCCGTCGGGCTGTGGCTCCAATGACCAACTCAGTGTCGAGGTGTCGGCAGCTGTGCCGCTTGTTCCGCGGCACTGCACTGGTGGATGGAGATAGGGCGTGTCCTGCCAGTGACCGTCGGCGAAGTGGAGAACGTGCGCACCACCTGTGGCCTCGTTGTGGTTGGTGTCGGCCAGCCGGGATCCTGTGGCCACGCATCCCGTGGCTGTGCACAACGAACGAAACGCCCACCAATTAGTGGTCTGGGCGGTGGTGGGATCGCCGGTTGTTGGGTGGTCGTTGGCCGTTTGCTTTGCCCAGTCGTAGTCCACGCGATAGGCGCCGTCGAGCGCCGGACCCGCAGCGGCTGGGGCAGGGGTGCTGGCCGCCGGGGTCCCGCTGACTGTTGCTGGGTCGGCCATAGCGGCGCCCGGGGGGACATCGCCGGTCCGTGTCAACGCAAAGGGGGTCTGGACCACCGCTCCTTGATCGGCGCATTCGTTGGTGAGAACGGTTTCGGTCGCAATGCCTCGGAGCGTGCCGTCGGCCTGTGGATCCAATGACCACGTAAACGCCTCGGTTTCTGCACCGGCGACGACTTTTCCGTCTGCTCCGAGGCACCGCGGTTGCTGGATTTGGCCCTGAACAGGCGCGGCTTGCCAGCGACCGTCGACGAAGTGGAGAACGTGAGGAGATGCCGGCGTGCGCGCCCCTTGATGGTTGTTGTCGTCTGCCTGGGTCCCGGTGGCTACGCATCCGTTGGGTGTGCACGTTGAACGAAAGCCCCACCAAGTCGATGAAAGAAAGGCCCAACTGGGCTGGGTGTGCGCACCGTTCTGCGTCTGCTTTGAAAGGTCGTAGTCCACGCGATAGGCGCCGTCGAGTACGGGACCCGCAGCGGCGGCGGCTGCCGCTGGGGCAGGGGTGCTGGTCGCGGGCGCGGAGGTCTTCTGGTCGACGGCACCGATGTTGTAGATGAGGACGCCGAGCATGACGGCGAACGCGGCCACCGCTGCCGTGTCGACCACGATCCGGCGTCGCCTGCGCCCCAGAGCTCCCCACCCCGAACTCGCGGGCGCCGAGTACGCTGCCGCGCTGTTTCGTCCCTCGGGCGCCGACCCGCCGGCCTGCAGGAAGAAATCGCGCTGGTCGCCGGGCGGCCTGGCGTCTTGCACCATGCGCGGATAATACGACGGCACATCGGTGGGCGCCTGTTGTACGGCGTTGAGCAGCTCGCCGAGACTGACGGGATAGGCACACGAGATGCGGTCCGACCCCCCATCTGCGACGATCAGTGGAGCCATGAAACTACTGCCGACCCTGACGAGCTTTGCCGCCATCATCGGCATGGCCGTGCCCGCGCACGCCGATAGCACCGACGACGCATTCATCGCCTCGCTCAAAGCCGCCGGCATCACCTATTCCGACCCGGATGCGGCGGTAGGGGCAGGCAAATGGGTGTGCGACAAGGTAAACGGGGGCACGGACGTGTCGTCTGTCGTCAAGACGCTCGCAACCAAGAACGCCGCGCTGAACCCCGACAAAGCCACCAAGTTCGCGGCGATCGCCGCCAACGCGTACTGCCCCGGCGCGATCTCGACCACTGATGCCCCGAGCAGTGTGCCCAGCAGTGCGCCCAGCAGTGCCCCCGTGAGTGCGCCCAGCAGTGCCCCCGTGAGTGCGCCCAGCAGTGCCCCCGTGAGTGCGGCTAGCAGTGCGCCGAGCGATGTTCCTACCAGTGCTCCGAGCAGCGTCCCTCGGAGTACCCTAACGCCCTAGCCGCGCCGTCTATCGGGGCAGCACGGCCTCGATGGCGCTGATGACCTCGGGCGCGTCTGGCTCGGTCCGCGGCCGAAACCGATTGACCACCTCACCGTCGGGCGCGACCAGAAATTTCTCGAAGTTCCACTGAATGTCGCCGGCGTTGCCATCGGAATCGACGGCCTTGGTCAGCTCGGCGTAGAGCGGGTGGCGGTCATCGCCGTTGACGTCTGTCTTCTCCAGCAACGGGAACGTCACCCCGTAGGTGGTCGAGCAAAACTCCTGGATCTCCTCGGCCGTGCCGGGTTCCTGGCCCATGAACTGGTTGCACGGCACCCCGACAACCGTCAAGCCGCGGTCGCGATAATCCTTGGCCAGCTTCTCCAATGCCGTGTACTGCGGAGTGAGTCCGCATTTGGAGGCTACGTTCACGATTAGCGTTGCGCCGCCGGACAATTCGGCTAGCGTGGCCGGCTTGCCGTCGAGAGTGGTCAGGGCGATGTCTTTGAGGGTCACGCCGACGACGCTAACACCGCGCGCGTCGTGCGAGCAGGTGGCGCCTATTCGCACCCAATTCCATTGCCGTCTCGGTCAAGCCCGTAGATGTCCTTTCCAATGACGGTTACGGGACCCTTGACATAGGCCGGGCCGTTACCGCTACCGCCCGCACAGTCGACATCACTAGCGATAGGGACGCAGGCGCCCGAGTAATTCGGGTCGCATGACGGGCTTGGTTTTTTCGGTATGGGCGCTGCGGGGCCCAGCGACCGCTCAAACGATGCATCGACAGGATCGGCGGCGGCTGCGGGGGCGAGCGTGAGCGCCACGGCGAATCCAATTGTCACTGCTGTCAATCTACCCATGGTGGCGGATCGTAACCTCAACAGTGGCCGTCTGTTGGGGTTTCCATCCAAAGGCAAATACTCACGATCGCGGACGGCCAAATTAGGCGCGAAGCCTCTGCTACTGGCCCGCGTTGTGGGCCATATCGATGGCGTACTGACTGACGAAGGTGCCGGCCGGCGGATCGCCCTTGTCGCACGTTCCGTCCGATTCGCCGGGGCGTTTGATCCACAAGTAGGCGTCGGCGTGCGCGCCCGCGGTGGCGGTGGTAGGCGGAGTGCCCAGCCCCCGACCGCTGGGGTTGCACCAGTTGAGCCCGGCGTCGGGCGCTGGGCCGGCGCCGTTGCGCGACGTGTCGATCACGTAGTGCGAACCATTCGTGAGCCCCGAAATCGCTTCCCCGTAACCGATTTCGTCCGCGGTGGTGTAGAAGTTCGCGGTGTTGAGGCTGAAACCCCGCGCCCGGGCGACATCGACCTTGTTGAGCCTGGCGGCCATGTCTTCGGCACTATGCCAGCGCAGGTGACCGCCGTCGACGTACACGGCGGTCGCCGGACTGCGGGTTAGCGTGTCGACGGCGTAGCGAATCAAGTCGTAGCGTTCTTGGCGCTGGTCGGCCGACAGGCAATCGGCCATCGCGAGTGCATCGGGTTCGAGGATGATCGCCGTGCGCGTACCGCCCACGCCGGACGCGATGCCGTCGATCCACCCGCGGTAGTCGTCGGCCGACGCCATGCCGCCGGCGGCGAAGCTGCCACAGTCGCGGTGCGGGATTCCATAGATCGCCAGCACCGGGATGGCGCCGGCAGCCGCCGCGTCGCTGGTGTACTTGCCGACCGTCCCCGCCGAAGGGCCCGGCACAATCCAGTACGCCTGCGGCGTGTTGGCGATGGCGGTCAACTCGGGACTCGGTGGGTCGGCATGCTGCGCGGCGCGCATGGCCGCCGAGCCTGGATTGACGTAGAAGGGCATGCCGGCCAACGGATTGGCGTCATCAGCCAAGCGCACCGCCGGGGCGGGGCCGACGTGCACCGGGCTGGCTAGAAAACCGGCAACGGCCGCAATCGTCAGGAAGGGGGCGATCCACCGCGCGGCTGCAGCAGCAGCTGAGAACGTCACCCCAGGAAAATAGTGCATCTGAGCTTCTGTGCCGCCAGCGGGCTAAGTTACCCGTATGCGCCCTGTCCGCCTGCTCGGTGTAGTCCTGACGATCCTCACGGCGGGGCTGCTGCTGGCCGCTCCTGGTCAGGCCCAACCGCCGTCCAAGCTCACCGAGCACGTCACCGACAACACGGGGGCGTTGACGGACTCCAGTCGTGCAGCGGTCAGCTCGGCGATCGACCGGCTCTACCGCGATAAGCACCTCCAACTGTGGGTGGTCTACGTCGACAACTTCTCCAGGTTCAAACCCGAAAACTGGGCCGACCGAACCCGCAGTGCCAGCGAGATGGGCGACCACGACGCCGTGCTGGCCGTGGCCACCAACACCAAGGCGTACTGGCTAAGCGTGCCGCCGACGATGCAGGGCATCACAACCGACGAGTTAAACAGCTTGCGTAGCAACCAAATTGAACCAAAAGTGAACGCCAAAGACTGGGGCGGCGCTGCTATCGCTGCGGCTGACGGGTTGAACAAATCGGCAAGCTCGTCACACCGGATCTGGCCGCTGATCGCGATGGGCGTGGCCGTGATCGTGCTCGTCGTCGTCATCGTGGTGCTTCTCTTGCTCTACCAACGCCACCGCCGACGGGCCCGCCGCGTCGACTCCCGCGATGTGCCCATTGAAGGGAGCGGTCAGCAGCAAGCGTTGTCCACCGCGGACGCCCGACTGCGCCAAATCTCCGACTACGTCGGCAGGCATCACGACAGCATCGGCGCCGAGGCGAAGGCCCGCTGCGAAGAGGCGAGACGGTATTTGGCGGCGGCGCACGGCAAAGGAGCAAGCGACGAAGCAATTGCCTACGCCAATCGCGCATCGACGCTGGCCGCTCAGGCGCAATCCCTCGCCAACGCCGACGTGCAGGCGGCGCACCGCACGCCGCGGCGGCGAGGCACCACCTCCACGCGCTGATCCCCTTTTGCCTTCCTTTTAACGCGGACCTCCTGACTAGCGCTCATCCGACCGATAAATTGTCTTCGTGAGCAGCGACCGGCGGCCCCCGCGTTCGCCTGGCAGGGCAGGCGCGAGCCGATGAGCCGCCCGGACGAGCTGGCCGCGGCGCTCGACCAGATGGAGCGACTGGTGCGCGCCATCGTGGAGATCGGTTCCGATCTGGACCTGAATGTGACGTTGCAGCGAATCGTCAACGCGGCGATGGAGCTGACCGGCGCCCGATATGGAGCGCTGGGCATACGCGCGTCCGACGGCGGACCCGTCTCCTTCGTCCGTGCGGGGCTCGATGAGGACACTGCGCGACAGCTCGACGGTCTGCAGGTAGGTGAGGGCCTACGTCTCGACGATCTGAGCGCTGATCCGCAGGGCGCCGGGCTGCACACACCTGGCGCGCCGCTGCGGGCATTCCTCGGAATACCAATCACCGTGCGGGGCGCTGACTTCGGGACCCTTTACCTTGCCGACGACCGGCCCGCCCACCTGTTCTCCGACGCGCAGGAGGCAGCCGTCCGGGCAATGGCCACCGCGGCGGCGGCCGCGATCGACAATGCGCGACTTTTCGAGCGAGAGCGCGAGTCGGCGAAATGGACGAAGGCCAGCCGCGAGATCACGACCGCGCTGCTATCCGGCGACCCGCAGACTGGGCCGTTGCAACTCATCGTGAACCTGGCGCTCGAGCTGGCCGCGGCCGAACAGGCCATTTTGCTGGTTCCGAGCGAGCCCGATCTGCCCGCCGAAGACGTCGACACCCTTGTCGTGGCCGCTACTGCGGGCCGGTACTCCGCGGAGGTGATTGGTCGGCAGGTTCCGATGGAAGGCTCCACCACGGGCGGTGTCGCGCGCCGTGGCCTGCCGCTGATCACTGACTCCTTCGAATATCCGATCGAGGGGTTCACCGATGTCGGTGACCGTTCGGCGATCGTCATACCGCTGATCGCGGACGATGCGGTGCTTGGCGTGATCGCGGTTGCACGGGGCCCGCGGCAGCCGCCGTTCGGCACCGATTACCTCGAGTTGGTGAGTGACTTCGCCCGACACGCCGCTATCGCGTTGGCGCTGGCTGCAGGTCGCGAACACGCCCTCAACCAGGAACTCGCCCAAGCGGATAACGTCAATGACGCAGTGCAAGCGGCAGCCGAGGAACTGCGCCGCCTATGGCGGGCGCGCCGAGTCCTGGCTGTGACCTTTCTGGCCCACATCTCTGCTGCGGAAATCGATTCCGGCGCACCGGAATTGGTTTCGGTCGGCGAACCGACGCAGTGGGCCGATCTGCCGTCAGACACACGAGAGATGCTCAGCTCGATGCGGGACGGCGACCTACTCACTCCCCACACGACGAACCCCGGTGCGGCGGCCATCGCGCTGCAGCATCCCGAGGGCGTGCTCGTTGTCTGGATCGAGCTGACGGAGGAACGGCCGTTCACCCTCGAGGATCAGACCTTGCTAACGGTGCTCGCTGGCCGCCTGAGCCAGGGCCTGCAGCGGGTGCACCAAGTTGACCAGCAGCGCGAAACCGCGCTTGCCCTGCAACACGCAATCCTGGGCCCCGCTGATCTGCCGCGCGGGTTCGCGGTGCGCTATCAGGCCGCCACCCGACCTCTGCAAGTCGGCGGCGACTGGTATGACATCTTCGACCTCGAGGATGGCCGCATCGCGTTGATCGTCGGTGACTGTGTCGGCCACGGCCTCGGCGCGGCGACCGTCATGGGACAGGTGCGCAGCGCTTGCCGCGCGTTGCTGTTCGAAAACCCCAGCCCCGCGGCCGCCCTTGCGGGGCTAGATCGCTTCGCCGCCCGGCTTCCCGGCGCCAAATCCACGACCGCCGTCTGCGCAGTGCTCAACCCCGACACCGGTGAATTGGTGTACTCGACTGCCGGGCATCCGCCGCCGGTCGTGGTCCACGCCGACGGCACCACGCGGATGCTCGATGACGGCCACACCATCGCATTGGGCGTGCGACCCGACCGGCCCCGCCCCGAGGCCCTGGTGACCCTGCCGGCCCGCGCGACCCTGTTGCTCTACACCGACGGGCTGGTCGAACGTCGCCGTGTTCCCCTCGACGATGGCATCTCCCGCGCCGCCAGCTTCCTCGAGGAGGGCCGCGGTTCGCCTTTGGAGGACTTGGCGAACGAGATCATGTCCGGTCTCGCGCCAAGCGGCGGCTATCAGGACGACGTTGCCCTTTTGCTGTACCGCCAACCCGCCCCGCTGGAATTGGAGTTTCCCGCCGAAGCCAACAACCTCGCCTCATCCCGGAAAGCCTTGCGCACCTGGCTATCCCGAGCCCGGATAGGGCCGGATCAGGCTTTGAACGTGCTCATCGCCGCCGGAGAAGCCGTCGCCAATGCCATCGAGCATGGTCATCGCGACGATCCGGAGGGCACGATCAGCCTGGCCGCGATCGCGCTTGTCGACCAGCTGCTCGTGACGATCGCCGACACCGGCTCGTGGAAGCCGCCACAACCGGCCGCCAACCCCCATCGCGGCCGGGGTATCGCCCTCATGCGAGGGCTGATGCACGATGTCACCATCAACCTCGACACCGACGGAACCACAGTTCACCTATCCACGAGGATTACCTGATGCCCGCCTCGCTTACCCTCGACACCGCGCGCAACGACGACGGGAAACTCGTGCTGAGCGCGGCCGGTGAAATCGACCTGAGCAACATCGACGCATTCGACCAAGCCCTCGGCATCGCCATCACCGCGGCCGCGAACGACGGCGGAACTCTCACCGTCGACCTCACCGCCGTCGAATACTTGGACAGCGCCGCAGTCAACGCCTTATTCGCCCGGGCCGACCACATCCGCCTGATCGCTCATCCGGTCCTCATGCCCGTCCTGACGATCAGCGGTCTCGCCGAACTGGTCCCGATCGAATCCCCGCCGCCGGCAGCAGAGCGCTGACGCAGCGCGCGCCGTCGAAACGGAATTCATGTGCCGGACGCCGCAGCGGCTCGACGGTGGAATCCGGGTGCACGATGATCCCGCCGCCAGAGGGAATTCCCAGCCCGGTGCTCGCTCCCTGAAGCGAATGAATCGCCCGCGAAAGCCGCGCCCACTCGGCCCGCTCATCGTGCGTGTCGATAATCATCGGGACGAGTCCGAACACATCGAACAGCTCGATTGATTCGAGCGTCTCGACAATCCCGCAGCGCCCGAGTTGGACGGCGCCGGCCGAAATACCCACCAGGACAGCGCCATTGGCGTACCGGTTCAGGATCACGTCCTTTATGCCGGTTCTCTCGAACGTGTTCCAGCCAAGGCGCACATCACCGCCCGCGAGAACGATCAACTGCGCACCCGCCAGGAACGCGCGGTCGTCGGGGCCGAACGACGAATCGATCATCCGCCGCTCGGTGAGTCCGATCGCATCCATTGCCGCCTCGAAGATCTCGTAGAACTCCGGTCGATCCCCGTTGGAGGCACCGATGTAGGCCGCGGGGAGCGGTGTGTGCGGCGCGAATCCGGCGAGGGCCGCCTCGAGGATCAAACGATCCTGCCGCTTCCAGAACAGCAGCTGACTGTCCGCCAGCAGATACAGGGGTTGGATCACGCGGGTGGCGTGGGCGTCATGGAGGCGATGTAGTAGGTCTCGTGCCCAGTCGGGTATCCGCCGCCGTTGGTGGCGATGTGCACGTGGTCGTAGTGGTTCGCGGTTTCCGATCCGTAGTCGGCCGTCCAGCTTCCCGCGCCGACGCCGGGATAAATCTTCTGCCGCCAGATCACGTGGTTGATGCCCCATCGCTTGGCATTCGCCAGGGCATACCCCGCGATCTGGTTGCCGAGCTCGATGCCTTCCGGCGTGTGCGGGTTCGGGATCATCACGTCGATCGCCAACCCGTTGGGATGCCACGGCAACGGATCCTGCCGGTAGCCGTAGATGGTCTTGATCTCCGGAAACAGCACGCTGATGACGCGGGCCGCCCAGATGGTCTTGACCTGCAGCCTGTCCTCCGAAGCGACACCGGGCGACAGTGGGAACTGGAATTGCTGGGCGGTGGTGGGCGCGGTTGCCGCCAATGCGGCCAACTGTTCCGCCTCGGCCTGACTGGCGATGTGTGGGGCGCCGGGGGGCGCGGCCACCGGATCTTTCGGGGTCGCTGACGGGGTCGCCGTCGGAGTTGCCGCCGGGGGCTGGACGTAGGACCGAGGCTTGGTGTCTTGGGCGTAGATCATCGCCGCGGCGACGACGAGCGAGGCCACGATTGCCAACCATCGGCCCCGGCCGTTGGCCAACACGTTCGTGCTCACCAGCAGCACTTTAGTGCCGGGTGCGGCGCGTGTGGCGATCTTTTGACGTTGACTCGGCTACTTTCGGCCGGGAAAAACGATCGCCTGAGTCACGCTGCCGCCGTTGACGGTCGGCCCGAGCAACGTGCTGAACGTGTTGGCCGCCGGGTCGTAGGCCAGCAGCGAAGTGCCGGGACCGCAGCCGGCCGTGGCCACGAGTACCAGCTTGTCGCCACTTACGCCATTGACGATCACACTGTTGGACACGCCGGGCACCTTCACCCGCGTGGCGTGCCCGTCGGACGTCAGTCGGGACAGAAAAACGGTGCCGCATCCGCCAATTGACTGCGTGAACGTGCCGCTGGGCAACTGCCACGCGTCGGTATCGCCGAGGTCGCCGCTGAATCCGGGATCATTGCCGCCTCCCGAGTTGACCGCTGTCAGCGCGGTCGGCGCCGTGCCGTCGACGGGCACCTGCCAGAGCTGAATCGTGTGTGAAAAACGGTTGTCGTCGCTGCAACGCGCGAGAACCACCGTCGAGGTCCACCACCGAACCGGCGAGCACGTGGTGAGGTTGCCGGGTACCGGCAACTGTTTCCCGGGCGTCCCGTCGCTGCCCATCAGGGCAAGGCCTTTCGACGAGCCGAGGACGAGCTGCGCGCCGTCGGGCGTAGGGAGGGCGCCTCCCCGGTAGTCCTGCCCCAACGGATACGTCAGCTCGCGGTTGCCGGCGAGGTCGACGCGCTCGAGCGACGGCCGAGCGGGGAAGTGGCCCTTGCCAATCAGCATCGCCGTGCCGTCCGGGCGCGCGTAGCCGATGGGTCCCCCGTCGACGACGGGGAACGTGGTCTGCTTGCCGTCGCGAAGGTCAACGGCAATCGCCGTGTGGTCCTGCAACGACCCGGGTTTGAACGCGGAGACGAGGACATGGCTCCCGTCAGCCGACCAGTCGACCAATCGGGCCGTGGAGCCGGCCGGGAACGTGGTGATCGGGTAGCGCCCACCGGCCGGGTCGACCAAATACAGCGTCGTCGTGACCGTGGCCGGGTCGGGCTCGTCGGGGGCACCTTTCTCGCCGGGGCGATGGCTGATGGCCGGGCTCCACAACGCGAGCATCCAGCCGGGGCCGACCTGCGACCACGGGATGGTTCCGATCGCGGCCTCGACACCATGGGCCGCCGGCTGTGCCTCCGCCGCCGGTCTGTGTGCCGCAATCGAACCGGACCACAGCGAGCACCCAGCGGCCAGTGCCGTCGCCACCGCGACGACGCCGACTCGGGCGCGCCACCTCGTGACACGTCGTGATCGCACTCGAACATCCTTGTGGCTCACGATGATTGGTTTCCTTTCCAGATCAGGACAGCATTGATGCGAGTTCGATGCGCGGCACCGCGACTTTGTGTGGACCCGCGTGGTCCATCACCACTTGGTTTTGGCCGAAGAAGAAAATCACTGTCTCGTCGGTTATCGCGAAGTTGCGGTATGTCGTCTCGTCGAGGTCGGCGGACGGCGCGTCTAATTCGGCCCGGACGATCGGGTTGAGCACATCCATCGGCTTTGTCCCGGGCTTGAACAACGTGTCGAACGTGATGGGGACGTGCTTGACCAAGTCGAAGTTGAACGCCCGAAACGTCGTATCCGGGTGGCCCTCGTTGGCGGCGCCGGTGTCGTTGTCGATTTCGAGCACCAGGCTTTGGGTGCGCGCGTCCGGTTTTCCTGAACGGTAGGCCTTAGCCCTGACGAAATACTGATACGGCCGGTGACGCCCATCGCGCGGTCCGAACCGGGCGACCCAATCGATGAACTCGTCGCGATCCCGCTTCAGGAATGCGGCCACCGCCGGCATCTCCGGGTAGTCGAGGGGAAAGGTCATCTCGATCTTGTACGTCGATGTGGTGCTCCGCACGCGGCAGATGTTGTCGGGGCCGACGTCGCCGTTGAGCTCGGCGCACGCGGACTGCCCCTGCGCGGCAAGCGATGTGGCTACCGTCGTCGACGCGGCCTGACGCGTGACGCTCGATGTGCCGCAACCCGGCGCTCCGGCGATCGACGCCGTCGCCGCGATGGCGATGGCAATGCGACGCAACATGGTTTTCATGGCTGTGTCCATCACCGGGCCGGCAGCTCGAGGATGCGGAAGTGCAGGCCGTCGTTGAGATACACGTTGCCCTTGCTATCGACCGCCACGCTGCAGGGGTCCTTGAGGTCGGTGAACGGCAACGTGGTTGGGCCGCTCGCGCCCGCGTCCAGCTTCAGCACGCGGTCTGTCCCGAGGTCGACGACATAGACGTTGCCGCGTCTGTCGACCGCCACACGGGTAGGCAGTTTGAGGTCGCCGAACGGCAGCACGGTTGGGTCCCCGGCGCCGGGCAACAGCTTGAGCACCCGCTTGCCGTCGGAGTCGACGACGTAGACGTTGCCATCGATGTCGACCGTCACGCCCTCGGGGTGAATGCCGTTGAATGGCAAGGTGGTCGGGCTCGCGGACCCCGGTGCCAGCCTTAGCACCCGATTGTTGGTCGAGTCGCTGACATATACGTTGCCCGCGGTGTCCACCGCTACGCCGGCGATCACGTCGAGGTCGGTGAAGGGCAGCACGGCGGGGGTCATGGTCCCGGGGGTCAATTTCAGCACCCGCTTGTGGAAATCATCGGTGACGTAGAGGTTGCCGGCCGCGTCCACCGCCGCATCGAGGGTCCGGCCTAGGCCTATGTACGGCAACGGCTCTGGGTTACGCGTGCCCGCAGCCATCTTCCATACGTGGCCGAAGTACAGGTCGAGCGCGTACACGTTGTCCGCGCCGTCCACCGCCACGCCGGCGAGGTGGTTGATCGACCTGCCGAACGGCAACTCGATTTGCGGGGCATAGGTCACGGGGTGCGGCGGCTGGATAGCGCTCGGCGCGATATGCATCGCGGGCGCGCCCGCGATGGTCGTGGCGCACCCCGCGGTTGACAGTGCCGCCGTGGCGATCCCGACCGCCAGGGCGAAGGCGATTCGTTTCCTCATGCGTATCAGGCTGCGGCGGAGGCCTTGCGCGATTCTTGCGTCGGCCTTGTGCCGGGTCCGCGGTGCCATCAGTAGGGGGCCCTAACGCCGTCCCGCTGCATGGTCATGTCGCCGCAGCTGATCCCGCCTGCCGTGCTCCATACGGGGTCTTGAACCGAAGTTGCGGTAACGGTGTCCGAGCGGCCAATCGTCGCCATCGCGCCGTTCAGGTCAATTTCGGTGCGGCGCACCGTCAAGAGTGGGTCGTGCTGGTCGTCGTGCTGTTGTAGCAGCCCGACGAGGCGACGCCCTTCGCCGAGGTCGCTGCATCCGATGCCGTCGCCGTTGCCCCGGCGGTGTCCGAGATCGAATCGGAAGGGCTCGCCCCGTTGATCGACAACCGGGGAGATGGCGCAGCCGGACACCGCATACAGGATCGCCTCGCGGCCGGTGTCGACGATGATCTGGTGGTTGCCATCCTGTTGGGCGTCGATCAGTAGCGCGGAGCGCTGCAGGGGGCTGGGGCTATGAATCTGCGCCCCGCCGTAGCCCCGGGCGGTGACGATGCCGACGACCGTGTCGCTGATCCACAGCGTGGCGGGCTCGCCGTAGGCAGCGCTGACGTCCTTGCTCGTCGCACCGGGTGGGGGCCTACCCGGCCCGCACTGCGCGTCCGCGATGGCGGGCGGCGCGGTGGCGATGCCGAACGATGCCGCCGCGGTAACGAGGAGCGTCACGGTGTTGATTAAGGTGCGGCTCGTAAGCTGTTGGTGGCGTACAGTTTTGGGCATGTTCTGCGCCTCACTTCTGGCCCGGATAGGGCACTGCACTTACGACCCCACCGCCGTTGACTGACGGCCCCAGCAGCACGGTCGAGGTGCCGGTCGCGGGGTTGTAGTCGATGAGTGCCTGACCGCTCCCGCACCCGGCCCTGGCTTTGAGGTCGAGGTCGCCGCCATTGACACCGACCACGACGACGCTGTCGTCCTTCACCTCGGGCACCGAGACCTTCGATGTGGTGCCGTCGCCGTTGAGCTTGGCGAGGAAAACGACGCCGCACGCGCCCGCCGCCTGTACGAACGTTCCTGTCGGAAGCCGCCATGCGTTCAAGTCGCCGTAGTCGGGGCCCTGGTGCCCGTCGTTCGGCGCCGTCAGGGCCGTCGGCGCTCCGCCGTCGATCGGCACCAGCCATAGCTGTGACGTGGTGGAGGTACCGCAGCGGGCAAGCGCGATCGTCGAGCCCGCGTCCCACCACCGCAGCGGTGTGCAGTCCCGCTGCCCGGCGATCGTGACTGTTTGGCCGGCGACCCCGTCGTTGCCCATGACGGCCAGGCCGGAGTGCGTGCCCAGCACCAGCCGTGTGCCGTCCGCGGTGGCCAGGTACGAGGTGAAATCCTCGCCCAGCGGGTACGTCAGCTGGTGGTTACCCGCGAGGTCGACGCGTTCGAGCGACCCTGGTCCCGAGCCCTTCCGTCTGGACACCAGCACCGCCTTGCCGTCGGGCCGCGTGTAGCGAGGGGAGCCGCCGTTCTCCGTGGTGAAGGTGGTCTTCGCGCCGGTGCGCAGGTCGACCTCCGTGACGACCGTTCGGCCCTTTTCTGTTGCAGAGAACAGGGCGCGGGTCCCGTCGCCCGACCAGTCGTCCAACGTCGGCCCACCAACCTTGCCCGGCGGCGGGAAGGTTGTGATGGGGTATCGGCCACCGGCCGGATCAACCAAATACAGCGTCGTGCTGGCGGTCTCCCAGGTTGGTGACCCGGGGGGAGGTTTCTCGCCGGTGTGCAAGCCGGGAACCGGGCTCCACACCGCGAGCATCCAACCCGGGCCCACCTGCGACCAGGGGACGGCCGAGAGCGGGGCCTCGACGCCGTGGGCCGCCATCGTCGGGGCGGGTTCGGCGTGCGCGGCCGGCGCGACGGCGATTGTCGCCGCAGCGGTCGCTATCGCCATCAGCGCGGACATCGCGCGGGACGTGATGGTCATATCGGACTCCTCAGAAACGTGTCCGGGGTCTTGTTGCCCGGTCACGTAGAGGCTGCGGCGGACGCCTTGCGTGTTTCTTGCGCGAACCTTTTGCTGAGGGGAGATACTGCGTCGTACGACGACCAAGGAGATGGCGGTGGATTCGCGCGTCGGCACGACGTTCGGCAAGTACAACATCACGCGCCTGCTCGGCAAGGGCGGCGGTGGAGTGGTGTACGAGGCCTACGACACCGGCAAAGGGCGGACGGTCGCGCTGAAAGTGCTCGCCGACGAGTTTTCGACCAACGAAACGTTTCGGACACGGTTCCAGCGCGAGTCCCAGGCGGCGGCAATGCTGCAAGAGCCGCACGTCATACCAATTCACGACTGGGGTGAGATCGACGGCAGTCTTTACATCGACATGCGGATGGTGCAGGGGCAGACGCTTCTCGATCTGATCGCGCAGGGGCCGCTGGCGCCCGCACGGGCGGTCGGCATCATCAGTCAGGTCGCCGCTGCCCTGGATGCGGCACACGCCGAGGGATTGATCCATCGAGACGTCAAGCCACAGAACATCATCGTCACCCCCGCGGATTTCGTGTATCTCGTCGACTTCGGAATCGCTCAGACCAAAGGCGATCCGCGACTCACGACGGTGGGAACTCAGATCGGCACGCTGAATTACATGGCGCCCGAACGGTTTAACGAGAAGGCGACCACTCCAAGTGTCGACGTGTACTCGCTGGCGTGCGTGTTGTACGAGTCGCTGACCGGAGAAGCCCCGTTCGCCGGTGAGAGTCTTGAGCATCTGGTGGCGGCCCACCTCGCCGTGCCGCCCCCGCGACCGAGCGTGACGACTGGGCAGGTTCCCGCCGCGCTTGACGAAGTCGTTGCGCGCGGCATGGCCAAGCGTCCCGACGACCGGTATGCGACGGCGGGCAGCCTCGCCCGTGCTGCGCAGCGTGCCGTGGGGATCTCGTCAGCCGACGCGGACAGCACTCGACCTTTCACGGCGGGTGCGCCTCCCCAGCGCGATTCGAGCAAGCGCGGCCGCCGGTGGGTGCGGCCGACCGCGATCGCTGTCGGCGCGGTGCTGGTTCTCGCGGCCGTTGGGGTGGTCATCGGGCTCATCGTCTATGAGCCGAGCGGGCAGCGGGAGAGCCCGACCGCGCGTACTGCGTTGCCGCCGCTGCTGACCGGACCCGACCTGAGCAGCTTGCATCAGTCCTGCGACCAGGGCTTCTCCTTGCCCACCGGCACGGGATTCGGCACTCATGCCGGGCGGGGAACCCCCGAAACGTCATGCCTTTTCACCAACAGCGTGCTGACCTCGTATTGGGCCGAGTACGGCAACGCCAGCCCGCTACCGCGGGCCGTCTCGGCGCCGGGGGCCGTTGACTGCAAGACCGTGCCCGGTGCGCTTTGCGACGGTTCGAATTTCCTCATGCACTGCCAGCAGCACCCGGGAGACAGCTGGATCACCTGCATCGGGGGGAAAAGCGCGCGCGTGTACTTGTGGTGAGAGCTGAAGGGATTGCTACCGCGATGGCCCAGGGCGATCTCTGGTTCGGGGTGTTGGGGCCGTTGCGGCTGAGCGCCAACGGTATTGACGTGCCGTTGGGCGCCGCGAAGCAGCGGGCGGTATTGGCCACGCTGTTGATCAATCGAAATCGCACCGTTCCGGTTGACTCGTTGATCGACGCGGCATGGCAGGAACGCCCCCCGCCCGAGGCCCGGGGCAGCCTGCACGCGCACGTATCCCGGCTGCGTCGAATGGTGAGCAGTGGCGGCGTGGATCCGGCCGCCGTCCTGGCCAGTGCCCCGCCGGGATATCGGCTCAGCGTGTCCGACGAGGCGTGCGACGTCGGCCGCTTTTCCATCGCACGGAAAGCGGGATTCGAGGCCGCGGCCGCGGGCAGATTCGAACAGGCCAGCGGCCACCTATCGGATGCGCTTGCGGAGTGGCGCGGCCCGGTGCTCGAAGATCTGCGCGACTTTCGATTCGTCGACGCCTTCGCCGCGGCGCTGGCGGAGGACAAGCTGGTGACGCTTACCGTGCGGGCCGAAGCTGAAATAGCTTGTGGAAGAACTAATTCCATAATCGGAGAACTCGAAGCACTGGTGGCCGAGCATCCCTACCGAGAACCGCTGTGGGCACAGCTGATAACCGGCTACTACCTGACGGAGCGCCAATACGATGCACTCGATGCTTACGACCGGGTGAAGACTGCGCTCGCCGACGATTTGGGCATCGACCCTGGGCCCACGTTGCAGGGGCTTCATCAGCGGGTCCTTCGCCAAGAGCCGCTGGACGTCAAACACGCGGCCCGCGCCACCGCTAAGCGCGCCGCCAGCACCCTCCAGTGGCGTACCGACCCGGCCCGCGAATCCTCCGTCGCACATCTGCACGACGCTGATGGGCGCCGTTATCCGTTGCGGGGAGCGGCCACTCGGATCGGCCGACTGTCCGATAACGACATCGTCGTTGACGATGACACGGTTAGTCGCTACCACGCGGTGATCGTCGACACCGGAAACAGCTTTGTCATCACCGATTTGCAGTCCGCCAACGGGGTCGACGTCGCGGGTCAGCGGATTCGCACCAGTGCGACGCTGGCCGATGGTGACCGCATTCGCATCTGCGGCCACGAATTCACGTTTGAAACGGACCGAGGCTAGCGCGTGGCCTTGGGGCGGCCGTCGCCGAACCTGACGCTGACACGCTGAAAGCCTTTGACGCGTTCGGCTTTGGCCCGTTTGGCGTAGGTCTTGCGATCCGCCGGGGTGAGGACGGCGTCGTCGGTGAACGGTGTGAGCAACGCGCGCGGGTAAAGCTTTTCCACCAGAACGACATTGATCTCCGCGCACAGCACCAGCGTCGAGGACACGAGGAAGAGGAAGGCGAGCAGACCGAGCACCAGCGCGAAGACGCTGTTGGTGGCGCTCGCCGATTTCACCGTGTGCCCTACATAGCCGGCCCCGAACCACTGCAGGATCTGCCAGATGAATGCCGCCACAATCGCTCCCGGCAAGACCTGCCGGTAGGTGAGCGCTCGCGCGGTGGTCACCCGAAAAGCCACCAGGCAGATCATCGCGTTGATCGCCACGGCGGCCAGGGCGACGCCGATCCTTCCGAAGACGCCCAGCGAGCCGGTGGCCTGGCCGATCGCCGATAGGGCGGTGGCCGTGATGGCCGCCGAGCCGAGCACCAACAGCAGTAGCAAGCTGCGCACTCGTGATCGGATCGGATCGGGACGCTGGTTCCTCGGGACGGCCCAGACGGAGTCCATCGCGTTCTGCACCGCTTGGCCGACCCCCAGGCCGCCGTAGAGCGCGCCGCCGATGCCGACGACCACCGCAACGCTCCCACCGCTGAGCCCGTGTGGCTCGTGCAGCTGGCTCCCGATGACCGGGAACTGGCTCAACGTGCTCTGCAGAACCTGGTGTTGCAGAGCGGGGTGACCGGCGAGCACCAACCCGAGACCGGTGGTCAGGAGGAGAAGCAGCGGGAACAACGAGACGAAGCCGTAGTAGGTGATCAGCGCGGCCAGGTAACCGCCTTGGTCATCGAGATACTTGTAGATGACCGCAATGACGACACCGACGGCACGGTTCCGTCGTTGCAGCCTGTCCAGCCAGCCGACCATCCCCGCTCACTTCGTCCCCAGAAGCCGACACCCAATTGATGGGTTGGCCAGGTAATACCCGCGTTCGCCCACCGTCAATCGCGGCGGTCGAGCGTGACGCTGCAGTCACGCTGGGCCCCGAACGTGACCGCACCGTCACGTTCGGGACATCGAAGCCCCGCCAAAATCGCCAATCCGGAACGCGAGCGCGTCCGCAGGCGCAAGATAGGCCAATGAGCGATTTACGGCGGCGTTGCGCAATTGGCGCGTTCGCTCTTGTGTTGGCGGGCCTGCCGCTGCCCGCACTCGTCTCCCCGGCGGTGAGCCGGGCCGATGAACCCTGCGCACCGGGCTGGGCCTGGAGCGTTGACTTGAGCCAATGCGTGTTCGTGCTCCCTGCCGCCAATGGACCCGGCGGACCTGGGGGGCCGGGGGGACCTGGCGGCCCGGGCGGGCCTGGTGGTCCTGGCGGGCCAGGGGGACCCGGTGGGCCAGGTGGCCCGGGCCGCTAGGCGAACTTGATCGCAGTTACCCGCGCACCTGGCGCCGGGGCACAATGAGCGCATGACGGCACCGCAACGCCGGGGACTCAACAGCGCGGTCACGCGGCTATGGAGTTTCCTGGCCCCGGCCTACGACCTGCCGATTCTGCAGCAGTGGGTGTACCGCCCGCCGCACGACGAGGTCATCGCCCAGTTACGCGAGCACGGAGCCCGCCGGATCGCTGACATCGCCTGCGGCACAGGCATTCTCAGCGACCGGATCCAGCGCGAACTGCAACCCGATGAGATCTATGGGATCGACATGTCCGACGGCATGCTCGAGAAAGCCCGCGCTAGGTCCGACCGGGTGAAATGGCTGCGCGGTCCGGCCGAACAGCTGCCCTTCGGCGAAGGGGCCCTGGACGCCGTGGTGACGACGTCGGCGTTTCACTTCTTCGACCAGCCGGCGGCGCTGCGGGAATTCCACCGCGTGCTGGCCCCCGGCGGCCTGGTGGCCGTCAGCGCCCTAAGCACTCGGCAACCGCGGCTGCAGGCTTCGGCGGCCAACAGGTGGAAACCTCAGCACAACGCGTCGCCAACCGAGATGCGGTCGTTGTTCGAGAACGCGGGGTTCACCGTCACCGATCAGCACCGCATCCCGAGACCGCTGTGGACGCAGATCGTGTCCGATCTGATCACCGTCGGCACCAAGAGCCCCTAGCACTGCGGGGGATCGGCATCCCAGTCGGTCAATGTCCAGCCGTCGGAGGGATTTCCGGTGATCACCACGCGCCCGACGTTCGGCAGCGGCTTGGCGGTCAGCTGCGGCGGGACATTGCGGACATTCATCAGCATCCAGAACATGATCGCCGCGCTGTGCGAGAAGGCGACGGGGTTCTGCTCGCCGCTGTCGTAAATCTGTTGGACGGCAGCGTCGAACCGCGCGTCGAACTCGTTGCCGTCCACCGAGCCCGGGATCCGCGCGCTCCGGTCACCCTGCAGCCATCGCCGGGGTGCTGCGAAGTACGTCTGCGGGATGTCGGCCTCGGGGGTGCCCTCGTACTGGCCCGCCTCAATCTCCCGCAGCCCGGGCAGCACGGTGACGGCTTCACCCAGCGCCTGCGCCGTCGGTGTGGCCGTCTCCTGCGTGCGGATCAGGGGCGAGGCGTAGATGCCGTCGTAGTGATTGGGGGCCAATTGGGTGGCCGCGAGCGTCGCCTGACACCACCCCTTGGGGGTTATGTCCGGGCCGGGGATTGAAGTGTCGATCAAGCCGGACGCGTTGGCCGCCGACTGGGCATGTCGCACTAGCGTCAACGTAATGGTGCGGGGGCCCGTCGCATGCGCCGAGCCGCAGCCCGCGCCCAGCACCGAGACGGCGACGACGGCGACGAAACGCCGCAGGGTTAGCACGATTTCACCGGATTCACGCGAGCAGTCTAAAGCCCGCGGCCCGTTGTTGGGCACCCGACGGGTACTGCCAACTGTCGACCCGACATCATGGCGGGATGAAGTTAGCATTCGGCCTGCCGCACACGCTGGAGTTGCCGGCGATGACGGCCGACTGGGAGTTCGCCGTGACGGGACCGCAGCAAGCGGCGATGCTCAAGCGCGCAGACGAGCTGGGCTACGACATGGTCACGGTGCCTGAGCATTTCGTCGTCCCGCATTCGCATCTGGAGCTGTCCGGCCCGTTTTATCTGCATTCGACGGTCGCGCAGGCGTTCATCGCGGGGGCGACACAGCGAATCCGCGTCAATTCGAGCGTGACGATCCTGCCGTTGCACCATCCGGTGGTGCTGGCCAAAGCGCTGGCGACCGCGGACTGGATGAGCGGCGGGCGCATCACCGCGACGTTCGGGGTGGGATGGGACGCAGAGGAATTCGATGCGCTAGGCGTGCCGTTCCGTCAGCGGGGCCGAATCGCCGACGAGTATCTTCAGGCGATGGTCGAACTGTGGACAAGCGAGTCGCCCAGTTTTGCCGGCAAGTATGTGTCTTTCGACGACATCGCGTTCGCGCCGAAGCCGGTGCAGCGCCCGCATCTGCCGATCTGGATCGCCGGTGACGCGGACGCGGCGCTGAAGCGGGCGGCGCGGTTCGCATCGGGGTGGTGGCCGTTTCTGTCGAAGGTCGAAGACGTTCCGGCCAAGATCGACTTCATCAAATCGCAGCCCACGTACGACGGCAGGCCGTTCGAAGTCATGTATCCGCTGGGAATGGGCAGAGTCGGGGAGGGCCACGTCGCTGCGGACGATCCGAATTATCGCCCTGGGATGGGCAAACAAGAGATCATCGACCAGCTTTGCCGATTCGCCGAACTCGGCGTGACGTTCAGCTCGGTCCCTCCGCCGCGGCTGAACGGACCGGAGGAATATCTGGACTACGCGCAGTGGGTGATCGAGGAAATCAAACCGCACGTTGGGGATTGAGCATCGTCAATGCAATTGGTCGGTGATCTTCACCCAGTTGGTCTTGCCATCGTTGTGGTGATCGGTCATGTTCCGGCATTCGCCGTAGAGCTGGATGCGGTTCCAGCCGGGGTTCGGCCCCGCGGACATGACCGCCATGACGCCGTTCTTGTTGATCACGCGTCCGTTCGGGCGCAATCCGGGCGGGGGTCCGTCGGTCCACCCGTGTGCGACCATCGTTGCGGCGATTTGATTGAAGAACGTGTCCGGGTCGACCTCGGCGGGATACCCCTTGCGGTCATCCGTCGGCAGTTTGAAGCTCATCTCGACGACCCCACGGTAGGGCGGCTCCCCCTGGTCGTTGCACGATTGAAACACGAAGCCCCCGTACACGTCTGGGAGGCTCACCTGCTGCGCGATTTGCTTGGCTGCGTCGACAACCTGAGCTTGGGTTTGGTCATCGGATAGCGGGTTGGCCGGATGGTCAATGTCGTGCCGGTCAGGAAACATCAGCGAACACCCTCCCGTGGCGATCGACAGGACGAGGACTAGCGCAGTGAAGATCACGGAACGCCATGGCATTTGGCGGCGATCAGCGGGGGGCGTACGTGGGGTAGGCATGGTTGTCGTTGATCGTATCGCGTGGGCGATCGTGTTCAGGGTCGATATATGCAGGTATACCGGGTATTCGGAACGGCCCGATGTGTGGTTGTCGCCGGCCGTCCGCGAGTAGCCCGTCGGTCGCCAGGTGGTTGGACTGGCCGCTGGCGATGTCGGTCATGCTGCGCAGCGCCTCGCTGCCCATGTCGTAGTAGTGCGAATGGTCGTGCCGGTCCATGTCCGTGGAGCCCGCCACTTCGGCGTGGAAGCGGATCGATCCGTATCCGTCGCCGGCCGGATCGCGGCCCAGCCCGGCGTCGTACGGAACGGGGAGTCCGTGGTCCCTGAGCTTGCCTTTGAGCCATTCTTCGGGCAGGCCGCTGCCCTGGCCGATCCAGCTGACCGGGTCGGTGGAGGCCGAGCCGACGTAGACATGCCCGCCATCGAGGTGGAAGTCTGCGGCGCTATGCGCCAGATCCGTTCCCGGACAACCAATCAGCACGGCGTCGTTGGCGTGCATGTTGCTGTGCGCAAACGCGTCGGCGACGGTGGTCGACCCGTAGGAGTGCCCGATGACCGTGATGTGCTCGGGCGTGAGGCTGTTGTGGGTTACCCACAGGCCGTTGACGTCGGCGGCGAGCAGATCGCCACCGGCCCGCGCCAGCCCGGGTTCGCTGACCCGGACATCGGAGAAGCCGTGCGGCGCTTCATAACCCATCCACGCGATCACGGACGTGTAGTGGTGTTCCGGGTCGGCAGCCAGGGACTGGTCGTAGAGGTTGGTCGCGTCTTGGTGCCCCGACATCCAGCCCTGCTGCACACTGCTGCCGGTGCCCGGGACGATGATCGCGGTGTTGCGCGCGTAGTCGGGATTGCCGATCGCGATCGCCGCTCTGCCCCAGCCGTTGAATGCCAACGGGTCGTAGGCCCAGAGCATGACGGGTCGTTGGTTGGGGCCTTCCGGCCCTCTGTCGTAGTTCAATCCGTCACGCGTCTTTACGGCGTTGCCATAGCGCGTGACCTCGGTGCCCGAAAGGCCATATAGTCCCGGGTTGGCGAGGACGTCCGCGACGGACACCCCGCGCTGTTTGGCGATGTTCTCGACGAGGTTGATGTCGTCATTCATCACCGCTTGGTTGACGGCGTCGCGGGCGATGGCGTTGATTCCGTTGAGGTTTCCCAGCTGCGGTGGGTGCTCAGCAATCAGCTGGTCCCGTTGTTGCTGGCTCAGCGAATCCCACCACTTCTTCACATCTTCGGGCTTCGTATTGGGTGGCGGAATCTGAGGTGCTACACCCAAGCCCTGGATGGCCGGCGGCTCGTATCCGTCGCCGCGCACCGTGGCCAGTGATTTCTGCAGACAGTCCGAGTAACCGTTGCGCAGCGAGACGAGTTGGCCCAGCGTTGATTTGGTGTCGTCGATCGCTTCTTGTTCAAGATGAGTGATCAGCGTGTCGAGCGCGGACTTATCGGCCGCGCTGAGGTGGATGTCTTTCTCCGCTTCGACCGCCTGGCCGATCTCGTTGTCGAGCTGTTGTAGTTGGCCCTCCAGGTTTGAGATCTGCACCGCGCCGGTTCGCTGCGCTTCGGCTAGGGCGGCGGCGATGTTTTCCAGCTCGACGCCGATTTTCGGCAGCTGTACGGACTGGGCGCCCAGCGCTTTGGACACGCGCTGCACTTCGGCGGAGTCGTTGATTGGATTCTCGCCGTTGTCCCGATTCCAGGACGCCTCGAAGCGGCGGCGGGCTTCATCGAAGGCGGCGCTGGACTCGGTGGTGGAGCGGCCCGCGGCGTGAAACGCCTCCGCCAGGTCGGAGATTTGAGCCGGGCGGCCGGCCTGCAGGCTGTGGTTGATCGCCCAGGGATCACCACCGGCTTCGGCGACGAGCGCCGCGACGCTTATGTAACGCAGCTGCATCGCACCGCGCGCAGTTTCGCGACGCTGCGCTCATCCATGCCGGCGAAATCCGTGGCAGCACAGTTTGCCTCGCGGCCCAGCGACTCGTTGGATCCCGAGTGCAGCATCTGCCTGCCGACGACCACCGCTTCCCCTTCTCGAGCTCGAGACAACGCTACTACCGCCGCCGTGGCCGTCAATTCACCTTGGCAGCTACGCCGACGCCGACGCCCGCCTCGCCGTGCGGCAAGGCGGGCGCCTTTGAGGTGGCTTTTTACAGCGGGATCCAGACCCCGAAGAACCAGAATCCCCACTGGTTGAAGCCGGGGTCCCAGACGGGAGTCTCCTGGTAGCCCCAGTAGTTGATCGGGCCGTAGCCCCACTGTCCGCCGGGCGGTGGGAGGGGGCGGTCCCACGCGGGCCGCGGCGGCTCACCCCATCCCCACGGTGCGGGTCCGTCACCCCAAGGGGCTGCATGGAAGTAGCCACGGTGCGGGTCGCCGCGCCACGGGCCGGGTCCGCCCGGCCCACCGGGCCCGCCGGGGCCACCGGGGCCGTTCGGGTGGTAGTCCCCGGGGCCGCCCGGGCCGCCAGGTCCGCCCGGGCCGCCCGGACCGTGGGCGCCGGGACCATTCTGGCCGTGGTCGCCGGGGCCGCCCGGGTTCCCGGGCCCACCGGGATTGCCCGGCCCGCCAGGACCGCCGGGCCCACCGGGTCCGGGCGGATCATGGGGAGCGCCTGGAGCCAGCGGCGGCGAGGCCGGAGCCGCATACGCCGTGCCCGCGCCGACACCCAACACCGCTGCACCGAGAGCGCCGGCGATGGTTGCCCCCGCGATCAGTTGCTTCAAATTCATGGTCCGTCACCCGTCTCTAGTTGCTTGATTCCCCCTACGCCCACCGACGCTAGGAAGCCCGGCTATGCGTGCGCTGTGATCCGGACGTGCAGACTCTTTGCGCGGCGACGCCGGCGCCGTCCAATTTTCGGAGCGCACGGGACGGCGTTTCGCCTGGTTGTCGGCGGTTATGTCGGCGCGGCGCTCGAGCTCGTCGCATGAGCGAATGTGTGAGGCCCCCCACCCTTCACAGATTCAGATCTCGGTAGATTTTGGTCTTATGTCGAATCGCATGAACGCCGGTGTAGAGCAGTTGGAGTTTCAGGCTGAGGCACGACAACTGCTCGACTTGATGGTCCACTCGGTCTACTCCAACAAAGACTCGTTTCTGCGGGAGTTGATCTCGAACGCATCCGACGCACTCGACAAGCTGCGCCTCGAAGCGTTCCGCAACAAAGACCTCGACGTCGACACCTCCGATCTGCACATCGACATCGAGGTCGACAAGGGCGCCCGCACGTTGACCGTCCGCGACAACGGCATCGGCATGACACGCGCCGAGGTCGTGGACCTGATCGGGACGCTGGCCAAGTCCGGTACCGCCGAGCTGCGCCAGCAGCTGCGCGAGGCCAAGAACGCGGCCGCTTCCGAGGAATTGATCGGGCAGTTCGGTATCGGCTTCTACTCGTCGTTCATGGTGGCCGACAAGGTCGAGCTGCTCACCCGCAAGGCCGGCGAGAGCGAGGCCACCCGGTGGGCGTCGAGCGGCGAGGGCACCTACACCATCGAATCCGTCGAGGATGCCCCGCAGGGAACGTCGGTCACGCTGCACCTCAAGCCCGAAGACAAAGAGGACGAGCTACACGACTACACCGCGGACTGGATGATCAGGAGCCTGGTCAAGAAGTACTCCGACTTCATCGCCTGGCCGATCCGGATGGAAGTCGAGCGGCGGACCCCGCCCAGCGAGGAGGGCGGCGAGGAGGTCGTCACCCTCGAAACCGAGACCCTCAACTCGATGAAGGCGCTGTGGGCCAGGCCCAAGGACGAAGTGTCCGACGAGGAGTACAAGGAGTTCTACAAGCACATCGCGCACGCGTGGGACGACCCGCTCGAGGTCATCGCGATGCGAGCCGAGGGCACCTTCGAATACCAGGCCCTGCTGTTCATCCCGACCCACGCCCCGTTCGACCTCTTCAACCGCGACGCCAGCGTCGGGATACAGCTTTACGTCAAGCGCGTGTTCATCATGGGCGACTGCGACCAGCTCATGCCCGCGTATCTGCGGTTCATCAAGGGCGTCGTCGACGCACAGGACATGTCGCTCAACGTTTCTCGCGAAATCCTGCAGCAGGATCGGCAAATCAACGCGATCCGTCGCCGCCTGACCAAGAAGGTTCTCTCCACGATCAAGGATCTGCAGTCCGAGCGCCCGGAGGACTACCGCACGTTTTGGACTCAGTTCGGCAGGGTCCTCAAAGAGGGCCTGCTGTCGGACTTCGACAATCAGGACACGCTGCTGCGCGTCTCCTCGTTCGCGTCGACGCACAGCGAGGAAGAAGCCACCACCCTGGCCGAGTACGTCGAGCGCATGAAGGAGGGGCAGGAGCAGATCTTCTATGCGACCGGTGAGTCACGTCAGCAGATCTTGAAGTCGCCGCACCTCGAGGCGTTCAAGGCCAAGGGCTACGAGGTGTTGCTGCTCACCGACCCGGTCGACGAGATCTGGGTGGGGACGGTGACCGAGTTCGACGGGAAACCGCTGCAGTCGGTGGCCAAGGGTGAGGTGGACCTGGCCGCCGAAGAGGAGCAAAGCGAGGCCGAGCGCGAGGAGCAGGAGAAAGAGTTCGCCGATCTGCTGGCCTGGCTGAAGGAAACCCTGAGTGAGCACGTGAAGGAAGTCCGGCTGTCAACCCGGCTGACCGAGTCGCCGGCCTGCCTGATCACCGATGCCTTCGGCATTACGCCGGCCCTCGCGCGGATGTACCGCGCCTCCGGGCAGGCGGTTCCGGTCGGGAAGCGGATTCTCGAACTCAACCCGAGCCACCCGCTGATCACCGGTTTGCGGCAGGCGCAGCAACAGGCGGACGATGATGCCGCGCGCGCCGAGGTAGCCGAAACTGCCGAACTGCTTTATGGCACGGCGCTTCTCGCCGAAGGCGGTGCCCTCGAGGATCCGGCGAGGTTCGCCGAGCTGCTCGCGGGCCGGCTGGCGCGCACGGTCTAGCTTGGTCGAGATTCCCTTCCCGGCACTTGTCGGCGGGCATTACTTGCGATTGAATGCCGATAAGAAGGGATAACCACACCGTATGGCCAGGTTTCGAGTTGTCGGCCCGCACGGCGAAATCATCGCGACCAGGGATTTCGCCAGCGCCGAGGCTGCGCACGCCTGGTTTACGAACTCCATTGCCCGCACCTCCGAGCTCGGTTGGCGCATGGAGGTCGACGACGAGGGGGAGTGGGCCTCCTTCGATGACACCGGGGGCTTTACCGCCCCGGCCAGCCGTCCGCCGCGCTCGCGCCGATAGAGGTCCGACTTCGTCGGGAGTGCTTCACGGCCCGACGACGAAGCACCGGCCGGTAGTCGTGTTGAGCAGTACCTCTTGAACCGAGGACTTGTCGATGGCCGGAAATTCGAAGCGGTGCACCTGTTGTCCGGCCCCGATGTCAGCGTCCTGCGACTCCTTGGTGCCGTCCTTTTTGCGGACGACCGCCGTGACTTTGTCGGGCTTGGACATGTTCTGAGGCTCGTGAAAGTACCAGACCTCGATGCCCGCGCCGGAGTCGTTGGCGCGCCAGCCGTCGGAGTAGTAACACGCCGGGTTGCCCTCGGCGTCCGGCGGCGGCGGGGCGCAGATCGACAATCCGACGCACTGCGGCGAGGTACTGGGTACGCCCGGCGAAATGGCTACGCTGCCAGGCGTGCTCGGCGAAACCGACGTGCTCGCGGGCTTCGTCGTGCTCGGGCCGGACGCGGCCGGCGGCGCCGGCTGGTGCGACCCGCACGCGACCACGCCGGCACAAGCCACCAGGCTCGTCGCTGTCAATCGGAAGTTGCTGATGATTAGCCAGTAAACACTATCCGCGGCTGACCTGGATTGCCTTGACCACCAGCAGCAGCGCTCCCAGGACCAGGTAGGCGCGCAAGGCGATCATGCCGAGCCGGGTGCCCGGTGACCAGGTGACCGGCTCCAAGAGGGTCAGCGGTGGCATCCGCCAATGGGTGCGGTCCACGCCGCGCGCCGGGAGCTTGGCGGCCGGTGGCGTGGGTTGCCGACGGGCCATCCAGCGCAGCGCCGGTGCGGCCGCGGCGGCGAGCAGCACCAACATCAGGGCCAGGTAGCCGGCGATGGCGACGACGTCGATGCCGGGAAACAGGGTAGTGGCCATCAGAATCCCCGACAGCAGCAACAGGGTGCCGACGATCGACCCCGCGACCCAGTTGAGCCAGGGCCGATTCACCCAGGGCCCCAACACTTCCCGGTCGTTGCACAACAGCAGGAGAAACACGCTGGCACTCGGCAACAGCAGACCGGCGAGGGCTTGCACCGCGGTGGTGATCAGCCCGAGCGGCGCGCCGGGGATCAGCACGATGGCCGCGGCCAGCACCACCATCGCGGTGTAGGACAGGTAGAACTGTTTGGCGTCGGCGAAACCGCGGTGCAGCGAATGCTTGAGGCCGAACACGTCGCCGAAGGCGTAACTGGTCGCCAGGGTGACCGCGGCCGCCCCGATGATCGACGCGTCCATCAGCACGATCGCAAAGAACGAGCCGAGCGTCGCGCTGTGCTGGCCGAGCAGGTGGGCGATGTCGCCGGCGTCGGTGAAACGGCCGACGGTGTTGGTGGAGCGTGCTGCCCAGTCGCCGGTCATGAGCAGTGCCGCGGCGCCGACGATCACGACGAAGGCCCCCAACACGGTGTCGGCACGCTCGTAGCCCATGAATCGGGGCGTGATGCGTTTGTCGACGACGTTGGACTGCTGGAAGAAGAGCTGCCACGGCGCCACGGTGGTGCCGACGATGGCGATGATCAGCAGCACCGCATCCGAGCTCACGCCGCCCGAGATGCTTGGCACCACAAACGACTTCGCCGCATGGGTCCACTGCGGATGCGACATGAGCAGCATCGGGATCTGCAGCAGGGTGACGGCGATGAAGACGAACATCGCTCGCTCCCAACGCCGGAAGCTGCCGCTCGCCATGATCGCAACCAATGCGACCGCCGAGATCGGCACCACAACGTATTTCGAGACGCCGATGTAGTCGGCGGCCAGGGTGATGCCGATGAACTCGGTGACGATCGTCAAGAAGTTGAGCAGGAACAGGTCGCCGACGGAGAACCAGCCCCACCCGCGGCCGAAACGTTCGTTGATCAACCGGGCGTGCCCGACGCCGGTGACCGCGCCCAGCCGGACCACCATCTCCTGGTTGACGATCAGCACCGGGATGAGCAGCAACAGCACCCACAGCAGGGAGTAGCCGTAGTTCTGGCCGGCTTGGGCATAGGTGGCCACCCCGCCGGCGTCGTTGTCGCCGACCATCACGATGATCCCCGGGCCGACGATTGCCAGCAGGGTCAGCAGCCTGCTCTTCAGGGTGCGGGCATGGTCGGTCTCGCCGACGCTGATGCGCCCGAACGCGCCCTCGATATCACCCAGGTGCTTGCTGTCGAGCACCGCGGTACGCCGCACCTCAGGCGGTTCAACGCCGGGACCCGACGCTCCCGCGACGGCGTTGTCGTCGCCGGAGCTCACGTAGTTTCCCCTCTCGGCACCGACGCGTTGTCCTCATCGCTGGTGATATCGCGGATCGGTCGTGGCGCGGGCTCGCGGCGTCGCCAGTCCTCTGGGATGGTGGCCTCCAGCACGTCGTCGACCGTGACCACCCCGAGCATGCGGTCCTGCTCATCGACGACCGGGATGGAGTAGAGGTTGAAGTCGGCCATCAGCAGCGCGATGTCCGTCAGGTCGGCTTCGGATGCGACCCGGATCGGGTCGGAATCCATCAGTGCCCCAACGCTTTCGGCGGCTTCGGCCTGCAGCAGTGCGATCACCGAAACCACACCGGCGAGGCGTTTGTCCTCGTCCAGGACATGCATTTTGACGAGCGCTTCGGGCTGGATGGCGCGGGCGTCGGCGATCAATGCGAGCGCGGTGCCGGCGGTTGCGGTAGCGGCGCAGGAGACGAAGTCGACGTTCATCAGCCCGCCGGCGCTGTCGGGGTTGAACCCCATCAGGGTGATCACCTTGGTGCGCTGCGGGGCCGGCATCAGGTCCAGTACGCGCCGGCGCCGCGATTGTCGAAGGTCTGCGATCGCGTCGGCGGCATCGTCGGCGCGCATCCGGCCCAGTAGCGCCGCGACCTCGTCGTCGGGCATGCGATCGAGTAGTTGGCTCGCCTTATCGGGGTCGAGCTCCTCGAAGACGTCGGCTTCCAGTTCCGGGTCGCTGCGGACCCGATCGAGGATCTCGCCGCCCTCGGCCTTGTCGGCGTCCTCGAGCAGATCGGCGATCTCGGCGGGTTTGAATCCACCGAACCGGCCCGACATGCGGCGGACCGCATCGGAGCGCGCGTGCCCGATCAGCGGTTCGAATGCCTTCCAATCGCGGGCCGCATGGCCGCCGGAGCGCTTGATCAGCCCGAACAATAACGGCGGACGCCGAGTGTCCAGCCGTGCGAGCACCCACCCGGCGCCGGTGTCTTCCAGCTCGACGTCGTAGGCGCGCACCAGCTCCACAGCGGCCACATCGATCAGCCGGTGCCCAAGCACGTCGGCGCGCAGCAGCACCTCGCCGTCGCGGCGCTCAAACCCGCGGAGGTCAATCTTGTTCTTGGCCAAGATAACTCGATCGGTAGCGTACTCGTGAATTGATTTGCTTCCGATGAACACTCGCCGGCCGCCGACCCCGGCGACGATCCCGGTCAGCAACGGGTACTCCTCGGCGCCGCGCAGTCGCACGATTACGTCTTCGACCCGGCCGACGGTCTCGCCGGAGCGGGCCAGCACCGGTGCGCGCAGCAGTTGCGAGAGATGGATGACCGGCAGCCCCCCGGCCGGCGTCTCTGATGTGCTCACTTGTCCTCCTCGACGCTGTGCGATGCCCCCGCGAGCGGGCCCGCACTGTGATGGCGCAAGTATCGTCGCTTGACCGGCTCGGCCGCCAGAGTGTACGCCCTGGTCGCGACGGCTTTCCACAGCCAACAGGTAAACGGTGTGAGGCCATTTGGGCGGCGTCCGGCGCCGCTGACACACTGTGGTGTGCCCGCGATTGATTTCACGTCGGTATCACCGATCGTCCCCGTCCGAGACCTTGACCGCGCGCTTGATCGTTACCGCCGGCTCGGATTTGATGCCCGCCCCTACGAAGGACCCGAGCGGTACGGTTTTGCCGATCGTGGATCGGTGTCGATTCACCTCACCGAGTGGGCCGAGCACGATCCCCTCCGCACGGCCGCGAGTGTGTACTGCTACGTCAGCGACGCTGACGCCGTCTACGCGGAATGGAAGGCGCTCGAGCACCTCGAAGGCCGCTTGATCGCTCCCCACGACACACCCTACGGCTTACGGGAATTCGTCTACGTCGATCCCGACGGCACCGCACATCGTGTCGGCTCGCCACGCGACTAGAAGGCAATACTGTAATATTCACGGTTCGTGGCTTTACGGGAGAGGGCAGGCATGCGGTGACCGAGACGAGAATCGTGCCCGACGACGTCGGCGCGGCGGCGGCGACACCGTACTTCGTGCGTGACGGAAGCCATTACGTACCAACCCAAATCGCGCGCGGAGGGTGGGGCCCGTCGCTCAGCGGCCACGTCGCCGGTGGCCTCTTGGGCTGGGCCGTCGAACAGGCCGTCGACGACCCCGAACTGCAACCTGCGCGGCTGACCGTCGACCTTCCCGCACCAACCGCGCTGGAACCGATCGAGGTGCGGACCCGGGTGCGACACGAACGACGGCGGCTGCGGCTCGTCGAGGCGGTCCTGATCCAGCACGACGCCCCGGTGGCGCGCGGGAGTGCGCTGTTTCTAAAGCGCGGCCCGCAACCCGACGGAGACGTGTGGTCACAGCCGGTGCAAATGCCGCGGCTGCCGATCGAGGAGGACGGCACCCACCCGTCGCTGTTCATGCGGACATATGGCTGGGGCGCCGGAGTCCAGAATCCCGATCCTGACTGGGTGAACGCGTCCGGGCAGAAATACACGTGGTTGCAGGAAACGCGCCCGTTGATCGACGGCGAGCCGTTCACGGCGTTTACGCGAGCGGCGATGGCCGCCGACGTCACGGCCGCAATCGCCAATTGGGGCACCCAGGCTCTGCAGTTCATCAACGTCGACTACACCCTGACCCTGAGCCGGCTGCCGGAAGGGCCGCACATCGGGCTGGCCGCGCTCACTCACTACAGCAACGAGGGGGTGGCCACCGGGTCGGCCGTCCTCGTCGACCACCAGGGTCCGGTTGGCAGCGCCGTGTCCGTCTCGCTCGCACACTCGGGATTCCGCCCACCGTCCGCCGATCAACTGAATAGATGACGTTCTGGGAGTTGATCGCCGGCGCGGCACAGCGCGACCCGAACCGCCGCCTGCTCGCCGATGAGCATGGCCGAAGCCTTACCGCGCGCGAGCTTTGTGATGCCGCGTGCGCGACGGCCGCGGCGTTCGCCGAACGGGGGATCGGCGCGGGAACGGTCGTGTCCTGGCAGCTGCCCACCACACTCGAAACCATGGTGGTCATGGCGGCACTCACCCGACTTGGCGCGGTGCAAAACCCGATAATTCCGATACTGCGGGAACGCGAAGTCGACTTCATTACCGGACAGCTGGCAACGGAATTCTTTGTAGCGCCTGAGTTTTGGCGCGGATTCGACCACGGCGGGCTTGCCCGGGCTTTGTCGGCGGACAAGGGCTTCGAGGTCATCACCCTCGACCTGGAGACACTGCCGGCCGTCGGCCAGCTGCGGCTGCCCCGCGGCACCGTCGATACCCTCACGGCGCCAACGGGATCCACCGGCGACGCCCGCTGGATCTACTACTCGTCGGGGACCACCGCGGCCCCCAAGGGGATCCGTCACACCGACGCGTCGGTGATCGCCGGCTCGACGGGCGTGGTGGGCATGGTGGGTGCGACGGGCCGCGACGTGGATCCGATTGCCTTCCCGATCGCGCACATTGGCGGCGCCGCGATGCTGGCCGCCGCGCTGCTGACTGGAATGCGGCTGGCGTTGTTCGAGGCGTTCGATCCGGCGACGACGCCGTTTTCCATTGCGGCGCATAACCCTACGTTCCTCGGCACGGCGACACCGTTTTTCGTGGCTTTCCTCGAGGCCCAACGCGCTCATGGCGATCGGCCCCTGTTCCCCGCCCTGCGGGGCTGCCTGGCCGGAGGCGCACCCATCACGCCCGAACTGGGACGTCAGGTTCGCGAAACCTTCGGAGTCGGCGGGATCGCCAATGCCTGGGGGCTCACCGAGTTTCCCTGCGCCACCTCACCGTCTTTCACCGCCCCGCCGGAGGTCCTCGACCACACCGTGGGCCCGCCGGTATCGGGGGTCAGCGTCCGCGTGGTCGACAGCCGAGAAGTCGAACTGCCCGCCGGGCGTGAAGGCGAGTTGCGGCTCAAGGGCCCGCAATGCTTCCTGGGCTACGCGGACGCGACGCTCGACGCCGACGCATTCGACGGGGAGGGCTGGTTGCGCACCGGCGATCTCGGGCTGATCGATGCCGACGGCAACGTTCGCGTCACCGGCCGTATCAAGGATGCGATTATCCGCAACGCGGAGAATGTTTCCGCGGCCGAGATCGAAAACGTGCTTGTCACCCATCCGGCGGTCGCCGACGTCGCCGTCATCGGAGTGCCCGACCGTAGCGCCGGCGAGCGGGTCTGCGCGGTGGTGGTACCAACGTCAGCCGACGGCGTGTCGCTGGAATCCCTTGTTCGGCACTGCCATTCGCACGGCCTCAGCCGCTACAAGCATCCCGAGCGTCTCGTGGTCGTCGATGCGCTGCCGCGAAACCAATTCGGAAAAGTGATCAAGAAAGAACTGCGCGAGACCTTGGGCTGAACGCGCTAGCCGGCCGATGCGGCGGCCTGCCCATGGGCCAGCGCCACCGTCGCGGCGATCATCACCGCGACCGACGCGCCTAGTGCCACCAGGCCGGCATCGTTGGTGCTCATGGTTTCGCCGAGCACCGTGACCCCTAGTACCGATCCGACGATCGGCTCGGCGACGGTCACGGCGGGCAGCGACGCGGTCAGCGGGCCGGCCCGAAACGCTGACTGCTCCCACGCCGTCGCGGCGATCGCCAGCACCGCCCAAATGTATAGCTCGGGCATGCGCAGCAAGGGCATGATTCCGTGGCCAAGCTGGTCGACGACGCCCTTGGTCAACACCGAAAACAGGCCCCAGAGCGAACCCGACATCAGGCCCAACAACAGTGCGCTGGTCCACCCCGAGAAAATCCGGGCACCGATCACGCACAGGATCAGCGCCGGTCCCATGACGAGGGCCACGACACTCCACGTCTTGAATGATCCTCGCGGATTCCCGGCCTGCGGATCGCCGACGACAACCACCACCGTCACCGCGACCGCGAGCAGTACGGCCCAGATCACTTGCCGGCGAGTGACTTTGCGGTGGCTTGTCTTCGTACTGATGACCAACGCGAACAGCAGCGAGGTGACCAGTAACGCCTGCACGAGTACCACCGAACCGAGTGCGAGTGCCGCGGCCTGTAGCCCGAACCCGGCCGCGGCCACGAGGCTGCCGGCCCACCACTGCCGATCGCGGAGCAGCCGGCGAAACAGGGCCCACGTGCCGACGGGCTTGTCGGTTACTTGCTGGGCGGATCGCTGCTCGATCACATCGCCGATGGCCATCGTCAACGCCGCCGCGACCGCGAGCAGGGCCGCGATGTCCGCCTTTGCCACCAAACCTCCCGGGCGTTCGGGTGTGTTTACGCCGCAATAATCTCAACTGCCACACCAGTTTCCGCGCCAGGCGGTGGACGGTTTGCCCGCCTCTTAGCGACAACTCGGGCGACCAGGCGGGACGCCGCCAACTACCGGTTGTCGCTCGGAGGCGGGCACAACGGACACCGCCGCGGCCAGCGACGCATGTGGCGCATGTGACACGCTAGCTGTTGCGCCGGATTTTCAGCACCGTGGTGATCATCGGAACCTGCAGCGGCAGCCGGGCGAGGGCGGCGAGTCGCATCGGCCAGGGCTTGCCCCACCACAAGCGGACCATGTTGACGTTGGCCGGGAACACTGCGACGAACAGCAGGGCGGCCGCGAGCGCCGCGGATCGCCGGGTGCGGCGCGGCAACAGCAGCGCACCGATCGATACCTCGGCAGCTCCCGACACGTAGGTGTACAGCCGCGGGTCTCCAGGCAGCTCCGCGGGAACGATCCCGTCGAACGGTTCAGGTGCCAGGAAGTGCAGGGTCCCGATGCCCATCAGCATCGCCGCGACGCGGTATGCCGCGGTCTGGGTCGTGTCGGGTTTTATGAGGGAGGTGGCGGTCATTGCGCGAGCGTAGCGCGACGTGTGACCCGACCGTGGCGTTACGCTTAAGGCGTTTAGTGTAAACTTGGCGGACCGCCCAACCAACAGTTCGAGGTAAACAATGGCCACACCAGTCATCGTCGGAGCAGTCAGGACCGCGATCGGGCGCTCCTTCAAGGGAACGCTCGTCAACACACCGCCCGAGGTTCTGGTCACCACGGTGCTCCCCGAGGTGGTGCGTCGCTCCGGCGTCGACCCATCGGCCGTCGACGACATCATCTTCGCCGAATCGCATTACGGCGGAGGGGATCTGGCGCGTTACGCGGCGGCCGCAACCGGCATGGAGGACATCCCCGGCCAGGCGGTGAACCGGCACTGCGCGGGCAGCCTCACCGCCATCGGCAACGCCGCGGCCCAGATCGGCTCCGGGATGGAGCGCGTGCTCGTCGCGGGCGGGGTGCAGTCGCTGTCGATGACACCGCTGATGAACCAGCGGATTCCCGGTCCCGAGCTGAAGTTCGAGGAGCGCTGGCTGCCACCGACCCATGTCGAGACGCCCGATGCGCCCACCAAGGACATGTCGATCACGGTGGGCTGGAACACCGCGCAGACGGTGGGCATCACCCGCGAGGAGATGGACGCCTGGGCTGCCCGGTCGCACCAGCGCGCCATCGCGGCCATCGATGCGGGCAAGTTCGTCGACGAGATCATCCCGCTGAAGATCACGCAGCTGGACGGTTCGGTAACCGACTTTTCGGTCGACGAGCATCCGCGCCGCGACACCACCGTCGAGAAGCTCGCCGCGCTCAAGGTGCTGCACCCGGAGATCGAAGGGTTCTCGATCACGGCGGGCAACAGCAGCGGCACCAACGACGCCGCCGCCGCGGTCGCTCTCGTCGACCGCGACTACGCGGAAGCCGAAAAGCTCAACGTGATGGGCACGGTCAAGGCGTGGGCCGCGGTGGGCGTGCCGCCCAAGGACTGCGGTCTGGGTGCGGTCAAGGTGATCGGGAAGGTGTTGCAGCGCGCCGGCCTATCGGTGGGCGACGTAGCGCTGTGGGAGATCAACGAGGCGTTCGCCTCGGTGCCGATCGCGGCGTGCCGCGAGTACGGCATCGACGACGAAAAGGTCAATTTCTCCGGAAGCGGCTGCAGCCTGGGCCATCCCATCGCGGCATCGGGCGCGCGCATGGTCACCACGTTGACCTACGAGCTGGCCCGCCGCGGCGGTGGCATCGGCGTCGCCGCCATGTGCGCCGGCGGCGGCCAGGGCGGGGCGGTCGTCATCGAGGTCTAGCGGCGATCGCAAGAGCGGCCGCGGCTAGTTGCAGAACGTGTAGCCGATGAATTGGGTGTCGCGACCGTTGCCGACGGCGTAGTTCACGTAGTGCACCGCCGGCATTCCGTTGTACTGGGTGGTCATTTTCTGCGCAGTCGGCGGCGGGACATCCTTAGGGAACGCCAGGATCAGGTCGGCGAAAATCCTGAGCCCGACCTGACAGATGGCATCCGGACGCGGCGGCTGCGGATTCCACGCGTGCACGACGACCGGATCGGTGAGTTGATAGCCGGCCGCGCAGTTCGGGTCGCACATTTTGAAAACGGCGGTGCCGGTCCCGTCGGCGCCCTGTGGTCCCCACGAGCTCCACGACATGTCTTGCAGCGCAACGGCTACGCTCGCGCAGCCCAGGACATTGAGCTTCTTTGGACGCTCGGCAGGTTGAACCGCTGGGTTGTAGCAGGCCGGGATGGCGAAGCTGGTCGGCGGCGCGGGTTGGGTGGTCGGCGGCGCCGCGCCGTTCTGGTGCTGGGTCAGCTTGATCCCGACGAAGCCGAGCCCACCGATCAGCAGAACGGCGAGGACGACACCGATCACGGTCTTGCGCCCCCGCGGAATCCGCCGCGGCCGGCTCGATGAAGAGACGTTGCCGCTCACGTTCACCAGGTTATGGCAGAAATGCCACCCCCGGGGTGGCGGGCGCCGCATGAATCGCGGCGCGGTAAGTTGGGTCAATCCGACCAACATATCGAGGATGGCGATGATCTCCGGAGTGACCGATGAATGACCACGGGCTGGCCGCGCGGCTGGCCACCGAGGCGGGCCGGCTGCTGCTCGGAGTGCGCGTCGAATTCGCCGACGCCGATGCCGGCGAGCGGAAAGCCGCTGGGGACAAGCGATCCCACGACTTTCTTATGAAAGCGCTCGCTACCGAGCGCCCCGACGACGCGGTGCTCTCCGAGGAGGGTGCCGACGATCCGGTGCGGCTGCGCTCGCAGCGGGTGTGGATCGTCGATCCGCTCGACGGCACGCGGGAATTCTCCGAACTCGGGCGCGACGACTGGGCGGTGCACGTCGCGCTCTGGGAGGCCGGCGAGCTTGTCGCCGGCGCGGTTGCGCTGCCGGCGCAAGGCATCACGTTGGCCACACCCGACGTTGCCGCGCCTCCCGCCGCACCGGACAAGCCGCGCATCGTGGTATCACGCACCCGGCCGCCCGCGATTGCGTTGGCCGTTCGCGACGCCCTGGGCGGCGTCTTGGTGGAAATGGGATCGGCCGGAGCCAAGGTGGCCTCGATCGTGCAAGGTCTGTCCGACGTCTACGTCCACGCCGGCGGTCAGTTCGAATGGGATTCGGCCGCCCCGGTGGCGGTCGCCCGGGCCGCGGGTTTGCACACCTCGCGCATCGACGGCTCGGCGCTGGCCTACAACCAGCCGGACCCGAAGCTGCCGGACCTGTTGGTGTGCCGTCCCGAACTCGCCGCGGCCGTCCTCGCTGTCACCGGCTGAGGGCGCCGAGCGTCGACTAGTTGTGGCAATTTCGTCGAGATCACGACAACAACTCGACGCTGGGCGCGGTGGGCTCGATCATTTAGCGCGAGGTGATTACCCGAGGAGCAACGATGCTACGAATCGACACCCACCACCACGCCGTCCCCACCGACTACCGAAACCTGCTGCGCAAGGCCGGAATTGACGAGGCCGGTGGCCGCGCCGTCCCGGAGTGGAGCCCTGAGGGGTCGCTGCAGACCATGTCCGAACTCGGCATCGGCACGGCGATCCTGTCGGTGTCCGCGCCGGCCACCACGTTCCTGCCGAACCCGGCCGACGCCGCCGCGTTGGCTCGGGACCTCAACGACCACCTGGCCACGGTCGTCGGAGCCCAACCCGACCGGTTCGGCTTCTTCGCCACCCTCCCGATGCCGCACGTCGGGGAATCCGTCGCCGAGGCCGTGAGATCCCTCGACGAGCTGCACGCCGACGGCGTCATCCTGCTGGCCAACGCGGCGGGCACCTACCTGGGCCAGGACGGACAGGACGAGCTGTTCGCCGCGCTGGATGCTCGGTCGGCGGTGGTGTTCATCCATCCCGCCGAACTGCCCGGCCCCGCCGTCGAGGGCGTCCTGCCATTCGCGGCCGACTTCCTGCTCGACACCACGCGGGCGGCGTATCTGCTTGTGCGCAACGAGATTCGGCGCAGGTATCCCAACATCAAGTTCATCCTCAGCCATGCCGGCGGATTCGTGCCCTACGCCTCGCACCGAATGGCGATCGGCATCATGAGCGACACGGGACGCAGCCTGACGGACACCCTGGACGACTTCGCAAGCTTCTACTTCGACACCGCGTTGTCCTCGACCGCCGCCGCGCTGCCGAGCCTGCTCGCCTTCGCCAAGCCCGGGCACATCACCTTCGGCTCTGACTTTCCCTTCGCGCCCGTCGCGGCGGCCAAGCTGTTCGCCGCCGGCCTGGAGACCTACCCCGGGCTCGACGTGGCCGCCTGCGCGGCGATCGAGCGCACCAATGCGTTGGCGTTGTTCCCGCGCCTCGGGACGGTGCCGCCGCCACAAGCCGGCTCAACACTTGATCAGGCGCGTCACGCGCTCAGCAGGGCGGTTATGCGCGGCGTCGTGCGCCTGATCAACACCCGCTAACCAGTTACCGCATCGCCTGTTGCCAGGCGACGATGCGGTCGGCCAGTTCAGGGCCGCTGTCTTCTTGGATGAAATGGCTGGCATTGATGCGGGCATGCGGCTGGCCGGCCGCCCCGGGGATGTGCTTGATCAGGGCACGGTCGGCGGCGCCGAGGATCGGGTCGCGATACCCAAAGATGGTCAGGCAGGGTTTATCCCATTGGCCCAGGGCTTTCCATGCGGCGCGGTTGGCCGGAATCGCGGGATCGTCGGGGGAGGTCGGCACCAACTGCGGGAATGCGCGGGCTCCGGCCTGATAGCTCTTGTCGGGGAAGGGCGCGTCGTAGCCCGCCCGCACCTTCGTCGGCACCCTGCGGACGGTGCCGACGGACACCAGGCGGCCGGCGGGCAGCACGGGGGAGTAGCGCGCGAAGGCCCGCCACGCATAGAAAGCGGGCGGGGTACGTTGCTGGGCCGTCGGGAGAAAACCGTTGGCGATTACCAGCCGCGATATCCGATCACTCTGCTCGGCGGCGATGCGCAAACCGATGAGCGATCCCCAGTCTTGGACGAACAGCGTGACGTCCTTGAGGTTGAGCCGCTCGATCCACGACGTCACCCACTCCACGTGCCGCAGATAGGTGTAATCCTCGATCCTGCTGGGCTTGTCGGAGCGGCCGAAGCCGATCAGGTCGGGCGCGAGCACCCGGTTTCCGGCATCGGCCAGCGGCGGAATCATCGTCCGGTACAGGTAGCTCCACGTGGGCTCGCCATGCAGCAGTACGATCGGCGGGCCATCCGCCGGACCCTCGTCGAGAAAGTGCATTCGCAGCGGCTGAGTATCGCTTGCTGCCACGTTGAGATAGTTCGCTACGAACGGATAGCCCTCCAGGTTTTCGAATCGGGAGTCCGGGGTTCGCAGCACATCCACATTCAGCTCCTCCGGTGAGCGGGCACCTCTGCAAGCCTCTCTCTCCGAACGCCTCTTCGTCCAGTACGAGATTTCATTGAGGCTGTCAGTGGGGGCCACTACACTCCCAAATTCATGGCCATCCGGCACGCGGTTCTGCTGATCGCCGACATCAGCGGATACACCGACTACATGAATTGGAACCGGACGCACCTGGCGCACGCGCAGCAGACGGTAGCCGGGCTGCTGGAGGCGGTTATCGATGCTGGTAAAGGGCTAAAGCTGGCGAAACTGGAGGGCGACGCCGCGTTCTTCTGGGAGCCCGACGGCAACGCCAAAGTGCTGGTGTGTGACCGGTTGTCGCGGATGCGCCGGTCGTTCCTCGCGAAGCGGGAGCGCTTCAAAGCCGACATCGCCTGCGAGTGTGCGAGCTGCGTACAGCTGGACAAGCTGTCGCTCAAATTCGTCGTTCACCAGGGAGAGGTGGCCGAGCAGCGGGTCAAACGCCACACCGAGCTCGCCGGCGTCGATGTCATCCTCGTCCACCGAATGCTGAAAAACTCGGTGCCCGTGGCCGAATACGTGCTGATGACCGACCCCGTGGCGGAGTGCCTCGACGAATCGACCCGCGGCCTGTGCAAGCCGCTGATCCACGACTTCGCCGGTATCGGGAACACGTCGACGCACTACATCGACCTCGCCACGTCCGAGGTGGTGCCGTCCGTGCCGGAGCGCGGCTTCTTCGGCCGGCTGGGAAAGACGACAAAGTTCGAATTGAGTACGCTTCCGTTCCTACTGCGACTCAAGAAGCCCGCCGAGGGCTTCCGGAACCTGGGCCGCGGCGCCGAGGAAATCCCCGCCTAACTGAAAATCGCTGTTTCAGAAGAACTTCGGCGCTCATCGCTGCGCAAGGGCGCGGCCCATCCGCGATACGGCCTCGGTGAGAATCGCTTGCGAGGTAGCGAAGTTCAGCCGCACGTGTCCGGCTCCGCCGGTACCGAAGACGTGGCCGGAACTGAGCGCGACGCGGGCGTGATCGAGGAACCAGCGGGCGGGCCCGGATAGATCGGCTACCACAGCGAGTCCCTCGGTTTCCTCTTCGTCGAACCCGAGCGCGCGGCAATCGAGCCAAGCGAGGTAAGTGCCTTGCGGCCGTAGACATTTCACTTCAGGCAGGTGCTCGGCGACCAGATCGCCCAGCAAGGCCCGGTTCGCATCCAGGCCCGCCAACAGCGCGTCGAGCCACTCGCCACCGGTCCTGAACGCTTCGGCGTGCGCGATGATGCCGAGGTGGCTGGGCCCATGCCCGACCTCCTCCGGCATGCGGCGCAGGTCCGCGGCCGACTCCGGACCGGCAATGGCTAGGGCCGCCTTCAGCCCGGATAAGTTCCACGCCTTCGAAGCCGACGTCAGGGCGAACCCATTCTCGGCACCGGGAACGGTCAGATACGGGACGAAGCGTGCACCGGGGAGGATGACCGGTGCGTGAATCTCGTCGGACACCACCCGGACTCCGAACCTCCGGGCCAGTTCGGCAACCCGGCGCAGTTCGTCGAACGTGTGCACCGCCCCCGTCGGGTTGTGCGGATTGCACAACAGGTATGCGGCCTTCCCGCCCGAAGCGCACGCACGCGCGAACGCTTCTTCCAAGGCGGCCAAATCAATTCGGCCACCGGCGTCCAGAGGAGATTCGATCACGCGGCGGCCGTCGTGCGAGACGAAAGCGTAGAACGGCGCGTACACCGGTGAGTTGACGACGACGGCGTCGCCGCGGTCGGTGACCAGGCGCAGCGTCTCGACGACGCCGAGCATGACGTCCGGAACGGTTGCGGTGCGGCCGACCGCCAGGTCGTGCCATTGCCAACGCCGCGAAGCGAATTCGGCGACCGACTCGGCGAACGCGTGGCCGGCGGGATAGCCGGTATCGCCAATGTCGATGGCTGCGCGGAGGGCGTCGGCGATAGTCGGCGCGAGCTGGACGTCCATCTCCGCGACCCACAGCGGCAGCACGTCGGCCGGGTGCGCGCGCCACTTCATGCTGGTCCGGAGCCGCAGTTGCTCCAGCGTGAGTTCCTCGAGCGGGTTAACCGTCACTCGGGCAGATTAAGTGGCAAACGCGTGCTTTGGAATCGTCAGCGGCAAGTCCACCGAACTCAGCAGGCCGGGTCCGGCGGCAACGACATACGGCACCGCGTTGACGACTCGCATTGCGGTGGCGACCATCGCGCCCGCCCCTGAGGTCATGCTGCCGACGCCGGCCTTGTGCGGATCCTTGAGTGTCGCCGCCATGCTGCAGTCGATGTCGGGGTCGCCGGTGATCATGACGCGGTAGGACAGATCGCCGATCCCGGTCGGCCAGTCGGGGGCGACGTCGTGCGCGAGCCGAGTGATGTGCTCGATGACGATGGCTTCGCGGCCGTCGACCACCCCGATCGCCTTCATTCGCAGGGCGCCGCATGTCCCGGCCTCGACGGTGCCCATCGCTACCTCAAGTGTCCGGTTCGTGACTGCGCGATCGAAACTCTCTCGGATTTCCTGGATTTCGACTCCAAGCGCCTCGGCGATCAACCGGAGTTGCCCCTGCCATTCGCCGGCGATGGCACCGGGATAGCCGATCCAGGGCTGGTAGTCGAGCGGACGTCCGAAGCCCAGAGCGTCGCTCATGATGTCGGGAACCCCGTAGTCGTCGTACAGGCCGATCTCAAACGAGTGGATTTTCTCGATGGACGACGACTGGGTGGACAGCACTAAGGGCAGATAGTCGGCGGCGAAGCCGGGCTCGATCCCGGACGCATACAACGACACCTGGCCCTGCTTGGCCGCGGCGAGCAGTTGGTCGCGCCACTCGGTGGGCTGGTAGGCCTGCGGATTGACCAACCGGGTCGTGCTGGTCGTGACAACGTTGATTCCGGCTTCGAGCAGCCGAACATAGTCCGGGATGGCCAGCGCGTCGCGCTCGGGGCCGCTGGCCGCGTAGATGACGCAATCGGGTTTGAGGGCGATCAGCGCGTCGGCATCGCTGGTGGCGGCGAGGCCGATCGGCTCGCCGTTGGCGAGTTCGCCGGCGTCCCTGCCGACCTTCTCCGCGGAGTGCACCCACACGCCGACCAGATCCAGATCGGGGCGTCGGTGGATGGTGCGGATCGCGATCGACCCGATGCCGCCCGTCGCCCAGACCACTACCCGCTGAGTCGTCATCCTGTTCCTCCTGTTAAGAGAGTAGGCACTATCCTAATGAACAAATCTTAGGTTATGGTGCTGTTGATGCTCACGCTGAGGTTCGACCTGCGTGCTGGGTCGGCGGCCGACTATGTGCGCGGCGGACGCCTTCTCCCGCCGCATCCGCTGTGCGGCGGCGTGCCGGCCGATGTGGCGTGGCAATACCTCGAGCGCGCCGCGGCCGCTCATAGTAGGGAGGTGAGCCCTATGCGTACCGTCGTGTGGTCGACGGGGGGAGTCGGGTCGATCGCCATCGATGCGATCCGCCGCCGGCCAGACCTGGAACTCGTTGGAGTATGGGTGCATTCGCCCGACAAAGTCGGCAAGGACGCCGGGGAATTGGCCGGCATCGAGCCGCTGGGTATCGCGGCTACCAACGATGCCGACGCGCTGATCGCCCTGGCGCCCGACGCGGTGGTGTATGCCGCGAGCGGTCCCGAGCGCGACGGCGCCGCCGTGCCCGACTACTTGCGGCTGCTGGAGGCGGGGATCAACGTCGTGTCGACGTCGTCGACGAGTCTGGTGTATCCGCCCTCGTATGTCGCGCCGGATTGGCGCGACCAACTCGAGGCGGCGGCCAGGTCCGGCGGCGCATCGTTCTACGTCTCGGGCATCTTTCCGGGTTTCGCTTCAGATCAGCTGGCGTTGGTCATGACTACGCAGTCGAAGCGAATCCGCAGTATTACGGCGAGCGAGATCGCCCTCAACGACCATTACCCGGTGGCCGACGTGATGATGGACGGGATGGGCTTCGGCCGTGCCCTCGATTTCGAGCCCATGCTCTCCACGCCAGGGTTCATCGAAATGGCCTGGAAGGCACCGATATACCTGGTCGCGACCGGGCTCGGAGTCGAGGTCGAGCGCATCAACAGTTCCCTCGACAGGGAGCTGACCGATCGCGACATCGACGTCGCGTTCGGCACCGTCAAGGCGGGCACCTGCGGCGCGGTGCGGACCCGGGCGGCGGGCGTCGTCAACGGCAGCGAGGCCATCGTGATCGAACACATCATCCGAATGGCCCGCGATGTCGCGCCCAACTGGCCGACATCGGAGTGCGACGCGACCTATCGGGTCGACATCGAAGGTGATCCGGACATTCACTGCGTGATGACGCTGGGCGCGGCCGAGGGACACGGTGCGGGGCGAGCCGCCATGGCGGCCACAGCCATGCGGGTGGTCAACGCGATCCCGTACGTGGTCGATGCCCCGCCCGGGCTGCTCAGCTCGCTGGATATCCCGACGACCCTGCCGCGGGACGTCTTTGATTGAACGTTGACGCAGCTCGAAGCAGGCACGTAGCGTACGTGGACAAATATTAGGTTAGCTAGGAGTTGGGTGTGTTCACACTGCGTTTCGATATGCGCGCCCCTTCGTGGGGAGCGCCGCCAGCAGCGCTGTACGCCGCTGTGCCCGAGATGTGCGCATGGGCCGAGGAGCACGGTGGCCTCGCCGCCGTGCTGTGTGAGCACCACGGGTCCGAGGACGGGTACCTGCCGTCGCCAATGATTCTGGCGCCGGCCATTGCGGCGCGCACCCAACGTTTGGCGATGAACCTGATCCTGATTCTGCCGTTCTACGACCCGGTGCGGCTGGCCGAGGACATGGCGGTCCTCGACATCATCAGCGAGGGGCGGGCGTCCTACACCCTGGCGCTCGGGTACCGGCCCGAGGAGTTCGAGCACTTCGGCCTGGAAATCACCAAGCGCGGCAGGCTCGCCGACGCAAAGCTCGGGCTGTTGCGCCGGTTGCTCGCCGGAGAAACCGTTAACGAGGATGGGCGTCGCATCACGGTGACGCCCACGCCGCTGACCGTGGGCGGCCCGTCGATGATGTGGGGCGGTGGAACATTGGCGGCAGCCCGCCGCGCCGGCAGGTACGGCCTGGGCATGCTGGGCAACGCCAACGAACCCGGCATGCAGGAGGCCTACGAGGAGGCATGCCGCCAGCACGGTCATACGCCCGGCCCGACGATGTTTCCCAGCCGTGGCACCCCCTCAGTCGTTTTCGTCGCCGACGACGTGGACCAGGCGTGGGAAGAGCTCGGCGAGCATCTGCTCCACGACGTGCGGATGTATGCCGCGTGGAATCCCGGGGACGAGACGACGGCCGGTTTCTCGCACGTGGCCACGGTGGACGAGCTGCGCGACGTGGGGAAGTCGCACGTGATCATCTCTGTGCCGGAAGCGATTTCGCGGGTGCGCTCCGGTCAGATGCTCAACTTGTCGCCGCTGTGCGGCGGCTTGCCGCCCGAAGTGGCGTGGCCCTACCTCAAGCGGGTGGGCGAGGTCGTGCTGCCCGAGGCGCTGACCGAGAGAAAGACAGGATGATGACCGGAGCGAGCGCGACCGAGGTTTATTACGACCCGTTCGATTTCGACATCGACGACGACCCGTATCCCATCTGGAAGCGGCTGCGCGACGAAGCCCCGCTGTATCACAACGACAAGTACAACTTCTACGCGTTGAGCCGGTACGAGGATGTCTCTCGCGAGCTGATGAACTTCGACACCTTCAGGTCCGGACGCGGCACCACCATGGACATCATCATGAGTGGTGTCGAGGTTCCGCCGGGAATCATCCTCTTCGAGGACCCACCGATTCACGATCTCCATCGTCGTTTGCTGTCAAGGGTTTTCACGCCGCGGCGGATGGAGGCGATCGAGCCGCTGACCCGTGCGTTCTGCGTTCGTGCGCTCGACCCGTTGGTGGGAACGGGAAAGTTCGATTTCGTCGAGAACCTGGGTTCGATGATCCCGATGCGCACGATCGGCTACTTGCTGGGCATCCCCGAAGACAGCCAGGAGTCGATCCGCGACCGCGGCGGCCGGCAACTCACCCTCAAAGAGGGCACGTTCAGGCCCGCCACGAAGGAGTTTTTCGAGCAGAGCTATCAGATGTTCGCCGACTACATCGACTGGCGAGTGGACCACCCCTCCGATGACCTGATGACCCAGTTGCTCAACGCCGAAGTCGAGGAGGACGGATCGACCCGGCGGCTGACGCGGGTCGAGGTGCTGCAGTACACCAGCATGATCGCCGGCGCGGGCAACGAGACCACCACGCGCCTGATCGGCTTCGCCGGCCAGCTGCTGGCCGAACACCCCGACCAGCGGCGGCAGATCGTCGAAAACCCGGCGTTGATCCCGATGGCCATCGAGGAGGTCTTGCGCTATGAGGCGCCCTCGCCGGTGCAGGCGCGGTACGTCGCCCGCGATGTCGAGTCTCATTGCACGAGGATTCCCGAGGGCTCGATTATGTTGTTGCTCAACGGATCCGCCAACCGCGACGAGCGCAGGTATCCCGAGGGCGAGAAGTTCGACATCCATCGCGGCGACACCCATCTCAGTTTCGGCCACGGGCTGCACTTCTGCCTTGGATCGGCGTTGGCGCGCATGCAGGCGCGGGTCGCGTTGGAGGAGGTCATCAAGCGCTGGCCGGACTGGGAAGTCGACTACGCCAATGCCACCAAGGCACACACGTCGAGCGTGCGCGGCTGGTCGAAGCTGCCGGTCTTCACCGGCTAGGCACCTACTTGGGTTGGTTCGGGACACCCGGGAACAACTGGCCCGTCGGCCCCGCGGTCACCCAGCCGCCCAGCTTCGTCACGAGATGCGGCGCGAAAACCGCGCCGTAGAGCACATTTCCGATGACGACGACGGCGACGATGGAAAGCACCGACGCTTGCAGACGACTCGTCGACCTCTTGTCGGCCCACGTCTCGATGACGTTTCGTCCCTCCGCGTCCGTCCGCCCGAGGAGGTAGGTGAAGACCATCATCTGGATGCCCATCGCAAGCGAGTCGTAGAGCGGGTACTGGTGTGTGGTCCCCTCGCGTATCGCGAGCCCGGGGATCACGCGGCCGTAATAGAAGACGCCGAGCTTCGCGCCCAGGAACCCGTTGAAGAGCAGCGCCCAACAGAAGCCGACGACGAGGCCGACGGTCAACAGCGTTGTGGGCCTGCGCCATTGGAATCTGGCGCTCAGCCATCGCCCGAGCGCCGCGCCCGTCACGGCGGGCAGCACGAAGTAGGAGATGTAGCCGATCGGAACGAACAAGGGCAGCCCACCCCACGTCATGTTCAGCGGCCACCACGACGGCATGCGGGGGATGGCGGGCGGGAACTGTGCGTACATAGCCCAGTCGTAGGGCGCCTCGATCCACGAGAACGAGATGGCCGAGATACACAGGAGCAGGAGCGGGTGCACACGGCCCTGGCGGACGCTCAGATACACACCTACCGCGGTAAATGCGATGCCCCCGACGATGGCGAAGCCACTGGCCGCCTGCATCAGCGGCGTCATCCCGGTGCTCATTGGTCGCGTCCTTGACCCCGGCGTGCTTGCGGGTCGTAGCGAAGCACCAAGCCGAATATCAGGACGATCAGTCCGAACAGCGTGCCGAGCATGATGACAGCGCCCACGTCCGCACCCTTTCGCAACGAGGTCGATACGGTAGATAGTGGATGCTATCTTAAAAGACGTGTCCCAGCGACCCTCCACGACCAAGACGCCGCCGGCTGCCACGCGCCGACCCCGTGGCGCCCCGCGCAAGCTCCTGCTCGACGCGGCGCGAGATCTGTTTGCGCGTCAGGACTACCGCAGCACCACGACGCGTGAAATCGCCCAGGCTGCCGGCGTCACCGAACACCTGCTGTTCCGCCATTTCGGTTCGAAGGCGGCGCTGTTCCGGGAGGCCCTCGTCCTGCCGTTCACCAGTTTCGTCGACGAATTCGGCCGGACGTGGCAGTCGGTTATCCCCGAGGAGACCAACGAAGAGGACTTGGCCGGGCATTTCGTCGGGCAGCTCTACGACGTGTTCGTCGAGCACCAAGGCCTCCTGTTGACGCTGATGGCATCGCAGACGCTCAGTGCGGAGGAAATGGCCGACGCCGGCATTGCCGACGTCAGGCGAGCGCTGAAGGTGCTCGGCCGGATCAGCGCCGAGGGCATGCATTTGCGTGGGATGCGCGCGGATCATCCTGACCTGCCTGCCCATTCAACGGTCGCGATGATCGCCGGCATGGCCGCATTGCAGTCGACGTACTTTGGGACCAAGCAGCCGTCGAGGAAGGTGATCGTCGAGGAACTCGTCCAGGCGATCCTGCACGGCTTCCTGCACCGGGGACCTCGAACGTGACTGCAGCGTCACGTTCGAGCCCCAACGTGACTGCAGCGTCACGTTCGGGATCGTGTCGGAGGTGGGTGGCACCCTGCCGCCATGGCGGAACCATTCATCGGCAGTGAGGCTGTGGCTGCCGGCATCGTGACCCACAGCCAGTTGCGGCGTCGTTACACGCGGTTGTACCGCGATGTCTATGTCGCCACGGACGCTGAGCTGAATCCGGCGGTGCGGGCCCGTGGCGCTTGGCTCTGGTCGCGCCGGCGCGGAGTTATTGCCGGGTTCTCGGCGGCCGCGCTGCACGGCAGCAAATGGGTGGACACCACCCGGCCGATCGACATCATCCACGACAACCGGCACCCGCAACCGGGTGTCCAGGTCTGGGGCGACAGGCTGGAGCGCGACGAGTTCGACCTGATGGACGGCGTGCCGGTGACCACCGCCGCTCGCACGGCACTTGATTTGGCCTGCTGGTATCCCACGACGACGGCAGTGGCCGCTATCGATGCACTGGTTCGCGCCACCGAGCTGAAGATCGCGGACGTGGAGTTGCTCGCGGCTCGATATGGGGGACGGCGTGGGCTTGAGCACGCTCGCGTGTCACTCGACCTCGTCGACCCCGGAGCGCAATCGCCGAAGGAAACGTGGCTGCGACTAGTTCTGGTGCAGGCGGGTCTGCCTCGACCACAAACACAGATTCCCGTTAACGACGAATTTGGGGCGGTAGTTGCGTACCTCGATATGGGTTGGGAGGACGTCAAAGTCGCCGTCGAGTACGACGGCGATCACCACCGCAGCGATCGCTCGCAATACAACTGGGATATCAGACGATTGGAAAGACTACAGGCTCGTGGATGGATCGTTGTCCGAGTGGTAGCGGCTGATCGGCCAGCGTCACGTTCGAGCCCCAGGCGTTAGGCCCGCGACGGCCGCAGCAGGCCCGAGGCAACGATCGCGACGGCCATCCACGCGGCCGCGTACCCGAAGGCGACCGCGGGCGAAACCACCGCGTAGAGCACGCCCGCGACGACCGTGGCCACCAGGTCACCCGTTGCCTGCACCGCCCCAAGCACACCGAATCCGCTGCCGCGCAATCGGTCCGGAAGCAACTGGGAAACGACGGCCGATTGGGTGGGTTCGGCCAGGCCGATGCCCGCTCCGGCGAGCGCGAAGCCTAGCGCGATGGCTAGTGCGCTGTGCGGGCCGACCGCAAACACCGCATAGCCGATGACGTAGACGGCCGCGCCGGTGGCGAATACCGTGCGTGGGCCGGTCCCGTCGTACCATCGCCCGGCGGCCAGCGAAGCCGCCGTGGCGACCGCGTTGTGGAGCGCGTAGATCAGGATCGCCAGCGACGTCGCCGCGGTCACCGTCCGGTGCGGCGAGGTGAGTAGCTGGGTGGAACGCAGGATCAGCAGAGTCGTTGCGACGTTGCCGAATTCGAACAGTGCGACCGGCAGCAGCGCGCGCAGCATACCGGCGTCGCGCAGGGCGCCGAACTCAAACCTTCGCCTGGCCGGTCGGCCGTCGGTGTGGTTGCGGCGACGGGCCTCTCGCGCGGCCACCAGGATCGCGGCCACCGCGAACAAGCCCGGAATTGCGGCGAGGTACAGCGTGGGGCGGATGCCAACCCAGGCCACCAGCCCGGCAGCGAGCAGCGGGCCCACCACCGCGCCCAGGTTGTCCCCGGCGCGTTCGAGCCCGAATGCCCTGCCGTGTGCGGACTCGGGTATCAGAGACGCCAGCAGCGCGTCGCGCGACGGCCCCCGCATGCCGCGAGACACCCAGGCGAGGGCACGCAGAATCCCGACCTGCCATATCGACACCGCCGCGCCGATCGCCCCGGTCGCCAATGCGGTGCCCAGGTAACCGGCCGACGAAACCCGTCCTCGCCGGTCGGGATCGTTGGCGATTGGTCCGCCGACGAGCTTCATTACGCCGATCAGGGCGTCGCTGATCCCGTCAATGACGCCGAGTGCGGCCGCCGAGGCGCCCAGTGTGCCGGTCAGAAAAGCGGGCAGCACCGACGTGGTGGCCTCGTGGCCCGCATCGGAGAAGAAGCTCGCCGCTCCCACCGCCCCTACGCCGGGGGTAAGCCAACGCCCGTCGTCGGCGTCGTCGATTACCGCGTCACGACGATCCTCGTCGGCGTAACCGGTCACGCGCTTTGATCCACCAGGACCGCGCCGTCGGGTCGATTCCCGAGCGTCTGCAGCGCAATCTCGTCACCCTGGGCCGTGAGGCGAACGATCTGGGCCAATTGCCCGGGGGCGTCGCACTGCAGATAGTGATCGGCGCTCGGAATCACCCAGTAGCGGTTTCGGCCGGGCTTGTCCTTCAGATACGCCTGCCAGACATGGTTGGGGACCCGCAGCGGCGAGACGTTGTCGTGCACGCCCCACACCACCGTGGTGTTGACTTCGCTCTTGGAAAGCGCTTCGAGCCAACTGGTTTCGTCGGCGGCGCGTTCGTTCAGGTACTGGATCGTATCGGGCAAGACACGGATCCCGTCATTATGGGCGAAACATTTCGCCAGCGCAGCGATCTCCGGGTCCTGCGCCGTCCGCCGCGGCATGAATGTGCTGGCGCCCAGGCCGGCCGCGAGCAGCTCCGGCGTCGTCGCCGCGGCGGTGGCGCGACCCGTGGCGGGGTCGAGCATCGCGGTTTGAAACGCGGTGAGGTTCGACAGGGGCAGATAAATGTTGGCGTTGGTCAAGATGAGGTCGACGGGCACGGCCGCTGGGCCTTGGGTTGCCAACATCTCCAGCGCGATCATGCCGACACTGCTGCCGCGATCGTGGGTGAGGATGCGGTATTGGCTCAGGTTCCACACCTGGGTGATCGCGTAGACGAGCAGGCGCGCGTCGTCGTACAACGAATAGACGTACGGCTCCGGGGGTTTGTCGGACAATCCGTAGCCCGGAAAGTCCAGCAGATAGATGTCGAACTCGGCGCTCAGCTCATTTGACAGGGCGAAGTAGTCGATGCTCGACGTCGGAAAGCCGTGCACCAGTACCAGTGCGGGTGCCCCGGGTGTGCCGCAGCGGCGGCTGAACACCGTGAGTTCCTGCCCGTCGTTGGCGGCGGTGGTCGACCGCCAACGAAGTTCGGTACTGCCCTTCTGCCACTCCGCGAAGATGTCCAAGCTGCCAGCATCCCAGAGGGAATCGCGGTTAGACAACACGTGTCACGGCCGAAATTCGCTCACGGGCACGTCACGTGAATCCCGAATGTCACCTGACGCGTGCTGCTTTGTCCGGGCGCTGACCCTTGGCCCGCCCCGGTCACCGTGTAGCTTTTGCCCTCCTTGCTCGCCTGGACCTGGGTCGGAGTCTGCACCGACTGGTAGGGCAACTGATATTGACCGTCGTCCACCTTGAGCGAGATGGCGAAGCCGTCGACGCTTGGCGGTTTCTCGTCCGACAGCGCCAGCGATATCGACGCGGCATCGTCATGCACGGTGATGCGGGTGGTCAGATCGCCCGACTCCGCCGGTGTCGCAGTGGGTTTCGCCGCCGAGGTACTGCAGTCGACTCTGCTGTAGATGGTGTGGGTGTGCTGGTCGAGCATGACCGTGGCGCCGGACACCGCCGCACTTGAGCTCGCCGGGGGCGCGCCACTCTTTGTGGAACACGCGGACAGGGCGGCCGCCAGAACAACGGCACCGACGACGATTTGTCTCACGGCCACGCTTCCCATCTGATCATGGTCCGCAGGGGGCCGGCGAACACGGGCCGTACGGCCGACGATCGCCACCGCTCTTCGATCAGCGGCGCCAGCGCACCGGTGACGGTGATTGGGTCGTCGTCGAGGTAAACGACGGTGATGTATTGGTGGTCCGTTCGCCAACCGCGCGGTAGCTGCCAGGCGCTAGTGGACCCGAATGTCCAGGCGCCCGCCGTGCCGGGCATGGCGAGCAGCGCCGGATAGTGCTCGGCGTGCAGCCATTGCAGCCAGTCGTCGGAGCGGCCGTCGGTGGGCTCCTCGACGATCAGCAGAACTCCGCGGTGCGGCCGGAACGGCACCACCTCCGCGGAAATGAGTGCGCGGGGCGCGGATTGCCACTGCAGCAGGCGCAGCCCGGCCACTTGCAACGACGGCCGGGTAGCGGGGAAGCGGCCGTTGTCGCGCAGCGTGCGCCCGAGTACGACGAAGTCGTCGAAGGTTTGTTCCACGGGGTCGCCGACCAGATAGTGCACGGCGTTGCCTACCTCGCCGAGCGGTCCGTGGGCCGCCAAGCGTTGCTCGGCGTAGTCGCCGTCGGCGATCCAGCGCAACCCGTGCACGATGCCCGGAAGTTGGTATTGCTCCGGCATGTGATCCAGCAGGTGCCAGCGCAGGTAGCTGCCGTCGTCGTCGGGTGGTGGCGCGGCGGTGAGGCTGAAAACGCCTGCCTTGACTCGGTTCATGTGGATCCTCCGGGAGCGTGCAACTCCGCGAGCGCGTGCAGATTCTCCAGGTAATGCTGCAGCGACGTGTGGGTGAACCAGGCGCTGATGATGGTCGCGCCGTGTGCGGCGGTGTCCGCGAGCACGTCGCGGGTGCGTTCCGGCTCGTTGATCGGGTCCAGCGGGCCCGCGGGTGGCAGGACGACGTCGAACCCGGGCTGAAGCTCAAAGCGGCCCAACCAGTCTCGGACCTGCTGTGGGCTCACGTTGAAGGGGGCCCAGCCGTCGGCGAGTGTCGCGGCCCGGCGCAGCGAGCGCAGCGTGCGTCCACCGATCCAGATTGGCACATGTTCCTGGACGGCGCAGGGGTCGACGACCATCCCGTCGAACGCATAGAACTCGCCGCGATAGGCCGGTTCGACGATCGACAGGGAGGCGCGCAGCGCCTGCAACGCATCGTCGCCGCGCGGTCCGCGATCGTCAAACGGCGCCCCGATGAGGTCGAACTCTTCTTTAAGGCTGCCCACGCCGACCCCGAGAATGAGTCGGCCGTTGCTGACTTTGTCCAGGGTGCCGTAGCGCTTGGCGATCTCGAGCGGGTGATGATAGGCGAGCACCAGCACGTGCGTGGCCAACCGTATTCGCTGGGTGCGTGCGGCCAGGTAGCCCAGCGTGGCCAGCGGATCCCAGTAACGCGTGCCGCGGCGAGCCCCTTCGGCAGCGGGCAGCGCGATGTGCTCGCTACAGGTCAGGTGGTGGTAGCCGAGTCGGTCTGCGGCTTCGGCAATCTGGGCCAGGTCGTCGATCGACGCGGTTTTCTCCCAATCGCCGCTGGAGCCGGGCAGCATCGTCACCACCGGCGTTGCTACCGCCAGCTTTGCGGCGCTCATCCCTGCATGTACCCTCCGGCGTCGACGGGAATCGATTGCCCTGTGATGGTTCGGCTTTCGTCGCTGGCCAGGAACAGCGCCAGGTTGGCGACGTCCTCGGGCGAGGAAATATCTTGCAGCGCAACTCCTTTGAGGGACTTTGCGCGCTGCGTCGCGAAGTCAACGCCTTGCTCATCGGCCATCCGTTGGACCCAGTCACGAAACAGTTCGGTGTCGATCGCGCCCGGCACTATGCAATTGCACCGGATGCCGTACGAACCCACTTCCAGCGCAACGGCCTTGGTGAACGCGCGAAGCGACGCCTTCGCGGCAACGTAGTGGGTTTTGCGGACCATGCCGGTGTAGCTTGCCGTCGAGGAGAAGTTCAGGATGACCCCGCGACGGCGCTGCAACATCGACCGGTTGAGCACCTCGCGGGTGCACAGCATCGCCGCCGTGACATCGATGGCGATCGTGGCGTTCCAGTTGTCCAGCGTCTGCTCCCAGATCCAGCGGTCCTGTCCGGGCGCGGCCGCGTTGTTGCAGAGGATATCGACCTGGCCGAACTCGTCGACCGCTCGCGTCACCATGGCGGCGACGTCACTCTCGTCGGTCACGTCAGCCCGCATCGCGATGGCACCGGGACCCGCCGCTTCGGCGGCGCTGTGGACCAGCTCTTCGCGTCGCGCGGTAAGCAGGACCCGGGCGCCCTCGCGGACGAACAGCGAGCCCATTACCGGCCCCAGTCCGGTGCTGGCCCCGGTGATGATCGCGACCTTGCCGGCCAGTCGACCCGTCATGTTTCGAGCCACTCGTGGATTCGCCGGGCGACGGCCTCCCAGCCGGGCTCGAGCATCATGTCGTGGCCCATTTTGGGAAAGAGCTCGGCTTCGACGCGATACGCACGCGCGGTGGCGCGGACTTCCCGCTGCGTGAAACAACCATCTCTCTCGGCGCCGATGACCAACAGCGGGGTGGTGATGCGACTTGGTCTGGGCAGGTTGAGGAACAGCATGTCGAGCACGTGCTTTCCGAGATTCTCCTCGCCGAGCTGTGCGGTGTAGCGCGCCAGGTCGGCATCGGGAGTGAGCTCGGAGAAGAAACTTTCGCGGGCCAATTCGGGTGTGGCACCGATGCTGCGCAGTGATTTGGTCTTCGCCAGTTCCGTTGCGGTCAACCACGGGTGGCGCCGGAACCTGCGCAGCAGGAATCCGGCGACCCCGCTCACGGGGACGGGAGCGAGCAGCACGGCGGCCGGGGCATCATGCGACTCCAGATACTTCTGCACGACGAAGCCGCCCATGGAGTGGCCGATGACGATGGGTGGTCTGGGCAGGCTCCTGGCGACCGAATCGACGTCGTCGACGAGATCCGCCATCGAACAAAATTGCATGCGCTTGGGTGCGGGGCTGTTGCCGTGCCCGCGAAGGCTCAGGGCCAGTGATCGGTAGCCCTTGTCCGCGAAGAAGTCGAGGAAATGCTCGTCCCAGCACCACGCGCCGTGCCAGGCACCGTGGACGAAGAGCACCGGCGCCTTGTCTGATTCATTTGATGGCCGCTTTTCGATCACTTCGAGCACGCCGCTGAGATTAGCTTTAGGCCACCCGGGGCGCGGCGGAAATTAGAATGTGACCGCTGCCGAGCCCGAGGAAGTGCTTCACCATGACGCCGGATTGTGAACAGCGCACGCTGGTCTTGTCCGCGTTTCCGGCCGAGGCCGACGCTGTGCTGTCGCACACCACGCTGGACCCCGACCCCGTGGTGGTCGCCGACCGGCGGCACTTTTACCTCGGCACGATCGCCGGCAAGAAGGTGGTCGTGGCGATGACCGGCGTCGGCATGGTGAACGCCACGGACACCACCGAGATCGCCCTGAACCGGTTCGCCGACCCGATTTCCATTGCCGCAGTGGTATTTTCGGGCGTCGCCGGTAGTGGCGGGCGCGCCAGCATCGCGGACGTTGCCGTACCGGCGCGGTGGACGCTGGACGAGGGCGCGACATTTCGTTCGGTCGACGCCCGCATGCTGGCCACGGCCGAGAAGCTGTCCGTCGCACTGGCCCACGTCAACCTGCCGCGGTACCCGCAGGTGCTCGTCGGCGGAGACGGGTGCAGCTGGGACAACAACAACGGCGCGGCGTTCCCCTGCATCCCGAACGGCGGCAACGTTTTCGGCTGCGAACCCGGCAGCGCGCCGGACCGGTCGCGCCTGCATACCGGCAATTTCTTCCAGGCGGCGCTGCCCTGGTTGAAAAAGGGTCTGCTCAGCAACCTGAAGATCAGGTCGGCGGCAGACCCGGCCTTCGACGCGACGGACATGGAGACCGCCGCCGCGCAGGCCGTCGCCGACGCACACGGCGTCCCATTCCTGGGGATCCGCGGGATCTCGGACGGCCCCGGAGACCCACTGCACCTGCCGGGATTTCCGTTCCAGTTCTTCCGCTACTACAAGCTCGCGGCCGGCAACGCCGCCCGGGTGACCGAGGCGTTCCTGCGGAGTTGGGGCGATTGAAAGGCCCTACGCGACATACGCGGGTAAAGCGATGTCGTCGCGGAATTCACGCCCGATGACCCAGTCGGCCAGCTGCGGGATGTTCAGCAGTTTGGACGCCCGATTGCGAGTCCACACGCCGAGCGACGTCTTTGGCGCGAACATGGAGGCGAATCCGCGCGCCGAGCGCTGCCTGGACTCGACGATCGGCCGCAGCTGGCGTTCGTAGCGGCGAAACGCTTCGGGGTGGTCGGCACGGCTGAGTTCGCCGGCCAGCACGTAGGCCTGCACCATCGCCAGTCCCGCTCCCTCGCCCGCCAGCAGGGAGACCGCGGCCGCGGCGTCACCGATGAGCGCTACCCGTCCCTTCGACCAGTGGTCCATGACGATTTGGCTCGTGCGGTCGAAGTACACCTCGGAGGCATCGTCGAGTTCGCGTAGGATTTCGGGGCATTCCCAGCCCGCGTCGCCGAAGACCCGATCGAGCGCGGCCTTGACCTCCGGCAAGCCTTGTGGGTCGGGACCGTTCATGTGCTCGGTGCTGAAAACGAAGAGAAACAAGGTCTTTTCGTCGCGCATCGTAAAGCGCGCGATCATGCGTCCGGGCGAGCTGAACGCGAGGTAGACGAGTTCGTCGCGCGGCCGATAGGCATCGGCTTCGAAGGCCGCCACTCGGTAGCCGAGGTCGGTCTCGAATCTGGATTGCGGGCCGAATACCAAACCGCGCACGGGCGAATGGATGCCGCCGGCGCCAACGACCAAGTCAAAACATCGTGACTGGCCATCGTCGAGTGTGACCTGGACGCCTGCGCCGTCTTGTGTGATGGCCGAAACGCTTGTGCCGAACAGGGTTTCGACATCGTCGCCGATCGCGCGATAGATCATGGCCGCCAGATCGCCGCGCGGCACACTGACGAACCGGCCATCGAGGTTCCGCCGGAAGAGATCCGCCGAAAAGCCGCCCACCCTCCGCGAGTGCCGGTCCACCAGCCGCACTTCCTCGACGGCGTACCCCGCCTCGTGCAATTCGGCGGTGAGTCCCATGCGTTCGGCGACGGAGTATCCGCCGCCCCAAAAGTCCACGACATAACCGCCGGTGCGGAGCCGCGGGGCCTTTTCGATCAGCGTCGGCTCGTGGCCATAGCGCCACAACCAGTAGGCGAGCGTTGGGCCGGCGATGCCTGCGCCGACGATGGCGACCTTCATGCGTACCCCTTCCAGCCAGCAGGGACGCTTACTACTATAGCACTATGCAATAGTTGCACTAGGAAATAAACGGGACTATTCGGAACCGCGGCTGACCGGGCGGCTTGGGACCGAACACCATTCGGACCATGACCCGGGGAACAGCGACGCCTCGCGGCCGGTTGCCGCGAGCGCGGCGATCACGACACTGGCGGTAACCCCCGAGCCGCAGTAGGCACCCAGCGGGCCGTCATCGGAGATGCCGCGGTCGGAAAGCGATTGCGCGAGCGCACGATCGCCGACAAACGTGCCGTCGGGGGCCAGCACCGCGGTGCTCGGCAGGTTCTTCGCGCCGGGGATGTGACCGGCGACGGGGTCGAGGGGTTCGACGTCGCCGCGGAAGCGTTCCGGCGCGCGGGCGTCGAGCAGTGTCACCGCTACAGACTGCTCGGCGGTCAACGTCGGCCGACCCCCGGCATACAAATCGTCGTGCGGCACAGTCACATTCCCCGGTCGTGGGTCGACGAGACCTGACTCAAGACCATGCCCGGCGGACCGCCATGCCGGCAGGCCGCCGTCCAGAATCCTTACGTTCGGCAGTCCCGCCGCGGTCAACACCCACCATGCCCGCGCGGAGCCGGCACGATTCCAGTCGTCATAGACCACGACCGTCGCGTCGGTCCGAATACCCCAGCGGCGCGCGGCGGCCTCCAGATCGCGTCCCGACGGGAGGGGATGTCGTCCGCGGCCGGCGACGCTGTGATCGCTGAGCTCGTCCTCGAGTGACACGTACACCGCGCCCGGGATGTGGCCCTCCAGGTAGGCCGTTCGCCCGTCGGGCTCGTCGAGCCGCCACCGCACATCCAGGACGGTGAGCGGATCGCCCGCGGCGATGATGTCGGCCAGCTCCGTGACCGTGATCAGGACCCGGTCGCGCGGTTGCACCGATCGAGCGTAACTAGGCGGTTCCCAGCGATGCCAGCATGCCCGCCGCCGCGCGCTGCCAGGTGAAGTTCTCCGCGCGGCGCCGCGCGGAACTGCGGCGGTGCCGCTCGGGTCGGCTGACGATGGCGCCGACGGCTGTCGCGATGGCGAAGGGGTCGTTGTCGGCCAGCGCGCCGCTGTCGGGCGTGACGATCTCGGTCAGCGCCGACGTGCGCGAGACGACGGCGGGCGTCCCGCACGCCAGCGATTCCAGCGCGGCGAGCCCGAAGGTTTCGTGCGGCCCGGGTGCCAGCGTCACGTCGGCCGTGGCGAGCAACCCCGCAACGGTGTGGCGGTCGTTGATGAAACCGGTGAAGTCGATCGGAAGACGGGCGGCCTGCCGCTGCAGCCTGGCCCGCAACGGGCCCTCGCCCACGACGACCAGCCGGGCATCGACGCCGGCATGGCACAGGGCGCCGAGCGCGTCGATGCTGCGGTCGACGCGTTTTTCCACCGACAGCCGGCCGCAGTGCACCAGCAGGATCTGTTCCGGTGTGGCCCATCGCCGCCGCACCAGGTACGAGTGCCGCCGCGGGTGGAAGGTGTGCAGGTCCACGCCCAGCGGGACGGTGACGGTGTTTGTCGCCCCGATGCGATCGAATTCCTCGCGAGCGAAACCCGTGGTGCACACCACGGTGTCGTAGTTGGCGGCGGTGCGCCTGTTGGCGAAGTCCGCGAACTTCTCCGCGGCCCGACGCGGAAGTATCTGTCCCACAAGGCGATCCAGGCGCTCGTGCGAGATCATCACCGTCTTGACGCCGAATTCGCGGCCCCACGGTCCCAGTGATCGCAGCGTCAGACGGTCGGAGACCTCCAGCGCGTCGGGTTTCAGCGACTCCACCAGCGCCTTGACCGGCCACGGCATCACCGCGCGGTAGCCGCCGGTAAACGGAATCAGCCTGGCGGGCAAGGTGATTCGTACAACTCCCGTCCGCAACTCGGTGTGCTCGGTGTGCGGACCGGGGACGATCAGAAACACCTCGTGTCCCGTGGCGCAGTATTCGGCGCCGAGCCGGTCCACCGCGGTGCGAAGGCCGCCGGAGCGTGGGCCATAAAAGTTGGCGACCTGTACAACACGCATACCGTGAGGACACCCGCCGCGCCTGTGCACTCAACGATGTGGAACCGACGGGTGCCTGAACAGTCGGTGAATTCGTCGACGGAAGGCCTGCTCGTCTCACTCGGCATGGCGACTGGCGAGAATCGCTGCGGTTTCGCGGTCGGCGGGCAGGAACGCCTCCAGCCGCAGCTCCGCGATGGTGACGTCGAGTGCCGTGACGAACGTCGAAATCGTTGCCACCAGCCGCACGTCGCCGTCGGGGGAGCGCAGGTGCAGCGGCACGGCGAAGCCCAGCGATTCGATCGGCTTGCCGCCCGGCGCCGGCAGCCCGTACGCCTCTAGTTCCTCGATGAGCGCATCGAGCCGTGGGTGCGGGCCACGCTCACGCAGACCATGCAGGATGTGTCGGCGCCAATCATCGAGATTCACGATGCGCGCCGCCATGCCCTCCGGATGCAACGCGACGCGCAACACATTGATCGGTGGTTCCAGCAGCGACTCCGACACCCCGTCGGTCAGTAGTCCAAAGGCGCTATTCGCGGCGACCAGTTCGCCGAAGCCGTCCATGACCATCGCCGGATACGGGAGGTGGCCGTCGAGGACGTGCTGCAGCGCCTCCCGCACGGGTTCCAGCAGCGGCGCGTCCGGCGGCGACTCGGGGTGCGCCGGCGCGAATCCCGCCGCCGAGAGCAGCGCGTTGCGCTGTCGCAGCGTCAGTTGCAGCGAGTCCGCCAACCTACTGACGATTTCGCGACCCGGCACTGATCGCCCCTGCTCCAGGAAGCTCAGGTGCCGCTGTGTGGTGCCGGCCTGGATGGCCAGGTCGATCTGGCTGAGCCGGCGCCGATTGCGCCATTCGCGCAGGACCGCGCCGAAGTCTTCCGGCGCCGAAACGGACATGCCAACAGTCAACTCATTTGCCGCGCTGGACGCTATTCCTTGCAGGGAATTGCCGTGCACCACTCCCGGCGACACGATCGCGATATGGATCAGCCAGTCTGCATTGGTGTCATGCCGCCGCTCGCCGCCGAGCCCTGGGCCGGTACCGATCTGCGTGGACTCCTCGACTTCGCCCGCGCCGTCGAAGAGCTGGGGTTCGACTCGCTATGGGCCAACGACTCGTTGGTGCGGCCCCGCATCGAGGCGCTGACGTTTCTCTCGGCAACGGCCGCCGTCACCGACCGGATCATTCTGGGCACCGCTGCGTTACAGCCGGTGCTGCGGCGGCCGGTGCAGACCGCGCAGGTGCTGGCTTCGATTGACCGGCTGTCGGGTGGGCGGTTGGCGGTGGCGGTGGGCGCGGGCTTCCCGGGACTGTCCGAGGTGGAATACGCCGCGTCGGAGGTGCCATGGGCCCGAAGGTTTGCGCGCCTCGACGACACCGTTGCGTTGTGGCGCCAGCTCTGGAACTCCAAGGAGCCCAGCTCTTTTCACGGCGCGGTGCTGCATCTCGACGACATCCCGGCCGGCATCACTCCCTTCAACGCGTCCGGTCCACCGGTGTGGCTGGCCGCGGACACCGCCGGCGCCCGGGCTCGAGCCGGCCGCTTGTACGACGGGTGGCTCCCGTATCCCCCGACGCCGCAGGGCTATCGGTCGGGTCTGCTGGAGGTGTGCGCCGCCGCCCAAGGTGCGGGCCGCGGCGCCGATGCCGTCACCCCGGCGTTGTTCGTCACCGTGCTGTTGACGGACGATGCCGACGGAGGGCGAGCTGCCTTGGATCACTTCGCAACCCAGACATATGGATTCGGCATCGACGTTGTCGAGCAGATCCAGACGTTCGCGGCCGGGACACCCGACGCCGTGACCGCCCGGCTGGCAAGCTTCGTCGACGCGGGCGCGCGGCATCTGGTCTGCCGGATAGGTGTACTCGGCCCCGATGGGTTCATCGAGCAGCTGCACCGGCTGCGCAGCGTAACGGTGGCGCTGCGATGATCATGCGGCCAGGGCCCGATCGCGACCAGACCATGATGGGCTTACTCGACGAATATCGTTCATTCGCCGAACTGATTGGCGCACTGGATGTTTCGGACTGGGCTCGGGTCACCCGCTGCGCGGGGTGGCAGGTGCGCGACGTCGCCGGCCACGTGGTGGGCCAGGCGCTCGACACGGTCGGCGGCACCATCGGCAGTCGCACGCCCGACGACCAAGCCGCGGCCCTGCGCGGCGAATCGCCTGAGGCGCTCGCGGGGCGACTGCGGAGCGCAATGGATTCACTTGCGCGCCTTGCGGAGGTGTTCGACGACGCGGCCTGGTCGGCGCCTATTCAGGTGCGCGGGCTCACGCTTGGGCAGGGCATGCACGCGCTGCTGAACGACGCCTATCTCCACGGCGACGACATTCGCGCCGCGCTGGGGCTGCCGTTCGATGCCGGGCCCGGGCTGCAGAGGAGCCTCGACTTCGTGCTCGGCGCACTGCAGCGCGATGACGGCGCGGTCGCGAACCCGGCCATCGAGCGGCTGTTGGGCATCTCGAGCGAGCGCTTCGAGCGGCAAACCGGCATGGGGCCACACGATTTTCTGCTCGCCGCCACCGGCCGAAGCGATCCAACGCGCCTACGGTTGCCCGCCTGCGTGAATATCTACCGCTGAGGCCTAGTCACATCCACCACTTTGGCCTCCCGCGGGAAGGGATGCCCGTTGTGCCCGCCTCACAGCGACAATTTCGCTGCCTCCCGCAGCGCCAGCACGCGTTGGTGGATTCTGTGTTCGGTCGAGCGCGGGATATACCCAGGCCCGTACCGGCCTCGTCCGATTCGGCGCGCTCTGTCGCGTGCGGTCTCCCAACGCAAGGCATCGGAAATGGCCTTTGATGCCCTGCCGCGGACGCGGAAGCCCTGCCGATTGAGCGCATCGATCATTTCGGCGATGGTCGTTCGTCCATTGTGGGCAAGGTGCCACGTGAGCACGTAACGCAATTCGATTCCGTGGAGCTCCATACCCGAACGATCGCGTGCCGGTATGACAAGTACTCAAGTTGTCGCTATGAGGCGGGCACAAAGGGTGCCACCTTTCCGGCGAGATTCGTGAGGCGCGTGTGACGTACACAGGACTCACTCGTCGTCGGCGGCGTTGAGCAGCTGCACTTCCTCTAGATCCATCTCGTTCTGCAACTCGCGCAGGACGATGTCGTCGATGACTTTTTGGTTGCGAAGCGCGGTGATTTCGCGGCGCTTGTGTTCGAGCACGCCGAGTCGCACCCGGCGGACCTTCTCCTTGCCCTTGAGCAGGCGGCTATTCGCCGAACCGTCCTCGGTGGCCTGGGCGAGCGCGGCCTTCTCCTCGTATTCCTTCTGCAGGCGCCGTCGTAGGTCGTCGCTGATGCCGACTTCGTCGGCGACCGTCGGCAGCGCGTCGAGGGCCGCTTGTACGCCGCGGGTGCGGGCCAGGTCCAATTCTTGGACGTAGGTGGCGTCGTCGGGGATCTTCGCCCAGCGGACCACGGCCGGCAGCGTGGTTCCCTGGACCAGGACGGTCACCAGGATGACGACGACCACGATGAAGATCAGCAGGCTGCGGTCCGGGAACGGCGCGCCGCTGAGCGTGGTCGCCGGGACGGCCACCGCCGCGGCCAGCGACACGGCCCCGCGGAATCCGGCCCACGCCGTGAGGAAGCGCTGGCGCCAGTTGACGCGACGGGTGCGTTGCAACTCGCGGCGGTCGATGAGGCGAATGAGAAGAGTGGTGACCTCGCCCCACACGATCCGGGACACGATGACCACCCCGGTGATGGCGAGAGCGAGATACAAGGCGTGGCGAAATCCGCCATCGACGCCCGCGATGCCGCGCAACGCGCCCGGGATCTGCACCCCAACGAACACCCATAACGAGCCGTTGAGCAGGAATGTCGCGATGTCCCAAAACCCATAGGCCGTCAGGCGGGAGCGGGCGCGGATCACCAGCGGCCCGGCGTACGCGAGCACCAGGGCGGACACCATGACCGCGACCACACCGCTGCAGTCGAAGGCTTGAGCCAACAGGAACGCCGCGAACGGTGTCAGCAGACTCAGGGCGCCCTCCTCCTGCGGCGCGTCGATTCGTTTGCGGATGAGGGTGGCCGCGCCGCCGACTAGCAGCCCGGCGGCGATGCCGCCGACGTAGGACAGGATGAACCGGCCGGTCACTTGCAGTGGGCTGATCGCCGATCCGCCGATCGCGACCTGGACGCTGACGGCGAACAGTACCAGCGCGGTGCCGTCGTTGATGAGGCTCTCGGCCTTCAGCACGGTCAGCTGGCGGCGCGGCAGCTTTTTGGCGAGGCCGGCCACCGCGGCGGCGTCGGTGGGGGACAGCACCGCACCCAGGACGCCGGCCGCATGCGGGTCCATGCCCAGCGAGCGCGCGGTCCACGACACGGCGGCCGCCGTCGCGATCACCAGGGCGACGCTGAGGATGACGATGATGCGCGCGTTCGCCCGGATCTCGCGAAAGCTGGTGTTGATGCCTTCCCAGTAGAGGATCCCGGGCAGGAACAGCAGCAGCACGACCTCGCCGTCGACATGCACATGACCGAAATGCGGGATCAGACCCATCAGTGCGCCGAGCAAGATGAGGAGCACCGGCGGGCCCACGCGATACCGCCGGCCGATGACCGTCCCCACGATGACGGTCGACACGAGCGCGACGACGAGTTCAAGGCCAAACACCAGCCCATCCTGCCGGACGCGCTCGGCCTGCGCCGCTTGGGGTTTGAGTCACACCCGCCCCACGGGCATCGTCAGGGAAGGGGCAGGTGAATTTCAAACGCGATAGCGCATGCGCTATCAGATTCGAGAGTCATGTGGGTGCCCGCAGACCGACTGACTCAGGCGAACTTCGGCGCCCGCTTGTTTACGAACGCGTCGATGCCCTCGCGGCCGTCGGGACCGTCGGCGCATGCCGCGATGATCCGGCCTTCGATCTCCATTTGCTCCTCGAGCCCATTACCGAAACTCGTGAGCAGTAGTTTCTTCACCGCCGAGCTGGAAGCTTTTGCGGCGCCGGCCATTTCAGCGACCAGCGAGTCGACGCGGGCGTCCAGACCGTCGTCGGGCACGACTTCGGTCACCAATCCCCACTGCGCCGCCTCCTGGGACGAGAGCCGCCGGTTGGTCAGCATCAGCTCCTGGGTGCGGCGGACGCCGATCAGCCGCGGCAGATAGTAGGACGAGCTGCCATCGGGGCTGAGCCCCGCCTTGGTGTAGGCCATGGTGAACGACGCGGACTCGGCGGCCAGCACCAGATCGCCGATCATCGCGAGGCTGAATCCCGCCCCTGCCGCGACGCCGTTGACCGCGATGATCAGGACCGCGCCCATCCGCGCGAACGTCGAGATCGCCCGGTGCAGGTCGTCGGCAAGGCGTTTGACGAATCGGCCGGGACCGAGCGGCGAGGCGGCCATCGCCTTCAAGTCGCCGCCGGCGCAGAAGAACCGTCCCGCGCCGCTAAGCACGACCACCTTCGTCTCGGGGACGTCGCATCGCGCTGCCGCGTCGACCAACTCACGCGCCAGCGTGTCGTCGATGCCGTTGGCTGCGTCCGGCCGGTTGAGCACAATTCGGGTGACGGGTCCGTCCTGCGCGAACGTGAGCGTGTCGTAGGTAGTCATGGCCCGGCTCAGCAGTCGCAGCAATCGCCGCAGTCGCAACAACAGTCGCAGCCATCGCAGCAGAAGATGCAACCGGTTCCGTCGCCGCCGCCGCGGCGCTTGGCCACTGCGCCGGGCTCTTCGCCCTCTGGGCCGGCGGGATTGCCGGGACCGAAGTTGATCGGTTCCTGCTGGCCGTGCGGCGTTCCGCTTTGCGCCCGGTAACCGGCGCCGGTGAAGGTGCGGGAGACCGCACGGCGCACCTCGCGCGTCAACAAGCGATGGGCCAGGCGCCCGTCGCTGAACTCCACGTCGGCAAGCGCCAATTCGATGCCGAGCACCGCGTCGTCGCATAGCGCGCGCGCCTCCGTCAGAGGAGTTTCGGTGGCGGCCAACGGATTCCACTTGCCGCGCGCCAGGTCGTCGCGGTAGTCCTCGACCGCGTCGAGCAGGTGCGCCACTCGCCCGAACAGCCGGCCGATCTCGCGCAGGGGCGCCTGGTTGGCCGGGCGGCCCGCCAGCACGGCGGTGTGCGCGAACGCTTCGGCGACCGCGGTCTCGGTGGGCTCGGTCACCGCGAGCAGCGAGCTGCCCGGCCCCGCCGTGGCCTCGAGCTCGGCCTGCCGGTCCATCGCGGCGACGAGCACGCCGGTATCGAAGCCCAGGTTGTGACCGGCCTCGGTGCCCTGACGCACCCACCGCTCGGCCACGCGACGCGCGGCCGGCCGCACCCCGACCGCGCCGACCACGCCGTCGCGGTCGTCGACATGATCGCGAACCCGAGCGGCGGCCAGCGCCAGCGACACCACCGCGGCCAGCCGCACACACTCACCCGTGGCAACGTCGGCGCGCCGCAGCCCGCGCAGCGGGCACCGCCCGGCTTTGCGGCGGGTCGGCTCGCCGGCGGACTGCGCCTCGACGAGCAGCGAGACCACCAGGCCGTCATAGTTGGTGGCGACCCGCGCGACCTGGCCGTAGTCGTCGCGCAGGGCCAGACACAATCCGCACAATTGGGCCGTCCACGCGGCCGCGAGCTCGTCGCCGAGCCGGTGACGGCAGGGCCGGATGATGCCAAACATGGACAGAAGCTACCTGACCTCGGGCTCGCAGGGTGGCAGGCTGGGCAGGGTGAGCGAGCTCGTGGCGGATTTCGAGGCTCAGCGCTCGCGCCTGTTCTGGTTGGCGTATCGACTGCTCGGGTCGGCGAGCGAAGCGGAAGACGCGGTGCAGGATGCATACCTGCGCCTCCACGCCGCCGACCCGGCCCACATCGAATCGCTGCCGGCGTGGCTGACCAAGGTCGTCACGAACCTGTGCCTCAACCGGCTCACGTCGGCGCGCGCTCGTCGCGAGGTGTATCCCGGCCCGTGGCTTCCGGAGCCGGTCCTCACCGACGACCGGGCACTCGGCCCGCAGGAAACCGCCGAGCAGCGCGAGTCGGTGTCGATCGCGCTGCTGAGCTTGATGGAACGCCTCAAACCCAACGAGCGCGCGGCGTTCGTGCTCCGAGAGGCGTTCGCGTACAGCCACTTCGAGATCGCCGAGATCCTGCAACTGTCGGAGATCAACGTCCGGCAGCTCTACCGGCGCGCGAGGGAACGGCTGGGTGAATCCCGGCAGCGATTCCAGCCGGACCGGGCGCAGTGGCGGTCGCTGGTCGATCGATTCTTCACCGCGGCCGGCGCCGGCGACGTGGGCGGACTCGTCGAAATCCTGACCGCCGATGCGACGTCCACCGCCGACGGAGGCGGCAAGGTGGGCGCCGCGCGGCGCACGATCCTGGGCCGCGACCGGGTGTCCCGCTACGTGGCGGGCGCGTTCGGCAGGAACATGCCTGAGCTCGGTCTGCGTCTGGATGTCGCCGACGTCAATGGCGAGCCGGCAGTGCTGGCATTCGACGGCGAGACGTTGGCCGCCGTCCTGTACTTCGAGATCAGCGGCCAGCGGATAGCGGCGCTGCGTGTGGTGGCCAATCCGGACAAGCTGAGATTTATTGCCGAGCAGTTGTCACGTCCGGCCGGGCTGCCCGGTTCATAAGGGTATGGCTAATCGAGTACTGGTAACCGGCGGCACGGGCACCGTCGGGCGCATCGTCGTCGAACAACTTGTGGCCGCGGGCAAGGACGTCCGCGTGCTGAGCCGGGGACGGCGCCCGCAGCAATCCACCGACGTTCAGCACGTCGTCGGCGACGTGCAAACCGGCGACGGCTTGGACGCGGCGCTGGACGGCATCGACACGATCGTGCATTGCGTCTTTCCCAGCGAGCGCCTGGTCGCGGCGGCGAAACGAGCCGGCTCACCGCATCTGGTGTTCGTCTCCATCGTCGGAATCGACCGCATTCCATTCGCCTTCTACCGCGCCGTGCTCGCCAATGAACGCACGATCGCCGAGTCGGGCCTGCCGTGGACGGTGATGCGGGCCACCCAGTTTCACGATCTGATCGCGTTCCTTTTGCGGATCCTCGCGAAGCCGCCGGTGATGGCGCTGCCGGCGGGCTTGAGGTTCCAACCGGTCGACGTGCGCGACGTGGGCGCGCGGTTGGCCCAACTGGCGCTCGGCGAGCCCGTCGGGCGTGCACCGGATTTCGGCGGGCCGCAGCCGCGTGCGCTGGACGATCTCGCCCGCAGCTACCTGACGATCGTCGGAAAGCGCCGGCCAATCGTCCCGATCCGGTTGCCCGGCAAGGTCTTTCGCGGGATCGGCGCCGGCGGGCTGATGACCCCGGAACACGCCGACGGCACGATCACCTTCGAGCAGTACCTTCGCGAACAGGTCGACGCGGGTCAACGGCCGTACCGCGGCGCCATCCGCGCCTACCTGCCGCGCCCTCGGCTCAAGGGGTCGAGGTGAATGCCCGGCAGGCCGTGCTTCGCGCCGGAGTGTGGTTTCTCACATTCGTGGCGCTCGCCGTCGGACTCGTCGCGACGCTGGCCCCCCGAGCGTTCTACGATCACGTGCCCTGGGTGACCCTCGTGCCACCGTTCTCCGAACACCTGATGCGCGACTACGGCGCGATGAATCTCTCACTGGCGCTCGTATTCGTCGTCGCCGCAATAACGATGGAGCGCCGCATGGTCCGGGTCGCGCTGGGTGCGTACGTGCTGTTCGCGGTCCCGCACCTGATCTTTCATGTCAGCCACCTGGAGCACTTCACGACGGCCGACGCGGTCGCGCAGACGATCGTGCTCACCGTGGCCGTACTGCTGCCGGTTGCCCTGCTGATCCTCACGGCGGGACGACCGAGGCGAGCCGCCATAATGGAAGCAAATGACTGTCGTGAAGATCAGGCTCTTGGTGACCGTCGCGATTCTCGTTATATCGACGTTGGTGGGCTGCACGTTCCAGTCGAGGAACCCCCCGACCAGCACGACCCTTGAGGTCTCCATGGATGACGTGCTCAAGCAGAGCGTCATCACGCAGAACGCCACCGTTGCCGTCGGCAACACACTGACACTGAAGTTGGGCTCGAACTACACCACGCCGTATCGGTGGACGGCCGAAACGAAGATCGGCGACACGACGATCCTGAAGCAAACCAGTCACGAGTTTGTCCAGCCGAGCAGCGACAGGCTGGGGGCGCCCGGAACCGAAGTTTGGACATTCGCGGTGCTGAAGCCCGGGATCACCACGATCACCACCTACTACACCAGCTTCGTGGGCCGCGACCCGACGCCGAAGAGCACTTACAACGCGACGGTGACGGTGCGGTAGAAATTTGGCTGTGTTTGGTTTCCTTCGCAACTGGCCGCGGTTGAGCAATGTGCCCGCGGACCTGCGTGAGCAGCTCGAAGCCGAGGGTCTGATTTTCCTTGCGGGGAATGTCGGCGTGAGTCGGCATTTCAGCGGCCATGTCCCGGGTGTCTTTTCGGCCTCCGGGGTGTCCCGGTATAAGGGCGCGTTCGCCTTCAGCGACTCGCGGGTGGTCGCGACCTTTCCGGCGCGGGGGGATACCAACCTGCGGTCCATCGATTGCGGTTGGGACGCCGATATGGGACCGGCGACCGCGACAATCACCGGCAAAGGGCTGGTGATCGACATCGGGTTGCACGGCGTGGATCGCGCGTGCAGCGGCATGATGAAGCTCAATTACAAGAGGAAGATCCCCGACGAGGTGCTGGAGAAGCTGCCGAGCACGACGTTGCGCTTTCCGGTCGAGCCGGCCTTCGTCTATCGCGCCGCCGGCGTGCGTCCGAAGTAGATTGTGGCGCAATAGGTTTGTTATTCGGCGGGCCGCAGCATCCGGCCGGTGACGCGCGCCGAGAGCCCGCCGGGCATCAGGTGGCTGAACGTGGACGTGAACCGATTGCGCCAGCCGGGTACGACGACGGGCCGGCCTCGGTCGAGGGCTTTCAGGCCGGCCGCCACGACGGGCTCCGGTGCGGCGAGGCGTCGATAGATCGCGGTGTGCGAAACGTCGGATCCGAGCGCGTCGACGAACCCGGTGCGGGTTGGGCCAGGGCACAACGCCGTCACGGTGACTCCGGATTTTCGGGTCTCCGCCCACAAGGCCTGGCTGAGCGACAGCACGAATGCCTTCGACGCGCCGTAGGTGGCTTGGTAGGGGCCGGGCTGAAACGCGATGGTGGAGGCGACATTCAGGACTCCGCCGCGACCGCGCTTGAGCATTTGGGGGAGCACCGCGTGCGTGAGGCGCACCAGTGCGTCGACGTTGACGGCGACCAATTCGTGCTCGCGCTCGGTGTCGATGTCGGCGAATGGGCCGTAGGTGCCGAAGCCGGCGTTGTTGACCAGTACATCGACGTCCCGGTCGCCGAGGTGGGCGATCAGGGCGTCGACGCCGGCTTTGGTGCCGAGGTCGCCGACGACCAGGTCGGCTTGTTGACCGACATGTTGCGCGACCGCGCTGAGCCTCTGCTCGTCCCTTCCGGCGAGCACCAGGCTATGGCCGCGTTTCGCGAGTTGGTCGGCGAAGATTGCGCCCAGTCCTGAGCTGGCCCCGGTGATTACGGCGGTTGACATTTCTAAACTCCTTGATATCCAGCGGTTTTCACGGCTGGCCGGATGGCCAGGGCGTGGCTGACGAGACCGATTGCCGCACCCAAGATGGGCCAGATCGGCCAGAAGTACGCGACGCCGGTCGCTGCCCAGATGGTGAGCACGATGGCGGCCATCGCGACGAAGGCGGCGAGGTGGATGCGCACCCCGAGGCGGGCTGCCGCCCGGCGGGCGGCGCGGCGGCGAGGGTCGGCACGGCGGATGCGATTGAGGGGAAGGTCCGTCAGCAGCTGCTTTAGGTCTTCGGTGGTGTGTGCTTGGTACGCCGTCTGCAGGCGCTGGTCGTATTCGTGCAGTTCCAGGTAGCCCTGCGCGAGTGCCTGGCCGAGGCGTGCGGCCGTCCGCTGCCGGTCACGGTCGCCCGCGCGGTTGGTCTCGATCGTCGCCAGTTGCTTGCTCATTTCTGCTCCTCTGCGGGGATGTGAATAGCATTAACATAGTAGACAATGTTAATGTCGTCAACATGTCACGGAAAATTGCTTCGCCGCGCCGGGATAGCTACCACCACGGCGACCTGAAACGGGCGCTGACCAGCGCCGCGCTATCGCTGGTGGCCGAGAAGGGGCCGAAAGGGTTCACCCTCACCGAAGCGGCGCGGCGCGCCGGCGTCAGCGCGGCGGCCCCGTATCGGCACTTCGCCGACAAGGCCTCGTTGCTGGCGACGGTCGCCGAACAGGGGTTCCTCGAACTGCACGCCGAGCTGGCCGCCGCCGCCGAGGCCGTGGCGGATCCAAAGGCGCGGGTTGTCGAACTGGGCCGCGCTTATGTGCGGTGGGCCGTGAGCCATCGGGATCGCTATCAGGTGATGTTTGGTGCCGAGATTTCGAAGGCGGACCACCCGAGCCTGGCGGTTGCGGCGGAGCGGGCGTTCGGCGACCTGCTCGACGCGATAACGCAATGTGAGGAGACCGATGGCCAGGACCCGCGTTCGATTGCCGGCCCGCTGTGGTCGCTGGTGCACGGAGTCGCCTCGCTTGCCATCGGCGGCGAATTGCGTGCGGTGGGCATTGGCCAAGACCCGTCGGACATGGTTGAAGGCGTTGTGGCCCAATTGCTTTGAGGACGCGTAGACTTCGCCGGCATGGCTGCGTTCCATCGGCCGCTGGCGATCAGCGTCGCGGGGCTCATGCTTGCCGGCGTGGGCCTGGCCGTCACCGCGTTGGTCCCCGCGGTAGCGCACCATGAGACGGGTCAAGTGCTGGTGTACGTCGCGGTTGCGGTCGTCTTGACCGCCGTCGCGGTGATGGTGTTGCGCGGCTGGCGTTGGGTGATCCGGGTCGTCATCGTCGTACTCGCCGGGCAGCTCGTCGCGATCGCGGGCATCATCTTGGAGCTCAGCCACGGTATCGATGCCCGCAAAGCGGGCCAGTTGCGCCGGCTCGGGTTCGATCCGACGGCGGGCGTGGTCGTCAACTTGATCTATTCCAGCGTCGGGTTCGCGCTGTTCTGCTGGTTCGCGACGCGCTGGCTCGCGGCGCGGCGACGCCAATAGGCGAGATCGGCGTCAGTCCGCTGGGAAGAGCGCGTCGGGGTTGAGGATGCCTGCCGGGTCGAAGCTCCGCTTGATGCGGCGCATGAGCTCGACCTTGACCGGGTCCTCCAGCTCGAGGAAGTACGGCGTTTTGGCGCGGCCAAGGCCATGTTCGCCGGAGATCGCACCGCCCAATTCCATTGCCAGCGCGAAGATGTCGGTCAAAAGCTTCTTCCGACTCGACGGGTCCTTGCAGATGATGGCCAGGTGCACGTTGCCGTCACCGGCGTGCCCGCAGCCCGCCGCGGCGCCGCCCGCGGCCACCGCCAGATCGCGTGCGGTAGAAAGGAATTTGGGCATCGCGGAGCGCGGCACGACGGTGTCGATGATGTCGTCGGCGCCGATCGCCTTGGCCGTCCAAAACGCCTTCTCGCGTGCCTCGATCAACCGGCGGGCCGCGCTTCCCTCGAGCACGTAGGCGTCGACGGCACCCAGCTCGGCGACCAGCTCGCCGGCACGCTCGACGTCCTCGCCCAGGCGGTCCGCAGTGCGGTTCTCAAGCGCCACAACGAGATACGCTTGACAGCTGTCGCGGACAGAGTCCGGAATGCCGAGCTCGAGGTTCTGGGTATGGACGAGGGCGGCCATCGTCATGTTGTCGATGTACTCGAGGATGTAGGGCACCAACCCGCTGGCCAGGATGCGAGGCACCGCCTGCATGACTTGGTCGAAGTCGGCGAACGGGGCGAGGACCGTGGCGCTGTGATCGAGGCGCGGATGAAGCTTGACGATCACCTCGGTGGCCAGGGCCAGGGTGCCTTCGGAGCCCACGATGAGCTGGGTCAGGTCGTAGCCGGTGGAGACCTTGGCGATCTTGCCGCCGGTCCGGATGAGCTCGCCGGTCGGCAGCGCGGCCTGCAGCCCGAGCACGTTGTGGCGGGCGATTCCGTACTTGACCGCGCGCATGCCGCCGGCGTTGGTTCCCACGTTTCCCCCGACGCTGGAGGACAGCTCGCCCGGGTGAACCATGTAGCTCAGCCCGGAGTCGACGGTCGCGTCGTCCAGATCGGTCAGCGTCACGCCCGGTTGGACCACGGCGACCTGGTTGGTCGTATCGACCTCGAGGACCGCGTTCATCCGCTCGAAGGAGATGACCAGCCCGCCCTCGCGTGGTATCGCGGCGCCCGACAGCCCGGTCCCGGATCCGCGCCCCGTCACCGGAACCTGGTGCTGCGTGGCGGTTTTGAGCAGTTGCGCGACCTCGTCGGCGGATGCCGGTTTCGCGACCCACCCCGGTTTCTGCGGCGCCGACGTCAACACCTCGTCGTGGAAGTAGTCGTCGGGGATGGCGTCGCCGGTCAGCAGGTTGTGGGTCCCGACGATTTCCGCGAAGCGCGCCGTCATGTCGCTCATCGTAATTGGGATCGGTAGTGGTCCGGCCGGTGTGTAGTTACCGCATGACTTTGAAGAGGCTCGTCGCCGGGGCACTGGTATCGGGCGCCATCGCCACCGCGGGGTTGGGGATGGCGGTGGGCGTTGCCCACGCAGATCCCTTTGGCCACGTCGGCGGAAACTGCCCGGCGGGCCATACGTGCGGTCACTGGTGTCCCGGCGAGCGGATTCCGGACAACTTCATCAACTGGAACATGGGCGTGTGCCACGAGTACTACTACGACTATCGTGGTGTCGTCGATACCGGCAATGGAGCCGTATATGGCTGGCCGAGCGGACCGATCAACGCTCCGCCGCGGCACACCGGCCCTCCCAACTTCAACTGCGGCCTGTTCTGGTGCCCAGTGCCGCCGCACGCGTGAGCTGGCGCACGTTATGTCGACGCCGGATTTGGGAATCCGCCGGGCTGGACCTGTTCGAGCTGACGGAAGGATTTTCGATTGTCCTCTACCCGGTTCGGGCGATACGAGCTGCAAGCACTGATCGGCAGCGGTGCGCTGGGCGAGGTCTATCGGGCCTACGACACGGTTAAGGATCGGCGCGTCGCGCTCAAGCTGTTACGTGCCGAGAGGGCCGCGGATCCTGGCTTCCAGCAACGCTTTTACCAAGCATGCCGGGCGACGGCGCGCTTGCAGGAACCCCACGTCATCCCGGTGCATGACTTCGGCGAGATCGACGGGGTGCACTACCTCGACATGCACCTGGTCGAGGGCGGTAGCCTGCGCGACCTGCTGTGCGAGCGGGGCCCGCTGGAATCCTCGCGCGCTGCCTCGATCACGGCGCAGGTGGCGCGTGCGCTGGACGCGGCGCACGCCGCTGGCCTGACGCACCTTGACGTCAAACCGGAAAACATCCTGCTCACGCGCGACCACTTCGCGTACGTCGTCGACTTCGGCATCGCGCATGCCGGCGGCGACGCGACGATGTCGCGCACCTACATGGCGCCCGAACGGTTCACCAGCGGGCGGATCGGGCCGCAGACCGACGTGTATTCGCTGGCGTGCGTGCTCTACGAATGCCTCACGGGACAGCCGGCGTTCGAGGGCTCGGATCCGCAAGAACTGAAGAGCGCACACCTGCTGTCCCCGGCGCCGCGCCCCAGCATCATGCGCCGCGGCGTCGGCCGGGCCTTCGACGACGTCGTCGCACGGGGCATGGCCAAGCAGCGCGCGGGGCGGTTCGCGTCCGCAGGTGAGCTGGCCCGGGCGGCCAGCGAGGCGGTGTCCTCGGCCGACGAGCGGATTCCCGTTGCGGCGGGGCAGAGCGTGCCGCCGCGCACGCGGCCGTTCGCGGCGTTCTATCCCAATCCCGATGACACCGGCTCGAGCCCCTACCCGCCCGCGGAGTCGACGCCGGAGCGGCGGGCCCGCCCGCTGACGATCGGCCGGGCGCCGCTTGTGCTGACGGTGGCCGCGGTGGTCGCGTTGGTTGTCGGGCTGGTCGTGGCGGTGGGATCCGTGGTCTTCACACCCCGCAACGGCGCCGTGCCGTCGCACACTCAGCGGGCTGCACCTCCGCCGAGCGCGCCGGTGCCGAAGACGCCGTCGCTATCGCGCCCGGTGAAGGGCGCTGACGGGTTGGGGTTCGTCGGCGAGACGGCGCGGTGCGATCCGGGCAACCCGCCGGCCGCCGTGGTGCGCACCGCTCAGTCACTCGCGGTGGTGTGTGAAAACCTCAGCGGCAGTTACTACTACCGCGGTGAGCGGATCCGCGACGGCGCCCACATCGAGCTGTCCAACGCCGAACGCGCGAGCGACGGGTTCGACGTCACGAATCCGCTCAACGGCGTCCGCTACGAGGTGCGCCCCGAACGGCTGAGGATCATCAGTGGTGAGCACGTCGATTCGTCGGAGCCGGTGCTGCAGTACGCCACAGCCAGCTAACGGGTGAGCCGGTTTACGCGACCTGCGATGGCGATGCGGGATGAGCCCGGCTTAGCCCAAACCGGCCATCGACTGCGGCGTGTTCTTGTCGCCAGATGGCGGATTGCGCCGAGAAAACCGGCTGGGCGGGCTGCGGATGCTGCTGGAGTCGGTCGAACCTATCCAGCCGATGCATGGGCGTAACCGTGATCCGCGTCATGTTCCAGAGTTCGCGAATGAAATTGCCTGGGGTGCGCCGTAATTCCGGTCCGCCGACATACCGGCGCGCGATGGTCAGGAAGTCCTCTGGTTCGACGCCGGCGACATCACGGACATGGGTCGTCGGGCCGCCGACTTCCCAGGTCCCCAGGCCATACTCCGGCCCGTAGTGGCGCATGCCGGACTGGAAGAACTCGTCGAAACCGAATCGTTTTCCGTTCGCGCGCAAGGCCTTCATGAACATCCGCGGCGGGATGTCGATGTGACGCACCCGCCGGCCCAACGCCTCACCTATCGCGTCGGCGATCTCCGCTCCGGTTAGCAGAGTCGGCCCGGTCGGGCGGTAGGCCCGCCCGTCGTGACGGTGCGGGTCAAGCAGGGCACCGACGGCGACGCGTGCGATGTCCTCGTTGGACGGCGGGGCATTGCGGCCTCCGCCGGTCGGCACCGGCAACACGCCGAGCTGCGCAGCGACCGAGAGCAGGTTCAGGTAGCCGTCGGCGAAGTAGCCGGGATCAACCGCGACGTGGGCGGTGTTCGGCAGCAGCTCAAACAACTTGTCGGTCAGCCAGGCATGCCTCGTCATCAACGAGGGGTGCTCGGGGCTGGCCAGCCATTGCCCAAGCGCCACCACGGCTTCCACTCCAGCCCGCTGTGCCGCGACCGCGAAGGCCACCGCGCTGTCGAGTACGTGAGGATGCCACGGGGGATTGAAGTAGAGGCGGTCGACACCGTCCGTCGCGGCCGTAACCTGGTGAATGTCGAACATATCGGCGACGACGACCTCGGCGCCCAGCTCCCGCAAGCGGGCGCTGCGTGCATCCTCGCGGTGCACCAAAGCCCTTGTCGGAACGCCCTTTTCCAATAGTTGAGTGGCTACCGCGCCGCCAATCTTGCCGGTGGCTCCTGTCACCAGCACGCGTGAGTCTGTCATCGGACTGTCCTTCCACTAATCGGTACTTCGAACCAGTAGCGCAATGTGACCACTGGTTACATTGCAGTATGCGACGGCATGTGACCGTTGTCAACATCGAGTCGGTGTGGGATTCTGGCGAGCATGACCCCAGCTGGCGGCGGCCCGGAGCGCCAAAAGCCCTACCACCACGGCGCGCTGAACTCGGCGTTGGTGGAGGCGAGCATCGAGCTGGCTCGTGAAGGCGGACCCGATCGGGTCATCCTGCGCGAGGCCGCCCGGGCGGCCGGGGTGTCGCACTCGGCCGCATACCGTCATTTCGCCGACCGTGAAGCACTGCTGGACGAGGTGTCGCGGCATGCGCGCAGCGAGCTTGCCGCCGAGATGCGCCGACGCGTTGCCCGCGCCAGAGCTCCCCGCCAGCGACTGCGCGCGGTTGGTACGGCCTACATTGACTTCGCGTTGACCGAGCCCGGACTGTTCCGAACCGCGTTTACCTCGCATCCCGCCACTGCGCCCGCCGGGGATCAGGCTCGCGCGAGCGCCGGATCACCACGTGATGGTGCCGATCCCTTCGAGATCCTCAGCGACGTGCTCGACCAATGCCAAGCCGCCGGACTGCTGGACCCACGCCGCAGGCCCGGAGCCGAGATTGCGGTCTGGTCGGCGGTGCACGGCCTCGCGAACCTCCTGCTGGACGGGCCATTACCCAAAACTGCGGCCGGCATCGAATTCGCGCAGCGGCAAGTGTGGGAGCTTATCGAGCGCGGACTGCTCGACAGCGGCTCGTCATGATTCCGCGCGAGCCATCACCAGGGGCGCGGTGTGCGCCTGCTCGCTCCCGGCGTGAAGGTGACCGGTAGCTGGCCCAGCCCGGTCATGCTCGGGTTGCTCATGTATTGGTGGGTATTTTCGACGTCGACCCGGTAGTCGGGGATGCGGTCGAGCACCGCCTTCACCATCACTTCGGACATCAGGCGCGCCAGGTGGGATCCGATGCAGCGATGCGGCCCGAGCCCAAAGGCGAGGTGGCGGTTGGGCATTCGATCGAGGATGACGTCGTCGGGTCGCTCGAATTCTTGTTCGTCGTGGTTGGCGGATAGCCAGCTGATGATCACCCGGTCGTTCTTGCGGAGGTGTTGGCCGTCGAGCTCGACGTCGCGGGTGACCGTGCGGCTCAGTGACTTGTTGACCGAGAAGTAGCGCAGGAATTCGTCGGTGGCCGTGCGGTAGAGCTCGGGGTGGTCGATGAGTTGTTGGCGTAGCTCGGGATGGGTGCCCAGGTGTTTGAGCGTGAGCGCGGTCTGGGAGGTGGTGGTGTCGACACCGCCGCCGATGAGGTTCCAGATGATGTTGAGCAGCTGTTCGTCGGTGAGGCGCTGGCCGTCGAATTCGAACTGGATGAGGAAGCTGGTCAGGTCTTCTCGGGCGTCGGCGCGTCGGGCCGCCGCGAACTCGAGGACCTCTTGCATCATGGCGGGGACTTTGGCGATGGCGTTGGCGTACTCGTCGCTGTCCTGGGGGACGGCCATGACGGAGTGGAAGAGGTTGGCGTAGAGGTGCCAGTTGTCGTAGGGCAGGCCCATCAGCTTCATCGTGAGGATGGCCGGGACCGGGCTGGCGTAGTCGAGGACGAGGTCCATCCGTCCATCGGTGATCTTCTGGTCGAGGAACCAGTGCGCGGACTGCTCCATGAAGGGCTTGAGTTTTTCGACGGCGCCCGGGGAGAAGAACGGCGCCAGCGCGTGGCGCAGGGCCAGGTGATAGTCGCCGTCGACCTCGCCGATGCCCAGGGCCGGTTGGCCGTCGGGGCGCGGCACGCCCATCTCGCCCTGGTAGTCGACGCCGTTGTCGGCGTTGGGGTCGTATCTATGCGAGAAGGTGTCGTCGTCGCGGGCGGTCTGGCTGACGGCGTCGTAGCTGCTGAGGTACCAGAATCCGTCGTAGTTCTGGTTCCAGGCGACGGGGCATTTCTGCCGCAGCTCGGCGTTGATCTGCTGCTGGTTGAGGTTGAACTCGTCGGAATGGTGGTCGAAGTCGACGATGGAGTCGGGTTCGACCTCCGGGCGGGTTGTCATCTGGGAGTCCTCCACCGCGACGGGACTTCTGCTTTTTGCACTATCTTTGCATTATTACGCGCGTGGGTTCTGCCGAGAAAGGCCACGATGAGTAGTCACCGGACGACCTTCAACCACGTCGGATTGTGTGTCTCCGATCGCGAGCGGTCGCGGCGGTTCTACGAGCAGGTGCTCGGGTTTCAGTTCTGGTGGGAGCTTGATCCGCCCGACGGCCCCACCGCCAAGCTTGTGCAGCTTCCCGAGCCGCTCGGGGTGCACGCGACCTACTTGGTGCGCGACGGCTTTGTGCTCGAGCTCATGGACTACTCGAAGCGTCAGGTTCACACCGGATCGGAACGCGTCATGGATCAGATTGGCCTGACACACATCTCGTTTTCAGTATCCGATCTTGGTGGCGCGTTGGAGAAGGCCGAGGAGTTCGGGGGAGCGGTGGTCGATGAGACCGTCACGGAGGCAATGGCGATGATCCGCGATCCGGATGGGCAGCTGCTGGAGCTGCTTTCGGACGAATGGCTTTCGGTTTTGCCCGCTCGGCCAGTGGGGTTTATTTAGCGCGGTCGAGGTGCGCCAGAACCCGAGACCGCGCTATCGGAGCGAACGCGGTGGGAGCGACTGTATGTCGATTTTTGCCCTCAAGCGACTCGAACAGGTCGGCCGGTTAACCAGAGCCTTTGCTTTGCAAACTGCACACGAGTCACTGAATGCTGTCGTGTTTCGCTAGGTTATGGCGCGCGCAGAGAAGCTGGATGTTCTCGGTTACGAGTGACGAGCCCCCGCGCGAGTATGGAATGATGTGGTCGAAGTGTAAGTTTTGGCTGCTGCCGCATTCCACACACTTGCCACGATCGCGCTTCCATACGGCCAGTTTCACCTCCCTTGGGATCAATCGATTCTGCTCGAGACGAGGCTCGCGAAGATCGACAACCGGCGTTGCTCCCGGATCTGTTTCCAAGCGAAACTTGAATACCTGCCGTCCTTTAGATTGCTCTCGCCACCCGTCCATCAGCAAGAAAGTGCCGTTGAATGTCCATATGCCTTCCCGCATCTTTTCGTACACTCGGACAAGCTCCGCGGGCTCGCCTGATTGTCGGTGTCGCAATGCAGCTTGTAGGAATAACCCATTCTCAGTCAGTGCACCGCTAGGCCTTCGCTCAGGCTGATCTAGTGTCTTCGGATCCGGGCCGTTGGCAGTCCTGGGCGTGTTGTGGCCTTCGTAGATAAGCACGTGACCATCCGCTTCGATTCGGTCGTCGTAAGGTGCGCCCGGCCGCCGGCTCATCAGAATCACGGACGGTCGGTGGCTGGTCCGATAGTTCATGCCGCGCTGGAGGTTTTCGCCTTCTTCGGAGCACATCTCGACATACGAAATTATTTCCCCTGGTGCAAACACAGGTGCATCGTAGCCGCGCGTGTCCCTCGCTGGGTGCATGCTCCCGACAAGGCGGTATTAGAGCACGAGTCGTACAAGAGGTTCGGCTTGTTGGGTGGCAGACCCGTGATGGCCGCATCGAATACTCGGTGTGGTTCGCCGTGACCGCGATATTGATGACGAACGAAGCAGACCTGGTCCGTGCAGGAATCGTGGGCGCGTTGGAAGCGGCCGAGCGGAACAACGCCGAGCAGAACCACACCGAGTAATGGCGGATTATCGGCATCGGCAGACCAAGCCTCTGGCACCGCCGTTGACACATTGTTAGGTAGAATTCAGCTACACCGACAAGCCGAAACACGACCGACGTGTCCGCTGCGACTGGCGTCACAGCGCTGATGATGGCAGCCATCGTTAACCAGTGGATTGACCCCGAGGGTTTCCTCGCGGTCTTCGTGATCACGGAGATGATTCATCTGCTGTCGGCATCGGCTAGGAAGGGAGGTGGGGTTATGGCAAGAGTCGCACGCACCCTGAAGAACCTCGCCATCTCAGCCTGGGACGCCACCGCACTGTCCAGGGTCACCCTGCTGATGGGCCCGTGAAATCGGGCGAAACAGCGTTGATCTCGGCGCATCTTGCCACCATGGCGCCGAGATCAACGGTCGAATTTGTCGACCCTTGGGTTGACATTGGTACCAATGGCTGGAGGAACTACGACGCCATCGTCGAGGATCGTGGTGAATTGCGACTTCGCTGGTTCTGCGACTAATAGTCGCAATTGCAGTCGGACACGGTAACGACAAAACGTCTGCTGGCAGTGTCAACGTTGAGGGTTCGGAGCGGGAAGCTTGATAACCCAGCACGGGGAGAACCGGCTCCGACCCCGTTGGGTGCGGGTTCAGAGATCTTGCCGGAGAGTCAGGCTGGTGGCGCGTCTATCACGAATTAGCGCTGCGACATGTGCAGCCATGCACTAGTGCTCAGCAACTCGACGAGCATGCCGACTCCAACGTGTGACCGCCGTCAGCAGATGTCAGCACTCGGCATTCCTACTTTGTGAGGAAACCTCGCAGCGAGTCGCGGCACATGACTTTACTTCTGACGTATCTGATCCGAATCCGCAGTGACATAGAGATTGTGAAACGCCTCTCTCATTGTGCCGCTTGCTTTCTCGTTCGAGTCGAGTATTCCCGTTACGGGTTCTAATGCATGCAGTTGTCTATGACGATTCATGATGATCATCGCGTAGAAGACTACGGCGCTGAGAGAATCTATTAATTGCTGCGTATCGACAGCAACGAGGTCCCCTTCGCTGAATCCAAGCCGTTTCGCCTTCTGAACAAACTGCGGATCAGCGACGCCAGCCCGATGCGCCCAGACATGTCTGATCATCTGACAGTGGTAAACCTGATCCTTGATCTCTTGAGGTACCGGGCCACTCAGATCGAGGTACTTGAGGATCGCCTCGCACCGGGAGACGCCTGCACCTTTCCCGACAGCATCCTTGATGCCGTCCAACACGACTTCCGCCTTGTCCTCACCGTCTGCGAAGAGCTGAGTTATCGGGACCTTTATTCTCGAAATATCCTTGTCTCTCAGAGTCTCTGGGCGCTCGACGATCAGTGCCTTTACGAAGTCATCAAACGAGGACTCGAATGCGCTCCATATGGCGACGATGATCAGACCATAGCGGCGGGGATCTTCGCGGTCGGGATCCAACTGTTGACGCAGCTTCTGCGTGAGCTTGTCATCCGGACCGGTATCTCCACGCTCCGCCTTTCCCTCATCCATGAGGTACGTAAGGAACGAGGTACCTACCTTCGTCAGAATCCCGCCGATCGCTCCGCCCATTCCGCTTGCGAGCGTGCCCATGAGAACCGCAAGGAGGTTGGTGATTGCATCAGCGGCAGGAGTTTCGAGCCACTCATCTTGTGTCATGTTTCGCACTCTTAGTCCCTGGTATTCGCGCGGATTACTGCGGGTTTTCGGCTGGCCGATACTGCGGAGCCAATGACGCTACGGCGTCTGCCAGACCTGCCGGATAGTTACGGACTCGCTTGGGGTCGGGTCGGGGTCCAATCGACTGTGCCTCGTACAGCGACACTGCGGACTCGGTCATGCGGATGGCGTTGCCAAAAGAGTCAAGAGTGATCGCCAATAGGGGTGAGTCGTCTAATTCTTTGTCGTCAAGCACGTAACCCATCAGCCACTTGAACCCGTGCACAAACCCTGAGCCCAGCGAGTAGAAGCTCTTCGCGCTGCGTGGGTGCATTACGGTGTCCAACTCGGGGTCGGCCTTGCGCGGTAAGTGCTTGTCCATCCACGATTCCGCATCTTCAACCAATTTGAGTGGTCCCCCGCTCGGCCCGGTGATCGCCTCTGCGGGCAGCGCGGCTACCTTGGCGTGCCGAGCGGCCACCCGTGCGCGACGCTTGTCAAAGTTGGCCCGATCTGCTTCGGCCAACGGATCTGTACGCGACGCCAGAGCCTCGGCCTCAAGTTTTTCGAATTCCTCTTGTCGGCCACGCTCCGCCTTCAGGAACCCGTAGCAGCGGCGAATCCGTTCGTCCGTGTCCGTCTCGCTGATTAGCCAGAGTGTCTTGGCCGACGATTCCATAGCGATTCGGCACAGCGCCGCTGTCGCTGAGGTTCGGATTTGTCCCTGCATCAGTGCGAGCGCGATCACCTCTGCCGCCGCCACCAGGTGCTCGCTTGCGTTCATAACTGGGTAGAGCGCGGTTGAACTAACCAGATTTGGCTCATCCTCAAGCGTGACTGAAGCGTTGTCGTGCGCGAGTCGGCTGTCGCTGTGAATCGGGTTCGGCCGCAAACCCCACGCCAGGAAGTTCTTGGCTTGCTTGGCGCGCTCACCAATAAGCGCAAGGAACATCGCCCGCATCAGCCCGTGCGCGCCGTCGGGGTACTTGGCCTTCAGCTTGTCCCAATCAATCTCCGAGAAATCAGGCCGTTGAGCGGGACCACCCGGTGCGCCCGGTGGCGGCATCTTGATGCCAAACGCCTCCGGACCCGGCTCTCGGTCGGCGCTCGCTTGACGGCGCCGCTTCTCCCGCTCTTGCCTTCGCTGCTTTGCGGCTTTGTTGTCTCCACGCTTGGCCATCATGCTCACCCTCCCACCATCTGCGTCGATACAACCGGCCCTTACCATCGGCGCACGCCCCGAGGATCCGCGCCGCCACGATGCCCAGATCAGCTTGCCGCAGATGTTGCCTCAATATGGTCGTCGCAATATTCGGTTTCCTGGTCTCAGCCCGGCCTCCGGACACACACGCCAGCTAGCGGCTCACCCCGTGTCGTCGACGAACAGCGCCATGGATGCGGTGAATCCGTGCAACGCGTTGCGGCCCGCGATTGGGCCGATCTCCCCGGCGGCGAAGAAGCCGGCGAGCGGAATCCCGCCAAGTAGATCCTCGATCGTTGACGCGTCATGGTCGGCGACCCCGAACATCCGCCGGCCACGGCCGTTGCAAGTGAACAACAGCGCGCCCATCGGACGGCCGGGCAGCGCGGCGGCTGCCCGCTCCACGGTCAGTCGCAGGTCCTTGTCGGCCCCTGCCGCGTCACGGACCTGGAACTGCACGGTCGCGCCGACATCGACAACCTCGCCGATCTCGATCGCCCCGGTCGATTGGTCGGCGCCGAGCAGGCCGCGGATCAGGAAGTCGCCTTGACCCGGAGCAGCCAGGTGCTCGTCGACGACGATCCCGATCGACAGGCCTCGGCTGACCAGTTCCTGCTCGTCGCGCGATAGTCCCTCGACGATCTCACGCAGCCGATGCAACGGTGGCTGACCGCCCAATTCGGTGATTACTGTGCCGTCCTCAGCGCCGGTGACGATGTATGGCTCGCCGATCGGACGGCAGCCCTGCGACACGATCGGGACAACGTGCACGCCGGCCACGCGCACTCCCACGAGGCCGGAGGTCAGCACGCCGTGGTCGCGGAACAGCCGGGTCTCGCCGAGCCCCCGCCCACCGCTCACCACGCCGCCCACCACGGTCGTCCCCGGAAGGTCGGTGTTGAGGTGTTCAACGAGCACGCTCGACGGGAACGTGTAGGGGTCGGGCAGCAGCAGGTGCAGATCGTGCGCGGCCCGGTCGAACTGGTAACCCGTGATCAGGCCACCCGAGCCAGTGCGGACGAAGTCCAGCGCGAACGTCTCGGCAGCCAGGCCGGATGCGACCCACACCGCCACCGCGGGCCCGTCCTCGATCTCGCGGCGGCCGGCGACGATTCCTTGGGCGATGCAACCGATCAGCGCGGGCGCCTCGCCAATCCTTTGCACCGCGTCGAGGACGTCGACGGCCTCGTCGGTGTGTGATCGCGATGCGAAGAGCACGGCCAGCGACGGCGCCTCACCCGCGAGCTCGTCGCGCGCGTGCGCTGCAGCCTCCACCGCGGCCTTCCGTGCGTCGGGCGCGGTGGAGACTCCGACTCCGATCCGCACCCTTCAATGATGCGCCGCCCCGGCCACTCTCATGCCCGATCGAGCGCGTCTCGGAGGCGTCCACGCGTCCGGTCGAGCCGGACGGCGGCCTCGTCCGCGTCGACGCCCGCAAGCAGCGCGACGATCGCGGTCTTGGCGTGACCTCCCGCGGCGGCGAGCGCGGCGGTCGCGGCCTCCTCGTCGACGCCGGCCGCGTCGCGGACGATCCGCACCGCGCGGCGACGCAGCTTCGCGCTGGTCGCGCGCACGTCGACCATCCGCGGCCCGTAGGCTTTGCCGAGCGCGATCATCACGCTCGTGGAGAGCGTGTTGAGCACAATCTTCTGCGCCGTTCCCGCGGTCAGCCGCGTGGACCCGGCGAGAACCTCAGGGCCGGTAAGCAATTCGATCACGACGTCGGCAGACGCCTCACTTCCCGGGTTGTTGACGATCGCGACGGTCAGCGCGCCGGCCGCGCGCGCATGCGCGAGCGCCCCGAGCACATACGGCGTGCGGCCCGACGCCGTGATCCCGACGAGGGCGTCGGCGGCGGTCAAGTCGGCGAGATCGGCGGGGTCGAACGCGTCCTCGGCGCCCTCGATCGCCGCGGTCAGCGCCGCCGGCCCGCCGGCGATCACTCCGCGCACGAGGTCGGTGCCGAAAGTGGGCCCGCACTCGGCCGCGTCGAGCACGCCGAGCCGCCCGGGTGTTCCGGCGCCGGCGTAGATCAGCCGGGCGCCGCGCTCGAGCCGTGCGGCGATCGCCTCGGCCGCCGCCGCGATCCCCGGGACCGCCGCCGCCACCGCGGCGTGCGTCTCGCCCTCGGCGGCCACGAGCAGCGCGACGATCTCGCCGATCGGCCGGGCGTCGAGGTCGTCCAGGTCTGGGCGCACGGCCTCGGTGGCAAGCGCGTCCAGCCCTTGCACGGCAAGGGTTTTGGGGGCGGCCTGCACGCGGATGACGTGCGGCTCGTGGATCGCCCCTAGTCGCAGCGCGCCGTCGAGCGCGTCGCCGGCGGCCGGGACGAGGTCGAGCTGCTCGCGCAGCGCCTCGACCCCCGCCAAGCCGCCGACCATCGCCACCGGGCCATCCCCGGCCGCGTGGGCCGTCGCGCCGAGCGCCTCGGCAGCGGCGTGGACGATCGCCGACGCCACGGAATCGTCCTGCTCGGCAAGGACTTCGGGCGCGAAGGAGGCGAGGGCGGCGGCTCCGGTGAGCTGGGCGGGCCAGGTCTTCGGCGCACCGAAGCGGGCGCGGGCGGCGTCGAGCAGCGTGGTGGTCGGGCCGCGGCCGTCGTGGGCGCGCAGTGCCGCGCGCAGCCCGGCGGCGCCGATCCACGCGCCGCCACCCTCGTCACCCAGCCACGGGCCCCAGCCGTCGGCGGTCCGCAGCGTGCAGTCGGCGCCGATCGCGAGCGCCACGACACCGCTTCCCACGATCAGGACCACACCCGGCTTCCCGTCCAGCGCCCCCGCGTGTGCGATCACGGCGTCGCTGGTCACCGCGACGCGCTCCGCCTGCAGTGAGGCGAGCAGTGCATCGCCCAGCGCACGCGCCGCGTCCGGCGCCGCCAGCGCCCCGGCCGCGCCGACGATCGCCTCGTCGACAGGGCCGAGGTCGCGCGCGAGGGCTAGGATCGCAGCCTCGGCCGCCCGCACGCCGCCGGGCACAGCGAGCCCCGGCGCGCCCGCCCCCTCGGCCCTCCGGCCGCCTGCCGCGGCCCGGCAGGACGTCTTGCCGAGGTCTACGGCCAGGATCACCCCAGCAATCCTGTCATGAGAGGCGGCGAGTCCTAACCCAGCAGGTGTTTTCAGTTGTAGGCCGTGCTTCCCTCGGGGGGACGCGTGGTGCTGACGATCTTGGCGATGCAATGGTCGCGATCAAATCCTTGGCTCCTGCACCACGCGAGCGCGCCAGCAGAGTCCCGAGAAGTGATGCCGACAACGGTGACCCAGAAGTCTTTTCCAGAGAACGTCGACCAGTCGCCCGACCAAAGCAGCCTCACGCCTGGGTACCGCTGCCTGAGCTGGAGGTGCTCTCGTAGCGCCATCGCGTTGTCCCACACGACGCCGTTGTCGACAACGCCGGGACGCTTGGCGCTGAGTTGTGGGATCCACTTGTCCGTGAGTTGGGCGCTTACGACGGGCCGGTCATCATTCGCGATCTGTCGCAACTGCTGCACGGGATCTTGGGGTGCGGGTGACATAGTGGGGGGTGCTTGGGCCGACCGCGTCGCTGAGGAGGATTCCGTTGGATACGTGGTTTCCGGGCTGGGGTAGGGGACGAGGGACGATGTAGGGGGCTCCGAGTTGTCGGAGGAGTTTCGGTTAGCGAGAAGGGCGATGACAACGCCCCCCAGCAACAGCGCCACGGTGATCCCTATGGCGGCCACGACTACCAACCGTTTTGAAGTTCCTTGTCGGGCACCCACCATAGGCATCGGACCCGATGCCGGATAGACATATTGGGCATTGAACGGCGGATAACTTGGTGGGCCACTTGGGTGTTGGGGAGCCAGCACTGTATCCGCGAGCGGCGGAGCAGACCGCTCGGTTGAAAGTGCGCGCTTCGCAGCGCGTCCCAGCGCTCCAGCGCTGCCGTAGCGGTCGTCGGGATGTTTCGCCATACCGCGAGCGATGACATCGTCAAATGACGGTGGAACGCGGGGATTCACGGCACTGGGTCGCGGAGGTGGCGACGATATGTGAGCGCCGATGACTTGCTCCGCGCTGTGAGCAGGGAAAGGTTTTGCGCCCGTCAGCGCCTCATAGAGCACGCAGGCAAGCGAGTACACGTCGACAGCTGGCGTCGCTTCCTCATCACCGAAGCGCTCCGGGGCCATGTAATCGAAGCTGCCCACTTGATAACCCGCCATCGTCAGATGCGTGTCGCCCTTCGCCTCGGCGATACCAAAGTCCACCAAGTACGCGAAATCATCTGGCGTGACAATGATGTTCTGCGGCTTCACGTCGCGATGAATCAGCCCTTGGGCGTGGGCGGCGTCCAGCGCCGCCGCAATCTGCCGGATGACGTCTACAGCGCGCTGCGGGTCAAGCGGCCCTTTTTTGAGCATGTCATGCAACGTCTCGCCGTGGACCAGTCGCATGTCGATGTAGAGAACGTTGTCAATTTCGCCCCAGTCGTGGATCGGGATGACGTGCGGTTCTTGAAGAATCGCGGCGGCTCGCGACTCTCGCAAAAATCGCGCACGAAACGTTTCATCTTGCGCGTATTGATCGGTAAGTAGCTTCAAAGCGACAGTTCTGCCTTTGTCGGTGTCATAGGCCTCGTACACCTGACCCATCCCGCCCTTGCCGAGAAGCCGCCTAATCTCGTACTTGCCAAACGTTCCGCCGACGAGCGACTTCACCGCACCCTCCCTTCTTTGCTGCGGTCAGTATCCGTCGGTTGGCTCGCGCCACGCAGACGTTTGCCCAAGAAGCTTTGTATTTAACTCGTGTGTAGGAGTTGCGGTTGCAGTCCGCCATGCCACAGCTTGAATCGATAAATCTGCTGTGCGGCAAGGTCTGCCAACATCACCGACACTGAGTGAAACAGCTAACCGTCTGCGAACGTCGGCTACGCCAGTTGGAAAGCCTCGCTCCGCCGATGGCGAACCGGGGCTGGCCCCACTACCACCGCGTGTGGCACATTTGGCAAATGAAAGACGACGATCCCGAAAAGCGGATCCGCGAGTTAGAGCGTGGGCTTGCCGACGCGACGCCAACCGCCGACAGCACGCCATATACCGGGAGCGACCCGTATGCGCCTCAGGCGCCGTATACCGGCGCTCCGACGTACTCGACAACGCCGACGTATGGCTACGGCACGCTGCAGCCGCGACGCACCGGGTCATTGTCGTGGTTGCTCATCCTCGTCGTGTTGGGGGTTCTCATCCCGGTCGTCGTGGGCCTGGTGCTGATGTTCGTGAGGTCTAATCCGAGTGGGTCGATCATCGGAAGCATTGGCCCGAACTCGAAGCCCAGCAACGGCCCCACCGCAGTACCGCAAGGCGGCGACCTCCGAGTGGGCGGCAGCATGGAGACCAAGACGGTCGCTTGCAACGACGGCAACCTGACGCTCTACGGCACTGGCGGCACGTACACCGTCACCGGGCACTGCGCCAGCCTCAAGGTGGGCGGCTACAACAACAACGTCACCGTCGACAACGCCGACACCCTGGAATCCAGCGGCTACAGCAACACGGTCACCGCCCACGCGTGCAACAACTGCAAGCTGACGCTGTCGGCCTACAGCATCGAATTCGACGTCACCGGCCACGCGGCCAGTCTGACGATCTCGAGCTACGACAACAAAGTCACCGTCGACGCCGTCGACCGCATCAACGTCTCCGGCTACGACAACGTCGTCACCTACCACTCGGGCAAGCCAAAGATCACCGATTCCGGCTACTCCAATACCATCCATCAGGGCTGAGCCAGCTGGGCGTAAGCCCGCACGCGGAGGCTTGCGAACACGACGCGGTGGGTAATGGGGGTATCGATGAGTGACAGCGTGCAAACCGGAACCATCACCACCCAGGTGCCGGCGCGGCTGGACCGGTTGCCCTGGTCGCGGTTTCACTGGCGCGTCGTCGTCGGCCTGGGCGGCGTGTGGATCCTCGACGGGCTCGAGGTCACGATGGTCGGCAACGTGTCGGCCCGCCTCACCGAAAAGGGCAGCGGCATCGAGCTCACCCCCGCCGACATCGGCGTGGCAGCGGCGATCTACATCACCGGGGCCTGCCTGGGCGCGCTGTTCTTCGGCCACCTGACCGACCGCTTCGGACGTCGCAACCTCTTCGTGCTGACCCTCGTCGTGTATCTGAGCGCCACCGTCGCGACCGCATTCGCCTTCGCGCCGTGGTTTTTCTACCTGGCCCGCTTCTTCACCGGCTCCGGCATCGGCGGCGAATACGCCGCCATCAACTCCGCCATCGACGAGCTGATCCCCGCGCGCGTTCGCGGCCGCGTCGACCTGATCATCAACGGCACCTACTGGATGGGCTCGGCGGCGGGCGCCGCCGGCGCGCTGGTCCTGCTCAACACGTCGAACTTCCCGGCCAATCTCGGCTGGCGGCTCGCGTTCGGCATCGGGGCCATCTTCGGCATCTTCGTCCTCGTCGTCCGGCGCAACGTCCCGGAAAGCCCACGCTGGCTGTTCATCCACGGGCGCGACGAGGAAGCCGAGCGAGTCGTCGGCGACATCGAAGCGGAAGTCCAACAGCACACCGGCGAAGCGCTGCCCGAGCCACAAGGCCGGCCACTAAGAATCAGACAACGCGAGACCATCTCGTTCGTCGAGATCGCCCGGGTGGCGTTCAAGCTCTACCCGCGGCGCGCGGTCCTGGGCCTGGCGCTCTTCATCGGGCAGGCCTTCCTCTACAACGGCGTGACCTTCAACCTCGGCACGCTGCTCAGCGGGTTCTACGGCGTCGCCTCCGGGGCGGTGCCGGTGTTCTTCATCCTGTGGGCGCTCAGCAATTTCTTCGGCCCGCTGCTGCTCGGGCACCTGTTCGACACCGTCGGCCGCAAACCGATGATCACCCTGACCTACATCGGCTCGGCCGTCGCGGTCGTCGTCCTCGCGGTCCTGTTCGTGACGAAGACCGGCGGAGCCTGGACGTTCATCGCGGTGCTCGCGGTCGCGTTCTTCCTGGCCTCGGCGGGTGCGAGCGCGGCCTACCTGACCGTCAGCGAGATCTTCCCGATGGAGACCCGGGCCCTGGCCATCGCGTTCTTCTACGCGGTGGGGACGGCGATCGGCGGGATCACCGGGCCGCTGCTCTTCGGCCAGCTGATCAACTCCGGAGATCGCAGCCAGGTGGTCTGGTCGTTTTTGATCGGCGCGGTGGTGATGGCCGCCGCCGGACTGGTCGAGCTGTGGCTCGGTGTCGCGGCCGAGCGCCGACCGCTGGAAGAACTGGCCCTGCCGCTGACCGTGGCCGACGCCGACGAGCCGGACGAGAAAAGCCCGTAACCTGGCACGGTGGCTGCGCGCAAGGCCCCGTCGACCCGCCTGTCGGTCCAGGACTGGCTGCAGGCCGGGTACGCCGTGCTTGCCGAGGAGGGCGTGCGCGCGCTGAAGGTCGAACGGCTCTGCCAGCAGCTGGGTGTGACCCGGGGCAGCTTCTACTGGCACTTCGAGGACATGGACGACTACCGGGCCGCGCTCGTCGAATCCTGGAACACCTTCCTAGAACGCGACCGCCAATCCCTGGCCGAACTCGACGCGCTACCACCGCGGGAACGGCTGTCCGCCATGATGATTGACTTGGTCAGCCCGCAGCATTGGATGCTGGAGCGCGCGATGCGCGAATGGGCGCGCACGGACCGGGTGGCGGCCGCGAACGTCCGCGCCGCCGACCGACGCCTCCTGCAAACCGTCGCAAAGGCCTACGCCGACTACGGTTTTGGTCCCGACGACGCCAAGCTGCGAGCGGAGTTGACCTTCGCGGCGGGGATCGGGCTGCTGCACCTCGCCGCTTCCGCCGAGCAGGCGCAGTCCGTCGCGCAGCGAGAACGATTCCTCGACCTCATGCTGGCCGATCCCGTGGACGGTGCCCAACGCTAGTGGCGTAGCGTCGACGGTGAGCCGTTTCGTTGTCGGCGGTCGTCCACCGCTCTCCGCGGCATGACACCCACGGGCAATGTGATTCCTCCGGCGCCCCGCACCTGCGGGGCGGTGACGCCGTCCGTGAAGGAACATCCCGTGGATCGTCCAGACCTACCAGTTGCGGCACGCCGATGAATTATCCGATCAGGGCCCGACGCCGGGCCGATCCAGTACGGGTTTCCGTGGCCTGCGAATTAGGCCACGACATCGACGGTGCCTGGTGGCCACGGGTAGACCGCATCACGAATGAATTGCCGAATCTTGTCGAGACCCTGACCCCGTTACTCGGAGCGATCGCGTCGATCAATGTCAACTGGCCACCGCTGCAACGACCACCCGATTTCAACTGTCCGGGATGGGAGGGCAGACAGCAGCACGTGATGACAATCAGCGGGTGCGATGCGCGTGCAAACCTATTGATCATTCCGTATGCGACCTACAGTGCGCTCGCCCTGATGGTGATGCGCCGAGCCGCCAACCTGTCGATCGAACTCGCCGACCAAAAGAAACCCGCATTCCTGATGGCAGGCTCGATTCTGCACGCCGCTCAACTGCAGCAATCGCGGACCAAGCTCGCCGGCCCGTCGTAAGCGCTCAGATCATCGCGATCGGCGAGGTCTTCGCGCCAATTGCCAACGCCCCGGCCAACTCTCGGCCGACGTCGTAGTCGAACACGACATGACCGGCCGCGATGTCCACGTCGCGCTTGGCGCGCTGCAACGGGTTCGCCAAGAAGTGCGCGCTGGCGCCCGCGGCTTCCAGCAGATCGGCGATGACCGACCGGCACTCGTGCACCGTGTGGGCCGCGGCCATGCGCGCGCTGGCGCGTGTCGATCGTCGGACGCGCTCGCCGCTGACCACGATGCGTTCGATCTCGTCGGCGGTCTCGCTGACCAGTGCCCGCAGCGCGCGCAGCCGGACGTGGGCATCCGCGAGCCTGATCTGGGCGGCGGGCTGATCCTTCTGCGCCACACCGCTATACGCCAGCACCCGGCTGGCCAGCCGTTCGGCGAACAACTCGGCCACCCGTTCGGCGGCCCCGAGGACCGGCATCGCCGCGGTCAGCGCGAGCGCCGGAACCAGCGGCCACCGGTACGTCGCGACGCCGTGAAACTCCGCTCCCGGCGCGGTTCCACCGTAGATGTCCGACACCGCGGCGATGCGGTGCTCGGGCACGAAGATATCGTCGGCGACGAGGTCGTGCGAGCCCGTGCCCCGCATGCCCGCGGTGTGCCACACATCGGCGACCTCGACCTCGCCGGCCGGCACGGCCACCAGCGACGCGCTAACCCCGTCGGGTCGCTCGATCAGCGCTCCGACGATCACCCAATCCGCATCCATCGCGCCGGTCGCCCAGGACCACCGGCCCGTCAGGCGCACGCCGCCATCCGCCGCGCTGCCGCGGCCGGTCGGGGCCAGGGGAGCGGGCGCCAGGACCGGTCCCGAGGCGAACACTTCCTCCTGCAGCCGCGGATCGAACAGCGAAAGCATCCAGTTGTGCAGTGCATAAAAACCCAGGGTCCACGCGCTCGATGCGCAGCCGTGCGCCATCCGCCGGATCGGCCCCAGCAGCTCGGGGAACGACGCCTCGATGCCGCCGAACCGCGCCGGGAGCAATAGCCGAATCAGGTCGGTCTGCCTGAACTCGCTGACCGTCTCCGCGGGCAGGCGCCTTAGCCGCTCGGCCTCGTCGGCGCGTTCGGCCAGCCGCGCGACGAACTCATCGGTGATCCCGTGCAGCGGGCGGACATCGACGGCGGACATGCCGTCGACCGTAACATACTTTTTTGTATGGTCAGCAGGTCAGCTGCCGAAGCCCCCGCGTGGCGAGTTCACCACCGTCGCGGGCCCCGAGGAGGACCCGTTGATGCGAGCGGCGGCGAATTCCGCGCCCTTGGCAACGATGTCGCCGTCGCCCGCGTACGTGTCGTGCGCGGCGAAATTCATGCCGTCGGAGCAGACCGGGTCCTCGGGCGCGCAGACCTTGATGGTCTTAGCCGCGTAGGTCGGCCCGATGACGACCGGGGGCTGGCCGAGGAAGTCCATGGCCCGGACGTTCGGCATCCCGAACAGGACGACGGCGGCGACGTGGTTGGCGACGTCGGGCGACAGCGGTTTCGGCACCGTCGCGGGGTCGACCCCGTCGGGAACCGCGGCGGAGGTGACGAAGCCCATCACGGCCGCGCCCTGGGAGTAGCCGCTGAGCACCATCTTGGTCTGCGGGCAGCTCGCCGCCGTGGACTGGACGTGCGCGCCGGCGTCCCGGATCCCGTCGACGCCCGTCTGCCACTCCTGGCTTGCGGGGTAGTTGACCGGATAGACATCCATCGACTTCGGGGCGATGCGCCCACGCAAGTTGTCGACGAACGCCTGTCCCGTCGGACCGACCCCGGGATCCTCACCGGTGCCGCGGGCGAACAACACCTCGACGTCCGGACATCCCTGGGCGGATGAGATGGGGGCAGACACGACCGAACCGCTGAGTCCAGCGGCCGCGAGTACTGCAGGAGCAAGAAAACGAATGACATTACCGGCGGTCATGCCGCAATATTTGCCCATTCCAGCACCTCCCAAACCTAAGAATTTCCAGAGGACTTCATAATTATTCCCTCACACCGCGGGGGACGTCCGCAAGTCACTCGCCGAAATGAACCGTGCCCATTGCATCGGGCCTCGCGAAGCCAAGTTTGCTGCGGTTCGCGCGGGCGTTAGCGGTGCTTGGACTGCCGGGCTTGGCCAATCACCGGATTGTGGACCACATTTGGCGGCCACGGCCGCGTCTTGGTGGGAGTTTCGCGGGGCGGCGTCGCCAAACATGTTGCTGGCCAGCCCAATACTCGTTGCCGCGCGCCAATTGCTAGCATCGCGCGATGGGCGCTGTCTCCAGGCGTGACCTCCTGAAGTACGCCGGCGTCGCGCCGGCGGTGCTGGGTGCCGCGACGCTGGGCGCCCCACCCGCGGCCGCGGCGGGCACGGCCGTCTTCCTCGACCCGGGCCACAACGCGGTGAACGACGCGTCGATAAACCAACAAGTCCCCAACGGGCGCGGCGGCACCAAGGCGTGCCAGGCGTCCGGCGCCGCCACCAACGACGGCTATCCGGAGCACGCGTTTACGTGGGACGTCGTCCAGCGGATCAGCGCGTCGCTCAACCAGATAGGCGTGCGAACCCAGCTGTCGCGGGATAACGACAACTCCGTCGGCCCCTGCGTCGACCAGCGCGCCGCCCAGGCCAACGCGATGCGCCCCGATGCGATCGTCAGCATCCATGCCGACGGCGGTCCGCCGTCGGGCCGCGGATTCCACGTCAACTACTCCAGCCCGCCGTTGAACGCCGCGCAATCCGGACCCGCGATTCAGCTGGCCCACACCATGCGCGATGCCTTGGTCCAGGCGGGCCTGCAGCCGTCCAACTACATCGGCTCCGACGGTCTCTACGGCCGCGACGACCTAGCCGGCCTGAACCTGGCCGAGTACCCGGCGATCCTCGTCGAACTCGGCAACATGAAAAATGCCGACGAGGCCGCGCGGATGGAAAGCCCGGACGGCCGGGCGAGGTATGCCGCGGCCGTCGTCCAGGGGATCGCCGCGTACCTGAAGCTCTAGACGAGCTGCGTCACCGCCGTCACGACGACGAGCACCAGCACGGAAATCCCGACGACGTACACCGGGGACCGGGCGGTGATCCGCGCCGGCATCGGCCGCCGTCCCAGCGTTCGCTGGCGTTGCAGGGCGATCACGAAGCTGCACAGCGCCGCGGCCCCGGCTAACGCGGCTGGGATGAGCGCCGCCGGCTGGGTGGCGCCGTGCCAGTCCTTGATCGTCAGGAGCACCCCGTTGACCAGAAACGCGAACGACGTCCGCGTCCAGGCCAGGATCGTGCGTTCCGCCGCCAGGCTGGCCGGCCGGGTCAACCCGCGACCGCCTTGAGGATGACCAGGCCGAGCGCGATGATGCCGACCACGCTGAGGCCGATCGCCAGGAACACTGGCGAGGGATGACGGGGCAGCGGATCGCCGCGGCGCATCGCGCGATCGGCCTGCTGCCAGCGCACCAGGCCCATCACGCTGGTGAGGGTCGCCAGCAGCGCGAGACCAACCCCGAGCAGTCGGCGCGAGCCGGGAATCGCCAGCTCCGGGACGAGCTGGACGAGGGCGACGGCCGCCGCGAGCAGGCCCAGCGCGGTGCGCTGCCAGGCCAAGAACGTCCGCTCGTTGGCGAAGGTGAACCGGTAGTCGAGTTCTTCGGGCTCTTCTGCGCTGTCGGCCACGAGGCACATCGTTGCATGATGGGGCCCGTGGTCAAGGCGTTGTTGTTCGACGTGCAGGGCACGGCGACCGATTTCCATTCCACCGTGTGCGGGGAGGCCCAGCGTCTCAGCGCCGGCCGGCACCCGGGCGTCGATTGGGGCGACGTGGTACGGCGTTGGCGCGCAGCCTATTTCGCCGCGTTGGAGACCGCGCCGGGCGCGCGCTGGGTTTCGGTGCACTCGGTGTATCGCTCGTCGTTGGACACCGTCCTGGAGGAGTGCGGCATCGCGGGCTTTTCGGATGCCGAGCGCGACGAGCTGACCCTGGCCTGGCAGCGGTTGGCACCGTGGCCGGATGTGGTGCCGGGGCTGACGCGGCTGAAGGGTGTGTTCACGGTGGCCACGCTCTCGAACGCCGATGTCTCGGCGGTGATCAACATTTCCAAGCGGGCGGGATTGCCCTGGGATGCCGTCTTTGCCGCCGAGATGGCCGGGGTGTTCAAGCCCGATCCGGCGATCTATCGCATGGCCGCGACCTATCTGGGCCTTGATCCCGCGGACGTCATGATGGTGGCAAGCCACAAGTACGACATCCGAGCGGCGGCCCGGCTCGGGTTCCGTACGGCATTCGTCGCGCGTCCTTTGGAATTCGGGGCCGACGGCGAAGCCGATGTTGCCTACTCCGACGAGTTCGACGTCAACGCGGCCGACTTCGTCGACCTCGCCGCACAGTTGGGCTGCTAGGGCCGGTGCGCCGAACGGGTCAGCGGCTGACCGTTGGCGCCTTGCAGCAAGCAGATGACGGTGCTCGGGGTCGGATTGGCACCGGTTCGGTCCTGGTTCGAGTCGATGAGATAGGTGATCGAAAAGGGGCTGCCGTCAACGGTTTGTCCGGTGTAGGGAGCGAAACCGGCCGCGCAGTCGCGGCTGGCCACGTTGGCGACCGCTTTGTCGACGGCCATCGGGGCGCGCAGGTAGACCTCGGCCAAATGCGCTGTCGCGCAATCGACCACGGTGACCGTCACCCGGCTCAGATCGGCCGGCGGAAGGTCCGCGACACACTCGCCGACCTGTAGGTCGATCCACTTCTCGGTGTGTGAGCTCAGCTTTGTGGCCGCCGTCGCGGATGGCGTCGCCGTCGCGTGCGGCGTGATGGTGTTTCTGGCTGGGTCGGAACCGCAGGCGGCCAGCAATGCGCTGGCGGCTAGGCCGCATATCGCGTAAAGGGCCCGCATGCAGCGCAGTTTACGCGGAAGTCAGTGCCGGGTCCGGCTTTTCGGACGACATCGACAGGAAGCCGCGCACACACCGCGCGGCCAGCAGCCAGTTCGACGGCTTCCTCATGTTCAGCCCGCCCAGCAGCTGCTTGATCATGGTCAGCGTGTCGAAGTAAATACGTTCGCACACAAGCGTTTCCGTGTCGTCGAACACGAAGTAGGCATTCATGCGGACCCGGAACCGGCTGCCGGTGGGCGGAACCTTGCCGAGATAACCGCGGTGGGTACCCATCAGCCAGAACTCGACGATCACCGCGTCGGCGCTGTGCCGCAGCGCGATGATCTCGTGGTCCTGGTCGGGAAACGCAGTGCGGGTATAGACGTAGTAGCCACGCACGGCCTCGTCGCCGTCGTGGACGACCATCTGCGGGATCAGCTCGTAGCGCGGATGCGGGAACGTCGACAGCACGTCGTCCCAGGCCTGGCGGACCTCATCGTGGAAGTGGTCGAGCACGAGTTTCTCGCGGGCGGCCAGCACCTCGGGAGGGGGAAACGCGGGAATGGTCACGCTGCAGCTAACCGCGCGGGGGAGTCCAGGCGACCGGCAAGGTCTTGATGCCGTGAATGAATTGCGACAGCAGCCGCGCGGGTTCCTCCGTCGCGACGATGTCGGGGATTTCGCGGCGCAATTCGTCGAACGCAACCCGGATCTCACGCCGGGCCAGGTTGGCGCCGAGGCAGAAGTGAGCGCCTCCGCCGCCGAAGCCGAGATGCGGATTCGGGTTACGGGTGATGTCGAAAGCCCACGGATTGGCGAACTTTGACTCGTCGCGGTTCGCCGAGTTGTACCACAGCGCGACCTTGTCGCCGGCGGCCATCTTGGTGCCGCTCAGCTCGAAGTCTCGGGTCAGCGTGCGCCGCATGTAGACAACGGGGGAGGCCCACCGCACGATCTCCTCGACCGCCGTGGGTGCCAGGTTCTCGTAGTCCGACCACCACTTTTCGCGTTGCTCGGGATACCGCGACAGGGCCAGCACGCCGTGGCTGATCGCATTGCGCGTTGTCTCGTTGCCGGCCACCACCAACAGGATGAAGAAGGACGCGATCTCCGACGACGAAAGCCGGTCGCCGTCGACCTCGGCCTCCACCAGACTCGTGGTCAGATCGTCGTGATGGTTGACACGCCGGTCCTCCGCCAGCGCGGTGGCGTAGGCGCCGATCTCCATCGAAATCTGAATGAACTCTTCGAAATTCGTTGTCAGGTCCGGGTCGCCGAACCCGAGAATCACGTTGGTCCAATGGAATATCGTCTCGTGGTCCTCCTCGGGGATGCCCATCATGTCGCAGATGATCTGCAACGGCAGCGGTCCGGCGAGCTCGGTGACCAGATCGGCTTCTCCGTCAGGATGATTGGCGATCAGCGAGGCGACCAACCGGTGCGCCCGCTCGCGCACCGACGTCTCGATGCGGGCGACCACTTTCGGCGTGAACGCCCGGCTGACGATCGAGCGCAGCCGCTGGTGTCGCGGATCGTCGAGCACGATCATCGAGCCGAAATACTCGGCGATCTCGGGCGCATTCTCGTTGATCGTGATGTTGGGGCTGGAGCTGAAGATGTCCGGATGGCGGCTGGCGAAGTGAACGTCGTCGAGCTTGGTCAGCGCCCAGTACCCACTGCCCGACTCGAAACCCTCCATCTCGATGGCCGGCCAGAACGAGATCGGGGCCTCCCGGCGCAAGGTGGCGAAGGCGCCGTCGCGAACGTCGTCGTCGAGGGCCCAGAAGTCGAGCGACTCGAGATGAATGTCGGCAAGCGGGATGTCCGGCGGTGGCGTCCCGTTTTGTCGCGTCGCTACGCCCTTTTTGGGACCCGTCGTAAGGCTCACCTAGGCCCTCCTTCGCCGTTGAAGAGGTGACACTGGCGAGCCTAGACCGTCGTCAGTGTGTGCAGAGCGTTCTGGTGGGCGAGCCCACCGTCGCCGTCGCCTTGCTCACTTCGTTGCCGTCGAGCAGAATCCTGCAGGTCAGCGGGCCGGGCCCCTGGGCGCTGATGACGAATACCTGGCCCCCGAACGCAGTGAACTGCGTCGACCACGGCAGTGGCGCGTTCACCTGGCGCTGCTGACCGGCATCGGTTTGGTAGGAGATGTATTGCGCCACGCCGGGGCCGCTCACCTCGTACTGGACCTTGGGGTTCTGGGGTATGGCGTTGGCCACGCCGCACGCGTTGGTGATCCCGATCCCGATGGCGAACACGAGCGTCGGTCCGCGCAGATGCTTCGTCATGGATGTCATCGTGTCATCACGGGCATCGCCTGGTCTATAGGGTGAACGCGGGGCTGACGATCGGAAGGTGCGCATGACGGATTCCAAGCGTGTGGTGGTTTGGGGCACTGGCTTCGTCGGCAGGATGGTGATCGCGGAGATCGTCAAGCATCCGCTGTTCGATTTGGTGGGCGTCGGCGTCAGCAACCCGGACAAGGTCGGCCGCGACGTCGGCGACATCTGCGGGTTGCCCGAGCCGGTGGGCATCCTCGCCACCGACGACGTCGACGCCCTGATCGCGTTGAAGCCCGACGCGTTGGTCCACTACGGCCCGACGGCGATGCACGCCAAGGACAACATCTCGCTGATCACCCGCTTCCTGCGAGCCGGTATCGACGTGTGCTCGACGGCGATGACGCCGTGGGTCTGGCCGACGATGCACCTCAACCCGCCCAACTGGATCGCGCCGATCACCGAAGCCTGCGAGCTGGGCGAGTCGTCCTGCTTCACCACCGGCATCGATCCGGGATTCGCCAACGACCTGTTCCCTATGACGCTGATGGGCCTGTGCTCGGAGGTGCGGCGAGTGCGGGCGTCGGAATTGCTGGACTACACCAACTACGAGGGCGACTACGAAGTCGAGATGGGCATCGGCCGCGAGCCGGAATACAGCCCGATGCTGGAGAACAGCGACGTGTTGATCTTCGCGTGGGGGGCCACGGTCCCGATGATCGCCCACGCCGCGGGCATCATGCTCGACGAGATCACCACTACCTGGGACAAATGGGTGACCCCGACCGAACGGCACTCTGCGCGGGGCGTCATCAAGGCCGGCCACGTCGCCGCAGTCCGGTTCACGATCAACGGCGTCTACCAGGGCGAGACGCGCATCCAGCTCGAACACGTCAACCGCATCGGCCTCGACGCGGCGCCCGACTGGCCGACGGGCCACGACAACGACGTCTACCGGGTCGATATCGAGGGGACGCCGAGCATCTTCCAGGAGACCGCGTTCCGGTTCACCGACGGCTCGGGCCGCGACGCGGCGACGGCCGGATGCCTGGCGACGGGAATGCGGGCGTTGAACGCTGTTCCCGCGGTCAACGACCTGCGGCCGGGCTGGGTCACGCCGCTCGACCTGCCGCTGATCGCGGGCGCCGGAAACATCCGGTGACCGCAGCAAGCCCCGCACTGGGATTGTCGGTCGGCGCCACCAACCTGGCGGCCGTCACCGCCGACCACGCCCTTACCCGCAAGCCCGTCCTGACCCTGTATCGGCAACGCTCACCGGAGGTCGGCGTCCCGTCGGAAAACCCTCAGCTGGGCGAGCCGGGCCTGGTGATCCCCGATTTCGTGGGTCGGGTCGGGGACCCGGACGGAATCGTCGCGGCCGACGGCACAACCCATCGCAGCGAGGCATTGCTCGCCGACGGGCTGCGCGCGCTGGCCCATGCCGCCACCAGCGGACACATCACCTTGCCGGAGAAAGTCGCGGTGACGTATCCGGCCCATTGGGAAGCCCCCGCGGTGGATGCGTTGGGGTCGGCGCTGAGCCGGCTGGCCGAATGGTCGAACCGGCCGCCAACCTTGATCCCCGATGCCGCGGCGGCCTTGTTCGCCGTGCGGGCCAACCCGGGCATACCGGCCCGCGGGACGGTGGCCGTCTGCGATTTCGGTGGCAGCGGGACCAGCGTCACGGTGCTGGACGCCGGCGACGATCACCCGGTGGCCGCGACCGTGCGGCACCCCGACTTCTCCGGCGACCTGATCGATCAGGCGGTGCTGACCGCCGTCATGGCGAACCTGCCGGAAGCGGGTTTCTTCGACCCGCCCGGAACGTCGGCGGTCGGCTCGCTCAACCGGCTGCGCGCCGCCTGCCGACGCGCCAAGGAGGGGCTCTCGTCGCACACGGTGGTCGCGTTGGGATTGCCAGGGGTGAGTGACGAGGTCCGGTTCACCAGGACTGAACTCGACGGCGCGATCCGCGACTCGCTCAACAAGTTCATTTCAGTCTTGGATGAAACGTTGGCGCGCAACGGAATTCGCGAGTTGGCCGCGGTGATCTCAGTTGGGGGTGGCGCGCACATCCCGGCCGTCACCACCACGCTGTCGGGCCATCTCGGGGTGCCGGTTGTCACCACGCCGCGCCCGCACCTCACGGCGGCCGTCGGCGCTGCGCTGCGCGCGGCTGGAGCGGGCGCTTTGACCTAGCTCAGCGCTTTTCGCCCTTGTTCTCCTGTTTTGCGGCTTCGCGAAGTTCCTCGTTGAAGGCTTTGTCCTTGTCGATCTGCTCTTGCTTGCCGAGGTTGTCGTCGCCTTCGTCCTCGCCCTGATTCTCGGCTCGGTCCTCGCCCTGATTCTCGGCTCGGGCTTCGGTGTCGCCTTCCGCGTCGCCTTTCGGGTTGCCCTCGTCGTCGAGCCAGTCGTTGACCGCCGTGCCAGAGACCATTCCACTGGTGCCGGGCAGCACCAGGGTGGGCCGGTCTTCGTAGGCCGTCATCATTTCGGCGGCCTTTTCCTTTTGCTCCTCGTCGGGCTCCGGTTTCTCAGTCATCTGCTGGCCTTCTTCTTGACCAGCGTCTTTGTCGTCCTGCACGCTCATGGCGGCTACCCCCTTCCGAGTTGCAGTCTCGACGGTTCTGATGGGGGTTCCCCTCGCAGCGCTGCGTCGAAACTCTCAGCGATGCGATTGTTTAGCGCCTGACCAGCGCCAGGTGCGGTCTGGTGCCGCCGGGCGCTGGCGAAAAGCGTTGTGCCGGTTGTTAGTTCGGCTTCGGAAAGCTCACGCCGGTGAGTTGTTCGGAAATCTCCCACAGCCGCGCGCTGTCGTCGTCGTTCTTGGCGTTTGCGGGGACCTTCGCCAGCGCCACACCGCCCCCAGCGGCCTCATAGAAACCGCTGGGCCCGTAGAACGCACCGCCCTCGGCATGCGGCGCGGCGGCCGCGTATAGGGCCGGCAGGATGCCCTCGTCGATCTCTTGCCACAGGAACGGCGTGAAACGCCAGGACAGCTTGTACAGCCGCTCCATCAGGGCCGGCTTTTCGCGGCCATGCGACGGGCCGGCGATCTGCAGATTGGTCTTGGTCAGGCCGGGATGCGCGGCATTGGACACGATGCCCCAGCCGCCCGCGCGGCTGCGCTTGTCCAGCTCGCGAGCGAACATCAACACCGCCAGCTTGGACTGCCCGTAGGCCGACATCGCCGCGTACGACTTTTCGAACTGCAGGTCGTCGAAGTGGATCTTGCCGCTCTGCCGAGCCGCGAGGCTGCTCAGCGAGACGACGCGGGCTTTCGGGGCGGCGCGCAGCAGCGGCAGCAAGCGCGCGGTGAGCGCGAAGTGCCCGAGATGGTTACTACCGAACTGCAATTCGAAGCCGTCGACGGTGGTGTCGCGTTCCGGCGGCGTCATCACCCCGGCGTTGTTGATCAGGATGTCGATCGGGCGGCCCTCGGCGTTGAGTTGTTCGGCCAAGGTGGCGACGGAGGCCAGCGACGACAGGTCGAGAGGCTTGATGGTCAATTTGGCGTCGGGAACCGTGGCGCGGATTTCTTCGATCGCCTTTTCCCCTTTGGCGCGGTTGCGGATCGCCATGACGACGTCGGCGCCGGCCGCGGACAGCCGCCTGGCCAGCCCGAATCCCAGCCCGCTGTTGGCCCCGGTGATGATCGCCAGCTTCCCCGTCAGGTCTGGCACGGTGGCGACGAGATCCTTGGCCATGCGTATCACTCCTTACTCGGTATGAGCCCCGTCTTAGTGTGCTCTTTGTGTCGGCTTGTCGACAGCGCGTTCGCGGCTGGGCCGCCGCATTGGCCGCCGGCGCGCTGCCCGCGCTGGCTTTTCCGGCGCCGTCCTGGTGGTGGTTGGCCTGGTTCGGCATGGTCCCGCTGCTGTTGCTGATGCGGGCGGCGCCTTCGGGGTGGCAGGCGTCCGCGCGGGCGGGGTGGGGTCTCGGCGGGTTCGTGCTGGTTAACCAGTACTGGTTGGTGACCAGCATCGGTCCGCTGGTGGTTCCGCTGGCCGTCGGGTTCGGCGCGCTCTGGCTGCCGTGGGGGTGGTTCGTGCATCGGTTATTGGCGCCGCCCGCCACCGTCGGCCGCACGGCCGCCGCCCTGGTCGTGTTGCCCAGCGCGTGGGTGGCGGCCGAGGCGGTGCGGTCGCTGCCATGGCTGGGCGGTCCGTGGGCATCGCTGGGCGCGTCACAATCCGGCCAGCCGGTCACGCTGGCGTCGGTGTCGTTGGGCGGGGTGTGGCTGACGAGTTTTGTTGTGGCTGCTTGTAATACCGCTATCGCCGGCGTGATCGTGCACCGGGAGGTACCGGGTCGGCTCGTCGCGGTGGCGGCCGCGCTGGCGTGTGCGGCGGTGGGTCCCGTGTGGTATCTGCTGGGGCCCGCGCCGGTCGGCGGTTCAACGCTGCGGGTCGCGTTGGTGCAGCCCGGCGACATTGCCGATTCCGATGCCCGGCTGGCGGCCAGCGAGGCGCTCACCGCGGCTGTCGCTGGCCAGCGACCCGACTTGGTGGTCTGGGGCGAAAGCAGCGTGGGGCATGACCTCGCCAGCCATCCCGAGCTGCTGGCTCGGCTCGCCGAGCTGTCGCGCCGGGTGGGCGCGGACCTGTTGGTCAACGTCGATGCGCCCGCTCCGGGCGGCGGGATCTACAAGTCGGCGGTGCTCATCGGCGAGCACGGATCGTTGGGCAGCTACCGGAAGACCCGGCTGGTGCCGTTCGGCGAATATGTGCCGCTGCGACCTCTTTTCGGCTGGGCCACCCGCCACAGCAAGGCCGCCGGCGAGGACCGGCAGCGCGGCACCGGGCCGGTCGTACTGCCCGTCGGCGCCGTGTCCATCGGACCGTTAATCAGCTACGAGGCAACGTTCTCCGACCTCGCGCGGCGCGAGGCTGCACTGGGTGCGGGGCTGCTGGTGTATCAAAGCTCGACCTCGTCGTTCCAGGGCAGTTGGGCGCAGCCGCAGCTGGCCGCGCAGCCGGCGGTCCGCGCCGTCGAGGCGGGCCGCCCCGCCGTGCACGTTGGATTGTCCGGGGACAGTTCGGCGTTCGACGCGCGCGGTCGCCGACTGGCGTGGCTTTCATCGGACTTTCGGGGTGTGACCGTCGTCGGCGTGCCGTTGGGATCGAATGCGACGGCGTACCAACGGCTGGGCGACTGGGTGCCGGTGGCGGCGTTCGTGGTTGTCGGGGCCGCGGTGTTTCGCTGGCACCGCATGCCCCGCGGTGACACACTGCCTGAATGAGCAGCAGGCGGCTCGCAAAAATCTCGCTCGCCGGGGCCATCGTGACGATGGTCGTCGCGGTGGCCGGCTTCATCGTCTCGCTGGTGCTCAACGCGTTCTTCCTGGACAAATACGACGCCTACGGCGAAGTGGCGATCCCGGGGTCGGGCAGCCTGAGCCTGCCCGCCGGGGAAGTCACCGTCAGCTTCCACACCGTGGTGATCGGCGGGCCCAATGGTGGTCTGCCCGTGCCGCCGCTCGGCGTCACGATCTCGCCGCCCGAGGGGGTAGCACAGCCCGTGGTGACGGAAAACATCGGCAGCACAACGACGGTCAACAACGACGCACATGTGCGGGTGTGGGTTGCTCAGATTCCCGCCGCCGGGACCTACAACGTCACGACGGATGGCAAGGTCAACGGTTTCATCGAGCCGCGACTTGCCTTCGGGCACAAGAGCTCCTACGGCTACCTGGTGTGGGTGTTCGTGGCCGTATTCGTTGTGGGGCTGGTCGATTCGATCGTGTCGGGCCTGTGGTTGTCGCGCACCCGGCGCAAGGCCGCGGCGGCTTTCGTGGCGGTGCATGAGCCTAGACCGTATGAGCCCAGCGATCAGGGCGTTCGGTTAGAGCGGATGAAAACGCTAGCGGCACTGCGGGATTCCGGGGCATTGACGGAAAGCGAGTTCGAATCCGAGAAGCGACGGATCCTCGAGGGACACTGAGCCCTTGTCGGTGTATGGAGAAAGCTGCATTTGACGCGTGTCATTGCGTGCTGCCTTCTGCCCCAACGGCATTAAGGAACATGGCCGTGAATGCTTCGCACACTTGCTCGGGTTGAGGCATCTCCCAACCCGGCTGGCCCGCAGCGGGAAGCATCAATACGTGGGCTAACAGGGGTCCGGTCAGTTGCTCTATCAACAGGGGGATCGGAATGTCGCGGATCGTGCCCGCGGCCACCTGCCGATGCAGCCATCCTCCGACGGTGGCGAAGTCACGAGGAAAGTAGTCGGCGAAGACCGTGGTCACGGGCCCATGCGGGTTCGCCAGCAGGTCAGCCAGCATTGCGGGAGCCACCCGCGGTTCGCGGGCCAGACCAGCCGCCATCACCGCGTAAAAGCTCGCCACCGTGTCCTCGACGCGCGCGGTTTCGTCGGCAAACAGAAGGGCCAGATCGCTCAGCGGACTGTAACGCTGGTAAATCGCTCCGAACAGTCGGTCGCGAGTGCCGAATATGGCCTGCAAGCTCGCCACCGAGCAACTCGCCGACTCGGCAACGGATTCCAGCGTCACCGACGCGAGCCCGCGATCGCTGATCAACCAGGCCCCGGCTTCAATGGCGCGTTCGCGCACCGGCCGCCCGCCGGGATCGACGCCGGCTTCGCGAACCGCCTCGTCCAACGCCCGCCGCGATCCCCCGATCCTGCGCAGCAGCGTGCTGCGCGACATCCCGGCCGTCTCGGCGAGCGTGCCCAGTGACACTTCGGCCACCGGCCGACCGCACTGCTCCGCGGCCCGGATCGCCGCGTCCACCAGGTCGGGCGGCACCTGGAATTCATCGACTGTTGACATCTTACTAGGCATAACACCTAGGATGGTATCAAACCACTCAGAGAGGAGATGCGATCACGATGCCGGGATATTTCGCCGCGTCGGCCCTGGTGGCGTTGCTTGCCATCGTGCTGACGAGAGTCTTCCTGCTGCGCCGAACCGGAACGCAGGCAATGCATTTCGGGAACATCGATAAGACGGACTTTCTGATTCCGCCCGTCGCGCTGTTTTACTTCTACACGGTCTTTGCCGCGGCCTTCGGCTGGCCGATCGTGAGCGGGCAGCGGTTCTTTCATTCGAATGCCGCGGCGTGGGCGGGGGTCACGCTATGCCTTGGCGGATTGTCGGTCCTGGTGGCCAGCCTGGTCTCGTTCGGCCGCAGCTTCCGCGTCGGCATCGACGTTGATCACCCCGACGAATTGGTCACCACGGGCATCTTTTCGGTCAGCCGCAACCCGATCTATGTCGGCGGCGCGCTGATCTTGATCGGTGAGTTCCTCGCCTTCCCCAACTGGATACCGTTGGCGTTCCTCGCCGGCGGGCTCGCGCTGTTCCACCGCCAGATACTGCGTGAGGAAGAGTTCATGCGCGACCATTATGGCCAGGAATACCTTCAGTACTGCGAGCGCGTGAGGCGATACGTATAAATCGTGGCTGGAGAAGGGGACAAGCTTTGTGGTTGTCGCTATGAGGTGGGCACAGAGAGCCTCGCCTGGCGGAGGGACTCCTGCGGCAGATGTGACGACCGGATTCGATCCGACGCCAAACACCTAGTGCCCGCGCGCCACCCATTCCTCGTAGTGGACGATCTCGTCGCCGATTGTGGTGCTGTCGCCATGGCCGGTGTGCACGACGGTCTCGCCGGGCAGCTTGCCGAGCCGCTCGGAGATTGACTGCAGGATCGTCGGGAAGTCGGAGTACGAGCGCCCGGTCGCGCCGGGGCCGCCGGAGAACAGGGTGTCGCCACTGAACACCACGCCCAGGTCGTGCGCATACCAACACACCGATCCCGGTGAGTGGCCCGGCGTGTGCATGGCCCGCAATTCCGTGCCACCCACGGCCAAGGTCTCGCCGTCGGATATCGAACGGAAGTCCTTGTCCGGGTGGGTCATTCGCCACAGCACTTCGTCGGCGGGATGCAGCAGCACCGGCGCATCGAGTCTGTCGCCGAGTTCGGGAGCGACCGTCACGTGGTCGTTGTGGCCATGCGTGCACACCACCGCCACGACATGGCGACCGGCTACGGCATCGACGATCGGCGCCGCGTCGTGAGCGGCGTCGAACACCACGACATTGGAGTTGTCGCCAACGAGCCAGATGTTGTTGTCGACTTCCCAACTGCCGCCGTCGAGTTCGAACACACCCGACGTCACCACGTGGTCGATGCCCACCATCAGAGCATCACCACTGAACGCAGCACCTTGCCTTCGTGCATCTTGTGGAAGGCTTCCTCGATGTCGCCGAGCCCGATGCGCTCGGAGACGAACTGCTCCAAGGGAAGTCGGCCCTGCAGGTAGAGGTCGATCAGGGTGGGGAAGTCGCGCTCGGGCAGGCAATCGCCGTACCACGACGACTTCAGTGACCCGCCGTGGGAGAAGAAGTCCACCAGCGGCATCTCCAAAAGCATGTCTGGAGTCGGAACACCCACCAGCACCACGGTGCCCGCAAGATCGCGGGCGTAGAACGCCTGCTTCCACGTCTCGGGACGACCGACCGCGTCGATCACCACGTTGGCGCCGAAGCCGTCGGTGAGGTCCTGGATGGTCTTGACGACGTCGAATTCGCGGGCGTTGACGGTGTGGGTGGCGCCGAACTTGCGCGCCAACTCCAACTTAGCGTTGTCGGTGTCGACGGCGATGATCCGCCGGGCGCCGACCAGCGCGGCACCGGCAACCGCGGCGTCGCCCACGCCGCCGCAGCCGATCACCGCGACGGTGTCGTTACGCTCGACCGCGCCCGTATTGATCGCCGCGCCAATGCCGGCCATCACCCCGCAACCCAGCAGGCCTGCGACCGCCGGATCGGCCGCAGGATCGACCTTCGTGCATTGACCGGCCGCCACCAGTGTCTTGTCGGCGAACGCCCCGATGCCCAGCGCCGGGGTGAGTTCGGTGCCGTCGGTCAGCGTCATCTTCTGCTCGGCGTTGAAGGTGTCGAAGCAGAGGCGCGGCCGGCCACGCTTGCAGGCCCGGCACTGCCCGCACACCGCACGCCAGTTCAGGATCACGAAGTCGCCCGGCTCGACGGCGGTCACGCCCGGCCCGACCGCCTCGACCGTGCCCGCGGCTTCATGGCCGAGCAGGAACGGGTACTCGTCGTTGATGCCGCCTTCGCGGTAGGTCAGGTCGGTGTGGCACACCCCGCAGGCGATGACGTCGACCACGGCCTCACCGGGCCCGGGGTCCGGGACGACGATGTCCACCAGCTCGACGGGTTCGCCCTTTTTTCGTGAAATCACGCCGCGCACTGTCTGACTCATGGCGTCCAACCTACGGTGTAGCGTCGCTGACCATGACGGCACCCGAGACCGCCGAAGACTTCGCCGAGCGAATGGTTGCGGCCATCGACGGCGCCAGTCTCACCATCCTGCTGAGCATCGGGCATCAGACCGGACTGCTGGACGCGATGGCCGGGCTGCCGCCCGCCAGCAGCACGCAAATCGCCGAGGCCGCGGGCCTCAACGAGCGCTACGTCCGGGAGTGGCTGGCGGGCATGACCACCGGGCACGTCGTCGACTACGACGCCGCCGACGCCACCTATTCGTTGCCCGCCCACCGCGCGGCAACCCTCACCCGCGCCGCCGGACCGCACAACCTCGCCCTGGTTGCGCTGTTCGTTCCCCAACTTGGCGAGATCGAGCAGAAAATCGTCGGCTGCTTTCGCGAGGGCGGCGGGCTGCCGTATAGCGAATTCCCGCGCTTCCACGCGCTGATGGCAGAGCAGAGCGCCGCCGTGTTCGACATCGCGCTCGTCGACGTCGTGCTGCCGTTGGTCGACGGCCTGCCGGAACGCCTGCGCGCCGGGGCCGACGTGGCCGATTTCGGCTGCGGCAGCGGGCACGCGATAAACGTGATGGCACAGGCGTTTCCGGCGAGCCGGTTCACCGGCATCGACTTCTCCGGCGAGGCCATCGCAACCGGTGTCGCCGAGGCGGCTCGCCTCGGCCTGACGAACGCGACCTTCGAAAGCCACGATCTGGCGCGGCTGGACAAGCACGAGGCCTACGACGTCATCACCGTGTTCGACGCCATCCACGACCAGGCGCAGCCGGCGCGGGTGCTGGAGAACATCTACCAAGCGCTGCGGCCTGGCGGTGTCTTCTTGATGGCCGACGTCAAGGCATCGAGCCGGCTCGAGGAGAACGTCGACGTCCCGATGAGCACCTATCTCTACACGGTCTCGCTGATGCATTGCATGACGGTGTCGCTGGCGCTGGATGGCGCCGGGCTGGGCACGGCGTGGGGAACGCAGCTGGCCACCTCGATGCTCGCCGACGCCGGTTTCGGCGACGTGCGGGTGACCGAGATCGAGGGCGACCCGCTGAACAACTACTACATCGCCAGGAAGTGATGGCGGCCCGCGACGCTCTCGGCCTGCTCGCCGATTGGCCGGTGGCCAATGCCGCCGCCGCGGTGGTCGGGCCCGACGGGGTGCTGGACACCCACGGGGACACCAAGCAGGTTTTCGTGCTGGCGTCGGTCACCAAACCGTTGGTCGCGCGGGCCGTGCACGTCGCGATCGAGGAGGGCGTCGTCGACCTGGAGACCCCGGCCGGGCCGCCCGGTTCCACGGTTCGCCATCTGCTGGCGCACGCGTCCGGACTGGCGATGCATACCGACCGCGCGCTGGCCAAGCCCGGCGCCCGGCGCATCTACTCCAACTACGGCTTCACCGTGTTGGCCGAGACCGTGGAGCGAGAGTCGGGGATCGAGTTCGGCCGCTACCTGACCGAGGCGGTGTGCGAGCCGCTGGCGATGGCGACGACCCGGCTGGACGGCGGGGCGTTGGAGGCCGGGTTCGGGGCGACGTCCACGGTGGCGGACCTGGCCGCCTTCGCCGGTGACCTGCTGCGCCCGGCGACGGTGTCGGCGCAGCTGCACGACGAGGCCACGACGGTGCAATTTCCCGGCCTGGACGGCGTGCTGCCCGGGTACGGGGTGCAGCGGCCCAACGATTGGGGGCTGGGCTTCGAGATCCGGGATTCGAAATCGCCGCACTGGACGGGCGGCCGGAATTCGGCGCGAACGTACGGGCATTTCGGCCAGGCGGGCGGCTTTATCTGGGCGGATCCCGACGCGGAGCTCGCGCTGGTGGCACTCACGGACCGCGATTTCGGCGAGTGGGCGCTGGACGTGTGGCCCGCGATTTCCGACGCGGTGATATCCGAATACACCAAATAGGCATCGAAGACTAGCGCAACACGGGTATCACAGGGCACAATAGACACGCACGACACAAAAACATCAGCATTTCCGCTGCTCGCGGATCCACCAGGTCGTTGGGGAAGACGTCCCTCGTGGAACCGAAGGAGCAGGAGATGCGTGCGTCGAACCAATTCGCCGACGTGACGGCTGGCGTGGTCTATGTCCATGCCTCGCCCGCGGCGGTCTGCCCGCATGTCGAGTGGGCGCTGTCGTCGACCCTGCAATCCAAGGCCAACTTGGTGTGGACCCCGCAGCCGGCGATGCCCGGACAGCTGCGCGCGGTCACCAATTGGGTCGGGCCGGTGGGCACCGGCGCCCGGCTGGCCAACGCGTTGCGCTCCTGGTCCGTGCTGCGATTCGAGGTCACCGAGGATCCCAGCCCCGGAGTCGACGGCCACCGATTCAGCCACACCCCCCAGCTCGGCCTGTGGAGCGGCGCGATGAGCGCCAACGGCGACATCATGGTCGGCGAGATGCGGCTGCGGGCGATGATGGCGCAGGGCGCCGACACGCTAGCCGCGGAACTGGATTCGGTGCTGGGGACGGCCTGGGACGAGGCGCTCGAGGTGTACCGCGACGGTGGCGACGCCGGTGAGGTGACCTGGCTGAGCCGGGGCGTCGGCTAGATAACGGGTGGGCTCACCGGGGTAGCGGTGACCGGCATCTCCATGCTGCCGGCGCACGCCCCGCTGACGATGTCGATGTGAAACACGCCGGTCAGGGTGCCGTCGGCGGCGGGCGTCAAGGCCGTGATGGACCGCGCGGGGTCGCGTTCCACGCGGCCGCCGAGCAGTGGGCAATCCCATGTCCGGTTGATCTGCTGGACCCACTGAGACCCGTTCCAGGCGAACTGAACCGATCGCTGCTCGTACGGGCTTTTCGGTGCCGGGGGGTTATTGACCGTGGCGACGCAGACGCCCGTCGAGCAGTTCGACGTGAACGAGTAGCTGGCCCGCTGGGAGGTTTCGGGCTGGCGGGCCGCCATGCTGGTACCGGTCTTCTGGTTCGCGGCGAAAGTCAGCAGGTAGGGCCCGTTCCAGGCCGACGGTTGAATCGCGGAGGCCGCCGGCGAAAGCCAGACTGAAAAGCCCAGCGCCGCGGCAGCCAACAGGCCCAGTGCAATCTTGCGGTGTCCCGACATTTTTCCCCCCGGTGCAGAGCCGACGCCAAGATATCGGACGGGGTGGCCGATTCGTTACACCGCCGTGATCCCGATTTGGCGAGGCGCAGAATCCGCAGCGCGGCGGGATCCGCAGCGCGGTAGCGCGCGGTGAGGCGAGTCACTCGCAGCGACCCTTCCTGATCAGGCACTTCACGCGCTAGAGTTTATCCATAACAAATTGTAAAAATTGCGTTAGGTGCGATACGGCGTGACCGACAACGAACTCCGCGTCCGCCAGGCCCGCAGGGGCGATGCCGGCGGGTATCAGGGCACGGGGTACCGCGCAGAGCTGCGCCTTGCCGAGAACATCGTCAACCCCGAAACATGGGCTGGCGGCATAGAAGACAAGCGGGCCATCGTGCCGCGACTACGGGTGGGTCGCGACAAGTGGATAAACGTGCTCTGGCTGCTTCCCGTCGGGTTCGCCGCACTCGCCGTGGCCGTTGCCGTGGCCAAAGGCCTGCATAACGTCTCGGCGGTGCAGTCATTCATCCAGCGTTATCCCGGAACCCATGTACCTTCCGGCGTCAGCCCCGGCATCCCGGCGTGGGTCGGGTGGAGCCACTTCTTCAACCTGTTCTTGATGACGTTCATCATCCGTTCCGGGATTCAAATTCTGTGCGATCATCCGCGGCTGTACTTCAGTCGCAACGCCACCCCGGGCAAAGACGAGTGGCTGCGAGTTGCCAAGCCGGTACCGGATGACCCGCTGTGGACGGCCAAGGACGACTCCGTTGGCCTGCCCGGTCAGTTGGGATTGCCCGGGATTCGCCACTCCATTGGGCTGGCGCGATGGTGGCACCTCGGCGTTGACGTTCTGTGGCTCCTCAACGGCGCGGTCTTCTACGTGCTGTTGTTCACTACCGGTCAATGGCGACACATCGTGCCGACCAGCTGGGACGTCTTCCCCAATGCCGTATCGGTTGCGTTCCAATACCTCTCGCTGGACTGGCCGACCGACAACACCTGGGTGGCCTACAACGCGCTGCAGTTGTTGACGTACTTCACGACGGTCTTCATCGCCGCACCGCTCGCGGTCATCACCGCGCTTGGGATGTCGCCGGCACTTTCGATGCGCCTCACCGTGATCAGCAAACGGCTGAACATTCAGCACGCACGCTCACTGCACTTCCTGGTCTTGATGTATTTCATTGCGTTCATCGGTATGCACGTCACGATGGTCTTTGCCACCGATGCTGTGCGCAACCTCAACCACATGTTCGGCGCCCGCGACGACAACAGCTGGGTAGGTTTTTGGGTCTTTGCCGCGGCCATGGTCGTGGTAACCATCGGCTGGGTGGTCGCCACCCCGTTCACCTATCGCCACCCCAGGATTGTGCAGCGGGTCGGCTACGCGCTTGTCGGCCCGCTGCAGCGGTTGTTCGAGTACGCCAACCCGAAGCCCGGTGCGTTCACCGAAAAAGACATCTCGCCGTACTTCTGGCACAACGGCACCTATCCGGAAACCGTTGAGTACAAGGAGTTGGAAAAGAACAACTTCGTGGATTGGCGGCTGCGGGTCTACGGCCTCGTCGAGCACCCCACCGAGTTCTCGCTAGCCGACTTGCATGACTTGCCGTACCACGAACAGATCACCCAACACTTCTGCATCCAGGGCTGGTCGGGTGTTGCCAAATGGGGTGGTGTGCAAATGAAGACGATCATGGACGTCGTCAAACCGCTGCCCGCTGCGAAATGGGTGGTGTTCTACTCGCTGGGCCCCGGGGCGGACGGGGGAATCTACTATGTCGCGCACCCGATCGACCAGATGAGCAACCATCTGACGATGCTGGCCTACGACATGAATGGCGAACCGGTGAGCTACGGTCACGGGGCGCCACTACGGCTGCGCAATGAATTGCAGCACGGCTTCCGGCATGTGAAGTGGCTCAAGGGCATTGAGTTCATCGCACACTACTCCGAGGTGGGTAGCGGATACGGCGGTTACAACGAAGACCACGAATACTTCGGGCGACACCAGACCATCTAGTGGCGTGGAGGTGTGTCATGACAATGAAAAACATTGAAACTCCCCGAATCGAAGCGCTCGGCGATCACGATTACCTCGTGCGTGTCGCCCAGGGCGAGGAGCTCGTCACCATCCGGATGCGGGCCACGCCAGAGATCGTCGTGCGCATCGCCGGACCCGACGCCGACGAAACCCGTGTTGTCGCTGCCACCATCGCCTATCTGATTGCGCGGCAGTCGCCCGACGAGCTGCCCGAGCAGCTCGACCTCGACGACATCACCGCCGCCTACGACGATTACCTCGACGAGCTCCACGACCAGATCTGCAGTCTGTGAGGAACGGCCACCACCACACGGCGCTCATGCTTATCGCGCGGGGCGCAGAATCCGCAGTGCGGCGGGGACCGCGGAGATCTCGGCAGGCAGCGCGCAGGCGAAGTCGCCGTCGGCGTACACGTTGATGCCCGGGCACTCGACGTGGATTGATTTGGCGCGTGCGGTGGTCACCTCGTCCAGGTCGACGTGGGTGCCCTTCATGACGGTGGGGAACAGGCGGACCAGCTTGGTCCGGGACGCCGAATGCGCCATGGTGATGTCGAGCAGACCATCGGTGGGGTCGGCGTTCGGACAGATCAGCAGCCCACCGCCATAGCTGCGGGTGTTGCCGAAGGCCGCCAGCGTGATGTCGGCGTCGATCTCTTTCGTCCCGTCGAGCACCAGCCGGAACGGCAGTAACCGCAGCCTCGAAAGCTCGGCGAGCATCGCGATGTAGTAGCGTGCCCGGCCGTGCGGCCAGGTCATCCGGTTGGCGCGATCGGTCACCAAGGAATCGAATCCCGTCGCGGCGACGGTGCCGAACCACTTGTCTGTGCCGTCGCTGTCGCGAATCTGGCCCAGGTCAATGGTTTCCGTCCAGCCGTCGACCACGATGTCGGCGGCCGCCTCGGGATCCTTTGTGGGAATGCCGAATTCGCGGGCGTGATCGTTGCCGGTGCCCGCCGGGATGATTCCCAGCGGAATGTCGGTGCCCGCCAACACCTGTAGGGCATTGGAGACGACGCCGTCGCCGCCGGTGACCATGACCGCGTCGGTTCCTCGCTCGAGCTCGGCGCCGACGAGGTGGCGCGCGTCTTCGGCGTCGTCGCCGATGATCTCGGTGACCTGCACGCCCCGATCGTGCAGCCTTGCGATCGCTCTTTGCGCCGCGCGGATCGCGGCGCCATGCCCCGACACGGGATTGGTCAGCGCGGTGACTTTGGCGATTTCACGCGTACTCACGGAATCAGCTTGCCGGGGTTGAGGATTCCGGCCGGGTCCAGTGTCGCCTTCACCGCGCGCAGTACCTGCACTCCGAGATCACCCACCTCGTCGCGCATCCAGGGTCGGTGGTCGGCGCCGACGGCGTGGTGGTGGGTGATCGTCGCGCCGTTGGCCATCATCGCGTCGGACGCCGCCTTTTTGGCCTTCTGCCACTGCTCGATCGCATTGCCGCGTTGCCCCGCGACGACGGTGAAGTACAGCGAGGCGCCGGTGGGGTAGACGTGCGAAATGTGGCACATCACCAGCGCCGACGTGCCGGTCTCGGCCAGCGCACCGGTGAGCGCTTCGGTGACCGCGGCCTTGAGGGCAGCAATGTTGGACCAATCGGTGGCGGTCTCGAGCGTCTCGCACAGCGCGCCCGCGGACAACAGGGAGTCGCGCAGGTACGGCGCCGCGAACCGGCCGCGTTCCCAGGCTTGGGCCGGCGCTTCGCCGAGCGACGTGCCGCCCTGCGCCTCCAGCAGTGCGTGGGTCTCGGCGTGCCGGCTTTCGACGTGTTCCGTGGTGCCCTCGAAGACAGTGATTCCCAAGCAGCCTCCGGTGATTTGGTTTTCGCCGATCGCCTCGGTGGTGGCGAGGTTGACCCCGGTCTCCGCTTCGTCGGAGAGCCGAATGACGGTGGGGCCCGTGGCATTTTGGGTGACCGCGCGCAGGGCCGCGGCCCCGGTCGCGAAATCCGGGAAAGACCACGCCTCGTAGCGGACGGCTTCCGGCGCGCGGTGCACGCGCAGCCGCACCTGGGTGATGACACCGAAGGTGCCCTCCGAGCCGATCAGTAGCTGACGAAGGTCGGGACCGGCGGCCGACTCCGGCGCGCGGCCCAGATCCAGGGTGCCGACCGGAGTGATCACCCGGAGGCCGCGAACCATGTCGTTGAACCGGCCGTAGCCGGCCGAATCCTGGCCCGACGACCGGGTGGCCGCGAAGCCGCCGATGGTGGCGTACTCGAAGCTCTGCGGGAAATGCCCGAGCGAAAAGCCTTGGGCGCCAAGCATGCGTTCGGCGTCCGGCCCGGTCACGCCGGCACCGAAGACCGCCTGCCCGGACACCTCGTCGAGGTCGATCAGCCGGTCGAAGCGGCGCAAATCGAGGGAGACCACCGCGTCGAATTGGCCGCGGGTGGGATTCAGGCCGCCGGTGACGCTGGTGCCGCCCCCGAAGGGGATGACGGCGATGCCGCGCTCCGAGCAGTAACGCAGGATCGCGGCCACGGCGTCTTCGTCGCCGGGCAGCAGGATGGCGTCGGGCGCGTCCTGGACTTTCTCCTTGCGCCGCAACATGTCGATGGTGGACTTGCCTCCCGCGTGCAACAACCGATCGCGATCGGTGACGCGGCAGTAGCCGTCGCCGACGATCGCGGTCAGCGCGTCTCGATCCTCTGGTGTGAGTGCGGACGGGCGCAGCTCGACATCATCGGCGTCAAGTTCGGCCTTCGGCTCGTCGTCGAGGCCCACGGCTTGCTTCAGCAGCGCCCGGATTCCCTCGGACAGGGGCTTGGCGGCGGCGGGATCTCCCCACGCGTTCCACTTCATCGGCGGGAGGAGTTCCTCGAGGTGCGTCATGCGTTACAGTATTACACATGCTGTCAATCAGTAACGCGCCAGTTGATACCCGAGAACGGATCCTTGCGGCGGCCGCCACCTGCGTGGTCGATTTCGGGGTGGACCGGGTGACCCTGGCGGAGATCGCCCGGCGCGCGGGCGTGAGCCGGCCGACGGTCTACCGCCGCTGGCCGGATACCCGCTCGATCGTGGCGGCGCTGCTGACCCAACGCATCGTTGGGGTGATGCGCAACGCGCCATTGCTCGGCGAAGACCGGGAATCCCTTGTGCGACAGATCGTTACGGTGGCCAATCTGCTGCGTCGCGATGACTTGGTCATGTCGGTGATGCATTCGGAGCTGGCGCCGATCTACATCACCGAGCGTCTGGGGTCCAGCCAGCAGATGTTGATCGACGCCCTAGCCGATCGGTTGCGCGCGGCCCAACGCCACGGCAGCGTCCGCGCCGGCGACCCGCTGCAGATGGCCACCATGGTGTTGCTGATCGCCCAGTCCACGATCCAGTCGGAGCGGATCGTCCGGCCGATTCTCGATTCCGATGCGCTGGCCACCGAGCTCACCTACTCGCTGAATGGATACCTGTCGTGAACTCCACAGCCCTGAACGCCGCGCGTCGCGCGGCCGACCTGAATGCCCTCGCCGACGGCGAGCCGTTGGACGTCCTGGTGATCGGTGGCGGCATCACCGGCGTCGGGATCGCTTTGGACGCCGCATCACGAGGCCTGCGGGTGGCGCTGGTGGAAAAGCACGATCTGGCGTTTGGCACCAGCCGGTGGAGTTCGAAATTGGTCCATGGTGGTCTGCGGTACCTGGCGACGGGCAACGTGGGGATCGCCCGGCGCAGCGCCATCGAACGCGGAATCCTGATGACGCGCAACGCCCCTCACCTCGCGCGCGCGATGCCGCAGCTGGTTCCGTTGCTGCCGTCGATGAGTCGTGGCAAGCGTGCCTTGGTGCGCGCGGGATTCCTCGCCGGTGATGCGCTGCGCGCGCTGGCGGGGACGCCGTCGTCGGTGCTGCCCCGATCGGGCAGGGTTTCGGCCGCTCGCGTGGTGGAGATGGCCCCGACGGTTCGACGCGACGGCCTGGACGGTGGCCTGCTGGCCTACGACGGGCAATTGATCGACGACGCCCGCCTGGTCACCGCCGTGGCGCGCACCGCCGCGCAGTACGGCGCCCGGATCCTCACCTACGTCGCGGCATCCGAGGCCACCGGCGGCTCGGTGCGTCTGACCGACCAACGCACGGGCGGGTCGTTCGACGTAACCGCCGGCGCCGTCGTCAACGCGGCCGGGGTGTGGGCGGGGGAGATCGACGGATCGCTGCGGTTGCGGCCCAGCCGCGGAACCCACCTGGTGTTCGATGCTGCTGTGTTTGGGAATCCTGTTGCCGCGCTGACGATTCCGATCCCCGGCGAGCTCAACCGCTTCGTTTTCGCCATGCCCGAGCAACTGGGCCGCGTGTACCTCGGGTTGACCGACGAAGACGCCCCCGGCCCGATTCCCGATGTGCCACAGCCGTCGTCGGAGGAGATCACGTTCCTGTTGGACACGGTGAACACCGCGTTGGGGACCGCGCTGCAGGCCGGCGATGTGATCGGCGCCTACGCCGGTTTGCGCCCGCTGATCGACACCGGCGGAGGTCGCACGGCGGACGTTTCGCGCGAGCACGCCGTCGTCGAATCCCCCTCCGGCCTCATCAGCGTGATCGGGGGGAAGCTGACCGAATACCGTTACATGGCAGAGGATGTCGTGGATCGCGCCGTCGAACTGCGGCAGCTGCATGCCGGCAGTTGCCGGACGCGCAATCTGCCGCTCGTCGGCGCGCCGGCCAACCCGGGTTCGACGGTCCCGCCGATGGCTGGCCTGCCCGAGTCGCTGATCCTGCGATACGGGGCGGAGGCTGCCCACGTCGTCGCCGCAGCCACCTGCGAGCGGCCTGGCGAGCGGGTGGCTGACGGGATCGACGTGACTCGCGCGGAGTTCGAATTCGCGGTCACCCACGAGGGCGCCCTGGGTGTCGACGACATCGTGGACCGGCGGACCCGGATCGGCCTGGTGGCACGCGATCGCGGGCGGGTGGTGTCGGTCGCTGAGGAATTCCTGGCCTGCCTTGGCTAGCGGGCAGCCTTTACGAGTCTTTGGAGTCCTTATCGTCGGAGTCCTCGGAGTCCTCGGTGTCCTCGGAATCGTCAGAGTCGGAGTCCTTGGAGTCCTTGGAATTGTCAGAATCGGACTTGTCGGACTTGTCGGACTCGTCGGACTCGTCGGATTGTCCACCCTTGTCGGAGTCGTCAGCCTTCTCGGCCTTGGCTGCGAACTTCGTCAAGAGCCCAGCGAGATCGCGGGCTTCGTCAGGTGCCAACAAATCGTCGAATAGCCGCTCGTCGCTCCCATCGATGCGCTCAAGGTAAACCGCGTTGTCCTGGGTGCCGACGTCCCATCGGCCTCCCTCCTGACGAACCATCCGATGCCGCCTTCTGCCTAGAACCTGATTCCACCTGACTACCCACTCCTGCTGTACCGGAACGGCCATCGCGTGGAATTTCTGGCGAGCTTGCGGGGCCGACATTCTGACATCTACTATTGAATGGTAGTGACTGTCATAATTTGCATCAAGAGCGGTACTTGGGGGTGAGGCCTGATGAATGTCCGTGTTCCCGTGCTGATCGTCGGCGCCGGTGTCGGCGGACTGGCCACTTCTGCGTTGCTCGCCCGCGACGGAGTTCATTCGCTGCTGGTCGAAAGGCGACGCGAGGTCTTCATCTATCCGAAGGCCCGCAATCTGAGCTTCCGCAGCCTGGAGATCCTGCGGGGTCTCGGCTTGAGCGACGAGGTCCACGCGGTCGCCGGTGGCGTTTCCGACATGGTCACCAAACCGACGCTGAACAGTGCGCACAAAGAGCGTGCCATCGACATGGACGCCATCTTCGGGCCCTTCAGTGGCCTGAGCCCCGAGCCGCCCGCGCAGTATTGCCCGCAAAGCAAGCTGGAGCCGATGCTGCTCGCAGAAACGCGCCGACGGGGTAGCGAGGTCCGCTACGCGACGGAGCTGTCGTCGTTTGAACAGGACGACGCCGGCGTGACGGCGGTTGTGCGCGACCGGGATTCCGGAGAGACCCAGACCGTGCGCGCCGACTATCTCGTTGCCGCCGACGGTGTGCACAGCCCAATCCGCGACTCGCTGGGTGTGACCACCTCCGGATACGGCGCCGTACCAATTTTCGTCATCTTCGTCTACTTCAAGGCGCCCTGGCGGAAGTTCGTCCCCGAGTTGGCAGACGGGGACGGCGTGCAGGTCAAGAACGACGATGTCGACGGGATCTTTCTAGTGGTCGACGGCGACCTCGGCATGTTCATCACCACGTACCTACCGGGCGAGGGCGAATCGGCGGAGCAATTCACCGAGGAGCGTTGCGCCGAGCTACTTACGCAGGCCATCGGCGAGCCGACCGATCTTGAGGTCATCGAGGTGGCAGCCTGGCAACCCTACGAGCGGGTGGCCGACCAATTCCAATGCGGCCGAGTCTTTCTCGTGGGCGATGCCGCCCACACCATGCCGCCGTTCAAGGCCGGCGGCGCCAACACCGCGATCCAGAGCGCGGAAAATCTGGCCTGGAAGCTCGCCGCGGTGTTGAACGGCCAGGCGCAACCCGCACTGCTGAGTACCTACCACGCCGAGCGGCACCCGGTCGGCCGGTTCAACGCGCGCCAGTCGCTCAGCGGCCCCACGCTTGCGCTCCTCAGGCTGGACGACAACCGGCCGCAGCTCCCGCCGGACGAAGAGGCGCCGATGTTCGCGTTGTTGATCGGCTACCAATACCACTCGGCGGCAGTCGTTTCCGGCGAGACCCCGCCCGCGGATCCGGAGGCCGTGTCATTCGTGGACGAGTTGCGCGGCCAGCCCGGAACCCGAGTTCCGCACGTGTGGGTGCGGGACGGGGTTTCGACCCTTGATCTCCTCGGCCCGGGATTCACCGTGCTCACCGGCGACGAGCGATGGTGTGCCGCTGCGGCTTCCGCGACTGCCGCGCTTGATATTCCGGTCACTGTCCGTTGCATCGACAACGAAGAATGGGCGTCGACCACCGGACTCGCGCCCGACGGGGCACTTTTGGTCCGCCCTGACGATTTCGTCGGCTGGCGTGTCGACGAACTCCCCGCGGATCCTGAAAGAGAACTGGTCCAGGTGCTTTCGGCGATTCTGTGTTAGCTGGGATGCGCAATTCTTGCGCGCTGACGCGGTATGCAATCCACGCTGCTACAGTTGTACCACTGTGAGTTTCCGGGGTGCAGATAAACCTTCACGATGGTCACGACGACAGTCGGTTATCGCCATCGTTGCTGTGTTGTCTCTACTCAGTGCTGGCCTGGGGTTCCGGGCTTTGCAGATCGACATCGCAACCGACTCAACGCAGTCGGCTGCGCCGACGTTCGCGGTCATCCCGGCTGCCGGTCCGGCGCATCTCCAGGACGCCTCCACATCGGTGCGGCAACTCGACCTGGGCTCTCCGTCGGCAGACAAGGCGGTCAAAGGCGCAGGATTAAGGCGCGATCGGGCAACGACGTTGTCGGTGTGCGAATCCCGCTGGTCTTGGTCGCCGTCGCCGGTAGCGCGGGTGGTCGACACCGAGCCTCGCGCCAATGTTCGCTCGCGCGCGCCTGCGGTTGTCCTTACCGGCCAAGATCTTTTGACTCAGCTCTGCGTCGCCCGCCGCTGATCGGCTCGCGCCAAGTTATTCTCCTTCGCCATGCCCTTTAGAGGCGGCGAACAGTAGCCCGTAGTAGTGGGCGCCTCGGTCGTACTGCGCTACGGAAAACGGTCACACCGTGGTATCAATCGCCGCTGCGGAATCATTCGCTTGCGCAGTGAAGCTAGGGCCGACATTGGTCCATTTCGCATACACCTAGCCCTTTGAGGAACGATTCATGTCTTCTATTGGCTCAACCGAATTCGAAGCCGCCTGCCGCGCGGGTAGCGAAAAGGAATAGCGGTGGATTTTGGGAAATTACCGCCGGAAATCAACTCCGCCCGGTTGTATTCCGGTCCCGGGGCAAGCTCGATGCTGGCCGCCGCCACGGCCTGGGACAAGCTGGCCGCCGAGCTGTACGACGCGGCGACGAACTACCACGCAGCGATCTCGCCGCTGGCTGACGGGCGACAAGGCGCAGCGGCAACGGAAATCAGCCGAACCGCAGCATCGTACGTCGGGTGGCTGAAGTCCACCGCCGCGGCGGCCGAGCACACTGCCACCCAGGCCCGGGCTGCCGCCGACGCGTATGAATCGGCGTTCGCGGCGACGGTTCCCCCGCAGCTGGTCATCGCTAACCGAGCATCGCGAATGTCGTTGGCCGCAAAGAACTTCCTGGGTCAGGCCACCCCGGCGATTGCAGCGGCCGAGGCCGACTACGAAAGGATGTGGGTCCAGGCCGCTGCCGCAATGTATGCCTACGCCGATGACTCAGCAGCTGCCTCGATCATGAGGCCGTTCAGCTCGCCGACCGTCGAGGGACCTGCCCCGAGCGAGGCGTCGGCGGACCAGGCCTTGATTGACCATGAGGTCATATCGACTGGTGCTGAACTGATTTCGACGCTGCCCCAAGCGCTGAAATTCCTGTCCACTGCATTGTCCACGCGATTCGACAGGGCTCTGTTGTCCATCGCTCCGTCGCTGTCGAAGCTCAGTTCTCTGAGATTGGGGTTCGCCAGGGGCGCTAGCGTACCCATCGCTGTGGCCATGGTGGGTGCAACGAAGGCGGTCTATGGAAACCGTCGGGCCGCCACTATCGGCGTCGGCCGCGGGACGTCGGTCGGGACATTGTCGGTCCCGCAGGCTTGGCCAGCGGGTCGACCACAAGCCCGGTCGGCCCCGACTTCCAGGGCACTGCGCTAGCGATTTGGCCGATGGCAAGCGGCCGCGCCGACACGGTGTCGCGTAGGCCGGCGTCATCTGCCAGGGAAGCAAAGTCGACCAGGTGAAGGAGACGTGATGGATTTTGGGGCATTGCCACCGGAGGTCAACTCCAGTCGGATCTATACGGGTCCGGGGGCGGCGTCGATGCTGATCGCCTCGGCAGGATGGCAGGAGCTTGCCGCCGAATTGCACAGCGCCGCAAGCGGATATCAGTCGGTGATCGCGGGCTTGACGGGCGAATCGTGGGCGGGCCCGTCATCGATGTCGATGGTGGTCGCGATCACGCCCTACCTGATGTGGATGAGGGCCGCGGCTGCGCGATGTGAGGAAGCGGCACGCCAGGCCACCGTCGCGGCGGCGGCATACGAAACCGCCTTTGTGATGACGGTGCCGCCACCGATGGTCGTGGCCAACCGGATTCAGCTGGCGACCTTGAGCGCAACCAACGTTCTGGGCCAGAACACGCCAGCGATCATGGCCACCGAGGCGGAGTACGCCGAGATGTGGGCTCAGGATGCTTTGGTGATGTACAACTATGCGGCCAGTTCGGCTGCGGCGTCAGCGCTTACCACCTTCACGCCGCCGCCGCCGACGACCAATCCCGGCGGATTCGGCGCGCAAGCCGGCGCGGTCACGCAAACCGCAGGGGGTCAGGCACAGGCGACATCGCTGCAACTGATGTCGGCGGTCCCCCAGGCTTTGCAGGGGCTGGCGACCCCGGGCCCGTCTGCCGTGGGGGCCGTTGCCACGTCGGGAGTCACCTCGGCGGCCTCGGCCCCAATTACTGCGCTTTCCGGACTCACTGGCGTATCAGGAAAGGGGGCGTTGAAGGGCATCGGTAAAAGTGCCAGTGCTCTTGAAGGCGCTGCGACGGCCTTGACCGGTCTGAGCGGCGGCCAACTGGGTCTGGTTGAGGATACTGCGGGTCTGGGCATGGACGCGGTCGGTCTGGTCGGTTTGGACGGCGGTGGTGTGGGTCTGGACTTGCTTGGCGTGGGTCTCGACTTCACGGGTGCCGACGAGCTGAGCCAGGCGGGGGGCTTGGGCGGCTTGGGCGGCATAGGGAGCGCAGTGCCGCTGGGTCCCGTCAGCGGGGCGACAGCGTCTGCGAGCCTGGGTCAAGCGACGTCGCTGGGGACCCTGTCGGTGCCGGCGAGTTGGACCGACGCACTGTCGTCGCCGACGCCCGTACTCAACGCCGACGGTCTGCCGGTAGGGTCAGCCGCGATCCCGACGACGGCTAGCGGTACGACGATCTCCAAGCTTCCGTTGGGCGGAATGATCGGACGCGAGTTCGATGGGGCGGTTCACCGAGTTGGGTTCCGCGCCTCCATGATTCCGCGTTCACCGTCGGCCGGATAGACCCGGGTCTGCTCGCGGTTAGAAGGTGATTACAGCGGGATGTTCTTGTGGCGGCCGCGGCGTGCCGGCGCCTGGGCCAGCGCCTCGGTGAGCTTGCTGCGGGTGTGCGACGGGTCGATCTTCTCGTCGACCACGCCGATCTCGATGGCGCTGTCCACACCGCCGGCGATGCGCTCGTGCTCGGCGGCCAGCTCGTCGTGCAGCGCTTCGCGCTCGTGGTCGGCCGCGGCGGCCAGCTTCTTCTTGTGCAAGATGCCGACGGCGGCCTTGGCGCCCATCACGGCGACCTCGGCGTCAGGCCAGGCGTACACCTTGGTGGCGTTCAGCGACCGAGAGTTCATCGCAATGTAGGCCCCGCCGTAGGTCTTTCGGGTGACCAGCGTGACCCGCGGAACCGTGCACTCACCGAACGCGTGCAGCAACTTGGCGCCGCGGCGAACCACGCCGCCCCACTCCTGGTCGACGCCGGGCAGATAACCGGGGACGTCGACGACCACGATCAGCGGAATGCCGAAGGCGTCGCACAGGCGCACGAAACGTGCCGCCTTCTCGGCGCTTTCGGAGTTCAGGCAGCCGCCCAGACGCAGCGGGTTGTTGGCCAGCACGCCGACCGTGCGGCCGGACAAACGGCCCAACCCGATCACCATGGACGGTGCCCAGTTGGCCTGGAACTCGTCGAACGGTGTCTCGTCGTCGAGGATCGCGGTCACGATCGGGCGCACATCGTAGGCACGCCGGGACGACTCGGGCAGCAGCGCGTGAATGTCAGTGTCGCCGGCCTCGGCCTTGGTGCGGTCGAAATGCCCTTGCTGGCAGAACAATCCGACCAACCGGCGACCGCGCTCGTAGGCGTCGAGCTCGTCGTCGGCGACAATGTGGCACACCCCGGACTTCTTGTGGTGGGTCTCCGGGCCACCCAGCGCGGCCATGTCGACATCCTCGCCGGTGACACTGCGCACCACGTCGGGCCCGGTAACGAAGACCCGGCTCTCCGGCGCCATCACCACGACGTCGGTCAAGGCCGGCCCGTAGGCGGCGCCGCCGGCGGCGAAGCCGACGACCACCGAGATCTGCGGGACATAGCCGGACGCCCGGATCATGGCCTCGAACACCAGGCCAACCGCGTGCAGCGCCTTGACGCCTTCCGCCAGCCGGGCACCGCCGGAATGCCAGATACCCACGATCGGGCTCTGCTCCTCGATGGCGGTGTCGTAGGCGTTGACGATGTGCGTGCAACCCTCGATGCCCATAGCCCCGCCCATCACGGTTCCGTCCGTGCAGAACGCGATGGTGCGCACACCGTTCACGGTGCCCGCGGCGGAAAGCACGCCCGAGCGGTCACGCACGTGCAGCAGTTGGATGCTGCCGTCGTCGAAGAAATTGCTCAGACGCAACAACGGATCTCGGGGGTCGAGCGATTCGCCGACCGCCTCGGGGGCCATGAGTGTCATTGCAGGTCTCCTGTTTCCGGTGTTGCTCGGGCTTGATGGCGTCAGGGTTTAGTACCGCCCAAAGGCGATCGCCACGTTGTGACCGCCGAATCCGAACGAGTTGTTGATCGCGTACCGGTAATCACCGTGCCGCGGCTTACCCGCCACCACGTCCAAATCGATCTCTGGATCGAGGTTTTCGAGATTCAGTGTCGGTGGGACCAGCTGATCCCGCAACGCGAGCACGGTCAAGATCGACTCCACGGCGCCGACCGCACCGACCGAGTGGCCGAGGGCGGACTTGGGGGCGTATACCGCCGGCTTGTTGCTGCCCAGGGCGTTGTTGATGGCCTTGCTTTCGGCCAGGTCGCCGACCTGGGTGCCGGTGGCGTGGGCGTTGACGTGGTCGATGTCGCCGGGAGTGAGGCCCGCGAGCTGGATCGCCCGCGTCATCGCATGGCCGGCACGTTCACCGTTGGGGTCCGGCGCGACCATGTGGAAGCCGTCCGAGGTGACGCTGGCACCCATGATCCGGGCCAGGATGTTGGCGCCGCGGGCTTTCGCGTGCTCCTCGGTCTCGATCACCATCAGAGCGCCGGCTTCGCCGAACACGAAACCGTCGCGGTCCCGGTCGAACGGGCGACATGCACCGGCGGGGTCGTCGTTCTTGGTCGACATCACGATGCGCATCGCCGCGAACGCCGCGATCGGCACCGCCTCGATCCGCGTCTCCACGCCACCGCAGATCGCGATGTCCGCCTCACCAAGCACGATCTGCTGCCACGCCCGCGCGATGCCCTCGCAACCGGACGCACACGCCGAAACCGGTGTCATCACACCGGCTTTGGCGTGCCGTTCCAGCCCGACCGCCGCGGCCGCCCCGTTGGGCATGTACTTCTGCACGCCTAACGGAGAGACCGCCTTCATTCCGCGGGCCCGCATGTCGTCGTAACTGAAGACCATTTCCTCCGACGAGCCGAGGCCCGTGCCGATGGAAACGGCCAACCGGTTGGTGTCGACTTCGGGTGAACCGGCGTTCTCCCACACCCTGCGGCCCAAGACCGTGGACATCCTTTGCAGGTAGCCCGTCCGGCGCAGCTCGATGCGAGTCAGCTGGCTGTCGAACTCCTCCACGAGATGCCCGCCGATACGGACCGGCAGGTCGAACTCCTCGACGAAGGGGTCCTCGAGGAGACGGATCCCACTTTGGCTGTCCAGGAGCAACTTCCAGGTGGTTTCCGCGTCGGGTGCCAAGGCAGTCGTCATGGCAATGCCGGTGACGACCACATTGGGGAAAGCTTTCCCCGTAACCAGCTCTGTCATGGGTGTGGCGAACGTTCCTTCCGTGCTTTAGTAACGCCCGAACGCGAGCGCGACGTTGTGCCCTCCGAACCCGAACGAGTTGTTGATCGCGTACTGGTACTCGCCGTAGCGCGGTTCGCCCGCGACGATGTCCAGATCGATTTCGGGATCGGGGGTTTCGTAGTTGAGGGTGGGTGGGATGACCCCGTCCCTCAGGGTCAGCACCGTGAGCACCGACTCGAGCGCCCCGACTGCGCCGATTGAGTGCCCCAGCGCCGATTTCGGCGCATACACCGCGGCCTTTTCGCAGCCGGCGACCCGAAGCGCGTTGGCCTCGGCCGTGTCGCCGATCGGCGTTGCGGTCCCGTGGGCGTTGACGTGGTCGACGTCCTTGGGGGACAAGCCCGCCAGCTCCATCGCCCGCGTCATCGCCCGGCCGGCGCGCACGCCGTCCGCCGCGGGCGCCACCATGTGGAAGGCGTCCGAGGTGATGCCGGCACCGAGCAACCGGGCCAACGGCTTGGCGCCGCGGGCCTTGGCGTGCTCCTCGGTCTCGATGATCATCAGCGCCCCGGCCTCGCCGAACACGAAGCCGTCGCGGTCCTTGTCGAACGGCCGCGACGCACGCTCGGGCTCGTCGTTGCGGGTCGACATGGCCCGCATCATCGAGAACGCCGCGATGGGCAGCGCCTCGATGGGACCTTCGACTCCGCCGCACACGGCGATATCCGCGTCACCCATGACGATCTGACGCCACGCGTGGGCGATTGCCTCCGAGCCCGACGAGCAGGCCGACACCGGAGTTATCACCCCGGCACGGGCGCCGAGCTGCAGACCAACCACGGCCGCGGCGCCGTTGGGCATGATCATCTGAACGGCGAGCGGCGACACCTTGCGGGGGCCGCCCTCGTTCATCAGGTCATAGCTCTCGACGATCCGCTCGGCGCCACCCAGACCGGTGCCGACCACGACCGAGAACCGGTCGGGATCGACCTCGGGGGTGCCCGCGGTCTCCCACAACTGACCGCTCAGCAGTTTCGCCAAGCGCTGGACGTAGGACATGCGCCGCAGGTCCAGCCTGCCCATGTGGTTGTCGACGGGCTCCTTGAGGTGCCCGCCGATCTTGACGGGCAGGTCCCACTTGGTGACGAACTCGTCTTCGAGTACGTGGATGCCGCTTTCGCCGGCCAACAAACCCTTCCACGTGCTCTCGATGTCCGGCGCGATTGCTGTCGTCGCCGTGACGGCGGTTACCACAACGCTGGGGTAACCGCCATTAGCAGTGGAAGGCTTGGTCACTTGGTGTCCGCTTCCATCCTCGCCTTGACGTTGGCCACGGCGTCGGGGTTTTCGGACTCGATCTTGGCGCGCAGCGCGGCGGCGGCCTCGGGGTCCTCTTCCTCGAGCTTCTGGATGTACGCAACGACGTCACCGACGGTGCGCAGACCGGCGAGGTCCTCGTCGGGGATCTTCACGCCGTACTTGTCCTCGGTCTGGACGGCGATCTCGACCATCGACAGCGAGTCGATGTCCAGGTCGTCGACGAACGACTTCTCCGGGGTGACCTCGGAGGGCTCGATACCGGTGACCTCTTCGATGATCTCCGCAATACCGGCGATAATTTCTTCCTGAGTGACGGCCACAGCCTTGCTTCCCTTCGTAATGTGTTGTGTGTAAATCGAACTGACGTGCTTTTTGGTTGTACTGGACAAATTTGCCGTTAGAGGTCGGTCAACCCGTCCAGGTCTGCGGGCGACTTGACGGCGCGTGCCGGAACCCCCCGAAGTTCGCGTTTGGCGATGCCGGTGAGGGTGCCCGCGGGCGGGAACTCCACGATCGCCGTGACATTGTGCTCACGCAGCGTCTCGGTGCACAGGTCCCAGCGCACCGGTTGGGTCAGCTGGGCGACCAGCGCGTCCATCGCCGCGGCCGCCGAGGTGACCGGCTTCCCGTCGCGGTTGGACAACAGTGTGGCGGTGGGCTCGGCGGTCGCGATGGCGGCCGCCGCGGCGGCGTACGCGTCGAGGGCCGAAGCCATGTACTTGGTGTGGAACGCTCCGGCCACGCCGAGGGCGCGCACCCGGGCCTTGGCCGGCGGGTCTTCGGCGAGCTTCTCCAGCGCGGCCAGCGGGCCGGCGGCGACGATCTGGCCGGCGGCGTTGCGGTTCGCGGGGGTCAGGTCGAGTTGCTCGAGGCGGGCCAGCACCTCCGCCTCGTCGCCGCCGAGCACCGCGGACATGCCGGTCGGCTCGAGGGCGCAGGCCTTGGCCATCTCGGCACCCCGGGTGGCGGCCAGCGCGACGGCGTCGTCGGCCCCCATCACGCCGGCGATCGCGTAGGCGGCGATTTCGCCGACGGAGTGACCGGCCGCGATGAATTCCTCGCCCGCGAGCAGACCGCGCTTTGTCAGTTCCTGATGAGCCAGCAGCGTGGCCGCGACGACCAATGGCTGGGTGACCGCGGTGTCGGTGATCTCTTCGGTCGAGGCGGTGGTGCCCAGCCGCACGAGATCCAGGCCGCTGGCCTTCGACCATAGGGTCAGCTGGTCCGCCGCGCCGGACAACTCCAGCCACGGCGACAGCATCCCCTCGGTCTGCGAACCCTGTCCGGGCGCGAGAAACGCAATCACGTGTCTAAGAGAACACTGTGGAAACGGTTTTGGCGGGTGTAACAGATTATGAACCTCGTCTTAGGTTTTTGTATACACCTTACAAAACAGCCCCGTAAGCAACATGTTTGATATCGTGCCGCGATCTGTTGCCTGGATCACTATCTGGCGAACGGCGCCGCGGCACCCCCTCTGACCGGGAGAGGAACCTGCGTCAGGGCGGTGCTGCCGACACTAGATGGGCTCGTGGGGTAGTTGAGCTGACCAACGGTCGCCGCCACACGCAGCACATACGCATCACGCGGCTGAGTGGGATCGCGGCCCGTGAAGTCCGTGATGCGCTTCAGGCGGTACCGCACGGTGTTTGGATGAACGAACAACTTGCGGGCGCAAGCCTCAATCGCGCCGCCCGAATCTAAGAAAGCTTCAAGGGTCTCCACGAGGGTCGGCCCGGCCTCGGCCAGCGGCCCCATCACGTCGGTGTGCAACGCGACGATCGCCGACGCGTCCCCCATCAGGGCGCGTTCGGGCAGCAGCTCTCGGGCCAGCACGGGCCGGGGTGCCCCGCTCCAGCCCGCGACGGCGTTCATCCCCGATATCGCCTCACTGGCGCTGTGATAAGCCGCGGTCAGCATCGGCGCGGTGGGTCCGATGACCACCGGGTCGTCCGAGAACGCGACCAACAGGTCACCGAGGAACTTCTCCGTCGGCGACAACGGACCTGACACGATCGCCACCAGCCAGGTGCCGTGCACGTCGGTGAGCGCCGCGCGGCCGTGGATGGCGGCGACGTCGCGGACGTGTTGGCTGGCCCGCTCGCTGTCGCCCTGTCCGTTCGCATCCTCGCGGCCCGGTGCCGGGGTCCCGACGACCACGGTCGCCGGCGCGGTGGTGTCCCAGTTCAATGCCGCCGCACGGGATAACAGCTCCGGGCCCGTGTCGCCGCGCACCACCGCGTCGACAACGCTGGCCTCCATGCGGCTGTCCCAGTTTCCCCGCGCCTCGGCCGCGTCGGCGTACTCGCCGGCGAAGGTGAAGGCCAGGTCGCGGCTGTACTTCAAAATCCCCACCGTCAGTGCCGTCAGCTGCTCGTCGGAGCGGGCCAGCAGCGGCACGACTTCCTCGAAGAACTCCATCGTGACCCGAACCATGTCCACGCTGTGGCGCAGCGCGATCCGTCGGGTCAGGTCCTTGGGCACCAGTTCGAAGGCCTTGGCGGTGTAGCTGACGTTGCTGTGCGGGTCGTGCATCCATTCGACGAAGTTCACGACGGCCGTCTGCACCACCAGCGCGACACTGGCCCGCTGGGAGGCTTCCAGGTCGGCGAAGAACGGCAACCGATCCTGCATGGCGTTGACCGCTTCGGTGGACAGCCGGCCCGAATACTGCTTCAGCCGACGCAGCAACGAATCGGGGACGGTGTCCAGCAGTTCCAGCGGCGAACGGGGATGCTTGGCAAAAGGACCGGCGAACGGGTTGTCATTCACCCCTAAAACCTACGCCAGATTTTGGAACTTTCCGCCAAAGCCGCGCGGGCCCGCGGGGATGGCCAACCCGGGCTTAGGCCACGCCGGGGTCGGACGTCTGCTCCGGGGCGGCCTGCACGTCGTCGATCCGGTACTGGCGGGCGGCCGCGACCGGCACCGACGGGTCGATCTCCCCGTCGCGGGCCAACGCCTCCAGCACGGCTACCACCTGGGATTCCGCATCGGTGTTGAAGTAGCGCCGCGCCGCGGGCCGGGTGTCGGAGAAGCCGAACCCGTCGGTGCCCAGCGTGACGTAGGTGCCGGGCACCCACGGGCGGATCTGCTCGGGGACCGCGCGCATCCAGTCCGATACGGCGATCACCGGTCCGACGGCCCCGTTGAGGGCCTTGGTCAGATAGGGGACACCGGCGGGCTGGTCGGGGTGGCGCAGCCGCGCCGTCTCGACGGCCACGCCGTCGCGGTTCAATTCGCCCCAGCTGGTCACCGACCACACGTCGGCGGCAACGTCCCACTCGGCGGCCAGCATCTCGGCGGCTTGCAGCGCTGATGGCATCGCCACGCCCGACGCGAGGATCTGCGCCTTGTTCGTGCGTTGCTCGGTGGCCGCGCGGTAGCGGTAGATGCCGCGCAGCACGCCTTCGGGGTCGAAGTTCTCCGGCTCCGGCGGCTGCACGTAGGGCTCGTTGTAGACGGTGATGTAGAAGAACACGTTCTCCGGGTTCTGGCCGAACATCCGGGCCAGCCCGCTTTCCACGATGTAGGCGATTTCGTAGGCGAACGCCGGGTCGTAGGCCACGACCGCCGGATTGGTGGCCGCCAGCAGCAGCGAGTGGCCGTCGGCATGCTGCAGGCCCTCGCCGGTCAGCGTCGTCCGGCCGGCGGTGGCCCCGAGCAGGAAGCCGCGCGCCATCTGGTCGGCCGCGGCCCACAGGCCGTCGCCGGTGCGCTGAAACCCGAACATCGAATAGAAGATGTAGATCGGGATCATCGGCTCGTTGTGCGTTGCATACGAGGTACCGGCCGCGGTGAACGACGCGGCCGAGCCTGCCTCGTTGATGCCCTCGTGCAGGATCTGGCCGACTTCACTTTCCTTGTACGCCAACATCAATTCGGCGTCGACGGCGGTGTAGAGCTGACCGAGGCGGTTGTAGATCTTCAACGACGGGAACCACGAGTCCATGCCGAACGTGCGCGCCTCGTCGGGGATGATCGGTACGATGCGGGGCCCAATCTCCTTGTCGCGCAACACTTCCTTGAAGGTGCGCACCGTGGCCATGGTGGTGGCCACCTCCTGCTGGCCGGAACCCTTCTTCAGGGCCTTGTAGGTGTCGCGGCCCGGTAGGGCCAGCGCCTTGGCCTTGGTGCGCCGCTCGGGCACGAAGCCACCCAGCGCGCGGCGCCGGTCGAGCAGGTAGCGGATCTCGGGGGCCTCGGGACCCGGGTGATAGTACGGGGGCAGATAGGGGTCCGCCTCCAGCTGGGCGTCGCCGATCGGGATCCGGATGGCGTCGCGGAAGTCCTTGAGATCTTGCAGCGCAAGCTTTTTCATCTGGTGTGTCGCGTTGCGGCCCTGGAAGTGCGCGCCCAGTGAATAGCCCTTGATGGTCTTGGCCAGGATCACCGTCGGCTGGCCTTTGTGGTCGACGGCGGCCCGGTAAGCCGCGTAGACCTTGCGGTAGTCGTGACCACCGCGCTTGAGGTTCCAGATCTCGGAATCGGTCATGTGCTCGACGAGCGCCTTGGTGCGCGGATCACGACCGAAGAAGTGGTCTCGTACGTAGGCCCCGTCGTTGGCCTTGTAGGTCTGGTAGTCGCCGTCGGGTGTGGTGTTCATCAGGTTGACCAGTGCGCCGTCCTTGTCGGCGTGCAGCAGTGCGTCCCACTCGCGGCCCCATACCACCTTGATGACGTTCCAGCCCGCGCCCCGGAAGAACGACTCCAGTTCCTGGATGATCTTGCCGTTGCCGCGCACCGGGCCGTCGAGGCGCTGCAGGTTGCAGTTGATGACGAAGGTCAGGTTGTCCAGTGCCTCCAGCGCCGCGACGTGGGCCAGCCCACGGCTCTCCGGCTCGTCCATCTCGCCGTCGCCGAGGAACGCCCACACGTGTTGGTCGGAGGTGTCCTTGATGCCCCGGTCGTGCAGGTAGTGGTTGAACCGGGCCTGATAGATCGCGTTCATCGGGCCCAGCCCCATCGACACCGTCGGGAACTCCCAGAAGTCGGGCATCAGCCGCGGGTGCGGGTAGGACGGCAGGCCGCCGCCGGGATGGCTGTGCTCCTGGCGGAAGCCGTCGAGCTGGTCGGCGGTCAGCCGGCCCTCCAGGAAGGCGCGGGCGTAGATGCCCGGCGACGCGTGGCCCTGGATGAACACGTGGTCCCCGCCGCCGGGGTGGGCCTTGCCGCGGAAGAAGTGGTTGAACCCGACCTCGTAGAGCGCCGCCGACGAGGCGTACGTCGAGATGTGGCCGCCCACGCCGACGCCCGGTCGCTGCGCGCGGTGCACCATGATCGCCGCGTTCCACCTGATCCAGGCCCGATAGCGGCGCTCGACGTCCTCGTCGCCGGGGAACCACGGCTCCAGTTCGGTGGGGATCGTGTTGACGTAGTCGGTGGAGGTCAGCGCCGGGATCGCGACCCGCTGCTCACCGGCGCGTTCCAGCAGGCGCAGCATCAGATACCGGGCGCGGGCCGGCCCGGAGCGTTCGAGCATTTCGTCGAACGATTCGAGCCATTCGCTGGTCTCCTCGGCGTCGATGTCGGGCAGATACGACGCGACGCCCTCGCGGATCACCCGCACCCGATCGGATTCGTTTGGGTTGCTTGAGTTTTGGGCCAGATCGTGGCGCGCGAACTCGGTGGTCAACTTCCGCTCCTTGGTTGGCGGGTCGTCTGCCCGCGGTTTCGCCTTCTATCGTGCCGCACCGGCCTCCCGGGCGGGTAGCCGCGGTGCGCCGCAGGCGGCGGGAACGGCCACCCGGTAACGTCTAGCTGTGCTCATCGGATGGCGTGCCGTCCTTACGGGGGAAGCCGTAAAGCGAGGCGCTCTGGCGCTCGGCTGTGTCGCGGTGGTCGTGATGGGCATCGTGGGCTGTACCACCGTCACCAACGGCACGGCAACGCCCGACACGAAGGTGGCCCCCGCTTACCGGCAGTCGGTGTCCGCCTCGGTGTCCGCGTCGGCGGCGACGTCCAGCATCCGGGAAACCCAGCGGCAGCAATCCCTGACGACGCGGGCGGTTCGCACCTCGTGCGACTCGCTGGCCACCACCAGCAGCGCCGCGATCGACAAGGTGAATGCCTTTGTCGGGGCGTTCAATGCGGGTCGCAACACCGGTCCGACCGAAGGCCCGGCCATCGACGCGCTCAACGACAGCGCCTCGACGGTGGCCAACAGCTTCAGCGATGCGCTGTCGACGCAGATGAAGGACGCGTTCAACGCGTACATCGACGCCGCCCGCGGGGTCGCGAACGCCATTGGCACGCACGCGCCGACGGGCGAGTTCAACAAGCGGGTCAATCAGCTCAACGACACGAAGACCAAGGCACTCAAGCTTTGCCTGGCGTCGTTCTGACACGCGTTACGAGGCACGGGTATGGACCGCGTTCCGGCTGTGCGACGATAATCCCCATCGCACGGCGCACATGGCAAAAGGAGGCTCCACGGTGGTCGCGGCGGATGACGCCCCGAGCTACGCTCGCAAGCTGGGCATCCAACGGGACCAAGTCGTCCAGGAGTGGGGCTGGGACGAAGACACCGACGACGACATTCGTGCCGCGGTCGAGGAAGCCTGTGGCAGTGACCTGCTCGACGAAGACACCGACGAGGTGGTCGACGTCGTCCTGCTGTGGTGGCGAGATGGGGACGGCGATCTGGTGGACACCCTGATGGACGCGATCAGCCCGCTGGCTGAGGACGGCGTGATCTGGGTGCTGACACCTAAGACGGGCAAGCCCGGTCACGTCCTGCCGGCCGAGATTGCCGAGGCGGCCCCCACCGCCGGCCTGATGCCGACTTCGTCAGTCAATCTCGGCGACTGGAGCGCCAGCCGGTTGGTTCAGCCGAAGTCGCGGGCCGGGAAGCGTTGATGCTGCCGGTCGGAACGCCCGCCCCGGACTTCACCTTGCGCGACCAGAATCAGCAGCGCGTCACCCTGAGCTCCTACCGCGGCGCCAAGAACGTCCTGTTGGTGTTCTTCCCGCTGGCATTCACCGGGATCTGCCAGGGTGAACTCGACTTGCTGCGTGATCACTTGCCCGTTTTCGAAAACGAGGACAGCGCGGTGCTGGCGATCTCGGTGGGCCCGCCGCCGACGCACAAGATTTGGTCCCTCGAGAGCGGTTTCACGTTTCCCGTGCTGTCGGATTTCTGGCCGCACGGCGAGGTCAGCCAGGCCTACGGCGTATTCAACGACGCCGCCGGATACTCCAATCGCGGCACCTTCGTCGTCGATCGGTCGGGAATCATCCAGTTCGCCGAGATGAAGGAGCCGGGCGAGGCCCGGGACCAGAAGCTGTGGACCGACGCGCTGGCGGCGCTCAAGGCCTGATCGTTTTGGCTGCTTAGGCTGTTGACGTGTAGCCTGCGGCGGACCCCCTGGGTTTCAAGGGCGCGTAGCTCAGTGGTAGAGCTCTGGTTTTACACACCAGCGGTCGGCGGTTCGATACCGTCCGCGCCCACCGGCGTTTGGCGAGCGTGCGGCACTATGAACGGGTGAAGCCGTTTCGCATCGACGTTTCCGATGATGTTCTCGACGATCTGCGATCCCGTTTGGCGCGCACCCGGTGGCCCGAAGCCGAGTGCGTGGACGACTGGAGCCAGGGCATCCCGCTGGCCTACACCCGCGAGCTCGCCGGCTACTGGGCCAACGAATACGACTGGCGGTCGCGCGAGGCCGCGCTCAACCGCTTCGACCAGTTCGTCACCGAGATCGACGGGCTGGACATCCATTTCATCCACCAACGGTCCCCGCACGAGGACGCCTTTCCGTTGGTGATCACGCACGGGTGGCCGGGCTCAATTGTGGAGTTTCACAAGGTGATTGAGCCGCTGACGAATCCGGCGTCGGGACGCACCGAGGACGCCTTTCACGTTGTCTGCCCGTCACTTCCGGGATACGGGTTCTCGGGTAAGCCCACCCGCACCGGGTGGGGTGTGGAGAAGATCGCCGCGGCGTGGGAGACGCTGATGGGCACCCTCGGCTACGACCGCTACGGCGCGCAGGGCGGCGACTGGGGTGCGGCCGTCACGAATCAGATCGGCCGAAACGGCGGCCACTGCGTGGCCATTCACCTCAACATGCCGCTCGGAAGGCCCACGGCCGAAGCGATGGCGAACCCCACCGAGGAGGAGAAGGCGGCGATGGCCGCCCTGGCCGAGCACCGCAAGTGGGGCACCGGCTATTCCAAGCAGCAGTCCACCCGGCCGCAGACGCTGGGCTACGGGCTGGTCGATTCGCCGGCGGGGCAGCTGGCGTGGATCGTCGAGAAGTTCTGGGCCTGGTCGGATTGCGACGGGCATCCGGAGAACGCGTTCAGCCGCGACGAGCTACTCGACAACGTGATGGTGTACTGGGTTACCGAAACCGCCGCGTCCTCGGCGCGGCTGTATTGGGAGAGCTTTCGGGTCTGGGGGCAAATAGACCGGGTCGAATTGCCAACCGGCGTAGCGGCTTTCCCGCACGAGCTGCTCAAGGCGCCGCGGAGCTGGTGCGAGCCGGTCTACAACATCACCCACTGGACCGACATGCCGCGCGGCGGGCATTTCGCAGCGTTCGAACAACCGGAGCTGTTCGTCGACGACCTGCGCGCGTTCTTTGCGACGGTGCGCTGACGGGTTACCCCGGAAGCGCGAAGAATTCCAACGCGATGCCGTCGGGGTCGCGGAAACTCAGGCCCGAGCCGTACTCCGCGTCCACGATGCCGCCGTGCTCGATCCCGAGCTCGTCCAGCCGCTTGACCCAGTCCTCGAGCTCGGCGCGATTGGCGCAGCCGAAGGCGACATGGTCGAGGCCGACGCGATGTTCGCTGAACTTCTCGTCGGGGGCCGGGCGGTCGTGCTGGTGGAGGCCGAACCCCGTGCCGCCGTCGAGCAACCACACCTGATGCCGGTAGCCGGCGTCGTCGTGCTCGTCGGTGAGGGGGTCGGAGCCGAGAAGGCGGCGGTACCAGGGACTGCTTACTTCGAGGTCGCGCACCGTGACCGCGACGTGGTTGAGTGCGGGGAAGGCCATGCGCCGACTCTAGTCCTAGACGATGCGCCGGCCGCGACGTGCGCGAGATCGCATGTCCCGCAAGTAGAGCTGGTAGCCGAAGATCCACGCCCGGTGCGGAATCAATCGGTCGGCCAGCCGTAGGGCTGCCAGTAGCCATTCGAATCGGCGCTGCTGGCCCTCCGACCAGTCCAGCTTCATCATCGCCCGAAACTCGGGGGCCAGAAATCCCGTCGTCGCGAACAGATTGAGTGGCCCCGCCAGCGCCCGCACCGGCCAGGGCAGGAAGGCCATCGACGCCACCCCGCGCAGATGCTCGCGCACCGGCGGGTCGATGCGCAGTTCGTCGAGCGAGCGTTTCCAGTACTCGTCGAACGCGACCCGGTCCGGAGGCCACATGCGCTCGGGCACCTGCAGCGTGGTGCCCAGCCGCTTGGCGTCGCGGTAGACGGTGTCGGCGGTGGCGTCGTCGAGCCGGCCGTGCAGAAACTCGTGCTGGTCGATGAAATAGCGGTACAGACACGCCGCCACCCACAGCTGCAACTTGGGGTCAAACGCGTTGTAGGACACCGGGCTTGACGGCGTCGACCGCACTTGCCGGTGTGCGACGTCGACGGCGCCGCGGATCAGCGCCCGGTCGGACTCGGTACCAATGGTCGCCACCGCCAGGTAGGTGCCGGTGGTGCGGGCCCGCTTGAACGGATGCTTGTAGACGTTGCCGCTGTCCACCGGGCTTTCCAGCACGCCGTAACCGACGCCCGGCAGGGCCAGCTGCATGATCACATTGGCGGCCGGTAACAGCATCGCCGCCGGATTCAGTAGGTCGGCGATCCGGGTCGCGGGCCGCTTCATCGCGGAACTCGCCTCATGCAATCGAGTAGACCACGTGTGAGACGCTGCGGGAATGGTTGCGATTCGGACCCGCGTCGCCGGCGTGCTGGCCGGCTACCTGGCCGACCTCGCGCTGAGCGACCCGCAGCGGCGGCATCCGGTCGCGCTGTTCGGCACGGCGGCCGCGCGGGTGGAGCGCCTCACCTACCGCGACGCCAAGCTCGCGGGCGCGCTGCACGTGGGCCTGATGGTCGGCGCCGCAACGCTGCTCGGCGCGACGGTCGAGAGGGCCGCGGTGCGCCTGGGCGGGCCGTGGCCGATCGCCGCCACCGCCGCGGCGACCTGGATATCGCTGGGCGGAACGTCGTTGGCGCGCACCGGCACGGCGATGTCGCGGCTGCTGGAACGCGACGATCTCGAGGGCGCGCGACGGTTGTTGCCGTCGCTGTGCGGGCGCGATCCGGCGGCGCTGGACGGCCCGGGTCTGACGCGCGCGGCGCTGGAATCGGTCGCGGAAAACACGTCCGACGCCGAGGTGGCGCCGCTGCTGTGGGCGACGGCGGGCGGCGTGCCCGCGGTGCTGGCCTACCGCGCCGTCAACACCTTGGATTCGATGATCGGCCACCGCTCCCCGCGCTATATCCGGTTCGGTTGGGCCGCAGCGCGATTGGACGATGTTGCCAACTACGTCGCTGCTCGGGTGACCGCCGCGCTGGTGGCGTTGTGCGCGCCGCTGGTCAGCGGGTCGACGGCGGGTGCGCTGCGGGCCTGGCGCCGCGACGCGGCCCGTCATCCCAGCCCCAACGCCGGCGTGGTCGAGGCGTCGTTCGCCGGGGCGCTGCGCGCGCGGCTCGGCGGGCCCACCCAGTACCGCCATGAGCTGCAGATACGTCCCACCCTGGGCGACGGCCCGCAGCCTACGGTCGCCGACCTGCGGCGCGCGGTGACCCTGTCTCGGGCAGTGCAGACGGTCGCCGCCCTACTCGGATGTCTGTTTTGGGCATCGAGTGTGCATCAGCGGCGTCGAATGTGTACGTAGGGCGCCCTCGGCGCACACTGAAAGTGTTTAGCGCCGGCGGCCGTAGCGGTCGGCGAGTTTTTCCTCGACGGTCGTGGGGCTGTCGGAGCTTTCAGCGACGGGCGCCTGTTTTTCCGCGCGCCGGGCCCGGATCTCGGAATACGCGAAATATCCCAGCCCGATCGGCGCCAGGATGCCGAACAAAATCCATTGAATGCCGTACGACAGAAACGGCCCGGCGTCCAGGCGCGGCACGCCGACCACGCCGAGCCCGCCGGGTTGGTTGTCAACCAATTGCAGATACGAGCCGGCCAGCGGAACTTTGGTCAGGGCCGAAACCTGTTGGGTATTAATCGAATACACCTGCTCGAAGCCGTCTCTGGTGAAGGGGTCTTTGCCCTGCACCAGGGGCTCCGAATCGCGCAGGCGCGCCGTGATGGTCACGGTCTCCGCCGGCGGCCGCGGGATCGGCGGCACATGCGAACCCTCCTCGGGTCGCACATAGCCGCGATCCACCAGGACGGTGGGTCCGTCGTCGACGACGAAGGGCACCAGCACCTCGAATGCCTGCTCGGCCTCGACGACCCGCAGCCGGGCCAGCACCGCAACATCCGCCAGATAGTGGCCGGTTGCCGTCACCCTGCGCCATTGTGCATCCGGGGCCGACGAATCCTGTTGCGGTAACAATGTTTTCAACGGAACGGGGGCGGTGTTGAGGGAATACTCGATTTGGTGGTTTTCCCGCGACGTGCGGGTGTTCTTTCCCAGCTGCCACGGCGCGAGCACCATGAAGCACAGGTAGGTGAAGGCGATCACCACCAGGGCCAGCACAATCCAGCCGGGCCGCAGCAAGAACGCCAAGCGGGGCATCAACCATGCCCGCTTCGCGCCAGTTGCTCGTCGACCCACTCGTGCAGGCCGGGCAGGGCGGCTTCGATGACGGCAAAGACTTCTTCGAAGTCCGCGTGGTCGCCGTAATAGGGATCCTCCACGTCCGGCACATAGGCCCCCGAGCGCGGGTCGAACGACCGCAGCAGTCGGATCCGGCTCTCGTCGACTCCCAGCTGCTGCAGCATCCAGACGTGGTTGCGGCCCAGCGCCACCACCAGGTCGGCCGCCGAGTGGTCGGTGCCGAATTGCGCGGCGCAGTGATCGGTGGAATAGCCGTGCGCCCGCAGCACCCGGGAGGCTCGCTCGTCGGCGCAGCTGCCGATGTGCCAGTCGCCGGTGCCCGCGCTGGTCACCCGCACCGCGTCGCCCAGACCGCGTCGCCGCAGCTGCTCGGCGAACATCTTCTCCGCCATCGGAGAGCGGCAGATGTTGCCGGTGCAGACGAAGGTCACGTGCAGCGGTTTAGACACCCAACGCCCTCCGCAGCTCGGCGATGGTGGCGGCATGCGTCACTCCGACGGCGGGCGCGCCCGTTTCCGCGAAGTCGGCCCGCCCGTAGCCCCAGCCGACCACCACGGCGTCGATCCCGTGTGCGGCCGCCCCGTCCACGTCGTGGCTGCGGTCGCCGACCATCAGCACCCGATCGGGCAGCGGCCGCAGCTGCTCCAGCGCGTGCGCCAGCACCTCCTCCTTCGTCTTGCGGGATCCGTCGGGACTGGCACCGGCGATGACGTCGAAATACCGGTCGAGCTCGAAATGGGCGAGGATGCGCCGCGCCGTCGGTTCCAGCTTCGAGGTGGCCACCGCCAGCCGGACGCCGGCGGCGTGCAGATCGGCCAACAGGGTGGCAATCCCGTCGAACAGCGTGTTCATCGCCCAGCCCCGGGCGCCGTACTCGGCGCGGAAGGCCGCGATCGCCGCGTCGGCGTGCTCGCCGAGCTCCATCGCGTGGAACGTGTCGTCCATCGGCGGCCCGACGATCTGCGCGGCCAGGTCGCCCTCGGGCACCGGGGCGCCGATGTGGCTGAGCGCGTGCAGGAAGCTCGCGACGATCCCTTCGGCGGAGTCGGTGAGGGTGCCGTCGAGATCGAAGATCACCAGCTGCGGCGCCGCGTAATCGGCCGGGACTGTGCCTGTCACGTCACCATTGTCCTAGATAGGCATGCCGTGGTGTGACGGTGTTCCCGCCACGCTCCCGCGGCGGCGCACTAATGTTTCACTGATGGCGAGTCTGGATCCGAGCCCGCTTGGTGCCGGGCGCTACCACGGTGATCAGGCCGTCGCGCCGGGGATGCTGGATTTCGCCGTCAACGTTCGTCACGCGCAACCGCCGGAATGGCTGATACGGCGGCTTACAGCGCGGCTGCCGGATCTGGCGCGCTACCCCGGCATCGAGGACCTGCACGCGGCGCAAGACGCCGTCGCCGAGCGCCATGGCCGGGCCCGCGACGAGGTGCTGCCGCTGGCCGGTGCGGCGGAGGGGTTCGCGTTGCTGCCCAACCTGCGTCCGGCGCGGGCGGTGATCGTCGCGCCGTCGTTCACCGAGCCGGCGATGGCGCTGACCGCGGCCGGGGTGCCGGTGCATCACGTCGTGCTCGATCCGCCGTTCGGCTTGGATGGAGCATTCGTGCCCGACGATGCCGACCTGGTGGTGGTGGGCAATCCGACCAATCCCACCTCGGTGCTGCACACGCGCGAGCGGCTGCTGGCGTTGCGCCGGCCCGGGCGAATTCTGGTGATCGACGAGGCGTTCGCCGACTCGGTTCCGGGCGAGCCGGAATCGCTGGCCGGCGACGCGCTGCCCGACGTGGTGGTGCTGCGCAGCCTGACCAAGTCCTGGGCGCTGGCCGGATTGCGAGTGGGATACGCCGTCGGCCCACCGGAGGTGTTGGCGCGGCTGACCGCCCGGCGTGCGCACTGGCCGGTCGGCACGCTGCAGCTGACCGCCATTGCTGCCTGCTGCGCGGCGGAAGCCGTCGCCGACGCGACCGCCGATGCGCTGCGGCTGGCGCGGCTGCGTTCGCAGATGGTGGCCGGCCTGGCATCGGTGGGCGCCGAGGTGGTCGACGGCCGGGCGCCGTTCGTGCTGTTCCGTCGGCCGGATGCGGTCGCACTGCGAAAGCATCTGCACCACAAGGGGATTGCGATACGCCGCTGCGATACCTTCGTGGGCCTGGGCGAGGAGTATCTGCGGGCGGCGGTGCGTCCCGAATGGCCGCGGTTGGTCGAGACGATCGACGAGGTGCGGCCGTGAGCGTGCGGCTGGCCGATGTTATCGAGGTGCTGGACGAGGCCTACCCGCCGCGGCTTGCCCAGCCGTGGGATTCGGTCGGCCTGGTGTGCGGCGACCCCGACGAGGCGCTGGGCTCGGTGACCGTCGCGGTCGATGCCACGCGAGAGGTGGTCGACGAAGTTCCCGACGCCGGCCTGCTGCTGGCCCATCACCCGCTGCTGTTGCGCGGAGTCGACACGGTCGCGACCAGCACTCCGAAGGGGGCACTGCTGCACCGGCTGATCCGAAGCGGGCGTTCGCTGTTCACCGCGCACACCAATGCCGACTCGGCGTCACCGGGCGTGTCGGACGCGCTGGCCGACGCGCTTGGCCTGACCGTCGAGGGCGTGCTCGAGCCATTGTCGTTGACGGGGGATCTCGACAAGTGGGTCATCTACGTGCCGCGCGAGAACGCGGACGCGGTGCGGGCGGCGGTGTTCGACGCGGGCGCCGGCCACATCGGCGACTACTCGCACTGCAGCTGGAGCGTCAGCGGCATCGGGCAGTTCCTGCCGCACGACGGGGCGACACCCGCCGTGGGCAGCGTCGGCACCGTCGAGCGGGTGGACGAGGACCGGTTCGAGGTCGTCGCGCCCGCGCGTGCCCGCGCGGCGGTGCTGGCGGCGATGCGCGCCGCCCACCCGTACGAGGAGCCCGCGTTCGACATCTTCGCGCTGGTGCCCCCGCCCGGCGACGCCGGGTTGGGCCGCATCGGCACGCTGCCACAACCGGAACCGTTGCGCGCCTTCGTCTCCCGCGTCGCCGGGGCGCTGCCGCAGACGTCCTCGGGTGTGCGCGCCGCGGGGGACCCCGACATGGCGGTGACGCGGGTCGCAGTGTGCGGCGGCGCAGGAGACTCACTGTTGGCGACCGCGGCGGACGCGGGAGTGCAGGCCTATGTCACCGCCGACCTGCGGCATCATCCGGCCGACGAGCATCGCCGGGCCTCGGACGTCGCGCTGATCGACGTCGCGCATTGGGCCAGCGAATTCCCGTGGTGCGAGCAGGCCGCCGACTTGCTGCGGTCCCGTTTCGGTGCGGAGTTGCCGGTGCGGGTGAGCACCCTGCGCACCGACCCGTGGAATCTTGGGGGAGATGGTTCATGAAAGCCGAAGTAGCGCAGCAGCTTTCACTACTCGAGTTGTCGAAGCTGGACGCCGAGCTGTCCCGCATCGCGCACCGTGCGTCCCATCTGCCGCAGCGGGAGGCGTATGCGCGGATGCAGTCCGAGCACGACGCCGCCAGTGACCGGCTGGCCACTATGCGAATCGCGGTGGAGGACTTGGACGCCCAGGTCTCGCGGCTCGAGTCCGAGATCGACGCCGTACGCCAGCGCGAAGACCGCGACCGCGCATTGCTCAAGTCGGGTGCGGCCGACGCGAAGCAATTGTCGGATCTGCAGCACGAATTGGAGACCCTGGTGCGGCGCCAGACCAGCCTGGAGGATTCGCTGCTGGAAGTGATGGAGCGCCGCGAGGAGTTGCAGGCCCAGCTGGCCACCGAGCAGCGGGCGATCGAGGCGTTGCAGGCCGACCTGGTCAGCGTCCAGCGAGAACTGGATGCTGAGCTGGCCGAAATAGACGAGGCCCGCCAACAACATTCGTCGCGGCGCGACACGTTGACCGCGGCGCTGGACCCCGCACTGTCCGCGCTCTACGAGCGACAGCGCGCTGGGGGCGGGCCGGGTGCCGGGCCGTTGCTCGGTCACCGCTGCGGCGCCTGCCGGATCGAGATCGGGCGCGGTGAGCTGTCCCGCATCTCGGCCGCCGCCGAGGACGAACTGGTGCGGTGCCCGGAATGCGGTGCGATCCTGTTGCGGGTCAAGGGATTCGAGCAGTGAAAGTCGTCATCGAAGCCGACGGCGGGTCGCGTGGCAATCCCGGGCCGGCCGGATACGGCGCGGTGGTGCTGGCCGAAGACCGCTCCGCGGTGCTCGCCGAGACCAAGCAGGCCATCGGCCGGGCGACCAACAACGTCGCCGAATACCGGGCCCTGATAGCCGGTTTGGACGACGCCGCGAAGCTGGGGGCCACCGAGGCCGCCGTCTTTATGGATTCCAAGCTGGTGGTCGAACAGATGTCGGGGCGGTGGAAAGTCAAACATCCCGACCTTATCGAGCTGCACGCCCAGGCCCGAAAGCTGGCGACTCGGTTCGAACGGATCAGCTACACGTGGGTCCCGCGCGCCCGCAACACCCATGCGGACCGGTTGGCCAACGAGGCCATGGACGCCGCGGCCGGCATCGAATCCGAAGAGCCGACGCCGCCGGTTGTTGAACCCGCGAAAACCGTTACGGCCCAAGCTCCGACGGCGCCGGGATGGACCGGCGCCCGCGGCACCCCGACCCGCCTGCTGTTGTTGCGGCACGGGCAGACCGAGCTGTCGGTGGAGCGCCGATATTCGGGCCGGGGCAACCCGGCGCTGACCGAGGTGGGGCGGCAGCAGGCGCAGGCCGCGGCGCGATATTTGGCGGAGCGCGGCGGGATAGCCGCCGTGCTGTCGTCCCCGCTGCAACGCGCCTACGACACGGCGGCGACCGCCGCCAAGGCGCTGGGCCTGGATGTCACCGTCGACGACGATTTGATCGAGACCGACTTCGGGGCCTGGGAGGGGCTCACGTTCGCCGAGGCCTCCCAACATGATCCGGAGCTGCATCGGCGCTGGTTGCGTGACACCAGCACTCTGCCCCCAGATGGCGAGAGCTTCGACGGCGTGCTGGATCGGGTGTGCCGGGTGCGGGACCGGATCGTCGCGGCGCACGAGGGCGCGACGGTGCTAGTGGTGTCGCATGTGACGCCTATCAAGATGCTGCTGCGTCTCGCCCTGGACGCGGGGCCCAGCGTTTTGTATCGGCTGCACCTTGACCTGGCGTCGTTGAGCATCGCCGAGTTCTATTCCGATGGCGCATCTTCGGTGCGACTGGTGAACCAGACAGGTTATCTTTAGCGGGGCAACCATCCGGTTAAGGAGACATCGATGGAGCCGTCTCAGCCACCCGACGAACCCGTGCCCGCGGACCTCCGGGCGCGGGTGATGCCGGCGGTGCTCGACGAGATGGCCCGCTGGGGCGTCGAGCGCTTCAGCATCGAGGCTCTCGCCGAGCGTCACCACCTCGACGCGGCGATGATCTATCGCTACTGGGGCGATCGGCAACGACTGATCGTCGATATGGTTCTGGCCGATGTCGAGGGCTTGCGCGCGACGACGGATACCGGCTCGTTGCGCGGAGACCTGATGGCGCTGGCGCAGGCCATGACAACGCAGCTGAATACCGAGGTCGGCCGCACCTTCCTGCGGTCGCTGGTCATGGACCGTCGGGTACATCATGACGGGGATACCCGAGCGATGCTGTGGCGGGAACGTTTCGGCGTGGTACGTGCGGTCGTCGATCGCGCGAAGGAGCGGGGCGAGTTGCGCGGGGGAGTCAACACGCTCGCCGCTGTCCAGATGGTCCTTGCGCCGCTCTACATCGTTGCTCTCTACACCGATGACCCCATCGACGAGCGTTACAGTGCTGCCATTGCCGACACGGCATGGCATGGGCTGGCGCGCAAATAGCTACCTTTTAGCCGGCGTGAACTCGGCGGGCAGCGTCGCCGGCGATCGAAACGCCACCCCCACGACGCGTGGTGTCGGAGCGCTCGAATCGAGCCGCAGGTCCGGCAGCCGATCCAGCAGCGCGTTGATGGCCACAATCGCTTCCATCCGCGCCAGATGCATGCCCAGACACAGATGGGGGCCGCCGCCGAACGTCAGGTGCGCGATGTTCCTGCGGGTGGGATCGAATCGGTCCGGGTCCGGGTAGCGCGCCGGATCCCGATTGGCGGCCGCGACACTGACGCTCACGTGCGTGCCCGCCGGGATCGCGACCCCGCCCAGCTCGCAGTCCCGGATTGCCCGTCGCACCACCGTGGTGATCGGCGGCTCCCAGCGCAACGCTTCCTCGAAAGCGCCGCGGAGCATGCCGCGATCCGCCCGTAGCGCATCCATCAGCGCCGGCTGCGTGAGCAGCGCGACCAGTAGGTTGCCGGACGCCCGGTAGGTGGTCTCGACGCCCGCGGGCAGGATCAGCAGCAGGAACGCGAAGATCTCGTCGTCGGTGAGGCGCGCGCCGTCGATCTCCGACTCCGCCAGCGTGCTGATCAGGTCGTCCTGTGGGCGGCGCCGCCGCGCGGCGAGGACCTCCCCGAAATATGCCTTGAGCGAGGCAGATGCGGCGAGCCCGCGATCCCAGTCGTAGACCACGTTGAGCAACTCGATCGACAGTCGCTGGAATCGCAGGTAGTCCTCCCGCGGCAGGCCCATGATCCGCGCGATGACCTGGACGGGAAAAGCGAAGGTGAATTCGCGGGCCAGCTCGGCCCGCCCGCGCGGCGCGAACCGGTCGATCAGCTCGTGGACCACCACCTCCACCAGCTCGCTGCGCCATCGCTCCAGCAGCACCGTGCGGAACGACGGCGAGACCAGGGCCCGGCTGGCCCGATGCTCGGCTCCCTCGAGTTCGAGCAGGGTGCGGCCCATGACCGGGCCCATGATCTGGTCGTAGATGGACGACGAGAAGGTGCCGGGATGCGTGAGCACGGTCTGGCATTCGTCGTAGCCAAGCACGGTTACCCCGAGCTCGCCAACCTGCCCGGAACTGGTCTCCCCGAAGGGATTTCCGCACATCACGCGGTGCCGCTCACGGGCCTCGCGCAGCCGCTCGTGCACGTTTTCGACCTGCATGAGCAGCCCGGTTTGCAGCTCGGCCGGGTCGAATTCTTCGGTCACGTGGCTCATGAGGCCGTGACCGTCTCGGTGTCACGCCCGGAGCGCAGCACGGTGCCGGGCATGGCACCGGTGGCGGCGCCGTCGTGGCATACCTCGACACCGCCGACGAGCACCGAGCTGATGCCGTGGGCGTCGGCAACGAGCCGGGGCGCTCCCGAGGGCAGGTCGTAACGGGTGCGCTCGGGTCCGTGGTCGACGGTCGCGGGATCGAACATCACCAGGTCGGCGTGCCAGCCGGGCGCGATTCGGCCGCGTTCGGTCAGCCCGTAGAACCGGGCCGGCACGTCGGTGATCAACCGAACGGCTTCCTCGAGCGCCACCACCTGGTGTTCGCGGACGCCGCGGCCCAGCAGCGCCGTCGTGTAGATCGCCCCGCACATCATGTCCAGGTGGGCTCCGGCGTCCGAGCCGCCGATCACCGCACCCGGGTGTCGCCACACCTGGGCGCGCAAGCGCCAGTCCGCCCCGTCGTCGCCCGTCAGCGGCGGGCTGAGGCCGGTGCGAAGCTCGTCGGCGATCACGATGTCCAGCAACGTGTCGAACGGCTCACCACCACGAGCGACGGCCACCTCGCCGACGCTGCGACCCGTCGCGTCGGCGTTCTCGGGGGCGAACGTCTCGACGACGATCAGCCGATCCCATTGCGCCAGGCCGCGCAGCATGCCCGCCTCCTTCGACGCGGCGCCGTCGGCCAGGCGCCGGCGCACCTGCGGATCAGCAAGTGCGGCAAGGCGTTCCGGCACCGGCAGATGCATTGTGTCGCGCCAGCCCGGCAACCCGTCGAGCACGAAGCCGGACAGGAACGACAGCCGGATCTTCATCGCTTGGGGCAGCGTCAGCGCCACTACTCGGCCGCCGCGTTGAGCCGCGGCTTCGTAGGCGCGCAACTGTCTTTCGTGGCCGTCCGGGTTCGCCGCCGACACGCCCAGCAGGTTCCAGTTCAGCGGCCGGTCGGCGGCTTTCGACATGTCGGTGAGCAGCGCGATGTCGTCGTCGGTGAAGCCCGACAGGCAGCCGGCGATGATCGCCTCAAGGGTGGTCCCGGGATGGTCGCGCAGGCCGGCCGCCAGCGCCACCAGCTCGTCGCGCGACGCGCCACGCGACGGCACCGGCTGGCCCGCGCCGTCGTTGTGGGTAGGCGACTGGCTTGTGGACAGCCCGAGCGCGCCGGCGGCCAGCGCGTCGTGCAGCACCGCGACCATGTTCTCGATCTGCTCGGGCGTGGCCTCGCCGCCGACGGCGTCGTCACCCATCGCCGCCAGCCGCAGCGCCGAGTGACCGACCAGAAAGCCGGCGTTGATGGCGATGCGTCCGTCGAGGCGACCGAGCCAGTCGCCGAAAGATGCCCAGCCCCAGTCGAGCCCCGCCCGGAGCGCGTCCAGCGGCATCCCCTCCACCCGCGCGAGCATGCGGGTGAGGTAGTCGTGTTGGTCGGATGCCGCGGGCGCCAGCGTGAATCCGCAGTTGCCGCCGAAGACCGTGGTGACCCCGTGCTGCACCGACGGGCTCGCGGTCGGGTCCCAGAACAGCTGTGCGTCGTAGTGGGTGTGCAGGTCGACGAAGCCCGGCGCGAGCGTCTGCCCTTGGGCGGCAACGGTTTTCGCTGCCAGATCGTCGACCTCACCGACGGCGACGATCCGCCCGTTGCGGACGCCGACGTCGCCGTGGCGGGCCGGTGCGCCGGTGCCGTCGACGATCTCGGCGTCGCGAATCAACAAGTCGAGCATTGGGGCCTCCTACACTGCCGCGGCCAGCCACCCGTCGTCGGGAAGCGGGTGGCGGAACAGCTGTGCCGCGTTGCGATGGGTGATCCGGGCCGCGTCGTCCGCCGAGAGGCCGGCGACGTTGCGCGCCACGACTTGTTGGGTGTCGGGCCAGGTGGAGTCGGCGTGCGGATAGTCGCTTTCGACGAGGATCCGCTCGGTCCCGATCGCGTCGAGCGCGCCGAACGCGTGCGGGTCGTCGATCGAGCAGAACCAGAAGTTGCGGCGCAGCACCTCGCTGGGCAGCAGGTCGCCCTGCCACGCTCCGCCCTCATGTCCCGAAGCCGAGTGCGCCAGAACGTAATCGGCCCGGTCGCCGAGCATGGCCGCCCAGCCCAGTCCGCCCTCGGCCAGCGTGAAGTTCAGTCGCGGATACCGCACCGGGATGCCGGACCAGAGCATGTCGGCGCAGGCGACCAGGCCGTTGACCGGGAAGAGCGTGGTGATGGTCTCGAATGGGGTGTCCGGGGCGGGAATCGGCGCCCATTGTGCCGAACCCGTATGCAGGCATACGACCGTGTTCGTCTCCTCGCAGGCGGCGAAGAAGGGATCCCAGACGCCGCTGTGCAGGCTGGGGATGCCGCATTGCGCGGGCAGCTCGGGGAAGCTCACCGCCTTGAACCCGCGCGCGGCGTTGCGGCGTATCTCCTCGGGCGCCAGCTGCGGGTCGGCGAGCCACGGCAGCTGCAGCGGGATGATCCGCTCGGGGTAGCTGCCGGCCCACACCTCGAGGTGCCAGTCGTTCCAGGCCCGCAGCGTCGCCAGCCCCAGCTCCAGATCGTCACTCTTCCAGAACACCGTCCCGGCGAACCCCGCGATCAGGGACGGGAAGTTCAACGACGCCCAGATGCCCGCGAGGTCCATGTCGGCGATGCGGGCGTCGATATCCCAACAGCCGCGCCGCATCTCGTCGAAGCGGGCGGCCTCCATGCTCCACTCTTCGTGGGGCCGCCCGATCACCGCGTTGAGCCCGATGTTCGGGTACTCGCGGTCCTCGTAGCGCCACACCTGGCGCCCGTCGTCGGTCTCGACGACTTGCGGTGCGCGGTCGGCCAACGCGGCGGGAAGCCGGCCCACGAACATATCGGGTGGCTCGATGACGTGGTCGTCGACCGAGATCACCACGTGCTGTCGCCGCCGTGGATCTGGGTCTGGCAGCAGCGCCATACCTGATGACTATGGTCGGTTTTTGCCCGCTGTCAATGCTATCTATGCAATCAATGCAAAGTTGCCGCCGCGGGCGTCGAGGCCTGGGCTTTGCGTGGTCGTCCAGGGCGCGGATTGGGCCATTTTGGCGCCCTTAGCGCATGAGCGAGCTCGTGAGCGTCAGAATGGGCTGATAGGAGGTCTGTATGTCTTCCCATTTGGAAGTCTGGAAACCATCCGGACGGGAGCTCATCGCGCTGAGCGGTCAACGAGTGACCCTCGGCAAGGCCTTAACCAACGCCGTGGCGCTCGAACACGACCCGACGGTGTCGCGCGTACACGCCGTCCTGGAGAATTTCGGGCAGGCTTGGTCCGTGCGGGACCTGGGTAGCCGCAACGGCACCTACGTCAACGGCGAAAAAATCGCCGCGGAACGCATCCTGCGGTCGGGCGACGAACTTCGGCTCGGCAGTTCGCGGTTGGTCTTTTGGATGGGCGCCGAAGCTGACGAAGCACCGCATGATCAAGAAACGGAAACCGGTAAATCCATCCTGCGACCGCCGCGCATGACGCCGCGCGAACTCGAGGTCCTCAAGGTCTTATGTCGTCCCTTCGTCTCCGATGATCCTTTTCCTGAGCCGGCGTCGGTTCGTCGGATGGCTCAGGAGCTATTCGTGACCGAGGCGGCGGTCAAGCAACATCTGCAGCACCTGTACGACAAGTTCGGCATCACCCCCGAGGGGGATCGCCGGGTCCGGCTGGCCAACGCGGCCATCCGGCTGGGGGCCGTAAACCGCACCATGCTGCGTGATCGCCGTCCGCAGCGATAGTGAGCGCGGGAAGCCTGGTCGGGGTGTCATCAGCACACCTTTTCGAGCACCCCGCCGCCCAGCATGGCGACGGCGTTGAGGACACGGCGGCGGTATTCGTCGCATGTGTCGCACGAGTCGACATGGCGCGCAATGCGTTTCCGCATCAGGACCGTGAACTGTTGGTCCCAGCCGGCCAGGTCCGCGGCGAGCTGCGGGCACCCGTTCTGGGCGGCGCGCCGGGCTACCAACAGCGCACCCAATGAGCGTTGGACGGTGTCGCGCAGCCGCTGCAGGAGTTTCTTGGCCGAGTCGTAGCTGATGCCCAGCGTGTGCGCGAGGTCGATGACGGTCATCCCGCGGCGGTAGACAAGCTCCAGCACGTGGCGGTCGCGCTCGGACAGACCCTCGGCCGCACGCGCGACCAGTTGAGCGAGCTCATTCTGGGCCGTCAACGTGAACGGCCCCGGGCCGGTCGCCGCGTCGTCGGGCAACTCGTCGAACGCGCGTTCGCGGCGGCGTTCGGACAACACCCGCAGCGCCCTGCGCCGGGCGATGGCATAGAGCCACGGGCGCAGCTTCTCCGCGTCACGCAGCTTCGGCAACTCAGCCGCGGCGATGCAGAAGACCTCTTGCACGCAGTCGGAGGCCGTGTGGTGATCGCGCAACATCCCGGCGCAATAGGCGTGCAGCGGTCCGGCATAACGGTTGTAGAGACCCGCCAACGCCGCACGATCGCCGGCTGCGGCAGCGCGGGCGAGTTCGGCGTCGCTGAGGATGTCGGTGTTGGGCGGTGCGGTCATCAATGTCATGACTGAAATGCTCGGCGATGCGCGATGGTTTGGTAATCACCCGCAAAGCCAGATTCCACTCCCGAAAGGGAAGGGTTTCCTATCCGTTTGGCAAGGGTCCGGGCGTCGAGTGTGCGGCCTGGGTCTCGGATGTGCGTCTAGGTCGCCCTCAGCGCACACTCGAGCAGCCGCTTCCGCCCAGTGGGACGGAAGCCCCAGCGTCTGGCGCCGGCGTGGAAAAATTCGGCGGGCGGCCCGCGGGAAGGAACGACATGACCGACCTCATCGATCCGACCAAGACTTTCCGGCTTATCGAAGAGCGGATCGCCAAGACGACCAATCCACGGCACCTGCTGATGCTTGAGCGGCTGCTGGATCACGCGAAGGGCGAGGCCGAGCAGGATCTCGACCGCGTGATGTCAACGTTGACCCCGAACCCGCGTTACATCGCGTGGGGCGCACCCGCCGACATGAGCCCGGTGGGGCGACAAGCGGTTCGGACCTTCTACGAGGACACGATCGTGAAAGGCGGCCAGTGGCACCTCGAGTTCGATATGGACCGAATCGTCGTCGACGACGACACGATCGTCACCGAAGGCTGTTTCCGCTCCCTCTACTACGGCGCTGACGCGGCATCGAGGGGCTTTCCCGTCGACGATCCAGACGGTTTCTACGTCCTGACCCTGCGCATGCTGATCGTGTGGCCGTTCGATGCCGAGGGGTTTATCGTCGGCGAGGAAACCTACAGCGCCATTACGACGCCCGACTTCTTGACGAGGGTCGAGGCATCCGCGGTACCGCAGAAGTTCCGGGATTTCGTCGGCGCGCGCTGAAAGCGCCTCTCGAAACTTCGCGCCGATTCTCGACATTTCATTGTCGAAAGTCGATAGCATTTGTTTGCTATACAACGAAGCGAGCGCGTGGCAAGAGGCAACATGACGAGGAAAGTCACGATCGTCGCCGCCTTCTCGATCTGCACTGTCTGCACTACGGCGCTCGGCACAGTTGCTGGTTCTGCCGCGCGCGCGGACGACTCGGGCGCCGCGGTGTACAGCGGCGTCAGCCGGATTCGCCAGACATGCGGGGCGCTCGGTGATGACCCGCGCTTGACGGTCGCGGCGCAGCGGCACGCCGACGACATGCTGAAAAGCGGTGTGGGCGGCCATATCGGATCGGACGGCTCGTCACCGCAGGTGCGTATCACCGACGCGGGCTACCGGCCCACCTACACCGGTGAGATCGTCTACTGGGGCACCGGATCCGCCGCGAACCCGAACCTGGCGCTGGACCTGTGGATGGAAAGTCCCGCGCACCGAGCGATCATCCTGAACTGCGCATTCACCGCGGCCGGCTTCGCCACCGCCTCGGACGGCAACAAGATGACCGCCGTCGGTGACTTCGCGGGCCCTTGAACCGTGGGCTTAGCATCCGTATATGAGAAGGACTTTCGTCGCCACGCTGGCGTTCGGGTTGATCGTCGCGCTGTTCGGGCTGATCTGGGCGCTCCAGGGATTCGGAGTGCTTGGCGGTAGCCCGATGAGCAACACCACGACCTGGTCCATCATCGGCCCGATCACCGTGCTGATCGGCCTCGTGATTGCGTTGTTCAGCTGGCGGAAACTCTCGTCGAAGTAATGCTTATGTCGCCGCCACGGTGAAATCCACCGTGTGCCAGCCGGTCGCGCCGTCCGGGACGGGACTAACCTGGTCCGCCGTCTGGGTAGCTCCGGTGTTGTCGGTGGCGCGCACGGTGATGGTATGTCTCCCAAGGCTTTTCGCCTGCCATGGGAAGCTCCACAGCCGCCACGTGCCGTTGGAATAGCTCGCGCCCTGTTGCGCGGGCTGCCATGCGCCATCGTCGATGCGGACCTCCACGGCCCGCACGCCGCGATTCTGCGCCCACGCGACACCGCCGAAAACCACCGGCCCCATCGGCACCTTCTGGCCGCCTCTCGGCACGTCGATCCGCGACTCGGTTTTGATGGGTGCGCGCGCTGCCCAGCCCTGCCGCGTCCAGTACGCCTGCGCCCTGTCGAAGCGGGTCAGCTCCATCTCGACGACCCACTTGGTCGCCGACACGTACCCGTAGAGCCCGGGTACTACCAGGCGGGCCGGGTAGCCATGCTCGATCGGTAGGGGCTGACCGTTGAGGCCAATCGCCAGCAGCGCGTCGCGGCCATCGGTGAGCGCCTGCACCGGCGTGCCCACGGTGAACCCGTCGATCGACGTCGAAAGCACCATATCGGCGTCCGCGTGCACGCCGGCCACCGCCAGCAGATCGGCCAACCGGTAGCCCGTCCACACGCCCGTCGAAATCAGATCGCCCCCAACGGGATTCGACACGCACGTCAACGTCATCACAGTTTCGACAACGTCGAAGCGGGCGAGGTCGTCGAAACTGTAGGTCGCCTCGTGGTCCACCATGCCGTGGATGTGCAGCCGCCAGTCGCCGTGGCTGAGTTGGGGGACGATGAGCGCGGTGTCCACCCGGTAAAAGTCGGCGCTGGCGGTGATAAAGCTCGGCAGCGCAACGCCGTTCGGTTGCACGTCCGCGGGTATCGGTGGTGACGGTACGCGTGGCCTGGGAAATGCGAAGGTGGTGCGGTCAGCGGCCACCGAATGCACCAACCGCGTGATGATCGCGCCCGCCACGCCACTGACCACTCCGAGTCCGAGAACTCCCAACGTGACGAACCTGCGCCTGCCGGTGTCCGGCTCGTCGCCGCTGTCTTCCGGTTCAGCCCAGAATCGACGGATGAGCAAGCGAAGGGTCGCCACACCGCAGGCGGCGCCCGCGACGGTGGGGATGGTGTCGAGCGCTGTCGCACCCGGGCGCGACAGCACCGCAATGCATCCGAGGACCCCGGCCGCTGCGATCACGGCGCTGCCGAACGGGCGGCGGCGGGTCTCGAGTGTGCCGGCGATTGCGGCGATCGCGGCGATCGCCACAAGCACGACGGCGGCCACGAAGAATTTGTCTTGAGAACCCAGGGCCTGAATGGCCGCCTCTTTGATGGACCCAGGTGTCAGGTCGATGGCCGCGGAGCCGATAGCGGCACGCGCGTCGGCGCGCGCACCGAACGGGATGCCCACCAGCTCGGCCACCCCGAGCGCGACGGACGCGGCGGCGACGCCAGCGAGCATCCGCGCATTGGACGGGCCGACGACCATCGACCCACTGTACTCGCACTCACCTCAACGACCCTGTGGTGAAAGGATCTTGGGGCCCTTGTCATTTCACACAGGGAATGCCATCGGTGGTCATGCGTGTGAGGTTGGTCGCCGCAGGTTCCTGCGTTCCTGTGCCGGTGGCCGGGACAGTGCCGACGGGCGCCGCGGAGGTGGTGGTCGGCGCTGCCGACGTGGGGTGGAAATTGTCAAATCTGGCGAAATCGGTCCCGACGGTCAGCCGCACCGTGTTGCGGGCGACGCCGTCGGATGCGGTGGCAGTTATGCCGAATTCATCGGCCAGCTCGGCGGCGGCGAGTTTCGCTCCCGGCCCGTAGGCGATGGTGCTCGTCTGGCTGGTGGAGTCCGCGGTGCTGACATTTCCCTTGCTGAAGTGCCCTGTGGCCAAGGCTATCTCGAGGTCCGCGGCCTCGCCTTGCCTGCCTGAGGCATTGACCACGTCGAGCGCGACGTCGCCGGCGGCCAGCGACGCGTCGTTGCCCGTTTGCCCCGTTGTGCCGAGGATGCTGGTCGGGGTGGCCGCCGACGGATCGGCGGCGACCAGGTTCTGCACAATGGAGCGCACCGCGGATACGTCAATAAAATTGACGAACGCACCGTTTGAGATTTCGCCGAAACCGGTGACCGGCAGCGTATAGAGCGAGACGGACCGGTTCTGGAACGCGGACGCGTCACGCGCGAGGTCGTCCAGGTCGAGGCCGGCGTCAACGGCGACGTTTTGCTTGGCGACCTCCAGCAGGCCGTGCAGTCGGATGGGGTCCGACAACGCTCCGCCGCGGCGCAGCGCACTGACCAGCGAGGCGATGAAGGCCTGCTGACGGCGGGTTCGATCGAGGTCGGTGAACATCGCGTCGTTGGCGTCGCGGCGTTGCCGGACGAACGCCATTGCCTGGGTCGCGTTGATCTGCTGGATGCCTCGATGAAAGTCCGCGCCGGAGTAATAGCGATCCGCGGTGTCTTCTTTCAGGCACACGGTGAGGGGTTCGACCACCCGCGCGATCTGAAAGAACCCGGCCAACGTGACCTCAATGAAGTGGTCGATCGGAATTTGCAGCAGACGCCTGACCGTGCCGATCTCCGCTTTGCGGCCCGCCTCGCGCGCCGCCTGTTCGTTCGCCGCGGAGTCCTGCCCTGCGGGCGAGGCGGCATCGGATTCCAGCTTGTAGGAGCCGCGCCCCTCCATCACGCGCTCGTAGGCGAGGCTGTAGGCCTCCTTGACCTTGCCGCGGCATTCCGAGGCCGGGCATCCAGCCAGATCGACATAGTCGTCCCGCGGGATTGAGATCGCCGTGGCCGGGCCGTCCCCGGCGGGCAAGTGCACGACGATGAGCGCATCGGCGTCGCCGTCAGCGGAGTCCTCGTTGCCTGCGTGCAGCGCGTCATAGATGTCGGGCGGCAGCGGCCGGCCGTGCTGGTCGCGACGGCTATCCAACCCCATGATCAGGATGTTCTGAGCACTTCCGGTCGACGCGGGTTCACCGGCCAATGCCTCGGATTTGGTGATGCCCGCCGATGCCCTGCGGTAGGTGATCCATCCGATGCCAATGGCGACGACCACGACGACCGCCGTCAGCGCGGCGAGCACCTTGGCGCCCAGGGCCCTCCCGTTTGAGCGATGTCGGCGCTGGTGTGTCGGTGAACGCGCTCGATCTGTCATGACCAGGCGAGAATAGCCAGGTCGCCGGGGTTCAAACCAGCGTTTGCCCAGGTGACGAGGCCGTACGCTCCGTTGACGAGCCATTTCTCACCTTGATCAAGTGGTGTTTACCCGGCCCTCGCCGGTCAGTTGCCTTCAGAAACCCCACGGGCTGAGGCGTTTGAGGAGCGACCGCTCTGGATCTTCTTCGCGTTCGGCGAACAGGAAGTCGAGCCCACCCTCGATCGAAGCGGCCGTGCGGGCCCTCAGGTCCTGTGCGTTGTCCTCGTTGGCGACACCGTCATATTCGCGCGTGGAGATCGGTTCACCGAACCAGAAGTACAGTCGCTCGGGCCGGGGTACGGGTGTCAGTCCGATGCCCCGCACGATCGGCAACGGTTCAACGTTCAGCAGCTTCTCGCACAGTTTGCGCAGCGGAGCCATCAGCGGATGATCGTTGTCCAAGATGATGTCCAACGCGTCTTCAATGCCCAACGAGGCAAACGGGACGATGGGGTAGCGGCCTTCGATCGCCATCTTGGCGAATCCGAGACGGTTCTTCCAGATCAGTTGATACCGTTCGCCTTTGCGTTTGGCGACCTCGCGAGCACCACCCGGAAAAACCAGGATCAAGTCGCGACGGCGCATAAGTTCACGCATGTTGGCTCGGGTTCCCGGGACGATACCGCAGGCTTTCAAGAGCTCACCGCTACCCGGCACCCGGAACAGGACATGCTCTCCGAGCCCGCGAACCATAATTCCCCGCTCAATCAACTCCGCAGTCCACAGCAGCAGGTCGAACACCCCGTACAAGGTGTGGTTGCCTACCAGCAGCGCGCCGCGTTTGGGCACATGTTCGATGCCGTAAACCTTGGGTTTGATGACGCGGCGCAAGGGCGCCAAGGCCTTGACGACCGGCGCGAATGATTTGGCGGACGGGGCGTCGGGGACCGCTTCGCGCGGGTTTGCGGCTTTCGCCACCCGTCGAGTCTAGCGCCGGACATGATCAGAGGAACATCGCGGAGAAACGGGTACTTAGGTGCCAATGAGTCTGGCCAGCAAGGTAATGAATGCACTCGTAAGCCCGCCGCGAGTGGCGGATCAAGGCAGGCTGCGGAGAGCGGTGTCCGGCAAGTGCGTGCTTGTGACAGGCGCTTCATACGGCCTGGGGGAGGCGACTGCCCGCAAACTCGCCGCCGCAGGGGCAACGGTTTTGCTTGTCGCTCGCTCCGCGGGCAAACTCTGCGAGCTTCGCGACTCGATCTCTGCCGACGGTGGGCGCGCAGTCGCCTTCCCGACTGATCTGACCGACGCAGCGGCGATCACCGCGCTGACAACCCAACTGACCGAGACGTACGGGCCGTTGGACATCATTGTGAGTAACGCCGCCAAGTCGATTCGCCGATCGCTGAAGCTGCAGTACGACCGGCCGCACGACTTCGAGCGCACGATCGACACCAACTATCTCGGGCCGATCCGGCTGCTGCTCGGACTACTACCGGCGATGCAGGCGCGGGGAAGCGGCCACATCGTGAATGTGTCCAGCATCGGTGTGCGGATGATGCCAACCCCGCGTTGGGGCACCTACCTGGCATCCAAGGGCGCATTCGACCTGTGGTTGCGCAGCGTCACCCCCGAGCTCCGCGCCGTCGGCATCGATGTCACCTCGGTGTACATGGGGTTGATCCACACCCGAATGAGCGAGCCCACCCCCAGCCTGCGCAGAATGCCCGGCATGCAACCGGATGAGGCTGCTGATGTCGTCGCGAAGGCGATCATCCACCGGCCGCGCAGAGTTCAGCCGCGCTGGACGCTGCCCGGTGAACTCGCATCGGTGCTCTTGGCCCCAGTGTTAGAACGCGGGGCAGGGCTGGTCTACCGGCACTCAGAAGACTCCGATCGGGCGCGGAATGTGTAGCGATGGCTGAAGACACCGTTGGGCTGACCGATATCGCTGCCGGATTACCCGGTCTGATCAAGGATGCGCCCATCATCTTGCGTGGCGCGCTGACCGGCTTCATCGCCCATCGATCGATCAAGACCTCGATCGGCAAGGTCTTCCAGGACCGCGCGGCACGTCACCGCGATCAGGTGTTCATCCGGTTCGACGACGAAAGCTGGACCTATCGCCAGGCCAACGAGACGGTCAACCGCTACGCGGCGGTGCTTGTTGAGCGCGGCGTCGGGCGAGGCGATGTCGTGGGCGTCATGCTGAAGAACTCGCCGCGGATGGTGCTGGTAATGCTCGCGGCGGTCAAACTGGGCGCGATCGCCGGCATGCTGAACTACCACCAGCGCGACCAGGTGCTCGCCCACAGCATCGGCCTGCTTAATGCCAAGGTGTTGATCGGCAGCGACGAGTTGCTCACCGCCGTCAAGGAATCCGGGGCGCGGGTCGCAGAAATGATTTCCGTGGACGAACTGGACCGGCTCGCCGCCGACGCGCCCGCGGACAATCCGGCGGTGACGACATCCGTGCGGGCCAAGGACAACGCCTTCTACATCTTCACCTCCGGAACTACCGGCGCGCCCAAAGCCACTGTGATGACGCATTTCCGGTGGCTGTGGGCACTGGGTGGGTCGGGCGCGTTCGGCATGCGGTTGAAGAGCAGCGACACGCTGTACTGCTGCCTTCCGCTGTATCACAACAACGCGTTGACGGTGGCGTTGTCGGCGGTGGTCGGCGCCGGTGCCACTTTGGCTTTGGGGCGGTCGTTTTCCGCGTCGCGGTTTTGGGATGAGGTGATCCGGTATGACGCGACGGCGTTCGTGTACATCGGCGAGGTCTGCCGCTACTTGCTCAACCAACCGGAGAAGGACACCGACCGCCAGCACAAGGTGCGCGTAATCGCCGGAAACGGGTTACGCGCCGACATCTGGGACGAGTTCATCACCCGGTTCAACATTCCGCGGGTCTTCGAGTTCTACGGAGCCAGCGAGGGCAACACCGGGTTCGTCAACGTGTTCAACATTCCTAGGACCGCCGGGATGTGCCCGACGCCGGTGGCCTTCGTCGAATACGACACCGAAACCGGTGAGCCAGTTCGTGATTCCAAAGGTCGGGTTCGCAAGGTGCGCGGCGGCAAACCGGGGCTACTGCTGAGCAAGGTCACCAGCGTTCAGCCGTTCGAGGGCTACACCGATGCCGAAGCCAGTGAAAAGAAGTTGGTGCGCAACGCTTTCCGCAAGGGCGACGTGTGGCTCAACAGCGGAGACCTGATGCGGCCACAGGGTTGGCGCCACGCCGCGTTTGTCGACCGGCTCGGCGACACCTTCCGGTGGAAGGGTGAAAACGTCGCCACAACCGACGTCGAAGCGGCCGTGTTGGCTGACCCGAACATCGAAGCCGCCACGGTGTTCGGCGTCGAGGTTCCCGGCACCGACGGACGCGCCGGGATGGCCGCCGTGGTGCTGCACGAAGGTAAACAGTTCGACGGTGTGTCGTTGGCCAACACGGTGTCCGAGGGCCTGCCGAGCTACGCTCGCCCGCTGTTTGTGCGGGTGGTCGACTCGCTGGAGCAGACCTCGACGTTCAAGAGCAAGAAGGGTGATCTGCGCAGTCAGGGCTACGAATCCGACGTCTCCGACCCTCTGTACGTGCTGGAAGGTCGCGAAGAGGGCTACGTGCCCTTCTACGACGAATACGCCCAAGAGGTGGCGGCCGGTTCCCGTCCGGCGGGCTGACGGCGCAATCGCGGTTGCTGTGCTGTAATGGCGGTATGGCTGGCTATCGCCGCCTGCTTGGCTTTCAGTGGCAACCGCCTCGGCTGCCCGGGTTTGCTCGGGTCGGTCAGGTTCCCAGCGGCCGGACCGTGGAGTTGCCGGGCCGCGGTTGCACTTATGTAGTCGATTCCGGGCCGGTTGCCGGGGCGCCGACATTCATGCTGCTGCATGGGCTCGCCTGTACCGGGCTGATGATGTGGTATCCGGTCTTGGAGATGATGCGCGGGTTTGGCCGCGTGGTGGTGTTCGATCAACGCTTCCACGGGCATGGCATTTCATCGCCCCGGTTTCTGCTCGAGGACTGCGCCGATGACGTAGCCGCGCTCGCCGATGCGCTCGGCGTGGAGACATTCGTCCCGGTTGGTTATTCGATGGGTTCGGCTGTGGCCCAGCTAGTTTGGCGTCGGCACCCGCAGCGGCTCGACGGGCTGGTGCTGGGGGCGGCGCCAACCGGATGGTGGAATGGGGTGACGTGGGAACGGATGGGAGCCGGCGTGTTGGCGGGGCTGATTGAGGCGTTCAGCCCGCGTCCCGGGCTGCCGCGGCCCGCGGCGGCCGACGCCGAAACCCTCGTCCGCAGTGACGTTAAGTGGCTGCTGGGCCAGTTCCGAAGCACAAGCCCGGGTGGAATCGCCCGTGCGGTTGCCGAGATGACGCGGTTCGACTCGACTTCGTGGGTTGGGCAGATCGATGTTCCGACGGCGGTGCTGATTCCGCTGCGCGACAGGGCGATTCCGCCGCAACAACAGTTCTGGCTGGCCAAGCAGATACCCGGTGCGCACGTGGTGACCGTCGATGCCGGCCATTCATGCAGCGTATTGCAGTCCGGCGATTTCGTGAAGGCGCTGCGCGAGGCCGTTGATTCAGTGCGGCGACGAATCGACCCCAAACCCGACAGCCGGGCGAGCGACCAACTCAGAGCCTCGCACAAATAGACCATATTCGCGTCGGCGTCGCGCGGCCGCCCGGAAATGCGACCGAGCTCAAATCCCTTCCAGGCCAACGCCAGCCGACGAACTAGCCCGGCGCCGGGTGGCGGACGAAGGTGCGCGGCTGGGTGAATGCCCGGATTCCCTCGACGCCGAGTTCCCGCCCGATGCCGGACTGGCCGCAACCGCCGAACGGCAGGCGCGGGTCCTGGGCGGCCAGGCCGTGGCAGTTGACGCTGACCGTGCCCGCCACGAGTTGCCCGGCGACGCGGTCGGCGAGGGCGTCATCACCGGTCCAGACCGACGCGGTGAGGCCGAATTCGGTTGCGTTCGCGGCGGTTACCGCGTCATCGATGCTGTCGTAGCCGAAGATCGGCAGCACCGGACCGAACTGCTCCTCGGTGGCCAGCTTCGAGTCCGGCGCCAGATCGGTGACGACGGTTGGCAGCGCGAAGTATCCGCCCGAGTCGGCGTCCTCGTCGCGGACCCTTCCCGCCGTTCGCACTGTCGCGCCCTGCGCCTCGGCGTCGGCGACCAGCGCGGTGACGCGGTTGCGGCCGGCGGCCGTGTGCAGCGGCCCCAGCGTCACCTCGTCGGCGAGCCCGTCGCCGAGCACCTCCCGCCCGCAGCGCGCCAGCACCGCCTCGGCCAGCTCACCGACGCGTTTGGTGGGCGCATACAGCCGCTTGATCGCCATACACACCTGCCCGCAGGTGGTGTAGGTCGCCGTCACCAGCCGCTCGACCAGCTCGTCGCTGATCGCGATGTCGGGTGCGACGATCGCGGCGTCGTTCCCGCCCAGCTCCAGCAACACCGGGGTGAGCCGGCGCGCGGCGGCCGCCATGACGGCCCGCCCGGTGGCGACGCCGCCGGTCAGCGAGATGAGGTCGATGCCGGGGTGGGTGACCAGCGCCTGGGCGAGCTCGCTCCCGGGGCCCGCGAGCACGTTGACCACACCCGGCGGCAGTGCCTGCGCCAGCGCCCCGGCAAGTTGCAGCGCCGCCAGGGGACAGCTCGGCGGCACCTTCACGACGGCGGTGTTGCCGGCGGTCAGCGCCGACGCCAGCTTCGTCATCGTCAGCGCCAGCGGCCAGTTGAACGGGAGCACGAGCGCGGCCACACCGAACGGCTCGCGGTGCAGCCGTGGGTATTTCGACTGCGGGTCGATCTGCTCGGGCGCTAGCGCGGCCTCGGCCATCGAGCCGATCAGCGCGGCGAGGCCGGGGCCGGTGTCGATCTCGAAATTCGCTTCGGACAGCACCTTGCCGTGCTCGCGGGTGTACAGGCGTGCGCCGTCTCGCGCGGCCAACTGTTCGGCGGCCGTGGTGGCCGCGGCGGTGAAAGCCGCGATGCGTTCGGTGACGCCGAGGGCTCGCCATTCGGGCGCCGCACGACGTGCGGCCGACACCGCGGCGTCGAGCTGGGCCTTGTCGGCGGCGGGTGCGTAGCCGACGATCTCGGCCGGCCGGGCCGGATTGTGTACGGGGTAGGTCCCCGCGGCACCCGGCTGCGTCTGGCCGCCAATCGTCAGCACCGCCTGATCGGCGTGGGTTTCTCGCGTGATCGTCGTTGATCCCGTCATGCCCGTCTCCCTTGACCCGGTGCGGATGTCCCGCCATCGTAAGTCGATATGACGTGGATCACAGCATGGGTTTCATGAAGGCGGCCGTCCCATGAAAGCCGTCGTGCTGCGCGAGGTCGGACAGCCCACCGCGCTGGAGGAACTGTCACTACGGCCCCTCGGCAAGCAGGAGGTGCGGGTGCAACTGCGCGCCAGCGGCGTCTGCCACAGCGACCTGTCGCTGCGCGACGGGTCGATACCGACGCTGCTGCCGTCGACGCTCGGCCATGAGGGCGCCGGAATCGTCGCCGAGGTCGGCGACGACGTCACCACCGTGAGCCCAGGTGACCACGTCGTGCTGACGTGGAACGTACCCTGCCGGGCCTGCCCGCATTGCCTGCGCGGGGAGGCCCAGCTGTGCGCGCACGGCTACGACCACGCCTACGGTGATCCGTACGCGGAGAGCGCCGGCGGGCCGGTGTGGCCTGGCATGGGCGTGGGGTCGCTGGCCGAGCAGACTCTGCTCCCGGCGGCGGCGGTGGTGCCGGTCGACGAGTCGCTGCCGCTCGACCTTGCCGCGCTGCTGGGCTGCGGTGTCACCACCGGGGTCGGCGCGGTGATGCGCACGGCGGCCGTGCGGCCGGGGGAGAGCGTGCTCGTGATCGGTTGCGGCGGTGTGGGTTTGGCCGCGATCCAGGGGGCGCGGCTGGCGGGCGCGTCGCGGATCATCGCCGCCGACCGGGTCGCCGCCCAACTCCCCGCCGCCGTGGCCAACGGCGCGACCGACACCGTCGACGCGAGTGACGTCGACCTGCCCAAGGCGGTGCTCGACCTCACCGGCGGCGCCGGGGTCGATCACGGAATCGAGGTGGTCGGCAAGCCCGCCACGATGCGCGCCGCCTACGAGGCCACCCGCCGCGGCGGCAAGGTCACGTTGGTCGGCGCGGCCGGGATCGCGGAGGAGGTGACGTTTCCCGCGCTGTCGTTGATGGCCGACGGCAAGACGATTCAGGGCAGCGTCTACGGCGCCAGCGATCCGACCCGCGACATCCCGGTGCTCGCCGAGCTCGCCCAGCGTGGCCGCCTCGATCTCGAGGCGCTGGTGACGCGGCGGATCGGCATCGAGGACGTCGAGGCGGCCTTCACCGACATGACCGCAGGGCGCGGGGCGCGCAGCGTCGTCTGCTTCGCCTAAATATCGCTGAAATACTCAGCGAGACAACGTGATTGCCTGCTCCGGGCAGTTCTGCTCGCCGACGGCGGCCTGTGCTTCGAGGTCGCCGGAGACGTCTTCGACGAGCACGACGCAGTGACCTACCTCGTCCGCGTCGTAGACGTCAGGCGCCAACGTGTAACAGCGGCCGTGCCCCGTGCAGCGCTCGGCGTCAACCGACACGCGGGTCATGACACCGGGAATACCAGCGGCAGCGACTCCACCGACCGCAGCGCTGCGGTGTAGGTCAGCTGCGCGCCCGGCCTGATCTCGTAGTCCGGGATGCGCCGGTGGAATTCGCGCAGTGCCACCCGTAGCTCCATGCGGGCCAGGTGCGATCCGAGGCAGCGGTGCGGTCCGCCGCCGAACGCGCGGTGCCGGTTTGGGCTGCGGTTGAAGTCGACGAGCTCCGGGTCGGGGAATTCGGCGGGGTCGGTGTTGGCCGCGCCGAGCAGCGGGCTGATCCGTTCGCCCTTGCTGATCGGGCAACCGCCCACCTCGGTGTCCTGGATGCAGACGCGGGCCACACCCGGCACCGGGGTCTCCCAGCGCAACAACTCCTCGATGGCGCTCGGCAGGATGTCGGGCTGCTCGACGAGCTGACGACGGTGGTCGGGATGGCACGCCAGGTACACGAAAAAGCAGTCGAGCGAGTCGGTCACCGTGTCCAGCCCCGCGATGAGGAACAGGATGCAGATGTCGAGGAGCTCCTCGCGCGTTAGCGGTCTACCTTCCACGTTCGCGGCGATCATGGCGGAGAGCACGTCGTCGCGCGGGCTGGCGATGTGGTCGTCGATGGCGCGGTCGAAATAGTCGTAGATCTGTTGCGCCGTGCCCGCACAGGTGTCGTGGCGGCGGTCGAAGCCCGAGTCGCCCTCCGGCCGGATGATGCCGTCCTTCCACTCCAGGAACTGGTCGAGGTCCTCCAGCGGCAGACCGAGCAATTGCAGGAAGACGGTGCAGGGGAGGGGAACGGCGAACTCTTCGTGGAAGTCGCATTCGCCCCGGCCGGCGAAGCGGTCGATCATCTCGTTGACCAGCTCGCTGACGCGGGGCTCGCGCCGGGCCATTTCTCGCGGGGTGAACAACGGATCGAGGATGCGGCGGTACTTCGCATGGTCGGGCGGGTCGATTTGCAGCGGGATCATCGGTCGGACGTTGCCGAGGTCGACGGCGTCCATGTTCGACGAGAACAGCTCGGTGTGCTTGAGCGCCATCTCGATGTCGGCCAGGCGGCTGAGAACCACCGCCGTCGGGCCTCGGAACACCGGGGTGGATTCGCGCAACGCCTTGTACATCGGCTGGGGCTCGGCGATTCCCATGTACGCCTGATCGACATACCCTTCGGTTTCTGTCATGCGGTCAGCGTGACACCAACGTCGCTAATTAGGCAATGATTGAATAAATGGCGTAATGGACAAACGCCGCTGGCCAGCAGATTCCGCTGCGAGTACCGTGGATCGTCGCGGACGAGTTGGCCGGGCGGCCGCGGACCGTCGCAAGGCGGTTCGAGGAAAGTCCGGACTTCACAGAGCAGGGTGATTGCTAACGGCAATCCGAGGTGACTCGCGGGAAAGTGCCACAGAAAACAGACCGCCACCCTCGCGGTGGTAAGGGTGAAACGGTGCGGTAAGAGCGCACCAGCATTCCGGGTGACCGGGGTGGCTTGGCAAACCCCACCCGAAGCAAGGCCAAGAAGGCCGCACGAAAGTGCGGCCGCGCAGGCGTCCGAGGGTTGCTCGCCCGAGCCTGCGGGTAGGCCGCTCGAGGCACCCGGCAACGGTGTGTCCAGATGGATGGTCGCCGCCGCGTCGCCGTTGCTCAAGCGCGGCGACGGGGAACAGAATCCGGCTTACAGGCCAACTCGTCCGCCCCTTAGGGGCGCGGCCTCATTCGCGGGCTCTGCGCACCGACTTGGCGAGCTTGCGTAGCGCGTCGTCGAGCTGCTGGCGGCAACGCTCGGCCAGCTCGGCCTCCTGCTGATAGAGCAGACCGTAGGTGAAGGTGTCCTCGCCGGCGACGTGTGCGGCGTTGGCTTGTTGGTTCAGATGCTCGCGGCTGACCACGCTGTCCTGGTGATCACCGAGCAGCGTCTGGATGGCCTTGGCCTGCTTGGACACCTCGTCGTCGCCGGTGGCCGCCGCGGTGTAGCGAAGTCGCTTGGCGCGCTTGCGGATCCGGTGCAGCGCCTCGTCGCGATGATGCTCGTACTCCTGGTCGGTCTGATCGACTTGATCCAGTTCGGCCGCGGTGTTGGCCGCCTTCCGCACCTTCTTGTAGGCGCGCTCGATGGTTATCGCATGCGATTCCGCACCGGACGCGGGCGCCGGGACCTCGGCCACCAGCGCATCGAGGGCGTCGAGTAGACGGAAGTATCGCTGCGAGCGCATCGCAATCAACGATCGCCGCAGCCCCGTCTGGTAGCGGCGGCGGGCGCCCTCGACCAGACGTTCCCAAATGGGCCCGCGCACCAGCTCCGGCGCCAACCGGTTCAGCTCCTGCTCGTAGCGCTGCCCGAGCACCTCGGCGTCGCGCGCCACGCCCAGCACACCGGCCAACTCGCGCAGCTCGTCGAGGATCCAGGCGCCGTCGGACAACCCGAAGGACTCCGGCGATTCCCGCAGCAGGCTGCGGATCTTGCGGGTGGTCACCCGCATCTGGTGCACGGCGTCGTCGACGTCGGCGCGCACGGCGCGGTCCCACGCCAACAGCTCGTCAACCTGTTCGGCCACCGCGCGGTGCACGGGGTCGTCGGGCGGCCGGCTGCCGTTGGCCGGCAACGTCGCGCCCAGCACTCGCGCCAACTTCGAGCCGTGGCCGGCCGGCGCGGCACCCGCGTCGAGCAACCGATTGCTCAGCCGGCTCAACAACGAGGCGTCGGCGGCGCCGTTCCCGGCGACGAGTTCGAGTTCCCACTCGCGCCACTCCTGTTCGGCCGGGGCCGAGCCGGCGTCCGCGGCCGCGCCGCCCGACCAGGCCGTGACGTGGTCATTGCTGAACTCCGCCAGCGCGGTGCCGTCGGCGCTGTAGAGCAGCTGGCTTTCCCGCTGGGTGGCGATGCGCGCGACCGGCTCGATCGGGCGGTCGCGAACGATCGCGAGCACAACGTCAACCAACTCGCCCGGCACGGTGTCGGCGGCCGTCGGGTCGGATGTGCCCAGCGGCGCCCGGATCTCGGTGCGCGCATCGGGTCCGGCCGGCAACTTCAGGTGCCAGCCCGCGTCGTGCCCACCGGTGCGGCGCCGCAGCGTGATCTTGTGCCGCGCCAGGTCATGCGACGGGGTGTCGAAGTACACCGCATCCAACGATTGGGTCGGCGATTTCTGGACGTGAGCCACCGCCGCGATGCCCTCGAACGATGGCGACACCGTGGATTCGACGACGTCGAACTTGCGCTCCACCTCCAGATAGCGGGAGGTGTTTTGCGCTTCTGCAGGCATTTTCGGCTCCGTTGCGCGTTGCTGCGCTGTCAAAAGGTCGTCGGCGCTCGCGGCCCGGCACACACAGATTGCCACACCGCGGTGGCGCGCTTACGCGGCCCTAAGGGCGGAGGTGCATCGCCAGGCCGTTGAGCTGACGAATCGCTTGGATTTCGTCGTCCTGAAACGGCCGTCCATCGTGTTGCAGCAGATCGTGAAACCAGACATCCGGAATCGCCGAGTACGGGTGATCCCACGAGTCCCAGGGCAAGTAGGTTTGAGTCTTCCCCGCGACGAGTCCCCAATTGATCGCACCAACCTTGTAGCGTTTGGCGATTGGCAGGATCTCCGCAACGGTGCTGCCCAGGGGCCGGGCCAGGTACTCGGTGCAGAGGATCGGTCGGTCCCCCGAGGCGAGATCGTCGATGCGCCTCTCGAAGTCCACCGGTGCGCCGTAGGAGTGGAATGTGAGGATGTCGGAGTTGTCGAGCTGGATCCGGCTGATGACGTCGGTACTACCGGCGTCCGGCCACTCGCCCTGCCAGACCGCACTCGTCAGCGGTTGAACGGGATCAACCGAACGCGCCCACGCGAAAACCTGCGGAAGCAAGTCCGCGACCAGCTCCACCTTGTCCGGCCTCTCGACGGACCCATAGTGGCGCGAGGGATTGTCGGGCTCATTCCACAGGTCCCAACCCAAAACCCGGTCGTCATTGCGGAATTGGGACAGCACGCCAGTCACATAGGCGCGCAGCGTGTCGAGGTAGGCGCGGTCGCCGAGCCGTTCGGCGCCCGGACTTTGCACCCAGCCCGAGTTGTGGACGCCGGGCGTCGGGGCGCGCTGCGGGCCGGCTTTCGGGAACGGGTCCCAGCAGGAGTCGAGCAAGACGAAGAGCGGTTTGATGCCGTGCTCGGCCGCCATGGCGACGAACTGGGCCAGACGGCCTTGGAACCCCCGCTGATCCTCGGTCCAGAGCTGGTCGTGCAGGAACACCCGCACGGTGTTGAATCCGGCGGCCCGGGCCCAGCCCAGCTCGAGATAGATGCGCAGGGGGTTGAAGGTGTCGGGCTGGAACATCTCCAGCTGGTTGACGGCGTTCGACGTGACGTAGTTGGCGCCGACGAGCCAGCCTTGCGCTCGATACCAGTGGTCGGCGCGGTCGGTTGACCACCGGGCCGAGTCCGGCGGGTCGAGGGGTTGTGCGGTGGCGCGAGGCGCTCGCGCCAGGGCGGTGCCTCCTGCCAGTAGCAGCGGCAACTTCAAGACCGTTCGGCGGTGCACGAAGCAACCACGATTGCCGACTATATGTTCAACCCCCCGCCCACGGAGTCGCGTTTATATATAGGAGAAATCCTACCACCGTTGTCACACAACGATTTTCAGCAGAAGCTGCCGTGACGGGTTCGACGGTTCGGGCGGGCGGAAAGCCCGCGATGGTCAGGCCGATGCTAGAAGCTGTGCTCGTCGGCCGGGAAAACCCCGCTGGCCACCTCTTGGGCGTATTGCGTTGCGGCCCGGCGCAATTCGGCGCCCACGTCGGCGAACCGCTTGACGAACCGAGCGGTCTTGCCGCCGCTCATCCCGGCCATGTCCTGCCAGACCAGGACCTGCGCGTCGCAGTTGGGGCCGGCGCCGATCCCGATCGTCGGGATGGTCAGCTTGCCGGTGATCTGGGTGGCCAGCTCCGCGGGCACCATCTCCATCACTACGGCGAACGCTCCGGCTTCCGCGACGGCGATCGCATCCGCGATGGTTTGTTCGGCGCCGTCACCGCGGCCCTGCACCCGGAAACCGCCGAGGCTGTTCACGCTTTGCGGGGTGAAGCCGATGTGCGCCATCACCGGGATGCCCGCGGCGGTCAGGCAGGCGATCTGTTCGGCTACCCGCTCGCCGCCCTCGAGCTTGACGGCGTGCGCGCCGGCCTCCTTCATGAACCGCGTGGCGGTGGCCAGGGCGGCGTTCGGTCCGGCTTCGTAGCTGCCGAACGGCAGGTCGGCGACGACCAGCGCGTGCGGCGCCCCCCGGACGACGCCGCGAACCAGCGGGATCAGTTCGTCGACCGAGACGGGCACCGTGGTGTCGTAGCCGTACACGACGTTGGCGGCGGAATCCCCGACCAGCAGAACCGGGATGCCGGCCTCGTCGAAGATGCGGGCGGTCGAGTAGTCGTAGGCCGTGAGCATGGCCCACTTGTGGCCCTCGGCCTTCATTTTCTGTAAGTGATGAGTGCGGATTTTGGTCGGCGGCTTGGCGTCGGCGGCCGAGTTTGCGGATGAGTTTGCACCGTAAACGTTGTGCTCAGACATCATTGTCCCTGGTAGTGGTCGGTCGATCCTCGTGGCCCCACAGGGTCCCCGGGTTCGCTTGACGGTGCCATTCTGCCATCTCGGCTGCGCAATTGCACCGCCCCGGCAGTGTGAGACATACCATTCAGGCCATGCAGCGGCTCAGCGGACTCGACGCCAGTTTCTTGTACTTGGAGACCCCCTCTCAGCCCATGCATGTTTGCTCGATCCTCGATCTGGACACCTCGACGATGCCCGGCGGCTACACCTTCGACCGGCTGCGCGACGCGCTGTCGCTGCGCCTGAAAGCGATGCCGCAATTCCGCGAAAAACTCGCCAACAGTCCGTTGAACCTCGATCACCCGGTGTGGGTGGACGACGACACCTTCGACGTCGACCGCCACCTGCACCGGATCGGGCTGCCGCCACCGGGAGGGCGCGACGAGATGTCGCAAATCTGCGGGCACATCGCGTCGCTGCCGCTGGACCGGCAGCGGCCGCTGTGGGAGATGTGGGTCATCGAGGGCGTGGCGGGCACCGATTGCCATCGCGACGGGCGCGTCGCCGTGATGACGAAGGTGCACCACTCCGGAGTCGACGGGGTCACCGGCGCCAACCTCATGTCGCAGCTGTGCGCCACCGAGGCCGACGCGCCCGCGCCGGATCCGGTGGACGGCGTCGGGAGCGCCAGCACCTGGCAGATCGCCGCGGGCGGGTTGTACCGATTCGCCACCCGGCCGTGGCGTCTGGCCAATGCGGTGCCCGACACGGTGTCGTCGCTCGTCTCGACGTTGCGCAAGGCCCGCCAGGGTCAGACGATGGCGCGTCCCTTCGCCGCGCCGCGGACCGTCTTCAACGCCAGCATCAACGGCCGGCGCAACATCGCTTACGCCACATTGGATCTCGACGACATCAAGAAGGTGAAAAACCGATTCGGCGTCAAGGTCAACGACGTGGTGTTGGCGTTGGTTTCCGGGGTGCTTCGGCAATACCTCGCCGAGCGCGGCGACCTGCCCGACGAGTCGCTGGTGGCGATGGTGCCGGTCTCGGTGCACGGCAAGTCCGATCGTCCTGGCCGCAACAAGGTTTCGGGCATGTTTGCCAGTCTGCACACCCAGATCAGCGACCCGGTGCAGCGCCTGAAGGCCATCGCCGAAGCGAATTCGGTTGCCAAGCAACATAGTTCGGCTATCGGCGCTTCGCTGTTGCAGGATTGGTCGCAGTTCGCGGCGCCGGCGGTGTTCGGCGTGGCGATGCGGCTCTATGCCAGTTCCCGACTGACCGAGAGCATGCCGGTGCACAACCTCGTCGTCTCCAACGTGCCGGGTCCGCAGGTTCCGCTGTACCTGCTCGGCTGCGCCGTCAAGGCGATGTACCCGTTGGGGCCGATCTTCCACAGCTCGGGTCTCAACATCACCGTGATGTCGCTGTGCGGAAACTTGGACGTCGGGCTGATCTCGTGCCCGGAGTTACTGCCCGACTTGTGGGAGATGGCCGACGAGTTCGCGGTGGGGATGGAAGAGCTGCTCGAGGCCGCCGGCTAGCGGGCCGACCTCCGGCCGCTGATCAGGCACTCGGTCCTGCTCTGGCAGCATATGTTGGCATGGGTTCGTCTCGCCGCGACATGATCGCGCGCTTGCTGCTGATCTGGACGGCGATTGCTGCCGTGGCGCTGGTCCTCGCGGGCTGCGTCCGCGTCGTGGGCGGGCATCCGCTCATGGCGGGGCCCAAGTTGGGCCAGCCGATCGAATGGACGCCGTGCCGTTCGTCCAACCCGAAAGCCAAGATCCCCACCGGCGCGCTGTGCGGCAAGCTGGCCGTGCCGGTCGACTACAACGATCCCAACGGCGACTTGGCGACCCTGGCGATGATTCGCTTCCCCGCGACGGGGGACAAGCTCGCGTCGCTGGTCATCAATCCCGGCGGCCCGGGCGAGTCGGGCATCGAGGCCGCCCTGGGCCTCGTCCAGACGCTGCCGAAGCGGGTGCGCGAGCGGTTCGACCTGATCGGGTTCGATCCACGCGGGGTGGGCTCGTCGCGACCGGCGTTGTGGTGCAACTCCGACGCCGACAACGACCGGCTGCGCACGGAACCGAACGTCGACTACAGCCCGGCGGGCGTGGCCCACATCGAGGACGAGACCAAGCAGTTCGTCGGCCGGTGCGTGGACAAGATGGGCAAGAGCTTCCTGGCGAACGTCGGCACCGTCAACGTCGCGAAGGATCTCGACGCCATCCGCAAGGCGGTCGGCGACGACAAGCTGACCTATCTCGGATACTCCTACGGCACCCGGATCGGCTCCGCCTACGCGGAAGCCTTCCCGCAGAACGTGCGGGCGATGATCCTCGACGGCGCCGTCGACCCCAACGCCGACCAGATCGAAGCGGACCTGCGTCAGGCCAAGGGATTTCAGGACGCGTTCAACGCGTTCGCCGCGGACTGCGCCAAGCAGCCGACCTGCCCGCTGGGCACCGACCCCGCCAAGGCCGTCGACGTCTACCACAGCCTGATCGACCCGATGGTCGACCCGAACAACCAGCTGATCGGCAGGCCGATGCCCACCAACGACCCGCGCGGGCTGAGCTACAGCGACGCCATCGTGGGCACCATCATGGCGCTGTACTCGCCGACGCTGTGGCATCACCTGACCGACGGCCTGACCGAGCTGGTCAACCACCACGGGGACACCCTGCTCGCGCTTGCCGACATGTACATGCGCCGCGACCCGCACGGCCACTACACCAATGCCACCGACGCGCGCGTGGCGATCAATTGCGTTGACCAACCGCCAATTGCGGACCGCGCCAAGGTGATCGACGAAGACCGTCGTTCCCGGGAGATCGCTCCGTTCATGAGCTACGGGAAGTTCACCGGCGACGCGCCGCTGGGAACGTGCGCGTTCTGGCCGGTGCCCCCCACCACCAAGCCGCATACCGTCACGGCGCCCGGTCTGGCGCCGACCGTCGTGGTGTCGACCACGCACGATCCGGCGACGCCGTACAAGGCCGGGGTGGATCTGGCCAACGAGCTGCGCGGCTCGCTGCTGACCTACGACGGAACCCAGCACACGGTGGTCTTCCAGGGCGACAGCTGCATCGACGACTACGTGACGGCGTATCTGATCGGAGGCGCCACGCCGCCCAGCGGCGCGAAATGCTGACGCGTTTGACGCGGCGCCGAACGTGCACTGGTTGCGAGATTCCGGCGGATTTTTCGCACTGAGTACACGCTCGGCGAAGAGATCAAGGCGTGACCGTTTCGCGCTGCGACGGGTATTCGTGGGTGCAACGATGACAGCCATGTCGCGCCGCAGACCATTGAGCTCGGCGCTGCTGTCGTTGGGGCTGCTGGTCGCGGGGCAATCCGCCCTGCCGCTCGCCGGCGCGACGCCGGAACCCGGTGCGGGACAGACGCCGAGCCCCGCACCGCCGCCGGTCGCCGCGGCGCCGCAGAACTGGGGCGGCTGCGAGCAGTTCGATGTCGACGGCAGCGATCTGCCCACCGCCAGGTGCACGACCGTGTCGGTCCCGGTCGACTACGCCAATCCCGGTGGGGCGCAAGCGAAGCTGGCGGTGATCCGGGTGCCCGCGACGGGCCAGCGGATCGGATCGCTGTTGATCAATCCCGGCGGACCGGGCGCGTCCGCGGTGGACATGGTCGCCGCGATGGCATCCGACCTACAAGGCACCGACATCACCCGCGATTTCGACCTGGTGGGGTTTGACCCTCGAGGGGTGGGTCACTCAACCCCGGCGCTGCGCTGCCGCACCGATGCCGAGTTCGACGCGTTCCGGACCGAACCGATGGTCGACTACAGCCCGGCCGGTGTGGCGCACATCGAGCAGCTCAACCGGCAGTTGGCGCAGCAGTGTGTGACCCGGATGGGCAACGGTTTCCTGGCCAACATCGGCACCGCGTCCGTGGCTCGCGACATGGACATGGTTCGGCAGGCGCTGGGTGAGAATCAGATCAACTACCTCGGCTACAGCTACGGCACCGAACTCGGCACCGCATACCTCGAGAAATTCGGTGACCACGTGCGCACGATGGTGCTCGACGGCGCCATCGATCCGACCGTCGGGCCGGTCCAGGAGAACGTCAACCAAATGGCGGGATTCCAAACCGCTTTCAACGACTACGCCGCGGACTGTGCCCGCTCGAAAGCCTGCCCCCTGGGCACCGACCCGGCGCAATTCGTGAACCGGTACCACGCGCTGGTCGATCCGCTGGTCGCCAAGCCCGGCCACACGTCGGATCCGCGCGGCCTGAGCTACGCCGACGCGACCACCGGCACCATCAACGCGCTGTACACCCCGCAGCACTGGAAGTACCTCACCAGTGGCCTGCTCGGGCTGCAGCGCGGCACCGACGCGGACGACCTCTTGGCCCTCGCCGACGATTACGAAGGCCGTGATAAAAACGGCCACTACAACAACGACCAGGACGTGTTCAACGCGGTCCGATGCGTCGACGCCCCCACGCCGACGGACACCGCGAGCTGGGTGACCGCGGACCGACAGATCCGTCAGGCCGCCCCCTTCCTGAGCTACGGACAGTTCACCGGCAACGCCCCGCGCGACCTGTGCGCGCTGTGGCCGGTGCCGGCGACGTCGACGCCGCACAGCGCGGCGCGGGTCGCGCCGGGCAAGGTCGTCGTGGTGTCGACCACCCACGACCCCGCCACGCCGTATCAGGCCGGGGTAAATCTCGCCAGCCAGCTGGGCGCCCCGCTGATCACCTACGACGGAACTCAGCACACCGCGGTCTTCAACGGCGACCAGTGTGTCGATACCGCGGTGACGCGCTATTTCGTCGCGGGGACGGCCCCGCCCCCATCGTTGCGGTGCAAGTCCTGAGGCTGGCTCCCAGCCGACCCACAGCACCCGTCTGAGCAGTCCGCAATGGTTCTGAGCGGGCATCGGTAACACGGATTTAACAGCTGTTGCCTACTGTTCGGGGTATGGATCGACAGAAGGAATTCGTCCTCCGCACGCTGGAGGAACGGGACATCCGCTTTGTGCGGCTCTGGTTCACCGACGTGCTCGGTTACCTGAAGTCGGTCGCCATCGCCCCGGCGGAACTCGAGGGCGCCTTCGAGGAGGGCATCGGCTTCGACGGATCCTCGATCGAGGGCTTCTCCCGCGTTTCGGAATCCGACACCGTCGCCAACCCCGATCCGTCGACCTTCCAGGTGTTGCCCTGGGCCACCCCCTCCGGCCATCACCACTCGGCGCGGATGTTCTGCGACATCACGATGCCCGACGGTTCGCCGTCCTGGGCCGACCCGCGGCACGTACTGCGGCGCCAGCTGCAGAAGGCCAACGACCTGGGCTTCTCCTGCTACGTGCACCCCGAGATCGAGTTCTTCCTGCTGGAGCCCGGTCCCAACGACGGGTCACGGCCCATCCCCGTGGACAACGCCGGCTACTTCGACCAGGCGGTGCACGACTCCGCGTCCAACTTCCGCAGGGAAGCCATCGACGCCCTCGAATTCATGGGCATCTCGGTGGAGTTCAGCCACCACGAAGGCGCGCCCGGCCAGCAGGAGATCGACCTGCGCTTCGCCGACGCGCTCTCGATGGCCGACAACGTCATGACGTTCCGCTACGTCATCAAGGAAGTCGCGATCGAAAACGGTGCGCGGGCCTCCTTCATGCCCAAACCCTTCGCGGAGCACCCCGGCTCGGCCATGCACACCCACATGAGCCTGTTCGAGGGCGACGTCAACGCCTTCCACAGCGCCGACGATCCCCTGCAGCTGTCGGACGTGGGCAAGTCGTTCATCGCCGGAATCCTCGAGCACGCCTCCGAGATCAGCGCGGTCACCAACCAATGGGTCAACTCCTACAAGCGGCTGGTGGTCGGCGGCGAGGCACCGACCGCCGCGTCGTGGGGCGCGGCCAACCGGTCGGCCCTGGTGCGGGTGCCGATGTACACGCCGCACAAGACGTCGTCGCGACGGGTCGAGGTGCGCAGCCCCGACTCGGCGTGCAACCCGTACCTGACGTTCGCCGTGCTGCTGGCCGCCGGGCTGCGCGGGGTGGAGAAGGGCTACGTGCTGGGGCCGCAGGCGGAGGACAACGTGTGGGACCTCACGCCCGAGGAACGCCGTGCGATGGGCTACCGCGAGCTGCCCACCAGCCTCGACAGCGCCCTTAAAAGCATGGAGGCCTCTGAGCTCGTCGCGGAAGCGTTGGGGGAGCACGTGTTTGACTTCTTCCTGCGCAACAAGCGCACGGAGTGGGCGAACTACCGCAGCCACGTCACGCCGTACGAGTTGAGCACCTACCTGTCGCTGTAGCTCACGGGATCGCCCGGTCGGTCCGAGCGATCGGCGCCTTGCGCTACCGTCTTGATCGTGACCAAACCCGCGACGCAGCGCCCGCGGCTGCCCAGCGTCGGACGGCTCGGGTTGGTCGATCCCGCGGCGGGTGAGCGGCTCGAACGGCTCGGCTGGTACGACCACGACGACCAGGCGCACATCGACCGGCTGTGGGCGTTGTCGCGCGCGCCGGACCCCGACGCCGTGCTGCGCGCCCTCGTCCGAATGTCGGAGCACCCCGACGCCGGCGGGGACGAGCTCAACGCGGCGCTGCTCACCGAGCGCCCGCTGCGCGGGCGCCTGTTCGCCGTCCTCGGTTCGTCGCTGGCCCTGGGCGATCACCTCGCCATCCATCCGCTGTCCTGGAAGCTGCTGCGCGGCAACGCCAAACTGCCCACCCGCGACGAGCTGCAGCGCGCGTTCACCGAATGCGCCGACGAGGCCTTGACGGGACCCGGTTCTGAGCCGGGTTCCGCGGTTTCGCGATTGCGCACCCTCTACCGCGATCAGCTGCTGCTGCTGGCGGCGCTCGACGTGGCCGCGACCGTCGAGGACGAGCCGGTGCTGCCGTTCCCCGTCGTCGGCGCGCAGCTGTCCGACCTCGCCGACGCGGCGCTGGCGGCCGCGCTGCGGGTGGCCGAGGCAACCGTGTGCGGGGACCGCACTCCACCGCGGCTGAGCGTCATCGCGATGGGCAAATGCGGTGCCCGCGAACTGAACTACGTCAGCGACGTCGACGTCATCTTCGTCGCCGAGCAGGCGGATACGCTCAGCACCCGGGTGGCCAGCGAGATGATGCGGGTGGCCTCCGATGCGTTCTTCACCGTCGACGCGGGGCTGCGGCCCGAGGGTCGCAGCGGCGAACTGGTCCGCACCGTCGAGTCGCACCTCGCGTACTACCAGCGCTGGGCGAAGACCTGGGAGTTCCAGGCGCTGCTGAAAGCCCGGGCCGCGGTGGGCGACGCCGAACTAGCCGAGCGGTACCTGACCGCGCTGATGCCGATGGTCTGGGTTGCCTGCGAGCGCGAGGATTTCGTGGTCGAAGTGCAGGCCATGCGGCGGCGGGTAGAGGAGCTGGTGCCCTCCGATGTCCGCGCCCGCGAGCTGAAGCTCGGCAGCGGCGGATTGCGCGACGTGGAGTTCGCCGTGCAGCTGCTGCAGCTGGTGCACGGCCGCAACGACCAGTCGCTACGCGTGGCGTCCACGGTGGACGCCTTGGCCGCGCTGGGCGAGGGCGGCTACGTCGGGCGCGAGGACGCGGCGAACCTGACCGCCTCCTATGAATTTCTGCGCCTGCTCGAGCACCGGCTGCAGCTGCAACGGCTCAAGCGCACCCACCTGCTGCCCGAGTTCGACGACGAGGAGGCGGTGCGCTGGCTGGCCCGCGCGGCGCACATCCGCCCGGACGGCCGCCACGACGCCGCGGGGGTGCTGCGCGAGGAGCTCAAGCACCAGAACGTGCGGGTGTCGCAGCTACACACCAAGCTCTTCTATCAACCGCTGCTCGAGTCGGTCGGTCCGGCCGGCCTGGAGATCTCGCACGGCATGACGCCGGAGGCCGCGGAGCGGCAGCTGGCCGCGCTGGGCTACGAGGGACCGCAGACCGCGCTGAAGCACATGTCGGCGTTGGTCAACCAGAGCGGGCGGCGCGGGCGGGTGCAGTCGGTGCTGTTGCCCCGGCTGCTGAACTGGATGTCGTACGCGCCCGACCCCGACGGCGGGCTGCTGGCCTACCGGCGCCTGTCCGACGCGCTGGCCGCCGAGACTTGGTACCTGTCCACGCTGCGGGACAAGCCCGCGGTCGCCAGGCGGCTCATGCATGTGCTGGGAACTTCTGCGTACGTGCCCGACCTGCTGATGCGTGCGCCGCGGGTGATCCAGGAATACAGCGACGGTCCGGCCGGCCCGAAACTCCTTGAGACCGACGCGGACACGGTGGCCCACGCGCTGGTCGCCTCGGCGGCGCGGCACCCCGACCCGGTGCGGGCGATCGCCGCCGCGCGTTCGCTGCGCCGCCGGGAGTTGGCCCGCATCGGTTCCGCCGACCTGCTCGGCCTGCTCGATGTCACCGACGTGTGCAAGGGACTCACGTCGGTGTGGGTGGCCGTGCTGCAGGCCGCGTTGGACGCGATGATCAAGGCCAACCTGCCCGACGACGGCAAGGCCCCGGCGGCCATCGCCGTCATCGGGATGGGCCGGCTGGGCGGTGCCGAGCTGGGTTACGGGTCGGACGCCGACGTGATGTTCGTCTGCGAGCCGGCTCGCGGTTTCGAGGATTCCGAGGCCGTGAAATGGTCGACGTCGGTCGCCGAGCAGATCCGGGCGTTGTTGGGGACCCCGAGCGTGGACCCGCCGCTGGAAGTCGATGCCAACCTGCGGCCCGAGGGCCGCAACGGCCCGCTGGTCCGCACGTTGGGGTCGTATGCCGCCTACTACGAGCAGTGGGCGCAGGCGTGGGAGATCCAGGCGCTGCTGCGCGCGCACGCCGTCGCCGGCGACGCGGACCTTGGCCAGCGCTTCCTGCTGATGGCCGACCGAACGCGATATCCGTCCGACGGGGTGTCGGCCGAGGCGGTGCGCGAGATCCGCCGCATCAAGGCCCGGGTGGATTCCGAGCGGCTGCCGCGCGGCGCCGATCCCAACACGCACACCAAGCTGGGCCGCGGGGGACTGGCCGACATCGAATGGACCGTGCAGCTACTGCAACTGCAGCACGCGCACCAGGTTCCCGCCCTGCACAACACCTCGACGCTGGAATCCCTGGACGCCGCCGCGGCGGCTGATCTGATGCCCGAGGAGGACGTGGAGCTGCTGCGCCACGCATGGTTGACCGCGACGCGGGCCCGCAACGCGCTGGTGCTGGTACGCGGCAAGCCCACCGACCAGCTGCCGGGGCCCGGACGCCAGCTCAACGCGGTCGCGGTCGCCGCGGGCTGGGGCACCGACGACGGCAGTGAGTTCCTGGACAACTACCTGAGGGTGACGAGGCGCGCAAAAGCCGTGGTACGCAAGGTGTTCGGGAGTTGAGCGACGCCGGCGCGTTCGGGGGCAACTTCGATGCCATGTTCGAGGTGCTCAGCGCGGCGGAGGCCAACCGGGTGACGGCCCTGTATGCGCCGTTGGCCGACGCCGTGCGCGAACTCGTCGACGCCACCATCCGGACCGAGGCCGATGACGACGTCGTCGCCAGCGCGCGGACCGCGATCGAGGCCGTTACCCGGTCGCTGCGGCAACGGACGCGGCCGGTCGGGGTGAGCTACCGCGTCGAGGATCGCCCGCTGCCCTTGGGTAACGCCGCGGTCGGCGTATGCAACCCGATCGCCCCGCCGATCGTCGTCCGTCACGACGGCAACGGGCGCTGCTGGAGCGAGTTCACCCTCGGGTCCGCGTACGAGGGTCCGCCCGGCCGGGTGCACGGTGGCGTCAGCGCCCTGGTGCTCGACCACATGCTCGGCGAGGCGGCCAGCGACGGATTGTCCAAGGCGCGTTTCACCGGCACCATCACCGTCAAGTACCTGCGCGGTACTCCGCTGGGCCCCCTTCGCTGCGACGCGTGGATCGACCGCAGCGAGGGCGTCAAAGTCTTTGCGCGCGGCACCATTTCGGACGCGGAAGGGGTAACGGTGGAGGCGGAAGGCATCTTCATCGAACCGGCGTGGGCACGGGGAACAGAATGAAGTTTTATATCAGCAGTGCCTTCTTGAACACCCGGGAGATCGTCGAGATCGCCAAGGCCGCTGACGAACTCGGCTACGACGGCATCGGCATCCCCGATCACGTCGTCAACCTGGAGACCCTGCAGACCCCGTACCCGTACACCAAAGACGGGCAACGGCGATGGCAGCCCTTCACCGACTGGCCCGATCCATGGGTCCTCGTCGGCGCGCTGGCGCAGGTCACCAACCGGCTTCGGTTCGTCACCACCGTGTACATCCCCGCGATGCGCAATCCGTACTCGGCGGCGAAAGCCATTGGCACGGCCGCGGTTTTGGCGGCCGGTCGGGTGGAGCTCGGCATCGGGGTCGGTTGGTGCAAGGAGGAGTTTGCTTTGATGGGTGAGCAGTTCGCCGCCCGAGGCAAACGCACCGACGAAATAATCGATCTGATGCGGGCGCTGTGGCAGCCGGGCTGGACGGAGTTCGAGGGCCAGTTCTATCCGACGCCGCGGCTGGAGATGCAGCCCACGCCGCCGCCGATACCGGTCTATGTCGGCGGGCTGAGCGAGGCCGCATTGCGCCGCGCCGCACGCAACGACGGCTGGATCGGGGACCTGATCAAGACCGATCGCGCCATCGAGGCGGTGGGCCGGCTGCGCGAGCTGCGCCTCGAAAACGGCTTGTCCATGGACGATTTCACCATCCTGACGCCGCTGACAGACGCATTCACCACCGCCGACTACCGGCGCGCCGCCGATGCCGGTATCACCGGCATCATCACCATGCCGTGGATGTTTTACGCCGGCCCCGACGCGAGCCTGTCCGACAAGATCGACGGGATGCAACGTTTCCGTAAGGATTTGGCGCTGGACGGCTAGACGCGAAGTTTCGACCACGCCATACTCGGACCCATGTCATTCACGGTGGTGTTCAAAAACGGTGTACCGCGGGACTATGGCGTGTTCGACAGCTTCGAGATCACCGATGCGGGCGTGTTACTGATCCGCATGCAGCGCCAGGATGTCAGCAGGCACTATGTAGCTCCCGGCGGTTGGCTAGAGGTCGTCGAGATGGCCGAAGGACAGCCCGTCAAGATGTCACGCGGGATAATGGGCTGCCAAAACCCCTAATTACTTTGCACCACAATCTAATTGGCTTCATCCAAGGACAGGGAACATGAAATATCAAACCGGTGTCGCGGCGATCGCCATGGGTTTGGCCGTGTCGGGGTGTAGCAGTTCGCCGAATTCCAGCACTGACACGACTACGACGGCGTCCAAGACGGCCACGGCCTCAGTGTCACAAGCTACGACGACCGCGAGCACGGGCGGGGATCTGAAATCGCTGATCCCCACACCGGCCAACGCGACGAGGACCGACGGTCCCGACTCGATACACGACAACGGCATCCATCTGCATTTCTTCGTCAACGGATCGCCGAAGGATGTGATGAGTGTGTACAAGGCTGCGCTCGAAGGCATGCAATGGTCAGTGTCCGTGCAGAGTGCGGGTGGGAGCGGCGGAGGCGGAGGCGCGACCATGACCGGCATCAACGGCAACGCCTACGGGGTGTTCACGGGTGGCGGCTACGGTGGCACGACCGACGTCGACGCCTGTGCATGGCCATCGCAGCCCACCAACACCGACTGTGGCCGCGGCGGCCGATGAACTGACGAGACGGCATCCTGTTCGAATCCTCGGGGCATTGCGGCGTGGTCCAGATCAGTTCCGGAAAATAAAAGTGCGACACTGGTTGAAGTAGCGGTAAAACCGCCGCTACCCGTCCGTACCACAACTCGCGGTGGTAGCAGCCCTCCCAGCCGGTGCGGTTCCCGGAAGGTCATACATGAAAGCACTCGGGATTGCGGTGGCAGCCGTCTTGGCGTTCGCCCCGTTCTCGGTGATAACCACCGCGCCAGGTGTGGCGCAGGCGGCGCCGTGCGCCGGCGCCGGGGCGGACCCCGGACGCTGCCAGTACTGCCAGTTTTTGGTCGGCGCGTACCACACGTCGAACGGGGGCGTGTGCAGCGAAGACCCGGCGCCGCGCCCCGCCCAGGCGCCGCCGAGCAGGGTGCCGGTACCGCTTCCGGCGGCCCCGGCCCCGCCGGTGCCGGTGAATGTGCCGTCCGTGCCTACCCCGGAGGTCGTTCCGCCGAGTCCGCCGTCTCCGACGACGGTTGCCGTGCAGACCCCGAAGATCCCGCCCAACACCGGCGTGCCGGGAGGCGCGGCGGTGGTGACACCGCCGAAGGGGCTGGATGCGTCGCCGCAGGCGATCGCCGCCGCCAAGAATGCTCCGGCGACCAGGGTCAATCCAGGTACCGCGCACCAGATGCAACAGCTGGTGGACTTCAACCGCCAGGTCCAAAACGTGGTCAACGCCCACGGCGGCAACGTTGATGTCGTCAAGGCCGACAACCAGACGCTGGCCCGCCCCCGGCACTGGGACTACCTCGACTACGACACCTACCACCGCCCGAGCCTGTACAACCCGCTCAACCAGGCGATGACCTTCCGCTTCACCTACAACGGCGCCGCCCGGGAGGCGTACGTGCCGGCGGGCGGCCGCGTCGTGCTCGACATCGCCACCGCGGGCCTGTTCCCGTTCACCGCGGTCGGCGACAGCTATGTGGCGTCGGGCAGTTTCTACGGCGGGGCCTGGATACCACCGGACGGCTGGAGCGGGCCGCCGCCGCCGAGCTACACGCCGCCGGCGCCGGAGGCGTACCAGGACGTCTCGGTGGCTGTCCCCGCCGCCGCCCAGACCGTGCAGGTCGGCCAGGTGGGACTGGTGGGGCACGACGCCAGCCAACCCGCGGGCAGCCAGGACACGTTCCTGCTCGACGACACCACGTTGGCCTGGGGTCAGATCAACGATCCCGGCAGCAGCGCCCAGATCAAGGTGACCAAGACCCAGTCGCTGCCCGGCGTCGGTCCGACCGACAACGGCAGCTACCTGGTGGCGCTGACCGCTCAACACGACGCACCCGCTCAGCCCAGCGAACCCTGGTGGCCCATTCCGCTGCGGTTCGGGGGCTTCGCGTTGGTCGTGGGCCTCGTCGCCTGGGTCATCAACCGCCGCAGGCGCGCCGCGGAGCCGACCGCCGGCCCCTAGGAAGGAAGGGCCAGGACCGATGAACCTCGACGATGACTCCGTGACAACACTGGAGGATCTCAGGGGCGATCTGGCGCAACGGTACAAGCGGACACCGACCGGCGGCAGCACGGTCGACGGCTCAGTCGCTGACGCCGACATGACCGCGCTCGAGCGCGACGGCTACGTCATCTGGGAGAACCTGCTCAGCGCCGAGGAGTGCGCACAGATTCGGGAGGTCGTGCGCCCGTGGCTCGGGCACACCGGACGCAACTCGTTCGAGGGCCGTCGCACCCAGCGCATCTACAGCGTGCTGAGCAGGACCCGGGTCTGCGATCGCCTCGTCGACCATCCCCGGGTGCTCGCGGTGCTCGACCGGCTGCTGATGCCCAACTACCTGCTTTCGGCCTTGCAGGCCATCAACATTCAGCCCGGCGAGGCCGCGCAGCTGGCTCACCATGACGACGGCTTCTACCCGATTCCGCGGCCACGGGCACCGCTGGCGGCGGCAACGATTTGGGCGATCGACGATTTCACGGCCGACAACGGCGCCACGGTGCTGTACCCCGGCAGCCACCGCTGGGGCAAGCGCCGGCCCGGCTCGCGCGATCACGCGCTACCGGTCGTCATGCCCGCCGGCTCGTGCGTCTTTTTCGTGGGCACCCTCTGGCACGGTGGGGGCGCCAACAACAGTGATCGGGAGCGCCTCGCGGTCACCGCGCAGTACTGCCAACCGTGGCTGCGGCCGATGGAAGCCTTCACGTTGTCCATATCGCGCGAAATCGCTCGCAACGTATCCGATGACATTCGGCGCATGCTGGGCTACAGCATCCACCCGCCATTCGTCGGCGCGGTCGACGGCCTGCACCCGCTACGCCTGTTAGAACAGGGCCCGTAGGCCCCGTGAGAAAAAGGAAGAACCATGAAGAGGGCAATATTGACCGTGTTGGCGGGAGCAACCGTAGTGCTGGCGCCCGTCGGCATTCCGCCACCACAAGCACACGCCGGCGACGACCCCTGTGCCGCCATCACCGATCCCGCTGCCTACCAGGATTGCATCAGCGATTACATCACCAGACGCGAGCAGACCCAGTGCGATGCGAGCTCCAATCACGGCCAGCTGGGCCAACTTTGCGGCTAACAGGGTTCCCGCTAGGTCACGGACACCAAGGCGGGATCGGGCAGAACTTGAGGCCCGGTGGTGCCGGCGGCGGTGGTGGCGGACTGTCGCCCTCGAAAATGTTTTGAGCAACATTTCCCTGCCCGGGCGTGACATACCAGTAGGTGTGGCAGACGTTGTTGTCCCAAATTACTGGGTTCACGCGCTGATTTCCGGTGTGCACCGGTGCCATCCCGGGGCACCAGCGGCATGGCCCCGCGGGGTGGTCATCGGGGCAGCCCGGCCAGGCATGGTTATCCAGCGGCACGGGACCGGGCTGGGCCTGGGCGGTACCGGTGCTCATCGCCACCACGCCCGCGACGCCGCCCCACAGCAGCACAGCCGTTGATAAGCCGACGATTGCTCGCCTCACGAACCTGGGATTATTCTCCGCGGCGGCCAAGCGTGTACAGGGAATACGCGCAAATTGCGGCGTTCGTTTCATGGTGGTGCCTTCGCTTGGTCTCAGCCCCGTAGTGGGACTCGCACCAAGTGGACACCGCCCGCGCTGCTACCGATCCCAAGCTCTTGCCCATCCCTGACCCGTGGCTGGGCCGCGGGTCAGGGGGTTAGCTGGGCGTCGCCGCAGCCCAGAGCGTTAGCCGACCTAGACGTCGAAGTACAGCGAGAACTCGTAGGGGTGCGGCCGGATCTGGACCGGCAGGATCTCGTTCTCGCGCTTGAAGCTGATCCACGTCTCGATCAGGTCGGGCGTGAAAACGCCTCCCTCGGTGAGGTATTCGTGGTCCTCTTCCAGGCGGTCGATCACCGCGGACAGCTGGGTGGGCGCCTGCGGGATGTTGGCGGCTTCTTCGGGCGGCAGCTCGTAGAGGTCCTTGTCGACCGGCGCCTGCGGCTCGATCTTGTTCTTGATGCCGTCCAGGCCGGCCATCAGCATCGCCGAGAACGCCAGGTATGGGTTGCCCGACGAGTCGGGGCAACGGAACTCCAGCCGCTTGGCCTTCGGGTTGCTGCCGGTGATCGGGATGCGGACACATGCCGAACGGTTGCGCTGGCTGTACACCAGGTTGATCGGCGCCTCGAAGCCCGGAACCAGCCGCTTGTAGGAGTTCACCGTCGGGTTGGTGAACGCCAGCAGCGAGGGCGCGTGATGCAGCAGTCCACCGATGTAGTGGCGGGCGGTGTCCGACAGACCGGCGTAGCCCGTTTCGTCGTACATCAGCGGGCTGCCGTCCTTCCACAGCGACTGGTGCGTGTGCATGCCTGAGCCGTTGTCGCCGAACAGCGGCTTCGGCATGAAGGTGACCGTCTTGCCCGCCTGCCACGCGGTGTTCTTGACGATGTACTTGTACAGCTGCATGTCGTCGGCCGCATGCAGCAGCGTGTTGAACTTGTAGTTGATCTCGGCCTGGCCGCCGCTACCCACCTCGTGGTGGCCCTTCTCCAGGCTGAAGCCCGACGCGATCAGGTTGTGCAGCATCCTGCTGCGCAGGTCGACATAGTGGTCGACGGGGGCAACGGGGAAGTACCCACCTTTGGGGCGGACCTTGTAACCGCGGTTGGGGCTCCCGTCGGTTTCGTTGGGGGCGCCGGTGTTCCACCACCCCGAGATCGCGTCCACCTCGTAGAAGGAGCCGTTGGTGCGCGAGTCGAAGCTCACCGAGTCGAAGATGTAGAACTCCGCCTCCGCGCCGAAATACGCGGTGTCGGCGACGCCGGTACTGATCAGGTAGTTCTCCGCCTTACGCGCGATGTTGCGGGGGTCGCGCGAGTAGGGCTCGAGGGTGAACGGGTCGTGGACGAAGAAGTTCAGGTTCAGCGTCTTGGCTTCGGTGAACAGGTCGATGCGCGCGGTCGCCGGATCGGGGAGGAGCAGCATGTCGGATTCGTGGATCGACTGGAACCCGCGAATCGATGAGCCGTCGAAGGCCAAACCGTCCTCGAAGACGCTCTCGTCGAAGAACGAAATCGGAATCGTGAAGTGCTGCATGATGCCGGGCAGGTCACAGAACCGGACGTCGACAAATTCGACGTCCTCGTCCTTGGCGAGTTTGAAGACGTCGTCGGGCGTCTTTTCCGTCACTGAATGCTCCTTTACCTTGGTAATCCGCGGCCTGACGCTATGGAGACGATATTGCCCACCCGTCAACCACGTGTTGCACGGAGGTTACGTGACCACGCGTCCCACGACAGAAAGCGGAGCACAGGTCGGGTTCTATTGTGGGGCCCATGGACCGCAAGATCGTAACTGGTCTCGCCCGGCGGCGCAGCGTCGGGCTGTCCTCTTTTCGGACCGAGACGGCCGGCCGATGACGGCGGGGACACCGGGATCGCGCCCGGCCTATCCCGGCGAGGCGCTCGGGTTGCCCGAACGCGGGCCGGGATCGCTGGCGCCGATGGGAAAACGGCTGGTGGCGTTGCTCATCGACTGGCTGATCTCCTACGGCCTGGCGGCGCTGGCGATGGGTTTCGGTGTCATCTCCAAGGAGATGTTGGCGACCTCGGTGCTGGTTGTTTGGTGGGTGCTCGGTGTCGTCGCCGTCCGCCTGTTTGGTTTCACACCCGGGCAATTGGTGCTGGGGCTGGGTGTGGTGGCGCTCGACGGCCGGCTCGGGCTGGGCCGGCTGGCGGTGCGGGGACTGCTCGTCGGGTTGGTGGTCCCGCCCTTGTTCACCGACTGGGATGGGCGCGGGCTGCAGGACCGGGTGACCGGCACGGCCGTCGTGCGGCGCTGAATTGGATATTGGCCGCTACTTGCGGCGGACGGTGCGCTGCACGCCGCGCATCTTGCCGGCGTTCGGCAGCGGCCCCTTCGGCATGACGGCGGCACCGGCCCGCGTTCCCAGCGCGGCCAACCGCGACTCCAGGTTGTCCATCTGCTTGACGGTGATGTTGGCCGGAAGCCGGGTCAGGTGGCGCTCCAGTTTGCCCAGCGGAATCTCGCCCTCGCCGGTGCCGACGATGATGTCGTAGATCGGCACGTCGCCGACCAGCCGCGCGGTGCGCTTTTTCTCCTGGGCCACGAGCGGTTTGACGCGGGCGGCCGCTCCCTCGCCGACCAAGATGACGCCGGGCCGGCCGAGGACCCGATGCACGGCGTCGAAGTGACCCGTCGCGGCGACGCCGGGGGTCACCCGCCACTTGCCGCGCAGATTGTCCAGCACCCACGCCGCGGCGCCGGTCTGACCTTCGGCTTTGCGGTAGATCGACCGCTGCGCGCGGCGGCTGAAGATGATGAAGGTGACCAAGCCGCCCAGCACCACGCCGAGCAGGATCAGGCTGATCATGGTGAATCCGCCGACCAGGATGCCGGCGGCCACCGAGGCGCCGACGATCAGCACGAACGCGCTGATCATGTACGGCAGCAGGCGCTTGTCCTCCCGGCGCTGAATGTTGAACGCCTGCCACAACTGGGCGCGGCGCTCCCGCGCGGCCGCCTTGCGCGCGGCCTGCGCCTGCGCCCTGGCGGCCTTGTTCTCGGCGGCAGTGCGGGGTTTAGCCATAGTCACCAAGGATACGTACGTGCGGAGTCGGCTAGCGTGCCGAGGCGCCCGAGGCCCGGGTGCGTGCGGCCTGCTCGTAGAGGCGGCCCGCCCGGTACGACGACCGCACCAGGGGCCCGGCCAGCACCCCGGAGAACCCCAGTCCCTCGGCGTGCCCCGCGAACTCAACGAACTCCTCGGGTCGCACCCAGCGCTCGACGGGATGGTGACGCGTCGACGGCCGCAGGTACTGGGTGATGGTGACGATGTCGCAGCCGGCGTCACGCAGGTCGGCCAGGGCGGTGCGCACCTCGTCAGGGGTTTCGCCCAGGCCGAGAATGAGGTTGCTCTTGGTGACCAGGCCGGCGTCGCGCGCCGCGGTGAGCACCGAAAGGCTGCGTTGGTAGGTGAACGCGGGCCGAATCCGTTTGAAGATCCGGGGCACGGTTTCGACGTTGTGCGCCAACACTTCTGGGCGCGACTCGAAGACCTCCGCGAGCCGTGAGGGTTCGCCGTTGAAGTCGGGAATCAACAGCTCGACGCCGGTCGAGGGGTTGAGTTCCTTGATGGCGCGCACGGTCTCGGCGTACAGCCACGCGCCGCCGTCGTCCAAGTCGTCGCGGGCGACACCGGTGACGGTCGCGTAGCGCAGCCCCATGGTGTGCACGCTTTCGGCGACCCGGCGGGGCTCGTCGCGGTCCAGCGGAGCGGGCTTCCCGGTATCGATCTGGCAGAAGTCACACCGGCGGGTGCATTGGTCACCGCCGATCAGGAAGGTGGCCTCGCGGTCCTCCCAGCATTCGAAGATGTTGGGGCAGCCGGCCTCTTCGCAGACCGTGTGCAGGCCCTCCCGCCGGACCAGGCTCTTCAACTCGGTGTACTCCGGCCCCATCCGGGCCCGGGTCTTGATCCACGGCGGTTTGCGCTCGATCGGGGTCTGCGCGTTGCGCACTTCGAGGCGCAGCAACTTGCGCCCTTCGGGCGCCACAGAGTTAGGCGAGCTCACTATGTCGATGCTACGCGGGCGGGGGTCGGTCGCCAGGTAAGGGCGAGGCGCCCGTCCAACGCGTGGCAGACGGCTTCGGCAACCGCGACCCGGACGTCCTCGACGGTGACCGTGCGCCCGAGTTCGGCGGACAGCGACGTCACCCCGGCATCGCTGATGCCGCAGGGCACGATGGCCTTGAACGCGTTGAGATCGCAGTCGCAGTTGAGCGCGAAACCGTGCAGCGTGGTCGCGCGCGCCACCCGCACCCCGATGGCGGCGACCTTGCGTGCGGGCCGGCCGGGGCCGGCGGGCACCCACACCCCGGACCTGCCTTCGATTCGGCTCGTGTCCAGACCGAGGTTGCCGCACACCATGATGAGCGATTCCTCAAGGCGCCGAACGTAATTGACGACATCGAGCGGTTCGGCCAGCTTGATGATCGGGTAGCCGACCAACTGTCCCGGGCCGTGCCAGGTGATCTTGCCGCCGCGGTCGGTATCGACAACATCTATGCCGGGAGTGCCGTCGACCGGTCGTTCGTGCGTTTCGGTGCGCCGCCCGGCGGTATAGACCGACGGGTGCTCGAGAAGCAGCAGCGTGTCCGGCCCGCCGGCGACCCTGGCGTCGGCCAGATCGCGCTGCAGCTGCCAGGCGGTGCGGTAGTCGACCGTGCCCAGCTGGCGGACGTCGATCGCGGTCGGAGTCGACCGGATGGAATCCATCACGTTCGTGACGGTACTCGGGCCCGGTGCGGTTTGCGATGCGACGGTCGGGTGATGTGGCTTAATCGCGCTCACGCCGGGCGGTGGCGTAGCCGAGCGCTTCGCCGATGGTGTTGTGGTGGAACTGGAACCCGGCGCGCTCCAGTGCGGACGGGATGGCCCGCTGACCGATCAGCAGTCCTTCGTCGGCGAATTCGCCCAGCGCGGCCCGCACCGCGAAACCGGGCAACAACAACGGCGTTGGGCGGTTGACCGCTCGGCCGAAGGCGGTGGTGAATTCGGCGTTGGTGACGGGCGCCGGGCCGGTCATGTTCACCGGGCCGGACAGGGTGGGGTTTGAGATTGCGAACAGCAGCGCCCGCACCTCGTCCTCGAGACTGATCCACGACATGTATTGGCGGCCGCTGCCCAGCCGGGCGCCGAGCCCGGCAGAGAACAGTGGCCGCATCCGGCGCAGCGCACCGCCCGCGCGGGCCAGCACCAGGCCGGTGCGGGCCAGCACAACCCGGACGCCGCCGTATTGGGCCGGCAGCGTGGCGGCTTCCCAGTCTTCGCACAGCTGGGCCAGGAAACCCGTTCCGGCTCGGTCGTTTTCGTCGACCACTCGGTCTTTGGTGTCGCCGTAAAAACCGACCGCGCTGGCGTTGATCAGCGTTTCGACCCCGGCGTCGACGACCGCGTTGGCCAGCACCTCGGTGGGGGCGATCCGGCTGTCTCGCAAGCTCTGCTTGAAGGCGCCCGACCACCGACGCTGGCCGACGTTGACACCGCAGAGGTTGACGACGGCGTCGACGTCGGTGAGTGCGTCGACGTCGAACTCGCCGCTTTCCGGATTCCAGTGCAGTTCCTCGGAATTCGCCGGTGTGCGGCGCACGATGCGCAGCACCGTGTGGTCTGCCGCGCGCAGTGCCGCCGCGAGGGCCGAGCCGATCAGGCCGGACGAACCCGCTATCGCGATGACGGCGTGATGACCAGCTCGGGACACGTCATCACAACCCGAGGTCTGCCTCGAACGCTCCCTCTTCGAGCCGGTGTTTGATCGTGGTGAGGAAACGTCCGGCATCCGCGCCGTCGATCAGCCGGTGGTCATAGGTCAACGGGAGATAGCACACCGAGCGCACGCCGATCGACTCGTTGCCGCTTTCATCGACGACCACCCGCGGCCGTTTGACGATGGCGCCGGTGCCCAGCATGGCGGCCTGCGGCGGGACCAGGATCGGGGTATCGAACAAGGCGCCCTGGCTGCCGATGTTGGTGATCGTGAAGGTGCCACCGGACAACTCGTCGGGTTTCAGGTTGCTCGACCGGGCGCGGGCGGCGATGTCGGCGATCGCCCGTGCCAGCCCGGCCAGGGACAGGTCACCGGCGTTGTGGATCACGGGGGAGAGCAGGCCTTGATCGGTGTCGACGGCGAAGCCCAAATGCTCGGCGTCGTAGTAGGTGATCTCCTTGGTGTCCTCGTTGTAGCTGGCGTTGATGTTGGGGTGAATCTTCAACGCATCGATCACGGCCTTGGCGATGAACGGCAGGAACGTCAGGTTCACGCCCTCGCGCTCGGCGAACGCGGCCTTGGCCCTGGCCCGCAACCCGACGATCCTGGTCATGTCGACCTCGTGGGTCTGGGTGAGTTGCGCTGTCGCCTGCAGGGATTCGCGGGTTTTGGCCGCGGTGAGCTGGCGGATCCTGCTGGCCTTCTGCGTGGTGCCGCGCAGGTGTGCCAGCGCGGGCGCCGGAGTGGGTGCGGCCGGTGCGGCGGCGGGGGCCGCCGCGGCCGGGGCGGGCGCCTTCTTGGCCTCTTCTTTCTTCTCGGCGGCGGCCAGCACGTCCTGCTTGCGGATGCGCCCGCCCACACCGGTGCCCGTCACCTCGGCGAGGTCGATGTTGTTCTCGGTGGCCAGTTTTCGCACCAGCGGGGTCACGTATGGGGCGCCGTCGGTTGAGGTCTCCGCCGCCGGCCGCTGGGGTGCGGCGGGCTCGGCTTTCGGCGGCGGCGCGGATGCCGGACGTTTCCTCACCACGATCAAACACCGGCTCGAAGAGGGAGCGTTCGAGGCAGACCTCGGGT
>NZ_MBEU01000008.1 GCF_001954275.1 Mycobacterium sp. IS-836 | reverse complement strand
GCCCCCGAATACACCACCACCGGCTACCGCGCACCCACCACACCCGCCGAGGAGATCCTGGCCGCCATCTACGCCCAAGTCCTCGGCATGGAACGCGTCGGAATCGACGACTCCTTCTTCGACCTCGGCGGCGACAGCATCCTGTCGATGCAAGTGGTCACGCGCGCGCGTGCCGCCGGCCTCACCTGCAAACCGCGTGACATTTTCGTCGAGCAGACCGTGTCCCGGCTGGCGCGGGTGGCCGGGGTCGCGACCGGCGCCGGCGACGCGATCGATGACGGTGTGGGGCCGGTCGACGCGACCCCGATCATGCGATGGTTGCACGACGTCGACGGTCCGGTGGAGCAGTTCAACCAGACCGTGGTGGTGCAGGCTCCCGCGGGGGTGACCGAGTCCGACGTGGTGCTCGTGGTGCAGGCCCTGATTGATCGACACGCCATGCTGCGGCTGCGCGTCGGCGAGGACTGGTCGCTGACCGTTCCCGAGCCGGGGTCGGTGGACGCCAACGCGTGCGTGCAATCGGTGAGCGCGTTGTCCGATGAAGAGCTTGTCCAAGCGCGAGCCCGACTGAATCCGGCGGCCGGGACGATGGTCAGCGCGCTGTGGGTCGCGGGCACGGGCCAGTTGGCGCTGATCATCCATCATCTCGCCGTCGACGGCGTGTCATGGCGAATCCTGTTGGAGGACTTGAACATCGCGTGGGCACAGCACCGCAGCGGCGAGCCGGTGGCCTTGCCGGCGGGCGGGACGTCGTTCGCGGGGTGGGCCGCGCTGCTGACCGAGCACGCCCAACACCCGACGGTGCTAGAACAGGCCGAGGCCTGGCGCCAGGTGGCCGCCGCCCCCGCCGCACTGGCCGCGGTGCAACCCGAACTCGACACCTATGCCAGCGCTGGGCACCTGTCGATGGACCTCGACGTCGAGACCACCCGCATGCTGCTCGGTGAGGTGCCCGCGGCGTTCCACGCCGGGATACAGGACATCCTGTTGATCGGATTCGCCCTCGCGCTGGCGCAATTCGAGGCCAGCGGCAGCGCGCCGATCGGCATCGACGTCGAGGGCCACGGCCGCCACGACGAACTTTTCCCCGACGTCGACCTGTCGCGCACGGTGGGCTGGTTCACCACCAAATACCCGGTGGCCCTGACGGTTGGCCGACTGTCCTGGGCGCAGGTCATTGCCGGCGAGGCCGCGCTGGGGGCGGTGATCAACGACGTCAAAGAACAGCTCCGCACCCTGCCCGACCCATTGACTTACGGTCTGCTGCGCTATCTGAACGCCGACGTCGACCTGGCCGGGTCCGACCCGCCGATCGGATTCAACTATCTGGGACGCCTGGGCGCAGCGGCCGAGCCGTCCGGCGAATTGTGGCGGATCAGCGAGGATGGCCTGTCGGCCACCGGCGCGGCGACGGCGATACCCATGCCGTTGGCGCACACGGTCGACCTCAACATCGCCACCGTCGACACCCACGCCGGCCCCCACCTGCACGCCAACTGGACGTGGGCGCCGTCGGCCCTAGACGACATCAAGATCAGCCGCCTCGCCCAGTTGTGGTTCGACGCGCTGGCCGGCATCTGCGCGCACGTTCAGCGCGGCGGGGGCGGATTGACCCCGTCCGACATCGCGCCGGCACGGCTTGGGCAGCACCAAATCGACGCGCTGCGAAAGCAATACACCATCGCCGATGTTCTGCCACTGACCCCGATGCAACACGGGCTGCTCTTCCACGCCAGCACCGCGCACGGAAGCGGCGACGATGTGTACGCGATGCAGCTGGACATCACCGTAAGCGGTCCCCTCGACCAGCACCGGCTGCGCGAAGCGGTGGACACGGTGGTCCGCCGCCATCCCAACCTGGCGGCCATATTCTGCCAACAGTTCGACGAACCGGTCCAGATCATCCCCGCCGATCCCCAGACGCCGTGGCGGTACGTCGCAGTCGGCGGCGACGATCTCGACGAGCAGATCGACCAACTGTGCGCCAGCGAACGCGCGGCAGTCTGCGACCTCACCGACCCGCCGGCGTTCCGGGTGGCGCTGATTCGCGCCGCGCAAGATCAGCACCGGATTGTGTTGACCGCTCACCACATCGTGCTGGATGGCTGGTCGCTGCCGATCCTGCTGCGGGAGATCTTCGCGGGCTATTACGGGCAGCGGCTGCCCGCGCCGATCCCGTATCGCAGGTTTGTCAGCTGGCTGGCGGACCGAGACCTCGATGTCGCCCGCACAGCGTGGCGCGAGGTGCTGGCCGGCTTCGACACCCCCACGCTGGTGGGCCCGCCGGGGCGGGCGCAGCTGGGGCCGCGAGGCGTTACCTCTCGTCGTTTGCCGGCCGAGATCACGCTTGCGCTAGGCTATCTGGCCCGCTCGCAGCACACCACCGTCAACACCGTGCTGCAGGCGGCGTGGGCGCTGCTGCTGACTTCGCTGACCGGCCGGCATGACGTCGCCTTCGGCGTCGCGGTCTCGGGTCGGCCCGCCGAGGTGTCCGGTGCGGACTCGATGGTCGGCCTGTTGATCAACACCGTGCCGGTGCGGGCGAGAGTCACACCGGCGACCACCACCGCCGACCTGATCGATCAGTTGCAAAGCGCCCACACCAAAACCCTTGAGCATCAACATCTGTCGCTGAGCGACATTCACCGCATCAGTGGCCACGACCAACTGTTCGACACCCTGTTCGTGTTCCAGAACTTTCCGATCGACACCGGCGCACCATTGGGCGTCGACGGGTTGAACATCACCGATTTCGCTAGCCGCGAATTCAATCATTACCCGCTCACGGTGCAAGCCACGCCGGGCGTAGAACTGGGCCTGCGCGTCGAATTCGACACCGATGTGTTCGGCGCGGCGAGCGTCGAGGCGCTGATCGAGCGGTTCCGGCGGGTGCTGGTGGCGATGACGGCGGATCCCGTGCGACGGCTGTCATCGGTCGATCTGCTCGATGCCGACGAGCGTGCCCGCCTCGATCGGTGGGGCAATCAGACGGTCCTGACCGAGCCGGCACCCGCTTCGGCATCGATTCCGACGCTGTTCGCCGCCCAAGTCCTACGCGCTCCCGACGCGGTCGCGCTGACTTACGGGGGCAGCTCGATGACCTACCGGGAGCTGGACGAGGCCGCAAACCGGTTGGCGCACTTGCTGGCCGGCGAGGGTGCCGGCCCCGGCGAGTCTGTGGCGCTGCTATTGCCCCGCTCAGCCGAGGCGGTTGTAGCGATATTCGCGGTGCTCAAGACGGGGGCCGCGTATCTGCCGATCGACGCCGCGCTGCCTGGCGCGCGGATCGAATTCATGCTCACCGACGCCGCACCTCTCGCGGCGATCACCACCACCGAATTGGGCGACCGACTGGCGGGGCATGAGTTGGTCGTCGTCGATATCGACGACCCGCGTATTGATACGCACCCCTGCACGGCGTTGCCGGAGCCGCGCCCGGATGATGTTGCCTACCTGATCTACACCTCGGGGACCACCGGTGTGCCCAAGGGTGTGGCGGTCACCCATCGCAATGTCACCAGGCTGGTCGAAGCGCTCGACGACGTGGACGTGGGGCTGTCAGCGGGGCAGGTGTGGACCCAGTGTCACTCGTTGGCGTTCGACTTCTCGGTGGGCGAAATCTTCGGTGCGCTCCTCGGTGGTTCACGGCTGGTAGTGGTGCCCGAATCGGTGACCCGGTCCCCGGACGACTTGCGCGCCTTGCTGGTTGCCGAACAGGTCAGCGTGTTGAGCCAGACCCCGTCGGCGTTTTATGCGCTGCAAACCATCGACGCGCCATCGCCAAAGTCGGATCAGCTCAAACTCGAGACCGTGGTGTTCGGCGGGGAAGCGCTGGAACCACAGCGTCTTCGCGCATGGCGGAACCGCCACCCAGGATTGCCGCGCCTGATCAACATGTACGGCATCACCGAGACGACTGTGCATGCCTCGATGCGCGAGATCATCAACACGGACCTGGATAGCAAGGCCAGCCCAATTGGGGCGCCATTGCCGGACCTGGCGTTTTTTGTGCTCGACGAATGGTTGCACCGGGTGCCCGACGGCGTGGTGGGGGAATTGTATGTGGCGGGCCGCGGTGTGGGGCTTGGGTATTGGCGCCGTTCGGGGTTGACCGCGTCGCGGTTTGTGGCGTGCCCATTCGGCCGGGGTCGGATGTATCGCACCGGGGATTTGGTGCGGTGGCGCTCTGATGGGCAGCTCGAGTATTTGGGGCGCGCCGATGAGCAGGTCAAGATTCGCGGCTATCGGATCGAACGCGGCGAAATCCAAACCGCCCTAATGGAGCTCGACGGGGTCGAGTGGGCGGCGGTGATCGCACGCGAGGATCGCCCCGGCGACAAGCGGCTGGTCGGTTACGTTGCCGGCACTGCAGATTCCGCCCAAGTCCGCGCTGCGTTGGTAGATCGGTTGCCGGCCTACATGGTTCCCGCCGCAGTCGTCGCGATCGACGAAGTGCCGTTGACGGTCAATGGCAAGCTCGACACCCGCGCGCTGCCCGCCCCCGAATACACCACCACCGGCTACCGCGCACCCACCACACCCGCCGAAGAGATCCTGGCCGCCATCTACGCCCAAGTCCTCGGCGTGCCCCGCGTGGGGGTTGATGATTCGTTCTTTGATTTGGGTGGGGATTCGTTGTCGGCGATGCGGTTGGTCGCGGCGATCAATTCCGGTGTAGG
>NZ_MBEU01000007.1 GCF_001954275.1 Mycobacterium sp. IS-836 | reverse complement strand
CCACACCACACCCGATCAGCAACTGCGCCAACCGATTCGCCGCCACATCGAGTTGTCGATAGGTCAGGGTGCGGCCCGCGAAGCTCACCGCCACCGCCCCCGGAGCCCCAACCACGCGATCGGCAAACAACACCGGAACTGACATCGGCGTACTCTTCCGCGCGGTCAACACCGCCCGATTGCCCCAAGCATCCAGGCGGGCGCGCTCACCGGCATCGAGCACATCCACCGACGACAACCGCCGGGTCGAGTCAGCCGTCATCACCTCCAGCACATGCCGCAGCCGCTCGATGAGTGACCGGATGCTGGCCGCGTCGAAGACGTCGGTGCGAAATTCGACCGCCCCGGCGATACCGGCGGGCTCACCGTCATCGGTCCAGCGCTCGGCCAACGACAACGACAGATCGGTTCGGGCGGTGTGGGTATCCACCGGCAACTGGGTGACGTGTAAATCGCCCAATGCCAATCCGGTGGGCTCGCTGAGGTGCCCGGGCAGGTTCTGCCAGGCCAGCATCACCTGCACCAGCGGATGATGGCCCAGCGACCGGATCGGGTTGAGCCGCTCCACAAGCACCTCAAACGGCACGTCCTGATGCTCATAAGCGGCCAGGCTGCGCCGGCG
>NZ_MBEU01000006.1 GCF_001954275.1 Mycobacterium sp. IS-836 | reverse complement strand
GAGCGCCCGGCGCCGATGAGCTGACCGTCGCGTTCCAACCACACCTCACAGGTGGCATCACAGGACAGGTATTGGCGCTCGGCGTCCGATAACACCGGGCCCAGGTGCAGCGCGGCGATGCGCGCCTGGGTGTCGAGATGCATCACCACGGTGGTGTGCTGCCCATGCGGGCGGCGGGCCGCCTCAGCATCCCACCCCGCCTCGACCAGACGCATAAACGCCGCGGCGGTGTTCGGCAACGGCGGCGCGTTATTCGATGCCCGTGCGTCGGTGTCGTGGTCGTGTTTCCACTCGGCGATCAGCGCATCACGATGCGACGCCAGCGCCGCGTCGAACTTCGCCGCCTCGTCGTGCGGGAGGGTGATCCGGTAGCAACTGCCCTGCTCGGTGCTGGTCGTGGTGAACGCGCGCTGGGGCTCGCGGCGCGGTTCGGGTTCGGGCCGCGGTTCCAGCTTGAGCGCGGTGCGCAGCTGATTGACCGTGGCCACCCGCGCCAACTGCACGTAATGCTCATCAGATCCCGCACCCGCGCGCGCCGCGATAACGCCCACCTGATCCAGCGACAGCCAGCCCTCCCGCATGCCCTGGGCGCAGCGCGGGAACTCCTCACGGCGGGCCGCGACAGTCGCGATCGTGTGGGCGTTTGTCGATGACGAACCCAGTTTCCAGGCCACCAATGCCGGTACCGACCGCGCCCCGGTGGCGCCCCACAGCCGGTCCCGATCGATCTCGGACACAATCTCCACGATGCGCCCATCAATCGCGTTGCGCTGACCGGCCAACTCCGCCAACTCCTCAAACAACACCTCAAGACGCTCAGCAGGACTCAACCCCGCCAAGGCAAGCGATGCGGTCGAGGACATGACCACATCCTCGCAAAGGGGTACGACAAATCCCGGCCGCCCAATCCGGGGCAGCCCGGGCGCCGGACCCGTCGCTCTAACCGATCAACACGGCGTAGCGCGGCTTGATCACCTCGTCGATGATCGCCAGGCGTTCGTCGAACGGAATGAACGCCGACTTCATCGCATTGATCGTGAAGCGCTCGAGGTCGCTCCATCCGTAGCCGAAAGCCTCGACGAGACGGTGCATTTCCAGGCTCATCGAGGTATCGCTCATCAGCCGGTTGTCGGTGTTGACGGTCACCCGGAACCGGGATCGGGCCAGCAGATCGAACGGGTGGTCCGCGATGCTCTTGGCCGCGCCGGTCTGCACGTTCGAGCTGGGACACATCTCCAGCGGAATTCGCTTGTCCCGCAGGATCGATGCCAGCCTGCCCAACCGCACGCCACCGTCGTCCAAGACGTCGATGTCGTCGACGATCCGCACCCCGTGGCCCAGCCGATCCGCCCCGCAGAACGCGATCGCTTCGTGGATGGACGGCAAGCCGAAGGCCTCACCCGCGTGAATCGTGAAGCGCGCGTTGTGATCTCGCATATACTCGAACGCGTCCAGATGTCGCGACGGCGGGTTGCCGGCCTCCGCGCCGGCGATGTCGAAGCCGACCACACCTTTGTCCCGGAAGCGGATCGCCAGCTCGGCGATCTCCCGTGACACCGCGGCGTGTCGCATGGCGGTGACCAACAGGCGCACCACGATGGGCCGGCCGGCGGCGGCGCAGGCCTTCTCGCCGTCGGCGAAACCCGCGAGCACGGCGTCGACGATCTCGTCGAAAGACAGTCCGCGGTCGATGTGCAATTCGGGCGCGAACCGCACCTCGGCGTAGACCACCGAATCGGCGGCCAGGTCCTCGACACACTCGTAGGCCACCCGATGCAGCGATTCGGACGTCTGCATGACCGCGACGGTGTGCGAGAACGGCTCCAGATAGCGCTCCAGCGAACCGCTGTGCGACCGGGTGCGAAACCAGGTGGCCAGCTCCTCGACGTCGGTGGCGGGCAGCCCGTCGTAGCCGGTCTGGCCGGCGATCTCCAGCACGGTCGACGGGCGCAGCCCACCGTCGAGGTGATCGTGCAGCAGGGCCTTCGGCGCTTTTTCGATCTGCCGCAGATCCAAAGGTGTGGTCACGTGGCGATCCGATCGATGATCAGCGGCCTTGGAACCGGCCGCGGCGCCGGCGGTGTGTCCCCGACGCTCCACGCGCCGTCCAGCTCGGCCATCGCGGCGCCGACGCGTTCCGGGGTGTCGGTGTAGAGGGTGAATAACGGCTCGCCGGCCGCCACGGGTTCGCCGGGACGGCGGTGGATTTGCACGCCGGCGCCGAATTGCACCCGCTCGCCCGGGCGGGATCTGCCCGCACCGAGCCGCCATGCCGCCAGCCCCACTGCCATCGCGTCGATATCGCCCATTGTGCCGCCCCGGGTGGCGGTCACGGTCTCGGACAGCGCACCGATCGGCAACGGTATCGACAAATCACCGCCCTGGGCCGCGACGAGCCGGCGAAATCGGTCCATCGCGGTGCCGTCGCGCAGGGTCTCCGCGGGGTCGGCGCCGTCGATCCCGGCGAGTTCGAGCATCTCGCCGGCCAGCGCCAGCGTCAGCTCGACCACGTCGGGCGGCCCGCCGCCGGCCAGGACCTCCAGGGATTCGGCGACCTCGAGCGCGTTGCCGACGGCCGCGCCGAGCGGGGTGCTCATGTCCGTCAGCAGCGCGCGGGTGGGCACCCCGTGCGCGGCGCCCAGCTCGATCATGATCTGCGCCAGCTCGCGGGAGTGCGCCTCGGACTTGAGCAACGCCCCCGCGCCGACCTTCACGTCGAGCACCAACGCGCCCGTGCCCTCGGCCAGCTTCTTGCTCATCACCGAGCTGGCGATCAGGGGCAGGGACTCGACCGTGCCGGTGACATCGCGCAGCGCGTACAGCTTGGCGTCCGCCGGCGCCAGCTCGCCCGCGGCGAAGATCGCCGCGCCCACATCGACGAGCTGTTCGCGCACCCGTCCGTTGGACAGCTGGGCGGTGAATCCGGCGATGGATTCCAGTTTGTCGAGGGTGCCGCCGGTGTGCCCGAGCCCGCGACCCGACGCCTGCGGCACCGCCGCACCGCACGCGGCGACGACGGGCAGCAGCGGCAGGGTGATCTTGTCCCCGACCCCACCGGTGGAGTGCTTGTCCACGGTGGGCAGCGGCCGCCCGTCGCGGCGCAGGTCGCTGAAGTCCAGCCGCTCCCCGGACGCCAGCATCGCCGCCGTCCACTCGGCGATCTCGCGGCGGTCCATGCCGCGCAGGACGATCGCCATCAGTAGCGCCGCCATCTGCTCGTCGGCGACGCGGCCGTCGGTGTAGGCGTCGACGACCCACGCGATGGCGGCGTCGGATAACCGGCCGCCGTCGCGCTTGGTCCTGATCACCGTCGGCGCGTCGAATCCGAAATCGGTCAAGAACGTTCCCGGGGGACCTCGGCGCCGAACGCGTCGGGCAGCAGCTCGCCGAGCCGGCGGGGCCCCGCCGGATGGTCGATGAGCAACCCGGGACCGCCGTGCTCCAGCAGCACCTGACGGCATCGCCCGCACGGCATCAGCGCGGATCCCCGCCCGTCCACGCATGCCAGCGCGATCAGCCGGCCCCCGCCGGTGGAATGTAGGGCGCACACCACACCGCACTCCGCACAGAGACCAAGGCCATATGAGACGTTCTCCACATTGCAGCCGGTGACCACGCGGCCGTCGTCGACCAGTGCCGCGGCACCCACCGGGAATCGCGAGTACGGCGCATAGGCTCCCGCAGCCGCCTGGATCGCGTTGTCCCGCAGCATATTCCAATCGAGATCTGGCATTTCGCAACCCCCGTTCACCGATGGGCTGACTTGTTGGGCCGGTTCAAGCAGCCACCCTAACTCCGATGCGACACGGCGTCTTGGCCGGACCGATCTCCTACCGCGGCCCGTCGTTGCGGGGTTAAGGTCGGTTGCCCGGCTTGTTGACGAAGGCGGTGAGAACTTCAGTGAGTACACAGGCGACAACCGCGGATCCGGCCGTACCGGCGTCGACGCCCTCGCGCAAGCGGCGGCCGCCGCGAACGCTGTATCGGGGGGATCCCGGCATGTGGTCGTGGGTGCTGCATCGCATCACCGGTGCCACGATCTTCTTCTTCTTGTTCGTGCACGTCTTGGACACCGCCCTGGTCCGGGTCAGCCCGCAGGCCTACAACGAGGTGATCGCGACCTACAAGACCCCGATCGTGGGCCTGATGGAATTCGGCCTGGTCGCCGCGGTGGCGTTCCACGGCCTGAACGGGATCCGGGTGATCCTGATCGACTTCTGGTCGCAGGGCCCCCGCTACCAGCGGCTGATGTTCTGGATCGTCTGCATCGTCTTCCTGCTGCTCATGGTTCCGGTGGGGGTGGCGCTGGGCATCCACATGTGGGAGCACTTCCGATGAGCAGCCCCGACCTTCAGCTCGGCCGGGGCGAGCAAGCGCCGGTACACCAGCGCAGCCACGACCGTCCGGCGAGCCTGGACAATCCGCGCTCGCCGCGGCGCCGCGCCGGCATACCCAACTTCGAGAAGTTCGCGTGGCTGTTCATGCGGTTCTCCGGCGTCGCGCTGGTATTCCTGGCCATCGGGCACCTGTTCATCATGCTGATGTGGGACAACGGGGTGTACCGCATCGACTTCAACTACGTGGCCCAGCGGTGGGCGTCGCCGTTCTGGCAGTTCTGGGACCTGGCCCTGCTTTGGCTGGCGCAGCTGCACGGTGGCAACGGCCTGCGCACCATCATCGACGACTACAGCCGCACGGATCGCACCCGATTCTGGCTCAACAGCCTGCTGCTGCTGTCGATGGGATTCACGTTGGTGCTGGGTACCTACGTGCTGATGACATTCGACCCGAATATCGGAGGCTGACCGGTGATCCAGCAACACCGATACGACGTGGTGATCGTCGGCGCGGGCGGTGCGGGAATGCGGGCGGCCGTCGAGGCCGGACCCCGCGTGCGCACCGCGGTGCTCACCAAGCTCTACCCCACTCGCAGCCACACCGGGGCCGCCCAGGGCGGCATGTGCGCCGCGTTGGCCAACGTCGAGGACGACAACTGGGAATGGCACACCTTCGACACGGTCAAGGGTGGCGACTACCTCGCCGACCAGGACGCCGTGGAGATCATGTGCAAGGAGGCCATCGACGCGGTGCTCGACCTGGAGAAGATGGGGATGCCGTTCAACCGGACCCCCGAGGGCCGCATCGACCAGCGCCGCTTCGGTGGGCACACCCGCGACCACGGCAAGGCGCCGGTGCGCCGGGCCTGCTACGCCGCCGACCGCACCGGCCACATGATCCTGCAGACGCTCTACCAAAACTGCGTCAAGCACGACGTGGAGTTTTTCAACGAGTTCTACGCGCTCGACCTGGCTTTGACGCAGACCCCGAGCGGTCCGGTGGCCACCGGGGTCATCGCCTACGAGCTGGCGACCGGCAACATCCACGTCTTCCACGCGAAGGCCGTTGTGATCGCCACCGGCGGTTCGGGCCGGATGTACAAGACCACCTCCAACGCGCACACGCTGACCGGCGACGGCATCGGCATCGTCTTCCGCAAGGGACTTCCGTTGGAGGACATGGAGTTTCACCAGTTCCACCCGACCGGGCTCGCCGGCCTGGGGATCCTGATCTCCGAAGCGGTGCGCGGCGAGGGCGGCCGGCTGCTCAACGGCGAGGGCGAGCGCTTCATGGAGCGCTACGCCCCGACGATCGTCGACCTGGCGCCCCGCGACATCGTCGCCCGCTCCATGGTGTTGGAGGTGCTGGAGGGCCGCGGCGCCGGGCCGCACAAGGACTACGTCTACATCGACGTGCGCCACCTCGGTGAGGAGGTGCTCGAGGCCAAGCTGCCCGACATCACCGAGTTCGCCCGCACCTACCTGGGTGTGGACCCGGTGCACGAGCTGGTCCCGGTCTACCCGACCTGTCACTACTTGATGGGCGGCATCCCGACGACCGTCACCGGACAGGTGTTGCGGGACAACACTTCCACCGTCCCGGGCCTGTACGCGGCCGGCGAGTGCGCGTGTGTGTCGGTGCACGGCGCCAACCGGCTGGGCACCAATTCGCTGCTGGACATCAACGTCTTCGGCCGCCGGGCCGGCATCGCGGCGGCTTCGTATGCGCGGGGGCACGACTTCGTCGACATGCCGCCTGAGCCGGAGGGGATGGTCGTCGGCTGGGTGGCCGACATCCTCTCCGAGCACGGCAACGAGCGCGTCGCCGACATCCGCGGCGCCCTGCAGCAGACGATGGACAACAACGCCGCGGTGTTCCGCACCGAGGAGACGCTCAAGCAGGCGCTGACCGACATCCACGCATTGAAAGAGCGCTACTCCCGAATCACCGTGCACGACAAGGGCAAGCGCTACAACAGCGACCTGTTGGAGGCCATCGAGCTGGGCTTCCTGCTGGAGCTGGCCGAAGTCACCGTCGTCGGCGCCCTGAATCGCAAGGAGTCCCGCGGCGGGCATGCCCGCGAGGACTACCCGAACCGCGACGACGTCAACTACATGCGCCACACGATGGCCTACAAGCAGGGCAGCGAGCTACTGAGCGACATCGCGCTGGACTTCAAGCCCGTGGTGCAGACCCGCTACGAACCCAAGGAACGGAAGTACTGATGACTTCGGAACCAGGAGAGGCGTCGGACGCCGAGACTTTGGACCCGCCACTGCCGCCGGTTCCGGAGGGCGCGGTGCTGGTGACCGTCAAAATCGCCCGGTTCAACCCCGACCAGCCCGATGCCTTCGCGAAAACCGGTGGGTGGCAAAGCTTTCGGGTGCCCTGCCTGCCCAGTGACCGGCTGCTCAACCTGCTCATCTACATCAAGAGTTACCTCGACGGGACACTGACCTTTCGGCGATCCTGCGCGCACGGGGTGTGCGGGTCGGACGCCATGCGCATCAACGGCGTCAATCGGCTGGCCTGCAAGGTGCTGATGCGCGATCTGTTGCCGAAGAAGCCGGGCAAGTCTTTGACCATCACGGTCGAACCCATCCGCGGGCTGCCGGTGGAGAAGGACCTCGTCGTCGACATGGAGCCGTTCTTCGACGCCTACCGCGCGGTGAAGCCGTACCTGATCACCACCGGCAATCCGCCGACGCGGGAAAGAATCCAGAGCCCGACCGACCGCGCCCGCTACGACGACACCACCAAGTGCATCCTGTGCGCGTGCTGCACCACCAGCTGCCCGATCTTCTGGCACGAGGGCAGCTACTACGGCCCGGCCGCGATCGTCAACGCGCACCGCTTCATCTTCGACAGCCGCGACGAGGCCGCCGCCGAGCGCCTCGACATCCTCAACGAGGTCGACGGCGTGTGGCGCTGCCGCACCACGTTCAACTGCACCGAATCCTGCCCGCGCGGCATCGAGGTGACGAAGGCGATCCAGGAGGTCAAGCGCGCGCTGATGTTCACCCGCTGATACCTGCACGGGTCAACAAAGCTCGTGGTGATTACTTTGGTTGCCCCCCAACCGTTTAGCCTGATACATCGCGGCATCGGAGGCCGTGATCAGCTCCTCGAGAACTGATTGCGGTTCGTTTGCGGCGTCCTCGAGGCGGGCGCACGCGGTGCCAACGCTGGCGGTGACTCCCGCGGCCGAGATCGCGATGGCCCGGCACGCGCGCGCGGCCAACGACTCGGCGTTGCAGGTCGAAGACGTGCCGGCGACGAGAAATTCCTCACCACCGCTTCGGGCCACCACCGCCTGATTGTCGGCGGCGGCCAACAGCGCCCGCGCGACCTGGACCAGTGCGCGATCGCCCGCCGCGTGGCCACACCTGTCATTGACGGCTTTGAAGTTGTCGAGATCGATCAACATGACCACGAGGTGGGAGTCGATGCCGCGTCGGGCCAAGATCATTCCCAGCGCCTCGTGCTGAAATGCGCGCCGATTGAGCAGGCCCGTCAACGGATCGCGGTCGGCAGTCAGCAAATCTCCCGCCAAAGCGCGCACCAGGATCCGAATGGCGAGAGGTAGGGCGATGTTGACCTCGATCACCAGCCACAGGTCCACCCCCGCCAGGCTGGGGTGTCCAGATCTCGCCAACGACACCGCCTCCCAGGAGCCGACGGCAGCGGCAACCGCGAAGTTGTACAGCACCAATCCCGTGGTGTGAAAGAACGCCATGTAGGCGCCGAAGGTCGCGAATGCTATGCACCCGATCAGCGCGGCGAGCGGGTTCGGGTGTGCCAGGCACGCCAAGGCGACGGCGGTGTTGCACGTGATGGCGAATGCGATCGACTGCCTGCGCGTCGGCCACCGCCAAACCCACAGCAACACGCCCGCTACCCCGCCGCCGACGGCGACCCATGTCATCGCCACCGGCACAGGTCCGCGGGGACCGTCCGAACTGCCCAGCAGGGCGAGCAGGCACAACACCATCGACGTCGCGATGAACGCCATCAGGGCCCGAGTGGCGCCGCCGATGCCCCGCGACGCGAGGTAGCCGGACAGCCAGTCGTACTGGTCGGCCCGCCGGCTAAACAGCGCAGTCATCGTTGACTCCCAATCGCCACCACTGGCCATCGATGCCGAGAGGCTAGCCGCATGCTACGGCCGTCTCGCGGCCCGCGAGGCAGAAGGCCCGAAGTCGCCCCTCGCGCTGACCGCGCTCGTCACACATTGTCGACCTGTCTCGTCTGAGGGGTATGACACAGAAAACGCGCATCGAGCCCCTGCCCCCCAAGCGCGCCGGGCTGCTGACCCGCGCCATGTACCGGGTCGCCAAGCGGCGCTACGGCCAAGTTCCCGAACCGTTCGCCGTGTCCGCGCATCATCGCAAACTGATGATCGCCGGCGCCGTCCACGAGACCATGGTCGACCGGGCGTCGAAGACGCTTCCGGTCAGCGTGCGTGAGCTCGCGGTGTTGTGGACCGCGCGCGCGATCGGCTGCTCCTGGTGCGTCGACTTCGGGTCGATGCTGCAGCGCCTGGACGGCCTGGACATGGAGCGGCTCAAGGACATCGACAACTACGCCACCTCACCGGCATTCACCGACGACGAGCGCGCCGCCATCGCCTACGCCGACGCGATGACCACCGACCCGCACACCGTCACCGACGAACAGGTCGCCGACCTGCGGACCCGTTTCGGCGACGCGGGAGTGTTCGAGCTGACCTATCAGATCGGGCTCGAGAACATGCGGGCGCGGGTGAATTCCGCCCTGGGCATCACCGAGCAGGGCTTCAATTCCGGTGACGCCTGCCGTGTTCCGTGGGCGGAGGAAAACCAGGCCGCGCGCTGATTGCCCGGACACGTATCGGATCGGTGACCTCAGCTGGTCGAACTCAGACCCCGTCGAAAGGGGGAGACGATTTCCCCCACCAAATCCGGCTTTCACCCGATAGACCGACCAACATCATGGCAGAACACTGGTCAGTGAGCGGAGCCAAGCACCCCCGCCATCCGTGTTGAACCGACTTGGGAGAACCGAAATGAACTGCACCGCAACCCCGATGGGCAATACCGGGCAGGCCAGGCGCAAAACGCGCCGGACCGCGCGGTCATGGGCCGCGGCGACTGCGGCATGGATGCTAGCGCTTGCGGCGGCCGCGGCGGTCTGGCTGCCCATCGTGATGCCGGCGGCCGCCAAGGCCGACACCTGCGGCAGCGTCGGCGGCCGCCACTGGTCGGTCAGCGGGTGCCCAGCCCCACCGGCCTACGATCCGCCGCCGCCAACGGATTACACCCCTAACGCGACCGTCTGCGCCCAGGGTGGACGGTGGTTCAGTTGGAGCGCCTGCAAGTAGCACGACGCCAATGCATCGAGGGTCGTTGCATTTCGCGGCTTGGCAAATGAACATCGTTAATCAATGAGTACGTCGGATCTCGACCGAGTGCGCCGGACGCACCGGCTTCGATCGCTGCGCGCAGGGTATGGGCTTCGTGTCGGCGTGGTAGCCATCATGGTCGGTGCGATGCTGGTGAGCACCGATCCCGGCAAATGGGTCAACGAGGGCGTCCTGGTCGCCCTGTACGCCGCGATCGCGGTGACCGCGGCCGTCGTGGTGCTTTCTCCCCCAAGCCATCTGGTCACCGGCGACTGGTTCGTGGTGATCCTCACGCTCGTCGACATCGCGGCGGTGTGGTGCTTCAAGCTGATGTCGCCGGGTGGATACCTGCCCTTGCTACTGATGGCCCTGCTGCCCATGTTGGTAGCGACTGGAGTGTCGTGGCGGCCGACGGCGGTGGTGCTGGGGACGATCTACATCGCGTTCGCGATAGTCCTATTGCAAGACCCGGTGATTCAGCCACGCATCGGGTGGCCCGAAACGACGCTGCTGCTGGCCATGTATGCATTCGTCTGTTCCGCGAGGTTGGTGGTGGCCGTTCTTCGGGCGAGGTACGAGGACGAAGTCGCCACGGTAACCGCGTCACGCGAGGAATTGCTCGCGGATACGATGACCTCTTCGGAGGCGCAGCGCCGCCAGATCGCCGAAGCCATCCACGACGGTCCGCTGCAGGATGTGCTCGCCGCCCGTCGCGACATCTCTGACCTGCGCAAGACGACACCCGCGGTGCAGCTCGACCGCGCGGTGGCCAGCCTGCAGGAGGCGTCGCGGCGCCTGCGGGAGGCCACGTTCGAGCTGCACCCGGAGGTCCTCGACGAGGTGGGGCTTGGCGCCGCGGTGCACAAGCTGGCCTCGCTGACCGCGGAGCGATCGGGTATCGCCATCGCAACCGATATCGAGTATCCCGGCACCAACGCGATCGACCCGATGATATTTGGGGTGACTCGCGAGTTGCTGTCCAACGTGGTCCGTCATTCCCGTGCCAGCCGGGCCTCCGTGAAACTGGCGGTGGTCGACGACGCGTGCTGTCTCGACGTGGCGGACAACGGGATTGGGATCAGGCGCGACGCCGCGGCGCGCCGCCTCGCGGAGGGGCACATCGGCTTGGCGTCGCACCGGGCGCGGGTAGAGGCCGCCGGTGGCAGCATGCGTATCGTCGACGAACCCGCCGGAGCGCACATCCGCATCGAAGTCCCGCTGCGGGTGTAGGTAGAGCGCCCCGGTCACTCCACCAATCGACGCCGCATCGCCTCGGCCACCGCGGCGCCACGGTCGGAGACCTTCAGCTTCTCGTAGAGGTTCTGCACATGCGACTTGACCGTGCTGGGCGCCAGATGCAGCCGCGACGCGATCTGAGGAACCGACAACCCGTCGGCCATCATGCGGACCACCTCCTGTTCGCGCGTCGTCAACAGCGCGGACTCGCCTTTAGCCCGCTGCTGGAGTTCACCTGCCAGTGCACCGGACAGGTGGGTAGGTAGGTAACCGTCGCCGGCCGCGCATTTGAGGACCGCGGTGATGATCTCGTCGCTGTCGGACTCTTTGGTCAGGTAGCCTTTGGCGCCTTCGGCCAGGGCTTTGTACACAACCGAACTGTCGTCGAAGGCACTGAGCAGCACGATGCGGGTGGGCAGCGCGTCCCGGGTGACGGCGTGGACGACGTCAAGTCCGTTGAGTTCGGGCATCTTGTAGTCGAGCAGCGCCACCGCCGGCCGCAGCTCGCGAATCGCCTCCAGCGCGGCTCTGCCGTCGGCCACTTCGGCGACAACCTCTACTCTTCCGCTTGAATTCAGCGCTCGTACTACGCCTTGTCTGGTCACCGGGTGGTCGTCGGCTACGACTACTTTGATCCGTTTTGAGGGGTAGCTCATGGGATGCTCCCGAAATGTCGCGCTGGTCCCACCGGGCACCGCTATGTGGTCTTTGTATTCTTGCTCCCCGCGGGGGGCAGTGTGGTCACTTTCTCCCGCGCTCCAATCACTTCCACGCGATGCAGATCCGGCCCCAGCTCGATGCGCCCACTGAACTGTGACCGCGCCCGTCCCCGCCAGTCATCCTCCTGACCGGGCGCCACCGCCGGCACACAGTGCGTCAGGACCAGAGTATCGACGCCGGCCCGCTCTGCGGTGCAGGCGGCCTCTTCGACCGATGAGTGATAGTCGCAGATGTCGCGGATCCGCTGCATCGGCAGCGCCTCGATGAGGTCTTTGCGGATCACGGTGTGTACCAGTGCATCAGCGCCTGCGGCCAGCTCGTCGAGGCTGGCGCACGGCACCGTGTCGCCGGCCAAGACGACCGACGCCGAATCGTGGTGTAACCGAAAGCCGATGGTGGGATCCACCGGCCGGTGATCCGTCGGGGCGGCCTCGATGCGCACGTCGCCGGCGTCCCACACGATGCCCTCGGTGAATTCGCGGACGTCGACGGCGGGAGGACCGTTCAGGTCGGCGTGGTGCGCAATCCGATAACCGATGTCGGCGCCGAACGCGCCGAGCGTCGCTTCGACCGCGGCAGCGGTCCCGGGCGGACCGATGATCGGCAAGGGTGCCGGTTCGGGCGTGAAGGTGCTCACCCACCGGGTGATCAGCACGTCGCCGAGGTCGGCGATATGGTCGCTGTGCAGGTGGGTGAGGAGCAGGGCGGTCAGCGCGTTGGCGCCGACGCCGATCGCGGCGGCACGCTGCAACACACCCCTGCCGCAGTCGATCAGAAACGTCTGACCACCCGCACGTACCAGGGTCGCGGGCCCGGCCCGCAGCGGATCGGGTATCGGGCTGCCCGTTCCAAGGAGAATGATTTCGATCACGCCCTAGATATGCCACAACGCGATTGCCTACGCAACGACGTGATTCGGGGGTCACTCGGCATGGTCGCCGGCACCGCACGGGATCCGGACGCGGGTGTGAGCGGCGTCTAAGTTACTCTGCCGCAACATGTTTCGTGCTTCCCAGGCGGTGGCGCCGTTGATCTCTGCGGCCGCTGCGGGCGGTGTGGCTCTCCCCCATTAGGGGGAGAAAGGTTCCTCCACCGAATCCGGCGTTTAGCGGAGCCGTGGCTTCTGACGGCAGGCGTCGGTGCCCCAGCGGGCCTCGCCGACCGCTGCGATGTGCGAGCTGGCCCCAGGCGTCATGTCGCCAGACGCCGCCTTGATCGTGCGGACGCGTCGCTACCGGCGGCCACAACACGCGCTAGCGGCACACACAGCGCGGCGCCGGCGAAGCCAACGACGAGGATGGAGACCGCCACCATCGGCGGACCGCCATGACCCAGTCCGTATGCCACCAGGAGGGGCGCGGCGATCGCCGCCAGCGCCAGGGCCATTCCCCACACCCCGTGGTAGCGCCCGCGATGCTCGGCCGGGGCGATCCGGTGGACGACGCCGGCGGCCACCACAAACCAGGCGATCTCACCGGGGGCACACGCCGCCACCGCCAGGCTGAAGCTAAGTGTGGAATCCGCTACGGCGGCGGTCGCCAACCACCCGGTGGTCCATGCCGCGGCCGCGGCCAGAATGTCCATTCTTGGAAGTGTCGCAACTTGTCGGCTCAGCCACGGAGTGAGTAATGGCGTAAGCGCCATGACGGTCGACGCATTGGCCAGCTGCGTCCAGCCGTACGCACCGGCACCCAGGCCATGACGCGACATCAACATCGGCAGGGCGGCGAAGAAACCGATGGACGCCGTCAATGTGGCGGCGCTGCTGACCAACAGCAGCATCAATCGGCGGTCCGAAAAAGCCCGACGGTAACCGGTTTTAGTAATCGACGGTGGGCGGCGCACATCGGGCGGCATGCCGCTCAACGCGATCGCCGCGAAAAGCGCGAACGCTACGGCGTTGATCCAATACAGAGCGGGTACGCCGATCGCGTCTGCGAGCAGACCGCCGATGCCGCCGCTGATCGCAGCGCCGGCGTTCGTTGTCCAACCCAGCCGCCAAGCGTCGACTTTCGCCCGCTTCCGAGGATCGGGAATTAGCTCGTTGATCGCTGCACTGAGCACCGGTCGCGGCGCGTCGAAGACCACCCCGACCAGCGCGGCCCCAACTACCAATGCCCCAGCCGTTTTCGCACCGGCCAGCAGCGCCGATGCCAGCCCCGCTAGCAGCATCATGGCCGCCAGCGTGGATCGTCTTCCCAGCCGGTCAATCAGCCACCCGCAGAGCAGCTGGCCCATCACCCACCCGACTCCGAACACCGCCAAAATCGTGCCCACGGTTCCGGGCGCGTGCCCCGGCTCGGCAACGTGATATGCCAGGAACGGATAGGCGAATCCCGCGGCGCGCACGAGCAAGTTGCCGGCCAGGAGGACCCAGATCACCGGCGGATACTCGTAGCGCCCCGGGGTATCACGCCTAGCGGCGGGGGATGCCGTCATCATTTCGTCCTTCACCAAAGGGCCACGCTCATGTCGGTAACCGACGGGCTTCGGTCACGAACGTAAGTCGCGCAAAGCGAAGCGCTAATCCGCCGATCGGCCCTCAACCGCGGTGAACCGCGCTCCTGCGATTGAGCGTGTCTCCCCCGATTGGGGGAGAGCGTTTCATCCCCTGACTCCGCCAGGCACCCGACAGACACTCGGCGATCACCACGAAATAGTGGTGGTGACCCGAGCGAGTCACGCTCGGCAGACGAATGCCAGCGAAGCCGGAGCATCCATGAGCAATCCCAACGCCCCGATGCGGGCCCTGGTAACGGGCAGTTCCGGTCACCTCGGCGAAGCGCTTGTGCGCACCCTGCGTGCCCGCGGCGCCGACACCGTCGGGCTCGACGCACGGCCGTCGAAGTGGACCAATGTTGTTGGCTCCATAACTGATCCAGGGCTGACACGCGAGCTAATGGCCGACGTGGATGTGGTGTTCCACACCGCCACGCTGCACAAGCCACAGCTGGCATTCGTGCCGCGCCAGGAATTCTTGAACACCAATATCGGTGGCACGCAGACCCTTCTGGATGCGGCGGTGGGGGTCGGCGTTCGCGCGTTCGTGATGACATCGTCAACGACGGTGTTCGGTGACGCGCTCGTGCCGTCGCCGGGGCGGCCCGCCGCGTGGATCGACGAATCCGTGACGCCGATTCCCAAGAACATCTACGGCGTTACCAAGGCCGCCGCCGAGGACCTCTGCCAGTTGGCGCACCGCAACGACGGCCTGCCCTGCGTAGTGCTGCGCACCGCGCGATTCTTCGCCGACGGCGACGATATGCCAGACGTTCATGACGGGCGCAGCGACGATAACGTGAAGGCCAACGAATACGCGTCACGCCGGGTCGCGCTCGAAGATGCCGTCGACGCGCACCTGAAAGCGGCACAGCAGGCGCCGCGTCTGGGGTTTGCGCGCTACGTCATCGCGGCCACAACACCGTTCACGCGTGATGACATGGCCGAGTTGCGAACCGACGCGGAGTCGGTATTCGCGCGCCGCTCGCCGGTGACCGCGGCCGCTTGGAGAGAACGAGGCTGGCGGTTCCCCCACCGCCTGGACCGTGTGTACGTCAACGCCAGAGCGCGCCATGAGCTGGGCTGGCACCCGCGGTTCGATCTGGACGCGATCGCAGCCAGAGTCGCACGCGGCGACTCCGTGCGCACGCCGTTATCACAACTCGTCGGGGTAAAGGAGTACCCGAGCAGTTCGTACCACTTGGGAGTGTTCCATCCAACGAGCGGTCAGCACCGTGTTCGGGTGTGTCGCGATCAGCTTGCTAATGCCAAGTGCCACAACCACTCACATGCCATCCCGGCCCTCGCCGGCTGATTTATCAGCTGCTGTGTCGGCTGATTTGCCCTACCGTCAACGGCGCACGCGCTGATGCCGCGCGTGGATCAACGCGACCTCGTGATCTAGTAAGTTGCCGCGGCGCGTCTCGGTGGTCGTACCCGCATGAGGCTCGCTGATGCCCCGAAGTCTCATGCAGTCGTGAGTGGCGGTGATGAGACACATTGCACCCGAAGGGTGTAGCCGGTCGGCGATGGCGTCGACCACCTGGCAACCGATCCGTTCCTGGACCTGTAGCCTCCGCGCATAGCCGTGTACCAGCCGTGCCAGCTTCGACAGCCCTACGATTCGCTGACCGGGCCCGGGTCGGTACGCGACGGTGGCGTGCCCGGTGAACGGCAGCAGATGGTGAGCGCACGTGGACATCAACGTAATCCCCTCCACGATCACCAGCCCGGGTTCCTGCGGCGCCGGAAACACGCGGCCGAGGTGGTCGGCGGGATCCTCGCGATAGCCGGCGAGCATGTCTCGCCACGCCCGCGCCACGCGGCCGGGAGTATCGGCGGTGTGATCGTGCTCATCGACGTCCATCGCTACCAGGAGCGCCTTCACAGCGACCTCAGCGTCGGCGAGATCCATAGCTCGCTTCCTTTCGTCAGGCGGAGACGGCGTTTTTGCGACAGCCGGACGTTGCGGTCTCCCACACCTCGATGTAGGAAAGTCCGGGAATGCGCAGCCGCTGCCAGATCCAGCAGGCGACGTTCTCGCACGTCGGATTCTCAATGAAGTGATTCAGCGCACTGTGGTCGAGCTCATCTAGCACGGGCTTGATCGCGCACTTGATCTCGGCGAAGTCAACGACAAAACCGGTGTGCGAGTTGGGGATTCCCTTGACGCCCACAACCACTTTGTAGCTATGACCGTGAAGGAAACCGCATTGGTGGCCTGCTGCAACGTTCGGCAGAAAATGCGCGGCCTCGAAAGTGAAAACTTTGAACACCTCGATCGCACTGCTCGTAGGGACTTGCCCATCCGCCAACGTCGGATGTACTGCGCTGGCACGGACTGATGGGTTATTTCCCATTTGGCTTGACGGATGAGCTATGTCCGCAAGGGACGACGTCTTTGGCATACCGAGAACGTAAGGCCCGCTTCCGGTCTGGACAATCCAACCGTTGCGGGTTTGGGCGGTGGAAGGCGGCTCCTGCGATCGGTGGAGCGCACAGCTTTTTGTTAGCCGGCGGCCGGCGTGCGAATGACCACCGTGGGGCGGAACCCATATTTTGGAACGACGTTGCCGTTGCCGTTGGCGTTCGCCGCCAGGCCCGTTATCGGCATTGCGGGCACGCCCGGGGGCCCGCTACTCGGAGGTGCGGTGAAGGGGGTGCTGCCCAAAGCCAAGGCCATAGGGCTTGTCGCAGACGACGTGGTCCAGCTCGGCGGCACCGAGAGCGGGCCAATCGATGTCGCCCGACCCAGACCCGCCGACGCCGCACCCGCGCCGACCCCCAGACCCGCCGATCCCGCAACGCCCGCGACGGAAGGCAGGCCTCCCGGAGCTGCGGTAGCCGGGGCACCCGCGACCGGCGCCGGGCCGTTCGCGAGCCCGCCCATGGTGCCGATTGTCGCCATGCATGAGCTCAGAACCGACGAAGCCGATGCGGCAACCACACCGATGTTGGCCACGATGTCGACAAGGTAGTAAAGGGGGTGATTCGTCGGGTCGGGCGACGCGAGCCGCTGAAGCGCGTGCGGGACCGCAGAGATTACTCGCGAGGCCTTCGACATGACCGTCTGCGCGCGGGTTCCCGCCAGCGGGCCCGTGGGGTGGGTGACCGGCGGCGGCGGGGTGAACGGTGTCAACGTCGCGGCTGCTGCCGACGCGGCGGCGTAGCCATACATGGCAGCGGCGTCCTGGGCCCACATCTCGGCATAGAGCGCCTCGGTGGCCGCGATCGCAGGGGTGTTCTGCCCGACGACGTTGGTAGCAATCAGCGCCATCAGCGCGGCCCGGTTGGCCGCGATCACGGATGGAGGAACCGTCATCGCGAACGCTGCCTCATACGCGCCGGCGGCGGCCTGGGCCTGGGTGCCCGCTTGCGCCGCCTGGGCGGCGGTGGCACTCATCCACGCGAAGTAGTGTGTGGCCGCCGATGCCATCGATACCGACGCGGAGCCTTGCCACGGCCCGCCGGTCAGTCCGGAGATGACCGAGGCATACGACGCTGCCGTCTCATGCAAGTCGGCGGCCAATCCATGCCAGGCGGCCGCGGCCGCCAGCATCGGACCCAGCCCCGGCCCGGCATACATCCTGGCGGAGTTAATTTCCGGCGGTAGTGCTGCGAAATCCATCGCTCGACCGTCTTGCCGGTGTAATGCGAACCACATAGCTACGGTGCCCAGCCGATTTCGACATTCGTATCGGCTGACTGGGCAGAACCCAGTACGGGTCCCTGCCCCCCAATCGACGGATCCCGTACCGCGGGCCGGCGCTAAAGTGGCGGCATGCGCGTCTGGGATGTGCAGCCGGGGCGGCTCATTGCGGGCGGCGGATTCTCCGACCTCGCCGTCCACCACCACCCCGCAGTTCAGGTCACAGTCGGTGCGCAGGGTCCCGTTATGGTCACGCGCGACGGCGCTGCGCAGGACGTGTGCCGGCTGGTAGTCGTCGCCAGCGGAGCACGCCACGCCGTGCGGTCGGATTCGGGATCCGGGGCGTTGACGCTGTATTTCGGGTTGCAGACACCGCAGGGCTTCGCGCTGAACACGCTGGGTCACAGCCGCGGCCGGCACGGAGTCTGGATCGTGGACGACGGGCAACGACTGGCCGAGGCGGCCGCGGCGTCACTGGCCACCGACGGCCCACGCGCCGCGGCGGACTTACTCGTCGACGAGCTGTGCGGGACACACGACCGGCGCCCGGGCGAACCGCCGTCCGTTCACCCACAGCTGCGGCGGGCGATGGACGTCGTGTCGAGCCAGGTTCCCGCCCACGTCGACGTGGCCTCGGTCGCGAATGCCGTTGCGCTGTCGCCCGATTACCTCGGGCGGCTATGCCGACAACAGACCGGCGTCTCGTTGTCGGCCACGATCCGTTGGCAGCGGCTGGTGACCGCCGTCGGCCACCTCCTCGACGGGCACTCCGTGACCGATGCCGCCCACCTGGCCGGATTCGCCGACGGCTCGCACGCCAACAAGGTGTGCTGGGAGATGACCGGCGCAGCCCCGCGCTCCTTCGCGCAAGCGGTTCGCGAGATCTGACGGATCCATACAAGCGCCCCGTTCGCCGCTGACCCACGCTTGGGACATGGCGAACGGACAAATCCCATGACAGCACCGTTAGGTACCCAGACGAAGGCCGCCGTCATCCGGGCCCTCTTCGCGTTGCCCAGACCGGTCCGACGGTTGTTGGCCGGCCCTCCGGTCCGCATCGACGGGCAGGAACTCACCCTCGACGCGCAATTGGTGATCCGGCTCAAAAACCTCTCGGGCTCCGACGTTTTCACCGACCCCGTCGACAACGCCCGCGCGCGCTATGACCAACTCTCGCGAATCATGCCGTACGAATCGCCGGTCCCCATCGCGACGCGGGAAATCACCATCCCCGCCGAGCACGGCGGCGTCCCGGCCACCCTGTACACGCCCGCGGACGTGCCCGAGCCGTCGGGGCTGCTGGTGTATTTCCACGGCGGCGGCTTCTCCGTCGGCTCACGCCTGAGCCACGACCCCGTCGCCCGGTACCTCGCGAGCCACGCCGGCGTGCGCGTGCTGTCGGTCGAGTACCGGCGGGCGCCCGAGCACCGGTTCCCCGCGGCCGTCGACGACGCCGTCGCCGCATTCGCGCACGCGCACCGCCACGCCACCGATCTGGGCGCGGACCCCGGCCGCATCGCGGTCGGCGGCGACAGCGCCGGAGGCAATCTCGCGGCTGTCACCGCGCAGCAGGCGGTGCGGCGGGGCGGTCCGGTGCCGGCGTTTCAGCTGCTGATGTATCCGCCGACAGACCTCAGCACGCGCCGTCCGTCGCGCGACCTGTTCGCCCGGGGCTCCACCTTCAGCGACGCGAACCTCGAGTGGGCGCTGGCGAACTACATACCGCCGGGAACCGATCGCGCCGATCCGCGACTGTCACCGCTGCACGGCGACGTCACCGGCTTGCCGCCCGCCTATGTCGCCAGCGCCGGTTTCGATCCGATCCGCGACGAGGGCGAGGCATACGCGAAAACGCTGCGCGCCAACGGAATCCCGGTCGCATTCACACGTCAGGCTGACCTGCCCCACGCATACCTCAACTTCGTCAGCCTCGGCGGCCGGTTCGCCGAGGCGGCCAGCGAGGCAGCGGGTGCGCTGCGGGTCGGGCTGGAAACGATGCGCGCTGATCAAGCCTCGGGCGCGGGTGCGATCTCGATGTAGGTGGTCGGGATGTCGAACGCGGCGCTGCCCTTGTCCAGACTGCGCTCGAACAACTTCATCGGCAGGCTCCAGTTTGCCGCGATCACCTTGTCCGCGTGCTGATGTTCGGACTCGGGCAGAATCCTGGCCACCCCGGCCACAGCTTGCCCTCTCGGCTTGCCGCGAAGGCTGCTCGGCACCACCACGACGCGCGGATTGTTCTTGATCCGCTTGACCTTTCCGGTGGAGCCATCCGTGCGCACGTAGATCTTCCCGCCGGCGACACCGTGATTGATCGGGCTCGGCATCGCCTCGCCGGAACGCTTGAACGTCACCAACAGGATCTGCCGCGTCTTCTCGAAACCGCTGAAGTCCGTACCTTGCGGGGTCCTGGCGCCGACGTCAAAGGCGCCGCGGTGCCGCATCTTATCCATGGCGCGGAACATCAACTTGCCCATCGCTTCGGCGACGCTGCCGGCCATGTACTCTCTCCAATCCCCTCTTGACTCGATTGACTTACGGCCGCTCACGCCGCAGCGGAGAACCGGTGAACTTGTCGGGGTTGGCGATATCCCATAGGGCGCAAACCTTTCCGTCGCGCACCGTCATCGCCATCACCCGCGGACACATCTCGCGGTACCCGTCGCTGGCGGGGAAGCCGGCCGTGTAGATGCCCAGCTCGCCGTTGACCAGCCCCAGCTGATAGGCCGTGTAAAAATCGGGGCCGTAGCGGCGGGCCAGGCCGAGCATGAACCGGACCACCTTCTCCGGTCCGTGGATGACGTGAACTGCGGTGGGCGCCTTGCCATTCGAATCGCCGGTGAACGTCACGTCCGGATGCAACAGCGCCACCACGGCCTCCACATCGCCGGCGGACATTGCGGCCATCAGCTGGCCAACCACCTCGTTGTGCGACGGGTCGGGCTCCGGGGGCGGTTCGGCGGCCACGGCCTTGCGGGCCCGCGAAGCCAGCTGACGGGCGGCGGCCTCGTTGATCCCCAACACCTCGGCCACTTCCGCGAAGGGCATGCCGAACCCGTCGTGCAACACGAACGCGACCCGCTGATCGGGAGTGAGCCGTTCGAGCACCACCATCGCCGCGAACCGGGCGTCCTCGGCGGCCACGACCGCGGCCAGCGGATCGGGCTCGTCAAAACCCGTGACCACCGGCTCGGGCAGCCAATTGCCGGTGTAGGTTTCGCGGCGATGCGCGGCGGAGCGCAACCGGTCCAGCCCGAGCCGGCTCACCACGGTGGTCAGCCACGCGCGCAGGTCGGTGATCGCGCCCGCGGTCTCCGCGGAATCCCAGCGCAACCAGGCGTCCTGGACGATGTCCTCCGCGTCGGCCACCGTTCCCGTCAGCCGGTAGGCGACCGACAGGAGATGCGGCCGCAGCTCTTCGAACTCGCTGACCTGCTGCGCTGCGGTCATATCGCGAGCCTAGCGTTACGCTCGCGGCGATGACCGAACACCTCTGGCTGCATTTCACCCGGCACGGCCCCAACTTCACGCCGCCGATCATCACCCGCGGCGAGGGCGTGACCATCTTCGACGACCGCGGCAAGAGCTACCTCGACGCGCTGTCCGGTCTGTTCACCGTGCAGGTCGGCCACGGCCGCGCTGAACTCGCCGAGGTCGCCGCCCGGCAGGCCAGCACCCTGGCGTTCTTCCCGCTGTGGGGCTATGCCACCCCGCCCGCAATCGAGCTCGCCGAACGCCTCGCGCGCTACGCGCCGGGCGACCTCAACCGGGTGTTCTTCACCACCGGGGGCACCGAGGCCGTCGAGACCGCGTGGAAAGTGGCCAAGCAGTACTTCAAACTCACCGGCAAACCCGGGAAACACAAGGTGATTTCGCGGTCGGTCGCCTACCACGGCACCACCCAGGGCGCGCTGGCGATCACCGGGCTGCCGTTGTACAAGGCGCCATTCGAGCCGGTGACGCCGGGCGGTTTCCGCGTGCCCAACACCAACTTCTACCGCGCACCCGAACCGTTCGACACCGACCCGAAAGCCTTCGGGCAGTGGGCCGCCGACCGGATCGCCGAGGCCATCGAGTTCGAGGGCCCGCAGACCGTCGCGGCGGTGTTCCTGGAACCCGTGCAGAACGCCGGCGGCTCCATCCCGCCGCCCCCGGGTTATTTCGAACGGGTCCGCGAGATCTGCAATGAGTACGACGTGCTGCTGGTCTCCGACGAGGTGATCTGTGCGTTCGGCCGGATCGGCTCGATGTTCGCCTGCGACGACTTCGGTTACGTGCCCGACATGATCACCTGCGCCAAGGGCATGACGTCGGGCTACTCACCGATTGGCGCGATGATCGCCAGCGAGAAGTTGTTCGAGCCCTTCGACGACGGCAAGACGATGTTTCCGCACGGCTACACGTTCGGCGGGCATCCGGTGTCGGCCGCGGTGGCGCTGGCCAACCTCGACATCTTCGAGCGGGAGGGTCTCAACGACCACGTCAAGACGCACGCGCCGGCATTTCGCGCCACCCTGGAGAAGTTGTACGACCTGCCCATCGTGGGCGATGTGCGCGGCGACGGATACTTCTACGGCGTCGAACTGGTCAAGGATCAGGCGACCAAGCAGACCTTCAGCGACGACGAACGCCGAGCGCTGCTGGGCCGCGTCTCGGCGGCGCTGTTCGAGGCCGGGCTGTATTGCCGCACCGACGACCGCGGCGATTCCGTCATCCAGCTGGCCCCACCGCTGATCAGCGGCCAGGCTGAGTTCGACACGATCGAATCCATCCTGCGCACCGTGCTCCGCGAGGTGGAGTCGGCCTGAATTGCCGTAGATTGAACGCCGGCAAACATAACGATTAGCTGAAATACAAGTCGCGCTTGCCCGTCGCAGGTGTACGTTCTGCGCGATGGGCGCTCTCAGCCGGCCCCCCAAAGCGCCGTTCATGCCGCGGATGATCACCCGCTTTGCGGTGCCGATCGTCCTGTTATGGCTAGGGCTCACAGCCATTCTCAATATTGCCGTCCCACAGCTGGAAGTCGTCGGAAAAGCACGCTCCGTATCGCTGAGCCCGAAGGACGCGCCCGCGGTTCAGGCGATCAAGCATGTGGGTCAGGTATTCGGCGAGTTTGATTCCAACAGCCGGGTGACGATTGTGCTGGAAGGCGACAAGCCACTCGACGACACTGCGCACCGGTTCTACGACGACCTGATGCGCAAGCTTTCGGCGGACACCCGTCACGTCGCGCACATCCAGGACTTCTGGAGTGATCCCCTGACGGCGGGCGGATCGCAAAGCGCGGACGACAAGGCCGCGTACGTCGTGGTGTACCTCGTCGGCAACAACGAAACGCAGGCGTACAACTCCGTTCACGCCGTCCGGCATATCGTGAATGGCACCCCGGCGCCGCGCGGGGTCAAGGCCTACGTCACCGGCCCGTACGCGCTGATCGCCGATCAGACGGAGGCTGGTGACAGGAGCGTCGCCAAGGTCACGCTGATCACCGCCTCGGTGATCGCGGTGATGTTGCTCTTCATCTACCGGTCCGTGGTCACCATGGTTCTCGTCCTGGTCATGGTCGTGGTCGACCTGGGGGCAATCCGCGGGACCGTCGCGTTTCTGGCTTACCACAACGTTTTCGGTCTTTCGACGTTCGCAACCAACTTGCTCACCCTGTTGGCCATTGCCGCCAGCACGGACTACACGATCTTCATGCTGGGCCGCTACCACGAGGCGCGCTATGCAGGCGAGGACCGAAAAACGGCCTTTTACACGATGTTTCGCGGGACCGCCCATGTGATTTTGGGCTCGGGGTTGACCATCGCCGGCGCCATGTATTGCCTGAGCCTTGCCCGGCTTCCGTATTTCAAGACGCTCGGCGCTCCGTGTGCCATCGGCATGTTGATTGCGGTCCTCGCCGCACTCACGCTCGGGCCGGCGGTGCTGGCCGTTGGCAGCATCTTCAAGCTCTTCGATCCCAAGCGAAGGCTCAACACCCGGCGCTGGCGCCGAGTGGGCACCGCAATCGTCCGCTGGCCCGGCCCAGTACTCGTGACGACATGTCTGGTTGCGTCTATTGGCCTGCTCGCGTTGCCGACTTACAAGGCGACTTACGACCTACGCAAATTCATGTCTCCTAGCATGCCGTCCAATGTCGGGGATGCGGCCGCGGGTCGACACTTTTCGCAGGCGCGGCTCAACCCCGAGGTGCTGTTGCTCGAATCCGATCACGACATGCGCGATCCGGTGGACACGCTGGTGTTGGACAAGGTAGCGAAGGCGATCTTTCACAGCCCCGGCGTCGCGCAGGTGAAATCGATAACCCGGCCGCTGGGAACGTCCATCAAGCACACGTCGATTCCGTTCATCATCAGCATGCAAGGCGTAGTGAACGCCGAAAACATGGGTTTCATGAAGGATCGATTGAACGACATGCTGATCCAGGTACACGCGATGGATGTGTCGATCGAAGCGATGCAGCGCATGTATCAGCTCATGGGCGGAGTTGTCGACGACACCGTCGACATGGATCACCTCACCCACGACATGTCGGACACCACCGACTTGATAAGGGATCACCTTGCGGATCTCTCGGATTTCCTTCGCCCGATCGGTAGCTATTTCTACTGGGAGAAACATTGTTTCGATATCCCGGTCTGCTGGGCGATTCGATCGGTATTCGACACGTTCGACAATGTCGACCAGCTCAGCGAGAAGCTGCGCTTTCTCACCAAGGATCTGGACGTTCTCATCCGGCTCTTGCCGGATATGCGAGCGCAGATGCTGCCGATGCTATCGACGATGAAAATCATGCGGGACATGATGCTGGTCTGGCACAGCACACTTGCGTCTCTCGACAACGAGCAGGAGATGAATAGCAAAGACCCCGGCGCCATGGGGCGAGCCTTCGACGCCGCCCAGGTCGACGATTCGTTCTATCTGCCCCAATCCGCCTTTGACAACGCGGATTTCAGGCGCGGCCTCAAGATGTTCTTGTCGCCCGATGGCAAGGCGGCCCGCTTCATCATTGCCCTCGAGGGGGAGCCCGACACGCCTGAGGGCATTTCCCGTGTCGAGCCGATCCAGCAGGCGGCAAGAGAAGCCATCAAGGGAACTCCGCTGCAGGGCGCCGTGATCTCGATGGGCGGCGTCGCCGCGACGTTCAAAGACCTACAAGAGGGCGCCACCTACGATCTGCTGATCGCCGGAGTGGCTGCGATCAGCCTCATCGTGATCATCATGATGATCGTCACCCGAAGCGTGGTTGCCGCCGCGGTCATCGTGGGCACGGTGCTGCTCTCGCTGGGCTCCTCGTTCGGCCTATCGGTGCTCGTCTGGCAGGACTTGCTCGGCATCGATCTGTATTGGCTCGTGTTGGCGATGTCGGTGATGCTGCTCTTGGCGGTGGGATCGGATTACAACCTGTTGCTGGTCTCCCGGCTCAAAGAGGAAATCGGTGCCGGTCTGAATACGGGGATCATCCGCGCGATGGCGGGCACCGGAGGGGTGGTGACGGCCGCCGGCATGGTCTTCGCCGTCACCATGTCGCTCTTTATCTTCAGCGACTTGCGGATCATCGGACAGATCGGCACCACCATCGGGCTGGGCTTGCTCTTCGACACGCTGATCGTGCGCTCGTTCATGACGCCGTCCATCGCCGCGCTGCTCGGGCGCTGGTTCTGGTGGCCCCAACGGGTGCGCCCGCGCCCCGCCAGCCACATGCTTCGGCCGTCTGGACCGCGTCGCGTGGTGCGCGCCCTGTTGCAGACGCCCACCGAAAAGCCGGCGCAGCCGACCCGGCGCTAGGCCGGCTCCGCGGCGACGCGCGGCTGCGACGCGGGTGCGCCCAGTGCCGCGACGGCGGCGGCGACGGCCAGGATCAGCACGACGGCGACCGGCCAGATCGTGGCGTGGTTTTGTGCGATGCCGCCGAGGGCGCCTCCCAGGGCCGTGGTTTCGATGGCGAGCAGCATCGAGCAAAACCCGATCAGTATCCCGCGGTGGGGTTCGGCGGCGACCACGCCGATCCACGAAATCGCCGCGGCGAAGACGGCCAGGGCGGCCACCGTCGCCAGCAGGAACACGCTGCCGTAGGCCCAGATGTGAACCCACTGGCCGCGCGCCTCTGCCGCGATGGACAGCACGCCGGCGGCGGCGCTGAGCAGGGCACTGCCCAGCAGCATGCCGCGAACGCCGAACAGTTGGTAGACCTTGCGCCACAGCGCGGAACCGATGACCAGTGCGACGCTGGACAGGGCCACCAACACACGCAGCGTGCCGCTCTCGTGCGCGGTACGCAGGGCGTAGAAGGTGGTGCCCAGCGAGAGCGGGGCGAACAACAGGCACGTGATCACGTATCGGCGAAACCAGGGCTGGGTGCGGGCGACCCCGAAGCCCTGCCGGCAGGTGTCGCGGACGGAGATCCTCGGGGCGGTCGACGTGGACCTCGCCGGGCCGACGAACAGGGCCGCGAATCCGGCGGCGGCCAGGCCGAATGCGCCCAGGCACAGCAGATCGCGGTGCAACGTCGCCTTGTCACCGGTGGCGAACCCGGGCACCAGGAACAGTGCGGCAACGGTGGCCACCACCGACGCGATGGCCCCCTGGACCATCAGCAGCCTCAGCGCGGACAGCTTGCTGGGCGGCATGTCCGGGTAGGCGACATTGGATACCGCGACGAGGACTCCGCCCCCGGCGCTCATCAGCAGAAATACCGCCCCGGCGAGCACGCCACTCCAACGGATCACAGCCCCACACAAGATCAGCGCGGCCGCACTCGCCGCCATCGCCGCCAGCAGCAGGTGCCGCACCTGGCCCACTCGCCGCAGGACCGCGGGAGACACCGAGTTCCCCACGATGGAGCCAAGCCCGTACGCCGGAAACAGCAGCGCGGCCAGCCAGGTGAGCCCCAGGTGTGCGCAGATGAACGGCAACACCACCGCGCCGTTGCTGAACTGCATCCCGGCGGTGTAGAACGCGCCCTGGGATGGCAGGCGCGGGAACGGGTTCGTGTGTACGGAAACCCCGTCCAGCGATCCGGCCATGACACCGACACTATGGGCGCTGAGCAGGCAGAACTATCCTCCGATCGGATACGGCCGGACGAATCGCATGTCCCCCGATCGGGGGAACAGCCAGACCCGGCAGCGGCTTAGCCGATGGCGAGGACCCGTTTGACTTCGTACGCGGCCAGCAACACATCCCTGGAATGCGCCGGCGACGGGCTGCTCGCCATCCGCGATTGCGCGTTGCAGAGCCAGGCGAGCGCCGAACGCAGGTCGGCGTTGGTGGTGCTGTCGCGATGCTGCTTCAGGTCGTCCAACACACCGTCGGCCCCGGAGCTGCGAACCTGCGTCCCCTTCTCGACCTGCTTGAGCAACTGTTCCAGCGATCGCGGCGCGGAATCGTCACCGTCGCGCCGCCACCTGGACCAAAATCGGTTGTTTTGAATGGTGTCAGCGTAGTGCTTCGGCGCCGTCCGCGCCCGCATCGGCGAGTTTGTAACATCTGCCCCATCAGTCACAGCGCGGCTCCCGGGAATTGACCTCCCGATCGCCTAGTCTGCTGAAACAATGAGCCTGTTACGTTCCGCGTCATGCCTGGCAGCGGCCGTTTTTATGGCCGGCGCCCCAATCGCTGTGCCGGTTGCTGTGCCGGCGTTTGCTAACGCCGAGCCCACCCCCGGACCCAACGCCGGTCCCGCCAACTGCCCGTACCAGGTGAACACTCCGCCCGCGGTGGATTCGTCGGAGGTGCCGCAAGCCGGTGACGCGCCGGTCCCGCTGGCGGTGCCGCCCAAGCCGGTCGGCGGCGACGCGCTCGGCGGCTGCGGCATCGTCGCCGCGCCGGGCACCCCGCCGCTGCCGAACGACGTCTCCGCCGACGCCTGGCTGGTCGCGGACCTGGACAGCGGCGCCGTCGTCGCCGCCAAGGACCCACACGGCCGTCACCGCCCGGCCAGCATCATCAAGGTGCTGGTGGCGATGGCGTCCCTGAACGCGCTGCCGCTCAACAAGTCCGTCGTCGGCACCCCCGACGACGCGGCCGCCGAAGGCACCAAAGTGGGTGTGGACGACGGCGGTACCTACACCGTCAACCAATTGCTGCACGGGCTGCTGATGCACTCCGGCAACGACGCCGCGCACGCGCTGTCCATGCAGCTGGGCGGGATGCAGCAGGCGCTGGAGAAGATCAACATCCTGGCCGCCAAGCTCGGCGGCCAGGACACCCGGGTGGTGACACCGTCGGGACTGGACGGACCCGGCATGAGCACGTCGGCCTACGACATCGGGTTGTTCTACCGGTACGCGTGGCAGAACCCCACCTTCGCCGACATCGTGGCCACCCGGACGTTCGACTTCCCCGGCCACGGCGACCATCCCGGCTACGAGCTGGAAAACGACAACCAGTTGCTGTTCAAATACCCGGGCGCGTTGGGCGGCAAGACCGGCTACACCGACGACGCCGGGCAGACCTTCGTCGGCGCGGCCAACCACGACGGGCGACGCCTGATGGCGGTGCTGCTGCACGGAACCCGGCAGCCGATCGCCCCGTGGGAGCAGGCCGCGCACCTGCTGGACTACGGCTTCAGCACCCCGACGGGCACCCAAGTCGGCAACCTGATCGAACCCGACCGCTCGCTGATGGCCGCGAAGCCGGACGCGGGGGCCGACCGGCAGACCAACGACGCCCAGGCGGGCGGAATCCTGCCGTCGGCAGACGCGCTGCCGGTGCGGGTGGGCGTGGCCGTCATCGGCGCCATCATCGTGTTCGCGTTGATCATGGTCGCGCGCTCGATGAACCGCCGCCCGCAGCACTAGCCGCACATAACAATTCGCGGAAACTCAAGGATGCTGCGGTCCATTCGCGGTAGCGTTTTCGTCGCTAATGCGACGACGCGGCAATGACGCGACACGCGATATTTCGACCCGGTGGCACAACACGAGGGAAAAGATGATTCGGGTTACCAGGTTCGTCAAACGAATGTGGTTATTGCTGGCAGTCCTCGCGGTGGCCAGCGTCGCGGGATTCGGCATCTATCGTCTGCACGGGATGTTTGGCGTTCACGGGCACCCCGTTGTGAGGGTTAAGGCCGATCGCGATATCCCGCCGTACAACCCAAAACAGGTCACCTATGAAATCTTCGGACCCGCGACGTCCGCAAGAATCGCCTATTTGGATCCCGATGCCAGGGTGCAGCAACTGGAAAATGCGCCGCTCCCCTGGTCCCAAACGGTGACGACGACGCTGACCGCGATCACGGTCAACCTTGAGGCACAGAGCAGTGGCGACATGCTCGGCTGCCGAATCACCGTGAACGGCGCGATTAAAGACGAGAGGTCCGTGACCGGACCAAAGGCCCTGACTTATTGCGAAGTGGCGGGCGGATGAGCGAAACGGACGCCGCCCCGGATTCCAACCCGCCGCTCTTCCCGCGGCTGATCCGCCGGTTTGCGGCGCCCATCGTCCTGTTGTGGGTGGTGCTCACGGCCCTTCTCAATATCGCTGTCCCGCAACTGGAAGCGGTCGGAAAAGCGCACTCGGTATCCATGAGTCCCAAGGGTGGCGCGTCGATTCAGGCGATAAAACGAATCGGCAAGGTGTTCGGCGAGTTTGATTCCGAGAACGCGGTCACCGTGGTGCTGGAAGGCGACAAACCACTCGCGGATGCCGCTCACCGGTTCTATAACGAGCTGCTGCACAGGCTTTCAGCCGATACTCGCCACGTCGCGCACATCCAGGACTTCTGGAATGATCCGCTCACCGCCACGGGATCGCAAAGCGCGGATGACAAGGCCGCGTACGTCGTGGTCTATCTCGCCGGCAAAAGCGAGACGGAGGCGTACAACGCGGTTTTCGCCGTCCGGCACATCGTGGATAGCACCCCGGCGCCGCCGGGGATCAGGGCCTACGTCACCGGTCCGACAGCGCAGATCGCCGACCAATCGGTGGCCGGGGACAAAAGCATCGGCAGGGTCACCCTGATTACCGGTGTGGTGATCGCGGTGATGTTGCTGTTCATCTACCGATCCGTGGTCACCATGGCCCTGGTCCTGGCCATGGTCGGGATCGAGCTGGGGGCGATTCGCGGGACCGTGGCATTTCTGGCCGCTCACAACGTCTTTGGCCTTTCGACCTTCGCGGTCAACCTGCTCACCCTGTTGGCCATCGCCGCCAGCACCGACTATGCGATATTCATGCTCGGCCGCTACCACGAGGCGCGCTACGCGGGCGAGGATCGAAAAACCGCTTTCTTCACCATGATTCACGGCACGGTTCACGTGATTTTGGGCTCGGGCCTGACCATCGCAGGCGCCATGTGTTGCCTCAGCTTTGCGCGACTCCCGTACTTCCACTCGCTCGGCGCTCCCTGTGCGATCGGCATGTTGGTTGCCGTCCTCGCCGCGATCACACTCGGCCCAGCCGTGCTGACCGTCGCCAGCTTCTTCGAGCTGTTCGACCCCAGGCGACGGCTCAATACTCGGCGCTGGCGCCGAGTGGGCACCGCGATCGTCCGCTGGCCGGGCCCGGTGCTCTTCGCGACGTGCCTGATCGCGTCGATCGGCCTGCTGGCACTGCCGACTTATCGGACTACTTACGCGCTGGGCAAATACATGCCGGCCGGTATGCCGTCCAATGTCGGGGATAGGGCCGCGGCCCGACACTTTTCGCTGGCACGGCTCAACCCCGAGGTGCTGTTGCTCGAGAGCGATCACGACATGCGCACGTCGGTTGACATGCTGGTGCTGGACAAGGTGGCCAAGACGATATTTCACAGCCCCGGAATCGCACAGGTGAAATCGATAACCAGGCCGCTGGGAACGTCCATCAAGCACACGTCGATTCCATTCCTCATCAGCATGCAAGGCGTCACGAATGCGGAAAACATGGGATTCATGAAGGACCGATTGGACGACATGCTGGTCCAGGTGCAGGCGATGGATGTATCGATCGAAACCATGCATCGCATGTACGACATCATGGGCAAGATCATCGACAATACGAACGACATGGACAGCCTGACCCATGACATGTCGAATATCACGGATACAATTCGCGATCACCTCGCGGACCTCTCGGATTTCCTTCGCCCGATCGGTAGCTATTTCTACTGGGAGAAGCATTGTTTCGATATCCCGGCCTGCTGGGCGATCCGAGCAGTATTCGACACGTTCGACAATGTGGACCAGCTGAGCGAGAAGCTGGCATTCCTCGCCAAGGATCTGGATATCCTCGTCAAGCTTTTGCCGGAGATGCGCGCGCAGATGCTGCCGATGCTGTCGACGATGACGATCATGCGAGACATGATGGTCGTCTGGCACGGCACACTCTTGTCGTTCTACAAGCAGCAAGAGATGAATACGAAAGACCCCGGGGCCATGGGCCGGGTCTTTGACGCCGCCCAGGTCGACGATTCGTTCTATCTGCCCCAGTCCGCCCTCGACAACCCGGATTTCAGGCGCGGCCTCAAGATGTTCTTGTCGCCCGATGGCAAGGCGGCCCGCTTCATCATTGCCCTCGAGGGAGAGCCCGAGTCGCCCGCGGGCATCGGCCGGGTGGAGCCGATCCAGCAGGCGGCAAGAGAAGCCATCAAGGGAACTCCCTTGCAGGGCGCCGCGATATCTCTCGGCGGCACCGCCGCGATGTTCCGCGACATCCAAGAGGGCGCCACCTACGATCTGCTGATCGCCGGAGTGGCTGCGATCAGCCTCATTCTGATCATCATGATGATCGTCACCCGAAGCGTGATTGCCGCCGCGGTCATCGTAGGGACGGTGCTCCTCTCCCTGGGCTCATCCTTCGGCCTGTCGGTCCTCGTCTGGCAGGACCTGCTTCACGTCGATTTGTATTGGCTGGTCATGGCGATGTCGGTGATCCTGCTGTTGGCGGTGGGATCGGACTACAACCTGTTGCTGATCTCCCGCCTCAAAGAGGAAGTCAATTCGGGTTTGAATACGGGGATCATCCGCGCGATGGCGGGCACCGGAGGGGTGGTGACCGCTGCCGGCATGGTCTTCGCCGTCACCATGTCGCTCTTTATCTTCAGCGACTTGCGGATCATCGGACAGATCGGCACCACCATCGGATTGGGCTTGCTCTTCGACACGCTGATCGTGCGCTCGTTCATGACGCCGTCCATCGCCGCGCTGCTCGGCCGCTGGTTCTGGTGGCCCCAACGGGTGCGCCCACGCCCGGCCAGCCAGATGCTTCGGCCCTACGCGGCCCGTCGTCTGGTGCGCGCGCTGTTGCAGACGCCCGCCGACAAGTCGCCGGAACGGCCCCTGACCTAGGCCCTGACCTAGGCGGCCTGAAGGCTCACCGGCGGCGCGACCCTCGCGAAGGACCGGGGCGCGAACGCCACCGTGCGCTCGCGATCGGCGGGTGCCGGTCGCGTCTCCGACTTCGGTGCTCCCAGCGCCGCAATGGCCGCGGCGACGGCCAGCACCAGCACCACGACGTCCGGCCAGATCGCGGTGTGGTTCTGCGCGATGCTGCCGAGCACGAATGCGAGCGCCATGGCCTCGATAGCAACCAGCGTCGAGCTGAACGCGATCAGTGTCCCGCGGTGCGACTCGTCGGCCACCGCGCTGAGCCACGAAATCGCCGCGGCGAAGACAGCCTGGCCCGCCACCGTCGCCAGCAGGAACACCGTGCCGTACGCCCAGATGTGGAACCACTGGCCGCACGCCTCGGCAACCACGGTCAGCGTGGCGGCGGCGATGCTGAGCAGGGCACTGCCCAGCATCATGCCGCGCACCCCGAAGAGCCGGAAAACCTTGCGCCACAGCGGCGACCCGAAAACCAATCCGATGCTCGACAGGATCACCAGCACATGCAAGCTGCTGTTGTGGTGGGCGGTGCGCAGCGCATAGAACGTGGTGCCAAGGGTGACCGGAGCGAACAACAGGCACGCGGTTACATACCGGCGAAACCATGGCTGGGAGCGCGCGACCGCGAAGCCCTGCCGGTAGGTCTGCCGCGCGGACATCCGGGTGGTGTTCGAGACGGACCGCACCGGGCCGACGGACAGCGCCGCGATGGCCGAGACGACCAGTCCGGCTGCGCCCAGCCACAGCAGATCGCGGCGATACATCATCTCGTCGCCGTGGGCCAGTACCGGAACGACGAACAACGTGACCAGGGTGGCCAGCACCGACCCGGTGGCACCCTGGAACAGCAACAGCTCGCCACGCCCCGCCGCGGATAGCTTGCTGGAGATCAGGTCGGGGTACGCGACGCCGGCGATCCCGAGGAGGACTCCGGCTGCCCCGCAAGTCAACAGAAACACCGGCGCGGCGAGACCGCCGTTCCAAGGAACGAACGCGTCGCACAAGATCAGTGCAGCCACGCTCGCCACCAACGCCGCCAGCAGCCGGTGCCGCATCAGACCCACCCGCTGCAGCACCACCGGAGACACCGAGTTCCCGACGATATCGCCGAGGCTGTAGGCCGGAAAGAGCAGCGCGGCCACCCAGCTGAGACCCTGGTGCGCGCAGACGAACGCCAGCACCACGCTGCCGTTGCTGAGTTGCATGCCTGCGTTGTAGAAGGTGCCCTGGGAAAGCAGGCGACCGAACACGCGCGGCTGTGCCGGGGCGGTGGGTACCAGGGCTGCGGGCATGCTGACAAATTTATGGTGGCTGAGCTCACAGAAGTATCCGCCGATCGGGCAGCGCGGGTGGAATTCGCGTGTCCCCCGATAGGGGGACACGCGATGCCGCAACATTAGACTCACCGAAATGACTCAAGCCCCCCCATCGCGGCGGGGCCTGCGGGTTGGGCTCACCGCGGCCAGCCTCGGCATCATCTTCGGATACGACCTGTCGATCATCGCCGCCGCGCAACTGTTCATCACCGAGGACTTCGGACTCACGACCCGGCAACAAGAACTCCTGACGACGATGGTTGTGGTCGGCCAGATCGCCGGGGCGCTCGGTGGCGGAGTACTGGCCAACGCGATCGGGCGCAAGAAGTCGATGATCCTGATCGCCGCCGGTTACACGGTGTTCGCGCTTGTCGGTGCGTTCTCGGTATCGCTACCGATGCTGTTGGCGGCGCGATTCGTGCTCGGTCTGACCATCGGCGTGATGGTGGTGGTCGTCCCGGTATACATCGCGGAATCGGCCCCGGCGGCGGTGCGTGGGTCGCTGCTGACGGCCTATCAACTGGCCATCGTCAGCGCGCTGATCATCGGCTACCTGACCGGTTACCTGTTGGCGGGCACCCACAGCTGGAGGTGGATGCTGGGCCTCGCCGCCGTACCCGCGGTGCTCCTCCTGCCGCTGCTGGCTCGGCTGCCCGACACCGCTCGGTGGTATCTGCTGAAGGGCCGGGCCGACGACGCCCGCCGAGCGCTGCTGGGCGTGGAGGCCAGCGCACAGGCCGACGACGAACTCGCCGAAATCGCCATTGCCATACGGGAAGAAAGCGGCGGGGGGCTGCGCGAAATGCTGCTGGAGATGCTTCGCAGGCCCTATCTGCGGGCCACCACCTTCGTGGTCACGCTCGGTTTCCTGATCCAGATCACCGGCATCAACGCGATCATCTACTACAGCCCCCGAATATTCGAAGCCATGGGCTTCAAAGGCAATTTCGCGCTGCTGGCCCTGCCCGCACTGGTTCAGGTCGCCGGCTTGGCGGCGGTGTGCACCGCGCTGCTTCTCGTCGACCGGGTGGGGCGCCGCCCAATCCTGTTGTCCGGCATCGCGATGATGATCGTCGCCGATGTCGTCCTGATCGCCGTGTTCGCCCAGGGCCATCTCGGCGGCGCCGGATTGTTTTTCGGGTTCGCCGGCGTGCTGTTGTTCATCATCGGCTACACCCTGGGTTTCGGCTCCCTGGGGTGGGTGTACGCGAGTGAAAGCTTCCCGTCCCGGCTACGGTCCATCGGTTCGAGCGCGATGCTCACCTCCAACCTGGTGGCCAACGCGATCGTTGCCGCCGTCTTTCTGACGATGCTGCATTCCCTGGGCGGCGCGGGGACTTTCGCGGTGTTCGCGACCCTCGCGGTGGCCGCCTTCGGCTTTGTGCACCGGTCGGCTCCCGAGACCAAGGGACGCCAACTCGAGGAGATAAGCCACTTCTGGGAAAACGGTGGCCGTTGGGAAAACCCGGGCCCATGATCAGTGCGGGCACCGTAGTACTCGACGGTGAGGTGTGCCGACCGGGATGGATCGAGACGTCGGGCGCGCAGATCGTCGCCTGCGGTGCCGGCCCGCCACCGGATCAGTCCAGGCGGCCCGCGGACCGCGATTTTCCCGGTTGCGTTGTGGTGCCGGGGTTTATCGACATGCACGTGCACGGCGGCGGCGGGGCGTCGTACACGTCCTACCTGCAGACCGGGGAGATCGCCAAGGCCGCCGGGTTCCACCTGGCGCATGGCACGACGACGACGCTGGCCAGCCTGGTCACCGCCCCGCCCGCGGAGCTGATCGCCGGCGTGCGGGCACTGGCCGACGCGACCCGGCAGGGCGTCGTCGCCGGCATCCACCTGGAGGGGCCGTGGCTGAGCGCGGCTCGTTGCGGAGCGCTCGACCCTGCCCAGATGCGCGACCCAGACCCCGCCGAGATCGACGCCGTGCTCGCCGCGGGCGCCGGAACGATCCGGATGGTCACGCTGGCGCCCGAGCGGGCCGGGAGTGACGACGCGATCCGGCGCTTTCTGGACGCGGATGTGGTTGTCGCCGTGGGCCATACGGATGCGACCTACGAGCAGACCAACCGCGCGCTCGCGCTGGGCGCCACCGTCGGCACGCATCTGTTCAACGCGATGCCGCCGTTGCACCATCGCGAGCCCGGCCCGGCACTCGCCCTGCTGCAGAACCCGCGGGTCACCGTGGAGCTCATCGCCGACGGCGTGCACGTCCACCCCGCGATGACACGCGCGGTGATCGGGGCGGCCGGGCCCGACCGGGTCGCCCTGATCACCGACGCGATCGCCGCGGCCGGTTGCGACGACGGGGCGTTTGCGCTCGGCTCGGTGGCGATCGACGTGGAGTCCGGCGTGGCGCGGGTGCGCGGAACCTCGACGATCGCCGGCAGCACCGCCACCATGGATCGGCTTTTTCGCACCGTGGCCGCCGATGCGGGACTGGCCGCCGCGGTCCAGATGACCTCGGCGACGCCGGCCGGTGCGCTGGGCCTGCAGCGGGTGGGCAGCCTGCGGGCGGGCTATGACGCCAATCTTGTTGTGCTGGACCGCGATTTGCGGGTCCGCGCAGTCATGGTGCGCGGCGACTGGCGGGCCGGCTAGTCAGTCACCGCCTGCGGCGGGTCAGGCGGGAAAAGGCCAGCGCACCAACGGCTCCCGCGGCCATCGCGGCCAGGGTCTGACGCGCGCTGGGCCCCTCGCGCAGCTGTACCCGCGGGGCGATGATCGCGGGCGTCGGCGGCTCGACGGGCTTGGCGCGCGGATCGGTGGACGCGGTGGCGGCCCATGCGGCGGCGAACAGGACGAGAAAGCCGGTGATGTAGGCGAACACCATCAGGCCCAACACCGGACCGAACACGGCGCCCGCCGGACTGCGCAGCACGGTCTGCAAGTAGATCGATCCCACCTGTTTGAAGAGTTCGAAGCCGATCGCCGCCATCAACCCGCCCCGCATCGAGGCGACGAGGCTCACCTTTTCACGCGGCAGCCGGGCGATCATCCAGGTGAACAGCAGCCAGGAAACCAGCCAGGACACCACCAGCGAAACGATCCTGAAGATCAGGTCGAACACCGAATACTGGGGTATCCCAAACCACCTCAACATGGCCGACATCGGCGCGGCGTGGGCGAGCGCGCTCAACGCGACGGTGGCCATCAACACCAAGAACGTCGCCAGCATCGCCAGCAGATCGGATAACTTGTTGCGCACGAAGCCCGGCGAGTCGATGCGTTGGTCCCACCACATCTCGGTCAGCGCCTGCCGCAGGTGTGACATCCAGCCCAGGCCGGCCCAGGCCGCGGTCGCCAGACCGATCACACCGACGGATGCCCGCGCGTCGATCGCCGAGTTCATCAATTGGACCAGCTGCTGCCCCAGCGAGCCGGGCACCGAGGCGTGGATATGGTTCTGAATCGTGTCCAGCAGCTGGGGGCGGCGGGACAACGTGAATCCGACGATCGCGAAACCCACCATCAGCAAGGGAAATAACGCGAAGATCGTGTAGTAGCTCAAGCCCGCCGCGAAGAAGCTGCCGTTGCGGTCGTCGAAGCGCCCATAGGCGCGCATCACGTGATCGAACCATCCGAACCGGGCCCGCAGCCGATCCATGAATCTACTTCCGTTGGAGAAGGAACCCCAGCCGATCGTAAACCCGCTGTACCGTTTTCCCGGCCACATCCTGGGCGCGCTCCGCGCCGGCGGCCAGCACGGCCTCCAATTCGGTGCGATCGGCCAGCAATTCGTCGACCCGCGTCTTGATCGGCCTGACGAACTCGACGACGGCGTCGGCCGTGTCCTTCTTCAGATCGCCATAACCGCGCCCGGCGTAGCCCTCGACGAGCTTGTCGATGCCGACACCCGTGACCGCCGATTGGATGGTCAGCAGGTTCGACACGCCCGCCTTCGCCTCGGTGTCGTAACGAATCTCGCGCTCGCTGTCGGTCACGGCCGAGCGAATCTTCTTGGCGGACAACGCCGGATCGTCCAGCAGGTTGATCAAGCCGGCATCGGTGGCCGCCGACTTGCTCATCTTCGACGTCGGATCGCCCAGGTCGTAGATCTTCGCGGTGACCTTAGGGATGAGCACGTCGGGAACCACGAAGGTGTCCGGGAAGCGGGCGTTGAACCGCTGCGCGACATCGCGCGCCAACTCGAGGTGCTGGCGCTGATCCTCGCCGACGGGCACCAGGTCGGTGTCGTACGCCAGCACGTCGGCGGCCTGCAGGACGGGATAGGTGAACAGGCCGACGGTGGTGGAGTCGCTGCCCTGGCGCAGCGACTTGTCCTTGAACTGCGTCATCCGCGACGCCTGCCCGAAGCCGGTGAAGCAGCCCAGCACCCATGCCAACTGCGTGTGGGCGGGAACCTGACTCTGCACGAAGACGGTGCTGCGCGCCGGATCGATGCCCAGCGCCAGGTACTGCGCGGCGGTCACCAGGGTCCGGCGTCGCAGCGCCTCGGGATCCTGCGGGACGGTGATGGCGTGCAGGTCGACGACGCAGAAGAACGAGTCGTGGTCGTCCTGCAGCGCGACCCATTGGGTCACGGCGCCCAACGCGTTGCCGAGGTGAAGCGAATCGGACGTGGGCTGCACGCCCGAAAAGATGCGGCTGGGTCCGGTAGCGGTGCTCATGATGCCCCCGATCTTTTCACGCCCCGGTTTTCGTGCGGGCCCACGGCCGTTACCAGACCGCGCCTTGCTTGCGGTACCGGCGGTATCGCCTTTAGTGTCGGCAGCATGACGACTCGCCCGCCGATCCACCTTGGTTCTACTCAGGGCACCAGGGACGGTTCCCGAGAGCCGGTCCTGCTCCTGCACGGGTTCCTCATGTCGCAGACGGTGTGGGACGGGGTGGCGCCGCGGCTGGCCGACACCGGCCGCTACGAGGTGTTCGCCCCGACCATGGCCGGGCACAACGGCGGACCGTACGCCGGCACCTGGCTGCTGAGCTCGTCGGTGCTGGCCGACCACGTCGAGCGGCAGCTCGACGAACTCGGCTGGGACAACGCCCACATGGTGGGCAACTCGCTGGGCGGCTGGGTGGCGTTCGAACTCGAGCGGCGCGGGCGGGCGCGCAGCGTCACCGGCATCGGCGCCGCGGGGGGCTGGACGCGCTGGAGCCCGGTCAAATTCGAGGTGATCAGCAAGTTCCTCTCGGGCATGCCGCTGCTGGTCCTGGCGCGATTGCTCGGTCAACGGACCCTGCAGCTGCCGTTCAGCCGCCGGCTGGCGACCCTGCCGCTGAGCGCGTCGCCGGACGGGGTCAGCGAACGCGAACTGTCCGGCGTCATCGACGACGCCGCCCATTGCCCGGCCTATTTCCAGCTGCTTTTCAAGTCGCTGATGCAGCCGGGGTTGCTCGAGTTGGCCGAGACGGCGGTGCCCGTCCAGCTGGTGCTGTGCGAGAAGGACCGCGTGGTCCCGCCGCGCAGATTCAGCCGGCACTTCACCGATCACCTGCCCGAAGGAACGAAGATCACCAAGCTCGACGGCGTCGGGCACGTTCCGATGTTCGAGGCGCCCGAGCGGGTCACCCAGGTCATCTCCGAGTTCATCGACGAGTGCAGCCCGCCGCTGCGGGCGGCCGAAAACCCGCCGGCGAGTTAGTTAGCCAGTTCCTTTTCCAGGTTCTCGGCGATCGAGTTGAGGAAGTCCTCGCTGTTCTGCCACTCCTGCTCAGGGCCGATGAGGATGGCGAGGTCCTTGGTCATCTTGCCGCCCTCGACGGTGCCGATGACGACGTCCTCGAGCTTCTGGGCGAACTCGATCACCTCAGGCGTGTCGTCCAGCTTTCCGCGGTGCTGCAGCCCCCGCGTCCAGGCGAAGATCGAGGCGATCGGGTTGGTCGACGTCGGCTTGCCGGCCTGGTACTGGCGGAAATGCCTGGTGACCGTGCCGTGTGCGGCCTCCGCCTCGACCGTCTTGCCGTCCGCGGTCATCAGCACCGACGTCATCAACCCCAGGGATCCGTAGCCCTGCGCGACGGTGTCCGACTGGACGTCGCCGTCGTAGTTCTTGCACGCCCACACGTAGCCGCCCTCCCACTTGAGGCAGGCCGCGACCATGTCGTCGATCAGCCGGTGCTCGTAGGTCAGCCCTTCGGCCTCGAACTTGTCCTTGAATTCCTCTTCGTAAATGCGCTCGAACTCGTCCTTGAACATGCCGTCGTAGGCCTTCAGGATGGTGTTCTTCGTCGACAGATACACCGGCCACTTGGCGTTCAGGCCGTACGCGAATGACGCGCGGGCGAAATCGCGGATGGATTCCTTGAAGTTGTACATCCCCATCACGACACCGCCGTCCTCGGGGATGGACACCATCTCGTGCACCATCGGCTCGCTGCCGTCGGCGGGCGTGAAAGTCAATGTCACTGTTCCGGGCTGGTCGACCTTGAAGTTGGTGGCCCGGTACTGATCACCGAAGGCGTGACGGCCGATGACGATTGGCTTGGTCCAGCCCGGAACCAGCCGTGGGACATTGGAGATCACAATCGGCTCTCGGAAAATGGTGCCGCCCAAGATGTTTCGGATCGTTCCGTTGGGCGACAGCCACATCTTCTTCAGGTTGAACTCCTGGACGCGCGCCTCGTCGGGGGTGATGGTCGCGCACTTGACGCCGACGCCGTGCTTCTTGATGGCATAGGCCGCGTCGATCGTCACCTGGTCGTCGGTGCGGTCGCGGTGCTCCATGCCCAGGTCGTAGTAGTCCAGGTTGATGTCGAGATGGGGCAGGATCAGCATGTCCTTGATGAGCTTCCAGATGACGCGGGTCATCTCGTCGCCGTCGAGCTCGACTACCGGGCCCTTGACCTTGATCTTGGATTCGCCTCTGGATTCGCCTGACATATCGAGTTCGACTTTCTTTTTGCCGCGTCCTTGCGGACCTAGCCTTGGGAGGCTTGCGAAGCGGCTAGCGCTTCGTTGAACGTTTTGCTCGGCCGCATCACTGCAGTCGTCTTCTCGGTGTCCGGGCGATAGTAGCCGCCGATGTCGACCGCGTCGCCCTGCGCCTGCGCGAGCTCGGCCACGATGGCGTCCTCATTGCGGCTCAGCTCCTCGGCCAGCGCGGCGAAGTGCGCGCGCAACTCTTCGTCGTCGGATTGCGCGGCAAGTTGCTCGGCCCAGTACAGCGCCAAGTAGAACTGGCTGCCGCGGTTGTCGAGTTCGCCCGGCTTGCGCGACGGACTCTTGTTGTTGTCCAACAGCTTGCCGATCGCCGCGTCCAGCGTCTTGCCCAGAATCTTGGCGCGCTCGTTGCCGGTCTTGATACCGATGTCTTCGAAACACGCTCCCAGAGCGAGGAACTCACCGAGGGAATCCCAGCGCAGATGATTCTCCTCGACGAGTTGGTGGACGTGCTTGGGCGCCGAACCGCCCGCTCCGGTTTCATACATTCCGCCGCCGGACATCAGCGGCACGATGGACAGCATCTTGGCGCTGGTCCCGAGCTCCAGGATGGGGAACAGGTCGGTGAGGTAGTCGCGCAGGATGTTTCCGGTCGCGGCGATGGTGTCCTGCCCGCGCATCAGGCGCTCCAGCGTGTACCTCATGGCCCACACCTGCGGCATGATCTGGATGTGCAGGCCCTCGGTGTCGTGCTCCTTCAGGTAGGCCTTGACCTTCTTGCGCAGCTCGACCTCGTGCGGCCGTTCGGTGTCGAGCCAGAACACCACCGTCATGCCCGAGTTCCGGGCCCGCGTGACGGCCAGCTTGACCCAGTCGCGGATCGCTTCGTCGGTGACGATGGGCATCCGCCAGATGTCGCCTTCTTCCACGTTCTGGGTGAGCAGGACTTCCCCGGTGTCGAGGTCGACGATGTTGGCGACGCCGTCCTCGGGGATTTCGAACGTCTTGTCGTGCGAGCCGTACTCCTCGGCCTGCTGCGCCATCAGGCCGACGTTGGGCACGGTGCCCATCGTCGTCGGGTCGAACTGCCCGTGGGTTTTACAGAAGTTGATGATCTCCTGGTAGATGCGCGCGAAGGTCGACTCGGGGTTGACGGCCTTGGTGTCCTTCTGCCGCCCGTCGGCGCCCCACATCTTGCCGCCGGCGCGGATCATCGCCGGCATCGACGCGTCCACGATCACGTCGCTGGGCGAATGGAAGTTGGTGATGCCCTTGGCCGAATCGACCATCGCCAGCTCGGGACGGTGTTCGTGGCAGGCGTGTATGTCGCGGATGATCTCCTCGCGCAGCGACGCCGGCAACGACTCGATCTTGTCGTAGAGATCGACCAGTCCGTTGTTGACGTTGACCCCGAGTTCGTCGAACAGCGCCTGGTGCTTGGCGAATGCTTCCTTGTAGAAGACCTTCACGGCGTGGCCGAAGACGATCGGGTGGGAAACCTTCATCATGGTCGCCTTGACGTGGAGTGAGAACATCACGCCGGTTTCGTAGGCGTCCTGCATCTGCTCCTCGTAGAACTCGCAGAGCGCTTTCTTGCTCATGAACATGCTGTCGATGACGTCGCCGTCGCGCAGCTCGACTTTGGGTTTGAGCTCGAGGGTCTGCCCGCTTTTGGTTTCCAGCACCATCTTCACGTTGCGCGCGCGATCCAGCGTCATCGACTTCTCGCCGTGATAGAAGTCGCCGTGGCGCATGGTCGCGACGTGGGTGCGCGCCGCCGGCGAGAACTCACCCATGCTGTGCGGGTGCTTGCGCGCGTACTCCTTGACGGCCTTGGGCGCGCGTCGGTCCGAGTTGCCCTCACGCAGTACCGGGTTGACCGCGCTGCCAAGGCATTTGGCGTATCGCTCGCGAATTGCCTTGTCCTCGTCGGTCTTCGGACTCTGCGGAAAGTCCGGAATCTTGTACCCCTTGCCTTGCAGCTCCTTGATCGCGGCGACCAACTGGGGCACCGAGGCGCTGATGTTGGGCAACTTGATGATGTTGGTGTCGGGTCGCTTCGTCAGCGCGGCCAGTTCCGCCAGGTCGTCTGGCACCCGCTGCTCTTCGGTGAGGTAATCGGCGAACTCGGCAAGGATCCGGGCGGCCACGGAGATGTCACGCGTCTCGATCTTGATGCCTGCCGGCTCGGCGAACGTTCGCAGGATCGGCAGGAACGCGTAGGTCGCCAGCAGCGGCGCCTCGTCGGTCAGCGTGTAGATGACGGTCGGCTGTTCGGCGCACACGGTTGGTCCATCTCCCGGCGTTGGGTCAGATTGGGGTCAGATATGGATAGGGCTCGGCGTTCTGCTTGCCACGTTATCAAGGGGATTTGGACAGGTGTCGACCCGCAGGCCAGGCCGCACACCGCGGCACCGATGGCCCACCGATTGGCACCGCAGCGGCCCATTGGCGCCCGCTCCGCACAATAAGCTAGGCTTCGTATCGGTCATGAGCGCCAGCGACAAGCCCCGGCTTGCTGGCCGGCAACCCTCCAACCGCGGTGGGGTGCCCCGGGTGATGACCAGGTTGAGTAGCCACAACCGGCTATCCGGCAAGCGCGGGTCCGCCATGACGGGCCCCTGACTAGAGGGGAAGCTTTCCATGAGCGACGACACCGGTCCCGAGGCCGATCCGACTGCACATGGCTCGTCCGAAACCTGGTCGTTCGAGACGAAGCAGGTTCACGCCGGCCAGAGTCCCGACCCGGCGACCAGTGCCCGTGCCCTGCCGATTTACCAGACCACGTCCTACACCTTCAACGACACCAGCCACGCCGCCGCGCTGTTCGGGCTCGAGGTCCCGGGCAACATCTACACCCGCATCGGCAACCCCACCACCGACGTGGTCGAGCAGCGGATCGCCGCGCTCGAGGGCGGCGTGGCCGCGCTCTTCCTGTCCTCGGGACAGGCCGCTGAGACGTTCGCCATATTGAACCTCGCGAGTGCCGGGGATCACATCGTCTCCAGCCCGCGCCTCTACGGCGGCACTTATAACCTGTTCCACTATTCGCTGCCGAAGCTTGGCATCGACGTCAGCTTCGTCGAGGATCCCGACGATCTGGATTCCTGGCAGGCGGCGGTGCGGCCGAACACCAAGGCGTTCTTCGGCGAAACCATCTCCAACCCGCAGATCGACATCCTGGACACCCCAGGGGTTTCCGGGGTGGCCCACGCCAACGGTGTACCGCTGATCGTCGACAACACCATCGCCACACCGTATTTGATTCAACCGCTGACGCAGGGTGCCGACATCGTCGTGCACTCGGCCACCAAATATCTGGGCGGGCACGGCGCGGCGATCGCCGGCGTCATCGTCGACGGCGGCACGTTCGACTGGACGCAGGGCCGCTTCCCCGGGTTCACCACACCCGATCCGAGTTACCACGGCGTGGTGTACGCCGAGCTGGGACCGCCGGCGTTTGCGGTCAAGGCCCGCGTGCAACTGCTGCGCGACTACGGGTCGGCGGCGGCGCCGTTCAACGCGTTCCTGGTCGCGCTGGGTCTGGAGACGCTGAGCCTGCGCGTGGAGCGCCACGTCGCCAATGCGCAACGCGTCGCCGAGTTCCTGGCCGCGCGTGACGATGTGCTGTCGGTCAACTACGCGGGGCTGCCCGACTCGCCGTGGCATGAGCGCGCAAAGAAGCTGGCGCCCAAGGGAACCGGTGCCGTTCTGGCGTTCGAGCTGGCGGGCGGTGTCGAGGCCGGGAAAGCGTTCGTCAACGCGCTGCAACTGCACAGTCACGTCGCCAACATCGGCGACGTGCGCTCCCTGGTGATTCATCCCGCGTCGACCACGCATGCCCAGCTGAGCCCCGCCGAGCAGCTGAGCACCGGCGTCAGCCCGGGGCTGGTGCGGTTGGCCGTCGGCATCGAGGGCATCGACGACATCCTCGCCGACCTGGAGCTCGGCTTCGCCGCGGCGCGGAAATTCGGTGCGCCGGCGGCGGGGTCCGCTCAAGCCGGCGACCCGCAGACGGTGGCGGCGTTCTAAGGAACCCCGACGTGACGATTTTCGAAATTCCCGCCCAAACGCTGCCCGCCGAAGGCGAAATCGGCCTGGTCGACATCGGTTCCCTCACCCTCGAGAACGGTGCGGTGCTCGACGACGTCTACATCGCCATCCAGCGCTGGGGTGAATTGTCGCCAACGCGTGACAACGTGGTGGTGGTACTGCATGCGCTCACCGGGGATTCGCACATCACCGGACCGGCCGGGCCCGGGCACCCCACGGCCGGATGGTGGGACGGCGTGGCCGGGCCGGGCGCCCCGATCGACACCAACCGGTGGTGCGCGGTGGCCACCAATGTGCTGGGTGGTTGTAGCGGCTCTACGGGGCCGAGTTCCCTTGCCAGGGACGGAAAGCCGTGGGGATCGAGGTTTCCGCACATTTCCGTGCGGGATCAGGTGGAAGCGGACGTCGCGGCGCTGGCGGCGCTGGGTATCGAGCGGGTTGCCGCCGTCGTCGGCGGATCCATGGGCGGCGCAAGGGCTTTGGAATGGATAGTCGGCCACCCCGACGATGTTGGGGCCGGGCTCCTGCTGGCGGTCGGCGCGCGCGCCACCGCCAACCAGATCGGAACCCAGTCCACTCAGATCGCCGCCATCGAGACCGACCCGAACTGGCAGGGTGGCGATTACTACGACAGCGGGCGAACACCGGATGCCGGGCTGGCGATTGCCCGTCGCTTTGCGCACCTGACCTACCGCGGCGAGGTCGAGCTCGACACCCGGTTCGCCAACGGCGGCCAGGGCGATGAGGACCCACTGAATGGCGGCCGCTACGCGGTGCAGAGCTACCTGGAATACCAGGGCGACAAGCTGGTGGGCCGGTTCGACGCCGGCAGCTATGTGGTGCTGACCGAGGCGCTGAACAGCCACGACGTCGGCCGTGGCCGCGGCGGGGTGCGCGAGGCGCTGCGCGGGTGCCCGGTACCGGTGGTAGTCGGTGGCATCACGTCCGACCGGCTGTACCCGCTGCGGTTGCAGGAGGAACTGGCCGAGCTGCTGCCCGGCTGTGCCGGCCTGCAGGTGGTCGACTCTCCCTACGGGCACGACGGCTTCCTACTGGAATTCGAGGCGGTCAGCGACATGATCCGCAAGACCCTCGAACTGGCCCAGCGCGAATTGGCCCACAACGAATTGGCCCAGAACGAAAGCGCGTGACGGCAGCGTTGTGATGAACTCTGAGATGATGACGTCCGACATTTCACGCCAGACTCCCGCCCAGACGCTGCCCCCCGAAGGCGAAATCGGCCTGGTCGACATCGGCTCGCTGACGCTCGAAAGCGGTGCGGTGATCGACGATGTCCGGATAGCCGTCCAACGCTGGGGTGAATTGTCGCCAACACGTGACAACGTGGTGGTCGTGATGCACGCGCTCACCGGCGATTCGCACATCACGGGACCCGCCGGACCCGAGCATCCCACGGCCGGATGGTGGGACGGGGTGGCCGGGCCTGGTGCGCCGATCGACACCAACCGCTGGTGCGCGGTGGCCACGAATGTGCTGGGCGGTTGCCGTGGCTCCACCGGGCCGAGCTCGCTTGCCCCGGACGGAAAGCCGTGGGGCTCCAGGTTTCCACGGATTTCCGTGCGGGATCAGGTCGAGGCGGATGTCGCCGCGCTCGCCGCACTGGGTATCAAGCAGGTTGCCGCCGTCATCGGCGGATCGATGGGCGGCCTAAGGGCTTTGGAGTGGATGGTGAGCCGCCCGGACCAGGTCCGGGCCGCACTGCTGTTGGCGATGAGCGCCCGCAGCTCCGCTGACCTGATCGGTCATCTGGAGACCCAGATTTCGGTCATCAAGGGCGACCCCGACTGGCAGGGCGGCGACTACTACGACACCGGACGCAAGCCCGATTTCGGGATGTCCATCGCCCGTCGCTTCGCCCACCTGACCTACCGCGGCGAGGCCGAGCTCGACACCCGGTTCGCCAACGACAGCCAGGGCGATGAGGACCCGTTGACCGGCGGCCGCTACGCGGTACAGAGCTACCTGGAGCACCAGGGCGACAAGCTGGTGGACCGCTTTGACGCCGGCACCTACGTGGCGTTGAGTGCGTCGTGCAGCAGCCACGACGTCGGCCGCGGCCGCGGTGGGGTGCGAAAAGCGCTGCGCGGGTGCCCGGTACCGGTCGTGGTCGGCGGCATCACCAGTGACCGGCTCTACCCACTGCGGTTGCAGGAGGAACTGGCCGAGCTGCTACCGGGCTGCACCGGCCTGCACGTGCTCGAGTCCCCCTACGGCCACGATGGCTTCCTGATCGAAGCCGAGGCGGTCAACGACTTGATCCGCAAGACACTGGAATTGGCCGGGAACGAAGGCGCGTGACAAAGGTGACCCGCCCCAGGCACGACCGCTCGCTGTCGTTCGGCTCAGCAGCTGCTGCCTATGAGCGTGGCCGTCCGTCGTATCCGCCCGAGGCGATCGACTGGTTGTTGCCGCGCGGCGCGCGCCACGTGCTCGACCTCGGTGCGGGTACCGGCAAGCTGACCACACGCCTGGTGGAGCGGGGCCTGGACGTGGTGGCCGTCGACCCGATTCCGGACATGCTGGAGGTGCTGCGTAGTTCGCTGCCGGAGACTCGCGCGGTGCTGGGCACCGCCGAGGAGATTCCGTTGGAGGACAACAGCGTTGACGCGGTCCTGGTCGCCCAGGCGTGGCATTGGGTGGATCCCGAGCGCGCTATTCCGGAGGTGGCCCGGGTGCTGCGGCCTGGCGGCCGGTTGGGCCTGGTGTGGAACACCCGTGACGAAAGGCTCGGCTGGGTACGCGAATTGGGCGAGATCATCGGCAGCGATGGCGACAGGGGTCGATTCGACGTCGGGTTGCCCGCGCCATTCGCCGAGTCGGAGCGCCATCAAGTCGAATGGACGAATTACCTTACCCCGCAAGCGCTGATCGACCTGGTGGCTTCCCGCAGTTACTGCATTACCTCCCCCACCGAGGTCCGCACCAGGACGCTTGACCAGGTGCGCGAGTTGCTGGCCACCCATCCGGCACTGGCGAATTCCACCGGCCTGGCGATGCCCTACGTCACCGTCTGCATCCGCGCGACGCTGGCCGAGTAGGGCCGAGTCAGCCCGCCGAACTTTGTTGCTCGAATTCATGTGACGGAGTCACAGAAACGTTAGGCTCTCCCGCAGGCTTCGGGTGCCTGACAATCAACGCAGTTTTGTACGGGGTTCGATATGCGCGTTCAGATTAGGGTGCTCGTCGTCGCGTCAGCGATTGGAGCGTCAGCCTTAGGCATTGCGTCAACCGTTGTCGCCGGCAGTCCGACGGCGGTCTTGGCCAGTTGTAGCAGCGGTTATTACCAAAACTCGGACGGACAATGTATCCCTCGGCCATCGTCGGGTCTGCCCCCTGGCGGTGCCCCCGGCCTCGTAGGTGGTGGGCCACCTTCCGGAGCCACCGCGATCTGCCGCGATGGCGACTATTCATTCAGCACCCACCACACGGGCACATGCTCGGGCCACGGCGGCGTACGCCAATGGCTGACAAGCTGAGCAGTTACCACTCGTCATCGTCCTCGTCGTAGCGCAGCAGGTTCTCGGGGTGATGGAAGGTGTTGGTTCGCGGTTGGCCGCGATCCAAGTGCGTGGGCGGGATCCATTCGGTGTCGCCGTTGGCGCGTTTTCGCGTCGTCCAGCCGCCGGGTCGCAGCAGTCGGTGGTGGGGTCCACAGCCGAAGGTGAGGTCATTGACGTCGGTGGTGCGGCACTTCGCGTAATCGGTGACGTGGTGGACTTCGCTGTAGTACCCGGGCACGTCGCAGCCGGGCGCCGAGCAGCCGCGGTCCTTGGCGTACAACACAATCCGCTGGGCGGGGTTTGCGAGCCGTTTCGCGTGATAGAGCGCAAGGGCCTTGCCCTTGTCGAAGATCGCCAAGTAGTGCCGGGCATGCCGCGCCAGGCGGATCACGTCGCTCATGGGCAAGATGGTGCCCCCGCCGGTGAGTCCGCGTCCGGCCGCGGCTTCCAGTTCGGCCAGGGTGGTGGTGACGATGATGGAGGCCGGTAGTCCGTTGTGCTGACCGAGCTCGCCCGACGCCAACAGGGCGCGCAGGGCGGCATTGAGCCCGTCATGGTTGCGCTGGCCCGCCGAGCGGGCGTCGTTGTCGATGGCCTCTTGCGGGGGCGGCCCATCCACCGTTGGGGCTTCATCGAGAGGATTGCACATCCCGGGTGCGGCGAGCTTGGCCAGCACCGCCTCCAGGGTGGCGCGGGCCTCCGGTGTCAGCCAGCCGCGCAGCTGCGACATTCCATCCGAGCCCTGGGTGCCCAGGGTCAGGCCGCGGCGCCGGGCTCGTTCCTCGTCGGTGTAGGTTCCGTCGGGGTTGAGGCAGTCGGCCAGCGTGTCGGCGAGCCCGGCCAGTTGTTCCGGACGAAACTGGCTGCCCTGCTTGGCCAATTGGGCTTCGGCCTGGTCGCGCGTGGAATCATCTATCCAGCCGGGCAGCTGGTGATAGAAGCGGCGGATCACCGCGACTTGCCCGGGGCCCAACGTCCCATCGCGCTGCCCGGCGGCGGCGCCCGGCAGCACAGGAGGGAGGGGTTCTCCCGTCAATGCTTGTCGGGGTCCCAGATCGGCGGCTTCGCGGATGCGCCGGGACGCCTCGGCGCGGCTGATCAGTGTCCACTCGGCCATCGCATGCGAGAGCTTGCCGCCCATCTCCTCCGGAGTGGCCTGGCGGCCAAGCTGATTGATCAGCGGATGCTCCACCGCCGGCAACCGGCGACGCACCCGTTCGCAGCGCTCCAAGAAACGGAAGCGTTCGGGCGTGGTCAGCGGATCGAAGTCCAGCGCGGCGACCACGTCGAGTGCGGCGTCCAACGCATCAAAAGCAGCCGTCATCGCCTCTCGGTCGACCACCCCGCCGGAATTCATAATGCGAAGCTATCCAAGCGCACCGACAAGAATCGTTAGTTTGTGACTACTGAAACCAAAGTGGCGCAAGAAATTTGAACGACGGTGGACCGACCGGAAGGCGTCAGAAGTTCAATCCGGAGAACATGATCCGGTTCGGGTCGTACTTCTGCCGGACGGTCGTCAGCCGCGACAGGTTCGGCCCGAAGTAGCGGGCCGCGGGGGTGTTGACCTCGAGGTAATTGACGTAGCCGCCAACCGAAAACTGTTGCACCGCTTGGTGTGCGGAATTCAGCCACTGATTGGCTGCGGACACCTGACTTGCGGCCGGCTCCACGTACCATTGCAGCACCGCGGACTGCTGACGCCAGGGAAATGCGGTGTCTCCGGCGGCCACATCGCCCACCGCGCCGCCCAACGGGTCGACGAGCACCGACGCCTGCCCCGCCGAAGAGGGCCACTGCCCGATCGCGGTGGCAATGGCATGGGCCGCAGCCGAATCCACCGAACCGATGACGTCGGATCCGGCGACGAACCCGCGCGGCGGAGGCGCCGAACTGCCGCCGGCCAGGAACATCACCAGATCCATGTGGCTCATCGTCTTGGTCTGCACCGCGGTGGGCGCCACGCCGACCGCCGATTTGATGGCATCGGCCACCCCGGATCCCGCGCCGGCCGGACAGGTCGCCAGGATATGGCACCTCGGAGTCGCGCCGATGGCGAGATCGACGATTCCGCCGGTGTTTCGGTCCGCGCCGGTCAGCCACGACTGCCAGCCGACGAGCACCTGAACGGCCGACGCCGGCGGGAAATCGAGCCGGACCACGTCGCTGTCGGCGGTAGCGAACGTTCCGAAGGTCATCGACGTGGTCACACCGAAATTGCCCCCGCCACCGCCACAAAGGGCCCAGAACAGATCCGGATGGTCACTAGCCGAGGCGGTGACCACATCGCCGCTCGGCAGCACCACGGTGGCGGACTTCAGCGCGTCACACGTCAGGCCCGCGTGCCGGGAATCGGCCCCAATCCCGCCGCCGAGCGCCAGCCCCGCGACGCCGACCGTCGGACAGCTCCCGGTGGGGATCGCCTGGCCGGCGGCGGCGCACGCCTGGTGGACCGCATAGAGATTCGTCGCCGGCGTCACCGTGACGTTGCCGCTACCGCCGTCGAAGTTCGCTCCCCCCGGTAGCCCGCGCAGGTCGAGCACCATCGTGTCGGTGGCGCTGGACGCGCCGACATACGAATGCCCTCCCCCACGCGGCGCGACCCTCAGGTTGTGCGCCGTGGCGAACGACAACGCCTTCTGCACATCGGCTTGCGACAAGACCCTCACCACCGCAGCGGGATTGGAGTTGTCGTAGAACGAATTGAAGATTTGCTTGCCCGTCACGAACTGAGTTCCGTTGGCGGGCAACAGAACAGCACCGCCGATCGACGAGGCCAGACCGTCCCACCCGGGGTCCGGGTCGGCCGCCGCACGCGTGCCGCCGAACACCGCCCCGTTCAACAACGCTCCGACGGCGCCGCGGAGCAAAGCCTGACGGGAGATAACACGGGAGATCACGGGGTCAGACGGACGGCTGCGATTCGTCGTCATGCCAGATTCTGGACCATTTCGCCCCGAAAGTCGGGTGTCGACGCGCGTGTCGGCGCGTGCCGACCTACAGCCGCTCCAATAACCGAAGTCTCGCGCACGTCGCGTTCACGAAACGCATAGTGTGCAAACCTTTATCTCCCCGTGTTGTAAATGTGACAGTAGTAGACCAAAGTTTCCAAAGTGATTTGAGTGCCCTGAGCGCACTCGGGACGGATGGGGAAGCTGTTGAAGGCTCTGGCACGAACTCAGGACTGGCTGTGGGTGTTTCGCCGTCAGCCCCTGACGATCCGCCTGCTGGCGGCGACGGCCGCCCTGCTCACGATGGCCGCGGCCTTTTCGGCGCCCGCCGAGGCCGACCCGGGGACCGACGACGCCTTCATCGACGCGCTGAACCACGCCGGCGTCGACTTCGGCCAACCCGGCAACGCGATGGCTGTCGGCGAATCCATCTGCCCGATGCTCGCCCAGCCGGGCGGGAGCATGGCCGCGGCCGTGCAGCGCGTGCGGGGCGCCGGCCTATCGCCGGGAATGGCCCAGATGTTCACCACGATCGCGATACAGACGTACTGCCCGACCGAAATGGCAAACATAGCCAACGGCAACCTATCTGGTGTGCCGCAGGTCCCGGGCATGCCGGGGGGGATGCCGGGCATGCCGGGAGGGATGCCGGGTGTGCCTGGGGGCATGCCCGGCATCCCAGGCAACTACACGCCGGGGATCTAACGCGTCCCCAGCGGATCGATGGTCGACGCGATGTAGATCATCGCGGCCCCGACCATCGCGGTCGTCATGAAGTCAGTGCCCTTGCTGCGCACCACCAGCAGGCCGGCACGGTCTTCGGACAACACCAACCGCAGCGCCGCCGCGGCCCCGACGCCGATGCCGATCAGCAGCGAACCGCGGCGCCAGAAGTTGGCCCCGACCAACACCAAAGCCGCGGCGAAAATCAGCCCGACCGACAGAATCGGCCATTGCGCCCGCAGGACGGTCCTGGCGGTCATCGCCGCTCGGCCAGCTCGACGACGTTGGTCAGCAGGAACGCCCGAGTCAGCGGGCCGATGCCGCCGGGATTCGGAGACACGTGACCGGCGACGTCCCACACGTCCGGATGCACGTCACCGACGAGCTTGCCGTCCACCCGGCTGACGCCCACGTCGAGCACCGCGGCACCGGGCCGCACCATGTCGGCGGTCAGCAGGTGCGGCACTCCCACGGCGGCCACGATGATGTCCGCCTGCTTGGTCAACGCGGGCAAGTCGCGAGTTGCGGTGTGGCACAACGTCACCGTGGCGTTCTCGGAGCGACGGGTCAGCAGCAGGCCCAGCGGGCGGCCAACCGTGACACCCCGGCCGATGACGACCACGTGCGCCCCGGCGATCTCGACGTCGTAGCGGCGCAACAAATGCACGATGCCGCGCGGGGTGCACGGCAGCGGCGCGGACTTGTTCAGTACCAGCCGGCCCAGGTTGGTCGGGTGCAGTCCGTCGGCGTCCTTGTCGGGGTCGACGCGCTCCAGCGCCGCGTTCTCGTCGAGGTGCTTGGGCAGCGGCAACTGCACGATGTAACCGGTGCAATCGGGATTGCCGTTCAACTCGTCGATCGTCTCGTCGAGCACGGCCGCGCTGATGTCGGCGGGCAGGTCGCGGCGGATCGAGTTGATGCCCACCTTGGCGCAATCGGCGTGCTTACCGCGGACGTAGGCCTGCGAGCCCGGGTCGTCCCCGACCAGGATGGTACCCAGCCCGGGCGTGCGACCCGCGGCGCTCAACTCGGCGACGCGCTTCTTCAGGTCTACGAAGATCTCGTCACGGGTGGCCTTGCCGTCCAGCGTGATTGCGCCCACGCCTGACAGTGTTCCATGGCCAAGGTTTACGCTGCCCACATGCCCGAGACCCCAGACGTGTTCTCGCCGGCCAAGCTGGGCCCGGTCACGCTCCGCAACCGGATCATCAAGGCCGCGACGTTCGAGGCGCGCACACCCGGCGCGCTGGTGAGCGACGACTTGATCGAATACCACCGGCTGCCGGCCGCCGGCGGGGTGGGCATGACCACCGTCGCGTATTGCGCCGTCTCGCCCGGCGGCCGCACCGAGGGCAACGGCCTATGGATGCGCCCCGAGGCGGTGCCGGGACTGCGGCGGCTGACCGATGCGATCCACGCCGAGGGCGCGGCGGTGAGCGCACAGATCGGCCACGCCGGCCCGGTGGCCAACGCCCGCTCCAACAAGGCCACCGCCCTGGCGCCGGTGCGGTTCTTCAACCCGATCGGGATGCGGTTCGCGAAGAAGGCAACCCGCGAGGACATCGACGACGTCATCGAAGGGCACGCCAACGCCGCGCGCCTGGCCATCGAGGCGGGCTTCGACGCGGTCGAAATCCATTTGGGTCACAACTATTTGGCAAGCGCATTCCTGTCGCCGCTGATCAACCGCCGCGACGACGAGTTCGGTGGATCGCTGGAGAACCGGGCGAAGCTGGCCCGCGGCATGGTGATGGCTGTCCGGCGCGCGGTGGAAAAAGAGGGGACGCCGATCGCGGTGACCGCGAAGCTCAACATGGCCGACGGTGTGCGCGGCGGCATCAGCACCGAGGAATCGCTGACCACCGCCAAATGGCTGCAGGACGACGGCGGGCTGGACGCGATCGAACTCACCGCCGGCAGCTCGCTGGTCAACCCGATGTATCTGTTTCACGGCGAGGCACCGGTCAAGGAGTTCGCCGGCGCCTTCAAGCCGCCGCTGCGCTGGGGCATCCGCATGACGGGAAAGAAATTCCTTCGCGAGTATCCCTACCGCGAGGCCTATCTCTTGCGCCACGCCAAGCTGTTCCGCGCCGAGCTGACGATGCCGCTGATCCTGCTCGGTGGCATCACGAACCGGGAAACGATGGACCTGGCGATGGCGGAGGGATTCCAATTCGTCGCGATGGCCCGGGCGCTGCTGGCCGAGCCGGACCTGGTCAATCGGATCGCGGCCGACGGCGCCGCGCACGGCGTGCACTCGGCGTGCACGCACTGCAATCGCTGCATGCCCACGGTCTACAGCCGGACGCACTGCGTGGTTACCGGGGCGCCTGACATTGCAGGCTGACGGCAGTTGCACCAGCTAGAGTTGTGGCGATGACCGCCGCACCCCCGCCAGCGCTAACCGTTCGACACGACGGGTCGGAACGGACTTTCGCGGCGGGCCATGACGTGGTGGTCGGTCGCGATCTCCGCGCCGACATGCGCATCACACACCCGTTGATTTCGCGTGCCCATCTACTACTGCGCTTCGACCAGGGCAGGTGGCTGGCGATCGACAACGGTTCGCTCAATGGGACTTTCGTCAACGGCCGCCGGGTGCCGGTGGTCGACATCCACGACGGCCAGACCGTCAACATCGGCAATCCCGACGGGCCGCAGCTGACCTTCGAAATCGGTCACTACCAAGGGATGGCGGGTCGCCCGCCCCGCACCGAGTCGATGGGCATCCCGGTGGCGGCGCACGCGGGAACGGCGTGGCCGCCCTCGCCGGCCCCGGGTCAGCCGGGCCCTCCACCCGCGCCGCCCGGCCCGCCGGGGCGCCCGCCGAACCGCGCCGCGCCCCCGTTGCGTCGACCGCATCCGGGCCCACCGCCGGGGCCACCACCGGCCCGGCCGACCGCGTTTCCGCCCGGCGCGCCGCCACCGCCACCCAGCTTCCCGCCGCCGCAGATGCCGAGTGTGGGATCCGCGGCGTCGGCGCCGGCCGCGCCGCACACCGAGATATCACGCACCGCCCCCAAGCAACCGGAGGTGGGCAACCTCGCGACGAAGATGTTCCAGGCGCTGATGCCGTCTCGGTCCGGGGCGATACAGAAGCCGGTCGGCTCGATCACGATCGGCCGTGCCACCGACAACGACGTCGTCATCCAGGACGTGCTGGCGTCACGCCATCACGCGTTCCTGACTCAGACGCCGCTGGGCACCGAAATCCGCGACGCGCACAGCGTCAACGGGACCTTCGTCAACGGTGTGCGGGTCGGGTCTGCGGTGCTCACCGAAGGAGACGTGGTCACCATCGGCAACGTCGACCTGGTGTTCACCCGCGACACCCTGGTCCGGCGCACCGAAGCGGCGACGCGCACCGGCGGCCTGGAGGTGAACTCGGTCTGCTTCACCGTCGACCACGGCAAGCAACTTCTGGACCACATCTCGCTGACCGCCCGGCCCGGGACGCTCACCGCCATCATCGGTGGTTCCGGCGCCGGCAAGACGACCCTGTCGCGGCTGATCGTCGGCTACACCACCCCGACGTCGGGCTCGGTGACCTTCGAGGGTCACAACATCCATACCGAATATGCGTCCATGCGCAGCAGGATCGGGATGGTCCCGCAGGACGACGTGGTGCACCGCCAGCTGACCGTCAACCAGGCCCTTGGCTACGCCGCCGAGCTGCGCCTGCCGCCCGACACCAGCAAAGAGGAACGTGCCCAGGTCGTCGCTCAGGTGCTCGAGGAACTCGAGCTGACCAAACACGCAGACACCCGGGTCGACAAGCTCTCCGGCGGCCAGCGCAAACGCGCCTCGGTGGCGCTGGAGCTACTGACCCAACCATCGCTGCTGCTCCTGGACGAGCCGACGTCCGGGCTGGACCCGGCGCTGGACCGTCAGGTCATGCTGATGCTGCGTCAGCTCGCCGACGCCGGCCGCGTGGTGTTGGTGGTCACCCACTCCGTGTCCTATCTCGACGTCTGCGATCAGATCCTGCTGGTCGCGCCCGGCGGTAAGACCGCGTTCTGCGGGCCGCCCGACCAGGTCGAGGCGGCCATGGGGACCCGCAACTGGGCCGACATCTTCGCCAAGGTGGGCGCCGATCCCGACGAGGCCAACCGCCGTTTCAAGGAACGCAACCAGCCGTCGTCGCAAGCGCCGGCTCCCGAGAGCCCGGCGGATCTGGGCGAACCACCCCAAACCGACCTGTGGCGGCAGCTATCGACGATCGCCCGCCGTCAGGTTCGCCTCGTCGTGTCCGACCGCGGTTACACGATCTTCCTGGCGATCTTGCCGTTCCTCATCGGCGCGTTGTCGCTGACCGTGAAAGGTCCAAAACCCGGCCTCGGCCCCGCCGACCCGCTCGGTCTCGCGCCCACTCAGCCGCAGTACATCATGGTGCTGTTGAACATCGGCGCCGTCTTCATGGGCACCGCGCTGACCATCCGCGACCTCATCGGCGAGCGCGCCATCTTCCGCCGGGAGCAGGCCGTCGGCCTGTCCACCACGGCGTATCTGCTGGCCAAGATCGTGGTGTTCTGCGTCTTCGCGACCGCGCAGGCAGCGATCGCAACGTTCATCGTGCGGCTGGGCAAGGGCGCGCCGACCGCAGACCCGCCCTTCTTTGGCAACTCGACGTTCTCGCTTTTCGTCACCGTCGCGGGCACCTGTGTTGCTTCGGCGATGCTCGGCCTGCTGCTGTCGTCGCTGGCGCAGTCCAACGAGCAGATCATGCCGCTGCTCGTGGTGTCGATCATGTCGCAGCTGGTGTTGTCCGGCGGGATGATCCCGGTCTACCAACGCGTCGGTCTCGAGCAGCTCGCATGGCTGACACCCGCCCGCTGGGGCTACGCCGGGGGTGCGTCCTCGATCGACTTTCCGTCACTGGTGAAGGTCAAACAGATCCCGACCAACGACCCGGTCTGGCAGCACTCCAAACACATTCTGCTGTTCGACATGGCGATGCTCGCACTGTTGAGCGTGCTCTACAGCGCCATCGTGTGGTGGAAGATCCGGCTCAAGCGGCACTGATCACCCAATGAATCGCCCTGCGCAGCCCGTGCTGACCGTTCGGTCCAACCGATCCCAGGGCAGCTTCGCCCCGGGCGGTGACGTGGTGGTCGGCAGCGACCTGCGCGCCGACCTGCGAGTGGCTCATCCGCTGGTCGCCCGCGCGCACGTGCTGTTGCGCTTCGACCAGGGCCGCTGGGTGGCGGTCGACAACAACTCGCTCAACGGTGTGTTCGTCAACGGCCAGCGCGTGCCCACCGTCGACATCCAAGACGGGCAGAGCATCAACATCGGCAAGCCCGACGGGCCGCGGATCACCTTCGAGGTCGGACATCACCGGGGCAGCGTCGGCTCGCTACCGCGGACGACGCAGGTGATCCCGACGATCGCGCCACCCGAGGGGCCGCCGTCGGGTGCCATACGCAGCCCGGCGTCGCGCTCGCAGCCCGTGCCCCGCCAATCACCGGCCCAGGCACCGGTCGCGCGCCGCTACCAGCCCGGCGCGCCGCAGCCGGTGCCGATCGTCGCGCCCAAAGCACAAACCCACCAGGTGCCGCCGCCCACGGCCGGGCCCGGGCCCGACGCCCCGACCAGAACGATCAAACCCCTGGGGCCCGAATCGGGGGCGGCACCCGTCGCCGGCGCCGCCCGGATCGGCCGCGCGATCGACAACGACATCGTCATCCACGACGTGCTGGCGTCGCGCTATCACGCCTTCCTGGCCCCGACGCCGATCGGCACCGAGATCCGCGACGCCAATAGCATCAACGGGACGTTCGTCAACGGGCTCCGGGTCGGGTCCGCGCTGCTGTCCGAGGGCGACGTCGTCACCATCGGCAACGTCGACCTGGTCTTCACCGGCGGCGTCCTGCTGCGCCGCCAGGAAGCGGCGACGCGCACCGGCGGCCTGGAGGTCCGACACGTCGACTTCAGCGTCGACGGCAAGAGCCTGCTCGAGAAGATCTCGCTGACCGCCAGGCCCGGCACCCTGACCGCCATCATCGGCGGATCCGGCGCCGGCAAGAGCACGCTGTCGCGGCTGATCGCCGGGTACGCCACCCCCACAGCCGGCACCGTCACGTTTGAGGGCCACAACATCCACACCGCCTACGCGACGCTGCGCACCAGGATCGGGATGGTGCCCCAAGACGACGTCGTGCACCGCCAGCTGACCGTCAACCAGGCGCTCGGCTACGCCGCCGAGCTGCGCCTGCCGCCGGATACCAGCAAGGCCGACCGCGAAGAGGTCGTCGCGCAGGTCCTCGACGAGCTGGGGCTGACGCAGCACGCGGACACCCGGGTCGACAAGCTCTCCGGCGGCCAGCGCAAACGCGCGTCGGTCGCGCTCGAGCTGCTCACCGGGCCGTCGCTGCTGATCCTCGACGAACCGACCTCGGGCCTTGACCCCGCGCTGGACCTGCAAGTCATGACGATGCTGCGGCAACTGGCCGACGCCGGCCGCGTGGTGCTGGTGGTCACCCACTCGCTGACGTATCTGGACATCTGCGATCAGGTGCTGCTGATGGCCCCCGGCGGCAAAACCGCGTTCCTGGGCGCACCCGACCAGATCGGCGAGGTCATGGGGACCACCAACTGGGCCCACATTTTCGCGAAGGTGGGTGCCGACCCGGACGAGGCCAATCGCCGGTTCCTCGCCCAGAACAAACCCCCGCCGCCGCCGGAAGCCGAAGCGCCCGCGGCCGAACTCGGCGACTCGGCACACACCAGCGTGCGCCGTCAGTTCTCCACGATCGCGCGGCGCCAGGTTCGCCTGATCGTGTCCGACCGTGCGTATTTCGTGTTCCTGGCGCTGTTGCCGTTCGTCATGGGTGCGCTGTCGCTGACCGTTCCCGGCGACACCGGTTTCGGCATCGCCGACCCGACGAGCGCCTCCGCCGGCGAGGCCGCGACGATCTTGATGCTGCTGACCATGGCCGCCGCCTTCATGGGTACGGCGCTGACGCTGCGCGACCTCATCGGCGAGCGCGCGATCTTCCGGCGAGAGCAGGCGGTCGGTCTGTCGACCGGGGCCTATCTGGGCGCCAAGGTCGTCGTGTTCTGCGTGTTCGCCATCGTCCAGGCGGTGATCGCGACCACCATCGTGATAGTGGGCAAGGGCGCGCCGACGCGGCCGGCCGTGCTGCTCGGCAATGCCACCTTCGAGTTGTACGTCACCGTCGCGGCGACCTGTGTGGCTTCGGCGATGCTCGGCCTGCTGCTGTCGTCGCTGGCCCGCTCGAATGAGCAGATCATGCCGCTGCTCGTGGTGTCGTTGATGATGCAGATGGTGCTCTCCGGCGGCATGGTTCCGATCACGAACCGGATCTTTCTCGATCAGCTGTCCTGGGTGGTGCCCTCCCGGTGGGGGTACGCGGCGTCGGGATCGACGGTGGATTTGTGGACGGTGGCCCCCGGTCCGCAGAGTCCCCGCGACCGTCACTTCCAGCACACGTCCGGCACCTGGCTCTTCGACATGGCCATGCTCGCGGCGTTGTCGGCGTTCTATACCGGCGTCGTGTGGTGGCGCATGCGGCTCAAGCGATAGCGGCTCGAGCGATAGCGACGGCTCAGCCGTCCGGGCCCCCGTCCAACCGCAGCCCGTGGGCGGCCGCGAAGGCGACGGCCTGGCCGACGTCGACACGCGCCCCGGCCAGCGTGGCGGTTCTCCACAACGACGGGTCGACAGTCGCGCCGCGCAGGTCGGCGTCGTCGAGCCGGGTGCCGGCGGTCCGCGCCCCGGACAGGTCGGTGCCACGCAGCACGGCCTTGCGCAGGTCGGTTTCCACCAGGCTGGTCTCGCGCAGCCGGCAGCCGCTCAGGTCGACACCGCGCAGGTCGTTGCCGCCCAGCACCGCGAGTGTGAAGTCCACCTCGTCGAAGGTCATGGGCCGCAGCCGGCATTGCACAAAGACCGAACCCAGCATGCTGCACTGCGCAAATGTACTGTGCCACAACAGTGTTCGTTCGAACGTGCAGTTGCGAAAGGCGGATCCGCGGTGCTGCGATTCGGCCAGGTTGGCGCCGCTGAAATTGCATTCGGTGAACACGGCCCGTTCGGTGCGCAACCGGCTGAGGTCCTCGTCGCGAAAATCCCTGCCGGAGAATTCGCAGTCGACCCAGGGCTGCAAAGCGGTCAGCTCGCGGCCAGCGTTTCCAGTGCGTACTCGCTGACCGCGATCAGGGCGTCGGTCGCCGATCTGCGATCCCGTGCGTCGACGGAGATCACCGGGATGTGGCGGGGCAGGGTCAGCGCCTCGCGCACCTCGTCGACGGGATAGCGTGGCGCGCCTTCGAATTCGTTGACCGCGATCAAGAACGGCAGGTTGCGGTGCTCGAAGAAGTCGACAGCGGCAAAGCTGTCCTGCAGCCGCCGGCAGTCAACCAGGACGATCGCCCCGATGGCGCCGCGGACCAGGTCGTCCCACATGAACCAGAACCTGCGCTGGCCCGGGGTGCCGAACAGGTAGAGCACCAGGTCCTCTTCCAGGGTGATCCGGCCGAAGTCCATCGCGACCGTGGTGGTCCGCTTGTTGGGAGTGGCCTCGAGCATGTCGACGCCGGCCGAGGCGTCGGTGACCATCTCCTCGGTGCGCAGCGGCATGATCTCCGAGACCGCCCCGACGAACGTCGTCTTGCCGGCGCCGAACCCACCCGCGATGACGATTTTCGTCGACGCGGTGGCTCCCTCATCGGAGTGCGCATCGGGGTGCGGCTCAGAGTGCGCGTAGGGCACGCAGCGTCCTTCCTATGAGATCGTGGCGCTCATCGCGGGTCGAACGCTCGGTCAACGTTCGATGTACCCGAACGTATTCGGATAGCACCAGATCGCCGATCAAGACGCGCGTGACACCGACCGGCAAATCGAGCCGGGCGGAGATTTCCGCGACGGACAGGCTTTTGACGCACAGTTGGATGATCTTGCCTCTCGCGTCGTTGGGCGGCCATCGGTGCGCCAGTCCGGCCTGCAACGCTTGAATCGGCGCTTCCAGCGGAAGGTCGACTTTGGTTCCGGTCCGTCCGGACGTCAGGGTGTACGGACGGACGAGGCTCGCCTCACGTGAGGGCGGCCAGGACTCGCGCTTGTCCATCGCGGCTCACGAGTGTGCAGCGGATCGGCGGGAGGACTGCACGACGCCGCCCACCCGTTCGACAAGGATGGCCATCTCGTAACCGATCTGACCGATGTCACACGACGTCACCGCCAGTGTGGCCAGGTGTGAGCCGTCACCGACGCGCATCAGCAAGAGATAGCCGTTCTGCATCTCGACCACGGATTGCAGCACCTGCCCGCCCTCGAACAGCTGCGCGGCCCCGGTCGCGAGGCTCGCGAGCCCGGAGGCCACCGCGGCCAACTGGTCGGCCCGCTCGCGGGGCAAATGCTCGCTGGCGGCTATGGGCAGCCCGTCGACGGACACCAGCAGCGCGTGCGCCACCCCGGGGACCTCGCGGGCGAAGTTCGTCACCAGCCAGTCCAGTGAGTTATCCGGTGACGTCATTCCTGATCGGGTCCTTGATTCGATTCACGGGCATGCGAGCGGCCGGTGCGCACGCCACCGAAATGGCTGCTGAAGGAGGCGCGAACCGCGTCGGGATCGCGCACCGCGGCCGCATGTTGCGGCCGCCGCTCGGACCGGCTGGAACCGGATCCGCCATTCGATCCTACGAGGGAGCCTTCGTCCTGGCCGGGGCGGTCCTCGTCGGGGCCGTCCTCGTCCGGCCGGTCGTGCGCGGCGAGGCCGACACCGTTGGCCGCCCCCGGCACCAGCCGGGCGCCGGGGGTCCGCACCGGCAGGCCGTGCTCGGCGGTGTGCGACTCGACGGGCTTGTCCTCGGCCTCGGCGGCCAACGACCAGCCACGGTCCCACACCGACTGCCAATCCAGGTCGGCGCTGTTGACCAGGTCGTGCGGGTCGCCCAGCATCTCCGAGAGCATCCGCCGGTAGATCACGTCGTCCTCGCTCGGGGTCTCCGCGGCATCCGGAGCCTCTGCCGCCTCGGGGATCGACGGGATTGACGGGACCGACCGGATCGGGGTGACGGACGCGTCGGCTTGCACGCTGTCCGCTTCGGCGGTCGGCGTCTCCTCGGGCTCAATGACCTCCCGCGACCGGGCGGCGAAGAATGCCGAGGTGTCCGACACCGCCGCGGCCGGGGTTTCGGGCTCCGCGGGCGGCGCCGGTTTCGGCTCCGGCTGCTTCTGGGTCTCCCACCAGGGGGTGGCCAGCTCGCGCCGGTGCCGGCGCGGCTTCTCGGGAGGTTGGGCGGGAACTTCGGTGATGCCGCTGGAACCCGGGTCGCGGCGCGGCAACAGGGTGATCGGCGGAACCGGCGTGTGGGAATCCGGTGGGACAGCCGTGTGAGCGCCGTTGTGGGTGGACGTCGTCGCCACGTCGGCGTCCCGCAGGGCGGCCTCGCCGCCGGGGTCCGTCGTCGCCATCGCGTTGGCGAGTTGGGTGCTCGGGGAGGACACGCCCCGGGCCCGCGCTCGCGCTGCGGCCGCCCGCGAGGCGGCCCCCACGAGCACCGTCGCCGGTAGGTAGATCTCCGCCGTCGTACCGGTCGCCGCCTCGTTGGGACCTGGACCGCGCAGCCCGACCCGGATGCCGTGCCGGGCGGCGATCCGGCCGACCACGAACAGCCCCATGTGGCGGGCATTGTCGGGGGTGACCTCGCCGCCGGCCTGCAGCCGCATGTTGGCGATGCGCCGATCCGCGTCGTTCATGCCCAAACCCGCGTCGGCGATCCGCACCAGCACCCCGCCGTCGCCGCCGGGCGCCCCGGAGATCCGCACCGACGTCGTCGGCGGCGAGTAGCGCAGGGCGTTGTCGATCAGCTCGGCGAACAGATGGATGGCACCACCGGCGGCCGCACCGATCAGCGTGGACTCGGGTACGCGGGCGATTTCGACGCGGCGGTAGTCCTCGACCTCGGAAACGGCGGCGTTGATGACCGTCGCGAGCGGCACCGGCTCGCGCTGGTCGCGCGCCAGCTGCGCGCCCGCCAGCACCAGCAGGTTGGCGCTGTTGCGGCGCAGCCGGGCGGCCAGGTGGTCCAGCCGGAAGAGGCTGTCGAGGCGGTCGGGATCCTCCTCGTTGCGTTCCAGTCGGTCGATGAGCTGCAGCTGCTGGTCGACCAGCGACCGGCTGCGCCGCGACATGGTCTCGAACATGTCGTTGACCAGCAGCCGCAGGCGCGCCTCGTCGCCGGCGAGCAAAAGGGCCTGGGTGTGCAGTTCGTCGACGGCGTGGGCGACCTGGCCGATTTCCTCGGTGGTGTACACCGGCAACGGCTGCGGGATCGGCTCGGCGCCACCGCCTTTGACCAGCGCGACCTCTTCCTCGAGGTCGGTGTGCGCGACTTTGAGGGCGGCGTCGCGCAGCACCCGCAGCGGCACGACGAGCGCGCGCGCCACCAGCAAGACGATGGCCAGCGCGACCACGATGGCGGCCAGCACCAGGATGCTGTCGAGGATGGCGGCGCGGCGCCGATCATCGGCCTGGGCGTGCACCGACTTGGTCACCGACGCGGTGGCGTCCTTGATGACCTGTTCGGCGATCCCGTCGGTGGTCCGTATCGAACGCAGCAGCTCGGGATTGTCGACCAGCGCGCTGGCGGGGTCGGACATCATCGCCATCCGGGTCACCATTTGCTGCTGCAGTGTCTTGGCTTCCGGCGAGCCCGCACCCAGCACTTCGCTCATCCCGAACAGCGTCGACGGCTCGGTACCCGCCAGGGTGATCATCGAGGTGCGCAATTGCGGCTCGGGCAGGTCCGCGCCCCGGGTGACCAGCATCTCCTGCATGGTCATCTGCCCGCGGGCCCCGACCGCGCGGCTCAGGCCCTGTGCCTCGGCGCGGATCTTCTCGTCGTCGACCCGGACCGACGCGTTGATGACGTCCTCGGCCGTCAACAGCAGCGGCGCATAGGTCGTCACTCGCTCCCGCAAACCGATGCTGTTGTCGGCCACCTTGCTCAACAGCGCCTGCCCGCCGTTGAGCAGGTTGGTCACCGCCGACCGGACGTCGGGAGTCACATCGGTGTCGGCCAGCCGCGCCGCGAGCTCGCCCTTGCGGGCCTCGAAGTTCTTCTTCGCGCCTTCCTGGTCGCGGTTGGCCGAGCTCGCCATCAGCGCGACGTCGAGCGCGGACATGTACTTGGTGATCGCCGGTAGGACGTCGGCCCGGGCCGCGGCCAGCCGCAGGCCGCTGGAGTTGGCCATCGCGGCGTTGACGCGCAACGCGGCGAAAAGCGACGCCAAAACCAGCGGGACCAGCACGATCGCCAGGACTTTCCACCGCACCGGCCAGTTGGTCAGCGACCAGGCCGGCGGACGCTTGACCGGCGCCGCGGCGGCGGGGGCGTCGGCGAACTCGGGGGGAACCGCCTCGACCGAGTCGGCCGGGCGGGCGAACATGGTCACGTGATCGCGGCCGCACGAAGGGCCGCTGCGCTGACATTCAGCGCTGAACAAAAGAGCCTCATGAAACTTCCTGCTTTATTCGCACCCACCCCGCACAGAAAGGCGCGAGCGGAGAACGCCTGGCAATCCGACGAGTATGACAGCCCAAGCCTCAGGTCACCAGAATTGTTACTGAGCAGACAGAGCCCTTTAAGGTTTCTGCCTACACCGGCGAGCAAATCTGGCAAACACGGCGGGTCAGCGGCGCGGACGGTTTTGCAATGATCGGCAGATGTTTCGGCTGCTGTTCTATAGCCCCCGCATCGCCCCCAACACCGGCAACGCCATCCGGACGGCGGCCGCCACCGGCACCGAATTGCACCTGGTCGAGCCGCTGGGTTTCGATCTGTCCGAGCCCAAGCTGCGGCGGGCCGGGCTGGATTACCACGACCTGGCGTCGGTCACCGTGCACCCGTCGCTGCCGGCGGCGTGGGACGCGCTGCTGCCGGCGCGGGTGGTCGCGTTCACCGCGCACGCGAGCACCTCGTTCGCCGACATCGGTTACCGGCCCGGCGACGTGCTGATGTTCGGGCCGGAACCCGACGGACTGGACGCGGCGACCCTGGCCGACCCCCACGTCACGCAGCAGGTGCGTATTCCCATGCTGGCCGGCCGGCGCTCCCTGAACCTTGCCAACGCGGCCGCGATCGCCGTGTACGAGGCCTGGCGGCAGCACGGCTACTCGGGCGCGGTCTAGACGCGGTCGATCAGCCGGTGCGTTTGCGCGGAGCGGCCGAGCGGGGGGGCCGACCACGCATGTGATCGCGGACGCGACTCATGAGCTCGCCGAGGATCTGCGCGTCCTGATCGGACAGTGAGCCGTACAGGAGGTCGCGCACGACCTGGATGTGGCCGGGTAGAACCTTGGCGACAAGGGCTCGACCCGCCTCGGTGATCTCGACGCCCGTGGCGCGCTTGTCATGGGTACTGACTTGGCGGGTGATGAGCCCCGCCTTTTCCAGCAGTCCCGCCTGATGGGTCAGGCCGCTGCGGCTATAGACCACGCCATCGGCGAGCTCAGTCATGGTGAGCGGTTGGCCGGCGTCGACCAGTTTGGCCAAGACCTCGAACTGCACGTAGCTGAGGCCGCCCTCGGCCTGCAACTGCTGTCGCACGGCGTACTGGAGCAAGCTGGTCGCCTCGGTCAGGGCGAAGTAAGTGCGCAGTTGCACGGGCTTGAGGCCTGCGGCCATCCCGTCATCTTAATGTTTCAACATCGAAGCAATGAGACGACCGTCACAGCCGTCCTCGGAATTGCTTCGATATTGAAGCAAGTTACTCCAGGCATAACTGCTTCAACATCGAAGCAATCAAGGAAGGAGAAATTCATGAAGGCTGTGCGATACCACCGATACGGCGATAGCGACGTTCTGCGGTACGAGGAGGCGCCGCGACCGGTGCCGGGCCCGCGGCAGGTGCTGGTGAAAGTGGCCGCCACCTCGTTCAATCCGGTGGATGCCGGCATCCGCGGCGGCTACCTGTCCGAGGTGTACGAAATCAGCTTCCCGCACATCCCCGGCGTCGACGTCGCGGGCACAATCGCCGAACTCGGTGACGGGGTTCAGCGATGGAACGTCGGCGATGCGGTCGTGGCGTTTCTGCCGCTGGATGCCGATGGCGCCGCCGCGGAGTACGCGATAGCGCCGGCCGAGTCGCTGGCCGCCGCACCGCAGTCGGTGGATCTAGCGGATGCGGCTGCGCTGCCGGAGCCCGCATTGACGGCGTGGCAAGCGCTGTTCGAGATCGCCAGTTTGACGGCGGGGCGGACGATCCTGATCAATGGCGCGTCAGGTGCGGTCGGCGGCTATGCGATTCAGTTGGCCAAGCAGGCCGGTGCCGTCGTGACCGCGACCGCAAAGACGCGTGACGCCGAACGTCTGCGCGCCCTGGGCGCCGACCGGATCGTCGATTACATCGACTACACGCACTCGCCGATCGACGTCGATGGTGCACCGTTCGACGTGGTGCTCAACCTGGTCAGCACCTCGCCGGAGGAGACCGAAGCCCTCATCGGCGTCGTCGCCGACGGCGGCTGCCACGTCGGCACCATGACCTCGGGGCCGGAAAACCCCGGCCGCCAGGTCCGCACGCAGCGCGTCTTCGTCCGAAGCGACGCCGCACAGCTGGCCGGGCTGGTCAGCCGCGTCGACGCCGGGCAACTGCGCATCGACGTCGCCGACCGGCGCCCTCTCGATCAGGCCGCGGCCGTGCATACCGACTCCGACGCCGGCCGCCTGCACGGCAAGACCATCCTCCTGCCGGCCGACCAGTAGCCCGATGAGTCCCGCGCGGGGGTCTACCAGCTGTTCCAGTGCGTGAGGCTCTCGGCGGGCAGCCGCTTGGCCCGCCGGAAGTCGGTGCCTTTGGTGTAGGCGATCGGGAACAGCCCGCCCTGGCTGTACCGGTCGTAGGGGATGCCGAGCACTTCGGCGGCCTGCTTTTCGCCATCGCGCAGCAGGTGCAGCGTCGTCCAGCAGGAGCCCAGGCCGCGGGAGCGCAGCGCCAGGCAGAAGCTCCACACCGCCGGGAACAGCGACGCCCAGAACGACACGCCGCCCAGCGGCGTCTTGTCCTCGCGGCCTTCGATGCAGGGAATCATCAGCACCGGCGCCTCGTGCATGTGCTCGGCCAGATAGGTCGCGGAATCCCTCACCTTGCCCATCCGCTCACCGCGGGTATCCCCCTCGGCGTACTCGGGTGACGGCGAGGCGAGGTAGCCGCGGGCATTTTTCAGGTAGATGTCGCCGATCGCCTTCTTCTTCTCGGCGTCCTCGACAAAGACCCACTGCCAGCCCTGCGAGTTCGAGCCGGTGGGCGCCTGCAGCGCCAAGTCGAGGCATTCCATCAACACCTCGCGGGATACTGGCTTGTCGAAATCGAGGCGCTTGCGGACCGAGCGGGTGGTGGTGAGAACTTCGTCGACGGACAGGTTGAGGGTCATGGGTGGAGACTACCTGCGGGCTAGATTCGTGCCATGAGCGTCGAACTGACACAAGAGGTTTCCAGCAGGCTTATCTCCGACCACTACGGGTGGCTGACGACCGTCGCGAAATCGGGCCAACCGGTGCCGCGGCTGATCTGGTTCTACTTCGACGGCGCCGCGCTGACGGTGTACTCCATGCCGCAGGCGGCCAAGGTGGCACATATCAAGTCGCACCCCAAGGTGAGCCTCAACCTGGATTCCGACGGCAACGGCGGCAGCATCATCGTGGTCGGCGGCGTCGCCACGGTGGACGCCACCGACGTCGACTGCCGCGAGGATGAGCCGTACTGGGCGAAGTACAGCGAGGAGGCCGCGAAGTTCGGCCTGACCGAGGCGATGGGCTCCTACAGCACCCGGCTGACCATCACCCCGACCAAAGTGTGGACGACGCCAACGGGCTGAATCAGCGGAAGTCACGCGAGCGCGAGCCGACCGCCAAGGTGATGCGGCCCAACCGCTCGGCCACGACAGTGACTGCGCCACTGGCGTTTTGGACTTGGCCGCGCACCAGCAGTGCCGGCGCCGTATTGGCCAGCTTGCGCTGCCGGGCCCACACTCCCGGCGTGCAGAGCACGTTGACCATCCCGGTCTCGTCCTCGAGATTGAGGAAGGTCACCCCTTGGGCCGTCGCGGGTCGCTGCCGATGGGTCACCGCGCCGGCGACCAGCACGCGGTCGCCGTCGGGCACGCTCAGCAGCCTCTCGGCGGGAACCACACCCATCGCGTCGAGATCATCCCGCAGGAACTGCGTCGGATAACTGTCCGGCGAGATCCCGGTGGCCCACACGTCGGCGGCCGACAGCTCCAGCTCACTCATCCCCGGCAGCGCCGGAATGTGCGACGACGACCCCACGCCGGGTAACCGGTCGGGCCGCTGAGTGGCCGCCGCCCCGGCCGCCCACAAACCCTCGCGGCGGGACATCCCGAAGCAGCCCAGCGCCCCGGCCGTCGCCAGCGCTTCGGTCTGCGGCACGGATAGCTGGAGCCGGGCCGTCAGATCCAGCAGAGAAGCGAACGGGCCGTGGGCTTTTCGCTCCTCGACCAGCTGTTCGGCGAGATCGTCGCCGATATGACGGACGGCGCCCAAACCCAGCCGCACCTCCGTCCCGGAGTTCTCACACGTGGCGTGCGCCAGGCTGGCGTTGACACACGGACCGTGCACCACCACCCCGTGCCTGCGCGCATCGGCCACCAGCGACTGCGGGGAATAGAAACCCATCGGCTGTGCGCGCAGCAGTGCCGCGCAGAACGCCGCCGGGTGGTGCAGCTTGAACCACGACGAGTAGAACACCAGCGACGCGAAGGACAGCGCGTGGCTTTCCGGGAAGCCGAAATTGGCGAATGCCTCCAGCTTTTCGTAGGTCCGCTCGATCACTTCGTCGGTGGCGCCGTGCAACGCGCGCATGCCGTCGTAGAACCGGCCGCGCAGGCGTCGCATGCGCTCGGCCGAACGCTTGGATCCCATGGCGCGCCGCAGCTGGTCGGCCTCGGCGGCCGAGAAGCCGGCGCAGTCGACCGCGAGCTGCATCAGCTGCTCCTGAAAGAGCGGAACCCCCAGCGTCTTTCGCAGCGCCGGTTCCATGGAGGGGTGGTCGTAGACGACGGGGTCGATGCCGTTGCGCCGCCGGATGTAGGGGTGTACCGACCCGCCCTGGATGGGCCCGGGACGGATCAGCGCCACCTCCACCACCAGGTCGTAGAACTCACGCGGCCGCAGCCGCGGCAACGTCGCCATCTGCGCCCGCGACTCCACCTGGAACACGCCGACGGAATCGGCGCGCGCCAGCATCTCGTACACCGCCGGTTCGGAGAGATCGAGCCTGGCCAGATCGACCTCGATGCCCTTGTGCTCGGCCACCAGGTCCTTCGCATAGTGCAGCGCCGAGAGCATGCCCAGCCCGAGCAGGTCGAACTTCACCAAACCGATTGCGGCGCAGTCGTCTTTGTCCCATTGCAGAACGCTGCGGTTCTCCATGCGGGCCCACTCCACCGGGCACACGTCGGCGATCGGACGGTCGCAGATCACCATGCCCCCGGAGTGGATTCCCATGTGCCGCGGCAGGTTCCGGATCTGGGTGGCCAGGTCGATCACCTGCGGCGGAATGTCTTCGATGTCGGGCGAGTCGGCCAGCCCGTTCCAGCTGCTGACCTGCTTGCTCCACGCGTCCTGCTGTCCCTGCGAGAAACCCAGGGCGCGGGCCATGTCGCGCACCGCGATTCGCCCCCGGTAGGTGATGACGTTGGCGACCTGTGCGGCGTAGTCCCGGCCATATTTGTCGTAGACGTACTGGATGACCTTTTCGCGCTGGTCAGATTCGATGTCCATGTCGATGTCGGGCGGACCGTCACGGGCGAGCGACAGGAAGCGCTCGAACAACAGCTCGTTGGTCACCGGGTCCACCGCGGTGACGCCGAGGGCATAGCAGACCGCGGAGTTGGCCGCCGATCCCCTGCCCTGGCACAGGATGTTGTTGTCCCGGCAGAACCGGGCGATGTCGTGCACCACCAGGAAGTACCCCGGAAACTGCAGTTGGGCAATGACTTTCAGCTCGTGCTCGATCTGGGAGTAGGCCCGCGGCGCGGCTTCGGCCGGTCCGTAACGGTCGCGCGCCCCGGCCATCACCAGCTGCCGCAGCCAGCTGTCCTCGGTGTACCCGTCGGGCACGTCGAACGGCGGCAGCTGCGGGGCGATGAGCGCCAGCCCGAACGCACACTGCTCGCCAAGCTCGGCCGCGGCGGTCACCGCCTTGGGCCGCTGCGCGAACAGCCGGGCCATCTCCTCGCCGGAGCGCAGATGCGAACCACCCAGCGGGGCCAGCCATCCCGCGGCGGAATCCAGCGACTGCCGGGCCCGGATCGCCCCCATCGCCATGGCCAGCCGGCGCCGCGACGGCCCCGCGAAGTGCGCGCCGGTGGTGGCGACGACACCGACACCGAACCGCGGCGCGAGTGCGGCCAGCGCTTCGTTGCGTTCGTCGTCGAGCGGATGACCGTGATGGGTCAACTCGATGCTGACCCGCGCCGCGCCGAACCGGTCCACCAGGTCGGCCAGCGCGCTGGCCGCCGCGTCCGGGCCGCCGTCGGAAAGCGCTTGGCGCACATGGCCTTTGCGGCACCCGGTCAGGATGTGCCAGTGCCCGCCCGCCGCCTCGGTCAGCGCGTCGAAGTCGTAGCGCAGCTTGCCCTTCTCGCCGCCGGCCAGATGCGCAGCGGCCAGCTGCCGCGACAGCCGACGGTAGCCCTCCGGGCCACGGGCCAGCACCAGCAGATGCGGGCCGGGCGGATCGGGCTCCTCGGTGCGGGCGACGGGCGCGAAAGACAGTTCGGCGCCGAAGACGGTACGCACGTCGAGTTCCGCGGCCGCTTCGGCGAACCGCACCGCCCCGTACAGCCCGTTGTGGTCGGTCAATGCCAGAGCGCGCAGATCCAGCCGGGCCGCCTCCTCGACCAGCTCCTCCGGCGTGCTGGCCCCGTCGAGGAAGCTGTACGCCGAATGCGCGTGCAGCTCGGCGTAGGCGACGGACGAGCGGACCCTCCGGTTGTCGTCCGGCGGCTCATACGCCCCGCGCTTGCGCGACGTGGGGACATCTCCCCCGGCTTCGTAAGCCGGCTCGACCGGGGCCGGGCCACCCGCACGGCGCGGCTTGCCATCGAGCACCCGCTCCATTTCCGCCCAACTCGGCGGCCCGTTGAACCAGCCCACGCCCCGAGTATATCGAATGTATGTTCGATACCGCTCCGTGAGAAGGTTGGTCGTGCGCAAGTTGGGGCAGGTCATCATCGACCCGCGCCGCCATGACGCGGTGCTGTTCGACCTCGACGCGGTGGTGACGGCCGAGGGCAGCGCGGCGGACGCGGCGGTGACGCTGATCCGGCTGCTGCACGAGATCGGTGCCGGCACCGCCGTTTTTTCCCACCACCCCGACCGCCGAGACGCGCTGGCTAAGGCCGGGATCGGCGATCTGGGTGACGTGCACGTGGGCGGCCCGGCCGAGGCGGCCGGCGAGCTGGGCGCGCGACCCGGTCGGTGCGTCGTCGTCGCGCACGACGCGGCCGGCGTCACGGCCGGGAGCGACGGCGGATTCGCGTTGGTCATCGGGGTCGACCCCACGGGTCACCGCGACGAGCTACGCCGGTTGGGCGCCGACGCGGTCGTGGCCGGGCTACAGGAAGTGACCGTGCGGACCGGGGACCGACGGCTCTCGCAGCTTCCCGACGCACTGCAGGCCCTCGGCCTGGCCGCGGGCCTGACCGCCCGGCAGCCGGCGGTGTTCTTCGACTTCGACGGCACGCTGTCGGACATCGTCGACGATCCGGACGCGGCCCGGCCGGCCGCCGGCGCGGCCGAGGCGCTGCGGAAATTGGCCGCGCACTGCCCGGTCGCGGTGCTGTCCGGCCGCGACCTCGCCGACGTGACCGAGCGGGTCGGCCTGCCCGGCATCTGGTATGCGGGCAGCCACGGTTTCGAGCTGACCGCACCCGACGGAACGCATCACCAAAACGACGCGGCTGCGGCGGCCATACCGGTGCTGGAGCGCGTCGCCGGCCAGCTGCGCGACCAGCTCGGGTCGCTTCCCGGTGTTGTGGTGGAGCACAAGCGATTCGGCGTGGCGGTGCACTATCGCAACGCCGCCCGCGATCGCGTCGGGGAGGTGACGGCGGCGGTGCGCGCGGCGGGTCAGCGCCACGCCCTGCGCGTGACCACCGGCCGCGAAGTCATCGAGTTGCGCCCGGACATCGATTGGGACAAGGGGAAAACCCTTCGGTGGGTGATCGACCACCTGCGCCACGCCGGGCCTCACGCGGGCGCGAACCTGACGCCCATCTATCTCGGCGACGACATCACCGACGAGGACGCGTTCGACGCGGTGCGCCACGACGGCGTCCCAATTGTGGTGCGGCACACCGACGATGGTGACCGCGCCACCGCGGCGCTGTTCGCGCTGGACAGCCCCGCGCGGGTCACCGAGTTCACCGACCGGCTGGCGCGTCAGCTCAGCGACGCGCACGTGGGCTAGCCGACCAGCTAGCCGTCCACGTATTCCGCCGCGCCGTCGTCCAGCACCACGCGCGCCGGGTTGCCTTCGGCGCCCGACGCCTCGGTGCGGAACACCGCCTTGCCCGGCTCGGTCCGCCAGATCAGCGTGGTCAGCGTCTCGCCGGGAAACACCGGCGAGCTGAACCGCGCATCGATCGAGGTGACGTTGGCGGCGACGCCCTTGCCGAGCTCGGCGACCAGCGCCCGGCCCGACACTCCGTAGCTGCACAGCCCGTGCAGGATCGGCTTGGGGAACCCGGCCAGCTCACGGGCGAACCACGGGTCGCTATGCAGGGGGTTGCGGTCACCGGACAGCCGATAGATCAGCGCCTGGTCCTCGCGGGTGGGCAGCGGGATCCGGGCGTCGGGCTCGCGGTCCGGAAATTCCGGCGCGACTGGCCGCTGACCCGGCTGCCCCCCGAAACCGCCCGCGCCCCGGATGACGAAGGTGGTCGACGCTTCGGCGATCAGCGTCCCCGAGTCCGGGTCCGTACCGCGAGAGCGCAGCATCACGACCGCGTTCTTGCCCTCGCCCTTGTCCTGAATGTCGGTGACTTCGGAGACCACCGACAGCTTTCCCGCCGCCGGCAGCGGCGCATGCAGCCGGATGCCCTGCGATCCGTGTAAAAGCATGGCCCAGTTGAACTTTCCGATCTTGCCCGCCGCCCCGAACGCCGGGCAGCAGATCACCGCATAGGTGGGCAGCACTTGTTGGGGGGTGTCGTGGCTGTTCTCGGTGGTGAACGACAAGTCGTCGATCCCGCAACCGACGCCGAGGGCATACAGCAACGTGTCCCGGTCCGTCCATTCGAAGGTCATCGGTTCGGTCACCGCACCGACGGCACTCGGATCAATCGCCATACGAGCATCCTCTCCCGTGGAAATTCGGCCTTTTTCTGCACTCAACCATCGCAAACCCTTCCCACCGACACGGTGGGCAGGGCAGGCTATCGCCATGCGCAATCGCAGCATGATCTGGAAGGCGGCCAGCGTGCTTGCCGCAACGGTAATCGTCGGTGCCTGCGGCGGCTCGGCGCAGGCGCACAGCATCACCCTGACCTTCATCCGCAACGCGCAGTCCCAGGCGAATGCGGACGGGGTCATCGACACCGGTATCCCCGGCCCCAGCCTCACCGCCGAGGGCAAGGGGCAGGCCCAGCAACTGGTACACCAGGCCGGCCACAACCAGTTCGACAGCGTCTACGCCTCGGAGATGGCGGAAGCCCAGCAGACCGCCGGGCCGCTGGCCAGTGAACTAGGCAAGCAGGTCGAGGTGCTGAACGGCCTGCAGTCGATCAATGCCGGCTGGTACAACGGCAAACCCGAAACGATGTCAAGCTCGACGTACATGCTGGCGCCGGCGGACTGGATCAACGGCGACCTGCAGAACAGCATCCCGGGGTCGGTCAGCGGCAAACAGTTCAACGACCAGTTCACCGCCGCGATCCAGAAGATCTACAACAGCGGCCACCACAGCCCGGCGGTGTTCTCGCAGGGCACGGCGATCATGGTCTGGACGCTGATGAACACGAAGAACGCCAAGACCAGCCTGCTGAGCAGCCATCCCCTGCCGAACATCGGGCGCGTGGTCGTCACCGGCAACCCGGTGGACGGCTGGACGCTGGTGGACTGGGACGGCATCCGCAACTTCACGGCCTGAGCGACGCCTGGCCGCCCGAGAGCGGTACAGATCACGGTTGACGTGCGCCGCACCAACCGCCACGATGGCTGCATGCGGTATGTCGTTACCGGCGGTACCGGGTTTATTGGTCGCCGCGTCGTAGCTCGCCTGTTGGACGAGCGCGCCGATGCCGAGGTGTGGGTGCTGGTCCGCCGCCAGTCGCTGGGACGCTTCGAGCGCCTCGCCGCGCAGTGGGGGGAGCGGGCGAAACCACTGGTCGGCGAGCTTCCGGAGCTGGCACTCAGCGACGAGACCGTGGCCGAGCTGGGTCGAGTCGCCCACGTCGTGCACTGCGCGGCGATCTACGACCTCACCGCCGGCGAGGCCGCGCAGCGGGCCGCCAACGTGGAGGGAACCCGCGCCGT
>NZ_MBEU01000005.1 GCF_001954275.1 Mycobacterium sp. IS-836 | reverse complement strand
ATCGCCGAGCGCGGATCACTGGAAATTCAAGCCTACGAAGAAGTTTGCTTCCCGGGGCTGGCCGCCGAATGGGCGAACTGCAACGGCCAACGACCGTTCGTCGGCGCGCTGACGATGGAGTTGGCCACGGACGCCGACGAGGAGGTCGCGTCGTGGATCGCCGCGGGAACACCGCCGATTTTCTTCGGCTTCGGCAGCACGCCGGTCAAGTCTCCCGCCGACACCGTCGCCATGATCGGCGCGGCCTGCGCGCAACTGGGCGAACGGGCGCTGATCTGCTCCGGCTGGAGTGACTTCGGCAATGTCCCCCATTCCGACCACGTCAAGGTGGTGGAAGCGGTGAATTACGCTGCGGTCTTCCCGGCCTGCCGCGCGGTCGTGCACCACGGCGGCATGGGCACCATTGCCGCGGGCCTGCGCGCCGGAGTCCCCTCGCTGATCCTTCCGACGTTCGGCGATCAGACGCTCTGGGGAACTCAGGTCAAAAGACTGAAAGTTGGTTCCGCCCGGCGCTTTTCGAGCACCACCCGCGAATCGCTCGTCACGGACCTGCGCCGGATTCTCGGCCCGCAATGCGTCGCCCGGGCCCGTGAAATCTCTACCCGGATGACCAAACCCGTTGAGAGCGTCGCGGTAGCCGCCGATCTCATGGAGAAC
>NZ_MBEU01000004.1 GCF_001954275.1 Mycobacterium sp. IS-836 | reverse complement strand
CGGCCCGCGCGTCGGGCGCCTGGTAGTCGGCGAGCGTGTCGGCGACCTCGTCGGGCGATCCGCTGAACAAGTAGCGCCAAAACCCAAAGGAGACAAGGATGTACCTCGCCGTCGAGATCGGGAATGTCAACCTCAATCCAATCTTCAAGGGCGTAGTCGCGACGATCCTGTACTTCGGAGTGGGCATGGCCGTGCTGCTCGTCGGCTTCTACATGGTCGACTGGCTGACCCCGGGAAAGCTGCGCCAACTGGTGTTCATCGATCGTCGCCCCAACGCCGTCGTCGTCGCGGGCGCGATGTACATCGCGCTGGCCACCGTGATCATCAGCGCCATCGCCAACAGCTACAGCCAGCTGGGCCAGGGACTCGTCGGGGTGGCGGTGTACGGGTTGGTGGGCGTGATCCTGCTGGGGATAGCGCTGCTGGCGATGCACCTGCTGATACCGGGTAGTTTCCACGAGCACGTCGACGAGCCGGAGCTGCATCCCGGTGCGTTCGCGGTGGCGCTGATACTGCTGGCGGTGGGAGGGGTGACCGCGGCGGCGGTGTCATGACCACCGTCGAATCGTTGGCGCCCGCGGCCACGGATTCGTCGCGGCGGTGGCGTTCCGTGCTGCTGGCCGCCGTCGCGGCGTGCGCGGCGTGCGGCATCGTGTACGAGCTGGCGCTGCTGACGCTGTCGGCGAGCCTGAACGGCGGCGGCATCGTCGCCACCTCGCTGATCGTCGCCGGATACATCGCCGCGCTGGGTGCGGGCGCCCTGGCGATCAAGCCGCTGCTGAGGCACGCCGCCATCACCTTCATCGCCGTCGAGGCGGCGCTGGGGATCATCGGCGGCCTGTCGGCGGCGGCGCTGTACGTGGTGTTCGCGTTCGTCGACGGGTCGACGTGGGTGCTGGCGGTGAGCACCGCCCTGATCGGCGGCCTGGTCGGCGCCGAGGTGCCGCTGCTGATGACGCTGCTGCAGCGGGGCCGCATCGCGGGCGCCACGGATGCCGGCCGGACGCTGGCCAACCTGAACGCGGCGGATTACCTGGGTGCGTTGGTGGGTGGACTGGTCTGGCCGTTCCTGCTGCTGCCGCATCTGGGGATGATCCGCGGGGCCGCGGCGACCGGGATCATCAACCTGGTAGCGGCCGCCGTGGTGGCGATGTTCCTGCTGCGCCGGGTGGTTTCCGTCCGGCAGCTGGCGACGGCGTTGTGCGCGCTCGCGGCGGCGCTCGGGGTGCTGGTCACGCTGCTGGTGCGGTCGCACGACATCGAGACCACCAGCCGGCAACGGCTCTACGCCGACCCGATCATCGCCTACCGGCACACCGCCTACCAGGAGATCGTGATCACCCGCCGCGACAACGACACCCGCCTTTACCTCGACGGGGGCTTGCAGTTTTCCACCCGCGACGAATATCGCTACACCGAGAGCCTCGTCTACCCCGCGCTCGGCGGTGATGTCAAAGGCGCCCGGTCGGTGCTCGTGTTGGGCGGCGGCGACGGCCTGGCGGCGCGCGAACTGCTGCGCCAACCCGGGGTCGGCAAGATCGTGCAGGTCGAGCTCGACCCCGCGATGATCGAGTTGGCGCGCACCACCTTGCGGGACGCCAACCGCGGGGCGCTGGACAACCCGCGCGTGGCCGTCGTGATCGACGACGCGATGCGCTGGCTTCGGGCGCCGCACCCCGAGCTGCGCCCGCCGCAGGGCTTCGACGCGATCATCATCGACCTGCCCGACCCGGACACCCCGGTGCTGGGGCGGCTGTATTCGACCGAGTTCTATTCGCTCGCCGCGCATGCGCTGGCGCCCGGCGGCCTGGTGGTCGTGCAGGCCGGCAGCCCGTTTTCGACGCCGACGGCGTTCTGGCGCACGGTGTCGACGATCCACGCCGCCGGCTACGCCGTCACGCCCTACCACGTGCACGTGCCGACGTTCGGCGACTGGGGGTTTGCGCTGGCGCGCCGCGGCGAGATCCCGCCGAGCGCCACCCTGCCGGCCGATGCGCCGCCGCTGCGCTTCCTCAACCCGCAGGTGCTCGCGGCCGCCACGGTGTTCGCCGGCGACGTCGGGCCCCGAACGCTGGATCCCTCGACGCTGGAGAACCCGCGCATCGTCGACGACATGCGGCACGGTTACGACTAGGGCGCCGCCGCTCGCACCACCCACGCGGTAGTCTTGCCGACGGGATGCTGGTCGATGCGCGCGCCTATGAAGCCGGCTGTGTCGCATTGCGCCGCAAAGGAATTCGCCTGTTGTTCGGTCCACCCGTGGCTCGCCAGTCCTGTGGCCCCGGGCTGCACCCGGCGCTCCATCACGAGCAGGCGCCCCGACGACGCCAGCACTCGTCGCAGCTCGGCGAGGCCGGCGGTCACGTCCTTCCAGTGGTGCACGGTCTTCAGCGACCACGCGACGGTTGCCCAGCCGGCGTCCACCGGCAGCTCCTCGGCGCCGCCGGGCGACCAGCTGACGCTGGGGTCGCGGGTCGTCGCGCGGGCGAGACGCAACATGACGGGGCTCGGGTCGACACCTATGACTTCGGCGCCCCGCCGGGCGGCGGCACGTGCCGCGTTGCCCGGACCACAGCCGACGTCGACCACACGGTCGGAGTCGGATACCGATGCCAGGTCGACGGCCAGGCCCGCGTAGCGGCGCCCCATGACGAGCATGCCGAGCGCGGCCACCACACCGATCGGCCCGGCAAAGCCCGGGTGGTCGGCGTGATGGTTGACGACAGGACCGCTCAGCTCACTCCTCGATCTGGGCCAGGATCTCGTCGGGGATGTCGGCGTTGGTGTAGACGTCCTGGACGTCGTCGCTCTCTTCGAGCGCGTCGACCAGCCGGATGACTTTTTGCGCGCCGTCGGCATCGAGTGGAACGGTCACCGACGGCTGGAACCCCGCCTCGGCGGAGTCGTAGTCAATCCCGGCCTCCTGCAAGGCGGTTCGCACGGCGACGAGATCCGTGGGCTCGGTGATGATCTCGAAGCTGTCACCCAGATCGGTGACGTCCTCCGCACCGGCGTCCAACACCGCGGCCAGCAGATCGTCTTCGGTCAGGCCGTTCTTCTCGAGGGTGACGACGCCCTTGCGGGTGAATAGGTAGGCCACCGATCCCGGATCGGCCATCGTTCCGCCGTTGCGCGTCATCGCCACTCGGACTTCACTGGCCGCACGGTTGCGATTATCGGTCAGGCACTCGACCAGCACCGCCACTCCGTTGGGCGCGTAGCCCTCGTAGGTGATCGTCTGCCAGTCGGCGCCGCCGGCTTCCTCGCCGGCCCCGCGCTTGCGCGCCTTCTCGATGTTGTCGTTGGGCACCGAACTCTTCTTCGCCTTCTGGATGGCGTCGTACAGGGTCGGGTTGCCCGCGGGGTCACCGCCACCGACGCGAGCCGCGACCTCGATGTTCTTGATCAACCGCGCGAACATCTTGCCGCGGCGGGCGTCGATGACGGCCTTCTTGTGCTTGGTGGTGGCCCACTTGGAATGGCCGCTCATCGGTGTGTCGTACCTCTTCTGTTGCTTGAAATCCGATCAACGAGTCTACGTGTACGGACCGCGTCGATACCCCGACGCTGCCCCTATCGACTCAGCCTCCCCACCTGTCACAGAACGGGAGGGATAGTGACCAGGCTTCAGTGCCGGCCGTTGACGATGTCGACGAACAGCTGGTGGATGCGGCGATCGCCGGTCATCTCGGGGTGGAAAGCCGTCGCCAGCATCTGGCCCTGCCGCACGGCGACGATGTGCCCCGCGGCCCGGGCCAGCACCTGCACGCCGTCACCGGCGCGCTCGACCCACGGGGCGCGGATGAACACCGCCCGCACCGGGCCGTCGAGGCCCGTGAACTCGATGTCGCCCTCGAACGAGTCGACCTGCCGTCCAAAAGCGTTGCGCCGCACCGTCATATCGATCGCACGCAAGGGTAGCGCCTCGCGTCCGCCCGCGCCGGCGTCGAGGATCTCGCTGGCCAGCAGGATCATGCCGGCGCACGCGCCGTAGGCAGGCAGGCCGTCGGCCAGCCGCGCCCGCAACGGCTCGAGCAGGTCAAGGTCGAGCAGCAGGTGGCTCATGGTGGTGGATTCGCCGCCGGGAATGACCAAGCCGTCGATCGCCTCGAGCTCGCTGCGGCGGCGAACCGGCATCGAGTCGGCGCCGGCTTCGCGCAGCGCGGCGAGGTGCTCGCGGGTGTCACCCTGCAGCGCCAGCACGCCGATCCGCGGCGTGTTCACTGTTCAGAGGGCCGGAATCCGCGTTTGTAGCGGGTCAGCCCCTCCTGCATGACGGCCGCGACCATCTCGCCGGTCTGGGTGAAGATCTTGCCCTGGGTGAGCGCGCGACCCCCGTTGGCGGACGGCGAGCTCTGGTCGTAGAGCAGCCACTCGTCGGCCCGGAACGCCCGCATGAACCACATCGCGTGGTCCAGCGATGCCACCTGCAGGTGCTCGCGCACGTCGAGGTGGGTGACCTGCGCCGAGCCCAGCAGCGTGAGGTCGCTCATGTACGCCAGCGCGCAGATGTGCAGCACCGGGTCGTCGGGCAGCGGGTCGCGGTGGCGAAACCACACCTGCTGCTGCGCGGCCTTGCCCGGCGAGAGCTGCAGGCGCTCGCGCGGCACGATGCAGACGTCCCACTCCTCGAACTGCTTGAAGCCCGCATCGTCGAAGACCTTGATCGAGTTCAGCCCGGGTAACCCGTCGGGGGGCGGTGCGGCCGGCATGGGGTCCTGGTGGTGGATGCCTTCCTGGTCGGTCTGGAACGACGCCCCCATGCTGAAAATGATTTCGCCGTGCTGGATGGCGTTGACGCGCCTGGTGGCAAACGAGCCGCCGTCGCGGGTGCGCTCGACGATGAAAACCGTGCGCGCCAGGGCGTCGCCGGGCCGCAGGAAGTAGCCGTGTAGCGAGTGGACTTGGTACTGCGGGTCGACGGTGCGCACCGCCGACACCAACGACTGGCCGGCGACGTGACCGCCGAAGGTGCGTTGCAGGAATCCGGATTCCGGGCTGAACACGCTGCCGCGGTAGATGTTGACCTCGAGTTGCTCGAGATCAAGGATCTCTTCGATCGCCACGGAACGTTTTTACCAGCCGCGTTCGGCGAGGCGATGCGGCTGCGCGATCTGCTCCACGTTGATGCCGACCATCGGCTCGCCCAGGCCGCGGGACACCTTGGCCAGCACGTCGGGGTCGTCGAAGAACGTGGTGGCCTTCACGATCGCGGCGGCACGCGCCGCGGGATCACCGGACTTGAAGATGCCCGAGCCGACGAACACGCCCTCGGCGCCGAGCTGCATCATCATCGCCGCGTCGGCGGGGGTGGCGATGCCGCCCGCGGTGAACAGCGTGACCGGCAGCTTGCCCGCGCGCGCCACCTCGACGACGAGTTCGTAGGGCGCCTGCAATTCCTTTGCCGCGACGTACAATTCGTCTTCGGACAGCGACGTCAGCCGGCGGATCTCGCCGCCGATGGCCCGCATGTGGGTGGTCGCGTTGGAGACGTCTCCGGTACCCGCTTCGCCCTTGGAGCGGATCATGGCCGCGCCCTCGTTGATGCGCCGCAGCGCCTCGCCGAGGTTCGTCGCCCCGCACACGAACGGCACGGTGAACTTCCACTTGTCGATGTGGTGGGTGTAGTCGGCGGGGGTCAGCACCTCCGACTCGTCGACATAGTCGACGCCGAGGCTCTGCAGAATCTGCGCCTCGACGAAATGCCCGATGCGGGCCTTGGCCATCACCGGGATGGTGACCGCGGCGATGATGCCCTCGATCATGTCGGGGTCGCTCATCCGCGACACCCCGCCCTGGGCGCGGATGTCGGCGGGCACCCGTTCCAGCGCCATCACCGCGACGGCGCCGGCGCCCTCGGCGATGCGGGCCTGCTCCGGGGTGACGACGTCCATGATGACGCCGCCCTTGAGCATCTCGGCCATGCCGCGCTTGACCCGGGCCGTTCCCGTGGCCTGATTCGACTCCACTGGCTTCTTCTTTTCCTCAGACATTGCGCTTCCACTCTAGTGGTCAGCGACAAGGGGGTTTTCTCGCGATCAGCGGATCGACTCGAGCACCCCGGGGCCGCGGGCGTCGTCCGCCAGCCGGAGGGCCGCGGGCAGCAGTTCGCCCAGTTGCAGCGGGTAGACCTGTTCGCCGGCGGCGGTCAGCTCCGCGATGTCATTCGCATCACACCACCGCGCGCCGTGGATGTAGCGGCGTTCCAGCTCGGTGCGCCCCGCCAGGGACGGCTCGAATCGCCGCGTGCGGTGCACCAGGTAGAACTCCTCGCTGTCGATCAGCGTGCCGTTGAACTCGAACACCTCGTCGCGCCGCCAGATCGGTCCGACCATGTCGGCCGCCGCGACCCGCAGGCCGGTTTCCTCGGTGAGCTCCCGCGCGGCGGCCTCGGCCAGCCGTTCGCCGGGGCGCACCTCGCCCCCGACGGTGAACCACCACCGCGGCGCGCTGCCGTCGGTGATCGCCGGGTCCGAACCGCACAGCAGCAGCACCGCGCCCGTTTCGTCGAGCAGCACCACCCGCGCCGAGGTGCGGTGGCTGGGCGCGCCGTGGTGGCTGTGCGCCAACGCGTGGGGGCGTTCCACGATCTCGAAATAGGTTGGCAGCGCGGCTGTTCCACCGAGCCGCAACGCGCGCACCATGCGCCGCTCGGCCAGCACGAGGGTGTCGCGGACCGCGTCGTTGTGGAAACGGCGGGCCAGCAGCAGGCGGGCCTCGGCGTCGGCGAGCTCGGCGATCAGGCCCGCGGGCAACGACGCCGGATCCACCATCGCCAGCGCCGCCGACAGCTCGTTTTCCGCGTTCTCCCGCGCTTGGCGGGGCGCGCGTTCCGCGGCGTCGGCCAGGGCCGCCAGGCGCCTACCCTCCGGGGCGCCGCCGTAGGCGTCGATCGCGACCGCGCGGGCCACCACCGCGCGCCGCGCCAGCGCGCCGTCGAGCGCCTGCCAGGACAGGTCGTAGCGCACGTTCAACCGGTCCAGCCGAGTGGCCCGCTGATAGGCCCAGGCGCCGCACACCGCCAGCACCACGACCAGCGTGACGGCGGCGACGACCAGCCAGACCATCAGCTGGCCACCTGAACTTTGATGCCCGACCCGGCAACGGTCTCGTAGACCCGCATGATCTGGCTGGCCACCACCGACCAGTCGTAGCGGCGGACCGCGTCGGAGGCCGCCGCCACATAGCGCTGGCGCGCCACGTCGTCGTCCAGCACCTCGATCAGCGCGTCGGCCAGTGCGCCGGCGTCGCCGACCGGCACCAGGCTCCCGACCTCGCCATCGCGCAGCACGCGGCGGAACGCGTCGAGGTCGCTGGCCACCACCGGGGTGCCGGCGGCCATGGCCTCAACCAGCACGATGCCGAAGCTCTCGCCGCCGGTGTTGGGCGCGCAGTAGACGTCGGCGCTGCGCATCGCCGCGGCCTTGCCGGCGTCGTCCACCAGCCCGAGGAACCGCATGCGCTGCGCCAATTCGCCTGCCTGGTCCCGCAATTCGTCCTCGTCGCCATGACCGACGATCAGCAGCTGCACGTCGGGAAAGCGCTCGACCACCCGGGGCAGCGCGTCGAGCAGCACCGACATGCCCTTGCGCGGCTCGTCGTAGCGGCCCAGGAACAGCACCGTCTTGCCCGGCCGCGGATAGCCGTCCAGCGGCGCCGCGTGGGCCAGGGAATCGACGTCGACCCCGTTGGGAATCTCCACCGCGTCGGAGCCCAGCGCCTCCATCTGCCAGCGCCGCGCCACGTCGGACACCGCGATGCGGCCGACGATCTTCTCGTGCCAGGGCCGCAACACACCCTGAAAGACCGACAGCGTCAGCGATTTGGTGGTCGAGGTGTGAAACGTGGCGACGATCGGGCCCTCGGCGACCCGCAGCGCCCACATCGACAGGCTGGGCGCGTTCGGCTCGTGCAGGTGCAGCACGTCGAATTCGCCTTGGGTGAGCCACTTTCGGACCCGGCCGTGCACGGCCGGACTGAACTGCAGCCGCGCCACCGACCCGTTGTAGGGAATCGGGATGGCCCGGCCGGCGGACACGACGTAGTCGGGCAGCGACACGTGTGGCGAAGCCGGCGCCAACACGCTGACCTCGTGCCCGCGAGCGCGCATCACCTCGGCGAGTTGCAACACGTGCGACTGCACCCCGCCCGGTACGTCGAACGAGTAGGGACAGACCATCCCGATGCGCATCAGGCTTCCTTGAGCCGGGCCCGCCGGGCTTCGGACAGATCGGCCAGCCATTGCGGCTGCATCATGTGCCAGTCGGCCGGGTGGGCGGCGATGTTCGCGGCGAAGTGGTCGGCCAGCGCCTGGGTGATGACGCGCACGTCGCCGCTGCTGCAGTCCAGCGCGGGGTGGATCGAGATTCCCCAGCCTTGAACGTCGCCGTCCTCGAACCAGCAGTGCACCGGCAACAGGGCCGCCCCCGTCGCGATGGCGAGCTTCGCCGACCCCGCCGGCATCCGGGTGGCCTCGCCGAAGAATTCGACTTCGACGCCGGTGCGGGTGAGGTCGCGCTCGGCCATCAGGCACACGGCCCGGTTGTCCCGCAGCCGTTCGCACAACACCTCGAAGGGGGGCCGTTCGCCGCCGGAAAGCGGCAGCACTTCGAAGCCGAGTGTTTCGCGATAGGCGATGAAACGGTTGTAGAGGGATTCGGGTTCGAGCCGCTCGGCGACGGTGGTGAAGGTGCCGAAGGTCTGGGCCAGCCAGACCCCGGCCATGTCCCAGTTGCCGCTGTGCGGCAGCGCCATCACCACCCCGCGGCCCGCGGCCAGCGCCTTTTCCAGGTTGTCGATCCCCCGGACCGAATCGTGCAGCTGGCGGGCCAGCGCGGGCAGATCCATGGTCGGCAGGCGGAACGCCTCCCGCCAATAGCGGCCGTAGGAGGCCAGCGAGGCCCGCATCAGCTCGTCGGGCACGTCGGCCGGCGCCACCCCGATCACGCGGGCCAGGTTCTTGCGCAGCTGGTCCGGCCCGCCGTTGCGGGCCGCGTAGCGCGCCCCGGTGTCGAATGCGGTGCGCGCGGCGAATTCCGGCATCGCGCGTACCGCCAGCCAGCCGGTCGCGTACGCCCAGTCCGACGCGGTGCGGCCCATCAGGCGGCCCGCGAACCTGCGGGGCAGGCCGAAGACTTTCAGGCCGGCCGGGGTGGCGATCATGGCTGGCCCGTTCCGGGCGGAATGGGATCGGTCGCGCCGGGCGAACTGCGCGCCCTGTGCAACCGCTGCACGCAGGTGACGAGGCTGGCCGCGGCCAGCAGCCACATCGCCACCGGCAGCGCCCACGGCAACGGGTACACCGGAAGATCCGACAGCCCGGCGCCGACCAGCACGATGATCAACCGCTCTGGCCGTTCGATGATGCCGCCGTCGCCGCGCAGCCCGCTGGCTTCGGCCCGGGCCTTGACGTAGGGGATCACCTGCGAGGTGACCAGGCAGATCAAGGTCGCGACCACCAGCAGTTTGTCGTGCAGGCCGAACGCGATCCACCACAGCAGCCCGCAGAACACCGCGCCGTCGCTGATGCGGTCGCACGTCGCGTCGAGCACCGCGCCGAAGCGGGTGCCGCCGCCGCGCTCGCGGGCCATCGCGCCGTCGAGCATGTCGAACAGGACGAAGAACCAGACGACCAGCGTGCCGGCGAACAACTTGCCCATCGGGAACAGCGTCAGCGCGCCCGCCACCGCGACGACGGTGCCCAGGATGGTGACGATGTCCGGCGTCAAGCCCATCCGCAGGCACGCCCGCGCCGTCGGGGTGCTGATCCGCGTGAACGCGGCCCGCGACAGGAAGTGCACCTTACTCATCGCTGCCTCATGGTTGCCGGGCCCACTCCGTGGCCAGCAGCTGGCGCGTTTCGCGCAGCAACTGCGGGATCACTTTGGCGCCACCGACGATGGTGATGAAGTTCGCGTCGCCGCCCCAGCGCGGCACGACGTGCACGTGTAGGTGTTCGGCCAGCGAGCCCCCCGCCGATGTGCCCAGGTTCATCCCGACGTTGAAGCCGTGCGGGTGCGACACGTTCTTGATGACGCGAATTGCCTTCTGGGTGAACGCCATCAGCTCCGCGCTCTCCGCGTCGGTCAGGTCCTCGAGTTCGGAGACCCGCCGGTAGGGCACCACCATCAGGTGACCGGGGTTGTACGGGTAGAGATTCAGTACGGCGTAGACGAGTTCGCCCCGGGCGACCACCAGGCCGTCCTCGTCGGACAGCCGAGGGATGTCGGTGAAGGGCTGCTCGGTGCCGGCGTTGTCGCGCTTCATCGGCGCCTCGGCGAGGTAGGTCATCCGGTACGGCGTCCATAACCGCTGCAGATGATCGCTCTCGCCGACGCCGGTGTCGACGATGGTGTCCTCCGCTTCCTCCCGACCGCTCACGGCCCGACCACTTTCACCAATTCGGCGCTGGGAGCGGCGTTCTCGCGATCGGCTATCCACTTGACGATCGCGTCGACCGCGCTGTCGCGGGGCACGCCGTTGATCTGCGTGCGGTCGCCGAAGCGGAAGCTCACCGCCTCGGCAGCCACGTCGCGGTCGCCGGCGAGCAGCATGAACGGCACCCGCTGGCCGGTGTGGTGGACGATCTTCTTGGCCATCCGGTCGTCGCTGCCGTCCACCTCGACCCGCACCCCGTGCGACTTCAGTTGGGCGGCAACCCGTTCCAGGTAGGCGATGTGCTCGTCGGCAACCGGGATGCCGACCACCTGGACGGGGGCCAGCCACGCCGGGAACGCCCCGGCGTAGTGCTCGGTGAGGATGCCGAAGAACCGCTCGATCGACCCGAACAGCGCGCGGTGGATCATCACCGGGCGCCGCCGGTTCCCGTCGGCGGCGGTGTACTCCAGTTCGAAGCGCTCCGGGAAGTTGAAATCCACCTGGATGGTCGACATCTGCCAGCTGCGGCCCAGCGCGTCGCGGGCCTGCACCGAGATCTTCGGGCCGTAGAACGCGGCGCCCCCGGGATCGGGAACCAGTTCGAGGCCCGACTCCCGGGCGACGTCGGCCAGCGTGGCGGTGGCTTCCTCCCACACTTGTTCGGAGCCGACGAATTTGTCGGGGTCCTTGGTGGACAACTCCAGATAGAAGTCCTCCAGCCCGTAGTCGCCGAGCAGCTCGAGCACGAAGCGCAGCAGCGAAGCCAGCTCGTCGTGCAGCTGTTCGCGGGTGCAGAAGATGTGCGCGTCGTCCATGGTGAATCCGCGGGCGCGGGTCAGCCCGTGCACCACGCCGGACTTCTCGTAGCGGTACACCGTGCCGAATTCGAAGAGCCGCAACGGAAGTTCGCGATACGAGCGCCCCCGCGAACCGAAGATCAGCGTGTGCATGGGGCAGTTCATCGGCTTGAGGTAGTAGTCCTGGCCCGGCTTGCGCACCGTTCCGTCGTCGTTGTATTCGGCGTCGAGGTGCATCGGCGGGAACATGCCGTCCGCGTACCAGTCCAGGTGGCCCGAGGTGTGGAACAGCTGCGCCTTGGTGATGTGCGGGGTGTTGACGAACTCGTAGCCGGCCTCGATGTGTTTGCGCCGCGAATACTCCTCCAGCTCCCTGCGCACGATGCCGCCCTTGGGGTGGAAAACCGCTAGGCCGGAACCGATTTCGTCGGGAAAGCTGAACAGGTCCAGCTCGGCGCCCAGCTTCCGGTGATCGCGGCGCTGGGCCTCCTCGATCAACGTCAGGTGGTGCTCGAGCGCCTCCTGCGACTCCCATGCGGTGCCGTAGATGCGTTGCAGGCTGGCGTTTTCCTGGTCGCCGCGCCAGTAGGCCGCGGAGCTTCTGGTCAGCTTGAACGCCGGGATGTGCTTGGTGGTGGGGATGTGCGGGCCGCGGCACAGATCGCCCCAAACCCTTTCGCGGGTGCGGGGATTGAGGTTGTCATAGGCGGTGAGTTCGTCGCCGCCGACCTCCATGACGTCGGGGTCACCCGACTTGTCGTCGACGAGCTCGAGCTTGTAGGGCTCGTTGACCAACTCCTCGCGCGCCCGCTCCTTGGACTCGTAGACCCGCCGGGAAAACAGCTGGCCGTCCTTGACGATTTGGCGCATCCGCTTTTCCAGCGCCTCCAGGTCCTCCGGCGTGAACGGCTCGGCCACGTCGAAGTCGTAGTAGAAGCCGTCGGTGATGGGCGGTCCGATGCCCAACTTGGCTTGCGGGAACAGGTCCTGCACGGCCTGCGCCAACACGTGTGCGGTGGAGTGCCGGATGACGCTGCGACCCTCGTCGGTGTTGGCCGCCACCGGGATGACCTCGGCGTCGGCATCGGGCGCCCAGCTCAGGTCGCGCAGCTTCCCTTCGGCGTCGCGCACCACCACGATCGCGTCGGGCGTCCCCCGGCGCGGCAAGCCCGCCTCGCCGACCGCGGCGGCCGCGGTCGTCCCGGCAGGCACCCGGATCGGGGCTGCTGGGGCCGGGTTTGCGGGAGCACTCATCGGGTTGGGTCTCCAAGGCTTGGGTTGACGTGCGTGATCGTTGCAATGCTATCGGGGTGGGGCTGTCAGGGTTGCCCAGGCTTGAGCCGCACGAACAGGGCGTCGGCTTCGGTCAGCAGGGTGTCGCCGTCGCTTAACCGGCCCGACACGAAGATCTTGCGCCCATCCACCCGGTCGACCCCGGCATCGATCTGTAGTTCCTTTTCGATCGGCACGATGTGGCGGTAGTCGATCTTGAGGTAGGCGGTGCGCTGATAGGGACCGCCGGTCAGCACCGCCGACGTCAGCCCGAGCACCGTGTCGAACAGCAGCCCCAACGCGCCGCCATGCACGGCGCCGTTGCGGCCCAGATGAAATCGCGCGAAGCGGGCCCAGCCGTGGATCCGGCCGTCCTCGCCCTTGCGCGCCGACATGGGCACCGTCAGAACGTTGCCCCGCATGGGCAGATCCATCCGGCGTCCCGACGGTGACTGCCATTCGTCGCCGTCGAACGGAGCCAGCAGCGCCGACACCTTCTCCAGTTGGTCCGCCGCCTCGGCGATCACCTCGTCGGGCGCGTCGACGGCACGGGCGTGGTCCTGCAGCTTGCGTACCGCGTCGACGAACCGGCCGTAGTCGGGCCCGCCCTTGACCGTCGGTTCGGGCGGATTGAATCCACCGCCGGGGTGTTTCTGATGGTCGCCGCCCACCAGGACACCGTATTGCGTGGCCCGTTACTGTGCTCCGGCAGCCGCCAGGGTCTCGAACTCGTCGTCGGACAGGGTGATCTCGGCGGCGGCGACGTTCTCCTCCAGGTGCGCCACCTTGGACGTGCCCGGAATCGGCAACATCACCGGCGACCGTTTCAGCAACCAGGCCAGCGCCAGCTGCGACGGCGTCGCGTCATGGTCGGCGGCGATGCGTTGCAGCGGGCCATCCGGCGCGGCCAGCGGCCCGGCGGCCAGCGGGAACCACGGGATGAAGCCGATGCCCTGCTCGGTCACGTAGTCCAGCAGCGGTTCGGCGCCCCGGGACGACAGGTTGTACATGTTCTGCACCGACACGATCTGCGCGACCCGTTGGGCTTCCTTGAGCTGATCGGCGTCGATCTCCGACAGGCCGATATGGCGGATCTTGCCTTCGTTTTTCAGGTTGAGCAGCTCGCCCACCTGGTCGGCCAACGGGAAGTTCCGGTCGATGCGGTGCAGCTGGAACAGGTCGATGGTGTCGACGCCGAGGCGGCGCAGGCTCATCTCGGCTTCCTGGCGCAGATAGCTCGGATTGCCCAGCGGGATCCACACGTCCGGGGCGGTGCGCAGCAGCCCCGCCTTGGTCGCGATCACCAGCCCGTCGTAGGGATGCAACGCCTCGTGAATGATGTCCTCGGATATGTAGGGCCCGTACGAGTCGGCGGTGTCGATGAAGTTCACCCCGAGCTCGACGGCGCGCCGCAACACCCGCACGCATTCGTCGCGGTCCGCGGGCGGGCCCCAGACGCCCTGGCCCGTCAGGCGCATGGCGCCGAAACCCAGTCGGTTGACGGTCAGATCGCCGCCAAGGGTGAACGTTCCGGAGGCTTGGGCTATGGCTTTGGTGGTCTGAGAGTTTTGCGCGGTCACCCCTACGACCGTACGCCGACGGGGTGGCCGTCCGTCTCGGCGTGGCAAGCTGAGGACGTGGACCTACAAGCGCTAGAAGAACTTCCGCTGACGTACTCGGAGGTGGGCGCGACCGCGGCCCTCGAGCTGCCCGCCGGATACGGGCACCTCCATACCCAGCGCCAAATCGGCACGGGCAGGCAGCGTTTCGAGCGGGCCGCCGACGCGGTCATGCGCTGGGGCATGCAACGCGGCGCCGGCCTGCGGGTGCGGGCCAGCTCGGAGGTCGCCGAGGTCGACACCGTGGTGTTGGTGCGAATGGGCTTCCTGCCCGCGCCCTGCCGCGTCGTGTACGTCATCGACGAACCGGACATCCGCGGGTTCGCCTACGGCACCCTGCCGGGCCATCCGGAGTCCGGCGAGGAACGCTTCGTGGTGCGCCACGACCCGACCACCTCCGCGGTGTTCGCGGAGGTGTCGGCGTTCTCCCGGCCCGCGACCTGGTGGAGCAAGGCCGGCAGGCCACTGGTGTCGGTGGCCCAGCGCATCATCGCGAGGCGATACCTGCGCGGGGTGTGACGCGCGGTTAGCGCGGCCCGACGCCGGCTGTGACGCTGCCTCCGATGCTGCCGCTGTGCACGGCCTGCGCCAGCCGGCCCAGCGCCACGGCGCCGACCAGCAATCCGAAGTCGCGCAGCGCGATGTCGTAGAAGCCGGACAGGGTGAGCAGGTCGACGATGATCCCGGCCAGCCAGGCCGCGACCACCCAGGCGCCTATCCGCGGCGCGACCGCGACCAGCACCCCGGCCGCAATCTCGATCACGCCCACCACATACATCAGCTGATCGGCGGTCCCGGGCACCAGATTGTCGATCCAGGGCGCCAGATACATGCTCCAGTGATGCGGGTGGGTCAGCAGGTTGAAGAACTTATCCAGCCCGAACAGGATCGGCGCGATCGTGAACACGGTGCGAAGCGCGAGGTACGCCGAATAGGCCGGATCCTTCAATTGATCGGCCAGGGCTGGGCCCGCACCGACTTGCTGAGTAGCCATAACTACCTCTCTTTCTAACGGATGATAAATTGAACGTTAGAAGCTGTAGACTGTAGCGTCAAGAGTTTTGTCTGTTAGAAATGGGCTTCACGTGGACGACGGGCTGGGGCGCGACGCCGCGGGCATCGGGGCGCTCGCCGACCCAGTGCGCCTGCGGCTGTACCGATTCGTGTGCGCCCAGCCGGGGCCGGTGAGCCGGGAGCAGGCGGCCGACGCCGTCGACATACCGCATCACCAGGCGAAATTCCATCTAGATCGGTTAACCGCCGAGGGACTGCTCGAAACGGAGTACGCGCGTTTGACCGGGCGGTCCGGCCCCGGCGCGGGACGAACCTCAAAGCTGTATCGCAGGTCCCGACGGGACATCGCGGTCAGCCTCCCGCAGCGCGAGTACGAGCTGGCCGGGCGCCTGATGGCCGAGGCCATCGCGCAATCCGCGGACACCGCGCAGCCGGTGGTCGAGGTGCTGAACCGGGTCGCCCGCGACTACGGCAGGACGATCGCCGCCACCACCCGGCCGCCCGCGGACGCCGCAGCGGCACTCGAGCGCACGGTCACGCTGCTGAACAAGCACGGCTATCAGCCCCGGCCGGTGGACGGCGCGGTCCAACTCGCCAACTGCCCGTTCCACGCGCTGGCCCGGGAGCAGACCGAGCTGGCCTGCGGTATGAACCACGCGCTGATCACCGGCGTGGCTTCGGCGCTGACGCCGCACGGCCCCGACGTCCGGTTGCAGCCTGGGCCGGACCGGTGCTGCGTGGTGCTCAGGCCCGCCGACCCCAGGCGGTGAGCAGGCTCTCCGCGCCCGCGCACATCCGCTCGATGACCTCGCCCACCGAGGCGTCGTCGCCGATCATGCCCACACTCTGACCCGCGTCGACCGGCGCGATGCTGCGATCGTCGGCGGCGGTCGCCGCGGCCAGCTCGTCGCAGGCCGACCGATCGAGCACCTCCTCTTTGCCGGTCCAGCGAGAGACGAAATCGTTGGCCAGCACGCGCGACGGGAACCGGGCCGGCCACGGCATACCCTTGGCGACGTCGAAGACCCGGGTGACCGCGGTGTCGGTGGCGCGGGCCGCGATCAGGGCCCGGCGGCTGCCGTCGCCGGTCAACGCTTCCGGGCAGGCCGCCAGGCGGGTGCCCACCCACGCGCCGCTGGCGCCGGCGGCCAGCACGGCGGCCAGGCTGCGCGGCGAGGCGATCCCGCCACCGGCAAGCACGGGCACCGACACCGCATCCAGGACGGTGTCGAGCAACGGCAGCGTCGCGAGCTTCACGTCGCCGTGTCCGCCGCCCTCGGATCCGCGCGCGACCAGGACGTCGACCCCGGCGCCGGCCGCCTGACGGGCTCCGTCGGCGTCGTATACCTGTGTGGCAGTGGCGATTCCGGCGTCGTGAGCCTTCCCGACCCACGACCAGTCGGTACCGAAGCTGACCGACAGCAGGACGGGCCGCGCGGCCAGGGCATCCTCCAGCAGCCCCGCCTCGTTGCGCATCACCCAATCGACCAGGCCGATTCCGAACCTGCCCTGTACGTGCCGCAACTCGGCGTGCAGCGACTCACGCGTCGCGACGCTGCCCATGCCCACCATGCCCAGGCCACCGGCGGCGGTCACCGCGGCGGCCAGCCGGCCGCCGGCCACCCCGCCCATCGGCGCATTCACGATGGGCACCCGCAGGCCGAAGCTGTTCGACCAGGGCGTCGACAACATCCGGGCTAATGGGTGAGCGACGGAATGCTCTTGAGCACCGTCAGCATGACGACCGAGTCCTCGACCGCGTGCAGGGCGTGGCGTTCCGCCGGAATCGCCACGTAGTCGCCGGCCTGGCCCTCCCAGGCGTCACCGCCGGCGGTCAGGCGCACGTGACCCTGCAGCACCTGAAGCGTGGCCTCGCCGGGGCTGTCGTGTTCGGACAGGTCGTGTCCGGCGAGCAGGGCCAGCACGGTCTGCCGGAGTTCGTGGGTGTGACCGCCGTGGATGGTGTGTGCGGCCCGCCCGCTGTGCGACTTCTGGGCCTCGGACAACTTTTCGGCGGCCAGGCTGGTCAACGATATGGATTCCATGGCGAGTCCTTCGCGAATCGGGAGCGGGCTTCGAGACGGATTTTGTCAGGCGGTAAGTAGGAGTATCCCCGCCGCGATCAAGCCAACCACCTTCACCACCTCGAGGCCGACGTAGACGTAGTGACCGCGCGAGCGCGGCCCCTCCGACCCGGCGAGCACCTGGTCGGCCCGGCTGGTCAGCCGCGGACGCACCGCGATCAGCTGGATCGCCAGGGCGGCGAAGGCGACGAAGAATGCAACGGCGGTGCGCGTCGGCGTCGGCCCGGCGACCACGATCGCGAGGATGACGAGACCGAAGCCGACCTCGACGGTGTTGAGGGCGCGAAAGACCAGCCGGCCGATGCCCAGCCCGATCTGCAGCGTGACGTTGGGCGCCCGGAACTTCAGCGGGGCTTCCAAGAACGAGATCGCCAGCACCATGCCGAGCCAGACGAACGTGATCGCGATGACGATCGCCGATCCGGTGCTCACTTGGCGACGAGCTTCAGGTGGGCCAGGCACAGATCCGGTTCGACGAATTCGTCGAGCCGGTCGACGGCGACCGGGGCGCCCCACGATTCCATGGCGCCCTGCATGAGCCCGAGGTGGACCGGGCAGATCACGTTGGTTCGGTTCTCGGCGACTTCCAGGAACGGGCAGTGCCGCAGGCCGACCTGTTGCTCCCCGCCGGCCGCGCGGCGCTCGGGCGCGAAGCCGAGATCGTCGAGCACGTCGACGAGGTGGTCGATGGCGTCCTCGGCGTTGGTGGCATCCGTCGGAAGGGATTCCAGCTTGCGCCCCCACGCCCGCCCGGCGGCCAGCGCCTTGGCGCGCGGATCGCGTTCGGCGGCGAACGCCGCGGTCAGTATCTCGGCGAGCAATCGATAGTGCCGGGTGCCGCCGCGATCCATCTGCCGGACCGCGGCGAACATCAGCGGCGGCCGGCCCGGCCCCTTGCGGCCGGGCTCGACCTGCTCCACCTGGCCGTCGCCGACCAGGCTGTCGAGGTGGAAGCGGACGGTGTTGGGATGCACGCCCAGCACGTCCGCGATCGCGACGATGCTCATCGGATCGGGCGACGCCCGCAGCACCCGCAGCACCTCCCTGCGGCGACCAACGGATTCGGAGACTATGACCTGCGCGCTCAACGGTGGCTCACGCTCCTTCAGAGTCGTCGGCTCCCGGCTGCGCGGCCACCAGGGGTGTGTCGACGCCGAGTGGACCTATCTTGGCAGCCCCGCCCGGGGAGCCCAGCGGGGCGTCGCGGCCCGGCAGGGTTTCGGTGAAGAACGCTTCGTTGTCGGCCAAGTAGGGTTTGAGCTCCTCGGGCAGGTCGTCCTCGTAGTAAATCGCATCGACCGGACAAACCGGCTCGCACGCCCCGCAGTCCACGCATTCGTCGGGATGGATGTAGAGCGCCCGGCCGCCCTCGTAGATGCAGTCCACCGGGCACTCGTCCACGCAGGCCCGATCCATCACATCGATGCATGGCTTCCCGATCACGTAGGTCATGCGCTAGAGTTTACACAAGACAAGTTGTGAAAACTATATCGAACGGGAGAGTGCATGGCAGACAACGAACTTGACGTACGCGCGCTGCGGAAGCCGGACAAGCACCCGACGATCTTCGCGACGTACGCCGCGCTCGCGGTCGGCGAGTCGTTCGTCCTGGTGAACAACCACGACCCCAAGCACCTGCGCGACGAGTTCGACGCCGACCTTCCGGGCAGCTACGGCTGGGAGTACGTCGAACGGGGACCCCAGGTGTGGCGGATCCGGATCAGCAAGCTCACCTCCACCCCGCCGCCGCGAATCCTGGCTAACACCACCGAGTTAACGGCCGACGCCGATACGTCCGGGGCGGTCTGGAAGCTGCAGGCCCGCGAGCGCGATCTGGACTCCAATGTCATCGCGCTGCCCGCGGGGGGCACGATCGATTCGCATGCCGGACCCGACCTCGACGTGTTGATCCACGTGCTGTCCGGCGGCGGCCGGCTGACCACCGAAACGGGCACGATCGACCTGTCCCCCGGGGCGCTGCTGTGGTTGCCCCGGCGTTCGCGACGCCAGTTCGCCGCGGGCCCCGACGGGCTGCGGTATCTCACCGTGCACCAGCGTCGCCACGCATTGGTCCTGGAACCCCTGCAAAGCCCGGCGCGGCAGGCCGTCTGACGACCGCACGGCCCGCGCGCTCGTGGTTTGCCCTGTGCGCGGTCGTCCGTCTGGTCGGCGGTACCCGTGCCGGTGTTCGTCGTGGCGTTGCGACTGATCAACGGACCATAGTTGTTAATCAACCGTTTCGTTGACAATCGTCGGCGCTTCGATGAGCGTTGTTAGCTGTGCGCGAGCTGCCGACGCGAACCCAATACGTGCATGGCTCCCGGGGCCGCCGCGCCACTCGCCTCGTGGGCGACGACCGCGAGCGCGCGATCCTGGCCGCCGCCGAGCGACTCCTGGCGCAGCGCCCCCTCGCCGACTTCTCCGTGGACGACCTGGCGAAGAGCGCGGGCATCTCCCGTCCCACCTTCTACTTCTACTTCCCCTCGAAGAACGCGGTGTTGCTGTCGCTGCTGGACCAGGTGAACACCCGGGCGCACGCGGCCCTCACGGCGCTGGCCGGCAGATTGCCGGGCGACCCGGTGGCCGTGTGGCGGGCCCGCATCGAGGCGTTCTTCGAGGTGTCCGGATCGCACCGCGCGGTCGCGGTCGCCGGCGCGGCCGCGAAGGCGACCAACCCCGAGGTGCGGCAGGCGTGGTCGACGCTCATGCACAGGTGGATCTGGTCCACCACGGCGGCGATCGAGGCCGAGCGCGGGCGCGGCGCCGCCCCGAAACTCGTTCCGGCCGAAGATCTTTCGGTTGCGCTGAACATGTTGAGCGAGCGAGTGATGGCGGCGACGTTCACCACCGAGGAGCCGACAATAGCGGAAGACCGGGTGATCGACACGCTGGCGCACATCTGGCTGGCCAGCATCTACCAAGACGGCAAGGCGTCAAGCGCCCCGTAGCATTCGCTCGGCGCGGGCCAGGCTGTCGTCGATCAAGCGGTCGACGGCACCGAAGTAGCTCGGCGACGGCGGCTTCCCCGCCAGTTCTGCGATGGCTCGCTGCTCCCCCAGAACGTCTGCTGCGCCGAGGTTTTCGGCCATCCGCTCAGGATGAACCTGCAGGCCGGCCAGCAGCTCGACGCACTGGGAACCCGCGACCACGGCCCGCCGCGCCAGGGTCCGCAACGTGTCCCATTCGGCGTGCCAGGCACCGTCCGGGCGTTCGTCGTTGGCCAGCGCCGCCGCGGTGTGCAGGGTCGCCGCCAGCGCCGGCGCCGACAGGGCGGCCCGCCGTATCAGGATGGACAGCACCGGATTGCGCTTGTGTGGCATCGACGAAGAACCGCCCCGCCCTTCGGCGGCCGGTTCGCTGAGTTCGGCGATCTCCGGGCGACCCAGGGTGAGGACGTCCGAGGCGATGCGGCCCCAGCAGTCGGTGCAGCCGACGAGGGCGTCGCCGGCCGCGGTGACCGGTGTTCGCGTCGTGTGCCAGGGCGCCCGGACGTCCAGGCCCAGCGCGGTGGCCGCGTCCAGCGCCAGGCGATCCGAGACGGCAGCCGGGTCGTCGGCGTCGGTGAGCAGTGTCGCCAATTCCGTTGTGGCGGCGCGGGTTCCGGAGGCGCCGCCGACCTGGATCGGGAGGGCCAGCGCCCGCAGCCGCTCGCACGCGTCGAGCACGCCGTTCAGCCAGCCCGCCGCCTTGGCGCCGAACGTGGTGGGCGCGGCGTGCTGGGTGAGGGTTCGGGCCACCATCGGGGTGGCCCGATGTTCTCCGGCAAGGGTGGAGACCGTCGAAATCTGTTGGGTGAGCTGCGCTATGACGGCATCCGCGGCGGCACGCACGGCCAGCATCAGGCCGGTGTCCAGCACGTCCTGGCTGGTGAGTCCGCGGTGAATCCACGGCCCGATGGCCGGGACGGCCCGCTGGCGCAGCAGCTCGACCAGGCCGATGACCGGGTTGCCGCCGCCCTCGGCGGCGAAGGCGAGCAACTCGCAATCGGTCGGGTTCACCAGGTGTGCCAGGTCCATGTTCGCGCACTCGGCGGGTGCGAGGCCGGCGGCGGCAAGGGCGCCCAGCCAGGCGGACTCCGTCGCCACCATCGACTGCAGCAGCGCCCAGTCCGTCATGTACTCGCCGGCCCGATGGTCCCCCGGCCACAGCAGATTCGTCATCACCCCTCGTCCCCGTATGCCAGAAAAACCGTCTCGTTCGGGCCCTGCAGGTGGATATCGAAGCGGTAACCCGTTCGGCCGGAATCACTTTCGGCGATACACAGCAGGCCGGCCCGCCGGCCGGGGTCGATCACGCTGAGCAGCGGATCGGCGGCCAAGTCTGCGCCGGGCAGGTAGGCGCGGGTGAACAAGAGGTCCAAGAGCCCCCGGGCGAAGACGACGAGGGCGAAGAACGGTGGCCGCCCGCCACTCGCCGAACCGGGCGCCAGGGTGGTGAACGCGTAATGGCCCGCCGCGTCGGTGGCCGCGCGCCCCCATCCCGTGAACCCGGTCCCGGCGCGCCGCAGCGAGCCGGCCTGCCGCGGGATTCGGCCGGCGCCGTCGGCCTGCCAGAGTTCGACCAGCGCGTCCGGGACGACGGCGCCGGCCCCGTCGTAGACGGTGCCGTGCAACCGCACGGCCCGCGGATGCGCGGCGTCGACCAGGTCGCCGCCCCCGGGGTACGGCAATGCCATGCCGAAGAACGGCCCCACCGTTTGCCCTGGGGTACAAGCTAATTCAGGCATCTTCGGTCCAGGTTCGTCGGCTTCCGCAGACCACGATGTCCCACCGGTACCCCGTCGCGAATTCCGGCTGGGTGAGGTCGTGGTCGTAGCGCGCGATCAACCGTTGGCGCGCAGCGGGATCCAGGATGGACTGGAAAATCGGGTCCAGGTCGAACAACGGGTCGCCGGGGAAGTACATCTGCGTGACCAGACGCTGGGTGAACGCGGTGCCGAAAACCGAGAAGTGGATGTGCGCCGGGCGCCAGGCATTTCGGTGGTTGCGCCAGGGATATGGCCCGGGCTTGACGGTGAGAAAGCGGTACGACCCGTCGGCTCCGGTCAGGCAGCGCCCGGCGCCGGTGAAGTTGGGATCGAGCGGCGCGGGGTGCTGGTCGAGCTGGTGGTGATAGCGACCGGCGGCGTTGGCCTGCCAGATCTCGACCAGCTGGCCGGCCACCGGCGCACCGGAATCGTCGAGGACCCGCCCGGTCACGATGACGCGCTCGCCGATCGGCTCGCCCGGGTGGCGGGCCGTCAGGTCGGCGTCGAGGGGGTCGACGTCCTGGGCGCCGAAGCACGGTGCCTCGCGTTCGACCGCCTCGGGATCGACAACCAGCAGAGGGTGTTTCGGGTGTCGCAGGGCGCTGCTGCGGTAGGGCGGGTAGTCCAGGCGCGGCTGCGGCCCGGCACCGTCCGCGCGCCGGTAGCCGGCCGCCAGGCACGCGATCTCCGCGGTGATGTCGGCCTGCGACGCGGCGCGCTCGGCGTTCATGAGCCGTGACGCTACCCGCGCGATGCGGCCGTGAGCTACAGAGCGCGCACCAGCGCGGCGCGACCCTTGGTGCGCAACTTGTGCAGCGCCGAGCCACGGTATTGGTCGATCTTGGCGGCCATCTTGTTGCCCAGCTCCTCGAGTTCGGCGTCGGTGATCTTCACCTCCGGCGGAGCGGGAATCATGTCGCGCTCTTCCTCGTCGGCGTGCGCCTCCAGCACGGTCTTGAACGAGTTCCACTCCTGCTCGTACCCCGGCGCGGTCTGCGGGGTCTTCAGCAGCACCGACAGCTGGTCGATCACCTGCCGATGCTCGGCGTGCGCGATCGCGATCAGCTTGGTGGCCGCCCCCAACGCCGGGTAGTACAAGTCGTCCTCGATGCGGAAATGAATGTCGAGTTCGATCAGCATCTCGTCGAAAAGGGCATGGCGCTCTTCGCTGTTCACCGGCGCTTCGCTGATCTTGCGACCGAGCCCTTTGATCACGACGTGGTGATCCTTCAGCACTTCGTACGCGTTCACTTCGCTACCTCCTCGGCACGCACTTCGACCATTCCGTCGACCAGCCTGGCCTCGTAACACGGCAGCGGAGCAGCCGAAGGGCCACGCAAAACCTCGCCCGACTCGGCCGCGAACCACGAGCCGTGCCATGGACACACGATCCGGCCCCGATCGACCCAGCCGTCGGCCATCGGAGCGGCCAGGTGCGGGCAGAACTCACCGAACGCCGACACCTCGCCGGGCTCGGTCTGGCAGACCACCAGCCCCACCCCGTCGACCTCGACCCGCACCGGCTTTCCGTTCAACGAGCCCTCCGGCAACACCGGGGTCCACTCGGTGGTGCGCAGCCGTTCGCCCGACTGGTCGATTCCGATGCCGGAGTCGAACACCAGGGCCCCGCCCAGGTAGCTGCCGCCGAGCGTCAGGCCGTAGCCCAGCGCGCTCAGGACGATCCCGCGGCCGTGGCGACCGCGGCGGCGGTCCCACCACGACCGCGCGTACAGCGCCGTCGCCACCATGTTCACCACGCCGTGCACCAGCCCCACCCGGCGATCCTGCTCGTGGGTGTGCTGCCAGTCGGTGGCGCCGGTGATGGCAGAGCCGATGCTCGCCAGGATGCCGACGCCGAGCGCGCGGGAGGCGAACCGCGATGCGTCGCGGACCTCGGTGGCCGGCTGGCCCGGCAGCAGGCTGAGGGCGTCCAGCGCCACCGTCGTGCCGAGCGCCCCGCTCGTCAGCGACGCCAGCGGCGGATGAACCGGGTGCCCGAGCCACACACCGTTGAGCGCATTGGTGACGGCGTTGCGGGCCCGGCCGAGTCCGTTGTAGGCGAAGCTGAGCAGGTGTTCCAACCGATAGCTCGGCCGATCCAGCCACTCCTGACGCCCGATGCCGGACAACACCCGCGGTCCGACATTCCGCAATCGGCCATCCCGTGACCGACCAACCATGGCTACCTACCCTTCCTCACATGCAGCGCTATACGACGATTAGATACGCAAACGCGGAGATTACTGCCCGGGACCACCGTAGCGGCGCCCACCCGGTCGTCGATTGTGCGGCACCTGTGAATCAGCTCAAAGGATCCTTCGGGATTGCCGGCGGGACCGTTTTGGCGGATTCTATTGACCAGAAGATCCTTCTGTAGAGCAGAGTGAGCCGCCCGATGGCAGATCAGCACAGCGATTTAGTGGCTGTCTTCGAGAACGTCCGCCAGGGGATGATCCCCGCGCACATCTACAACGACAGGCAGCTTTTCGAGCTGGAGAAGGAACGCCTGTTCGGCCGGGCGTGGACGTTCGTGGCGCACGAGTCGGAGATCCCGCAGGAGGGCGACTACGTAGTGCGCCGGGTTCTCGACGATTCCTTCATCGTCACCCGTTGCGCGAACGGCGAAGTGCGTGCTTTGTTCAATATGTGCCTGCATCGCGGCATGCAGGTCTGCCGAGCCGAGATGGGCAACGCCTCCAACTTCCGCTGCCCGTATCACGGCTGGACCTACCGCAACGACGGCCGGCTCACCGGCTTGCCGTTCCACCGCGAGGCCTACGGCGGCGACGCGGGGTTCGCCAAAAACCAGACCCTGCTGCCGGCACCGAACCTGGCCGCCTACAACGGGCTGTTGTTCATCAGCCTGGATCCCCGCGCCGAGCCGCTCGAGGACTTCCTCGGCGACTTCAGGTTCTACCTGGACTACTACACCAAGCAGAGCAGCGGCGGCATCGAGCTGCGGGGGCCGCAACGATGGCGGATCAAGGCCAACTGGAAGATCGGCGCCGAGAACTTCGCCGGCGACATGTACCACACGCCGCACACGCACGCGTCGATCGTCGACATCGGGCTGTTCCGCGAGCCAAAAGCCCAGAAGCGCAAGGACGGTGCCACCTACTGGGCGCACCGCGGCGGCGGCACCACGTACAAACTCCCGCCGGGCGGCTTCGAGGAGCGGATGCGCCACGTCGGCTATCCCGACGAGATGATCGGCCGGATCAAGGACACCTGGACGCCGCGGCAGCAGCGGGTGGTCGGCGAGGACGGATTCATGATCTCCGCGGCTACCTGCTTTCCGAACCTGAGTTTCGTGCACAACTGGCCGAAATTGCCCGGCAGCGAGGCGGTTTTGCCGTTCATCTCGATCCGGCTGTGGCAGCCGATCAGTGAGAACGAAACCGAGGTGTGCTCGTGGTTCGCGGTGGACTCGGCCGCTCCCCCGCAGTACAAACGGGACTCCTACAAGGCATATTTGATGTGCTTCGGTTCGACCGGCATGTTCGAACAAGACGACGTGGAGAACTGGGTGTCGCTGACTACCACCGCGGGCGGTTCGATGGCGCGCCGCCTGCTGCTGAACAGCCGGATGGGCCTGCTGCCCGACGACCGTCCGGTTATCGAGCCACTGACGGCCGAGTCGTTCCACGGGCCGGGGCGCGCCCAGGTCGGCTACAACGAGAACAACCAGCGCGCGTTGCTGACGTTGTGGGCGGACTACCTGTCATGAGAAAAGCCCTGCCATTCAACGACATTCGCCATCTGCAAGCCCATCAGTTCCTGGTCGACGAGGCCTACCTGCTGGACGCCCAGGACTACGACGCGTGGCTGGACACGCTAACCGACGACGTCCGTTACGTGATGCCTGTCCGGGTTACGACGGCGCGCGGCGCCGGGTTCGACGCCGCACCGGAAAGGGGACCGGGGATGGCCCATTTCGACGAGGACAAGTACTCGCTACGCCAGCGGGTCGCGCGCTTCGCCACCGAGCACGCCTGGACCGAGGATCCGCCGTCGCGGCTGCGGCACTTCGTCACCAACGTGCGCACCTTCGACGGCGAAGACGAGGCACACCTGGTGGCCGAATCGGCCGAACTGCTCTTCCGTAGCCGCGGGGACGTGAACGAGAGCGCGCTGCTGTCGTGCGGGCGCGAGGACGTCCTGCGTAGGTGTGGCGATGACTGGAAGCTGGCCCGCCGCACGATCTTTGTCGACGAGTCGGTGCTGCGGATGCAAAACCTGGCGGTGTTCCTATGAGCGACGGCGCCATCACGATTGCCAACGAATTCACCGAGGTCGTGGTGCGCCGAGTCGATACGCGCAACGGGTCGCGGCTGCTGATCAGCGCGCCAAAGTCCGGGCGATCGATCAGCCTCGACGCGCTCGAGATCGAGGCACTGACCCGGCAGAACAGTCGTACGCTGGCGGCCATGGTCGGCAATCCCGATGGCCCGCTGCTGCCCGACGAGGGCGAACGATGACGGGCTGGCTCCAGGGCAAGCGGGCGCTGGTGGTGGGCGGCGGTTCGGGAATCGGCCGCGCCGTCGTCGACACGTTCTGTGCCGAGGGCGCCAACGTCGCTGTGCTGGAACGTGATTCCGAGAAATGCGAGGCGCTGCGGCGGAAGTCACCCGGCCTCCCGGTGATCGAAGGCGACGCCGTCACCCGCGAGGCCAACGAGCGCGCGGTCGCCGCGGCGGCCGACGCGTTCGACGGGCTGGACACCCTGGTGAACTGCGTCGGAATCTTCGATTTCTACAAGGGAATTGCCGACCTCGACGCCGACGGCCTTGCCCCCGCGTTCGACGAAATCTTCCGCACCAATGTGCTCAGCCATCTGCACTCGGTCAAGGCCGCGGTACCGGCGCTGCAGGCCGGAACCGGCTCCTCGATCATCCTCACCGAGTCCGCGTCGTCGTTCTATCCCGGACGCGGCGGCGTGCTGTACGTCTCGTCGAAGTTCGCCGTGCGCGGGCTGGTCTCGGCCCTGGCACACGAGCTGGCGCCCGGAATTCGCGTCAACGGGGTGGCGCCGGGCGGCACGCTGGGCACCGACCTACGCGGCCCGTCCAGCCTGGGACTGGACGCCGTGCGGCTCGATGACACCCCCAACCGGGCCCGCGACCTCGCCGCGCGCACCCCGCTCAACATTGCGCTCGACGGCCGGGACCACGCGTGGAGTTATGTGTTCCTGGCGTCCGACCGATCCCGCGGCATCACCGGCGAAACGATCCACCCCGATGGCGGATTCGGGTTGGGCGCGCCGGGATGACGCGCCTTGACGAGCAGCGCGCCCGGGTGGCCCAAGGCTGCCGGGTCGCCGCGGCGCGCGGCCTGGTCGACGGCATCCTCGGTCACCTGAGCCTGCGGATCGACGACGAGCGCCTGCTGATTCGGTGCCGCAGCGACACCGACACCGGGGTGGCCTTCACCCGGGCGTCCGACGTCCGGCTCATCACGTTCGACGGAACCGCCGGCGCCACAGGTGAACTCGACGGCTACCGCGTGCCCAACGAACTGCCGATCCACGTCGAAACCCTGCTGGCCAACCCCGAATACCGGGCGGTCGCGCACCTGCACCCGCCCGCCGTCGTCGCCGCCGACCTCGCCGGCATCGAGATCCGGCCGATCTACGGGGCCTACGACATTCCGGGCGCGTGGCTGGCCCGTGGCGGCGTGCCCGTCTACGAACGCGCCGTGCTGATCCGGAATTCGGCGCTGGGCAAGGAAATGGTGGCGGCCATGCGCGGCCGGCCGCTGGTGATCTGCCGCGGACACGGGATCACCAGCGCCGCGGCCACCGTCGAGCAGGCGGTGCTGCAGGCGATCAGCGTGGACGCGCTTGCCCGGATGTCGTTGCGGGTGCGCTCCGCCGGCGGCACCCTGGCCGAGATCGACGACTCCGACTGGGACGACCTGCCGGACCTGGGAGCCGCGTTCACCGCCGAGGCGGCCTGGCGCCACGAGGTGGCCCGCTTGGGGGCTCAGCCGAGCTGATCGCCAATCTCCTTGGCCGCCTTGGTGAGTGCGGCGGACACCGACGAGTATTGCGAGCTGCGCAGCCGCTGCTGCGGGGCGGCGGCGTTGAGTGCGATGCGCAGGCCGGGCGCCCGGGTCGGGATGGGCACCGCGACCGACGCGACGCCTTCCTCGCTCTCCTCACGATTGACCGCGTAGCCCCGCTCGCGGATGCGGCCGAGCTCCGCCTCCAACTCGGTGCGGCTGCCGATCGAACGAGAGGTGATGCGCTGCAACGGTTCATCGGGTAGCAGCTGACGCAATTCCTGCTCGGACAACTGGGCCAGCAGGACCTTGCCCGTCGAGGTGCAGTGCGCAGGCAGGGTGCGCCCGAGCCGCGACGCCACCCGCACCGCGGCGGGACCCTCGACCGCGGCGACGAAACGAACGCCGGCGCCGTCGAGCATGCCGAGGTGGATGGTTTCGCGTAGTTGTTCGCTGAGGCTGCGCATGATCGGCGTGGCGGATCGCTGAATGTCGATGCGGCCGAAGATCGCAAACGCCACACCGGTCAACGACGGACCGGGCAGATACGCCTTGGACACCGGGTCTTGGCGGACGAACCCGCGATAGGCCAGCATGGCCAGCAGCCGGTGCGCCGTCGAGGACGCCACCCCCAGGTACCGCGTCGCCTCGCTCAACCGGATCTGCGGCTGCTCACCCAACAACAGCAGCAGCTTGAGCGCGTTGTCGACCGACTCGATCGGGTACTGCGGCGCGCCCTTCCCGGACATGAACTCACGGTAGCCCGTCCGTCACGTCGCGGCCGTCCCAATTGCCCCACGAGTCTGCCGCCTGGGTCTCCTCACAAGTCGATCGACGACAGCCGCAATTGCGGATCGGCTGTCAGCGTCCCCAACAACTGCTCCAAGTGGTCGATCAGGGTTTTGACCGCGGTCGGGGTGAAAACCGCGGTGCGGTATTCCACGACGCCGCTGATTCCGGCGGGCTCACCGCCGTCGGCGAACTCTTCGGTGAGCGACAGCAAGAAGTTCATTCGTGCCGTCCCGGTGTGTACCGGATCCCACGTGACATCCAGATCGCCCAGCACCCGCGCGGCGGGCTTGTTGTTTTGCCAGGCCAGCATCGTTTGGATCAGGGGGCGGGGCGGCACTGAGCGCGCGGCGCTGATCCGGTCGACGAGAATTCCGTAGGGCAGGTCCTGGCGGTCGAACGCCTGCAGGCCGCGCGCACGAACGCGAGCCAGTAGCTCCGCGAAGGTGTCGTCATCGGCCACTCCGACGCGTAGCACGACGGTGTTGACGAAGACCCCGACCAAATCGTCCAGCGCCGGGTGGCCGCGGCCAGCCACCGCGATTCCCACAGGAACGTCGGTGCTGGCGGTGAGTTTGGACAGCAGTGCAGCGAAGCCCGCGTGGACAACCATGAAGCTGCTGGCGTGATGCTGGCGGGCCACGCGGATTATCTTGCGGTGCAACGCCGCCGGCCACTCTACGGCCACGATGTCGCCGCGGTTGTCGGCCACCGCTTGGTCCGGCCGGGCGGAGCCTAGCTCCAGGCCTAGGGGCATGCCCGCGAGAGTCTCTTCCCAAAACTTGAGCTGGGTGGCGATGATGCTGTGCGGATCGGCCGGGTCCCCTAGATGGGCGCGCTGCCACAGCGTGAAGTCGATGTATTGGATCGGAAGCGGCTCCCACTTGGGGGCGTGGCCGGCGCATCGACTGCGGTAGGCGGTGTCGAGGTCGGCCGATAGCGGGGCCACCGACCAGCCGTCGGCGGCGATGTGGTGCACGGCAATGGCCAGCAGGTGTTCATCGTCGGCCACGCGATGCAACTGGGCGAACAACGGGATCCGGGTGGCCAGGTCGAATTCGTGACGGGCATGGGCGGCGACGGCCTGCTGGAGCCGCCGCGGGGACCACCCGGTGGCGTCAACGACCTGCCAGCCGAAGTCCGCCCGTTCGGGAGGAACGACGACTTGTCGGGGTGTGCCCTCGAGGGCCGGATAGACGGTGCGCAGGATTTCGTGGCGGTTCACCACGTCGACGAGGGCCTGGCGCAGCGCCTCGACCTCGAGGGGGCCCCGAAGCCTCAGCGCCCACGCGATGTTGAAGACCGGAGACGGTCCGTGCAGTTGAGTGACGGTCCACATCCGGTGTTGGGCCTGCGACAACGGCACCGCCGCGGGCCGCACCACCGGAACCAATGGGGTCGACGGAGTCGAACCGGCTGAGACGAGGGGCGCCAGCTGGGCGATCGTGGGCGCATCAAACAGGGCCCGCACGGACAAGCGGGCGTCCAAAGTGGCGTTGAGCGCCGCGGTGACGCGCATGGCCAGCAGTGAGTCCCCACCCAGATCGAAGAATGATTGGTCGACACCCACCCGTTCCAGCCCGAGGACGTGGGCGTAGAGACCGGCCAGGATTTCCTCGACCGGGGTGCTCGGAGGCCGGTACTCGGCGGCGGTGTACTCGGGGGCCGGCAAAGCGGCGGTGTCGAGTTTGCCGTTGACGGTCAGCGGCAACCGCTCGAGGGTCATGATCGCCGCCGGCACTAGGTAGTGGGGCAAGCGGGCGCCCAGTTCGGTTCGAACGGTGGCCGGGTCGGCCGCACCGGTGATGTAGCCGACGAGGCGTTTGTCGCCGGGACGGTCCTCGCGGGCGATCACCGCGGCCTGCCCTACCCCCGGCAACCGTGCCAGCTCGGCGGCGATTTCGCCGGGCTCGATGCGGTAGCCGCGAATCTTGACCTGGTCGTCCGCCCGGCCCGCGTAGTGCAGTTGCCCGTCGGAACTCCAGCTCGCGAGGTCGCCGGTGCGATACATTCGCGTCCCGTCCCCGCCGAACGGACACGCCACAAAGCGCGAGGCCGTCAAGGCAGGGCGGCGCCAATATCCGAGGCCCACCTGGGCGCCCGCAACATACAACTCGCCTACCACACCAACGGGCACCCTGCGCAACCACTGGTCTAAGACGAACAACACTGTTCCCGGCAGCGGGCGGCCGATCGGTGGTACCCCGCAACCTGGTTGCAACGGATCGCTGATGGACACGCACACCGTGGTTTCGGTGGGTCCGTAGGCGTTGATCATCGCCCGCCCGGGCGCCCAGCGATCCACGACGTCGGACGTGCAGGGCTCACCGCCCACCACCAATGTCGTACCGGCCAGGCCGTCTGTCGACAGCGCCGCCGCAGCCGACGGAGTCTGCGTCAGGGCGGTGACTTGTTCGGCCACGAGCAGCGCGTGAAAGTCCTCCAGCGACTGCGTCACCTGTTCAGGGACCACCACCAGGCATCCACCGTTGAGGAGCGCGCCCCAGATTTCCCACACCGAGAAGTCGAAAGCGTAGGAATGGCATTGGGTTATCGCTCGGCTCGTCTGGTTGTTGAACGGTGCCGGCGCGCCGATCAGTTGGGTGATGTTGTGATGGGTGATCGCCACTCCCTTGGGCGCCCCGGTGGTGCCCGAGGTGTAGAGAATGTAGGCGATATCCTCGGCGGCCGGGGTCGGCAAGGCCGCGCCGGGTGGTGCGCCCGCTGCGGTGTCAGCGGAATCACCAACGTCGATGACGACCAGGTCATGGCCTTCGAGCCGGTGGGCCAGCTGGCGAGTAGTCAGCGCCGCTGCCGGTGTGGTGTCCCGCAGCAGGAACGCGATGCGGGCGTCGGGGTGATCCGGGTCGATGGGTAGGTAAGCGGCTCCAGCTTTCAGCACTCCCAGGATCGCGACGATGGCCTCGTTGCTGCGTGGTAGCAGCAGGGCCACCACGTCACCGCGGCCTACCCCGACCCCCGTCAACCGGGATGCGAGCCGACTGCTGGCGTTGTCGAGCTGCCGATAGGTCAAGACCACGCCGCCGCATGCCAGCGCGGCCGCCCCCGGGATGCGCGCAGCATGGGCGGCAAACAGTCCCGGCACCGTCGAGGTTGAGGGTGCCGGGCTCGTCAATGCGGCACGGTTGCCCCATGCATCGAGTCGGGCGCGCACGGGCTCGTCGAGCAGCGCGATCGAGGACAACCGTCCCGGGTCAGAGGTCATGGCCATGAGCAGTTTTTCCAGGCGGGTGGCCAACGCGGGGCCCTCGAAATCTGGAGACGGCGGATCCGCACCCGCGGTGCTCAGAGACAGCCGGTCGCCATCCTGGATGAAGAACAGCCCGAATCGGTCCGCACGCCCGAAATTGGTGTAGACCAACGATGCCGGCGCACCGCCGAAAGGCGGGATCGTTGTCGACGGAAACAAATTGACGGCGACCCTGTCCCGCGTCGCGGATGCGCTCCGGTGCGCAGCGCTGTTCAGCAATTCCTGCACCGGAAAACGCTGATGCCGCAGAACTTCTCGTATCCGAGCCTCCACATGGTCACATAGGTCCGCGACCGACGAGGACGGCGACGCCCTCAACACCAGCGGCACGATCCCGGCAACCATCCCCGGAATCGTCTTCGACTTTCGAGTCGTTCGCCTGCTCACCGGGAAGTCGAGTACCACCTCGGAGCCCCCTGCGCCCCAACCCGGTACCAAAAGCGCACACGCCGCGGTAAGCACAGCCGATCGACGAACGCCCAACGCGTCGGCCAGGCGCTGCGCCCGTTCGACGACCGCAACATCCAACGGCACCGGCATGGACGCGGTGCCCGCATGATGCTCGTCGCCTCCCCCCGGCAAGCGATAATCCGCCCGATTGTTCTGCGGGGGAAGATTCTCGGTCCAAAACGCGAGATCCTCTTGATAACTGCCGGATGCCTCGTATTCCGATTCGCAGGCGACCAGGTCGTACAGCGAGCCAAAAGCGGGAGCCGGAACCGGTGCCCCGGCGGCAAAGGCCGAGTAGACCAGGGCGACGCGATTTGCGAAAAGGACGGAGCCGAATCCATCGATGGCGATGTGGTGGATACAAATGAACAAGCAAAATTCATCTGGCAGTGTGCGAAACAATGCGAATCTGAACAGCGGGCCGCCCCACGGCATCGGGTCGCGTTGAATGGACGACGCCAGCTTGCGGGCCTCCTGAAAGGGTTCCCGCGCGCCGCTCACGTCGTAGAAGGGGACCTCGACGTCCGGATAATCGGTGGGTGTCTGAACGATTTGGCCGTCGAGCTCGAAAATGCCGACTCTCAGTGGCTCCGCCTCGGCAACCACATGCCGGATCGCACGTTCCAGCAAGCCAGGCTCGACCACACCGCTGATCACCACGAAATACCCGGCCTGCCACCCTGTCGCCGAATCGCCCGTTTCCTGAGACAGCCAAATGTCGCGCTGTCCTCGCGTCAGTTCAGGCGAATTCTTGGCAGGTCGGGTCACACGTCGTCCCTCGGCTCGACACTCGGGCACTGTGTCACGCGAATGATATCGACCATGCACCTCGCGCGAATTGCCGCGGACTCCTATCCCGATTGGGGGACAGCCCTGTCCCCCAATCGGCGTAGTCAAAATTACCCCGTGCACTAGCCAATCGTCGGATTCCGCTGAGGCCCGGAAACCGAAAAACTTGCTGAGACGCGCCACCTGGCATTCGGAAGGAGGGGGGTGATCATATGTCCCACGAGCTTCTCTTCTGCGAGACCGAGACCGCGTTCACGGCTCCTGCGTTCCACGCCGACGAGGCGGCCGCCTGAGGAACATGGCGGGAGTCTCGTCTCACGCCCTGACGAGATAGGACTCCCGCCATTATCAAAACGCTCACCGCCTGCGCGCGGACTAAGTACCGTGACGCTATGTCGGAATTGTCGGGATTCGACACTCACGACATTCACCAATCGGCCACATCGGCCCACGACTTGGCCGGCCCGGATTGGTCGCACTGGCCGGCTCGCGTTTTAGGCCACCCCGATTCAGCGCGAATCGCCTACCGCTCGGGCACCCACCGCATCATCTCCCCCGATCAAACTTGGTCTGCTGTCCAACCTCTGCTGGCACCCGCCGGGATCACCCGCGTAGCCGACCTCACCTGGCTCGACGACATCGGAATTCCGACTGTGCAGGCGGTGCGACCGGCCTCGCTGACGTTGACGGTCAGTCAGGGCAAGGCCACCACCTATCGCGCCGCGCAGGTCTCCGCGGTCATGGAGTCGTTGGAGAACTGGCACGTCGAGAACGTCAAGCCAGACCTATTACGCACGCCCACAACAAATCTCGCCGCGGAGCTGACCTACGATCCCGCCGACCTCAACCGTCCCTGGGGTAGCCTCTACCATCCCGGCGTCAAGCTCGATTGGATGATCGCAACGACCTTGCTGACCGGCCGTCAGACCTGGGTGCCGTGGTTAGCCGTCCTGGTGAACGTGGCGGTCACCGATTCCTGGGGACCGCCGATGTTCGCGATGGACACCACCGGATTGGCCTCGGGCAACAGTTACGACGAGGCGACCCTGCACGCTTTGTACGAGGTTATGGAACGGCACAGCCTTGCCACCGCCGAACCGGGGTCGACGTTGTTCCACGTGCCGCTCGACGACGTGGCCGCCTCCGACTGCGCCCAATTGGTCGAAAAGGTTCACCAGGCGGGTAGCGAACTGCAGATCGCCCGGCTCGACACCTGGGACGGTTTCTTCTGCTTCGCAGCGGAGCTGACATCGCCGGCGGTGGAGGTGCCGTTCAGCGGTAGCGGGCTGCACCACGACCCGAACGTGGCATTGTCACGGGCGATCACCGAAGCCGCGCAATCCCGGCTGACCGCCATCAGCGGAGCGCGCGAGGATCTGCCCGCGGCCATCTACCAACGCTTTGCCCGCCTGCACACCTACGGCGCCGCGGCGCGATCCATGCGGTCGATGCCCAGCGCGGAACCGAAGCCGTGGCAGATCGAGGGCACCGACTCGCTGGCCGAGCTGACGGCATCGGCGGCCACCGCGGTGGCCACCCGGTCGGGCACCGAGCCGCTGGCCGTGGTGTGCGATTTCCCCGGCGGATGCGTCCCCGTCGTCAAGGTCATCGCCCCCGGCCTGATGGCCTCGATCGTCTCGCCGATGCGCACCCCGCTGCAGGCCCCCGCATGACAACCTCCGCGCGCATCGTCGTGACAGCCGGACCCACCATCGGCGTCGACGACATCCGAACCGTGGTGCCCAAAGCTGAAGTGGTGCAACCGATTTCGTTCGGACATGCTCTCGGGTACGGGTTGCGGCCAGGCGATACGCTGCTGATCGTCGACGGGCTTTTCTTTCAGTCGGCCTCCGTCCGCCATAAAGAACTCCTCGCCCTGATCGACGACGGCGTGCGGGTTGTCGGTTCGTCCAGCATGGGTGCGTTGCGCGCGGCGGAACTGCACGAATTCGGCATGGAAGGCTACGGCTGGGTCTTCGAGGGCTACCGGGACGGATGGCTGGAGGCCGACGACGAGGTAGGTATGGTGCACGGCCATCCCGAGGACGGATACCCGGTCTTTGTCGATGCCCTGGTCAACATCCGTCAAACCCTCAGGGCCGCAGTCGAATCCGGAGTCCTGGCCGCATCGTTGTCCGATCGACTCATCGACGAAGCGCGCCGCACTCCTTTCACCATGCGCACCTGGAACCGGCTGCTGGACGCCGTGCACGTCCCGGAAAGCCGAGAGCTGGCCAAGCGGCTGCGGTCGATGCGGGTCGACGTCAAACATGCCGATGCGCTGCTCGCACTGCGCGAGATTGCCCGTGGGCCCGGTGGCGGTACCGCCGCGCCGGGCCCGCCTCCAACCGTTTGGTCGCACCGGTGGCGGCAGCGTTGGGCACCGCCGACGGCCGTCGCCGTAGCGGGCGAAAACGGCGACGAGTCGATCGTGAATATTCGCGATGACGAGGTGCTGTCGCTGCTGAGCGTGTGCGCGACTGACCACTGGGCGTACCTGCCCGCGCTCGAGCAGGTCGCCGCCTGGTACTGGACGTCGGAGCATCCCGCCGAGCCGGGCAGCGTGAAGGAGCGTGCCGCTGCGGCCGTCACCGAGCTGACCGCCGGTGCGCCATGCGACACCGACGAACAAAAGCTGGCGGCCCTGCAGACCGTGGCGCACCGGTACGCGCAGGCCACGGGCATCATCGACGAGTCGGGCTTTCCCGAAACGGTCAGCGAGCAGTGGCTCACCGCCGACGAGCGGGAAACACTGGGTGCCGATCCGATCGCAATATCGGCCCGGATCGTCACGCGCACGCTGTTTTTCAGCCGCTCGCTGCCGGCCGTCCAGCACTTCCTCGATCTGCTGCGCGATGATCCGAGGCAGTCCGAATGGCGCCAGCTGGCCGCGCGGGCGGTGGCCAGGCGTGACGAATTGGCACTCCAGAAGCCGCACTTGAACCTTCACCGGCCAGATCCGACACGACTCAAACACCTCTTCGGCGCCCGGTGGGGCACCCCAGTGGACCGCGTAGCGCTGGCCCGGCGTGGGCTGATGACCGAGGATGCCTTCTACGCGGCCGGTTCGCTGTTTGCCGTGGCAGCGGCCGATGACCAGCTGCCGACCTTCGAAGTCGGGACCCTCGGTCGCGGTCGGGGGTGACGCCGACCTCGGAGCAGCAACGCGGAGAACACGTCGGATCCCGATTAGTCTCGGCTTCGTGCGCGAGGTCAACCCGACCGGCTACAGCCGATACGTCGCCATCGGTGACAGCCAGACCGAGGGCCTATGGGACGGCGACGACACCGTCGGTGTGCTGGGATTCGCCGACCGGCTCGCCGCGATGCTCGATTCGCTCTATCCGGGTCTGCAGTACGCCAACCTCGCGATCCGCGGCAAGCTGGTGGCCGACGTCCTCCGGGAGCAGGTCCCGGAGGCGCTGGCGATGCGGCCGGATCTGATCACCGTCTGCGCCGGGATGAACGACGTCATCCAGCCCGGACGATCGTTCGGCCGCGCCCTCGCCGACCTCGACCACGTCTACGCCGCGCTCGCCGGGTCGGGGGCGACGGTGGTGACGACGACCTTCCCGAACGTCGCGCAGTTCCTCCCGCTCGGCCGGGTGGTGGGCCCGCGGCTCGCCCGCATCAACAACGCCATCCGCGCCGCCGCCGACCGCTACGGGTTCAGGCTCGTCGACCTGTACAGCGCGCCGTCGATGCGCGACCTGCAGACCTGGAGCATCGATCGCGTGCACGCGTCAACCCACGGACACATCCTGTTTGCCGCCGCGGCCGCCGAAGCCCTCGGGCTGCCCGACAGCAACCACGACTGGGCCGCGGCCAGCCTCAACCCGATGCCGCGGTCGTTCACCACCGGCGCGTACGGCCACCTGCGCTGGGCGCAGGACAGTTTCTTCCCCTGGATTTGGCGCCGCATGCGCGGTCTGTCGTCGGCCGACGGGCGGGTGCCGAAGCGTCCGCGCCTGGAACCGGTCCGCGCCGAGGGCATTGCGGCGCGAATCGAGCGCCCGTCAGGCATCCTTGACCCATGAATGTTCAGGCTTTGCTGCAGTCAATCCCGCCGCTCGCGGTCTACCTCGTAGTCGGCGGTGTGGTCGGGATCGAGAGCCTGGGCGTGCCCCTTCCCGGCGAGATCGTGCTAGTGAGCGCCGCCCTGATGTCCTCGCATCACGACCTGGCCGTCAACCCGCTCGGCGTCGGCGCGGCCGCGGTCATCGGCGCGGTGGTGGGCGACTCGATCGGCTACAGCATCGGGCGCCGGTTCGGCCTGCCGCTGTTCGACAAGCTCGGCCGGCGTTTTCCCAAACACTTCGGTCCCGGGCACGTGGCGCTCGCCGAAAAGTTGTTCAACCGCTGGGGAGTTCGGGCGGTGTTCTTCGGCCGCTTCATCGCGCTGCTGCGAATCTTCGCCGGGCCGCTGGCCGGCGCGCTGAAGATGCCTTACCCCCGCTTCCTGGCGGCCAACGTCTCCGGCGGCATCTGCTGGGCCGGCGGCACCACCGCGCTGGTCTATTTCGCCGGGATGGCCGCCGAACGGTGGCTGGAGCGATTCTCCTGGATCGCGCTCGTCGTCGCCGTGGTGGCCGGCGGCATCGCGGCAATCCTGTTGCGGGAGCGCACATCCCGCGCGATCGCCGAACTCGAGGCCGAGCACGAGCGCAAGACCGGGACGACGGCCGTCGACGCCGCCTGACGCCCAGCTAGCCCACTGCCTCGTCCACCGCCGGCGTGGGCGCGCGGTGCTGTTCGATCAGGGTGCGGGCCATCTTCTGGGCGCGCAGGGCGGCATTGGGATCACCCACGGCCGCGAGAATAATGGCGCCCTTCATCAGGATGTGCCAGGACCACGCGAAGTCCTCGACGTCGGACAGGCCCGCGGCCACGGCGCGTTGGCGGACGATGTCGCGAACGTTGTCGATGTGCGCGACGCTGGCCTGCCCGGCCGGGTGGTCCGCCCCCAACTCGAGCAACACGTTGATGAAGGAGCAGCCCTCATAGCCGTCGCGGAGCTGAAACCAGTCGTGCATGACGTCGAAGATCGCGAGCAGCTGTTCCTCCGGCGTGGTGCCGCGCTCGCGTGACTGCGCCTCGATCAAACCGTGCGTCCAGACCTCCTCACGCCGCTGCAGCACGGCCAGCACGAGATCGTCCTTCGTCGCGAAATGCCGGTACAGCGTCGCCTTTGCCACACCGGCCCGCTCGATCACCTGATCGGTGCCGACCGCGCGAATGCCCCGCCTGCTGAACAGCTCGTATGCGGCGTTCACGATGCGTTCACGAGGCGGGGTGGCGGACGTCGCGACATCAGGCGTTGTCATGACCCGCCTCACCATACTCTTAAGGCCAGCCAGTAGACAGACCGCCCTGTCTCGTTATACAAATGAGATTCGCGATCCGCGAAAGTCTGTCTTCAGACGTGCAGGACGGGCATCCATCCCGGCGCCAAGCGCCGGTGGAAGGGAGTCCATCATGAGTCCGGTCACTGCAGAACCGATATCGCGCCCCCATCTGATGCTCAGCACCCGGCTGGTCTACGAGCTGGGCGATCCTCAGAGCAGGCTGCGGGCGACAACCGATCGGTGCGAGGGCGCGGTGCTGATCAACGCCGGCGGCGAGATCGACGCCTGCAACGAGCACGCCTGGCGCCACCTGGTCACCGAGGCGGCCAACGTCGCGACCCCGCCCGGCCCCCTGGTGGTCGACGTCACCGGCCTCGACTTCATGGCCTGCTGCGCGTTCGCGGTGCTCGCCGACCAGGCGCAACAATGTCATCGCCGTGGCATCGAACTACGCGTGGTCAGCCGCCAGCCCGTCGTCGCCCGAGTCATCGACGCATGCGGGCTCGGCGGCCTGCTGCCCATCTTCCCGACCAAGGACTCCGCGCTGGGGATGCCCGCTCGCTGGTGAGCTGACGCCCGCCAAAAACGTTGAGCCACAGTCGCTTCCCTTAGCGGCCTCGGAGGCTGGATGAGCGATCTTCCCAGTTTCAGGCCCACCTTCGGCGTTGAGGAGGAATTTCTCCTCGTCGATCCGGACACCGGCGAGCCCGCCCCGCGCAACACGGCGGTGGCGCACGAAGCCGAGCGCCGCGGCGTCACACTGCAGCTCGAGCTGAGCAGCTGCCAGGTCGAAACGACCTCCAGCGTGGTGAGCGGCAGTGCGGAACTCGGCGAGGAACTCATCCGGCTGCGGCGCACCGCGGCACAGGCCGCCGAGGCCGCCGGGGTTCGGCTGCTGGCCCTGGGGCTGCCGCCGGCCACGCCGCACCAGTTTCCCGTCACGGACACCGAGCGATACCGGCGGATCGGCGAGCAGTACGGCATGATCGCCCACGAGCAGGGGATCTGCGGATGCCACGTCCACGTGGAGGTGCCCGACCGGGCGACGGCCATCCACGTCAGCAACTGGCTGCGGCCGTGGCTTCCGTCGCTGCTGGCGCTGTCGGCCAATTCCGCGCTGTATCGCAACGCCGACAGCGGCTACGCGAGCTGGCGCAGCGTCCTGTGGCGACGCTGGCCCGTCGCCGGGCCGCCGCCGTTCTTCCCGGCGCCCGAGGATTACGACCGCACCGTGGCCATGCTGATCGACAGCGGCGTGATCCTCGATCGCAAGATGATCTATTGGGACGTGCGCGCATCGGAGAATTTCCCGACTATCGAGGTCCGGGTGGCCGACGTGCCGGCGACGGTCGCCGAGACCGTGCTGCTCGCCACGCTGATCCGGGCCGCGGTGATGACGGCGCTCGACGCGCGTGACCGCGGCGACGACGTCGGGCGTCTGCAACCCGCGGCGCTGCGGGCGGCGTACTGGAAGGCGGCCCACGACGGATTGGCGGGCCAGGCGCTCGATCTGGTCGGCGGCCGCGGGGCGGTGCCGGCCCGTGAGCAGCTGCATTTCCTGGTGCAGCGGTTACGCCCGGCGTTGGAGGCGCTCGGTGAATACGGGCGCGTCACAGCGGAACTCGACCGTATCGCCGCACAGGGCAACGGTGCGATGCGGCAGTTGCGGGCTTGGCGAAAGCGCCGTGAGGTGATGGACGTCGTCGCGGCGGCCGCCGAGGCCACGCTGAGCTGAACGGCGCCCGCCCGCTATACCGTCAGCAGCCGATACAGTCCGATGAGGCCCACCACGACGATGGTGGAGCGCAACGCATTTGGCGACAGCCGGCGCCCGTAGCGCGCACCGAGGAATCCTCCGATCAGCGAGCCTGCCGCGATGATCCCGGCGACCGGCCAGCTGATGCGATCGAAGGCCACCAGCGTATAGCTCACCGCCGCAACGACATTCACGACCAGCGTCAGCAGGTTCTTGGCCGCATTCATCCGCTGCACCGACTCCGGCAGCAGTGCACCCATCACGCCGACCAGCAGGATGCCTTGCGCCGCAGTGAAATAGCCGCCGTAGACCCCGACTCCGAAGGTGGCGAGCACCAGCACCGCCTTGCGCGCCGGCGTGATGTGCTCGGGCGAGCGGCCCTCTACCTCGGCGCGCCGGCGCGCCCACGACTGGATCCGCGGCCCGATCACGACCAGGATCAGGGCCAGCACCAGCAGCACCGGCACGACCCGGGCGAACACCGTCGGGGGCAGATGCAGGAGCAGGAAGGCGCCCACCATCGCGCCCGAGAGCGATGCCGGGATCTGCCAGGCGAGCCGATTCCACTGGCCGCGCAGCTCGGCGCGATAACCCCAGGTGCCCGACACGCTGCCGGCGACCAAACCGACCGCGTTCGACATGGTGGACGTGACCGGCGGATAGCCGAGGGCGACGAGCGTCGGGAACGTGATCAGCGTGCCCGATCCGACGAGCGCATTGATGGCACCGGCGCCAAACCCGGCCAGGGCGATCAACAGCACATGGGAGAGCAGCACTCCCGAGGAGCTTAGTCCGCGTCAGGCGGGCGGCGCCTCGGGACCGCGATCGACGCCGGTGCGTAGCTTGACCGACGCGGAGTACACGAGCGTGCGGAAGCGCAGCACCGGGTCGTCGGAAGGTTCGATGCCGTCGGTGACGCGCATCGGGTCGAACACGACGATGTCGTCGCCGCGCTCGCGTTCGGTGTCCAATCCCGTGATCTCGAGGGTGCCGACGGTCACCGTCTCGGTGCTCTGCCACGGCGCCGAGGGGTCCACCGTGGAGTCCTTCGGCCCGGCGATCTGAACGCGAAAGTCGAACCGCACCGGCCCGCCGGCCAGGCGGGCGGCCAGCTCGTCGGTGAGAAAGTCTTGGCCCGAGGCGGATCCGGAGACACCTGCCGCCCCCGCCGCCGGGATCAGGTGGTAGCGAACGAATCTGGTGCTGCCGTCGCCGCCGATCCAGCGGAAGGCGTGCAGCCCGTGGTATTCGGTGGTGGCGTAGCTCGCCGGGACCTTGCCGGCGTCGCGCAGCAGCGGCAGCGCGCCGAGCAGCCGGGGGTGGGTGAGGAAGTACCGGGCCATGCGCAGCGGCGTGGTCAGGCCGGGCCGCATCGCCTTCAGCAGATCGACGAAGCCGTCCGGCGTGCTCGACACGAACAGCCGCGCGGTCTGCGTCGAGACATCCGTCGTGGAGCCGTCGGGCAGGGTGAACTTCACTGCCATTCCGCGCACGCCCGGCGAGTTGTCGGGCTGTGTCGGGTTTCCCGATCCGTTGGAGAAGCGGATCAGCGCCGGGACCGTCGAGCCATCCAGATGTTTGGCGCGCGACAGCACGGCCCCGTCGGGTGTCGCGGTGAAAGTGCCGCGGTACAGCGTGCCTTTCGCGTGCAACGCCCGGCAGCCCGGCTGCGCTCCGCCGGTACCTCGGATCGCGTCGATCGCCTCGTCAGGAGTGACCATGCGCGAATCTTAGGGCGCTAGTCGGGGAAGCCGAAGAGTTTGACGACACCGTGATCGCGACCCGCCGTGTAGCCGCCGTCGACGGCGATGGCCTGGCCGCTGACGAAGGAGGCGTCGGGTGACAGCAGGAAGGCCGCCATCGCCGCGACCTCATCCGGTTGGCCGAGCCGCTGCAGGGCGTGCTCCTCGGTGATGGAGGCCAGCGGGCCCTCCATGCCCGGCAGTCCGAAAACGCTTTGGGCCATTGGTGTTTCGATGAAGCCGGGACAGATCGCGTTGGCCCGGATGCCGCTGGGGCCGTAGTCGAGCGCGATGTTCTTGGTGAGCAACACGACGCCGCCCTTGGCCGCGTTGTACGAGCTGCCGCCCGCGGTGCCCTCCAGGCCCTCGATGCTGGCGACGGTCACGATCGAGCCCCGCTCGCCGTCGACGCGGTCCTGCTCGATCATCCGCGCCAGCGCGGCCTTGGCCACGAGAAACGTGCCGGTGAGGTTGATCCCGATCACCCGGTCCCATTCGGCGCGGTCGAGCAGATGCACCGGGCCGCCGCCCGCGACGCCGGCAGCGTGGAAGACACCGTCCAGGCGGTCCGGCACCGCCTCCAGCACGGCGGCGATCGCGGTCTCGTCGCTCACGTCGGCCGTCACGAACCGGAATTCGGGGCCGAGGTCGGGCGGGGACGCCAGGTCGGCGCCGACGACGCTACCGCCCTCGGCCAGCAGGCGCCGCGCGGTGGCCAGGCCGATGCCCGAGGCCGCACCGGTGACGACGAACGTGCGAGAACGGGCGCGATCACTGTTCACCATGGCAGTCATGTTGGCACACCGACGCCCAGCCGAATCGAGCGTGCGTTCAGGGCGCCCGCACCGCACACCCGCAGCCCTCAGTGCACACTCATAGGATGCCGCCAGCCGATACCACCACCAGCACCGCGGAGACTCTTGCCGGATTCGTCGACCAGCACGCGCGGCGCAGGCCGGACGACATCGCGATCCGCTACGGGGACTTGCAGTGGTCGTGGGCCGAGTGGGCGTCGCGGATTCGTCACGTGGCGGGCGCGCTGCGGGCCGCCGGTGTGCGGCGTGGCCAGGCGGTGGCGTTCCTGGACAAGAATCACCCGGCCTGCCTGGAGGTGCTCTTCGCCGCCGCGTCGATCGGCGCCGTCACCACCGTCGTCAACTGGCGCGTGATCGGAGACGAGCTCGTCCACGTGCTCGACGACTGCGGCGCCCGGCTGCTGTTCGTCGGGGCCGAACTGCGCCCGACGGTCGACTCGGTCGCCCCTCGGGTCGCGGGCCTGGAGCGCGTCGTGGTGGTGGGCGGTGACGCCGACGAGTACGAATCCTTGCTCGCCGCAGCGTCGCCCGCACCGGCCGACACCGAGCTCGACGGCGGCGAGACCGCGTTGGTGATCTACAGCTCGGGCACCACGGGACGGCCGAAGGGCGTGCTGTTGAGCCAGCGCGCGCTGGTCAACCACTCGGCGAACCTGGCACCGGCGTTTCCGTTCGGCGAAGGGGACGCCAACCTCGTCGCCATGCCGCTCTTCCACGTCGGGGGGATCGGCTACGCGCTGTTCGGCATCCGGGCCGGGGTGCCGACGATCATGACGCGCGAGCCCGACGCGGCGGCCTTGATCGCGGCGGTACGGGCCGGCGCGACCCACGCCTTCTTCGTGCCCCCGGTGATCGCCCGGTTCCTGGACGCCGGCGCGGCGGCAAGTGCGACGCTCTCCGGCCTGAGCCACCTGGTGTACGGCGCCGCGCCGATGCCGCTGCCCCTGCTGCATCGAGCGCTCGCGACGTGGCCGGACACGAAATTCGTGCAGGTGTACGGGCAGACCGAATTGTGCGGCGCGGTCACCGCCCTCTCTGACGCGGACCACCGCGACGCGGCCCGACCGGGCCTGCAGCTGTCGGCGGGAAAGGCGGTGCTGGGCACCGAGATTCAGGTCGTCGATCCCGACACGGGCGAGCGGTTGCCCGCCGGTGAGCCGGGCGAAATCTGGGTGCGAAGCAATCAAAATATGACCGGCTACCTGAACCGCCCGGAGGCGACCGCCGAGACGATCACCGCCGACGATTGGGTGTGCACCGGCGACATCGGCCGCCTCGACGCCGAGGGCTATGTCTACATCGAGGACCGGCTCAAGGACATGGTCATCACCGGCGGCGAGAACGTGTACGGCCCCGAGGTGGAAAGCGTGCTCATCAAGCATCCCGCCGTAGCCGACGCCGCGGTCATCGGCGTGCCCGACGACTACTGGGGCGAATCCGTCAAGGCGATCGTGGTGACCACCGATGACGTCGACGCCGGCGACATCGTCGAGTTCTGCCGCCGGCACCTGGCCGCCTACAAATGCCCGCGAACCGTCGAGTTCGTGCCGGAACTGCCCCGCAACGCGAGCGGCAAGATCCTCAAAACCCAGCTGCGCGAACCCTATTGGAAGAACCGCACGCGAAAGGTCTAGGGATCTATAGCCGTCCCTCAACCCGCAGTTCCGGATGCACCCAATCGGGTGAGCGGCGTTCCTTGAAGGCGCGGAAGCCCTCTCGCGCCTCGGCGTCGCCGAGGCTGGCGGTCATGCCGATGCGGTCGTAGAGGCCCAGGTAGTTGTCGATGCTGGACTTGATGACACCGCGGGCACGCGGCGCCGTCCGGCACACCTGCGCGAGCAGGTCTTTGGCCGTTTCGAGCAGATCCTCGTGGGGCACGACCCTGGTCACCAGGCCCCAGTCGAGGGCCTCGGCCGCCGACAGCACCCGCCCGGTGAACATGAGGTCGCGGGTGCGTACCGGGCCGATGAGCCGCACCAGCATCTGGCTGTAATACGTGTCGGCGTAGCCACGGAAGAGCTCGGGCACCCGGAAGGTTGCCCGCTCGCTGACCACGGACAGGTCGCTGCACAACGCGATCTGCATGCCGCCGCCCTGGCATAGCCCGTTGACCGCCGACACGACGGGTTTGCCCGAGGTGCGAACGGCGTCGAACGGCGTGACGTCCATGCCCAGCGCCGAGCCGAAGGTGATCCAGTTGTCGGTTGCTCCCCCGCCGCCCATGTCGCCGCCGGGCGCGAAGACGTCTCCGGATCCGGTGATCAGCAGCCCGGCCAGATCCGGGTCCTCGTTGAGACGGCCTACCGCATAACGGATTCCGAAGTACATCGCCGGTGTCATCGCGTTACGCGCGTCCGGGCGATCGATCGTGCACACGGCGATCGGCCCGTGGCGGTCGAACGACAGGTACGGGGTGCCTAGCCAATCCCCTTCCGGGGCGCGGGGGCTGGGTGTCGGATTCTGCGCCACGGGACTCCTCTCACGCGGCGCCGCCGTCGGTGCCGCATCGCGCCGTAGGCTCGCTACTGTAGCGATTACAGTAGGCGCCGCCGCGGTTACCCCGGGCTACACATACTGCAGTGTCACCGTGTCAATTGTCTCGGATGCGCTGTCGATCAGGGTGCGAAGTTTGCCCTGCAGCGTGGTCGTGGTCTCCCCCACCGGTTTCTCGCAAAAGCGGCAATTCGTTGTGAACTGCGGCTGGTCCTGCTCATCCGGCCAGAACCGCCGCGGCCCCACCTGGGCTCCCGGGTCGTAGACGACCGACTGATGCGGGGCCTCCTTGAGAATCCTGCCCACCGTGTGCATCTGCGGGCATTCGAGTTTCAGGGTGCCGATCCCCTCTTGATTGCCAACCATCGTCCACCATCCTTCACCGCCGGGTTTGGTCTCGCGCCCATTGTCGCGCGGACGCGTGGCTAGCTGCGCGCGACGGGAATCAGCGCAGCCTGAGTTAATCGATGGTGCCCAGAAAATCGGATTCTGGTGGTGGTCCCGGCTGGGATCGAACCAGCGACCTTCCGCGTGTGAAGCGGACGCTCTCCCACTGAGCCACGGGACCGGCGCCGAGAGGCGAACGACGTCGAAGGGTAGCACGACGGGACATCGCGGGACGCCAGCTGCGCCCGCGGGGGTCGCGCGATAGCCTGGACACGGCCCGCGTCAAGAGATTTGTGTGGGCCCGCTTACGTGGACTATCGTCGTGCTTCGCACCGGGCGACGATCTCGTCCGTTGCGCGCGGATGTAGCGCAGTTGGTAGCGCATCACCTTGCCAAGGTGAGGGTCGCGGGTTCGAATCCCGTCATCCGCTCGAAGGTGCAAGTGGCATCAATCCCAGCGGTGGAGTGGCCGAGTGGTGAGGCAACGGCCTGCAAAGCCGTGCACACGGGTTCGATTCCCGTCTCCACCTCCAAAGTTCGACTCCCAGCGCGATTAGCTCAGCGGGAGAGCGCTTCCCTGACACGGAAGAGGTCACTGGTTCAATCCCAGTATCGCGCACCAGAGACACCATTGCCCTATTCACTCATTAGGGAAAATCCCAGCCACATGTGTTTCTTGATCACGCTCATGTGAGCTAGCGCCACCACTATCAAACTGCTCAGCGCACCTCCCGCAAGCCCCACTACGAGTGCAATCAACACCTTGTGCTGGGAAGCCGATTCCCATTGGTGGAGGATCGGCGCGGCCAATCCTTCGTAAAGTCCTACCAACACAGCAAACGAAAGAATTGGAACTCCGGTCAACGCCAGCCGCTGTTCGGTGGTATCTAGTTGGATTCCCAGGCGCGGCGCGGCTTTCGCCGCCAGCAAGTAAACGCAGGTAGTAATGATGATGGCACCCGCCGCTGAGACAAATCCGAGCAGCATCAGATTCACCGTCAAGGAAAACACCAAGACGCCACCCATGCATTGCTGTATCCAGAAAATAAGCGCCAGCAACAAGCCGCCCCACAGTCCGATAGCGAGTGGACGGGTCACTCGCACAATAACCGCACCGTTAAGACTAATCTTTAACCTGCGGAAGGCAACGTAATTCAGCAACAGGGAAATTATGAATGCCCCGACGAATCCTATGGCTACTCCATATACGCCGATGATCACCATTCTGGTTGCAAACGATACGGGGTGGGCGGTCGATTTTACGTTAGGCCCACTTTCCAAAAACAACGGCACTAAAGGAACCGTGATGCCTTCTAAGAGCGCAAAGAGCCAGACCAGATGCCAAGACAAGTTGACGTCGACTTTTGCGCGTCGCTCCTGCATCGATCTCCTGTCAGGCGTCGGGTCCTCGGTCGGGATACCTGGCGCGCGAACAGAAAATCGACGGCACACCAACCGGCGTTTGACGAAGGCCCGCCCGCACCCTTGGCAAGACTTTATCGTGGCAGCGGCTGTGAAGAGCAGCAATTTATGCGCCCGATAGAACCACGAATGCACCGGGTACTGTTCGGCGCAACTTGGCCAATCCGGCACCCCGGCACACCGCACCGCGCGGCCGACTGACCTCGCATAATGTGACCCACAACGGCGCCACCCAAGCGGCGCCGTTGTGGGTCAGCAGAAGTGATTTAGGCGCAGGTGACTGTTCCGGGTATCGAACCGCTGCAACCAGTTATCGTGCACCCCGTCGATCCCAACATCACTGCGACCAATGCCACGGCCGCCGCGCCAGCTTTCAACATCCGCCGCTTGCTGCTCTTAGCGTTCATCGGATGGCCTTTCATCTCGGGTTGAACACCTGTATAACAACGTTTGATGTTACCGCCGTGGGCCAGAACGCGGAAGAACATTTTCGCTGTTTTGAGGCCGAGTGTCGGCGCATATAAATAACGAATGCGCCGGCCTGTTAATGCAGTCAACAAACTGATAACATGCTGCAGCTCAAACCGAGTTTTCCGGTCAAGATCAAAATTATGCATTCATCATGACTCCGAAAAAACTGGAGCGGGCGGTCGCGGGTTTCATGGCGCGCCAGCTTGGCTGTCGGCCCGACCGCGTTATCCGGGTCGATTCGTTCGCCACCAACGCGGTTTACGAGGTCGACGCGGGCGGGCGTCGATTCGTGGTGAAGGCGTCGACGGGTAATGACGCGTTGGCGGCCGAGGCGTGGGCGTGCGCGCGGGGGGCGGAGGCGGGCTGTGGCGCTCCGGAGATCCTCGCGCTGGCGCGCCTCAGTGCGAAAGACAGCATGAGTGCCCTGGCGATGAGCCGCGTTCCCGGCGAACCGGTCGTGGCCGGGCATCCGGCGATTGTCGAGGTGGGCGCCGCGCTGCGGCGCTTGCACGACACGCGACCACCAGGCTTCGGCTGGCTGGCGGAGGCGACGTGGAACGACAGCGGCGGCTTCTCGCCGACGCACACCTCCTGGCTCGGCTTTCTGCAGAACATCTGCCGCGAGGTTCGTCGCGTGGCCGGCAGCTACTCGATCGCGGCCACGGTGGCTGACGCCGCGGAGGCCGCACTCAGCGCTCACGCCGGGACGCTGGCCGCCGTCGAGGTCGGGGCGCTGTGTCACGGCGATCTCAAGGCTTCCCACATCCTCGTCGATGTGGACAGGTTCTCCGGCGTAATCGATTGGGGTGACGCGGTTGTTGCGGATCCCCGGTGGGACCTCGCGCGCTTTGCGCATCGCGCCGATACGACGTCGGTCTCCCTATTGCTTGAGGGGTATCGCCCCGGACGCGCGGCGAGCGATGAGCTGGCCTGGTGCATTCCGCTGTATGCCGCGCTGTGGATGCTTGTCGACGCTTCGGTCGCTCACGGTCTGGGGCGCCCCGCCGAGGCTTCGCTGGCCAAGGCGATGGCGCATTTGCAGCGGCTAGCCGGCTAGCGACGCGCGCCGCGGAATCCGTGCAATGATCGAGTCGCGGTAGCCCAAGGGAGACGCCATGACTGCATTCACGATCACGTCGCGGGGGAAATCCGCTTTCATCGCCGGCCTGGGCGCCGCACTGATGGCCGGAGGGCTGATGGCCGCAGCGCCGCCGGCCAACGCCGGCTGCCAGTACGGAGGACCCGTTATCAGCAAGTGCGATGGACCCATCCAGCCCGATGGCACCTGGCAACGTTGCGTGGTATCGACCCACTGGGTCCTGAACGGGATGAGTTCCTACCAAGTGCCCGAAAGACGTTGCGATCCGATGGGCCCTGGCCAGCAGCCTTCGGGTCTCGGCTTCGCTGACCCGCCGACCCATATCGACGACTGAAGGGCGCCCGGTTTCCTACGGGTTCTCCTGTATGACACATTGCACGACCCCGTTGGCGACGCGCGAGTCGAATCCGGTCTGCTCCAATTTCCGAGCTTCCGCGGCAGGGGAAACACCGGCTTTGAGATCCATCGCGACAAGCCCGGCGAGCTGCTGACTTTGTGGGTTGGGTTCGCTCAGGGGGATTTCCGTAATGGTTCCGATGCAACGCCGGTAACCGCTGATATCAGCCCGGGCAGACGGCGCCCCCATTAACACGACCGGGACGATTAACAGGACGGCGATAACGATGCCGGCCGCCGCGGCGACATTGGTGAATCGCATTCACGCATAGTATCGCCGAGAATCCTCGAGGTAAACGGCCATTTGGGGGTCGCCGCGCCGATGAGAAGCGTTGTTGGACAAGGGCGCCCGGAAGGCAAGCGCGGTTGACATCCGCGAAGCGTCCGATTAACTGGTTGGTGCACGGAATCCCGTCGTAAAGCAGAGGGCACAGTGGGGATCACAACGAAAATTGTCGCCGGCGGGCTCGTCGGCCTCGTGTCATTGTTTTGCGCCGGCGTCGCCCAGGGCGATAGCGACCAGGAGAAGGAGGCATGCCAGCTGATGGACGATCCGGAGGGCGCTCAATTGGGTTATGCGCCAGCCGAATACGCCTTCATGCTGTTGCGTGCGAAGATGTCGGCCGAGACCGCACGGGTTGTCATGTCCGAGGCCGCCCACGACCTCTGCCCCAATCACGTCATCGACCTACCGGCCGGCTGGCGGTAACGCCCGAAGTTAGTCGGCGACCGTTAGTGACGCCGCGAGCGCGTAGGCGCGGACGGCGGTCGCCAATCTCAGCCGCGAGCCATTGAACCGAGCCCATCCAAACGATGCATCGATCAGGAGATCGGCGAAGCGGGCCAGCTCCGGGTCCTCCGGCGGATTGTCCGCGACGGCGATGGCAGCCCTGCACAATCGGCCGGGGTCGATATTGTTCCCCCGGACAACGCCTTCCGCGAGCATGATCAATTCGGTAGTGCTATCCACTTTTCTCCCGTTTCGGTATTGAATCCCGGACGCAGTCAACCGCCCCTATAAGAGTTGTGTAGCGGGTCGTATTGGCCATCTGCGTTTGCCGCGCGAGCGACAAGGCGGTCGCCGGCATGATCGGTGCGGGCCGGAGACGCCAGCCGTTTCATGTTATCAACGGTGCAAACGTGACTACAGATGCAGTAGTCACTATTGAGATACAAGTGGTTCACGGCGCGGAAACGCGTCGACCGCGGTTGACCTGGTACGACGCCTCGTACCGGGTCCGTCAAGAATTTATTGAGAAACCATAAAGGCCCTGTGCCGATTCTGTTGTCAACGCAAAACAGCGCCCCCCACAACACACATCAGCACAAGGAGTACCCCGATGTTCACTCGCCGTTTCGCAGCCCCCGCAGCCCGCGCCACCCTGACCGCCGCCGCTCTCGGCCTCGCCGCGCTCGGCTTCGCCGGCACCGCAGGCGCCAGCACCGTCGACGACGCCTTCCTCGCGCAGCTGCAGGCCGACGGGATCACGCCGCCCACCGCGGCACGCGCCATCAGCGACGGCCACGCAGTGTGCAAAGCCCTCGACAACGGCCACTCGAGCCAGGAGGTCATCAGCGCCGTGGCCCAGTCCACCGGCCTGAGCGCCAAGGGCGCCAAGACGTTCGCCGTCGACGCCGCCTCGGCCTACTGCCCGCAATACGTCACCTCGACCTAACAGCCACCACCGTCGATGCGGGGGCCCGCCCGGGCCCCCGCATCGAGCCATGTAAAGGACTGCGCCACAGCCATTTACGGCGTACCGCTAGCCGCGACGAAATCGCTCCCGCAGCTGTGGATCGTTCTCCCACCACAATCCAGACCGTGCCGCACCGTCGTCCCCGGCCGCCTCCGCCGAGTCCAGTTCGGCGTCGACCCGCACCGCGTGTGCTTTCTCGTCGCGGGACAACGCGCGCATCAACAGCAGTACGAAGGGCACCCCGACAACGTCGCCGAGGATCCACAAGACACCCGCGCCAATGGTCTGATCCAACCGTTGATCCGGGCCCCAGGAGCGGTGCAGCCCAGCGTAATACGCCTCGGCGATCAGCGAGCCCTGCCAAATCACGAGCCCCAAGAGCCCGTCGCCAAGCGTCTCGGCGACGGTGATCAGCAACGAAATCGCCTGGGAATACCTACGCGGAACGGGGTCCGCTTGCAGTCTGGCGTAGAAATACCCAAAACCTATGGCTACCAGAAGGATCCGAGTCGGCGCGCCGATCCATTCGCTCTCGAGTGCCGCCGTATACCAGGGCGTCAGGTAGAGCAGCCACGGCGAGGCCAGCATTGCGACCGACGTGGCCAACGGGTGTGCGAGCACCCGGGCGGGCCGGCTCGCCAACAGCCGGTCGACGAGGCCGCGGCCGGCGGCCGTCAGCGCGTTGCGGACAACGGTCACCGGTTTGGCTTGCGCGATGAAGAACGGGACGACGTAGAGCAACAGCAGCACCTGCAGCGCCCGCATCCAGAACAGAACGTAGGCGTAGGCGCCGATCACGCTCGAAGTGGCCAGCACCCAGAGCAGCGCGCCGACGGCGAAGCATGTGGCCTGCGCGGATCCGGCCGCCCGCTCCGCTTCCCGGTTATGCCGGTAGCACCACCCATAGGCACCGACCAGCAGCACGATCACCGACAGGGAGACCAGGTCTAGGTGCCCGGTCGCCACCACGGCGGCCCCGGTCAATGGTCCAGGATGGACGCCCGTCAGCGCCCCAAGGCCGCGAGCGATGCGTCCTGACGCGCGCGGGCGAGGGCGGCGGGGCAGTACGCCTCCGCCGCGATGCCCGTGAACTTCGCCGCACCGTCGCCCGCGAACCCGGGGTTGTATTGCTCCAGGTTCTTGACGACGTCCACGGCGGCCATTCCCCCGTTGACCAGATCGCACACCTTTTTGCCGGCCGCCACCGCGCGGTCGGGATCTTGATAGGTCAGCCCGGCTTGGTTGAGCGCGGCGAGAAAGGCTTGATCGTTGCCATTGACCGTGTTGTCCGCATGCGCCGGCGCGGCCAGGGCGATCATGGTGGCGACGCTGAACAGCATCGGCAGACGTCTCATAGCTCCCCGATTCTGACAGAGGCCACGCCGGTGTGCATCCCGGGCGAATGCCGGGCCCGTGGGCGGATGGTGTTATCTAGGACGACGTGGCGGCCCTCATCGTTCTCGACGTCTTTGTCGGCATCATCGCTGTGCTCGGGCTCATTGCCCTCGCGAATCGGCTACGGGCACAGCACAAAAACCCGCGCGCCAAAGGCGTCGTGATGGTTATCGATCGGCTCACACCGCGCCGCCGGGGCCAGGCCCGGCTGGAGGTGAGGCTGCGGATGGCGGGGCCAACCGTGCGTTACGAAGTGGGGCTCGACCTCGAAGCGGACGGCAATCGGTTCGACGTCTCGACGCCGAAACCCGCGATACGCCCCTCGATGGGTTGCGACGACGAAGAACTGTCGTGGGGTTTTGAAATTCCCGACGAGGACCTCGACAGGGTCTGGGTGATCGCCTCGTGGATGGAAGCCCGCGGCACCGGCCTGAGGATGGCGGCGCTGGCGTGGAATCTGAGCACGCCCGAGGTCTACGAGTGGAGATGGGCGGCCGACTGGCGGCTCTCGCGGGCAGGCCACTGGCGGAAGCAACGATCGGTGCCGACGCCCCCGCGCACCATTCCCGGGCTGGGGCCGCTGGAACTCGGCCGGCCGCCCGGCGGCCGCCGCGGGCCAACCACGCAACCCGACCAGGGCGAGGCGGCGCCGGCCGAAGATTGACTCCTACGACGGCGCGGGGGTGTCAGAGCTCGGGCTCGAGCTGCTGTCCGATGCGGTGTCCGGGCAGTACGTGGTCTGGGCGATGGCCGCGAACTTAGCGGCTTTGTCCGGGTTCAGCGAGGCGTTCTTGGTTGCGAGCGTCTTGACGACAGTCGACACGTCGGTGCCCCCGTTTACCTTGTCGCACACCCATTTGCCCGCCCCGACCGCGGCATCGGAGTCGGAATAGGTGATGCCGGCGGCTTTGAGCGAGGCAATGAATGCGTCGTCGGTGCTATCGGCGTGCGCGGGCGCGGCCAGGCCGATCACGGCAGCAAAACCTGCCAGGGTCAGAAGTAGTTTCATGAGTCAGCATTGTGTCAGCGCAGGTAGCGGGCCGCACTACGTGTAACAAAGCATTAACCGTCAACCCTGGGTTGACATCACCCGGGTCGTCAACCTACCGTTGACGATATGCCCGATTCCACGCCGATCGCCTATCCCGTGCGCCTCGACGAGATGATCAACGCGATCAAGCAGGTGCACACCGACGCGCTTGATCAACTCGCCGACGCCGTTCTGGCGGCCGAGCATCTGGGTGAGGTCGCCGACCACTTGATCGGGCACTTCGTCGACCAGGCGCGCCGATCGGGGGCCTCCTGGACGGACATCGGCAAGAGCATGGGCGTCACCAAACAGGCCGCGCAGAAACGATTCGTTCCTCGGCCCGAGGCCACCACCCTTGATCCCGAACAGGGTTTCGGGCGCTTCACGCCGCGGGCCCGCAACGCCGTCGTCGCGGCCCAGAACGCCGCGCATCAGGCGGCCAACGCCGAGATCACCCCCGACCATCTGCTGCTCGGCGTGCTGGACGATCCGGCCGCATTGGCCACGCAGCTGCTGCAACGGCAACAGGTCGACGTCAAGGCGCTCCGGGCCGCCATAACCCTTCCCCCGTCCACCGGAGAGCCTCCCAAACTCATCCCGTTCAGCGGCCCGGCGCGCAAGGTGCTGGAGCTGACCTTCCGCGAGGCACTTCGGCTGGGCCACAACTACATTGGCACCGAACACATGCTGATGGCCCTGCTCGAACTCGAGGACGGGGCGGGACCGCTGCACTCCGCCGGCGTCGACAAGGAACGGGTTGATGACGATGCCGCGGCGGCGCTCGAAGCACTGGCCAGCGGGAAGCACCCCTCCCCTTCTGCATAGCGCCTGTGCAATCATGCGATGATGCATCGCTGGCTGATCGCCCTGTCCGCCTTCCTGGTTGCCGCCGCGAGCGTGACCGCCGTCGGGTTTGCGGCTCCGCCCGCGCGGGCTCAAGACGCACCGATCGGACACATCGGCGACACGCTGCGGGTGGCCACCGACACCTACATCGCCGACGTCACCGTCAGCAGCGTGGCCCCCTGCGACCCGCCGCCCGGATTCGGCTACACGCGCAGCGGCGTTCCGATCAAAAGCTTCCCCGGCAGCACCCCCAACCGGGCGGATGTGACGGTCCGCGCGATCCGGGTGCCCAACCCGTTCATCTTGGCGACCGTGTTCAGCTTCGACGGGGTGACTCCATTCGCCGACGCCTACAAGCCGCGTGCGACCGACGCACCCGACGCGCTGGACAACGTGCTCACGAATGCGCCCAACGGGGCGATCGTCCGGGGCGGGGTGTACTGGGACGCCTACCGGGATCCGGTCTCCAATGTCGTACTGCTGGACAAGAAGACGGGCCAGCATCTCGCGCAGTGGAACCTCTGACGCTCGAGGTTCACCTCGCCACGACGGATTGCGTCGACGCCGACGAGCTGGCCGCGGTCGCCGCGCGCACCTTCCCGCTGGCGTGCCCGCCGTCGCTGGCGCCGGAGAACATCGCGTCGTTCATCGACGCCCACCTGTCGGCCGACCGCTTCGCGGAATACCTGGCCGACCCGCAACATGCCGTACTCACCGCAGCGCGGAACGGCCGAATCATCGGGTACGCCATGCTCGTTCGCGCCGTTGCGGCCGCCGAGCTGTCGAAGCTCTACGTCCTGCCGGAGCTGCACGGCACCGGGGTCGCGACGGCGCTGATGGAGCGCGCGCTGGCCCTGGCCGCCGACTGGGGCGTGCGCCGCGTCTGGCTCGGCGTCAACCAGAAAAACCAACGCGCACAACGCTTTTACGCCAGGAGCGGTTTCGACGTCAGCGGCACCAGGACGTTTCAGGTGGGCGACGCCACCGAGGACGACTTCGTCATGACCCGCGAGGTGCGTTGACGGCGGCGGTCAGCGCCAACAGCCGTGACGTGGCCCGCAAATACTTCTTCCGGTACCCGCCGGCCAGCATCTCCTCGCTGAAGATGGTGTCCAGCTTCGCCCCCGACGCCATCACCGGGATGCCGGCGTCGTACAAGCGATCGGTCAGCGACACCAGCCGCAGCGCGACGTTCTGGTCGTCGATGCCGTGCACGCCCGTCAAGAACACGGCCGTCACCCCCTCGATCAGGGTCAGATACCGCGACGGGTGCATGGTCGCCAGGTGCGCGCACAGCGCGTCGAAGTCGTCGAGCGTCGCGCCCTCGACCGCCGCGGCGCGCGCGGCGACCTGATCGTCCGGCAGCGGCGGCGGCGCCGGGGGCAGATCGCGGTGCCGGTAGTCCGGGCCCTCGATCCGCACCGTGGTGAAAATTCTTGCCAGCGTGTTGATTTCACGCAGAAAGTCCTGGGCTGCAAACCGGCCCTCACCGAGTTGCTCGGGCAGGGTATTGGAGGTGGCGGCCACCGACACACCCCGCTCGACCAGCGACGAGAGCATCCGCGAGATCAGGGTGGTGTTGCCCGGGTCGTCGAGTTCGAACTCGTCGATGCACACCGCCGTGTAGTCGGACAGCAGGTCGATGCACTCGGCGAAGCCGAACACCCCGGCCAGCTGGGTCAGCTCCCCAAATGTCGCGAACGCCTTGGGGCCCGGCAACTCGTAGTAGGCCGAGGCCAGCAGGTGAGTCTTGCCCACCCCGAAACCGCCGTCCAGATACAGCCCGACGCCGGGCAATACCGCCCGCCTGCCGAACAACTTTCGGCGGCCGGCCCGGCGCCGCACCGCCTCCCCGCAGAAATCCCGGCAGGCCACGACGGCGGCCGCCTGGGTGGGTTCCGCCGGATCCGGGCGGTATGTCGCGAAGCTCACGTCGGCGAACGTTGGGGGCGGCCGCAATTGGGCGATCAGCCGCTCGGGCGACACGGTGGGATGCCGATCCACCAGGTGAGCCACCCGGCCGGAAGCGGACCCGTGCATGCAGGAACTGTAGCGGCGTGCTGCAATCGAGCCCATGCCCCTTCCTGAGGCGCCGCCGCTGACGCTGCTCGGCTCGGCGCGCGAACTCGACGACGGCGAACTCCCCCAGCTCTACGCGTATCCCGACCGAGACGGGACATGGGTGCGGGCGAACTTCATCACCAGCCTGGACGGCGGCGCCACCGCCGACGGCAAAACCGGCACCATGGCCGGGCCCGGCGACCGATTCATCTTCCACCTGCTCCGCGAGCTCGCCGATGTCATCGTGGTCGGCGCGGGCACCGTCCGCATCGAGGGATACTCTGGGGCGCATCTGGGCGCCGTCCAACGCCAGCGGCGGCAGGCCCGCGCGCAAAGCGAAGTCCCGCAACTGGCGATCGTGACGAAATCGGGTCACCTCGACCGGGACATGGCGGTGTTCACCCGTACCGAAGTGTCACCGCTGGTGCTCACCTGCACGGCGGCCGCCGATGCGACACGCCGCCGGCTCTCCGGTCTTGCCGAGGTGATCGACTGCTCCGGCAGCGATCCGGACAGGGTCGACGAGGCCGCGCTGCTGGCGATCCTCGGGGCGCGCGGCATGCGCCGCGTCCTGACCGAGGGCGGGCCGATGCTGCTGGGCGCGTTCGTCCAACGCGACCTGCTCGACGAGCTGTGCCTGACCATCGCGCCCTACGTGGTCGGCGGCCTGGCCCGGCGCATCGCGACCGGCCCGGGCCAGGTGCTGAGGCCGATGCGCTGCGCGCATGTTCTCGGCGACGACGCCGGCTACCTATACACCCGCTACGTGAAGGTCTAGCTACTGTGGTCGGCATGAGTCGGCAGCTGGCGTCCGCGGCGATCCTGGTCGCGGCGAGCGTCCTGGTCGCCGGCTGCGTCCCGGGCCTGGGCGCCGACCCGCGGTTCGCCACGAATTCCGGTGCCCGCCCGCAGGGCGCGGCCACGACGAAGCCGCCGCCGCCCGGTCCGTCGCCGATCGCGGCGCCCAAGAACGACCTGTCCTGGCACGACTGCACGTCGCAGCTTTTCAACGACGCGGCGCTGCGGCCCCCGACCGGGATCCAACTCGACTGCGCGAACTACGACGCCGACCTCGACCCGGTCAACGGCGGGTCCGGGACCGTGACCATCGGTGTGGTCCGCGCGCGGTCGAGCCAAACCCCGAAGGACGCCGGGCCCCTCGTCTTCACCACCGGTTCCGACCTGGCGTCGTCGGCGCAGCTGCCGGTCTGGCTCTCGCAGGCGGGCGGCGACGTCCTGCAGACCCACCCGATCGTCGCGGTGGACCGCCGCGGCATCGGCATGTCGAGCCCGATCGACTGCCGGGATCATTTCGCCCGCACGGCCATGCGCGATCAGGCGCAATTCCAGACCGGCGACGACCCGGTCGCCAACCTGTCCGACATCGCCAACACCGCGACCACGAACTGCACCGACGCCATCGCGCCCGGCGACAACGCCTACGACAACGCACACGCCGCGTCGGACATCGAGCGGCTGCGCAGCCTGTGGGACGTGCCGGCCGTCGCTCTCGTCGGCATCGGCAACGGCGCCCAGGTGGCGCTGGCCTATGCCGCATCTCGGCCCGACAAGGTCGCGCGCTTGATCCTCGACTCGCCAATTGCCTTGGGCGTCAACGCCGAAGCGGCCGCCGAACAACAGGTCAAGGGCCAGCAGGCCGCGCTCGACGCGTTCGCCGCGCAGTGCATTGCGGTGAACTGCGCGCTCGGCGCCGATCCCAAGGGTGCCGTCAGCGCGCTGCTGGCCGACGCCCGCGCCGGCAAGGGGCCCGGCGGCGCGTCGGTGGCGCAGGTCGCCAACGCCGTGACCGTCGCGTTGGGCTTCCCGTCCGGCGGCCGCGTCGGCGCCACCACCAGCCTGGCCAACGCGTTGGCGGCGGCGCGCTCCGGTGACGCCAACCAGCTGAACAGCTTGATCAACCACGCCGATGCCACCCAGGACTCTGACGGCCAGTTCGTCAACTCCTGCAGCGATGCGATCAACCGCCCCACCCCGGACCGGGTTCGCGAACTGGTCGTCGCGTGGGGCAAGCTCTACCCGCAGTTCGGCACGGTCGCCGCGCTCAACTTGGTCAAATGCGTGCACTGGCCCACCGGTTCGCCGCCCGCGCCGCCGAAGAAGCTCAAGGTCGACGTCCTGCTCTCCGGCGTGCAGAACGACCCGATCGTGGGCAGCGAAGGGGTCGCCGCGACCGCCGCCACGATCATCAACGCCAACGCCGCCAGCAAGCGGGTGATGTGGCAGGGCATCGGCCACGGCGCCAGCATCTACTCGCCGTGCGCGGTGCCGCCGCTGATCGGCTATCTCAACAGCGGCAAGCTGCCCGGAACCGACACCTACTGCCCCGCCTGATACTTGGTCCCCTCCCCCCGGTGTACGGTGCGCTGGTGACCGCGCTCTCCGACGCCTTTCGACCCCGCACCGGCGCACCGAGTACGGCGACGATATTGCGGTCGGCGCTGTGGCCGGTGGCCATCCTGTCGGTCCTGCATCGCAGCATCGTGGTCACCACCAACGGCAACATCACCGACGATTTCAAGCCGGTCTACCGCGCGGTGCTGAACTTCCGGCGCGGCTGGGACATCTACAACGAGCACTTCGACTACGTCGACCCGCACTACCTGTATCCCCCGGGCGGCACGCTGCTGATGGCGCCGTTCGGATACCTGCCGTTCGCGCCGTCGCGCTACCTGTTCATCCTGATCAACACCATCGCCATCCTGATCGCCTGGTACCTGTTGCTGCGGCTGTTCAAGTTCACGCTGTCCTCGGTGGCCGCCCCCGCCCTGCTGCTGGCGATGTTCTGCACCGAGACCGTGACCAACACGCTGGTGTTCACCAACATCAACGGCTGCGTGTTGCTCGCCGAGATGCTGTTCCTGCGCTGGCTGCTGGACGGCAGGGTGAGCCGACAATGGTGGGCCGGGTTGGCGATCGGCCTGACGTTGACGCTCAAACCCGTGCTGGGGCCGCTGCTGTTGCTGCCGCTGCTGAACCGGCAGTGGCGGACGCTGGTGCCGGCGTTCGCGGTCCCCGTCGTCATCAACCTGGCCGCCTGGCCGTTGGTGAGCGACCCGATGGACTTCGTCACCCGTACGGTGCCTTACATCATGGGCACCCGCGATTACTTCAACAGCTCGATCGAGGGCAACGGCGTGTACTTCGGGCTGCCCACCTGGCTGATCGTGTTCCTGCGAATCCTGTTCACGCTGATCGCGATTGGCGCCCTGTGGCTGCTCCGCTACTACCGCACCCGCGACCCGCTGTTCTGGTTCACCACGTCGACGGGCGTGCTGCTGCTGTGGTCGTTCCTGGTGCTGTCGCTGGCCCAGGGCTACTACTCGATGATGCTGTTTCCCTTCCTGATGACCGTCGTGCTGCGCAACTCGGTGATCCGCAACTGGCCGGCGTGGCTGGGGATCTATGGCTTCATGACGCTGGACCGCTGGCTGCTGTTCAACTGGATGAGATACGGGCGCGCGCTGGAATACCTGAAGATCACCTACGGCTGGTCGCTGCTGCTGATCGTGACGTTTACGGTGCTGTACTTCCGGTATTCCGACGCCAAGGCCGAGGACCGGCTGGACGGCGGGATCGATCCGGCGTGGCTGACGGCCAAGCCGGAGCGAGCTAGCGTGGATGCATGACTAGCCCGAAGCTGCAGCTGACCGAAGACGAGTGGCGCAAAAAGCTCACGCCGGAGGAGTTCCAGGTGCTCCGGCGCGCCGGTACCGAGCGGCCGTTCACCGGTGAGTACACCGACACCAAAACAGAGGGCGTTTACCAGTGCCGGGCGTGCGGGGCCGAATTGTTCCGCAGCACAGAGAAATTCGAGTCGCACTGCGGCTGGCCGTCGTTCTTCGACCCGGCCAACTCCGACGCGGTGATACTCCGCCCCGACCATTCGATGGGCACGACGCGCACCGAGGTGCTGTGCGCCAACTGCCACAGTCACCTGGGCCACGTGTTCGCCGGCGAGGGTTATCCCACGCCCACGGATCAGCGGTACTGCATCAACTCGATCTCGCTGCGCCTCGTCCCGGCGAGCGCCTAGCGCAGAGTTTTCACGCCGAGCCTGTAATTCTGCAGGCCTCTACTCGCACTTTCTCTGCAGATTTACAGCCTCGGCGAAGGCGCTAGCGAGACGGACGTCAGTCCGCGCGGGTGGCGTGGCATTCCCAGAACGGCGCGTGCACCCGCCCATTGGTCAGCCATGGCTCCATCGCCCGAAACCGCTCCAGCAGCGTCTGCGCCTGTTCGGCCATGTCGGGGTTGCGCGCGGCCATCAACTCGATGGTCTCGACGCTCATGTTGATCTGGTAGGTGGTCGGGCCCAGGTAGGTGATCTCCCAACCACCGAGCGGCAGCACGTCACGAAAGTCGCTCTCGGACAACGACCGCATCAACTTGAAGCCGTTGACGTCGTGCTCACCGAACTCGAACATGTAGAGCCGCGCGCCGGGCTTGGTGGCCCGGCGCAGCGCCTGCACGTAGGACTTCTGCAGCTCCGGATCGGTGCTGAAGGTGTGGTAGAAGGCGCAGTCGACGACGGTGTCGAACCGGCCGTCGAACCCGTCCAGCTTCGTCGCGTCGGCCAGCTCGAAGTTCACCGACACCCCGGCCTTCCGCGCGTTCTCGCGGGCCCGCTCCAGCGCGCCTTCCGATCCGTCGATCCCGGTCGCCGCGTAGCCCTTGGAGGCGTAGTAGATCGCGTGATGGCCCGGGCCGGTGCCGGGGTCGAGCACCTCGCCTTTGACCGCACCCAGCGCGACGAGCTGCTGCACCACCGGTTGCGGGCCGCCGATGTCCCACGGCGTGGCGGTGGGCAGGCCGTGCGACAGCCGTTCGTCGCGGTACATCTGCTCGAAACGGGTCGGGTCGGTGGGGTCGAATTGTGTTGTCACGGCAGCGCATTCACCAGCTGCTCGACGGGCACCCGCGGCCCGGTGAAAAACGGCGTCTCCGCGCGGGTGTGGCGTCGCGCGTCGGTGGCCCGCAGCTCGCGCATCAGGTCGACGATGCGATCCAGCTCGGGCGCCTCGAAGGCCAGGATCCATTCGTAGTCGCCGAGCGCGAACGCCGGCACCGTGTTGGCCCGGACGTCCTTGTACTCGCGAGCGGCCATGCCGTGCTCGGCGAGCATGCGGCGGCGCTCCTCGTCGGGCAGCAGGTACCACTCGTAGGACCGCACGAACGGGTACACGCAGATGTAGGCGCCCGGCTCCTCGCCGGCCAGGAACGCCGGGATGTGGCTCTTGTTGAATTCGGCGGGCCGGTGCAGCGCTACGCTGCTCCATACCGGCGAGCAGGTGCGCCCCAGGGTGGTGGTGCGCCGGAAGTCGGCGTAGGTCGCCTGCAGCGCTTCGACGCGCTCGGCGTGCGTCCAGATCATGAAATCGGCGTCGGCCCGCAGGCCCGACACGTCGTAGAGGCCGCGGACCACGACGCCGCGCTCTTCCTGCAGCTTGAAAAACGTCGACGCGTCATCGATCACGGCGTCGCGCTGCTCGCCGAGCTCGCCGGGACGCACCGAGAACACCGAGAACATCAGGTAGCGAAGCTGCGAATTCAGCTCGTCATAGTCAAGCTTGGCCATGAAACCTATCGTGCCACTTCCGCATCCGCGGCCTCGACGGCCCTGATGACGCGCTCGGCAGCGCGGCCCGCCGCCCCGACGCACGCCGGCACGCCGATCCCGTCGAGGTAGCCGCCGGCGACGGCGAGCGTTGGCGGCAGCCCGGCGCGCACCTCGGCGACCACGTCGGCATGGCCCGGGCCGTACTGCGGCATCGCATCGATCCAGCGCCGCACCAGCGCATCGACCGGCTCGACGTCCAGGCCGAACACCGCGGCCAGGTCGCTGACCGCCCAGGACAGCAGCTGCTCGTCGGAGGCGCTGGAGGCCAGGTTGTCGCCGTAGCGCCCGAACGACAGCCGCAGGAACTGCGTGTCGCCCGCGATCCCCCACTTGCGCGACGACAGTGTGAGCGCCTTGGCGTGCAGGCGCTCGCCGCTGGCGACCAGCACGCCGGAGCACTCGGGAAGCGGCGTGCTGCCCGGCACCGCCAGCGCCACCACCGCCGACGACGCGCTGCCGATCCGGCTCGCGGCGGCGCCGCTGCGTGGGGCGATCTCGGCCAGCAGCCGCGCCACCCGCGGCGCCGGAACCGCGAGGATCACGGCGTCGGCGTGCCAAGAAGCGCCGGTGTCGTCGAGCAGTGCCCAGCCGCGCCCGGCCCGTTCGAGCCGGTCCACCGCGGCGCGGACCCACCTCGGCCGGCCGCGCCGCACGAGCTCGTCGATCAGCACCCCAAAGCCGCCGTCGAGCGCGCCGAAAACGGGTGCGTCGCTGGCCGGCGGCAACCCCTGGGCGACCGCGTCGGCCAGGCTGGTCGCACCACGGTCCAGCGCCGCCGCCACGGTGGGCGCGGCCGCGCGCAGCCCGATCGTCGCCGCCGAGCCCGCGTACACGCCACCCAACAGCGGGTCCACCGAGCGGGCCACGGTCTGTTCGCCGAACCGGTCGCCAACGAATTCCGCCACCGCGGGGTCGCCGCCGGGGCGCCAATCCAAGGTGCGGCCGGGTTCGGCATCTATGCGCGCGATGGTCGCGTCGTCGACCAATCCGGCCAGCGACGACCCCGACGACGGAATCCCCACGACCGTGGCCGTCGGCAGCGGGTGCAGCTCGTGGCCGCTGTAGATCAACGGCCGGGCGCCGGTGGTGGTCAGCTGGCGCCCCGACAGCCCCAGTTCGGCCAGCAGCGCTGGCATCTCGGGCCGGCGCCGCACGAACGCCTCGGCCCCCAGGTCCATCGGCCGCCCGGCCACCAGCTCGGTGCGCAGCACCCCGCCGAGATTCTCGGCCGGATCGAACAGCGTGATCGCAGCGTCGTCGCCGGCCCCCGCGCGCAGCCGGTAGGCCGCGGTCAGTCCCGAAATTCCGCCGCCCACAACACAATACGAGCGCGTCATAGCGAGTGGACCAGCGCCACCAGCTCGGTCAGCACGCCGGGGTCGGTCTCCGGCAGTACCCCGTGGCCGAGGTTGAACACATGGCCCGCGGCGCCGGCGTCGACGGCGCGGCGCCCGTCATCGACGACGGCGCGTGCGGCGCGTTCGGTCACCGGCCAGCCGGCCAGCAGCACCACCGGATCGAGGTTGCCCTGCAGCGCGGTGCCGGGTTCGACGCGGGTGGCGGCGTCGGCGAGCGCCGTTCGCCAATCCACCCCTACCGCGCAAGCACCGGCCGCCGACATCGCGCCCAGCAACTCGGCCGTGCCGACCCCGAAGTGCGTCATCGGCACGCCGCACTCGGACAGGGTGGCGAACACCCGGGAGCTGTGCGGCAGCACGTATTGGCGGTAGTCGGCCAGCGACAGGGTGCCCGCCCACGAGTCGAACACCTGGATGGCGTCGACGCCGGCGCCGATCTGGCCGCGCAGGAACGCAACGGTGAGATCGGTCAGCTTCGACATCAACGCGTGCCAGCTCGCGGGTTCGGCCAGCATCATCGCCTTGGTGCGGGGGTGGTTGCGGCTCGGGCCACCCTCGACCAGATAGGACGCCAACGTGAACGGCGCGCCGGCGAAGCCGATCAGCGGAACGTCGCCCAGCGCGTCAACCAGAAGCGAAACGGCATCATAGACCGGCTGGATCGCTTGTGGGTCAAGGGGTTTCACGGCGTCGATGTCGGCGTCGGTGCGCACCGGGTGTGCGATCACCGGGCCGACGTCGGTGACGATGTCCAGATCGACACCCGCGGCACGCAGCGGCACCACGATGTCGGAGAACAGGATCGCCGCGTCGACGCCGTAACGGCGTATCGGCTGCAGGGTGATCTCGCAGGCCACCTCGGGCTCGAAACAGGCCGCCAGCATGCTGTGTCGCTCCCGCAGCGCCCGGTATTCGGGCAGCGAGCGGCCGGCCTGCCGCATGAACCACACCGGCACCCGGTTGGGTTTGCGTCCGGTGACGGCGGCCAGGTACGGCGACTCGGGAAGCTCGCGACGAGTGCGAGCGGGGTTGTCGGGGTCCTTCATTGGCCTCAATGCTGCCACGAGGCCCGGCATTCGCTTGCGTAACATCAACCCGATGCCAGTCAACTACGGGGAGTTCCCCAGCCTTCGGTGCGAAACCGGCGAGAACGGCGTGCTGACGCTGGTTCTCGACGCCCCCGGGCTGAATTCGGTCGGGCCGCAGATGCACCGCGACCTCGCCGACATCTGGCCGGTGATCGACCGCGATCCCGACGTGCGCGTCGTGCTGGTGCGCGGTGAGGGCAAGGCGTTCTCGTCGGGCGGCAGCTTCGACCTGATCGAAGAAACCATGGGCGAATTCGAGGGCCGGATCCGCATCATGCGGGAGGCCCGCGATCTGGTGCTCAACATGGTCAACTTCGACAAGCCGGTGGTCTCCGCGATCCGCGGCCCGGCCGTCGGCGCCGGCCTGGTGGTGGCGTTGCTCGCCGACATCTCGGTGGCGGGCCGGACCGCGAAAATCATCGACGGGCACACCAAACTCGGGGTGGCGGCCGGCGACCACGCCGCGATCTGCTGGCCGCTGCTGGTCGGCATGGCCAAGGCCAAGTACTACCTGCTCACCTGCGAGACGTTGCTGGGCGAGGAGGCCGAGCGCATCGGCCTGGTCTCCACGTGCGTCGACGACGACGACGTCCTGCCGACGGCGACCCGCCTCGCCGAGAACCTGGCGCAGGGCGCCCAACACGCGATTCGCTGGACCAAACGCAGCCTCAACCACTGGTACCGGATGTTCGCTCCCACCTTCGAAACGTCGCTTGGCCTGGAATTTCTCAGTTTCAGCGGCCCCGACGTGCGCGAAGGCCTCGCCGCGCATCGCGAGAAGCGTCCGGCGCGATTTTCCGGCGGAAGTGCGGGCTGAGCAGGCGCGATGCGGGCTGGTAACGGGTTGGTCGCGACGCGCGCGGGAATCGGCGCGCCTGTTTCGGCGTGTCGAGGGGTAGGTCTACCGTCAAACGCTGTGACCTCTGCTGAACCGGCCCCATTCCGCGAGGCGGTGGCGGCGATGAACGCCGTGACCGCGCGGGCGGAGATCGAGCTGGGCCCCATTCGGCCGCCGCAGCGCCTGGCGCCCTACAGCTACGCGCTGGGGGCCGAGGTCAAGCACCCCGACGTCGAGGTTGTGCCCGAGCGCTCGGAGGGCGACGCCTTCGGCCGGCTGATCCTGTTGTACGACCCGGACGGCGCCGACGCCTGGGACGGCACCATCCGCCTGGTCGCCTACATCCAGGCCGACCTGGACCCCAGCGAGGCCGTCGATCCGCTGCTGCCGGAGGTGGCGTGGAGCTGGCTGGTCGATGCGCTGGAGTCCCACACCGACAACGTCACCGCCCTCGGCGGCACCGTCACCGCCACCACGTCGGTCCGCTACGGCGACATCTCCGGACCGCCCCGCGCCCACCAGCTGGAGCTGCGGGCATCCTGGACGGCGACCGACCCGGGGGTCGGAGTCCACGTCGAGGCGTTCTGCGACGTGCTGGAGCACGCCGCGGGCCTACCACCGACCGGAGTCACCGACTTGGGCTCCCGGTCACGCGCCTGACATGGGCGAACCCGCGGCCGATGCGCCCGGCGGCACCGAACCCAGCCCCACGCCGCTCCTGCACCCCACCGACGGAATTCCCGACCTGTCCGTCACCGTCGCCGAGATCAAGGCGGCCGCGCGGCGCCTGGAGGCGGGCCGCGGGCCGTTCGCCGTCGACGCCGAGCGCGCGTCGGGTTTCCGCTACTCCAACCGGGCCTACCTGATTCAGGTCCGGCGCGCCGGGGCCGGCACCGTGCTCATCGACCCGGTCAGCCACGGCGCGGACCCGGTGACCGCGCTGCGCCCCGTCGCCGAGGTGCTCGCAACCGACGAGTGGATCCTGCACGCCGCCGATCAGGATCTGCCGTGCCTGGCCGAGGTCGGCATGCGTCCGCCGGCGCTGTACGACACCGAGCTGGCCGGGCGGCTGGCCGGGTTCGAGCGGGTGAACCTGGCGACGATGGTCCAGCGGTTGCTGGGCCTGGGGCTGGCCAAGGGACACGGCGCGGCCGACTGGTCCAAGCGACCACTGCCCGCCGAATGGCTGAACTACGCCGCGCTCGACGTGGAACTGCTCATCGAACTGCGCGCATCGATTGCCGACGTCCTGGCCAAAGAAGGCAAAACCGATTGGGCCGCACAGGAATTCGACTACCTGCGCAGCGAAGGCCTCAGGGAGACGCCGGCGTCGCGGCGCGACCGCTGGCGGCGCACGTCGGGGATCCATCGGGTGCGTGACCCACGCGGCCTGGCCGCGGTTCGCGAACTGTGGACCACCCGCGACCGCATCGCGGCGCGCCGCGACATCGCGCCCCGGCGCATCCTGCCGGACTCGGCCATCATCGACGCCGCCCTCGCCGATCCGAAGACGGTCGACGACCTGGTGGCCCTGCCCGTGTTCGGCGGGCGCAACCAGCGGCGCAGCGCCGCGACGTGGCTGGCGGCGCTGGAGGCGGCCCGGGAAAACCGGAACCCCGCCGACGACATCGAGCCACCGAACGGGCCGCCGCCGCCGGCGCGCTGGAGCCGACGCAAACCGGAGGCCGCCGCCCGGCGGGAGGCGGCCCGGGCGGCACTGTCGGCGGTCTCCGAGCGCGTCCACGTTCCCACCGAGAACCTGATCTCACCCGACCTGGTGCGACGGCTGTGCTGGGACTGGCAGGACATCCAGCAGGGCGCGGCCGACCCGCTCGACGCCGTCGACGGGTTCCTGTGCGCCGGCCACGCCCGGACCTGGCAGCGCGAGCTCGTGGACCCCGTGCTGGCGGAGGCGCTGCGGCCGCCGGCGGATCCCGATGACTAGAGGCGCACCGACGCCGAATGTGAAACCACTGCGAAAAATCGAGCTCAAAATCGCATTGGCTTCACGTTCGGCGAAAGGCGCCGCGACGATTAGTCGAGGTGCTCGCGGATCTCGGCTTCGGTCAGCGAACTGCCCAGCGCGGCAACCCAACCGGTGATGCGGCGGGCCACGTCCTGGTCGGTCAGCCCCAGATCGGCCAGCACCTCGCCCCGCGAGGCGTGCTCGTAGAACTCCTGCGGCAATCCGACGTCGCGGCACGGGACGTCGATGTCAGCCCGGCGCAGCGCGGCCGAAACCGCCGAACCCACACCGCCGTTGACGCCGTTGTCCTCGCACGTGACGACCAGCTTGTGCTGCGCAGCCAGGTCGAGGACACCGTCGGACACGGGCAGCACCCAACGCGGGTCGATCACCGTGACGCCGATCCCCTGGTTGTGTAGCCGCTTGGCCACCTCCAGCGCCATCGGCGCGAATGCGCCGACGGCCACCAACAACACATCGTGGTTCGACCCGGCGGTCGGCACGGCGAGCACGTCGATGCCCGATCGGCGCTCCAGCGCCGGAATGTCTTCGCCCACATCGCCTTTGGGGAACCGGATCGCCGTGGGCCCGTCGTCGACGTCGAGCGCCTCACCGAGTTCCTCACGCAACCGGGTGGCATCGCGGGGTGCCGCCACCCGCATGCCGGGAACGATGCCCAGCATCGACAAGTCCCACATGCCGTTGTGGCTGGCGCCGTCCGAACCGGTGATCCCGGCCCGGTCCAGCACCATGGTGACCGGCAGCTTGTGCAGCGCCACGTCCATCATGATCTGGTCGAAGGCCCGGTTCAGGAACGTCGAATAAATCGCGACCACCGGGTGCATGCCGCCCATCGCGAGCCCGGCCGCCGACGTCATCGCGTGTTGCTCGGCGATGCCGACGTCGAACAAGCGATCCGGGAAGCGTTGCCCGAATGCGGTCAGCCCGGTGGGGCCGGGCATCGCCGCGGTGATCGCCACGATGTCGCGCCGCTGCTTGGCGTACTCGATCAGCGTGTCGGCGAAGACCTTGGTCCAGCCCGGGCCGGCGACCTTGGTGACCTGCCCGGTGGCCGGATCGATCGGCACGGTCGAATGCATCTGCTCGGCCTCGTCGGCTTCGGCCGGGGCGTACCCCATGCCCTTGCGGGTCACGACGTGCACAATCACCGGGCCCCCGAAGCCGCGGGCATGGCGCAGCGCCGCCTCCACCGCGCGCTCGTCGTGGCCGTCGACCGGGCCGACGTACTTCAGGCCCAGGTCGGTGAACAGCAGCTGCGGCGACAGCGAGTCCTTGATGCCGGCCTTGACGCTGTGCATGAAGCGGTAGGCGATCTTGCCGAAAAGCGGCATCGAGCGCACCACGTCGCGGCCCTTTTCCAGCATCTGTTCATACGCCGGCTGCAGCCGCAGCGAGGCCAGGTGGTCGGCGACACCGCCAATGGTGGGCGCGTAGCTGCGGCCATTGTCGTTGACCACGATGATCACCGGACGCCGTGTCGCGGCGATGTTGTTCAGCGCCTCCCAGCACATGCCGCCGGTGAGTGCGCCGTCCCCGACCACCGCGACCACGTGCCGGTTGCGGTGCCCGGTCAGCTCGAACGCCTTGGCCAGGCCGTCGGCATAGGACAACGCGGCGCTGGCGTGGCTGGACTCCACCCAGTCGTGTTCGCTCTCGGCGCGCGACGGATACCCCGACAGCCCGCCCTTCTTGCGCAGGGTTTCGAAGTCATGGCAGCGGCCGGTCAGCATCTTGTGGACGTAGGCCTGGTGGCCGGTGTCGAAGATGATCGGGTCGTGTGGCGAGTCGAACACCCGGTGCAGGGCCAGGGTCAGCTCGACGACGCCGAGGTTCGGCCCCAAGTGCCCCCCGGTGGCAGCGACCTTGTGGATCAGGAACTCGCGAATCTCGCCGGCCAGATCGCGGAGCTGCTGTTGGGAAAGGTGCTGCAGATCAGCGGGCCCGCGGATCTGTTCCAGCATCCCGTTAGTCTACGCAGCGGCCGCGGGATCACTAGTTCTCGCCGCGGCGCCCCGACGTATTGTCTGCACTATGCGTGCCGCGGAACTCGCCGAGGATTTCCCGGTCGTCACCGTCGACTCCGGCGCGCTGGACGCCGCCCGCCTGCTCGCCGAGCACCGCCTGCCCGGAATCGTCGTGACCGACGCCGCCGGAAAACCCTTCGCGGTGCTGCCGGCGTCCCAAGTGGTGCGGTTCATCGTGCCCCGCTACGTGCAGGACGACCCGTCGCTGGCCGGCGTGCTCAACGAATCCATGGCCGACCGCGCCGCGGACAAGTTGGGCGGCAAGAAGGTGCGCGACGTCCTGCCGGACCACCTGACCGACGTGCCTTTCGCGGATGCCGACGACACGATCATCGAAGTCGCCGCGATGATGGCGCGGCTGCGCAGCCCGCTGATCGCGGTGGTCAAAGACGGAACGTTGTTCGGCGTGATCACCGCATCGCGCTTGCTGGCGGCGGCGCTCGGACACTGATATCCCCAAAGCCTTGAGCACACAGGACAATCGATGAGCGCCGTCGCGGTCGTCGTGTTCGTCGTCGCCTACGCACTGATCGCCGGCGACCGATTCAACAAGACGCTGGTGGCGCTGGCCGGGGCGGCGGTCATGCTGCTGCTGCCGGTGATCCACTCCGACGACGTGTTCTACTCCCGCGACACCGGAATCGACTGGGACGTCATCTTTCTGCTGCTGGGCATGATGATCATCGTCAGCGTGCTGCGGCAGACCGGCGTCTTCGAATACACCGCGATCGTGGCCGCCAAGCGCGCCCGCGGCTCACCGCTGCGCATCATGATCCTGCTGGTGCTGGTGACCGCGTTCGCGTCGGCACTGCTGGACAACGTCACCACGGTATTGCTGATCGCCCCCGTCACGCTGCTGGTGTGCGACCGGCTGGAGATCGGTCCGGCACCGTTTTTGATGGCCGAGGCGTTTGCGTCGAACATCGGCGGCACCGCCACGTTGATCGGCGACCCGCCCAGCATCATCATCGCCAGCCGGGCGGGCTTGACCTTCAACGACTTTCTGATCCACCTGACGCCGATCGTGATCATCATCGTCGGCGTCTTCGTCGCGCTGTTACCGCGGCTGTTCCCGGGGGCTTTCGACGTCGACCCCGAACGGGTCGCCGACGTCATGTCCCTGGAGGAGCGCGAAGCCATCCGCGATCCGCGGCTGCTCATCAAATGCGGGGTGGTCCTGGCGGCGGTGCTGGCCGGGTTCGTCGCGCATTCGGCGATACACCTGGAGCCGTCGCTGGTCGCGCTGTTGGGCGCCGGCGTCCTCATCGTGATTTCCGGACTGGACCATTCGGACTACCTGTCCGGCGTGGAATGGGACACGTTGCTGTTCTTCGCCGGCCTGTTCGTGATGGTCGGCGCCCTGGTGAAGACCGGCGTGGTCAAGGACCTGGCCCGGCTGGCCACCGACGCGACCGGTGGGCACGCCCTGTTGACGACGATGTTCATCCTCGTGCTGTCGCTGGTACTCAGCGGCATCATCAACAACGTTCCCTATGCCGCGACGATGGCACCCGTTGTCGGACAGCTCGTTTCATCGATGGTGGGCCACGTGCACCCGCAGGTGCTGTGGTGGGCCCTCACGCTCGGCACCGACCTCGGCGGCAACCTCACCGCGGTCGGCGCCAGCGCAAACGTCGTCATCCTCGGGATTGCGAAACGGGCGGACAGCCCCATTTCGTTTTGGGAATTCACCCGCAAGGGCGCGATCGTCACCGTGGTCTCCGCGGCGCTGTCCGCGCTGTACTTGTGGTTGCGGTATTTCGTGTTGAGCTAGCCGCGCGTCAGCAGCGCCACGCATTCGCTGTGATGGGTCAGCGGGAACGCGTCGAACACGGTGATCTTCTCGACGCGGTAACCGTGGCCCAGGTACAGCCCGATGTCGCGCGCGAAAGACGCTGCTTCACAACCGATGTGCACCACCCGGGGCACCCCGGCGGCGGCCAGCAGGTCGATGACCTCGCGCCCGGCGCCCGACCGCGGCGGATCCAGCACCGCGACGTCGGCTGTTGAGGCGCCGGATCGTTGCCCGGTCAGCGCGCGCCGCACCGAATCGGTGACGACGTCGACCTGGGGCAGGTCGCCCAGCGCGGCCCGGGCGGCCCGGGTCCCGGCGCGCGAGGTGTCGACCGTCAGCACCCGACCGGACTCCCCCACCGCGTCGGCCAGCGCCGCGGCGAAGACGCCCGCGCCGCCGTAGAGATCCCATACCGTCATGCCAGCGGCGGGTTGCGCCCAGTCGGCGACCAGACCGCTGTAGACCGCCGCCGCGTCTCGGTGCGCCTGCCAGAACGCCGTGACCGGAACCCGCCAGCTCCGCGCGCCCACCCGCTGCAGCGCCTCGTAACTGCCCTGCACCACGTTGGTCGCGGTCCGCTTGCCCTGCCGCAACGTGCACACCACGTGTCGCTCGCCGTCGTCGTCGACGGCCACGTGCAGCTGGGCGCCGGGCGGCCAGTCGGGCTCACTCAGGCCGTCCAGCATCCCGGCGGACAGCTGCGCGCAGCGCAGGTCGGTCACCAGCTCGTCGCTGTGGTAGCGGTGGAAGCCGGGGCGAAAGTCGGCGCCCACCTCGAGCCGGACCCGGGTGCGCCAACCGGTGGGGCCGCGCTCCGAGAGCGGTTGGGCTGCACCGCTCCAGCTGTATCCGCCGAGGCGCTGGAGTTGATTGGCCACGACGTGCGCCTTGAGCGCGCGGGCCGCCTCCGGGCGGGCGAACGCCAGATCGCAGCAACCGGCGCCGTCCACCCCGGCGATCGGGCACAGGGACTCGACCCGGTCGGCCGACGGCTCGATCACCTCGACAACCTCTGCGTGCCAATACGATCCGCGATCCGCGGTGACGCGCACCCGCACCCGCTCGCCGGGCAGCGCGTAGCGGACGAAGACGACCCGGCCTTCGTGGTGCGCCACGCAGCTGCCGCCGTTGGCGGGCGCTCCGGTGTCCAGCGTGAGTTCGCGGCGCTGGCCTTCGGTGCTCAATCGAAGATTCCGCGACGGGCGTCGCCGGGCGCCGCATGCGGTTGAAACGCCTTGAGCCGCTCGGACGAAGTCAGTTGCCAGGGAACGGAAGTGACCATCACGTTGGGCATGAACAGCAGCCGGCCCTTGAGCCGCAGCGCGCTCTGGTTGTGCAGCACCTGCTCCCACCAGTGGCCCACCACATACTCGGGGATGAACACGGTGACCACCGTGCGCGGCGACTCCTTGCTGACCCGTTTGACGTAATCGAGTACGGGACGGGTGATTTCGCGATAGGGAGAGGCGATGACCTTCAGCGGCACGCTGATTTCGCTGTCCTCCCACTTGTGCACCAGGTCACGGGTCTCCGCGTCATCGACGCTGACCGTGAGGGCCTCGAGCACATCCGGGCGGGTTGCGCGCGCGTAGGCCAGCGCGCGCAGGGTGGGCAGGTGCAACTTCGACACCAGCACCAGCGCATGGTTGCGGCTGGGCAACACCACGTCGTGTTGGGCGGCCGCCTGCTCCTCCAATTCCCGGCCGACGGTGTGGTAGTGGCGGTGAATCATCTTCATGATGATGAACAGCAGGCTCATCGCGAACAGCGCGATCCACGCCCCCGCGACGAACTTCGTGACAAGGACAACCAACAACACGGCGCCGGTGGACAGCAATCCGACCGTGTTGACGATCCGCGAACGCACCATCTTGCGCCGCACGCGCGGATCGGTCTCGGTGCGCAGCAACCGGGTCCAGTGCCGGACCATGCCGATCTGGCTCAGCGTGAACGAAATGAACACGCCGACGATGTACAGCTGGATCAGCGCGGTGACCTCGCCCCGGAACGCGATGATCGCCAAGAGGGCCGCCCCGGACAGGAACAGGATTCCGTTGGAGAACGCCAATCTGTCTCCGCGGGTGTGCAATTGGCGCGGCAGGTAGCTGTGCTGCGCCAGGATCGATCCGAGCACGGGGAACCCGTTGAACGCGGTGTTGGCCGCCAGCACCAGGATCAGCGCGGTCACCGTGGCGATCAGCAGGAACCCGATGTGAAAGCTGCCAAACACAGTTTCGGCCAGCTGTGTGACCAACGTCTTCTGGTAGTAGTTCGGCGGGGCGCCGGTCAGCTGCCTTGCCGGATCCTCGACGAGCTTGACCCCGATCTGCTGGGCCAACACGATGATGCCCATTAGCAGGGTCACCGCGATCCCACCGAGCATCAGCAGCGTGGTCGCCGCGTTGCGCGACTTGGGTTTCTGAAACGCCGGCACCCCGTTGCTGATCGCCTCGACACCGGTCAGCGCCGCGCAGCCCGAGGAGAACGACCGCGCCACCAGGAACGCCAAAGCGAGGCCGACGATCTGGCCGTGTTCGGCGTGCATCTGGAAGCCGGCGGACTCGGCCCGCAGCGGGTTGCCCAGCACGAAGATCCGGAACAAACCCCAGCCGATCATGACGAGGACGCCGATGATGAACGCGTAGGTCGGAATTGCGAACGCCAGCCCGGACTCGCGGACCCCGCGCAGGTTCAGGGCCATCACCAGCAGGATGGCGGCCACGCAGAAGAGCACCTTGTGTTGGGCCACGATCGGGATCGCCGAGCCGATGTTCGACATCGCCGATGCGGTCGAAACGGCCACGGTGAGAACGTAATCCACCATCAGGGCGCTGGCCACCACGAGGCCGGCGGTGTCGCCGAGGTTGGTGGTGACCACCTCGTAGTCGCCGCCGCCCGACGGATAGGCATGGACGTTCTGCCGGTAGCTGGCCACCACGACCAACATGACCGCGGCCACCGCGAGGCCGATCCACGGCGTCAGCGCGTAGGCGGTCACGCCAGCCACCGAGAGCATCAGGAAGACTTCCTCGGGTGCGTACGCCACCGAGGACAGGGCGTCGGAGGCGAACACCGGCAAGGCGATCCGCTTGGGCAGTAGCGTGTGACTCAGCCGGTCGCTGCGAAACGGCCGGCCGATCAGCAACCGGCGCGCGGCTGTTGAAAGTTTGGACACGAGAGCCAAGGGTAGGCCCACCCCGGTTTGCCGGTAGCGTTCCCTAGGCGAGAAGTAACGCACGCAGAACCCAGCCGAGAGGACCTCAAGTGCGGGTGGTTGTGATGGGCTGCGGCCGGGTGGGCTCTTCACTGGCCGACGGCCTGTCCCGGATCGGGCACGACGTCGCGGTCATCGACCGCGACAGCGCCGCCTTCAACCGGCTGAGCCCGGAGTTCGCCGGTGAGCGCGTGCTGGGCCAGGGATTCGACCGGGATGTGCTGCTGAGGGCCGGCATCGAGAAGGCCGACGCCTTCGCCGCGGTGTCATCCGGGGACAACTCCAACATCATCTCGGCCCGGCTGGCCCGCGAGACCTTCGGTGTCAACCGGGTCGTCGCCCGGATCTACGACGCCAAGCGCGCCGAGGTCTACGAGCGCCTCGGCATCCCGACGATCGCCACCGTGCCGTGGACCACCGATCGGCTGCTCAACGCGCTGACCCGGGAGAGCGAGACCGCCAAATGGCGCGATCCGACCGGCACGGTCGTCGTCTCGGAGGTGGTCTTGCACGAGGACTGGGTGGGGCACCGGGCCACCGATCTGGAGCAGGCCACCGGCGCGCGGGTCGCTTTCCTGATCCGGTTCGGCACCGGTGTGTTGCCGGAGCCCAAGACCATCATCCAGGCCGGCGATCAGGTCTACATCACCGCGATATCCGGCCGCGCGGCCGAGGCGGTGGCCATCGCCGCGTTGCCGCCGGCTGAGGATCTCGAGGCGGGAGCGGGCCGATGAAGGTAGTCGTCGCCGGCGCGGGCGCCGTGGGCCGCTCGGTCACCCGCGAGCTGATCGGCAACGGGCACGACGTGACGCTGATCGAGCGCAACCCCGAACACGTCGACGTCGACGCCATCCCCGCCGCGCACTGGCGGCTGGGCGACGCCTGCGAGCTGAGCCTGCTGGAATCGGCGCACCTGGAGGATTTCGACGTGGTGGTCGCCGCGACCGGCGACGACAAGGTCAACGTGGTGCTCAGCCTGCTGGCCAAGACCGAGTTCGCGGTGCCGCGGGTGGTCGCGCGGGTCAACGATCCCCGCAACGAATGGCTGTTCACCGACGCCTGGGGCGTGGACGTGGCGGTGTCCACCCCGCGGATGCTGGCGTCGCTGATCGAGGAGGCCGTCGCCGTCGGCGATCTGGTGCGGCTGATGGAGTTCCGCAAGGGTCAGGCCAACCTGGTCGAGATCACCCTGCCCGACGACACACCGTGGGGCGGCAAGCCGGTGCGCCGCTTGCAGCTGCCACGGGATGCCGCGCTGGTGACGATCCTGCGCGGGCCGCGGGTCATCGTGCCGGAGGCCGACGAGCCGCTGGAGGGCGGCGACGAGCTGCTCTTCGTCGCGGTCACCGAGGTCGAGGAAGACCTGCGCAAGCTGCTGCTGCCCGCCGCCCCGCCCGCCGACTAGTCGAGGCCGGTGTCCGCCTCCACCGAAGCGGCGGGGTCGCCCGGTTTACCCGCCGCGGAGATCGCACGCTGGGCGGCCTTGACGGCCGCGTAGGTGAGCAGCCCGGCGAGGATGGTCAGCGGCCAGCCCATCCCGATCCGCGCCACGCCCAGCCAACCGGTCCGACCGGCGTCGTAGAGCTGCTGCTGAACCACGTACCGCGCGGCGAATACGAGCATCCAGCCGAGCGTGGCGATGTCGAACGCATACACGGCCCGGGCAACGCCGCGCCAGCCGTGGTCGCGGCCACTGGCCCAGGTCCACAGGTACCCGACCACCGGGCGGCGGATCAGGATGGACACCGCGAACACCACCGCCCAGAACAGCGATCCCCAAATGCCCAGCAGGAAGTACCCTTTCGACTCCCCCATCAGGTAGGCGACAAGGGCGCAGAACGCGACGCCGAAGAATCCGGAGAACGCCGGATTCGGCGACTCGCGCCGGATCAGCCGCCACAGCAAGACCAGCGTGGCCACGCCCAGCGCGGACCCGATCGCGGGCAGCAGGCCGAACAACGACGAAGCCGTAACGAAAGTCACAACCGGCAGCGACGAGTAGATGACACCACTCACCCCGCCCGCCTGTGCCAACAGCCGTTCCAGTGTGGTGCGATTGCCGGTCTCGCCGGGAATGCTCACCGCTGAATTTCGTAGTGCGGGTTGTAGATCGCCTTGGTGCCGTTCTCCAGCTTGCCCAGCCGGCCCCGCACCCGCAGCGTGCGGCCCGAGTCGATGCCGGGGATCCGGCGTTGTCCCAACCACACCAGCGTGACCGTGTCGGTGCCGTCGAACAGTTCGGCGCGGACTCCGCCCGCGCAGGCCTTACCGTTGCATTCCACGCTGCGCAGCGTGCCCACCATCGTGACTTCCTGGCCGCGCTCGCAATCGATCACGCGCTGCGCGCCGGTGCTGGCCACCTCGTCGGACAACTCCTCGGAGTCGAGTTGTTCCGGGTCCTCCGTCAATCGACGGGTGAGCCGGCGTAGATATCCCTGGGCCCCCATGGCCACTCCTGACAATGCTGTAAAAGCTTCGGCGCTTCCTCTATGCCAACGGACACCGTAGACCTCTTGGTTCCCCCGCGCCAACCGAACCCAAACCGGATTTTGGGCGCTCGTCGGCGCCGGGCACTATCGAGGGGTGGCTGTCGATCTGCGCGGTGTCACGACGGTGTTGTTGCCGGGTACCGGATCCGACGACGACTACGTCTACCGGGCGTTTTCCGGGCCGTTGCGGAAGGTCGGCGCGTTGTTGGTGACCCCGGCGCCGCGCCCGGACCGGTTGATCGACGGCTATCTGTCCGCACTTGACGACGCCGCCCGCGACGGCCCGATCGCCGTCGGCGGCGTGTCGATCGGTGCCGCCGTGACGGCGGCGTGGGCGCTCGCGCATCCCGATCGCACGGTCGCCGTCCTGGCCGCGCTGCCGGCCTGGGCCGGCGCCCCGGGATCCGCCCCGGCGGCTCTCGCGGCGCGGCATTCGGCGGCGCAGCTGCGTGCCGACGGGTTGGCGGCGACGACCACGCAGATGCGGGCCTCCAGCCCGGCCTGGCTGGCCGACGAGCTGGCCCGCTCGTGGCGGGCCCAGTGGCCGCAACTGCCCGACGCGATGGAGGAAGCCGCGGCTTACGTCGCGCCCAGCTGCGCGGAGCTGGCCGGGCTGGCCGCGCCGCTGGGGGTCGCCGCGGCGGTCGACGATCCCATTCACCCGCTGCAGGTGGGTGTCGACTGGGCCCGCGCCGCGCCGCGCGCGGCGCTGCGGACGGTGACGCTCGATCAGATCGGCGAGGACGCCGCGGCGCTGGGCGCGGCCTGCCTGGCCGCCTTGGGAGACCTCTAGCCGCCGGTGGTGGTGCGCAACTGCTGCATGGCCGAGCCCTCGGCGCTGCGGCGCGCGGCGGGCTCGCCGGGCGGCTGCGGGGCGTCGGTTTGTTCCGCGGACTGCTGGGCCGCCGCCGCCCGCAGCTGCTCGACCATCGGCTCGGGCAGCTGCACCGGCAGCGGCGTCCGCACCGGCAGGGGCGTGTCGCCGCGGCGAACCACGGTGTCCGCCAACGCCGCCCGCGCCTCCTGCTCCAGCGCTTCGATGGTCTCGGGCGCCCCGTTGACGACGCAGCGGATCATCCAGCGGTAGCCGTCGACGCCGATGAAGCGCACCACACCGGAGGCGACGCCGACCACTTCCCGGCCCCACGGGCCGTCCTTGATGCTGACTTGGGCCGAGTCCTTGCGCAGCGAGTCGGCGAGCTCGCCGGCCACCTCACGCCACAGCCCGCCCGTCTTGGGCGCCGCGTAGGCGGCGATGGTGAAGCGGCCGTTGGACGTGACGACCCATACCGCGCTCGGGACACCGGTCTCGGTCAACTCGACTTGGAGCTGGCCGCCGTCGGGGATCGGGATGAGCACCGAGCCCAGGTCGAGTCGGGCCAGCTCGGCGACCGCGGGGTCGTCGAAGTCCTCGATGTCGAACGGGCCCTCGATCTCTTCGTCGGTGTCGTCCGACGCCTCGACGTCCTCGGCCGCCGCCGGTTCGATGTCGTCCTTGTCGGAGCGTCTACCCAGTGCCATCACAAACTCGCATGTCCGCCGGAGGACCCGTGGCCGCCGTCGCCACGGGATGTTCCGGCCAGCCCGGCCTCGTCGAACGACGAGACCTCCACCAAATCGACTAACTCGACCCGTTGCACCAGCAACTGGGCGATACGGTCGCCGCGATGCACCAGGATGGGCTCGGCCGGGTCGAGGTTGATCAACGCAACCTTGATCTCGCCGCGATAGCCCGCGTCGATGGTGCCCGGGCTGTTGACGATCGAAAGCCCTACGCGCGCAGCCAATCCCGAGCGCGGATGAACCAGCCCGACCATCCCGTGCGGAATCGCGACCGCGACCCCGGTTCGCACCAGGGCCCGGTGCCCGGGCTCCAGCCTGACGTCCTCGGCGCTGTAGAGATCGACGCCGGCATCGCCGTCGTGGGCGCGGCTGGGCAGCGGGAGCTCGGGATCGAGACGGACAACAGCCAGAGTGGTCGACACGGGGCCACAGATTACCCTTGACCGCGTGTCTGGTACGCGCGTCGCGCCACACAGCGTGCGATATCGCGAACGGCTGTGGGTTCCATGGTGGTGGTGGCCACTGGGTTTCGGCCTGGCGGGGCTCATCGCTTTCGAAGTCAACCTCGGTGTTCGCTCACTACCCGCGTGGCTTCCTTTCGTCGCCCTGTTCGCGGTGGCCGCCGCGGCGCTGTTGTGGCTGGGCCGCGTCGAGATCAAAGTCACCGCCGGCGCCGACGGGGTCGAAATGTGGGCGGGCGACGCGCATCTGCCGGTCACCGTGATCGCCCGCTCCGCGGAGATAGCGCGCTCGGCGAAATCGGCGGCGCTGGGGCGCCAGCTCGATCCGGCGGCCTACGTGGTGCACCGGGCGTGGGTTGGTCCGCTGATCCTCCTGGTCCTCGATGACCCAGACGACCCGACGCCGTACTGGCTGGTGAGCTGCCGTCACCCGGAGCGGGTGCTGTCGGCATTGCGAAGCTGACCTGGCTCAGGCCGCGCAGTCGGTACAGATCATCACGCCGTTCTTCTCGCTGGCGAGCCGGCTGCGGTGTTGCACCAGAAAGCAGCTAGAGCAGGTGAACTCGTCGGCCTGCTTCGGAATAACGCGTACCGAGAGCTCTTCACCGGAGAGGTCGGCGCCAGGCAGTTCGAAAGACTCGGCGGATTCGGATTCGTCCACGTCGACGACGGCCGAGGCCGCTTCGTTCCGTCGTGCTTTGAGCTCCTCCAGCGAATCCTCCGAGACGTCGTCCGTCTCGGTGCGCCGTGGAGCGTCATAGTCGGTAGGCATCGTCCTGTCCCCTCTATGCCCGCGTTCCCGCGTTACCCAAGGAACGCTTTGTACCAGCGTCGAACGCATCCACCAAATGATTCGTGCCCGGATCACGGCCCATTAAGTTGTGATTTACGTCACACCCCTGGATTGACCCTTGTGTTCGCCTCTAAACAGTGCGTTTGGGGTGCCGCTAGAGTGCACCTGTGGTCGCACAAATCACCGAGGGTACCGCCTTTGACAAGCACGGTCGGCCCTTTCGGCGACGCAATCCCCGCCCCGCGATCGTGGTGCTGATTTTCCTGGTTGTGGTGACGGGCGTGGCGTGGACCATCGCCCTGACCCGGCCCGCCAAGGTGCACGAGGTGGCGGTGTGCAATCCGCCTCCGCAGAAGCAGGGATCCGCGACGCCGCAGCTCGGTGAGCAGATGTCGCGATCCGCCATGGCGGACGTCACACCCGCCAAGCTCACCGACACCAAGGTCCGCGTCCTCAACGCCAGCGGCCGGGGCGGGCAGGCCGCCGACGTGGCCGGCGCGCTGAAGGACCTGGGCTTCGCCGCGCCGACGGCCGCCAACGACCCGATCTACGCGGGCACCCGGCTGACCTGCCCGGGCCAGATACGGTTCGGGACGGCCGGGCAGGCCGCCGCGGCCGCGGTGTGGCTGGTGGCGCCGTGCACCGAACTGTTCAACGACAACCGCGCCGACGAAACCGTCGACCTCGCCGTGGGCACCGACTTCTCCGGGCTCGCGCACAACGACGACATCGACACCGTGCTCGCCGGCCTCCGCCCGGGTGCCCCCGATGCGTCGGATCCCGCGCTGCTGCAAAAGATTCACGCCAGCAGCTGCTGAATTCGCCGGCGCGATCAGTCCGGGATCGGTTCGAGGCCGTTGAACCGCTCGAGCGCCGCCAGCAGCTCGTCGGCGATGCCGGGGGCGGCCGCGACCACCAATCCGGTGCCGCCGACGGATCCGTTGGGCGCCGGCAGCAGCACCCGGGCCCCCGCTTCGGCGGCGATCAGGGCGCCCGCGGCGGAGTCCCACGCCTGCAGCCCGTGCTCGTAGAACGCGTCCAACCGGCCGGCCGCGACCATGCACAAATCCAGTGCGGCGGAACCGATCCGGCGCACGTCGCGGACCACCGGCAACATCCGCGCCAACAGCGCCGCCTGGGTGGCGCGGCGCCGCCTCGAATATCCGAAACCGGTGCCCAGCAACGCCATCGACAAGTCGTCGACGGTGCTGCATCGCAACGCGTGCGTCCCGCGCCCGTCGGTGACGTGGGCGCCGAGGCCGTTCGCCGCCGAGTACACCCGGCCGGCGACGACGTCCGCCACGGCCCCCGCCACCGACACACCGTCGACCTGAACCGCGACCGACACCGCATAGGCCGGGATGCCGTAGACGAAATTCACCGTCCCGTCGATGGGGTCCAGCACCCAGGTGACCGTGTCGGCTGTGGGCGCCGAGCCGGTCGGCCCGCCGCCTTCCTCCCCGAGAATCGGCTCCCCAGGCCGTAATTGGGCCAACCGGTCGCGCAACAGCCGTTCTGTCTCGGTGTCGACCACCGTGACCGGATCGGTCGGGGTGCTCTTCGAGCGCACCGCACCGCTGTCGGGGGCGCCGGCCGCGGCACCGAAGACCTCGGCGCGACGAGCGCGCACGAACTCGGCGGCCTCGGCGGCCAGCGTCTCGGCGACGGAACGCAGCGGCTTGGGGTCACCGTCATACCGCGTCACCCACCTATCGCATCACAGTCGCCCCGGCCGCGGCGGGGCTAAGGTGAGCTCACAGCGCAAGTCTCGCCGAGGAGATTCGATGACCAGCACCGACTCGACCACGGACACGCCCGCCACCGACGGGGCCGGCGGCACCCCGCAACGTCGCGGATTCGGGATCGACGTCGGCGGCAGCGGAATCAAGGGCGGAATCGTCGACATGGACACCGGACAGCTGATCGGCGACCGGTTCAAGCTGTTGACCCCCCAACCGGCCACGCCCCCGGCCGTCGCCAAGACCATCGCGGCGGTCGTCCACGAGTTCGGCTGGACCGGCCCGCTCGGGGTGACCTACCCCGGCGTCGTCACCCACGGCATCGTCCACACGGCGGCCAACGTGGACAAGTCGTGGATCGGGACCAACGCGCGCGACATCATCGCCGCCGAGCTCAACGGCCAGGAGGTCACGGTTCTCAACGACGCCGACGCGGCCGGCCTCGCCGAAGAGCGGTATGGGGCGGGCAAAGACAACTCCGGCTTGGTGGTGTTGCTGACGTTCGGAACCGGAATCGGATCGGCGGTCATCCACAACGGGACGCTGATACCCAACACCGAGTTCGGCCACCTCGAGGTCGGCGGCAAGGAGGCCGAGCAACGGGCGGCGTCGTCGGTCAAGGAGCGCAACGACTGGAGCTACGAGAAGTGGGCCAAGCAGGTGACCAGGGTGCTGGTCGCCATCGAGAACGCGATGTGGCCCGACCTGTTCATCGCGGGCGGCGGCATCAGCCGCAAGGCGGATAAATGGCTGCCGCTGCTGACAAACCGCACCCCGGTGGTGGCCGCTGCCCTGCTCAACACGGCCGGCATCGTCGGCGCAGCGATGGCGTCCACCTCGGACGTGACGCACTGAATTTCGCCCGGTGGGCCGGTACAAGCGCGCACTGTCGTTACAATGGTCACCGGCGACCGCCCGACCGATAGCGTGCCAGTACTCACGCCGAGATCAACGCCGACATTCGACATAGCAGACACTTTCGGTCCACCATGCCCAGACCCACCGGAAGTGAGCCCAACCGAAGGGGTGTACGTGGCAGCGACCAAGACCAGCACGGCGACCGAAGCGCCGGCGAAACGCACCGCCACCAAGTCCCCCGCCAAGCGCTCGGCGGCAAAGGCCGCCAATGGCTCCGCGCCGGCAAAGCGCGCCACTCAGGCGACGGCTAAGACGGCATCGCGGAGCACCAAGTCCGCCGCGGCCACCGAGCCCGCGGCGGCGACCGGCGCCGCGAAGAAGACCCGCGCGGCCGCCAAGAGCGCGCCGGCCAAAGCGCCGTCGGGCCGCGGGACCAAGGCGTCCTCCAAGAAAGCCGCCGCGGAGGATCCGGAAGCCGATCTGGAAGCCGTCGACTCCGACGCCGCCGAAGACTTCGACGGCGAACCCGACATCGAGCCCGGCGAGGACATCGAGATCGACGCCGCCGACCTCAACCTCGACGACCTGGAGGAAGACGTCGCGCCGGACGCCGACCTGGAGCCGGCCGCGGAAGGCGACGCCGTGCCCGCCGCGGCCGCCGGCGAGCCCGCCGCCGAAGAGGACGAGGAGATCGCCGAGCCCAGCGAAAAGGACAAGGCCTCCGGTGATTTCGTCTGGGACGAAGACGAATCCGAGGCGTTGCGGCAGGCCCGCAAGGACGCCGAACTCACCGCCTCTGCGGACTCGGTTCGCGCGTACCTGAAGCAGATCGGCAAGGTGGCGCTGCTCAATGCGGAGGAAGAGGTGGAGCTGGCCAAGCGGATCGAGGCCGGCCTGTACGCCACGCAGCTGATGACCGAGCTGGCCGAGCGCGGCGATAAACTGCCCGCCGCCCAGCGCCGCGACATGATGTGGATCTGCCGCGACGGCGACCGCGCGAAGAACCATCTGCTGGAAGCCAATCTGCGGCTGGTGGTTTCACTGGCCAAGCGCTACACGGGCCGCGGCATGGCGTTCCTCGACCTGATCCAGGAAGGGAACCTGGGCCTGATCCGCGCGGTCGAGAAGTTCGACTACACCAAGGGCTACAAGTTCTCCACCTACGCGACATGGTGGATCCGCCAGGCCATCACCCGCGCGATGGCCGATCAGGCCCGCACCATCCGCATCCCGGTGCACATGGTCGAGGTGATCAACAAGCTGGGCCGCATCCAGCGCGAGCTGCTGCAGGACCTGGGCCGCGAGCCCACGCCCGAAGAGCTCGCCAAGGAAATGGACATCACGCCCGAAAAGGTGCTGGAGATCCAGCAATACGCGCGCGAGCCGATTTCGCTGGACCAGACCATCGGCGACGAGGGCGACAGCCAGCTTGGTGACTTCATCGAAGACAGCGAAGCCGTGGTGGCAGTCGACGCGGTGTCGTTCACGCTGCTGCAAGACCAGCTGCAGTCGGTACTGGAAACCCTGTCGGAGCGCGAGGCCGGCGTAGTACGGCTGCGCTTCGGCCTCACCGACGGCCAGCCGCGGACCCTCGACGAGATCGGGCAGGTATACGGCGTGACCCGGGAGCGCATCCGCCAGATCGAGTCCAAGACGATGTCAAAGTTGCGCCACCCCAGCCGTTCTCAGGTGTTGCGCGACTACCTCGACTGAGCAGATAACGCTTCTACACCTCTGAGCAGCCCTTTTACAGCTCAGTCAAGAAAACCGCCAACCGTGAATGCTGGTGCGTAATTTCGCGAGGCGACACAGTGCCACGAGCGGGTTCACGCAGCGCGGCGCCGCGTCGGGCTGCCTAGGGCACTTGAAACGGCTCCGTTGGAAGCAGGTAGACCTTGTCAAAGTCGTGCGCCAGTCCCATCCGACTGTGCCAGTCTCTAGCGAATGCGATCACTGAGCTACACGCCCAGTCAGCGCAGCCAGCTCCGAGCGGGAGTTGTGCGAAGGGGCTCTGGCGTGTCTGCTTAATTTTTTCTCGCAGCTGCGCGACAAATTTCGCTTCGTCTCTGCCGTCGTCGTGCCACCACTGGGGTTTGAAGTGCACCAACTCATTTCGCAAGTCGATCAGCACGTCGACGCTCTGATAGGGCTCAGCGCCCTTATCCAGGCGATCGCGGCCGGCGCAGACCAGGGCGATCTGGAACTTGCTCTGTAACGACATCATTCGTTCGGCGTCCTCTTTGTTTTTGCGTTTGCCTGTCCACAATTCACGCATGATCGCGACGGCGGCGTCGGGAATGCCATCGGTGTAGTGGGTGTGCTCACCTGGGTCGCTGTCGGCAGCGTCTTGCCACACCGCGTTGACAAACGCCTCAAGGAACGCGACCGCCGACAGCACGGCCATCATGGCGTGCGAGAGGTGAGCCCGGTCAAGGTTCTGCAATGTTTCTTCGCGTTTTCGGCACAGCCACGCTTCGCGCCGAGCATTCCATAGGTGCTGGTTGGCCATGTAGTTGCGTATGGACACCGACGCAGTTAGGCCGGTCACCACTTTGAATTCCGCCTTGATCGGTTGGTTTGAGGGGCCAGGCTGGTCCGGTGGTTCAGTCATAAATGACAGCGTAGATCGTTGAAACCTGTTCGTGCACAATATGTTTGGTCTGATTTCCAGACAGTTTGTCCAGTTTTTCCTACAGGATGTCCGAATTTTGTGGAAAATATGGAGAATGCAGACTGGTGTAAAGTTTGTGGTGCGGCATGTGCCGCACGTCGCGCTCGTTCGGCGCGTCTACGCCCACAGGCTCAACACGGTACCCACAAACGTGATGAAAAGCCCCCAGATCGCCCACGTCAGGTCTAGGGCTTGGATGTTGTTGAGCCGGTCGTTTAACTGTTGAATCTGAGTTTCGATGTGCGCCCACGTTTCTCGTTTGAGCTCTGAAGTTTTATCACGCGCTTTCTCAAGATCTCGCTGTAGCCGAGCGATGTTTCCCTGCATCTCGGCAGCCTGCTCAGCTTTCTTGTTCACGTACTCGGTCAACCGCTTGATTTGTTCTTGCAGCGGCAATGTGAAGTCGACGACAGCGTTCGATACTCCGACTGCTGGACTTGGCATCCACGCATACGATGCCGATGCGCGGCCGACGTGAACGGTCGCGTCTAGCGGCTTGCGCAGCAGCGCCCGCCACAGTCGATCAACGCGGCCGGCTAGCCGCGCAACACCCCGTTTGGCCCATTGCCAGACCCGCAGGTCGTACTTCGCCCGCAGATACGCCCTCGCGAGCCCATAAAACGCGATCAGCGCCCCGACTGCCTGGATCGCGGTAGCGCCTTTCCGGGCCAGCAAGTGCCGCAGGTATGGCCAGTGGGGATTCCACCAGACGGCAAGGCTGCCGTGCGGCTGAGCGCACCACAGAGCAAGTGCCAGGGCCGCGGTAATGATGCACAGCGCGCCGATGAGCAAGCGTCTGTTAACGAGCCCCACGAGCATCTATCTTGGCGTGCTGCGTTCGACGACCCCGGTAACAACACGGTCTGGATCAGCCGTCAGCGCGGCCCTGCGGGCTGGGCACCCGGGCCCAGAATCGGATTCTGGATAAGGAATACGTGTATCGATTTGCCGAATTCCCTTGTAATGCAACAGAAGTCGTCCAATACTGCTGGTATGCGCACTGCTATTGAGAGGCCCGACCCAGCAGCAACATCATCGTGGACCCGTTCATCGGGCACTACGAAGGCGAGGAGGAGCGCCTGGTGCGCATGGCCGGCCTCGACCCGACCGACTTCCTGACCCGGCCGAGGCTCGCGCGCTGGCCCGCGCGCTAGGTGCGGCCCGTGCCGCGGTCGACTGATTCGGATGGATCACTGTCTTGCTCAGACCCGTCGTCGGCTGCCGCCTTGCCGCCAACCGCGTCAGGTCCAGCACCATCCTTATTCTTCCGCCTGAGGCGGGCGAACACTTTACGAAGACGCGACGAATTTCGCACCCTCTGTGCCGTGGGGCGCCACATCCAAACCCATGTAGCGAACAACCCGATAAAGGAGAAACCTAGCCACTCAAAATACACAACCTTCCACATACCCAGATGGACGTGCCCCGGCAGATTAAGGAGACCGATCGTGGTTGCGATGAAGAAGAAGGACCAGAACAGTTGCCAGATTATGCGAATAGTCACTTCGCGATCCGCCGTAGCCCGCCACAGGTGATCGATCGACCGGCTCACCTGTAGGCGCATGAGTTCTTGCTCAACGGGAAATTTCTCAAGGTTGTTCAGTACCTCGACTTCACGCACGAGGCGGTTCCGCTTATCGTTCGCGGCGATTCGTGCACTGATCAGGCTGAGGATTGCGACCAGGAGCACGCCGCCGGTGGTCACCAATGCGGTGACAAGTGCGTCGGACATGATTCAAATACTTCCAGTGCGGCAGATCGACTCTGACGACGACACGCGTGAGCGCTACTGAATGTGCCTATATGCCGCACGTCATCGCGCGCCCGCCGCGTCATTTCCCGACGCTCAGATCGACGCTGCCGGGCCGGAACGTGCGAGCGCGTGTGCTTACGTCGAACGGCTCAGTGAATCGCGAGGCTCAGTCAAAGATATTCGATCTATCTACGCTCTCGGCCCAGCAACGGAAACACGCAGGAACTACAGCGCACAGCGATCCCTGGTGCGCGACTACTTGGACTGAGCGAGCCTCGCTCAGAAGTTGTTGCAGGTAGCGAAGGTCCGCTGGAGAACCGGGATGTACGGCCCGGCGTGCGGACCGTTCACGATGTCGTGGGCGATTTGCCTCCGCCGATCGGGCCCCGCGGCGAGAAAGTCACGCAGTCCGGACTGCATCTGCGGCGAGGAGTTGAAAAAGGCGGCGATCGTCGGGTCTTGCGCGTTCAACGCGGCCACGAGCTGGTCATAGGTGCAGGTGGTGTTGACGGCCGGACCCAGATCGGGATCCGCCGACGCGACGCCGACCCCGGCGGTTAGCGCCAATGTCACACCACCAACCGCTACGGCAAGTCTGGTCAACGACAGTTTGGGCATGCGTGGACTCCTTCCCTGACCCAGGCTACGTCACTTTTCGTGCAGCACAGCGAAAGTCGCGCCGCTAGTGCGCGCCGGCGCCGTCGGTCAGGCCGCCGCCGGTCATGTACTGGGGGCAGTAAGCGGCGGCCGCGAGCGCGGTAAACTTCGCGGCGCTCGTCCCCTGGAACGACGGGTTGCGGTTACGCAGTTCGGTGATGATCTCCGCGGCCGACTTTCCCTCGTCGACGAGCTGGCACACCGATTTCCCGGCGGCCACCGCACTATTCGGGTCTTGGTAGGTCAGGCCGGCCTGTTGGAGTTCCGCCAGGAAGGCTTTGTCGGTGCCGGCGTCCGCGCCGTCCCCGTCGTCGGCGTAGGCCGGGGCGGCGAGGCCGATCAGGACGACGGCGCTTGCCACTGCGGAGCGAAGTTTCATGACCCGTCGAGTGTCCCAGACTCGCGGCCGGCGCGCATCCGGCTAAGTGAGCCGCTGCAGCGGCCCGCCCGGGTCGTAATAGAGCTCCTGGCGGGCGATCAGGCCGTCGCGGTAGCGATAGAGGACCACATAGGTCGAGCGCAGGCGTTGCCCACCCGAATCCCAGTCGAACCGCACGCGCACGAACGCGGCGTCCCCGCCGGGCGCGACCGCCCACTCGGTCGCCTCGTAGCGGATCGCCGAGCAGCCACGAATGGTGAGCGCGATGAATTCGAGCGTGCGCTCGATGCCTTCGATCTCGGCGGGCCAATCGAAGAGACGCACCGTCGGACTCACATACGCCACGTCGGGTTGATAGAGGTCCCGCGCGATCGCCGGATCGCCCTCGGCGAACGCCCGCGCGAAGCACGCCTCTTGCGCAAGCAGCGCGTCCTCGGAGATGCCGGGTGTGGTCATCGCCGCTCCCTCCGCCCGACGGCCCGTGCCGCCGAGCTTAATCGCCTGCCGTCCAACATGTTTCGTCGGCTTTTTCGTCGGCTAGGGTGACCGTATGTCAGCCGACCGAAAAGTCGTCTCTTCCGGCTCCGAATTCGAGTCGGTGGTCGGCTACTCGCGCGCCGTTCGCGTCGGCCCACACGTGGCGGTGGCGGGGACAACCGCGCCCGGGCTAGCGGGCGACATCGCGGGCCAAACCCGAGAGGTGTTGCGCCGCATCGAGATTGCGCTCCAACAAGCGGGCGCCGAGCTCACCGACGTAATCCGGACGCGCATCTATGTCACCGACATCGCCCGCTGGCGCGAAGTTGCGGCGGTGCACGCGGAAGTCTTCGGTGAGGTGCGTCCCGCGGCGACGATGGTCGAGGTCGCCGCGCTCATCGCCCCCGAGCTGCTGGTGGAGATCGAAGCCGACGCCTACGTGGACTCCCCGGCCGACTCCGTGCCCTGACCTCCGCCGACCGCCGGGAACGTGCCGTCGGGCCCCGGCGCATAGGCCGTGACGCTCGTCACAGCGGCCACCGGGAGCGGGCCGTACAGATGCGGAAACAACATCGACCGGGGATCCGTCGGCACACCCGGCTCCCAACGCACCGGTGCGTTCAGCCGGGCAGGATCGATATGCAGCAGCACCAGGTCGTCGCGACCGCGGTAGAGCCGGTTGGCCGGCAGATGCACCTGGTCGGGCGTCGAGAGATGGATGAACCGGTCCCCGGCGTCCGAGCCGGGCGCCGCCGGGCGAATTTCGCCTCGCACGCGGGCATCTGCCCACGCTTGTGCGCCGCACAAATGCACCAACACGCCGGGAGCGAATGTCACGTTCGGTCACCTTAGAGCGAATGCCTAAACGCAGGTGGAAAAGCCCGTGAGAAACGACACACCCGATAACGATCGGGGAACAACGCGAAAACCCCGAACGTCTGAGACAGTGAACGTACGAAGGAACGGGAGAAGCCAATGAACGCAACTTTGACCAGTCCCGAGCTGACTAGAGCAGACCGCTGCGACCGCTGCGGTGCCGCCGCTCGGGTACGCGCCAAGCTGCCTTCCGGAGCTGAGCTTCTCTTCTGCCAGCACCACGCCAACGAGCACGAGGCCAAGCTCACCGAGCTGTCGGCCGTGCTGGAGGTCAGCGGCAACTAGGTCCGCCCAACTCACCCACCCGCAATGTGGAGGGCGGGCGCGGTGATCGGTAATGCTGGACTCCTATGAGCGATCAGATCGCAAGGCCGTCCCGCCACCACATCTGGCGAATCAGTCTCCGGACCCTATCCAAGAGCTGGGACGACTCGATCTTTTCCGAGTCGGCACAGGCCGGCTTCTGGTCGGCGCTCTCGCTGCCGCCGCTACTGTTGGGAATGCTGGGCAGCTTGGCCTACGTCGCGCCGCTCTTCGGCCGGGATACCTTGCCGTCCATCGAAAAAAGCATCATCTCCACGACCCACAGCTTTTTCTCGTCGAGTGTCGTCAACGAGATCATCGTGCCCACCATCCGCGACGTCACCGCCAACGCGCGGGGCGAGGTGGTGTCGCTGGGTTTCGTGATCTCGCTGTGGGCGGGATCGTCGGCGATCTCGTCCTACGTCGACGCCGTGGTGGAGGCGCACGACCAAACCCCGCTGCGGCACCCGGTGCGGCAGCGATTCTTCGCGCTATTCCTCTACGTCGTGATGCTGGTGTTCGCGGTGGTGGCCGCGCCGGTCATGGTGATAGGGCCGCGCAAGGTGAGTGAGCACATCCCGTTCACGCTGGCCAACGTGCTGCGCTATGGGTACTACCCCGCGCTGATCCTCGGCCTGGTGGTCGGGATCGTGCTCCTGTATCGGGTCTCGCTGCCGGTTCCGCTGCCGACCCACCGGCTGGTCTTCGGCGCCGTGCTGGCGACGGCGTTCTTCGTGACCGCCACGCTGGGCCTGCGGTTCTACCTGAGGTGGATCACCAGCACCGGCTACACGTACGGCGCGCTGTCCACCCCGATCGCGTTCCTGCTGTTCGCGTTCTTCGGCGGCTTCGCCATCATGCTGGGTGCCGAACTCAACGCCGCCATTCAGGAGGAGTTTCCGGCGCCGGCGACGCACGCCCACCGGCTGCGCAACTGGTTGCTGGCGCGGACGCGATCCGTCAGGGATTCCACCGATTCCTCGCCGCAGCACGGCTCCGCCGCGGTCGAGCCGCCGGCCTGATCAGCCCTTCTTGAGCTTGTCGTAGATCTGCTTGCAGTCCGGGCAGACCGGCGAGCCCGGCTTGGCCGCCCGCGTGACGGGAAACACCTCACCGCACAAGGCCACGACGTGGTTGCCCATGACCGCGCTCTCGGCGATCTTGTCCTTCTTGACGTAATGGAAGTATTTGGGGGTATCGCTGCCGGTCCCGTCGTCGACGCGTTCGTCGGTCTCGGTGCGTTCGATCGTCTGGGTCTGCATACCCCTCATTGTGCACTGCCGCCTGCGAAACCGGCCAAGCCGGAATCGATCGCATGTGGGACAGTGGAGGAATGAAGCGCGGCTCCGATCCGGGGTTCGACGACGACAGGTTCGATGACTTCGACGGCCACAAGGGCCGGCCGGTGCTCATTACCGCCGCCGAACCCTCGTACGAAGAGCAGCATCGCGCGCGAGTACGTAAATACCTGACGCTGATGGCGTTCCGGGTTCCGGCGCTCATCTTCGCCGCGCTGGCCTACGGCGCGTGGCACAACGGCCTGATCTCGCTGCTGATCGTCGCGGCGTCGGTGCCGCTGCCGTGGATGGCCGTGCTGATCGCGAACGACCGCCCGCCGCGGCGCGCCAACGAGCCTCGGCGGTTCGACAACGAGCGGCGCCGCACCCCGTTGTTCCCGACGGCCGAGCGGCCCGCGCTCGAGGCTCGCCGGCACCCGCTGAACCACCCGGGGCCGGGCGGCGACACAGGTTCGGCGTAGGTTCCGGCCAACCGGCCATCGGAACGGACTTCTCAGGACATTCTCAGGTCTGGGACACATTCCTGCACGTCAAAGCGTGTGAGATTCGGATCGGCGGGAACTCCAAAGGCGGGTCTGTCGTTAAACGACGTGACAGTACAAGCCAATCGGGAGGTCGCTATGGCGAACGCCACCACTACCAGGATTGACGGCGATCTAGATGCTCAAAGCCCCGCTGCGGACCTAGTGCGCGTTTATCTGAACGGTATTGGTAAGACCGCGTTGCTCAACGCCGCCGGCGAGGTTGAACTGGCCAAGCGCATCGAGGCCGGGCTTTACGCCGAGCATCTGCTGCAAACGCGGAAGCGCCTCGGCGAGAACCGCAAACGCGAGCTGGCGGCCGGCGCGCGCGCCGGCCAGGCTGCGCGCCGTCACCTGCTGGAAGCGAATCTGCGCCTGGTGGTTTCGCTCGCCAAGCGTTACACGGGCCGGGGCATGCCGCTGCTGGATCTCATTCAGGAGGGGAACCTGGGTCTGATCCGCGCGATGGAGAAGTTCGACTACACAAAGGGATTCAAGTTCTCGACGTACGCCACGTGGTGGATCCGCCAGGCCATCACCCGCGGCATGGCCGACCAGAGCCGCACCATTCGGCTGCCGGTTCACCTGGTCGAGCAGGTCAACAAGCTGGCGCGGATCAAGCGCGAGATGCATCAGAACCTGGGCCGCGAAGCCACCGACGAGGAACTGGCCGCGGAATCCGGAATTCCGATCGAAAAGATCAACGATCTGCTCGAGCACAGCCGCGACCCGGTGAGCCTGGACATGCCAGTGGGCTCGGAAGAAGAAGCCCCGCTCGGTGATTTCATCGAGGACGCCGAGGCGATGTCCGCAGAGAACGCGGTGATCGCCGAGCTGCTGCACACCGACATCCGCAGCGTGCTGGCCACGCTCGACGAGCGCGAGCACCAGGTGATCCGGTTGCGTTTCGGCCTGGACGACGGCCAACCGCGGACCCTGGACCAGATCGGCAAACTGTTCGGTCTGTCCCGGGAGCGGGTGCGTCAGATCGAGCGGGACGTGATGGCGAAACTGCGCAACGGCGAGCGCGCCGATCGGCTACGGTCGTACGCGAGCTAGCACCGCTAAACCAGAACCTGGTAGCAGACAGTATGCCCGCCGCATCAGCGGCGGGCATACTGCTTGCCTAGGACGCGTTAGACCCATTCGCGCAGCTGGCCAAGTAGACTCAGCGTCGACGGAGGGTGCTGAATGAACGAGCTGGTCGATACCACCGAGATGTATCTGCGCACTATCTACGACCTCGAGGAAGAGGGCGTGACGCCGCTGCGCGCCCGGATCGCCGAACGGCTCGACCAGAGTGGGCCGACCGTCAGCCAGACCGTGTCCCGCATGGAGCGCGACGGACTGCTCCACGTGGCGGGCGACCGCCACCTGGAGCTCACCGACAAGGGCAGGGCGCTGGCCATTTCCGTGATGCGCAAGCATCGCCTCGCCGAGCGGCTGCTCGTCGACGTCATCGGTTTGCCATGGGAAGAGGTGCACGCCGAGGCGTGCCGGTGGGAACACGTGATGAGCGAGGACGTCGAACGCCGACTGGTGAAGGTGCTCAACCACCCGACCACCTCCCCGTTCGGCAACCCCATCCCCGGCCTCTTGGACCTGGGCGTGGGCCCGGACTCCAGGGCCGAGGACGCCGACCTGGTCCGGTTGACCGAGTTGCCCGCCGGGTCGCCGGTGGCGGTGGTCGTCCGCCAGCTCACCGAGCACGTCCAGGGCGACATCGACCTGATCACGCGGCTCAAGGACGCCGGCGTGGTGCCCAACGCGCGAGTGACCGTCGAGACCAGCCCCGCCGGCGGCGGGGTGACCATCCTGATACCGGGCCACGAAAACGTCACCCTGCCGCACGAGATGGCGCACGCCGTCAAGGTCGAAAAGGTCTGAGCCACACCCCTATCCACGCGGCTAGCCCGCGCGTCGGCCGAATGCGCGCCGCGCCGGCAACCGCACGCCGAGGCGCTTGGCCAGGCGATACCCGCTGACCGCCAGCTCGCGGATCTGCTCGGGCCGCAGACCGGACTGCAGCGCGGTGTCCAGCATGCCCGCCATCCGATGGTCCGGCGCGCAGCGCAGCGCGGCATCCAGCGACACGCCGGCGAGCGGCCCGTCGCCGCGGGCGTAAGCGCTGAACGCGAGCAACACCAGCGCCTCGACGCGCCACGGCGGTGGCAGGGCGCGCGCCAGCGCGGCCCACAGCGACTCGGCGTCCCCGGCCTTCTGGCCGACCGCAAGGGCGTACAGGATGTCGCGCACCTGCGGGTCGCTTAGCGCGCAACCCAATTCCGCCACCTCGGCGTCGGAGAGGGGTTGACCACCGGCGACCCGGGCGGCGGCGGCCATCGCGTTGCGCACGTCGCGACGGCAGCGGCCCGCTGGGTCCGCGCCCGGCGCGGCTTCGCGCGCGGCCGCCCGCTCGGTCACCGCGACCGCCAACTCGGGGCGCTGCGCCCGCTCGTCGGGCGCGACGACGGCCTGCAGGTCGGCGCGGCGGCGATAGAGCCGCCGGCCGTCGAGTACCGCCGCGGCCGCCAACGGCGACGCCGACGGGTCGTCGACGGCGCCGCCCGCGCCGCACTCGTCCACACAGTGCCAGCGCCCGCCCGCCTCGACCCGATCCACCACGTGCACCGCCCACAGTTCGATGTCGTGTCGTGCCAGCGCCTCGGTGAGCGCGGCGCTCAGCTGCCGGTACTCCTCGTTGCACCCCGGGCAGTCCGCGCCCTCAGCCTCGACGATCACCGCGATCGCGGCCTCGGGCCCGGCCGCGCCGGCGACCTCGGCGAGATGCCCCACCCGCTCGACGAGTTCCGGACCGAGGTCGACCCGCAGCACCGACCCCAGTTCGCCGTCGCCTACCGACACCAGGACCAGTGAATTCTCCGGAACGAAGCCGAGAACGGCCGGTAGCGCGGCGATCAGCGCGCCGGGATGGTTCAGGTCGAAATCTGCTCGATGCGTCGTCATGGGCCCCACGCTGACGGCCGCCACCGTCAGGCCGCGCTCGCGGGCGCGGACCGGGCCGGCCGTCTGTGGAGAAAGTCGCGACTGTGGGCCTTATCGTCTATCCCATGGGTTCGATGCAGGAGTACGACATCGTCGTCATCGGTTCGGGACCGGGCGGCCAGAAGGCCGCCATCGCGTCGGCCAAACTCGGGAAATCCGTGGCGATCATCGAACGCGGCCGCATGCTCGGCGGTGTCTGCGTCAACACCGGCACGATCCCGTCAAAGACGTTGCGCGAGGCCGTGCTTTACCTCACCGGGATGAATCAGCGCGAGCTCTACGGCGCGAGCTACCGCGTGAAGGACCGGATCACGCCGGCGGACCTGCTGGCGCGGACCCAGCACGTGATCGGCAAGGAAGTCGACGTGGTGCGCAACCAGTTGATGCGCAACCGAATCGACCTGCTGCTCGGGCACGGCCGATTCATCGACCCGCACACCATCGTCGTCGAAGACCCCGGCCGCAGGGAAATGACCACCGTCAGTGGGGAATTCATCGTCATCGCCACCGGCACCCGACCGGCCCGGCCATCCGGCGTCGAGTTCGACGAGGAACGGGTGCTCGACTCCGACGGGATCCTGGACCTCAAATCCCTGCCCGCCTCGATGGTCGTCGTCGGCGCCGGCGTGATCGGCATCGAGTACGCCTCGATGTTCGCCGCGCTGGGCACCAAGGTCACCGTCGTGGAAAAGCGGGACGACATGCTGGATTTCTGCGACCCCGAGGTGGTCGAGGCGCTGAAGTTCCACCTGCGCGACCTCGCGGTGACGTTCCGCTTCGGCGAGGAGGTGACCGCCGTCGACGTCGGCTCGGCCGGCACTGTCACGACGCTGGCCAGCGGCAAACAGATTCCCGCCGAGACGGTCATGTACTCCGCGGGACGCCAGGGCCAGACCGACCACCTCGATCTGCACAATGCCGGCCTCGAGGTGGAGGGCCGCGGCCGGATCTGGGTCGACGACAAGTTCAAGACCAAGGTCGAACACATCTATGCCGTCGGCGACGTCATCGGCTTCCCCGCGCTCGCCGCGACCTCGATGGAACAGGGGCGGCTGGCCGCCTACCACGCGTTCGGCGAAGCGTGCGACGGCATCACCGACCTGCAGCCGATCGGGATCTACTCGATTCCCGAGATCTCCTACGTCGGGGCGACCGAGGTGGAACTGACCAAGGACGCGGTGCCCTATGAGGTCGGCGTCGCGCGGTACAAGGAGCTGGCCCGCGGCCAGATCGCCGGGGACTCCTACGGCATGCTCAAGCTGCTGGTGTCGACCGATGACCGAAAACTGTTGGGAGTCCACATCTTCGGCACCAGCGCCACCGAGATGGTGCACATCGGGCAGGCCGTGATGGGATGCGGCGGCACCGTCGACTACCTGGTCGACGCGGTGTTCAACTACCCGACGTTCTCGGAGGCATACAAGGTCGCCGCGCTCGACGTGACCAACAAGATGCGCGCGCTGTCTCAGTTCCGCCGCTAGGTCAGCAGCTGTCGTCGAGGTCGTTCGGCACGGGATCGCCGGGCCCGCCGGCTTCGGCGCGGGCCAGCAGCTGCGCGGTTTGGGCGTCGAACGGGGCGGAGTACGACACGTTCGCGGCGCACCCGCCGCGCTCGAAGCCACCGATCAGCCCGGTGAGGGTGGTGCCGCTGACCCACGGCGCGCCGCTGGTGCCGTCCACCAGCCCTTCGCACACCACCGAGGGGAAGCCGGCATCGTTGACCGACGTGCTGGTCTGACAGCCGATCGGCGAGCCGCCGACCCCGGCCGGATAGCCCATCACCGTGACGTGGCTGCCCGGCGGCGGCGCGGTACCCAGCGTGAGCGCCAGGCCGACATGTGATTCGACCGAGGTGCCGGCGTCGTTGCTGACCCGCGCGATCGCGTAATCGGCGTGTGGATCCTTGCCGGCCGTCCAGCGCGGGTCCAGGTAGACGGCGTCGGCCTTCCACACCGCGGCGGGCTGGGCGTCGCCGACGAGGCCGGGCGCGAAGGTGATCTTGGCGGCTCCGGCCAAACAGTGCGCCGCCGTGATCATCAGGTTCCCGCCCGTCGAATGCACGACGGAACCCGTGCAGACGTGCAGCGGCCCGTTGTCGATGAAGATCGCGCCGACGCGCCTGTCCGGGTCCACCGGGCCCGCGACCGCCTTCTGCTGGGGCTGGCTCATCCGCTGCACCAACGGGCCGGTGGCCACCGGGACGGTGATGGTGGGGCGCGCATGATCGGCGGGCCGGTCGCACGACGTCAGCAACGCCGCCACCCCGATCACCGCACACAGCAACACCCTCGGCACGCGCATTTGAGTGCAATCATGCCTGACCACGCGCTCGCAAGCACAATCATCGCGGACACGGTGTGTTGATAGTTTTGCCTGCTCGGCGCGGGCCGCACGGCACCCCACAGATTAAGGTCCGGCACCCGAGCGTTGCGTAATTGGTGCCCATCGATTTGGGGGACACTGGTTTAAGGCACCCTGGAGAAACCCCCGAAAGGAGGCAACCCCGATGGCCCACGATCAAAACCGGGACGACGGGCTCTATCAGCGAGGGCAGCCCGGCATGTACGAGCTCGAATTCCCGGGACCCCAGCTGTCGACGTCAGACGGCCGCGGCCCGGTGCTAGTGCACGCGCTGGAAGGGTTCTCCGACGCGGGTCACGCGATACGCCTGGCCGCCACGCACCTGAAGGACGCCCTGGACACCGAGCTGGTCGCGTCCTTCGCGATCGACGAATTGCTGGACTACCGCTCCCGGCGGCCGCTGATGACCTTCAAGACCGACCACTTCACCAATTACGACGATCCAGAGTTGAGCTTGTACGCGTTGCGGGACAGCGTCGGCACCCCATTCCTGTTGCTGGCCGGCATGGAGCCGGATCTGAAGTGGGAGCGCTTCGTCACCGCCGTGCGCCTGCTGGCCGAGCGACTGGGCGTGCGCCGCACGATCGGCCTGGGCACCGTCCCGATGGCAGTGCCACACACGCGGCCGATCACGCTGACCGCGCACTCCAACGACAAGGAACTGATCGCCGACTTCCAGCCGTGGATCTCCGAGATCCAGGTCCCGGGCAGCGCGTCCAACCTGCTCGAGTACCGGATGGCCCAGCATGGCCACGAGGTCGTCGGGTTCACCGTGCACGTGCCGCATTACCTGACGCAGACCGACTACCCCGCGGCCGCGCAGGCGCTGCTCGAGCAGGTGGCCAAGTCCGGGTCGCTGGACCTGCCGCTGTCGGAGCTGACCGAAGCGGCCGCGGAAATCCGGGCCAAAATCGACGAGCAGGTGCAGGCCAGCGCGGAAGTCGCCCAAGTGGTGGCCGCGCTCGAGCGCCAGTACGATGCCTTCATCGACGCTCAGGCAAACAGGTCGTTACTGACTCGCGACGAGGACCTGCCTAGCGGCGAGGAGATTGGCGCAGAGTTTGAGCGATTCCTGGCGCAGCAGGCCGAGAAGAAGTCCGACGACGACGACTCGGGCTAACGCTCAGAACTGGCCCGACAACGAGGTGGGCGGATGACTGAGCGGAAGCGAAAGAGCAATCTTCGCCCGGTGCGGGAAGTGACCGCGCCGACCCTGCAGTTCCGAACCATCCACGGCTACAAGCGGGCGTTCCGCATCGCCGGCTCGGGCCCGGCCCTGCTGCTGATTCACGGCATCGGCGACAACTCCACCACGTGGAATACGGTGCAGGCCAAGCTCGCCCAACGTTTTACCGTGATCGCCCCCGACCTGCTGGGCCACGGGCAGTCGGACAAGCCGCGCGCCGACTACTCGGTCGCCGCCTACGCCAACGGGATGCGCGACCTGCTGTCCGTCCTCGACATCGAGCGCGTCACCATCGTGGGTCATTCGCTGGGCGGCGGGGTGGCGATGCAATTCGCCTACCAATTCCCGCATCTGGTCGATCGGCTGATTTTGGTCGCCGCCGGCGGCGTCACCAAGGATGTCAACGTCGTCTTCCGGCTCGCGTCGTTGCCGATGGGCAGCGAAGCCCTGGCCCTACTGCGGCTGCCCCTGGTGCTGCCGGCGGTTCAGCTGGCGGGGCGTCTGGCGGGCCTGGCGATCGGGTCGACCGACCTCGGCCGTGACCTGCCCAACGTGCTGCGGATACTGGACGACCTACCCGAACCGACGGCGTCGGCGGCGTTCAGCCGCACCCTGCGGGCCGTCGTGGACTGGCGCGGGCAGATCGTCACCATGCTGGACCGATGTTATTTGACCGAGGCCATCCCAGTGCAGATCATCTGGGGTAGCCGCGACGTAGTGGTCCCCGTCCGCCACGCCCGCATGGCACACGCCGCGATGCCCGGCTCCCGGCTGGAGATCTTTCAGCGCTCCGGCCATTTCCCCTTCCACGACGACCCGGCCCGCTTCATCGACGTCGTCCAGCGCTTCATCGACACCACCGAGCCCGCCGAATACGACCAGGCAGCGCTTCGCCAGTTGCTCCGCACGGGCAGCGGCGCGCAAACCGTCTCCGGCCCGGCCGACACCCGCGTCGCGGTCCTCAACGCCATGGGCTCCGACGAACGCAGCGCCACCTGATAATCGCGGCATTGCCCAGCGTCGTACAGTCGGGCCATGGGTATCGACGTCACGGTGCTGCGGGTGTTCACCGATCCCGACCGCAACTTCGGCAATCCCCTCGGCGTGGTCGATGCGAGTCAGGTCGACGCCGGCGACCGGCAACGGCTGGCCGCCCAATTGGGCTACAGCGAAACGATATTCGTCGATCTCCCGACCGCCGGCTCCCCCACTGCGCACGCCACGATCTACACCCCGCGAACCGAAATTCCGTTCGCCGGACATCCGACCGTCGGCCTGTCGTGGTGGCTGCGCGACAACGGCATGCCGATCAACACGCTGCGGGTGCCGGCCGGCCTCGTGCAGGTCGGCTACCAGGATGAGCTGACGGTCATTAGCGCACGCTCGGAGTGGGCCCCCGAATTGTTCGTGCACGAATTCGATACGGTTGACGACCTGCTCGCCGCCGACCCCGCCGATTATCCCGACGACACCGCCCACTACCTGTGGGCGTGGATCGATCAAACCGCCGGATCGCTGCGAGCCCGCATGTTCGCCGCGAATCTGGGTGTGCCGGAGGACGAAGCGACCGGCTCCGCGGCGATACGGATCACCGACCACCTCAGCCGGGACCTGCGCATCACGCAGGGCAAGGGCTCCATGATCGAGACGACCTGGAGCCCCGAGGGCTGGGTTCGGGTGGCCGGGCGCGTCGTCAATGACGGTGTGACACAGCTGAATTGAGTTACGGCTGGCACCGGGACCGGTCAGGACTTCCGGTGCAACACCGCGGCGAGGTGATGCTGCATGGGTTGCCCGACGGCACCCATCCGCACCGAGTACGACAGCTCGTCGCCGTCGATGCGCAACGAACGGCCAAGCGCGGACACCTCTTTGGCGGTCGGGGCCAACCCGACGTCGGTGGTGGACAACTCCACCTCGATGCGCTGGCCGGTCACCGAATACGTGCCCACCTCGATTTCGGTGATGCCGCTCGGGTGCGCCAGGACCAGCTCGACGTGACCCGGCTGCGGCACCCGAAGGTATCCGGTCTCGGCGTGCAACGGTTTGCCGTCGGCCACCGCTTTGGTCTTCTGCGCATACGCCAGAAACGGTTTGCCCACATGGGAGAACACGACTTCCTCGAGATACTCGAAGGGCTGGATCGTCGGGTATTCTCCGGCGCCTCGACCGGCCCAGGTGCCGAGCAGAGGCGCCAGCGCCGCGACGTTGGGATGCAAGTCGGCAGGCATGAAAACAGCCTAGCGAGTGGCCGGTTCCGGATCCGTCGGCACGTTGCGGTGCGCGCGCAGCGCTTCGATCTCGCGCTCGAAATCCTCCGCCGACGAGAACGACCGATACACCGACGCGAATCGCAGGTAGGCCACCTCGTCCAGGTCGCGCAACGGCCCCAGGATTGCCAGGCCGACCTCATGGCTCGGGACCTCCGGCGACCCCGCGGCGCGCACCGCGTCTTCCACCTGCTGGGCCAGTAGGTTCAGCGCGTCCTCGTCGACCTGCCGGCCCTGACACGCGCGGCGGACGCCTTTGATGACCTTCTCGCGGCTGAACGGCTCGGTCACACCGCTGCGTTTGACGACGGCAAGGACCGCGGTTTCCACGGTGGTGAACCGCCGCCCGCATTCGGGACAGGACCGGCGGCGCCGAATCGCCTGGCCTTCATCGGTTTCCCGCGAGTCGATCACCCGGGAATCGGGATGCCGGCAGAACGGACAGTGCATGACCGCTCCTTCGCCGTGCCGATACCTCGCAGAACACTCCGAGCGTACCCGCGCGCCGCCCACCGGGGCCAATACCGCCGCGATAAGGATCCGTCCACCTCCGCGGGAGCCGAGCAGCCTTGGCGTAGAGCGGTTTTCGCAATGCGCCGCCACGCCGTCAGCCGACCGGCGCGATCAGCGTCTGGCCGGCGTCCAGCGCGGGCGAGTTCAGGTCGTTGAGTTCGCGGATGCGGTCGGCCACCTGGCGAGCCGGCGCGTCCGGCGCCACCCGGTGCGCGACATCTTGCAGGGACTCCCCGGCTTCGACCCGCACGACGGCCAGCCTGTCGGGCACCGCGGCGGCCTTAGGGCCGGAGTCGCCGTTGGCCTGCTGCCCGAGGTTCGCGACCAGCCCCAGCCACAGGGTGATCACCCCGGCGAGCAGGGCCAGCCCGACCGTCGTCAGCAGCGTGACCGGACGCTTGCGATGCGGCGCGACCGACATCGCGACGCCGGTGCCGTGGTAACGCATGGGCGCGCCGGCCGGCCGTGACGAGCGCGGACGGCGGGAGCGAACCAGCCGTTCCCCGTCGTAGCGGGGACAGTCGACCAGCCCACTGGCCGGGCGCCGGGTGCCGCTGGTACGCGGCGAGACTGTGTGGATGACTGTCATGTCCATTCCTCCGGTCAACTAAATCCTCGCTCGTGTGTTCGACTATAGTCGCTCGTGTGTTCGAAACCCGAACATTTGAGCGAAGCGTGTCGGACGACCCAAACGTTAGACCCCGGTACCGACAAGTTCGTCGCCGAACCTCGGCCACCACCCCTCACATGCAGGAGAAGTACCCGGTCCCCCCGAAAGTTACACGCGTGTGATTCACCCGTTTTAGGGTCTTAATTCACCGGCCCTAGAGTCGTTCGACCCCGGTTCCGTGACGCCGCGACACGCCAGTCGAACACATGTTTGATTCTTGGCGGCCCGCGGGCTACATTCAGTGCCATGAGCGACAGCAACGACACTTCCGCCGGCGCGGCCGGCCGGTTGCATTCCGTGGATCCATCGCTTACCGAGCGGCAGCGCACCATCCTCAAGGTCATCCGCGAGTCGGTGACCAGCCGCGGTTATCCGCCGAGCATCCGGGAAATCGGAGACGCCGTCGGGCTGACGTCGACGTCGTCGGTGGCTCACCAGCTGCGCACCCTGGAGCGCAAGGGGTACCTGCGCCGCGACCCGAACCGGCCCCGGGCCGTCGACGTCCGCGGTGTCGACGACGTCCCGGCGGCCGCGGTGCCCATCACCGAAGTCGCCGGCTCGGACGCCCTGCCGGAACCGACCTTCGTCCCCGTGCTCGGGCGCATCGCGGCCGGCGGCCCGATCCTTGCGGAAGAGGCGGTCGAGGACGTCTTCCCGCTGCCCCGCGAATTGGTCGGCGAGGGCGCGCTGTTCCTGCTCAAGGTGGTCGGCGACTCCATGGTCGAAGCCGCGATCTGTGACGGCGACTGGGTGGTGGTGCGGCAGCAGAATGTCGCCGACAACGGCGACATCGTCGCCGCCATGCTCGACGGCGAGGCCACCGTCAAGACGTTCAAGCGCGCGGGCGGTCAGGTGTGGCTGATGCCGCACAACCCCGCATTCGATCCCATCCCCGGCAACGAGGCGACCGTGCTCGGCAAGGTCGTCACGGTGATCCGCAAGATTTAGCGAGCGGGGTCAGTCGGCCTTCGTAAAGCCGTTGGCCTGCGCGACTTCTTCGCTGGACAACCAGATCTCGGCGAGCGTGTCCGGGTAGAGCTCGCTCTCCGGGGTGTAGTACAGGCCGAAGCGCGCGCTGGCCTTGATGGGATATCCGTCCGGCATCTGATACGGATCATCCAACGGCAGGTGGATGGTCGGGCGTCCGGCCGGGCCCGAGACCTCTTCGGCGTCGACGGCGGCGTGCCGCCCAGGCCTCGGCCCGGCGGCGGGGACGACGCCCGGTGCCGCGACGTCTGGGGCGGTGTGCGCGACCGCGACGTCGGGATACCCGACGTCCGAATCGACCGGCTCCGGCGCCGCGGCGGGGTAGGCGTCCTCCGGATGGGCAGCATCCGCTGGGGTATGCGGAACGGCCACGTCCGGATATTCGGCTTCTTCGGCCTCAAGGGCTTCATCAACGTCGAGATAGGCCGGTTCGTCCTCTTCCGGATAGCCGGCCTCCGGCGCAGCGGTCTCGGGATAGGCGTCCTCCGGATAGCCGGCCTCCGGGTAGGCGGCCTCGGGGTAGGCGGGTTCTGGGTAGGCGGCCTCGGGGTAGTCGGATTCGGCGAGAACCTCCTCTGGCACGACGGGTATGGAATCGGTGTCCACCGCGTCGGGGTCTTCCTCCTCGATCCCCGACTCGATCCCCGACTCGATCCCCGACCGGTCCGCGCCCTCATCGGGTGCGGGCGGCCATTCGCCGCCGTATTCCGCGGCGGCCTCGTCGCCGCGCGACCAGCTGACCCGCGGTCCGGACTCGTCGCCCGCCTCTTCGGATGGTTGCGGCTCGCCGAACAGGAAGTGGTCGGTGGCGGCATCGGCGTGGACGCGGGCGTCCTCGTGAGCGTCCTCGTGGCCGTAGTCGTGGCCCCAGTGCCCGTCGGCGACGGCGTCGTAGCCGCCGAGGTCGACGTCGCGGTCGTGCTGGTAGGCGGCGGCGGCCGCCGCGGCCTCCCGCCGGGCGCGACGCCGGCGCAACCCCAAGGGCAGAAACGCCAGCAGCGCAAGCACTATCGCGACCGGAATGACGACCAGCAGATACCACGAATGCCAGGCGAACTTCTTGGCGTGGGGCGGCATCGCCGCGCCGCTGGGCTGATTCTGCCCCGACACCTGCAGGCCGGAGAGCAACGGCGCCAGGTTGGACGGCTCGGTGGTGAACGTGTTCTTCGCGCGGTTCCACGAGATCTTGCCGCCGGTGAACTTCTGCGAGATCACGTCGCCGTCCACGGCTTGATCGCCGACCGGCGCGCCCAGCTTGCCGCCGGCACCGCGAAGCTTGTCCCATGCGGCCTTCATGGCACCACGGACGATGAACGCGCCGTGCTCGCGTGTCCAGAAGATCACCGGCTTGTCGGCAGCGGCGAACGTGCAACTCCGGCTGGAGGGAATGCCGCCGTCGGACTCGTTGGCGATCGGGAACCCCAGGTCGCTTCCTACTGGCCCGCCCGCCGACTCGTACTTGGCCAGAATGTCGCTCTCGATAGCGCTTGCGCCGGTGGCCGGGCTGAAAAACACCTTGCCGCCGGCAAAATTCTGGGCGATTCCGTCACCGCCGATGGGATATTGCCCGCCCTGCTTGGCGCCCAGCGGGCCCGAGGCGCCACCCGCGGCACGCCAGGCCATGTTGATGGCCGCGGTGGGATCGGTCGCCACCTGCAGACCCTTGAGCTGGTCGGCCAATGCCGGCGGGGTGGTGGTGAAGTCCTTGGTCTTGCGGTTCCAGGAGATTTGACCGCCGTTGAACTTCTGCGAAATGACCTCGCCGTCGTAGGTTTCATCGCCGGCCGGTGCGCCGAGCACGCCGCCGGAGCTGCCGAGTTTGTCCCACGCCGCGTTCATCGCGCCGCGCACGACGAACGCGCCGTGCTCGGCCGTCCAAAAAATCACGGGCTTGTCGCTGGCGGAGAAGGTCGCCACGCGGCTGTCGGGTCCGGCGAGGCCGGGAACTTCGTTGATGGTCGGGAATCCGAGATCGCTGTTGACCGGGCCGCCGAGCGCCTCGTACTTGTCCAGGATCGGCCCGTACACGAACTTGGCGCCCGTGTCGGTGGTGTAGAACATCTTGCCGCCGTCGAAGTCCAGGACGAATCCGTCACCGGCCGGGTAGACGTCGCCCTTCCGGGCGCCCAGCGGTGAACCGTCGCCGCCGGCCTTCTCCCACGCGGCCATCATGGCCGCCTCGGCGTCGCCGATCGGGGATGCCGAGGCTCCGGGTGCCAGGAATGCCGCGGCCGCCACGGCGGCCGCCATGCTGATCAGCGCGCGCCCGAATAGCCTGCGCAATCGACCTCCCTGCCCGTTCACCAAGCCTCCCAGCCGACGGATAGGCCCCGGTTTGTGGCCATTCCCGCATCCTGCAGACCCTGCGAGCGGGTGATACCCCCACCGCGAGTGACTAACCCGCGTGGGTACGCATTATCGCCGGGCTCGCATAACTTTGCTCCAGCGAGCAGAAAATGCGAAGCCAAATCACGAATTTTGGGAAAACGGATATCGCTCCGATGTCGAAATGATGCGCGACCGCACCCATGTCGCGACCGGCCAGCATCCAAACGCATGTGCCGACGGTACGCGAGGCCGTCAATTGACCCGGAATCTACCCGGCCAAAACGGCGATACGCGAAATAGATCAATTTGCCGCACGGTCACATTTCGTTGGCCGCCAACGCGATTGCGTCCCGCGCGATGCGCCGACGGCGGCCGCCTCCGGCCTAGACACCGAGGCCGCGGCCGATGATCTCCTTCATGATCTCGGTCGTGCCGCCGTAGATCGTCTGAACCCGGGCATCGAGATAGGCACGCGCGACCGGGTATTCGCGCATGTAGCCGTATCCGCCGTGCAGCTGCAGGCAGCGGTCGATCAGCTGCACCTGCTTCTCGGTGGAGTACCACTTGGCCATCGCGGCCTGTTCGGCCGTCAGCTTCTCCTCGAGGTGCAGCCGGATGAACTCGTCGACCATGACGCGCACCACGGTGGCCTCGGTCGCCAGCTCGGCGAGCACGAAGCGACTGTTCTGGAAGCTGCCGATCGGTTTGCCAAAAGCCTTGCGCTCCTTGGTGTATTGCACCGTGTCGTTCAGCACGGCTTCCATCGCGGCGGCCGCCATGATCGCGATCGAGATTCGCTCCTGCGGCAGGTTCTGCATGAGGTAGATGAACCCCTTGCCCTCCTCGCCGAGCAGGTTTTCGGCAGGAACATGGACGTCGGTGAACGACAACTCGGCGGTGTCCTGCGCGTCCAGTCCGATCTTGTCCAGGTGGCGGCCGCGTTCGAAGCCCTTCATGCCGCGCTCGACGACGAGCAGCGAAAAGCCCTGCGCGCCCATCTCGGGATCCGTCTGCGCCACCACGATCACCAGGTCCGAGTTGATCCCGTTGGTGATGAACGTCTTTGAGCCGTTGAGCACGTAGTGATCGCCGTGCTTGACGGCACGGGTCTTGATGCCCTGTAGGTCACTGCCGGTGCCCGGCTCGGTCATCGCGATCGCCGTGATCAACTCCCCGCTGCAGAACTTGGGCAGCCAGCGCTGCTTCTGCTCTTCGGTGGCCAGGCGCAACAGGTAGGGCGCCACCACGTCGTTTTGCAGGCCGAATCCGATGCCGCTGTAGCGCCCGGCCGTGGTCTCCTCGGTGACGATCGTGTTGTACCGGAAATCGGGGTTGCCGCCGCCGCCGTACTCCTCGGGCACGGCCATGCCGAGGAAGCCCTGTTTGCCGGCCTCGAGCCACACTTCGCGGTCGACGATCTTGGCCTTCTCCCATTCGTCGTGATACGGCGCGACGTGACGATCGAGGAAGGCGCGGTAGGACTCGCGGAACAAATCGTGCTCGGGCTCGAAAAGAGTGCGCTGGTACTTGATGGCACTGCTCATAACTGACCTCCGGGCGACGGGGACTCTGCCGCCCAAGATATACCAACCAGACGGTTGGTCGGCGGCTGGGCGGCCGGGCCCGGCTGAGGCTTACTTCGCGGAGAACTCGCGCAGGCTCGCGGCCAGCGCGACCGGAACGCGGGCCACCAGGCGAGTGCCCTGCGAGTTGTGCTCGGCCTGCTGTACCCGGCCGTCGGCGTGCACGCGGGCCACCAGGTCACCGCGGTCGTAGGGGATCACCACGTCGACGGCGGTGTCGGTGGGCGCCGCGAGTTCGGCGATCCGGCGGCGCAGCGCGTCGATGCCGTCGCCGGTGCGCGCGGACACGAACAGCGCCCCGGGCAGCCCGTGGCGAAGCTTGGCCAGCGTCAGATCGCTTGCGGCATCGACCTTGTTCACCACCAACAGCTCCGGCGGCGGGGCACCGTCGCGGTCGGCCGTGTAGTCGGTGAAGACTTCCGAAATCACCTGCCGTACCGCATCGATCTGGGCAAAGGGGTTGACGTCGGAGCCGTCGACGACGTGCACCAGCAGGTCGGCGTCGACGACTTCCTCCAGCGTGGAGCGAAACGCCTCGACCAGCTGGGTGGGCAGGTGCCTGACGAACCCGACCGTGTCGGTCAGCACGAACGGCCGAGCCCATTTGGTTCCGGGGTCGAACTCCGCGCGCCGGGTGGTGGGCTCCAGCGTCGCGAACAACGCGTCCTCCACCAGCACCCCGGCCCCGGTCAGCGCGTTGAGCAGGCTGGACTTGCCCGCATTGGTGTATCCGACGATGGCGATCGACGGGATGTCGCTGCCGAGCCGACGGCTGCGCTGGGTGTCGCGAGCCTGCTTCATGTCCTTGATCTCGCGGCGCAGCTTGGACATTCGCTCGCGGATGCGGCGCCGGTCCGTCTCGATTTTGGTCTCACCGGGACCGCGCAGGCCCACGCCGCCGCCGCTGCCGCCGGCGCGTCCACCGGCCTGCCGGGACATCGACTCACCCCAGCCGCGCAGCCGCGGCAGCATGTACTCCATCTGGGCCAGCGACACCTGCGCCTTGCCTTCCCGGCTGGTGGCGTGCTGGGCGAAGATGTCGAGGATCAGCGCGGTGCGGTCGATGACCTTGACCTTGACGGCCTTCTCCAGCGCGGTCAGCTGCGCCGGTGACAATTCACCGTCGCAGATGACGGTGTCGGCGCCCGTCGCCAGGACGACCTCGCGCAATTCCTGCGCCTTGCCCGAGCCGATGTAGGTGGACGGATCGGGCTTGTCGCGGCGCTGGATGAGGCCTTCGAGCACCAGCGAGCCGGCGGTCTCGGCCAGGGCGGCCAGCTCGGCCAGGCTCGCCTGGTTGTCGGCGGCGCTGCCCTGCGTCCAGACGCCGACCAGCACCACGCGCTCCAGCCGGAGCTGGCGGTACTCGACCTCGGAGATGTCGGCGAGTTCGGTCGACAGCCCGGCGACGCGGCGCAGCGCCGATCGGTCTTCGAGGGCGAGCTCGCCCGCGCTGGGTTCTAGATCCGGCTGATCGTGAAAGGGAGTTTCTGGATGAGTCATAGGCAATTAGCAATAGTGCACGCTAAATCGGTTGCGCGCACCCGATTTAACGCTGCTGTGCGCGCCACCATTCCTCGCTGATCTCGCCACGGGCCACCAGCACCGACGGGCCGCGCAGGTAGCTGGTGGCGTCGGTGATGGTGACCGTGACGTCGCCGCCCGGCACCCGTACGGTCAGCGTCCCGGTGTCCGCGCCGGCATCGGCCAGCGCGGCGACCGCGGCGGCGACCGTTCCCGTGCCGCAGGATCGGGTTTCGCCCACACCGCGCTCGTGGACCCGCATGTGAGTCACCCCGCCGACGGCCGGGGTGAGGACTTCGACATTGACGCCGTCGGGGAATTGCGCGCGATCGAACTGCACCGGGGCGGCCACGTCCAGCGCGGCGAGCTCGTCGGGGGTCAGCCGCGGATCCACGCACGCCAGGTGCGGGTTGCCCACGTCGACAGCCAGCCCGGTGAATCGCCGGCCGCCGACGACGGCCGCAAACGCGTCGCCGCCGCTGCCCAGCCGGTTGGCCTTGCCCATGTCAACGGTGACGTCGGCGTCGGTCGCGTCCGCGTGGTGCAGGGTGACCGGCCGCGGGCCGGCCAGCGATCCCACGACGAACTCATCGCGCGACTCCAGACCGCTGACCCGCAAGTAGTGTGCGAAGACCCGCACACCGTTGCCGCACATCTGTGCGATCGATCCATCGGCGTTGCGGTAATCCATGTACCAGTCGCTCGTCCCGACGCCGTCGGGCAGGCGCTCGAGCACCCCAGTGGCCACGGCCGCCTCGGCCGTGGTGATCCGCAGCACGCCGTCGGCGCCCAATCCGCGGCGCCGGTCGCACAACGCGGCCACCGACTCCGGGGTGAGCGCCAGTTCGGCGCCGACGTCGGGCAGCAGCACGAAATCGTTTTGCGTGCCGTGCCCCTTAGCGAAGATCACCAGCTCAGGATACGTGCCGCCACGCCCGCACCGCTTCGTCGACGACGCGGGTGCGGTCGGCTTCGCCTTTTTCAGACTCGAGCCAGTGCACCCGGTGGTCCCGGCGAAACCAGGAGCGCTGCCGCCGCACGTACCGGCGGGTGCCGACGTAGGTTTGTTCGCGCGCCGCGCGCAGCAGGTCGGACGCGCCGCCGGCGTCCAGCGCCGCGAGCACCTGGGCGTAGCCCAGCGCACGCGAGGCGGTGACCCCGTCGCGCAGGCCCTGTTTGAGGAGTGCGCGTACCTCGTCGACCAGGCCTTGTTCGAACATCGTATCTGTGCGGCGCGCCAATCTCTCGTCGAGAAGCGTTGTGTCACAATCTAATCCGATGATGACGGTGCCCCAGCGCGGAGTGCCGATGCGCGGCGCGGACGCGGCGAACGGCTGGCCGGTGAGCTCCACCACTTCGAGCGCCCGTACCGTGCGCCGGCCGTCGGTGGGCAGGATCGCGGCGGCCGCCGCGGGGTCGCGCCGGGCCAGCTCCGCGTGCAGCGGCCCCACTCCCTCCTCGGCGAGCCGTCGCTCCCAGCGCGCGCGCACCGCGGGATCGGTCGCGGGGAACGACCAGTCGTCGAGCAGCGACTGGATGTAGAGCATCGAGCCGCCGACCACCACCGGCAGCGCGCCCCGGACGGCGATCGCGTCGATGTCAGCGGCGGCGGCCCGCTGGTAGCGGGCGACGGTCGCGGTCTCGGTGACGTCGAGCACGTCGAGCTGGTGGTGCGGGATGCCGCGGCGGGCCTCGACGGGCAGCTTGGCGGTTCCGATGTCCATGCCGCGATAGAGCTGCATCGCGTCGGCGTTGACGATCTCTACCGCGAGTTCGCCGCTGAGACGCTCGGCGACGTCGAGCGCCAGCTGCGACTTGCCGGTACCGGTCGGGCCGATGATCGCGAGCGGTCGCACGGCTTGGCTCACGGCTGCCAGGCGCCGACGAAGTAGCCCACCCCGTAGGGCGCTCCGCGGTAGAGCTCCTTGGCCGATCGCGGCCCCGGTTCGGCCAGCCCCGCCAGCACGTGGAAGGCGACCCGGCCCCGGATCTCCGGCGCCAGCCGGGTCAATGCGGCGGCATCGCCGGTTGCCAACGCGTCGTCGAGGGCCAGCTGGGCGTCGGCGTTGCCGGGGTGGTAGCCGCCGGGCGCGCTCGGTGTCAGGGTGTTGGCGCCGTCGGCGATGACCAACACTCCGACAGGGTCGGGCGCCCGGTCGATCGCGGCGCGTAGTTGCCGGCCATGCGTCAGCGCGGTGTCGGCGTCGTGGTCATCGCGGTAGACGTGGACCCGCGCGCTGGCCTCGGGCCGGACCTGGCCGCGAACCCAGGCGGCAAGCAGCGCGCACAGGGGCATCTCGGCCGGTCGCTCGGCTGGTGGCTCGGCCGAGGTCTGGGGCGACAGCCGGACCCGCACGTCGGCGCCGAAGCCCGCGAAGGTGCCCACGCCGTCGGGACCGAGGACGTCGTCCGCTCGGCCAGTCCCGACGACGATCCAGCGCGGCGGCAGCAGGGCGGCCGCGGCCAGGACCGCGGCGGACGCGTCGGCCAATTCGGCGGCGGCCGTTCCGGCGAGCTGCGGGACGAGCACCGGCGCCGAGGGAATGATCGCGATGGCGCTCAGCACGCCACCAAACTAACGGACGGATCGACCGCGTCAGGTGATCGTGCGGCTTTCCTCCGACGGGGCCGCATCGCTCTGCGGCGGTTCGTCCTGCGCCGCGGGAGCCACGGTGCGCTTGAGGTCGCGCCCCGTCTCCGCCGCGATCGACGCGGCCTCCCCACGGGCCAGCGCTACCGTCGCGACAATCACCATGGCCACCGCCGCGACCAGCACGAACGCCTGAGGCCCGTGGGCGTCGAACGTCTCGCCGAGAAGAAACACCCCGAGTACCCCGCCGACTAGCGGCTTGGCCACGGTCATCGTCGGCAACGACGCGGTCAGCGCCCCGGCACGAAAGGCCGACTGCTGGAAAATCATCCCGGCCAGCATCAGCACTAGCCACGGAAAGAACTCCGGCGAAGTCAGGGCGGCGCCCAAGCCTTCTTCGAGCAGTTCGACGAGGCCCTTAGTCAGCACCGCGAACAACGCCAACGACGAACCCGCCACCAGGGCCAGCAGCACGGCCGCGACCGGGCGACCGGACCAGATGCGCGCCCCCAGCAAACACAACACCAGGATGGGACCCATGACCAGGGCCACGATGATCCACTGGGACAGCGCTCCCCGCTGCTGACCGACCGTCGGGTCGCCCACGATGATGACCACCGCCAAAGAACCGGCCAGCACGATCGCCCAGATCCACTCCCAGCGGGTGACCCGGTGCCCGGTCAGCCGCGCATAGATCGGCAGGGCAAACAGAAGCGCGGTCACCTGTAGCGAGGTCACCAAGACCACCGACCCCCACGCCAGGGCCCCGGCCTGCAGGCTGTAGTTGACGATCGCCGCCAGGCCGCCCAACCACCACCGCTTGTCGCGCAACGACATACGGAACAACTCGAGATGCCCGACGTGTTTGTCGGTGATTTCGTGTGCGGATCGCTGCCGGATGACGTCGCCCATCGCGGAGGCCAGCGCCGCGCACAAGGCAATCAGTGCCGCGACGTCCACTTTGGACATGGGAACCCCCTCACCAGCGCTCCCCCCAAAGCTTTCCGTACACGTGCAGTTTCATACGGGTTCTCGACTACTGTAGTTCGACTGTAGTTCGACCGGGGTGCCATCCCGGCCACAATCGCGGCGCGGCGAGCGCATCAATACTTATCGCCGGCCCTCACCATAGAGGGCTGCTAAGGTGGCCGCGCACAGTCCGCCAAGCTGCTTGAATACTGTGGGAAGCGCTTAGGGAAGTATCGGTGCCGCTACGCGCGGCAGGCGCGCGGAACACCAACCGCGCGAAGGTGGCAAAGGGCAGGTGACGAGCGATGACCGCTGACGAGCCCCGCGGCAACGATTCACCTACGCCGCCGCCGCGTCCGGGACCGCGACCCGGGCCGCGACCGACTTCGCGGCCCGCAATCCACCCGGTCGCCGTGCCCCCGTCGAGCGATCCGCACCAGTTCGGGCGCGTCGACGACGACGGCACCGTCTGGCTGATCAGCGCGGCGGGCGAACGCATCGTCGGATCCTGGCAGGCCGGCGACCGCGAGGCCGCGTTCGCACACTTCGGCCGCCGGTTCGATGACCTCGCCACCGAGATCACGCTGATGGAAGAACGGCTGGCGTCGGGTACCGGCGATGCCCGCAAGATCAAAGCCCACGCATCCGAACTGGCCGAGGCGCTGCCGACCGCGTGCGTACTGGGCGACATCGATGCCCTCGCGGGCCGGCTGACGACGCTGCTCGAGCACGCCGGGGCGGCGGCGGCCGCCGACAAGTCCCGCCGCGAGGAGCATCGCGCCGCTCAGACCGCCCGCAAGGAGGCGCTGGCGGCCGAGGCCGAGCAGCTGGCCGCGAACTCGACCCAATGGAAAATCGCCGGCGACCGGCTGCGAGCGATCCTCGACGAGTGGAAGACGATCAGCGGCCTGGACCGCAAGGTCGACGACGCGTTGTGGAAGCGCTACTCGGCCGCCCGCGAAGCCTTCAACCGGCGCCGGGGCGCCCACTTCGCCGAGCTGGACCGCGAGCGATCGGGGGTTCGGGAATCCAAGGGGCGGCTCTGCGAACGGGCCGAAGAGCTGTCCGATTCGACGGACTGGACCGCGACCAGCGCGGAATTCCGCAAGCTGCTCTCCGAATGGAAGGCGGCGGGCCGGGCCAGCAGGGACGTCGACGACGCCTTGTGGCGCCGCTTCAAGGCCGCCCAGGACACGTTTTTCACCGCACGCAATGCCGCTGCGGCGGAAAAGGATTCGGAGTTGCGGGCCAATGCCACCGCCAAGGAGGCGCTGCTGGCCGAAGCGGAGAAGCTCGACACGAGCAATCACGACGCGGCCCGCGCGGCGCTGCGATCGATCGCGGAGAAGTGGGACGCGATCGGCCGAGTCCCCCGGGAGCGCTCCGCCGAGTTGGAGCGGCGGCTGCGGGCGGTCGAGAAAAAAGTGCGCGACGCCGGCGAGTCGGATTGGTCCGATCCCCAGGCGCAGGCCCGCGCCGAGCAGTTCGCGACCCGGGCCGAGCAATACGAACAGCAGGCGCGCAAGGCCGAGGCGGCCGGCCGCACCAAAGAAGCCGAGGAGGCCAAAGCCAACGCCGCGCAGTGGCGGCAGTGGGCCGACGCGGCGGCCGAGGCGCTGACGCGGCGGACCTAGGCTTCGGGTTTTTCCGGACCGTCGGGTTTTTCGGGGGTTTCGTTTTTGTCGAGGCTGTCCAGCAGCGTCTTCGACTGCTGCTGCGCCACGATCCGGCGCCTTTGCTCCTCGGCCGCGAGTTGCACGATGGTGCGGGCCCACACCACCCGGGCCCAGTGAAACGTCAACAGAATCACCGTGATCCATGCCACGATCAGGCCCACACCCGGGCCGGGATGACCGGCGGCCACGGTTTGGCGCGACCACACCGCCAGCAGCCCGGCGCCGCTGGCGATCGCCGTGCCCGCCAGCGCGATCCATGCCAGCGCCCACCGCCGGGTCAGCAATGCCAGCATCGAGAATCCGACGCCGAACACCAGCGCCAGCCAGGCGAACACCCGCAACGGCAGGCCCAGCGCGGCCGCACCCGCACCGTGGCTGGAAAACAGGACATCCCATCCCCGCACGGCGCCGGTGTGCGGCAGGATGAACGAACCCAGCAGCACGAACACCAGAATGGCGACCACGAATGCCCTTGGGCCGGGGTCGATCTCACGCGCGACGCGGCGCTCCGCGGCCTCGATTTCGGCACGCAGGGCGTCGATGTCGGCGTGTTCCTTTTTCTGTTCATTCATAGCGCGCATCCAAGCGGTTGGGCGGTGGCGGCGGACGGCCCCACACCGGGCATGCCGAGGCCGACGCCGCGCGGGCGTTGTCCTGCGGAGTCACCGGCCCGCGTGCGGCGGTGGGTCAGCACCCCGGCGTCCGCGACGAGGTGGTGCGGCGCGGCCCCGGTGACGGCCGTGGTGATGATGTCGCCGGGCCGCACCGCCGTGTCGGCGGAAAAGTGCACCAGCCGGCCGTCGCGGGCGCGTCCGGTCATGCGCGATGTCCGGCTGTCCTTGCGTCCTTCGCCAGTGGCCACGAGCAACTCGACGGTCTGCCCGATCAGCGCGCGGTTGCCCTCCAGCGAGATCTGCTCCTGCAGCTCGATCAGGCGCTCGTAGCGTTCCTGCACAACAGCTTTCGGGATCTGGCCGTCGAGTTCGGCAGCCGGGGTGCCGGGCCGCTTGGAGTACTGGAAGGTGAACGCGGCCGCGAACCGAGCCTGCCGCACCACGTCGAGCGTGGCCGCGAAATCCTCTTCGGTCTCGCCGGGAAATCCGACGATCAGGTCCGTGGTGATGGCCGCGTGCGGCATCGCCGCCCGAACCCGGTCGATGATGCCCAGATAACGATCGGCGCGGTACGACCGCCGCATCGCGCGCAGCACCCGGTCGGATCCGGACTGCAGCGGCATGTGCAGGGCCGGGCACACGTTCGGCGTCTGCGCCATCGCCTCGATGACGTCGTCGGTGAACTCGGCCGGATGCGGGGAGGTGAACCGGACGCGTTCCAGCTTGTCGATTTCTCCGCAGGCGCGCAGCAGCTCGGCGAAGGCGCCGCGATTCCGCGGCAGCTCGGGGTCGGCGAAGGAAACCCCATAGGCGTTGACGTTCTGGCCGAGCAGCGTCACCTCGAGCACGCCGTCGTCCACCAGGGACCTCACCTCGGCCAGAATGTCGTCCGGACTGCGGTCGACCTCCTTGCCGCGCAGCGACGGGACGATGCAGAAGGTGCAGCTGTTGTTGCACCCGACGGAGATGGAAACCCAAGCGGCGTACGCGGATTCGCGTGCGCTGGGCAGCGACGACGGAAACTGCTGCAACGCCTCGGCGATCTCTACCTGGGCGACCTTGTTGTGCCGGGCGCGGTCGAGCAGCGTGGGCAGCGATCCGATGTTGTGCGTGCCGAAGACGACGTCGACCCACGGCGCCTTGCGCAGCACTGCGTCTCGATCTTTTTGGGCCAGGCAGCCACCGACCGCGATCTGCATATCGGGATTGCCCCGCTTGCGCGGAGCCAGATGGCTGAGGTTGCCGTACAGCTTGTTGTCCGCGTTCTCGCGCACGGCGCAGGTGTTGAACACCACCACGTCGGCATCGGTCCCGTCGGCGGCCCGTTGGTAGCCGGCCGCCTCGAGCAGCCCGGCCAGGCGTTCGGAATCGTGGACGTTCATCTGGCAGCCATAGGTGCGCACCTGGTAGGTACGCGCCCCCGAAACGTCTCGGGCCACCGTCGAAGTCACGGGGCCATGGTACGGCGACCGGCTCCCACCGGATTAATCCGCAGCTACACCCGCCGGCGCTCCCGCTCGGCCGCCAGCTCGGCGAAGACGACCTCGCAGGCCAGGCTCTGGCCGTAGCCACGCCGCGCCAGCATCCCGACCAGCCTGCGGCTCACCTTTGCGTCGTCGCCAGCCAGCGTCTCGCGCCGCAGCTTGGCACGCACCAGCTGCTCGGCCCGATCGCGCTCGGCGCCGGCGTCGATCCCGGCCAATGCCGCGGTGATCGCGTCGTTGTCGACGCCCTTGGTATGCAACTCGGCGGCCAGGGCGCGCCGGCTCTTTCCGGCCCTCGCCCGCCGGGACGCCACCCATTGTTGGGCGAACTCGGCGTCGTCGACCAAGCCCACGGACGCCAGTCGATCCAACACCCGGGCGCTGACGTCGTCGGGATATCCGCGTCTGGCCAGCTGACCGGACAGCTCGGCCCGCGTGCGCGATCTCGCGGTGAGCAGGCGCAGGCACAACGCCCGCGCCTGCTCCTCGCGAGAGGGCTCAGAAGTCGACGGGGGCGGGCAGGACACCATCGGCTGAGGGGTCATCGGTCACGACCGCGCCAATGCCAAGCTTTTCCTTGATCTTCTTCTCGATCTCGTTGGCAATGTCGGCGTTCTCCATCAGGAAAGTGCGGACGTTCTCCTTGCCCTGGCCGAGCTGCTCGCCCTCGTAGGTGAACCAGGAACCGGACTTGCGGATGAAGCCCTGATCCACACCCATGTCGATCAGCGAACCCTCCCGGCTGATTCCCCGGCCGTAGAGGATGTCGAACTCGGCCTGCTTGAACGGCGGCGCCACCTTGTTCTTGACGACCTTGACCCGGGTGCGGTTGCCGACCGCGTTGGTGCCGTCCTTGAGCGTCTCAATCCGGCGCACGTCCATGCGCACCGACGCGTAGAACTTCAAAGCCTTTCCACCCGTGGTGGTTTCGGGACTGCCGAACATCACCCCGATCTTCTCGCGGAGCTGGTTGATGAAGATCGCCGTGGTTCCCGAATTGTTCAGCGCGCCAGTCATTTTCCGCAGCGCCTGGCTCATCAGCCGGGCCTGCAGCCCGACGTGGCTGTCCCCCATCTCGCCCTCGAGTTCCGCTCGCGGCACCAGGGCCGCGACCGAGTCGATGACCAGGATGTCCAGCGCGCCGGAGCGGATCAGCATGTCGGCGATCTCCAGCGCCTGCTCACCGGTGTCGGGCTGGCTGACCAGCAGCGAATCGGTGTCGACGCCGAGCTTCTTTGCGTAGTCGGGGTCCAGGGCGTGCTCGGCGTCGATGAACGCCGCGACGCCGCCGGCGGCCTGGGCGTTGGCCACCGCGTGCAGTGCGACGGTGGTCTTACCCGAGGACTCCGGACCGTAGATCTCCACGACCCTGCCGCGCGGCAGGCCGCCGATGCCCAGGGCCACGTCCAGTGCGATGGATCCGGTCGGGATGATCGAGATCGGCTGACGCGTCTCGTCGCCGAGACGCATCACCGAGCCTTTGCCGTAGCTCTTTTCGATCTGGGCCATCGCCAGGTCGAGAGCCTTCTCGCGGTCGGGGGCTTGCGTCATGGTGCCTCTTCCTATCGTCGGTGTGTTCGGTGACCGGTATCGGTCGGTTGGCCGTGACCCTAGGCGCGGGGTCCGACAAGTCTCCGAACGCTCACCACAGTAGCCGAACACGTGTTCGATTCAAGAGGACACGCCGGGCACGGTAACGGCGTATGGCAACATTTGCTACCGAAAGGCGCTGACGGGGCCAAAGCAGCCTGCTAAAGCCGAGGAAACCGGTGTGAATCCGGTGCGGTCCCGCCACTGTGATCGGGGACGGACACGTCCTGACCCGAGAGCCAGATACTCACCGTCAGCGCTTCCTCACGACAACTGGGGCGGATTTCCCCAGAGAGGTTTGGTCGCGCATGGACATTTCTGCCGAGCTGGCCGAAATATCTTCTTACAAACGGTTTTTCACCTTCACTGTCGGGGGCGACGCAGTCGGATGGCATCCGGTCGGGCAGTCCTACGCCGACGGTTTCAGTGATCTGATCGACGCCACCGCCCGGCGCTATCGCACGTCGGACCTGCGGATCGCCGCCTCGCTGGTTCATCTCGGCCACGCCACCCGCCTGTGGTCACCCGTGCTCGCGTGCGCGCTGGGGCACGGGGTCGTTCCGGATCTTAAAGGCCTGCAGCGCGCCGATGACGCGGCCCAACTTCGAATGCCCGAGCCCGTCGGACAAGCCATCGACTCGCCCTCCGCGAATTTGCTGTACCGCATCGTCGTGAAACAACACATGAAGCCGTTCGCCGCCGGCCTGCGGGTCAAACTGGCCCCCGCCCTGCTCGCGGGCAACATCGCGTCCGCACTCATGGGAGCGTCGCGAGCCCTGCTCTCGGCCCGGCCCGATCTGCGCGGCCCCATCCTCGACATCACCGACTCACTGCTGGACACCGGCATGTTGGCCGGATGCGGTGTGATCACCAGCGCACACCTGGGTTTCAGGCGTCGCAGCTGCTGCCTCTTCTATCGCATCCCCGGGAAGTCCGTCTGCGCCGATTGCGTCTTTCGCCGGGTACGCCGTAGCAACAGATGAGTGTGCGTAGTCGCTCACGCCTAAGCGCGCGGCTTCACCACTGATCGCGGGGCACGTCGAAGTCGAGGCACAACGCCCGCCAGACGTCGCGCGGCTCGACGCCATCCTCGATGGCCTGGGCCGCAGTCCGGCCGTCGAACCCGGTCAGCACGTGATCCACCAGCACCGATGCGCCATAAGCGGCGCCGAAGCGCAACACCACCCGCTCGTTGAACTCCGTCAGCCGCACGCCAGCCAAGATACTGGGCGGCCGGCGCCTCACCCCGCGAGAGCCAGCGCTTCGTGGCACACCCGCACCGGGTCGGCGACCCCGTCGATGCCGGCGGCCGCTTCGCGGGCGGCCTCGCGGTAGCGGGGCGTGGACAGCACCTCGTTGGTCGCGGCCACCAGCGCGTCGGCGGTCAGCGGCCGGACCAGCCGCGCACTGCCCTGACGCACCACTCGATTGGCCATCTCCCACTGATCTCCCCCGCCGGGAACCACCACCAGGGGCACGCCGGCGAGCAGCGTCTTGGTCACCATCCCGTGACCGCCGCCGCAGATCACCACGTCGGCATGCGTCAACAGCTCGGCCTGGCGCCCCAGCCCCACCACCGCCCACCGCGGCACGGCCAGATCCGGTCCGTCCAGCCGCGACACCACCAACCGCGATCCCGCCGGCAGCGTGTCGCCCGGCGTCAGGTGCCGCAGCGCGACGTCGTCCAATCCGGCGGTCCCGGTCGCAGCGGTCGACGGCGCGACCACCACCACCGGCCCGCGGCCCGGCGGGACCTCGAGCACCCGGTCGGTCGGCTCGAAGTGCAACGGGCCGACCACCACGGCCTCGTCCGGCCAGTCCGGACGAGGCATCTCCAGCGCGGGCAGCGTGGCGATCAGCCGTCGCAGCGGCCCGGGATCGACGGCGGGCAGCCCGATCTGCAGGCGGACGGCGGCACGCTGCTTGATCCCGGCCCGCCAGGAGCGCGCGGTCAGCGCGCGCATCGTGGCGTCGCGCAGCCGGCCGCGGATGCCGGTGCCGGGCGCGAGTCCGCTGCCTATCGGCGGCAATCCCTTGGACGGCAGGTACAGCGGATGCGGGTTGAGCTCGATCCACGGAATGCCCAGCAGCTCGGCGGCCATGCCGCCGCCCGCGGTGATGACATCGGACACCACCAGGTCGGGTCCCAGCTCGCGCAGGGCGGGCACGTTGAGCTCCGCCATCCGCGCCGCGCGCCCATGGATTCTGGCGCCGGCGTCGACGTCGTCGTCGGTGGCGGCGAGGCCGTCCAGCGCGACCGCGTCGATCCCGGCGCCGCGTGCGGTGTCGATCCATTCCTCACCGGTGAACAGGGTGGGTTCGTCGCCGGCCTCGCGAAACCGCAGGCACAGCGCGATCGCCGGAAACGAGTGCCCGGGATCCGGCCCGGCGACGACGGCGACGCGCATCATCCCCACCCTGCCACAGCGCTGGACGGCCCGGCTCGCCTACGCTGGCAGCCATGACCGAGCCGACTGGTACGGCCGTCGCGAACACCAGGACGGTCGAAGGTTTCCTGAACGCCTTGCAGGACGCGGATTACGAAACCGCGGAGGCGTCGTTGGACGACAATCTTGTCTACGAGAACGTCGGACTGCCGACAATCCATGGCCGCGCCAGAGCGATGAAGCTGTTCCGGCAGATGGACGGGCGTGCCGCGTTCGAGGTCAAGATCCACCGCATCGCCGCGGACGGGGCCGCGGTGCTCACCGAACGCAGCGACGCGCTGATCTTCGGTCCGCTGCGGCTTCAGTTCTGGGTCTGCGGCGTGTTCGAGGTGCACGACGGGCGAATCACCCTGTGGCGCGACTACTTTGACTTCTTCGACATGCTCAAGGCCACGGCGCGTGGGCTTGCCGCATTGGTAATACCGTCGCTCAAAGCGTCGTTCTGACAGGGCATGACGACAGACATGGCCAACGACAGCGTCCGCACCAAGCCCAACGCCCTGCAGTACATCCGCTATTGCTACGGGCGGCGGCTACCCGACTCGATGCGGGATTGGGTGCGCAACGACTTGGCCGGCAAGGGCGCCGTCGCGCGGATGATGATCCGCGTCGCGGTGCCGGCGGTGTTGGTGCTCATCCCGTTCTGGTTCATCCCGACCACGCTCGACGTCCATCTGAGCATGACGCTGCCGATTCTCATTCCGTTCGTGTATTTCTCGCACGCGCTCAACAAAGTGTGGCGCCGGCACATGCTGGCTGTGCATGGGCTGGATCCCGGGCTCGTCGACGAACGCGCCCGGGCGCGCGACGCCCACATCCACCAGGCCTACATCGAGCGCTACGGCCCGCGACCGGACGATTAGCGGCGCGCTACTTGCGCTGCAGTCCGCCGAGTTCGTCGAACGCCTGCGCCCAGCCGAGCAGCCGATCCGTCGCTCCGACCAACTCGTCGCGGTAGCGTTGCTGCGACGCGGCTAACGCTCCCCCGGCACCACCACCGCCGTTGGCCGATGACACCAATTGTGCTGCGGCGGTGACCATTTCATTGTATTGACGGACGCCCGCGCTCAGCTGCGCGGTGAATGCGTTGATGGTGGGCACCAGATACGACCGCGACGACTCCGAATAGTGCACCGCCCGCTCCATCGACACGACCTCGGCCGCGGTGGAAGCCATCGCCGCCGAGGTCTTGTTCGCCGCCGCGGTCAGGTCGCGGATTTCGGCCGCCGGCAACATGGCGCCCCGCTCGATCACACCCAGCAGCGAGAAGAACCCGCGTTCGGAGGCGCCCAGCGCGTACATCGCGGGTCGCGCGGCCGAACCGGGCGGCGGCAGCCTGCGCGCGTTGGCGGGCCGGCTCGCCGGCAGTGGCTCGGATCGCAGCCAGTGGTAGCGAAGCAGCAGCAACGTCGCCGGAATCACCATGACGACCGCGATGGCCCCGGTGATCTCCAGCAGCAACGCGAACCAGCCCCAGGCCGCGAGCACGGCCGTGACCACCGCCCAGAACACGCAGCCGGCGGCGAATATCAGGCCCCACCGCAGCGCGCGCCGGCGCCGTCGCAGCAGCCGGGCGCGTGGGTCCGCGGCGGCGCTGATCTTCTGGGCCACCAGGTCGGAAAGGTCGGCGGCGGTGTCCAGCCCGCGCCGCAACAACGCGCGCCAGGACCCGCGCCCCGTCGCGTTCACCGACATCGTGGGACCCTTCGCGGTTTAGGACTGACCGAAGGGCTTCTCGGCGGCTTGTCCGCCGGTCTCGGCGGGCGCGGGAGTGGCCGGGGTGGCGTCCGGCGCGGCAGTCGAGCCGGTCGGCAGGGCTTCGCCGCGCATCGACGCGCGGATCTGCTCCAGCCGCGAGTGACCGGCCATCTGCACACCGGCCTGCTCGACTTCGAGCATTCGCCCCTGCACGGAACCCTGCGCAAGCTCGGCCGCGCCCACCGCGTTGGCGTAGCGTCGTTCGATCTTGTCGCGCACCTCTTCGAGGCTCGGTGTGTTGCCGGGGGCGGCGATCTCGCTCATCGACCGCAGCGACGCGCTGACCTGCTCTTGCATCTTCGCCTGCTCGAGCTGGCTGAGCAGCTTGGTGCGCTCGGCGATCTTCTGCTGCAGCACCATCGAATTCTGTTCGACGGCCTTCTTGGCCTGGGCCGCCGCCTGCAGCGCCTGGTCGTGCAGCGTCTTGAGATCTTCGACGCTCTGCTCGGCGGTCACCAGCTGGGCCGCGAACGCCTCGGCGGCATTGTTGTACTCGGTGGCCTTCGCGGTGTCTCCGGACGACGTGGCCTGGTCGGCCAAGGTGAGGGCCTGGCGCACATTGACCTGCAGTTTTTCGATGTCCGCCAGCTGACGGTTGAGCCGCATCTCCAGCTGACGCTGGTTGCCGATCACCTGGGCGGCCTGCTGCGTCAGGGCCTGATGGGTGCGCTGTGCTTCCTCGATGGCCTGCTGAATCTGGACTTTGGGATCGGCGTGCTCGTCAATTTTCGCGTTGAACAACGCCATGACGTACTTCCACGCTTTGACGAACGGATTGGCCATTGGTTAGCTCCGCCTTCGCTACTTGTGGGCCCGGTAGGCCTTGGGTAGAGCCCTGCTGGGCTCGTACTCACCCTGCCGCTCAATTTAGTGGGGCGCTCAGGCCACCGCCAGAGACGCCACCGGCGGAATGACGACCTTGGTGCCGGGGTCGATGGTGGAACCGCTTGCGACGGTGGTCGGCTCGCCAGTCGGCTCGCTGTGCGCGGCGCGTTCCTCGCTCGCCATCCGCTCGCCGGCGTCGGTGAGGACCGTCGACAGCGGAACCTCCAACGCATCGCAGATCGCGTTGAGCAGCTCGCTGGAGGGTTCTTTGCGGCCGCGCTCCACCTCGGACAGGTACCCGAGGCTCACCCGAGCCGCATCGGACACCTCGCGCAACGTCCGTCCCTGCGTTGTCCGGGCCAGGCGCAACACGTCGCCGATGACCTCGCGCACCAATGGCGGCATTCCCGCTCTCCTTCGTCCCGGTTCGTTCCAGTCAGGCCTGCTCGACACGAGCTCTCTAGGTCAACGCCGGCACCGGTGGCCTAGTTCCCGATCAGGGTTCCCGCTCAGCCCGTCGTCTGGCGAATTTCCCGGACGGCGGACGCGACGTAGTCGATGCCGGTCACCACGGTGAGCACGACCGCCGCAGCCATCACCACCGAAGCCCCCACCAGGAACGGCCCCGAGAGGGGTAGCACGAACAACCCGATCGCCAGCGCCTGGACCACGGTCTTGACTTTGCCGCCCCAGCTGGCGGGAATGACTCCGCGACGAATCACCGTCAACCGCAACAGGGTCACCCCGACCTCGCGAGTCAGGATCAGCACGGTGACCCACCACGGGAGATTCCCAAGCATCGACAATCCGATCAGCGCCGACCCGATCAGCGTCTTGTCGGCGACCGGATCGACGAACGCGCCGAATTCGGTCGCCATGCCGTAGTTGCGGGCCAGCAAGCCGTCCAGCCGGTCGGTGATCATGGCGATCGTGAAAATCACGAAAGCGACTATGCGCCCGACGATTTGGTGGCCGTCTCCGGCGAACAGAGCGAGCAAAAAGATCGGGACCAGCACTAGGCGCAACAACGTGAGGATGTTCGCGAGGTTGGCGATCCGGGCACGCCGCACTATCGGACCCGTTTGCGGCTGCCCCGACACCGCAACAGAATAACGGTTGACCAGCGCAGGCGTGGCCGATGTCAATACTGTTGACCCGTGACCGAAAGCCAACAGGATCAGCGGCCGGTGGTCCGGCGCGCGCGAACATCCGATGTGCCCGCGATCAAAGAACTCGTCGACACCTATTCCGGAAAGATCCTGCTGGAAAAGAACCTGGTGACGCTCTATGAGGCCGTTCAGGAGTTCTGGGTGGCCGAACTCTCGGGAAAAGTGGTCGGTTGCGGGGCGCTGCACGTGTTGTGGTCCGACCTCGGCGAGATCCGAACCGTCGCCGTCGATCCGGCCGCGACGGGCCGTGGCGTCGGCCACGCGATCGTCAACCGGCTGCTCGAAGTCGCCCGCGAGCTGCAGTTGCAGCGGTTGTTCGTGCTGACCTTCGAGACCGAGTTCTTCGGCAAGCACGGGTTCAGCGAAATCGAGGGCACGCCCGTCACCGCCGAGGTGTTCGAGGAGATGTGCCGCTCCTACGACATCGGTGTCGCCGAGTTCCTGGACCTGAGCTACGTCAAGCCGAACATTCTGGGCAATACCCGGATGCTGCTGCTGCTCTGACTATTCGTCGGGGCTCACTCGTCTTGGAGGTCGGATCCGCTCGCCGAGCCCCGGATCGCGGCCAACGTCGCCGCCAGCTCGTCGGGCTTGACCAGCACGTCACGCGCCTTGGATCCCTCGCTGGGCCCCACGATGCCGCGGGTCTCCATCAGGTCCATCAAGCGGCCCGCTTTGGCGAAGCCGACGCGCAGCTTGCGCTGCAGCATCGAGGTGGAACCGAACTGGCTGGACACCACCAGCTCGACGGCCTGCAAGAACACGTCCATGTCGTCGCCGATGTCCGGGTCGACGTCGGTGCGCTCACTGGTCGGCTTGGCTGTGGTCACGCCGTCGGTGTATTCGGGTTCGGCCTGGTCCTTGCAGGCGGCGACGACGGCGTGGATCTCCTCGTCGGTGATGTACGCCCCCTGCAAGCGCAGGGGCTTGCTGGCGCCCATCGGCAGGAACAGGCCGTCGCCCATCCCGATCAGCTTCTCGGCGCCCGCCTGGTCCAGGATCACCCGGCTGTCGGTGAGCGACGACGTCGCGAACGACAGCCGGGCCGGCACATTGGTCTTGATGAGCCCGGTCACCACGTCGACCGACGGTCGCTGGGTGGCCAGCACCAGGTGGATGCCCGCGGCCCGGGCCTTCTGGGTGATCCGCACGATGGCGTCCTCGACGTCGCGCGGCGAGGTCATCATCAGGTCGGCCAGCTCGTCGACGATCGCCACGACATACGGGTACGGGCGGTACTCCCGCTGGCTGCCCAGCGGCGTCGTGATGGCACCCGATCGCACCTTGGCGTTGAAGTCGTCGATGTGACGCACCCGCGACGCCTGCATGTCCTGGTAGCGCTGTTCCATCTCCTCGACCAACCACGCCAGCGCGGCCGCCGCCTTCTTCGGCTGCGTGATGATCGGGGTGATCAGATGCGGAATGCCTTCGTACGGCGTCAGTTCCACCATCTTCGGGTCGATCAGGATCATCCTGACCTCCTCCGGGGTGGCCCGGGTCAGCAGCGACACCAGCATGGAGTTGACGAAGCTGGACTTGCCGGAGCCCGTGGAGCCGGCCACCAGCAGGTGCGGCATCTTGGCCAGGTTGGCCGAGATGAAATCGCCCTCGATGTCCTTGCCCAGCCCGATCACCAGCGGGTGGTGATCGCGGCGGGTCGACGGCGCGGTGAGCACGTCGGCCAGGCGCACCATTTCGCGATCGGTGTTGGGCACCTCGATGCCCACGGCCGACTTGCCCGGGATCGGCGCCAGCATGCGGACGCTTTCGGTGGCGACCGCATAGGCGATGTTCTTCTGCAGCGCGGTGATCTTCTCCACCTTGACGCCGGGGCCGAGCTCGACCTCGTAGCGCGTGACGGTGGGCCCGCGGGTGCAGCCGGTGACGGCCGCGTCGACCTTGAACTGGGTGAGCACCTCGCCGATCGCAGTGGCCATCTGGTTGTTGGCCGCGCTGCGCTTTTTGGGCGGATCGCCGGTGACCAGCAGGTCAAGCGACGGCAGCGTGTAGGGGCCCTCGACGACCCGGTCGGTGACCGGGACCTGCTTGCGGGAGCCGCGGCGGGCGCGCGGTTTGGCGGCTTCGAAGGCCGGTTCGGGGACCGTGGGGGTTTCGTCGTACACGTCGTCGCCGGCGCCCTCCGACGACCACGCCTGTGGTTCCGGATCGAAGGGTGGCTCCTCGTCGTCGAACCGGTCGTCGAACTCGTCGGCGTAGTCGTAGGCGGACTCGTCGTAGTCACCGTCTGCGTCGTCGATCAACCGGGTGCCGAACGTGGCCCGAATCATGTCCGGCAACTCGCGGACGGTGGTCCCGGTCAGGAGCAGCAGGCCGAACATGAAGCCGATGAACAACAGGGGCGCGGCGATCCAGGGCGTCAGGCCGTCCGACAATGGGCCACCGATGGCGAAGCCGATGAATCCGGCCGCGCGCCTGCGCAATTCGGGATCTTCCGGGGAGCCGGACCATAGGTGGCGCAGGCCGAGGACCGACAGGGCGATCAGGCTGCCGCCGAGGATCAGCCGGGGCCGCGCGTCGGGGTTGGGCCGGGTGCGCATCAACGCCACCGCGACGCCGCCCAAGACCACCGGCAGCGCCAGGACGGCCGACCCGATGAACGTCCGGAGCACGACGTCGACCCAGGCGCCGATCGGCCGGGCGGCGTCGAACCACGAGCTGGCCGCGACGACGACGGCCAGGCCGAGCAGAACCAGCGCGATCCCGTCGCGGCGATGCCCGGCGTCGATGTCGCGGGCCCGCCCGATCGAGCGCGCCGCGCCGCCGGTGCCGCGCGCCGCCATCAGCCAGGTGGCGCGGATGGCGCGGCCGCAGGTCAGCCCCGCGGCCACCAGCACCGAAGGATTGCGGCGTTTGGCGGGCCTACCGGGCCGCCGGCGGGGTGCGGCCGGTCGCGCACTTCGGGACCTGCCCCGCGAAGCGGCCTTTGACCTGCTCGTTCGGGTTCGTGAGCGGGCCGCGGTCTTACTAGCCATGGGGGCCAGGGTAGTCGTAAATACATCATCTGCACCACCCGCCACACTGGTAACGGCGATCCTCTCCCTCGGGCGCCGCGGCGGCCCCCGGAAGGCGTCGGTAGGGTGACGAACGGTGATCAAAGTCACGCCGCTCCCCGCCCTGCCCAGGAGGCCCTAACATGCCCGTCGTCGTCGTCGCCACCATGACCGTCAAACCCGAATCGGTCGACACCGTCCGCGACATCCTCACCAGCGCCGTGCAAGAGGTGCACGACGAGCCGGGCTGCCAGTTGTACTCGCTGCACGAAACCGGTGAGACGTTCGTGTTCGTCGAGCAATGGGCCGACCCCGAGGCGCTCAAGGCGCACAGCACCGCGCCGGCGATCGGCAAGATGTTCGCGGCGGCCGGCGAGCACCTGGCCGGGGCACCGGACATCAAGATGCTGCAGCCGGTGCCCGCGGGCGATCCGGACAAAGGGCAACTGCGCCGGTGAGCCCCGGCCGGCCACTCGAGGGCCCACTGAACGGCAGGGTCGCGCTCATCACCGGCGCCGCCCGCGGTCAGGGTCGTGCGCATGCGGTGCGGCTGGCCGCCGACGGCGCGAATGTGATCGCGGTCGACCTGTGCGCGCAGATCGAGAGTGTCCCGTATCCGCTGGCCACTCCGGAGGATCTGGCGGAGACCGTCAAGCTGGTCGAGGACACCGGGGCACGCATCGTCGCCCAACAGGGCGATGTCCGCGATCGCGAATCGCTCTCGGCCGCAGTGCAGGCCGGCCTTGACGAGTTCGGTCGCCTCGACATCGTGGTGGCCAACGCCGGCATCGCCCCGATGCAGTCCGGCGGCGATGGCTGGCGCGACGTCATCGACGTCAACCTCACCGGGGTGCACCACACCGTGGAGGCCGCGATGCCGACGATGGTCTCCCAGGGCAGCGGCGGTTCGATCGTGCTGATCAGTTCGGCCGCCGGACTGGCCGGCATCGGCAGCGCCGACGCCGGCTCCATCGGCTATGCCGCGGCCAAACACGGTATCGTCGGGTTGATGCGTGTATACGCCAATTTGCTTGCCCGCCACAACATCCGGGTCAACTCGATACATCCGTCCGGGGTCGACACCCCGATGATCAACAACGAGTACACCCGGCGGTGGCTCGCCGACCTCGTCGCGCAGTCCGATTCACCTCCGGACATGGGCAACGCGCTGCCGGTGCAGGTGCTGGCGCCGGCCGACATCGCCGACGCGGTGGCATGGCTGGTATCCGATCAGGCTCGCTACCTCACCGGCGTCGCGTTGCCGGTAGATGCCGGCTACTTGAACAAGCGATAGCCATGGCGCGAAACCCCGTGGCGCAGACCGCCTTCGGCCCGATGGTATTGGCGGCCGTCGAACAGAACGAACCGCCCGGGCGGCGCCTGGTCGACGACGACCTCGCGGACCTGTTCTTGCCGGCCCCACTGCGCTGGCTCGTCGCCGCGACCCGCGCCGCCCCGATCCGCCGTCTGATGATCCGCGGATCGGAGTTCACCGGCCCCGGGTTATGGGTGAACATGGCCTGCCGCAAGCGTTTCATCGCCGACAAGCTTGCCGAAGCACGCGACAACATCGACGCCGTCGTCATCCTCGGCGCCGGATTGGACACCCGCCCGTACCGGCTGACCCGGCAGGTGCGGATGCCCGTCTTCGAGGTGGACCTGCCCGTCAACATCGCCCGCAAGGCCAAGACGGTCCGACGGGTGCTGGGCGAGCCGCCGCTGTCGGTTCGGCTGGTGGCACTGGACTTCGAACGCGATGACCTGCTCACCTCGTTGGCCGAGCACGGCTATCGCACCGATTATCGGGCCTTCTTCATCTGCGAGGGCGTCACCCAATACCTCACCGAAGACGGTGTCCGGCGAACCCTCGAGGGACTGCGCGCGGCCGCGCCGGGCAGCCGATTCGTGTTCACCTACGTCCGCCGCGACTTCATCGACGGGACCAACCTCTACGGCACCCGGACGCTCTACCGCAACACCCGCGAGCGCCATCAGCTTTGGCACTTCGGCCTGCAGCCCGACGAGGTCGCCGGGTTCATCGGTGAATACGGGTGGCGGCTGGTGGAGCAGGCCGGACCCGACGAGTTCGTCCAGCGCTACGTCGAGCCCACCGGTCGCAAGCTCCCGGCATCACAGCTGGAGTGGTCGGTGTACGCGGAGAAGACTTAAGCCGAAGGCGGCGACCCGCTAGACCTCGATGACGGTCGGCACGATCATCGGCTGGCGGCGGTAGGTTTCGCCCACCCATTTGCCGACGGTGCGCCGCACCGCCTGCGCGATGCGCGGCGGATCGGTCACATCGTTGGCAACCAACGATTCCAGCTCCGCCTCGACCTTGCGGGCGGCGGGCTCGAGCGCCTTGGGATCTTCGGAGAATCCGCGCGAATGTAGTTGCGGCGGGGCCACCGGACGCCCGGTGCCGCGCTTGACCACCACGGTTATCGCAACGAAACCGGAAGACAGGATGAGCCGTTCGCCCAGGGTGATGTCGCCGACGTCGCCGGTGATCAGACCGTCGACGAACATCTGGCCGACCGGTACCGCGCCCGCGATGGAAGCCTTGCCCGCCACCAGGTCGACGCTGACGCCGTTCTCGGCCAACAGGATCGACTCCGGCGGCACGCCGGCGCGAGCCGCCAGCTTGGAGTTGGCGCGCAGCATCCGCCAGGTGCCGTGCACCGGCATCACGTTGCGCGGCCGCACCCCGTTGTACAGGAACAGCAGCTCGCCGGCGTAGGCATGGCCCGAAACATGAACGCGCACTTGCTGATTGGTGACCACCCGGGCCCCAATCTTAGCCAGCGAGTCGATGACACCGTACACCGCTTCCTCGTTGCCCGGGATCAGCGACGACGACAGGATGATCAGGTCACCGGCGGTCAGCGTGATGCTGCGATGCTCGCCGCGAGACATCCGCGACAACGCCGACATCGGCTCGCCCTGAGTGCCGGTCGTGATCAGCACCACCTGGTCGGGCGCCATCATCTCGGCGGCGGAGATGTCGATGACGTCGGAATCGGCCACCCGCAGGAACCCCAGTTCGCGGGCGATGCCCATGTTGCGCACCATGGATCGCCCGACGAACGACACCCGCCGCCCAAGCGCGACCGCGGCGTCGATGATCTGCTGCACGCGATCGACGTTGGAGGCGAAACACGCCACGATGACCCGCCCGTCGGCGCCCCTGATCAGGCGGTGCAGGGTCGGGCCGACCTCGCTCTCCGACGGCCCTACGCCGGGGATCTCGGAGTTGGTCGAGTCGCACAAGAACAGGTCCACGCCCGCGTCGCCGAGCCGCGACATGCCGGGCAGGTCGGTGGGGCGGCCGTCCAGCGGCAGCTGGTCGAGCTTGATGTCGCCGGTGTGCAGGACAGTTCCCGCGCCGGTGTAGACCGCGATGGCCAACGCGTCGGGGATGGAGTGGTTGACGGCGAAGTATTCGCACTCGAACACCCCGTGCCGGGTGCTTTGGCCCTCTTTGACCTCGACGAAGGCCGGCTTGATGCGATGCTCGCGGCATTTCGCGGCGACCAGCGCCAAGGTGAACTTCGATCCGACGACGGGGATGTCCGGCCGCAGCTTGAGCAGAAAGGGGATCGCCCCGATGTGGTCTTCGTGCGCATGGGTTAGCACCAGCGCCTCGATGTCGTCGAGCCGATCTTCGATGTGGCGCAGGTCCGGCAGGATCAGGTCGACACCGGGCTCGTCGTGGGTGGGAAACATCACCCCGCAGTCGATGATCAGCAGCCGGCCCAGGTGCTCGAAAACCGTCATGTTGCGGCCGATTTCGCTGATGCCGCCCAGCGCGGTGACCCGCAACCCACCCGCGGTCAGCGGACCTGGTGGGCTGAGGTCTACATCCACTTGCGGGCCACCCTTTGGGTCACTTCTCGCTCATCGGAGCACTCATCGGAGCACCGAGGCCGCCCGCATATCGGCGGCGAGCTCCTCGCTCTGTTGCGGAGTTGCCGCCATCTGTGGCAGTCGCGGATCGCCGACGTCGATACCCTGCAGGCGCAGGCCGGCCTTGGACAGCGTCACACCGCCCAGCCGGCTCATGGCATCGCAGAGCGGGCCCACCAGGACGTTGATCTTGCGGGCGGTGGCGACGTCTCCGGAGTTGAAGGCGGACAACAACTCTCGCAGTTGGCCCGCCGCCAGGTGCGAGATCACACTGATGAAGCCGGTGGCACCCATCGCCAGCCAGGGCAGGTTCAGGGCGTCGTCGCCAGAGTAGTAGGCCAGCCCTGTCTCGGCGATGATCTGACCGCCGCTGTGCAGGTCGCCCTTGGCGTCTTTGACGCCGACGATGTTCGGGTGTGCGGCCAGCGCGCGGAGGGTGTCGGGCTCGATCGGCACTACCGAGCGCGGGGGAATGTCGTAGAGCAGCACCGGCAGGTCGGTCGCGTCGGCGACGGCGGTGAAGTGGGCGTGCAGCCCGGTCTGCGGCGGCTTCGAGTAGTACGGGGTGACCACCAGAAGGCCGTGGGCGCCTTCGGCCGCGGCGGCCTTGGCCAGCCGGATGCTGTGCGCGGTGTCATAGGTGCCGGCGCCGGTGATGACGCGGGCGCGGTCGCCCACCGCCTCCAGCACGACACGCAACAGCTCGCGCTTCTCGTCGTCGGTGGTGGTCGGCGACTCGCCGGTAGTGCCCGAGATCACCAGGCCGTCGCACCCCGCGTCCACCAGGTGGTTCGCCAGCCGCGCCGCCGCAATCGTGTCGACCGAGCCGTCGGCGCCAAAGGGCGTGACCATCGCTGTTAGCAGAGTTCCCAGGCGTGCCGGGGCGTCGAATCCGACGGTACTCACGGTGTTCAGGCTACCTGGCGGCGGCAAGCTTTTTGGCACCTACCGGCCCGGTTGTGTCCCCGGCCGCCTCACGCTTCGGTGGCCAGCGGGCTGGTGGCGACCTCGGTGCCGTCGGCCAGGGTGGAGACCTCGAAGTCGGCGAACACGGCGGGCGCGACGGCCGCGAGCTGACGTAGACACTCGATGGCCAGCCGCCGGATTTCGACATCGGCGTGCTCGCTGGCCCGCATCGCGATGAAGTGCCGCCAGGCCCGGTAGTTTCCGGTCACCACGATGCGGGTTTCGGTGGCGTTGGGCAGCACCGCGCGCGCAGCCTGACGGGCCTGCTTGCGACGCAGGGCTCCCATCTTTTCGGTGGGCTGGCCCGTTGCGAACTTGGCCTCCAGCCTGGCCAGCAGGTCGGTGTAGGTGGCCCGGCCGGCATCGGCGGCGGCGGCGAGGATCCGCTGGAGCTCGGGATCGTCCTCCATGCCCGGCGGCACGACGACCCGCGACTCCTTTTCCGGGACGTAGCGCTGCGAGAGCTGCGAGTACGAGAAGTGCCGGTGCCTGATCAGCTCGTGCGTGCAGGACCGCGAGATGCCGGTGATGTAGAACGACACGCTCGCGTGTTCGAGCACCGAAAAGTGGCCGACGTCGATGATGTGCTTGATGTAGCCGGCGTTGGTCGCGGTCTTCGGGTTGGGCTTGGACCAGCTCTGGTAGCACGCTCGCCCGGCAAACTCGACGAGCGCGGGGCCGCCGTCGGCGTCGGTGCTCCACGGCACATCGGGGGGCGCCAGGAATTCGGTCTTGGCGATCAGTTGCACGCGCAGCGGCGCGGTCTCGGCCACGGCGCTCACCTTAGCCGGGCCATCAGCTCATCCGCTTGGAAGCCGCGCGCAGGTCGGTGGCCAGGTTCCCCCGGGTCGAGACGCTGAACCCACCTAGGCCCAGCCACGCGGCCATGGACTGAAGTTCGCCGGCCAGCGCGGCCGCAACGCGCGCGCGGGCCACGTCGGGCTCGGCGAACGCACCCACGACGCGCAGCGCGTCGGCGGCGCGGTCCGCCTTGAGGTCGACCCGCCCGACCAGCCGGCCGTCCAGCAGCAACGGCCACACGTAATAGCCGTACTGACGCTTGGCCGCCGGGGAGATCTCGATGCGGTAGTGGAAGCCGAACAGCCGCTCGACCCGGGGCCGGAAGAAGATCAACGGGTCGAACGGGCACAGCAGCGCGGTGCCGCGGTCGTGGCGCGGCACCGTCCGGCCCGCGCGCAGGTACGCCGGCGCGGGCCAGCCGTCGACGTCGACCCGCTCGATCTCCCCGGCGGCCAGCAGGTCGGCGATCGCGGGCTTGACCTGCTGCGCGGACAGCCGGAAGTAGTCGCGTAGGTCGGCCTCCACGGCCACACCCAGCGCGGTGGCGGCCCGCAGCGTGAGCTCCCGCACCGCCTCGTCGTCGTCGACCTCGCGGGCCAGCACCTCGGCGGGCAGCACCCGTTCCACCAGGTCGTAGTGGCGGGCGAAGCCCACCCGGGTGGCGGTCGTCAGCACTCCGGCGGAAAACAGCGCCTCGGCCACCCACTTGGTGTCGCTGCGAGTCCACCAGGTGCCCTTCCTGCGGCGCGGCTCGAGGTCCTTAGAGGCCAGATGCGTCTCGATCTGCCCAGCGGTGCTGGGACCCAGCTCAGCGACAGCCGCGACGACGTCGTCGGCAAGTTGCGGATTGGCCTGCAGCGCCTCGAGAAACCGGTGGGGGCCCCAACGGCCATGCCGATACTGACGCATCCGCCAGCGCATCAACGGCCAGTCTTCGACGGCCATCAGGGCGGCCTCGTGAGCCCAGTATTCGGCCAGCAGCCGTGACGAACGCGGCCCCCAGGCCGCGCGGTCCAGCACGTCGCGGTCGTAGGGGCCGAGCCGGCTGAACACCGGCGCGTAATGGGCGCGCACCGCTACCGACACCGAATCCAGTTGCAGCACTTGGATTCTCGATACCAGGCGCTTCAGGTGCGCCCGGGTGATCGGGCCGCGGGGCGGCGGCTCGTTAAATCCTTGGGCCGCAACGGCTATCCGCCGGGCTTGGGCGCCAGTCAGCCGGGGGGACACGGCGCCGAGAATACTGGCCGCCGCACCTCTAGTGGGTTGACCCCGCGCCGACCTTCCCGTCCAGCGGCACCGCGGAGTTGGTCTCGTGGCTTGTCTCGTGGCTGGTCTCTGAGTTCCGCTCCGACAGGTTGTCCCGTTCTTGGTACGCCGCCTCGAGCGCTCCCGGAACCGCTTCCAGATCGCGGTACACGCCCATCAGGTGCTCCAGGATCTTGATCCGTTGCTGACTCGCCACGTCGACAGCGCGCCGGGCCTCGTCACGATCCCGGTCGGCTCGCTGCTTCGCGTCGGCGAGGAGCTGCTCACGCGCCCGCTCGGCGTCATCGCGGAGGGTGGCCAGCTCGGCCTCGAGCTTTTCCTTGGTTTCCTGGTACTCGGCTTCCAGCGCTTTTTGCTGCGCGGCCATGTCGGCCAGCATCTCTTCGCGCCGTCGCCGGGTGGCCTCGGCCTCCGCCTCTGCCGCCGCGATCAGCGCTTCCGCCTCGGTCTTCGCCTCGGCCTGCATTTCGGAAACCTCGTCGACCGCGCGCCGCAGCATCTTCGCCATCCGCTTTTGCATCGCGTGCGGCGAGGGCGAGGTGTCGGTGAGGACGGCGACCTCCTTGCGCAGCGCGGCCGTTTCGTCGCCGGATTCCCGCAGCCGCGCCCGCAGGCTCTCGACGTCATCGAGCAGCAGCTTCTGTTTGGTGGTCAACACCTCGATGTGGGCGTCGACCGCGGCGGGATCGTAGCCGCGGAACATGCGGGTGAATGTCTTTGCGGGTTCGGTTATCACTGCCAATTCCCCTCCTGAAAACTCCTGGAAACACCGGTCAGACCGACCCCCGGTCGAGTATGTCAGGTCAGCCCGTGGGCGCGGACACGTGCACTCATTGCCGAGAGTAGCTGTGAAACCGGTAGCGCAGCCCGGTGCGGCTGAGCTTCCACTCGCCCGTGCGGGCCGCCCATTCGTCATCGAGCACCGGGGCCAGCGCGTCCTCGTCGTCACGCGGCAGATCGATCTCGACCTCGGTCACCTCACACCGGGTGGCATACGGCAGCCCGAGCAGGTAGATCTGTGCGCCGCCAATCACCCACGTCTCGGGCTCGCTGTCTGCGAGGGCACACGCCGCGTCCAGCGAACCGACGACCTCGGCTCCGTCCAATTTGAAGTCGCTCTGGCGCGACAGGACGATATTTCGACGGCCGGGCAACGGCCGAACCCTGGCCGGCAGCGAGTCCCAGGTGCGACGGCCCATCACCACAGCGTGGCCCATGGTGACCTGTTTGAAGCGAGCTAGGTCTTCGGGCACCCGCCACGGGATGTCGCCGCCACGCCCGATCACACCGGAAGTCGACTGGGCCCACACCAGGCCCAGGCCAGCGCGCGTCATACAGCGACGGGAGCTTTGATCGCAGGGTGCGGATCGTAATTCTTCACGACGACGTCGTCGTAGGTGTAGTCGAAGATCGAATCCCTTTGGGCCAGAACGAGTTCGGGGTACGGCCGCGCATCGCGAGCGAGCTGCAGCCGCACCTGTTCGACGTGGTTGTCGTAGATGTGGCAGTCGCCGCCCGTCCAGACGAACTCGCCGACCGCCAGCCCGGCCTGCGCGGCCATCATGTGGGTCAGCAGCGCGTAGCTGGCGATGTTGAACGGCACTCCGAGAAACAGGTCTGCGCTGCGCTGGTAGAGCTGGCAGCTCAGCCGCCCGTCGGCCACGTAGAACTGGAAGAACGCGTGGCATGGCGGCAGCGCCATCTGCGAGATTTCGCCGACGTTCCAGGCCGACACGATGATGCGCCGCGAGTTCGGGTCGGTGCGCAGCAGGTCCAGCGCGGCGCTGATCTGGTCGATGTGTTCACCGGTGGGGGTGGGCCAGGATCGCCACTGCACACCATAGATCGGCCCGAGATCGCCTGTGCTGTCTGCCCATTCGTCCCAGATGGTGACCCCGTGCTCGTGCAGCCAGCCGACGTTGGACTCGCCGCGCAAGAACCACAACAACTCGTAGACCACCGATTTGAAATGCACCTTCTTGGTGGTCAGCAGCGGAAAGCCGGCCGACAGGTCGTAGCGCAATTGCTGGCCGAACAGGCTCCGCGTTCCGGTGCCGGTGCGATCCGATTTGGCCGCGCCCCGCTCGAGCACCATGCGCAGCAGGTCCTCGTAGGGCGTGGGAACGGGCACGCGGCCAGCTTAGCGGCGATCGCAAGCGCGGCGGAGCCGGGCGCGGCGGGTCGACGCCAAAAAATTACGTCCAGAGCGCCGGAGTAGAACGGAGGGCATGCCGAGCATCGATGACACCGTAAGCACCGAAGACGGCACCTGCGCCGTCCACCTGTTCACACCCGAGGGCCCGGGCCCCTGGCCCGGCGTGGTGATGTTCCCGGACGCCGGCGGCGTCCGCGACACCTTCCACCAAATGGCGGCCAAGCTCGCCGGATTCGGCTACGCGGTACTGCTGCCGGATGTCTACTACCGCAACGGCGATTGGGCCCCCTTCGACATGGCCACGGTGTTCGCCGACGAGCGGGAACGCAGGCGCCTGTTCTCGATGATCGGCAGCATCACCCCGGACAAGATGGCCGCCGACGCCGGCGCCTTTTTCGACTACCTGGCCGCTCGCCCCGAGGTATTCGGACAGCGATTCGGAGTGTGCGGCTATTGCATGGGCGGGCGGACGTCGGTGGTGGTGGCCGGCCGCGTTCCGGACCGGGTCGCGGCCGCGGCGTCCTTCCACGGTGGCGGCTTGGTGAGCGACACGGCGGACAGCCCGCACCTGCTGGCCGACCGGATGAGCGCCACGGTGTATGTCGGTGGCGCCGCGAACGACGCATCGTTCACGGCCGATCACGCCGAGCAGCTCGACAAGGCGCTGACGGCGGCCGGGGTGGCCCACACCATCGAGTGGTACTCGGCGGCCCATGGCTTCGCCGTTCCGGACAACCCGCCCTATGACCCCGCGGCCGACGAGCGGCACTGGGCAGCGATGACGGACCTATTCGCCGCGGCGCTACCGCGCTGACCGCTGGAGTGCGTGGGTCCGATTGTTTGCTGTGGCATAGCGACAACAGGTGTTGCCAGCAAATGGATTAATCACCAGCTAATAAAATGCACTAGCGAAAATCGACGCGATACCCTGCGGCCCACCGCAATCAATTGTGCACGTGGCCAATAGCAAATTTGGTCAGAGAAATATGGACTTTGCCGCGCGGCATAACCTAACATTTGCTGCCAGCGATATGGCTTGGGAGGGAGCTCTACCCCGTCGGGGACAGGGCCAGCGTATTGACGGAGTGAGCCGTGGCTACGGACGGTCCCACGACTGTGGGCGGTAAACGCATCGAGCGCCGCCGCCCGAAGCGGCCCGGACGGTTGCCGATCGAAACGCTGCAGGATATGCCCGCGCTGGTCGTATTGCAGCGGCTGCCGGCGCCGGCCCTGGCGGTCGATCGCGCCGGAACCATCCTCTTCGCCAACGCGGCGTTCTGCGACATGGTGGGCTATTCCTCCCGCGACGAGCTACCGACGGATTTCGACGAAATCTTCCGCAGCCTGCCGGCGCACGATCGCTGGATCGCGCTCGTTGGCACCGGCGGCCCACGGCTGGTCGAGCTGCGGCACCAGGAGGGCCACTCGGTGTGGGCCAGCATGAGCAAGTCGGCCATGCGGCGCCGTGACGACACGGTCGCGCTGGTCAGCTTCCACGACCTCACCGAAGAACTATGGCTGTGCCGCAAAGCCCTCGAACTACCGCATGAAGCATTGGCCCGAATGTCGCGGGGAGTCTTCCGAAGCGGAGCGAGCTAGCCCGGCGGCAGGTCGACCAGCTCCCCCAGTAGGGCCCGGTGACGATAGGCCGAGCCGAAGGCCAATTGGTCACTCTTGGCCCGCTTGAGGTACAGGTGCGCCGGATATTCCCACGTCATCCCGATACCGCCGTGCAGCTGCACGCACTCCTCCGCGGCGTGCACCGCGATTCCGCTGCAGTAGGCCTGCGCGAGGGCCGCGGCGATGCCCGCGTCTTCATCGCCGCGGGCGTGGGTGTCCGCGGCGTAGCGGGCCACCGCCGTCGCCGAGCCGACCTCGAACCACAGATCGGCGAGCCGGTGCTTGATTGCCTGATAGGAACCGATGGCGCGGCCAAACTGCTTGCGCTGCTTGGTATAGGCCAGCGTGGTGTCGAAACACCACTGCGCCAGCCCGAGTTGCTCCGACGCCAGCAGCGCCGCGCCGGTCTGTAGTGCCTCGGGCACGGCACCGTCGGCCGGCCCGACCCGCGAAGACGGCGCCGCCGAGAACCGCACATTCGCAAGGGGTCTCGTCATGTCCAGGGCCAGCAGCGGCGACACCTCGACGCCGTCGGCGGCGGCGGAGACGGTGTGCAGTTCGAGCCCGTCCGGGCCGGCAACCGGCACCACCAGCACGTCGGCTTCGGCGGCGCCCGCGACGCTGCTGACCGATCCACGCAGCCCGTCGTCGCCGAGGCCGACTGCGGCGACCGGATCGCCCGGGGCCGTGGACAGCGGCACCGCCAGCGCGGCGGTGACCGAGCCCTGCGCGAGCTCGGGCAGGGTCTCGGTGTCGCCGGCCCGCAGCAGCGCGACCGTGGCCAGCACCGCGCTGGACAGGAACGGCACCGGCGCGACGGCCCGGCCGATCTCCTCCATGACGACGGCGGCCTCGCGGGCTCCCGCGCCGGCACCGCCGAGGGACTCGGGCACCAGCAACGCGGCCACCCCGAGGTCGGCGGCCAGCGCCCGCCACAGGGCCGAAAAGTCTTGCGGCGGTTGATCGTATGCCCGGGCAACCGTCTCGGGCGGGCAACGGTCGGCGAACAGGTGACGCACGCTGTCGCGCAGCGCGTCCTCGGTGTCGGAGTACAGCAGGTCGCCGGTGCTCATCGGTCCAGGTCCTTCCAGGCGACGTCCTTGTCGACGCGGTGTTCGCCCGGCAGGCCGAGGATCCGCTCGGAGATGGTGTTGCGCAGGATCTCCGAGGTGCCACCCTCGATCGAGTTGCCACGCGCGCGCAGGTAGCGGTATCCGGGCTCGCGACCGACCAGGTCGACCGTTTCCGGTCGGCGCATGGTCCAGTCGTCGTAGCGCAGCCCCGCTTCGCCGTGCAGTTCGATCTCGAAACCCGAAATGGCTTGCGCCAGCTTGGCGAAGGCCACCTTCATGCCGGCGCCTTCCGGTCCGGGCTGACCGGCGACGGCCTGCTGCCGCAGCCGTTCACCGGCCAGGCGAAGGACTTCGGCGTCGACCCACAGCCGCATCAGCTCGTCGTGCATCGCGGGGTCGCGAAGTTCGGGCTTTTCTCGCCAGGCCTTGGTCACCTTGCCGATGTGGCCGCCTTCGCGCGGGACACCGGCGCGAGTACCGATCGCGACCCGCTCGTTGTTGAGCGTGGTGGTCGCAACCCGCCAGCCGCCACCCTCCGGGCCCAGCCGGTTCGCGTCCGGCACCCGGACGTCGGTGAGGAACACCTCGTTGAACTCCGCCTCGCCGGTGATCTGACGCAGCGGCCGGACCTCGACACCGGGTTGCGTCATGTCGCACAGAAAGTACGTCAGGCCAAAGTGTTTGGGTACGGTCGGGTCGGTGCGGGTGACAAGGATCGCCATGTTCGCGTGCTGCGCCTGCGACGTCCAGACCTTCTGCCCGTTGACAATCCAGTCTTGAGGGTTATGCGCGTCGCGGACCGCGCGCGTGGCCACCCCGGCCAGATCCGATCCGGCACCGGGCTCGCTGAACAGCTGGCAGTAGATGTGCTCCCCAGTGAACAACGGGCGCAGGAACTTTCGCTTCTGTTCGTCTGTCCCGAACGCCGCGATCGTCGGTGCCGCCATGCCCATGCCGATGTAGTTCTTGACGGTGCCGCCGACGGGCGCGCCGGCGGCGGCCAGCTTGGCATCGACGAATTCCTGGACTTTCCGCGGTAGCTCCAGTCCGCCGAAACCAAGCGGCAGGTGCACCCAGGCCAGCCCCGCGTCGTACTGTGCGCCGAGGAATTCCCGCGGGTCGCTGGTGGCGGGATCGTGTTCGTCCAACAGCGCCTGCACCCGCGCGTCCAGGTCGGCGGTGACGTCAGTGACGTCCTGAGTGACGTCGTGGGCGCTCATTGCCGGAATCCGAACACCGGCCCGAGCAGCAGACCGCCGTCGATCACCATCGTCTCGCCGGTGATCCAGCTGGCCGCGTCGGACACCAGGAAGGCGACCGCTCCGGCCACATCGGTTGGCTCGCCGATGCGTCCGAGCGCGATCGACGAGGCGAGCGGATCCTCGTGGTCCTTCCACAGCGCCTCGGCGAGCCTGGTGCGCACCACCCCGGGCGCGATGGCGTTGACCCGCACGCGCGGTGAAAGCTCCAGCGCCAGCTGCTTGGTGACGTGGATCAGCGCGGCCTTGGTCGCGTTGTACATACCCATGGCCGGTGATTGATGCAGGCCGCCGATGGACGCGGTGTTGACGATCGCGCCGCCGTGCTCGCCCATCCACGACTTGACGGCGAGCGAGGTCCACAGCAGCGGCGCCCACAGGTTGACGTCGAAGATCTTGGTGAAGCGGGCGTGGTCCTGGTCGATCAGCGGGCCATACGCGGGATTGGTGCCCGCATTGTTGATGAGGATGTCGACGCTGCCGAAGCGCTCCAGCGTGAGCTCGACGCAGCGCTGGGCCGCGTCCTCGTCGACCGCGTGAGCGCCGACGCCCAGGGCCTTCTCACCGACTTGCGCCGCGGCCGCCTCGGCAGCCTCCTGCTTTCGGGCCGTGAGCACCACATTGGCGCCGGCGGCTGCCAGCTGTTGGGAAATCGCAAGTCCGATGCCACGGGAGGCCCCGGTGACTATCGCGGTGCGGCCGGTCAAATCCAGTGAGGTCATGTGAAGTGCCTTCTGTCTAGTGCACTAATTAATTTTCGTTCGCGATGTTTTGTACACGTGTCGACGTGGTATGCGAGACGCATGTTAGCGAAACTAACTCTCATGAAACCACTGGTGGTAGCCGGGGCGGTCGCCGCGGCGATCGCCGCGGCACCGACGGCAGCTGCTGACGTTTTTGCGGTGGGAGCAGCGACGACGGGGCCGGCGCCCACCCACGTTGTGTTCAAGGACGACCCGGGCGGCGGCGGCTGCGACGCCAACGGCAACTGTGGTTCCGGCGGCCAGAACCAGGGCCCCGGCGGTGGTCCGGGCGGGCAGGGCTGCGTGCCGGGCGTCGGCTGCGGCTCCGGCGGCCAGTTCGCGGGACCTGGCGGCGTGCCGGGTGGGCAGGGATGCCTTCCGGGCGTCGGTTGCGGGTCCGGTCACGGATAACGGTCACCGCTAACCGTTCGGTTCTCGGTCTCCCGGGAGCCTGGTGATCCAGGCCCGCGAGTCCGCGGGATCGATCACGTCGTCGAGTTCGAAAGTGGTCGCCGACCGCAGCGCCTTGCCATGCTCGTAGGCGGCCGCCACCAGCTTGTCGAATAGTTGCTGGCGCTCAACCGGATCGGTTAGGGCGGCGAGTTCCTTGCTGAAGCCGAGCCGCACGGCGCCCTCCAACCCCATGCCACCGATTTCCCCGGTCGGCCACGCCACGGTGAATTGTGGCGCGCGGAAGGAGCCGCCGGCCATCGCCATCGCGCCCAGCCCATAACCCTTGCGCAGGATGATCATTCCGAGCGGCACGGTCAGCCGGGCGCCGAGGACGAACATCCGGCCGAACCGCCGGACCGCGGCGTCCTTCTCCGCGTCCGGCCCGACCATGAATCCCGGCGTATCGCAAAGCGAGATCACCGGCAACCGGAACGACTCACACAGCGCCAGGAAGTCGCCGGCCTTGTCGGCCGCCTCGGCGTCGATCGCGCCGCCAAGGTGGTGGCTGCTGTTGGCCAGCAATCCGTATGCCACACCCTCGACACGAACCAGCGCCGTGACGATCCCGACACCGTAGTCGGGGCGCAGCTCCAGGACCGATCCCCTGTCGACGATCGATTCGATCGCCCGGCGCACGTCGTAAGCGCGTAACCGGTTCTGCGGCACCACATGCCGGGCCAGCCGCGGATCGGGCGCCTCCCACTCGACCCGCTTGTCGTGGGAGCTGCCCTGGAAGTACGAGAGGTACTGCTTGGCCAGCGATACCGCGTGCGCCTCGTCGCGGGCGACCAGGCTTACCACGCCGTTGTGCCGCTGGACGTCGATCGGCCCGATCGCCTCCGGCGGGTACGCCCCGAGGCCGCCGCCCTCGATCATCGCGGGACCGCCCATCCCGATGTTGGCGTCCGGGGTAGCGATGATCACGTCGCACACCCCCGCCAGCGCGGCGTTGCCCGCGAAACACCGGCCGGAGACGATCGCCACCAGCGGCACCCGGTCGCTGAGGCCGGCCAGCATCCGGAAGGTCGGGACGTCCAGCCCGGCGGCGCCGCCGACGTCCGTGTCGCCGGGTCGCCCCCCGCCGCCCTCGGCGAAAAGCAACACCGGCAACCGCTTTCGGGTGGCCAACTCGAAGACCCGGTCGGTCTTGGCGTGGTTGCGCATGCCCTGCGTGCCGGCCAGCACGGTGTAGTCGTAGGACGCGACGACGGCCTCGGCTCCGCCGATGGTCGCCACGCCGGCGACCAGGCCGTCGGCCGGGGTGTTGGCGATCAGATCCTCTTCCGAGCGCCGGCTGCGCTGCGCGGCGATGGCCAGGGCGCCGTATTCGACGAAGCTGCCGGCATCGACCAGATCGGCGATGTTCTCCCGCGCGGTGCGGCGGCCTTGCTTGTGCCGCTTGGCAACCGCGGCCTGCCGGCCCTCGTCGAGGGTGAGCAGGTGACGCTCGCGGACCTCGTCGAGGTCGGCGCGTGGCCGATCGAGATCCATTGCGGCCCTGGCGGACTCGCCCACGCCGGCGGTCCCGGTTCGGGTGAAGACCAGCAACGGGTCCCCAGTTCCGACGACCTGGCCGGGTGTCACCAAACCGCGCACGGTGAACAGCGCGTCCGGCGCGACGAGCGCGTGCTGCATCTTCATCGCCTCGAGGACGACGAGCTGGGCGCCGGGGGCGAACTCCACGCCGTCGGGCGCTATCTCGACCACGGTGCCGGCCAGCTGCGCGCGCAGCGCTTCCTCACCAGGGTAGAGCTCGACGCTGGCAACACGGGTCTCATGCTGGTGGGCGAGTGCGGCGGACGCCAATTCGGGCAGCTTCTCGTCGAGGAAACCGGTGGTTACGATGCCCGACTGGATTTCGCTGTCGGACAACAGCTCTCGCAAGAACTCGATGTTGGTGCGAACGCCCTCGACGCCGAACTCGCCCAGGGCGGTGCGGGCCTTGCGCACCGCGGCGACGAACGACGATCCGCGCACATGGGCGACGACCTTGGCCAGCAGCGAGTCGTACCGCGTGCTGGTGACCAGGCCCGGCCGGCCGTAGCTGTCGACGCGAACTCCCGGACCGGTGGGCGGCGAGAACACCGTCAGGGTGCCCGCCGCGGGGACGACGGACCCGTCGGCGGCAAACGTCTCCATGTTGACCCGTGTCTGTATCGCGATGCCCCGCCGCGCGGCGGGTTCGCCGATGACTTCGGTGCCGTCGGAGGCGATTCCGGGCGGCAGGCCGAGTTGGTAGTAGGACGCACCCTGAGCGATGCCCAACTGCACCGCCACCAGGTCGACCCCTGTGGTTTCCTCGGTGACTGTGTGCTCGACCTGAATGCGGGGGTTGATCTCGAGGAAGACGTATCCATCCCCAGCGACCTGCTCCCCCGTTACCAGGAACTCGACCGTGGCCAGGCCGTGCAGGCCGATCCTGGCGCAGAGCCGGACGGCGGCCTGGTGCAGTTCTCGGCGCAGGCCATCCGAAAGCCCTTGTGCGGGCGCGATTTCGACGAGCTTTTGGTAGCGCCGCTGGATGCTGCAGTCGCGATCGCCCAGAGCCAGCGCGTGCGTCTGGTACCCCGCCGGTGCGCCCACGACCTGGACCTCGATGTGCCGCGCGGCGTCGAGAAGCGCCTCGGCGAACAGCGCCGGATCGCCGAAGCCCAGTTGTGCCTCCGCGGCGCACTGGCGGTAGGCATCGTCGAGGTGATCGGCGCTGCGCACCTGGCGCATGCCCCGCCCGCCGCCGCCGGCGAGCGCCTTGATCATGATCCCGCCCGGCTGATCGGCGAAAAACGCCGCGATGTCCGCCACGGTGCTCGGGCCGTTGGTTGCGGGCAGCACCGGTAGCCCGGCGGCGATCGCGGCGGTCCGGGCCGCCGATTTGTTGCCGGCCAGCTCCAGCACATCGGCGTCGGGTCCCACGAACGTGTATCCGTTCGCCCGGCACACACGGGCGAACGCGGCGTTCTCGCTGAGGAAGCCGTAGCCCGGATGAATCAGTGCGGCGCCGGACTTCTTTGCGGCCGACAGTATCTCGGCGTGATCCAGGTACGCCGCGGGGCCGGCGCCGGGCAGGCCGATTGCCTCGTCGGCCGCGTGCACGTGCGGGCTGTCGGCGTCGTCCTCGGCATAGACCGCGACCGTTTGCAGGCCCAATTCCGTTGCGGTGCGGATGATTCGAAGCGCGATCTCCCCGCGGTTGGCGATCAGTAGCGTCATCGCAGCGGGTCGCCCCACTGCACCTGCTCGCGGAGTTTGCCCTTGAGCAGTTTGCCGCCGGCGTTGCGGGGCAGCGCGCTGTCCACCACCGTCACGTACTGCGGCACCTTGAAGTCGGACAGCTGGGCACGGCAGTGATCGAGCACGGCCGTCACGTCGATCCGGTCTTGGTCGCCGAACAGCACCGCACCGACCTTCTCCCCCATGACCTCGTCGGGCACCGCCAGCACGCACGCATCCGCGACATTGGGCGCCGACAGCAGGACCGCTTCCACCTCGACGCTGGAGACGTTCTCGCCGCCTCGGTTGATGATGTCCTTGAGCCGGTCGACGATATGCACCCGGCCCGCGTCGTCGACCCGCACCACGTCGCCGGTGTGTAGCCAGCCGTCCACGATCGTGGCGGCGGTGGCCTCGGGCCGGTTCCAGTAGCCGCTGGTCACATTGGCCCCGCGCACCACCAACTCGCCCACGCCGGGCTCGTCGCCACCGAACGGGACCAGGCCAAGATCCACCGACGGCACCGCGTATCCAACCGAATCGGCGTGCTCGACCGCGTCGTCGTCGGGCAGCACGGTCATCAGCGAGGCCGTCTCGGTCATGCCGTACCCGTTGAACACCGTGGCTTGGCCAAACGCCTCCTTCACCGCGCGCACCAACGACGGGGCGATCGGCGCGCCGCCGTAGCCCACCCAGCGGACCCCGGAGACGTCGGCGCTGCCAAAATCCTTGTGCCGCAACATCAAGGCGTAGATCGCCGGAACGGTCACCATGACCGAGATTCGCTCGGCGCTCAGCGTGGCAATCAATTCGTCGAGGTTGAGCGCGGGCATGATCACCGACGCTCCCCCGAGCCGGGCCGCGGCCAAAAGCTGTGAGTTGCAGCCGGTCACGTGGAACAGCGGCACCGAGATCAGCGTGCGCATGCCCTCGCCGAGATCCCGCGGCTGCTCGAGACACCGGATCGCGTTCTCGGTGTTGGTCACGAACGCCTCGTGGGTGGTCGGAACTCCCTTGGGGTGGCCGGTGGTTCCCGACGTGTAGAACAGCGCGGCCGTGTCGGTATGACTGAGCCCGTGGGTCACGTGCGGCTCGCCGTCGGGCAGCGGGGCGCCGGGCGCGAGGTCCATCCGGGCGCCCGAGTCGGACAGGACGAACTCGACCTCGGGCTGCGCCGATCGCGTATTGACCGGCACCGCAACGCCCCCGGCCATCACGATGCCCCAGAACGCGAGCACCCAATTGATGCCGGCCGGGTAACGCACCGCGACACGGTCACCCGGGCCGAGCCCCTCGGCCTGCAGGCCGCCGGCGACCCTCGCCGCGCGGTTCCACAGTTCCCGGTACGTCAGCCGGCCGGCCCCGAGCTCGACGACCGCCTCGCTGTTCGGGCGGTTGTCGACCTGCTCGGCGAGCATGTCCAGCAGCGTCGCGGGCAGACGGTCGTAGTGCGGGATGCCGTCGGGATCACGAGAGACGCCGGTGCTCGGGAAGGGATTGTGGTCACTGGGAATTTCGATCACTGCAGGCATGCCCTGTCCTTGTCCTAGCGTCCTTGTCCTAGCCCGGTATCCGGTGTCCTATCGTGATACTGGTGACGACCGAGGATTCCGCCATCATGCCCGAGGCTTTCTTCACTGTCGATGGCGAGTTCTTTTTGCCGGGCGCGCTGACGCGCGGACCGTGGGGCGCGGCGATGGGCGGCCAGAACGTCGGCGGTTTGTTGGGTTGGGGGATAGAGCGATCCGGTATCGATCCCGAGTTTCAACCCGCCCGCTTCACGGTCGATCTGTTGCGTCCGGCGCTGCCCGAACCGGTGCGGATTGAGACGTCGGTGCAGCGGGAGGGCCGGCGCATCAAGCTGGTGGACGCCGCGTTGGTGCAGAACGGGACGACGGTCGCGCGGGCCAGCGCGCTGTTTCTGCGGCGGGGCGATCACCCGGACGGGCGGGTGTGGTCCTCGCCGGTCGAGATGCCGCCGCTGCCGGCGGACTCCGACGGCTTTCCGGCCGACATGCCGTTTCTCATCTGGGGATACGGCGCCACCCTGGAAGGCAGTCCCGGCATCGCCGCAGGCGAGTGGGAGCAGTCGCACTCGCAGAAGTTCGCCTGGGTGCGGCTGTTCCGCCCGATGGTGCACGGCTATCCCCTGACGCCGTTTACCCGCCTGGCATTCGTCGGCGACATCACCAGCTCGCTCACCCATTGGGGCACAGGCGGATTGCGCTATATCAACGCCGACTACACCGTGACCGCGAGCCGATTGCCCGACGGTGAATTCCTCGGCCTGGCGGCCCAAAGCCACTACGGCACAGCCGGTGTGGCCACCGGCGCCGCGACCCTGTTCGACCGGCACGGGCCGATCGGCACCAGTTCGGCGCTGGCGTTGGCCCAGCCGGCCGAGGCGTTCCAGCCGGCTTAGGAGGTCAGCATGGTGATCCAGCGGATACGGGACAATCGGCTGGCGACGGCCACCGCCTGCTTCGTGGGATACACGGCGGGAATGCTCGTGCTGGAGCGTCGAATGCGGCGCAGCGGCGGGCCGGGGATCATCCCATTTGAGCTGGCCGGCAGCGAATCTCGCGCCGAGGAGATCATGACCCAGTGGGGCTCCGACGGTCAGCGGGCCGCGCGGTTGTCGCTGTGGCTGGACTTCGGCTACATGACGACCTACGGCATCCTCACGGCCCTCCTCGTCGACCGCACGCGGCGGCGGCGCGGGCACCCGGCTTTGTTGCCGGCTTTGGTGAGTGTCGCCGTCGCCGGCGACGCGGTCGAGGGGGTGTCGCTGCTGAAGGTGCTCGAGCGCAGGCGGGTTGGTGTTCATGCGCGGCGCGCGCGGATCGCGGCACTGATCAAATTCGCTGTTCTCGCGGGCGCCCTCGGCTACGTTGCTTACCCCATCAGCTGAGCGGCGACCGTCGCGCCTAGGTTCCAGCACGCCTCCAGGTCGTCCTTGCTCGGCTTGCTCGACACCACCACGTGCTCAGCGGCTTTCACCCAGCCGAGCCCGGTGGTGATCGCCTCCACAGCGCGTTCGGCTCCCTCGGTGCCCTCGTTGCCGTGCAGGTACAACCCGAACGGGCGCCCGCGGGTCGCGTCGAGGCACGGGTAGTAGCAGACGTCGAACGCGTGCTTGAGTGCGCCGCTCATGTAGCCGAGATTGGCGGGGGTTCCCAGGAGATAGCCGTCCGCCTCGAGCATGTCGGCCGGTGCGACGGTGAGTGCCGGCCGCCGCACCACCTCCACACCCTCGATCTCGGGATCGGTCGCGCCGGACAGGACCGCCTCGAACATCGCCTGCATGAACGGCGACGGCGTGTGATGGACGATCAGCAGTCGCGGCACCGGCTGGCTCCCATCTGATGGCCGCGCCGGAGCGGCAGTCCGGCTGGAGAGCAATAGAGTATCCCTCCACATAGGAAACCAGATGTCACCGCGCCCCTTCTTGCCCGCGGTGAGAACAGCGGGCCGACTTGCGGAACTCTTGACCTACATACCCTACCGGGGTACCCTTTGGCAAAGATTGCGACCTTGGAGGAAATGTAATGACGATGTGGTATGGCGGGAATGGCTGGGGCTGGTGCAGCGGGATCGCCCACATTCCGTCGATGGTGATTTTGTGGGCGTTGGTCTTCGCCGTCACGAGCATCGCGGTTGGTTTTGCTATCAGACCGCGACACGATCCCCCGGCCCGGATTGGTCGAAGCGAAACGGACGATGACGACTTCTACCGTCGATTGATGTAGCCACACGGGAAGCGTTGAGCTCCAAGTCTATTCGTTGAGGACATACCACCGAGGCGCTTAGGAGGCCACTGGATGGCTACATTCACGCGGCGGGCAGCACTTGCCGCGCTTGGCGCTGGCACGGTGCTGGGTATCGGATATGCCCTTCGCGGGGTCTTTGGTTCATCCGTCCCGCGCGTCCGCTTGACCGACGGCGGCATGATGGGTGCAAGTCCGGCGGACATGAGCCTGTACATGGACATGTTCAACCGACACACCGAGATCACCCGCACCGTCGAGGAGATCCCCGGAGGGGTGCGCACCACCACCGAATCAAATGCCCCCGATCTGGCTGCGAAACTGCACGCACACGTGTCCAGCATGTACTCCCACCTCGGCCAGGGTTCCGAGGTCATGTGTATGAGCCAGAGCCTGCCAACGCTGTTCCGCAACGCCGGCGGCTACCGTCGCCAACTGACGCTCACGCCCACAGGCGTCATCGCCGAAGAAATCTCCGACAATCCCGTCCTCACCGAGACGATTCGCGCCCACGCCCGCGAAGTCAGCGGGTTCGTACGCGACGGAATGCCCGCCATGATGCAAGGCATGATGGGCGGTTCCGGCGGAATGATGGGCCCCGGCGGAATGATGGGCCCCGGCGGAATGATGGGCCCCGGCGGACGGCCATAACCGGTCCCGTCTTGCTCACCGGGCGTGGAGCTCGCTTTGTAGCTTCACGGCGGTTTTCATGGCTTCGCGGGCGCGGCGGCGGTCCCCCGCGTAGTCGTAGGCCCGGGCCAGCCGGTACCAGCGCCGCCAATCATCGGGCTCGACTTCCACCTCGGCGCGCACGGTGGCGAACAGCGCGTCGGCCGCGTCCCGCTCGATGCGTCCCGACGGCCGTCGCGGAAGCGCACTGGTGTCGAGTTCCATTCCGTCCTCCGCGATCAGGCGGGCCAGCCTCTGGTGGGCGAATCCTGCCCGCAGGGTGGCGATCATCGCCCACAGCCCGACGATCGGCATGACCAGCAGCGCCAGCCCCAGGCCCACGGCGGCGGCCCGCCCCGAGCCGATCATCGCGACGGCCATGCGGCCCAGCAGCACGAAGTACACCAGCAGCGCGACGCACAAGAATGCGATGAGCAGCTGGATGCGCAGCGTCTTGGTCATCGCAGTTTCTTACTGCAAGTTGAGCAGGGGCTCGATACCAACCGTGAGGCCGGGCCGTTCCCGGATGCGGCGCACCGCCAGCAGCACGCCCGGCACAAACGACGTGCGGTCCAGGCTGTCGTGACGGATAGTCAGCGTCTCCCCCTCGGTTCCGAACAGCACCTCCTGATGGGCGACCAGTCCGGCCAGCCGCACCGAGTGCACCGGAATTCCGTCGACGTCGGCGCCCCGGGCGCCCGGCAGGCTGGTGCTGGTGGCATCGGGGTTGGGCGGCAAGCCTTTTCGGGCCTCGGCGATCAGCTTGGCGGTTCGGGCCGAGGTGCCCGACGGGGCGTCGGCCTTGTGCGGGTGATGTAGCTCGATGACCTCGGCCGAATCGAAGAACGGCGCGGCCTGCTTGGCGAAGTGCATCGACAGCACCGCCCCGATCGCGAAGTTGGGCGCGATCAACACGCTCGTGTTGGGGCTATCGGCGAGCCACGCCTCCACCCGCTCGAGGCGCTCCGCGGTGAAGCCCGTGGTGCCGACCACGGCGTGAATTCCGTTGTCGATCACGAACTTCAGATTGTCCATCACGACGTCCGGGTGGGTGAAGTCGATGACCACCTCGGTGCCGCCGTCGGTCAGCAGGCTCAGCGGATCACCGGCATCCACCTCGGCCGACAGCGCAAGGTCGTCGGCTGCCTGCACAGCGCCCACCATCGTCGACCCGACCTTGCCCTTGGCCCCCAGCACGCCTACCCGCATGGCCTTCACACTAGACCGGGGCGGTTCCGCGCCACGGCGTGCGTCTCTCGCGCCGATCAGGTGTGGACGATCCAGCCCGCTTCGGTGTAGGGCGCGCTTTGCGCGGGGTCGTTGATCGTGATGTAAAGGTCGCCCGCCGTCGGCATACCGAAGCCGACGAATCCATGCGCGGTCTGCCCGTCGTGAAGGCCGCCCGATTGCAGCGGGGGCATCTTGTCGAGCCTCCGGTAGTCGACGGCAAGCGTTGCCGGCTGCGGCGCGTCGCCGGGATGGGTCCACGGCTGATTGCCGCCGCCGTAGCTGGCAAACATGTAGCGCTGGTCGAACTGGAAGAAGCGGTGCGATGTCGCGGTGATAGTCAGTTCCACCACGTTGCACGCGGAGCCAGGCGTCGGAGCCGCAAAATGAGTGGTGCACCCCGGCGGCAACCACGTTGCGCTGTTGACAGTGATGTCGGCGGTCGCGCCGTTGGCCGCCTGCGCATGCAGGGGCACGCCCATCTGACCGATCGGGAACGGTGGACCGTCGGCCGGGGTATCGGCCGAACCGGTGGCACACAAGGATGCGCCGGTGACCACGGCGACCGCGGCTGCCGCAATTACAAAGCCCGCGCGCACCACGCAAGGTTACCCACGTCGCTGCCGCGAAAAACGCGGAACTGCCCTTGGCCGCGAGCCTTTATCCACAGTTGGGCGTTCATCCACAACGGCCGCCTTCTCGGTGGCCTTGGGTGGGGCCCGCACCTAGAATTCGAACATGCGTTCGATCGAGGTTCCGGCCGAAGTGGCTGCCGCTTTGGAAGCGCAGGACGCCGCCGACGCGGCGATCCGGCGCCTGAACTTCGACGTCCTGAGCCCCGCGGTCCGGCTGCGCCTGCTGGAGCGAATGGAGACGGCCCGACGACGGCAGATGGCCGTAAGCAACGACGTTATCGGCGGCCTCGCGAAGGAGGATCCGGCCGACATTGGCGGCCCGGTCCACAAAGTGGTCGCCGACTGGCTGCGGATCAGCTGCGCCGAAGCCGGCCGTCGGGTCCGCGACGCCAAACAGCTCTCCCCGCGCCTGACGCTGACGGGCGAGGAATTGCCACCCGAGCTGCCGGCCACCGCCGAGGCGTGGCGCGAGGGGCTGCTCGACGGTCAGCACGTGCGGGTGATTCAGACATTCATCGCTGACCTGCCGGATGCGATACCCGTCGAAACGGTGGAAAAAGCCGAGCGGTTTCTGGCCCGCCAGGCGGTGAAGCTGCGGCCCGACCAGCTCCAGAAGGTGGCGCACCAATGCGCGCTGCGGATCAATCCGGACGGAAAATTCTCCGACTCCGACCGCGCGCGGCAGCGCGGTTTCACGTGGCGCGGTCAGCGCGCCGACGGGATGAGCCTCGGGAAGCTGGTGGCGTCCCCGGAGTTGCGCGCCAACCTCGACGCCTGGCTGGCCCGGTTCGCCGCGCCCGGGATGTGCAATCCGGACGACCAAACCCCTTGCGTCGAAGGCGAACCCCCCGAGGAGTCGGCGGCCAGCGATCCGCGCAACCATGCCCAGCGCCAGCACGACGCGCTGAACGCCCTGGTGCGCGGGCGGCTGGGCGATCCGAAACTCGGTGTGCACAACGGCTTGCCGGTGACCGTCATCGTGTCGACCACCCTGCGGGAGCTGACGGCGGGCGCGGGCCGCGCCGTGACGGGCGGCGGCACGCTGCTGCCGATGCGCGACGTGATCCGCATGGCCAGCCACGCCTACCACTACCTGGCCGTGTTCGACGACCACTCGAGCCGGCCGCTGTACTTGGGCCGGTCCAGACGAATAGCGTCACCGGATCAGCGAATAGTCCTGTACGCGAAGGATCGCGGCTGCACGCGCCCCGGATGCGACGTGCCCGGCTACTGGTCCGAGGTCCACCACGTCGACGACTGGGCCACAGGCGGCATGACCGATGCGGACAAGCTCACCTTCGCCTGCACGCCCGACCACAAGCTAATCGACAAGGGCTGGCGGACAAGGAAACTCCCCGACGGTCGCACCGCGTGGATCCCGCCGCCGCAGTTGGACCGCGGCGCGCGCACCAACGACTACCACCACCCGGAGCGCCTCTTCGACGATGACGACGACGAAGCGCCTTGACACCCTTGGCGCGTGCTACCTCTTGAACCGCCCGGCGAAGCCGCGCAGCGGCAGGTCGGCGCTGGTGATCAGTCCCGGCCGCGCCGCCACCACCGACTTGATCGAGTACAGCGCGGGCATCCCGGTCACCGTCATGCCGATCGAGGCGAAGTTGTCCGGATTGGACAGGTCTACACCGGGTTTGGGGAAAATCATGTGTTTGTTGTAGACGCACGGGTCGCCTTTGATCTGCGTGATGTAGCAGCCCTTGATGTTCCAGCTCGGATCGGTGTGCGGGGTCATCTGCCACTCCAGATGCGTCTCGACCCGGGGCACCCCATCGACGATGCCCTGGTATTTGAGATAGTTGCCGCCCAGCGAGCCCTTGGGCAGCGTGTACCAGCCGAGGTCGACGTCCTTGGTGCAGGCGCCCAATTCGTAGCTGAACTTGACCTCGTCGAGCGGCAGATCGAAGCAGTCCGCCATCATCAGGACGCTGTCGGCGAAGACGCGGGTGTACTTCTCCAGCTTCGCCGGGATTTCGGGATCGTCGACGGGCTGGCCGTAGCCGACCTCGATCCAGGTGTCCTTGGAGTGGTGGCATGACACGTCGACGGATTCGATGGTGGTGATGTTCTCGATGTCGGCGACGTCGGCCGAGCACACCACGCCCAAAATCTGGTTCAGCCCCGGGTTCATCCCGGTGCCATAGAAGCTCGCACCGCCCTTCTCGCACGCCTCCGCCAGCAGCTGGGTCACCGGCTTGCCCGAGGGGTGCGGGTGGTTCTTGTCGCGGTGCCAGCCGGTGATCCAGTCGGCGGTGGTGACGATGTTGATCCCGGCCTCGAGCACTTTGACGTAGAGGTCCTCGTCGGGAAAGACGCCGTGAAACGTCAGCACGTCGGGCTTGGCGGCGATGATCTCCTCGACGCTCCCGGTAAACGTCACCCCGTTGGGAGCCAACCCGGCGAACTCGCCCGTGTCCTTGCCGACCTTCTCCGGCGAATAGCAGTGCACGCCAACGAGTTCGAGGTCGGGCTGGGTGGCGATCCGCTTGATCATCTCCGAACCGACGTTTCCACTTCCGACCTGGAAGACGCGGATCGGTCGAGCGGGTGCGTTCATAAAATTCAGCCTTTCTGGGATGCGGCGTAGAACTGCTTGGCCCACTTGCGGATCGCGGTGAAACCCTCGTACTCGTCGGTGGCCAGCGCGGGTGGATCCGAATAGCGCTGGTGCTGCCAGATTTCGACGTCTTGCTCGAACTGGCGGATCACTTCGCGGCCGAATTCCTGCGCCTTGGTCGCGGCTCGGGCCGGATCTTTGCCCGCGCCGGCCTTAGGGCGGCCGATGTAGACCATGAACCGGACGTCGGAGGTGCGCTCGTCGACCGGCGTGATCGCCGAGATGGTGCGGTTGTCGACCATGCCCCAGCTCTTGGTCACAGCGATTCCCAGGCCGCCGTTGATGGCCTCCACCCCGCTGTTGACGTCCTCGATCTTCTGGCCGTCGTCGCCTTCGAAGGTGATGGTGAAGTCGACGAAGGAGACCGGCTCGTCGAAGTCGTGCCGGGTGAAGACCGGCACGATCGGGGTGTTGTGCACGAACTTGAAGTGCGCGAAGTCGACGCCGTTTTCCAGCACGTATTGCGGGTGCAGCTCGAGACTTTCGCGGTACAGGCGCTGCTGTGGGTAGTAGTCGTCGGCGCTGCTGCCGTCGCCGAAGGCGGCGAACACGTCGGGCGCGTCGAAATAGGGCTCGCGACGCTCGGCGTCGTGCCAGATGTAGACCGACTCGTTGCGCTCGACGACCGGATAGGTGCGGATGCGCCGGCCGCGGTTGGGATGGTCCTGATACGGGATGCACACGTTGCGGCCCTGCAGGCTCCACTGCCACCCGTGGAACGGGCACTGCAGCACCTCGCCGACCACCTTGCCGCCGTACCCCAGGTGCGCGCCGAGGTGCTCGCAGTAGGCGTTCATCACGGTGAGCTCGCCGGATTCGGCGCGCCAGGCGACCATCTCCTGGTCGAAGTACTTCATCCGGTGCACGTCGCCGACGCCGATCTCCTCGGACCAGGCGACCTGGAACCATCCAGTCGGTTTCATCGACAACGGCGGCTTAGCCATTTAAACCTGCCATCAGACCTGTCCTCGCCACAGAATCACAGTACCGTCTATGAAAATGTTAGGCTAGGCGGGTGCCCGAAACCAAAGCCGCCGGTCGACGCCCCAATCGGCGCCCCAATCGGCGGGGCAACGCGACCCGCGAGAGCATGCTGGAGGCCGCGCTGCGGTCTCTGGCATCGGGCGAGCCGGGCTCGGTGTCGGCCAACCGCATCGCCAAGGACATCGGCGCCACCTGGGGCGCCGTGCAGTACCAGTTCGGCGACACCGACGGTTTCTGGGCCGCGGTGCTGCATCGCACCGCCGAGCGGCGGGCCGCGACCTTCTCCACGCTGTCGGCACCGGCCCACCCGGACGCGCCACTGCGGGAGCGTGTCGGCGCGATCATCGAAACGCTCTACCGCGGCCTGGCGTCGGCGGATTCACGCGCGATCGAGAATCTGCGGGCCGCACTGCCCCGGGACCCCGGCGAGCTCGAGCGTCTCTACCCGCGAACGGCCACCGAATTGTTCTCCTGGGGCAAGAGCTGGCTGGAGACCTGCCAGCACGCCTTCGCCGGTCTCGACGTCGACGCCGACCGGGTACGCGAGGTGGCCGCCCTCATTCCCGGCGCGATGCGCGGTCTGGTGTCGGAGCGCCAGCTGGGATCGTACGCCGACCTCGACATGGCGCGTCGGGGTCTGACCAACGCACTCGCCGCGTATTTGGAGGGTGCCACTGGAAAAATGAACCCAGAATGATCAGGATCCGTGCAGCCACACCGGCCGATTTCGCGGATGTCGCACGGATGCACTATCCCGTGTGGCGGCAGTCGTGGTCCGGGATACTGGCGGAGCACCTGCTCGACATGCTCGGGTCGCCGCGGCGCTGGGCCACCGAGACTTACCCGCAAGACCTCAGTCGGCCCGGCTGGTCCATGTGGATCGCCGAGGCCGACGGCAAGACACTCGGCGTGACCATCTTCGGACCCGACGAGGCCAATCCCGAAGACCTGCAAATCGACGCGCTCTACACCGCGGAGGAAAGCCAGCGCCGCGGCATCGGCACCCGCCTCCTCGACACGGCCGTGCGCGCCAACCCCTCCGGCGACGTGATCTTGTGGTGCGCCGAAAGGAACTGCAAGGCACGCGAATTCTACGAGAAGCGAAACTTCCGCCTCGACGGCCGCACCCTGATTTGGAAGCCGCTGCCCGACGTGCCCGTGCCGCATGTGGGCTACCGGCTGTATCGATCACCGGCACAAGACTGAGGCTGTCAGGCGTCGATGACCAGACGATCGCCCTTTGCCCGCGACACGCAGACCACCATCTCGTCGTTGCCGACCGCGGTTCGGCCGCGGTGATCGACTTGTCCGGCAAGGACTTTGACCTTGCAGGTCCCACAGAAACCCTGTTGGCAGGAGTAGGCGGTCGTCGGATCGTTGTCGAGCATCACGTCCAGCGCGGACCGGTTAGCCGGCACGCGCAGCACCCGGTTGGAGCGCGCGAGCTCGAGCTCGAAGGGCACGCCGTCGATCACCGGCGGCGGGCTGAACCGCTCGTAATGCAGTGGCGCATCGGCATGTTCGTTGCGGGCCACCCGCACCGCTTCCAGCATGCCGGTGGGTCCGCACACGTACACCGCCGTCGTCGGCCCGGCGCCGGCCAGTAGGTCGTCCACGCCGGCCACCCGGCCGTGCTCGTCGTCGGCCCACACGGTGACCCGCTCGGGCGCTTCCGCGACCACCTCGTCCAGGAACGGCATGTAGTCGCGGCTGCTGCCGGCATAGACGGCGCGCCAGTCGATTCCGCGCTGCTGGGCGACCCGCAGCATCGGCAAGATGGGTGTCACCCCGATGCCGCCGATCACGAACAGCACGTCGCGCTCGGCCGTGCCCAGATAGAACGCGTTACGCGGTCCTTCGAACACCAACGTGTCACCCACGTCGTACGCCTCGTGCATCTCGATCGAACCGCCGCCGCCGTCGGCGATCCGGCGGATGGCGATCCGGTAGTCGGTGCGCCGCCCGGGCGGACCGCACAGCGAGTACTGCCGGCGGCGGCCCGACGGCAACTGGACGTCGATGTGCCCGCCCGGCGTCCAGGACGGCAGCAATCCGCCGTCGGGATCGGCCAGCGTCAATGCCACGACGTCGGGCGCGACGAGTTCGCGTTCGGTGACCACCGCGGCCTGCGTCCGCCGCACCGGCTTGACCCGCGACGGCTCCCATCGCGAGACCGAGGCGAATCCGCCGATCACCGTGCGAATCCCCCACAGCACCGTGCCCAGCCGATCGCGGTCGCGGCGGCCATAGAGGTCGGCGGGCCTAGATCCCCAAATGCTTTCCGGCACAGTCAAATCCCTAGCGCTGGTCCTATTTCTCGCCCTACTTCTGCCGCAGGTCGAAACGCGCGAACAGCCGGATCATCGACGGACTGATGCGGCGCATCGCGTAGCCGATCCTGGACTCGGCGGCGATCGGCAACACGGCCGGGCCGCGCTCGATGGCCTTGACGATCGCCCGGGCGGTGGCTTCCGGCGTGTAGTTGCGGCGCCGGTAGGCCGCGTCGGCCTTGTCCCGGGCGCGCGCCTGCTGTTCGGCCGACATGCCCGCGTAGATGGTGCTTTTGGCGATGTTGGTATTGACGAACCCCGGGCACACCGCCGTCACCGTGATCCCCTCGTCGGCGAGGTCGGCCCGAAGCGATTCACTGAACGCCAGCACGGCCGCCTTCGTCGTGCTGTAGGCGACCATGGATTTCGACGGCAGGAACGCCGCCGCCGACGCCACGTTGATGATCGTTCCGCCCTCGCCCCGCTCGACCATCTGGGCGCCGAACGCCCTGCTGCCGGAGATGACACCGCGGACGTTGACGCCGATGATGTCGTCCCAGTTCGCCGACGTCGTCTCCAGGAACCGGCCGGCCATTCCGATGCCGGCGTTGTTCACCAGGATGTCGACGACGCCGTGCTCGTTGAGGACTTGTGCGGCAAGGTTATTCATCGCGGATTCGTCGCTGACGTCGGCCTGGTACACCGCGGCCTCGGCGCAGGCCGCGCGAACGGCGTCCGCGGTTTCACGGGCCGCGGCGAGGTCGCGATCGACGATCACCACCTTGCGGGCGCCGTGCCGGGCCAGTTCCACCGCGGTGGCTTTGCCGATGCCGGCGCCCGCCCCGGTGACAAGGGCGAGCTTGCCTTGCACCTCGCGCGGACCGCCACGCACACCCAGCCCGGCGGGCGCGCCGCTGATGGTCTGGTCGACCCATTCGGCGGTCAGCCGCGCGATGACCTCTGGGCGCGAGGTCACCACCCAGTGCCCACCCTCGATCGAAATCACCCGGCCGCCATCGGGTATCGCGCCGGTGAACCGCTGCAGGGCCGGCGTCACAAAGATGTCCCGGCGCGGCACCAGCACCTGGACCGCCACGGTGGTTTTGGGCAGCTCCGGCCCCGGCGACAAGAACGGCGCGGGCATGTTCTCCCGGTACAGGTTGAGCCCATTGACATAGTCGGCAACAGAACGCGGCGCCTTGTGGTGTTGGGTTCGCGTGCTCGACCGGCCGATACGTTCCAGAGCTTCAACGACTTTCACGCCCAGACGCGAGCGAAACGCCAACTCCGGCACAACCGGACACAGGAAGAAACCGATGTACCCCGACGACACCAATTGCCTGGCCACCTGGGCCACCGTCCGAGGCGTGCGCCCGGACCGCAGGAAGGCGCCCGCGTATCGCAGATGCGGCCCTGAGATCGACGTGAACGAGGCGACCCTGCCCATCACCGAGTCGCCCATCACCGGATCATCCGTGACGGCGGCCCAGGCCTGAATCGAGCCCCAGTCGTGGGCCAGCAGGTGGACCTGCTGCACCCCCAGGCTGTCGATCACCGCGCCGATATCGGACACCAGTTGCCCGAAGGCGTATCCGGATCGTCTTGCCGGACGGGATGATTCGCCGGCTCCGCGCACGTCGTAGGCCACGACGTTGTAGCGCCCCGGGTAGCGCGCGCCGAACTCCTCGGCCACCGGATCCCACACATGGTGGTTGTCGGGATAGCCGTGGATGGCCAGGATGGTCGGGCGCGCCGGGTCGATCTCGGTGTAGGCGTGTACCGCCAGCTCGACGCCATCGGACGCGGTGATGCGGGACGTGGTGCTCATAGATCAGTGCGAGGCGCGGGCGGCGGGCGAGAGGGCTAGATAGTCGACCGCGAGCCCCAGCCCGCCCAGCTGTGACGGATGGAACCCCGGCCGGTAGTAGTCGGCGACGACCCGGATGAATCGCATGGGCCCTGGAACGAGGCCGCGCCGGGCCGCCCTGAAGTAGTCCCGCCAACGCGGTTTGGTGCCGGGCGGCAGCTGCGGGTCCACCGAGTACATGAACCGCACCCCGCGAATCCACAGCCACAGCATCGCCGGCGTCACCACCAGCTGGGCGCGCACCTGCCGCCAGTGTCCGGCCCGCAAGTGCTTCATGGTGTCGAAGGCCACCGCCTTGTGCTCGACCTCTTCGGCGCCGTGCCACCGCAGCATGTCCAGCATGGTCGGGTCGGTGCCGATGGCATCGTGCGCCGGGGCGTTCAGAATCCACTCACCCAGAATCGCGGTGTAGTGCTCGATCGCCGCGACTAGGGAGACCTGCTCCAGCAGCCAGCTGCGCTGTCGCCGCGGGCTCCACCGCGGCCGTTCGCCCAGCAGCTTTCCGAACAGCCAGCCGATCTGGCCGGTGTAGGGCGTCACGTCGACGCCCCGGGCGGCGAAGTGGTCGAGCACCCCCGAGTGCGCCTGGGAATGCACGGCCTCCTGACCGATGAACCCCTGCACATCCAGCCGCAGCTGATCGTCTTTGATCAACGGCAACGTCCTCTTGAAGACGTCGACGAAAAACTCCTCGCCCGCCGGCAGCAGCAGGTGCAACACGTCGAGGACGTGGGTGGCAAACGGCTCGCCGGGCACGTAGTGAAGCGGCAACTTGGCCCAGTCGAACTCCACGTCGCGAGCCTCGAGAACGAGGCGCTCGTGGTCCAGCGACGTCCCGGACCGGCCATAGTGCGGACCGGCGGCCTGGTCGTCGACGGTGAACATCACGGGCAAGTATAGTGACTCGGCCCAGATATGCGAAACCGCCGGTACCGGGTTTTGCGCCCCAGGGATTTCCGCGGGATTCCCGACGGATTTAGGCCAGCTCGTACTGGCTGGGATCGGGGTTGGCCAGCATGGAGCGGTGTTCGGCCGGGGTGAGCGGCCACACCTCGGGCACCCCGTCTTTGTTGAGGTACCAGCTGTTACAGCCGGTGGTCCACACGGTGTCCGGCATCGCGGCACGCAGCTTCGCGTTGAAACGCTCGGTCGCCGAGGCCGTCGGCTCGATCGTGTCGAATTCGCCGCGGCGCCAGCGCTCGATCCAGCCCAGGATGTGGTCGGACTGTGATTCGGCCACCGTGGTGAGCGCCAGGTTTCCCACCGGGCTGTGCGGCCCGAGCATCATGAAGAAGTTGGGAAAGCCCGACAGGGCGACCGTTTGGTAGGCCCTCGGACCGTCGCGCCAGACGTCGTTGGCGCGGATGCCGTCCCGGCCGATCAGCTCCATCGGCCGGAAGAACGCGTGCGTGTCGAACCCGGTGGCGAACACGATGATGTCGGTCTCGTGCAGCACGCCGTCGTCGGTGACGATGCCCCGCGGCTCCACGTGGTCGATGCCGGCGGTGACCAGTTCGACGTCGTCGCGCTGCATCGCCCGGTAGAAGCCGTTCGACATCACCAGCCGTTTGCACGCCGGCGTGTAGTCCGGTGTCAGGGCCCGGCGCAGTTCGGGATCGCGCACCTCCCAGAGGCTGGCGCGGCACAGCGCCGCCATGATCTTTCGGCGCAGGCCTGGCTTGATCAGTCCCACCGAGAAGAAGTCGTAGGCGCGGCTGTACCCGCGGTACGCCAACCCGTCGAGCCACGGGATCTTCCGCCGGGTAATGGCGGTGAACCTGCTGTAGCGGGGATTGGCCAGCCGCAGCACCCATTGCGCGGTGCGCTGGAACATCGTGACGTGACCGGCCAGCCCGGCCAGGCCGCAGACGAGCTGGACGCCGGTGGATCCGTTGCCCACCACCGCGATTCGGCGCCCCCGCAACGTGACGTCGTGATCCCAGCGCGCCGAATGGAAGAGGTGGCCGGCGAAGTCGTCCAGGCCGGGGATCGACGGCATCCGGGGGTGATGCAGCACGCCGGTGGCCGAGATCAGGAAGTCCACGGTGGACTCGTCGCCGGCATCTGATCCAGGGCGCGTGCGCAGCACCCAGCGGCCGTCCTCGAAGTGGGCATGGGTGACTTCGGTGCCGAACCGGATGCGGTCCCGCAGCCCGAAGCGATCGGCGATGGCACAGAAATAGGACTGGATTTCGCCGCCCGGCGAGAACAGGTGCGACCAGTCGGGTTTGCGGGCGAACGAGTACTGGTAGACCCGCGAGGGTATGTCGCAGACCAGGCCGGGATAGGTGTTCTCGCGCCAGGTGCCGCCTACCTCGTCGGCCTTCTCGTAGATGGTGACATCGGTAATCCCGCTGCGCAGCAACGCAATTGCGACGCACAACCCGGACATGCCGGCTCCGACGACGGCTACGGCGGGATCGCGTCTTGTCATCGGTGCCACCCCCTGGAGTTACCCGCCCTCGGCGCGCTGCTTGAGGCGCTGCAGGGTGAGCTCGATGTGTTTTCTGTTGGCGGCCACGCGGTCGGTCACGCCGGTGGCCCTGCCCGCGAGCTTGGCAAACCAGCCGGGCCTGCGGTCCCAGGTGCTTTCGGTGACCCGGCACCCGCCGCCCGACGCGTCCAAATCAAGCGCCGCCAAGTCGGTGATGTCGTATTGCCACCGTGCGATCGGGAAGACCGTGTGCCGCACGTCGAACGCGAAGGTGCGGCCCGGCTCGGCGTCGGTGACGGTGCATTTCGTGCTCCACCGCTTGCCGCCGTTTTGGTTGTGCCCGACGAACACCGCACCGGGGCGGACGGCGTCACCCTTGAGCCATTCCATCGCCACCGCCTCCTCGGCAAGCGACGCCAGCGTCGGCAGGTCGGTGATGAGCCCGTAGACCACGTCCGGGCGGGCGTCGATCTGAACGCTGGCCGACACACAGGGCTCACTCATTGGTGGATCATATGCCCTAGATGGGCGCCGCCCCACGGAGATGTTCGAAGATCAGCGACGTCTGGGTGCCGGCGACGTCGGCGTCGGCGTTGAGGTTTTCGACCACGAACGAGCGCAGGTCCTGGGTGTCGCGCGCGGCGACGTGCAACAGGAAATCGTCTGCGCCGGCGAGGAAATAGACGTCCATCACCTGCCGCCTGCGGCGGATCTGTGCGATGAAGCTGCGGATCTTGCCGCGCGCGTGGGACTGCAGGCTGACGGAGATCATCGCCTGCAGGGGCATCCCCACCGCGACCGGGTCGATGTCGGTGTAGAAACCCCGGATGACGCCGAGGTCCGTCAACCGGCGCACCCGGCCATGACACGTCGACGGCGCGATCCCGACCGCCTCGGCGAGCGCGTTGTTGGGGATGCGCGCATCGGCGTGCAGCAAACCCAGGATCCTGCGGTCCACGCCGTCCAGATCGACAGGCACATCAATGGGCCGAACATCCTTCGGTGAATCGTCCGGGGCAGCCGCTGGTTTCGCTGTCTTATCGGCCATATGTGTACTTTATAGAATTATCGTCAGCATGTTTGAAGGCTCTCCGAACTTTCTTCACACTTGAGCCATGCGCGTCGGCGTGGTGACCGAGACCAAGAACAACGAATTCAGGGTGGCCCTCACCCCGTCCGGCGTGGTCGAACTGACGCGCCGCGGCCACGAGGTGCTCGTGCAGGCGGGCGCCGGCGAGGGCTCGGCAATCTCCGACGCGGATTTCAAGGCGGCGGGTGCCCAGCTGATCAACACCGCCGGGCAAGTGTGGTCCGAGGCCGATCTGCTGCTCAAGGTCAAAGAACCGCTGCCCGACGAGTACGCCAGCCTGCGGCGCGGCCAGACCCTGTTCACGTTCTTGCATTTGGCCGCATCGCGCGCCTGCACCGAGGCGTTGTTGTCGTCCGGCACGACCTCGATCGCGTACGAGACCGTCCAATCGGCCGACGGCGCGCTGCCGCTGCTGGCGCCGATGAGCGAAGTCGCGGGCCGGCTTTCCGCGCAGGTCGGGGCGTATCACCTGATGCGGACCCACGGCGGGCCTCCCCATCGTCGCGGCGTGCTGATGGGCGGGGTGCCCGGCGTCGAACCGGCCGACGTGGTGGTGATCGGCGGCGGCACCGCGGGCTACAACGCCGCCCGGGTGGCCACCGGCATGGGCGCGGCGGTGACGGTTTTCGACGTCAACATCGACAAGCTCCGCCGGCTCGACGCGGAGTTCGGCGTCGCGGTCCGCACCCGCTACTCATCGGCCTACGAGCTCGAAGGCGCCGTCAAAGCGGCCGACCTGGTGATCGGCGCCGTCCTGGTGCCAGGCGGCAAAGCGCCCACGCTGATCTCGAATTCGCTTGTCGCACATATGAAGCCGGGCTCCGTATTGGTAGACATCGCGATCGACCAGGGCGGCTGCTTCGAGGACTCCCGGCCGACCACCCACGATTGCCCGACGTTCGCCGTGCACGACACGCTGTTCTACTGTGTGGCGAACATGCCCAGCGCGGTACCGAAGTCCTCGACCTTCGCGCTCACCAACGCGACGATGCCGTATGTGCTCAAGCTCGCCGACCAGGGCTGGCGGGCGGCATGCCGCTCGGATCCGGCTCTGGCCAAAGGGCTTTCGACGCACGACGGCGCGCTGCTGTCCGAGCGGGTGGCCGCCGACCTGGATTTGGCGTTCGCCGAACCGGCGAGCGTGTTGGGCTAACCTACTCCACGAGCCCGGCGATGATGTCCGCCGCGGGCCCGGGCTGGGCGTCCTTGAACCCGGTTCCGGCCCACAGGTTCATCCCGTTCGGGTCCCCGCGTTCGGCCGCCGCCGCCCGGATCGGCGCCGTCATGTGGTTGACCTCCGGATAACCCAGTGGCGCAACACGATCGAGCAGGCGGATGAACTGATTCTCCAAGCTTCGCGCATACCGGCCGGAGAAGGCGCGCGTGACGATGGTGGCGGTGAAGAGCGGATGCTTCAGGGCAGAGCGGTGTGCGGCATGGGTGCCGGCTTCGTCGCTGAGTAGCAGGGCGGTGCCCACCTGCGCGGCCACCGCTCCCCTGTCCAGGACCGCGGCGACGTCCTCGGCGGTGCCCAGCCCGCCCGCCGCGATGAGCGGGACGTCGTGTGCCTTGCGGATCCGGGCGAGCAGGTCGTGCAGCGACTCGGTATTGGGCTCCATGTCCGGTGCGAAGGTGCCGCGGTGCCCGCCGGCGTCCGGGCCCTGGACCACCAGGCTGTCGGCGCCCGCGGCGAGGGCGATGCCCGCCTCGTAGGCCGACGTCACCGTGACCATGACCAATAACCCCAACGCGCCGAGCCGGCGAATGACATCCGGCGACGGCACACCGAACGTGAACGACACCAGTTCCGGGCGTAGATCGGCCACCACCTCGAGCTTGCGCTCCCAGTCGTCGTCGTCGCCTGATTGGGGGTAACCCACCTCGACGTTGTAACTGTCGGCGATCTCGTCAAGTTCATCCGCGTAGTACTCGAGCTGGACCCAGTCGGCGACGCTGGGTTGGGGCACAAACAAGTTGACGCCGAGCGGGCCGGTGGTGGCGGCGCGCGCCTTGCCGATGTCGTCGGCGAACTGCTCCGCGCTGAGGTACCCGCCGGGTATGAAACCGAGTCCGCCCGCGTTGGTCACCGCCGCAGCTAACGCCGGGGTGCCCGGACCTCCGGCCATCGGCGCGCCGACGATGGGCACCATGATGTCCCAGAAGCCCAGTACCCGCTGGCCGACCAGTACCATCGGGCTAATTTACCATCGCCCGAAGTTGTTGGGGCAGCGATCGTTTCGAGGCATACGGCCCCAAAACCGCGGCGCCATAGCGCTTGCGCAGCAGCCGGTGCGCCACCGCGTTGACCTCCTCGACAGTCACTTCGTCGATTTGCCGCAGGGTGTGTTCGATGCTGCGGTGCTTGCCGTAGTTCAGTTCGCTGCGGCCGATGCGGCTCATCCTGGAGCTGGAATCCTCCAGGCCCAGCACGATCCCGCCCCGCAACGAGCCCTTGGCGATCCGGCATTCCGCTTCGGTGATGCCGTCGCGTGCCACCGATTCGAGCACCGCGGATGTCACTCGCATGACGTCGGCGAAACGCTCGGGCAAACACGCGGCGTACACCGAGAGCGCACCACTGTCGGCGAAGATGTCCAGCGCCGAGTACACGGAGTAGGCCAGCCCGCGCAACTCTCGAACCTCTTGGAAGAGCCGCGAACTCAGCCCGCCGCCCAGGGCGGTGTGCAGCACCGAGAGCGCCCAGCGGTGCTCCCAACCGCGCCCGGGTGTGCGCACGCCCAGGGACACGTGGGTCTGCTCGGCGTCGCGTCGTCCCAGCACCAACCCGCCGCCGCCACCGTTCACCCGTCCCGAGCCCTTTCGGGGCGCAACGGGGTGACGACCGCGGACCAATCGAGGCCCGAAGTGCTCGCGCACCAGCGCGACCACCTCGTCGTGGTCCACGTTGCCGGCCACCGCGACGACCATGCGTTCCGGCGTGTAGCGCCGCAGATGGAACGAGTGCAGCTGGGCGCGCGTCATCGCCGACACCGATCGCGCGGTGCCGATGACCGGCCGGCCCACCGGGTGATCGCCGAACAGCGAGGCCAGGAACATGTCGCCCAGCGCGTCCTCGGGGTCGTCGTCGCGCATCGCGATCTCCTCGAGGACGACGTCGCGTTCCAGCTCGACGTCGTCGGCGGCGCAGCGGCCGTTGAGCACCACGTCGGCGACGAGGTCGACGGCGAGCTCCAGATCGCTGTCGAGCACGTGCGCGTAGTAGCAGGTGTGCTCCTTGGCGGTGAAGGCGTTCAGCTCCCCGCCGACCGCGTCCATCGCCTGCGCGATGTCGACGGCGTTGCGGGTCGGGGTCGACTTGAACAGCAGATGCTCCAGGAAGTGCGCCGCCCCGGCCACGCTGGCGCCCTCGTCGCGCGACCCGACGCCGACCCAGACCCCGACCGACGCAGAACGCACCGCGGGCAGGTATTCGGTGACCACCCGCAAGCCGCCCGGCAGCGTGGTGCGGCGCAGCCCGGAGCTCGTCGCCTCGACGTAGTGACTACCCCTGCGCAACGCGCCCGCAGGGTCAGCTGCTGGCCTTCTAGACGGAACTGGCGGCATCGGCTGGCGCGGTCTCCTGAGGAGCTCCGGCATCGGCGGGTGCTGCGCTTTCTTCAGCCGCGTCTTCCGCCACCAGGACCAGCGAGATCTTGCCGCGCTTGTCGATATCGGCGATCTCGACCCGCAGCTTGTCGCCGACGTTGACGACGTCCTCGACCTTCGCGATCCGTTTGCCCTTGCCGAGCTTGGAGATGTGCACCAGACCGTCGCGTCCGGGCAGCAGCGACACGAATGCACCGAAATCCGTTGTCTTGACGACGGTTCCGAGGAATCGCTCCCCAACCGTCGGCAGCTGCGGGTTTGCGATGGCGTTGATCTTATCGATCGCGGCCTGCGCCGAGGGCCCGTCGGTGGCGCCGACGAACACGGTGCCGTCGTCCTCGATGGAGATCTGCGCGCCGGTCTCCTCGGTGATGGCGTTGATGACCTTGCCCTTGGGGCCGATGACCTCACCGATCTTGTCGACCGGGACCTTGATGGTGGTCACCCGCGGCGCATACGGGCTCATCTCGTCGGGGGCGTCGATGGCCTCGGCCATCACCTCGAGGATGGTGAGCCGGGCGTCCTTGGCCTGCGCCAGCGCACCCGCGAGCACCTGCGACGGGATCCCGTCGAGCTTGGTGTCCAGCTGCAGCGCGGTGACGAAGTCCTTGGTGCCGGCGCACTTGAAGTCCATGTCGCCGAATGCGTCTTCCGCCCCGAGGATGTCGGTCAGGGTGACGAAGCGGCGCTCGGTCTTGCCGTCTACCTCGACGTCGTCGGAGACCAGCCCCATCGCGATGCCGGCCACCGGCGCCTTGAGCGGCACGCCGGCGTTGAGCAGCGCCAGGGTGGAGGCGCAGACCGATCCCATCGAGGTCGAGCCGTTGGAGCCCAACGCCTCGGACACCTGGCGGATGGCGTACGGGAATTCCTCGACGCCGGGCAGTACCGGGATCAAAGCCCGCTCGGCCAGCGCGCCGTGCCCGATCTCGCGCCGCTTGGGCGAGCCGACGCGGCCGGTCTCGCCGGTGGAGAACGGCGGGAAGTTGTAATGGTGCATGTAGCGCTTGGACGTCTCGGGTCCCAGCGAGTCGATCTGCTGGGCCATCTTGACCATGTCCAGCGTGGTCACCCCCAGGATCTGGGTTTCGCCGCGCTCGAACAGCGCGCTGCCGTGCGCGCGGGGAACGACGGCGACCTCGGCCGAGAGCGCGCGGATGTCGGTGATGCCCCGGCCATCGATGCGGAAGTGGTCGGTGAGGATGCGCTGTCGCACCAGCTTCTTGGTCAGCGAGCGGAAAGCGGCGCTGACCTCCTTCTCGCGGCCCTCGTAGGTCTCGGCGAGACGAGCCAGCACCTCGGCCTTGAGCTCGTCGGTGCGCGCGTCGCGCTCGGCCTTGCCGCCGATGGTCAGCGCCTTGGCCAGCTCGTCGGTGGCCACCGAGGCCACCGAGTAGTACACGTCGTCCTGGTAATCCGGGAACGTCGGATATTCAGCGACGGGCTTGGCGGCGGCCCCGGCCAGCTCCTCCTGCGCGGTGCACAGCGCGGCGATGAACGGCTTGGCGGCCTCGAGGCCTTGCGCCACAACGGTTTCCGTCGGCGCCTGGGCGCCGCCCTCGACGAGCTCGATGACCTTTTCGGTGGCCTCGGCCTCGACCATCATGATCGCGACGTCACCTTCGACCTTGCGGCCCGCCACCACCATGTCGAAGACGGCCCGCTCGAGCTGCTCGACCGTGGGGAAGGCGACCCAGGTGCCGTCGATCAGCGCCACCCGCACGCCCCCGATGGGGCCGGAGAACGGCAGACCGCTCAGCTGGGTGGAGGCGGACGCGGCGTTGATAGCCAGCACGTCGTACAGGTCGTTGGGGTCCAGGCTCAGGATCGTCACGACGACCTGGATCTCGTTGCGCAGCCCGTTGACGAACGACGGGCGCAGCGGGCGGTCGATGAGCCGGCAGGTCAGGATCGCGTCGGTGGAGGGCCTGCCCTCGCGGCGGAAGAACGAGCCGGGGATACGCCCCGCGGCATACATCCGCTCCTCGACGTCGACCGTCAGCGGGAAGAAGTCGAAATGCTCCTTGGGAGACTTGCTGGCGGTGGTCGCCGACAGCAGCATGTTTTCGTCGTCCAGGTACGCGACGACGGCACCGGCGGCCTGCTGGGCCAACCTGCCGGTCTCGAAACGGACGGTGCGGGTGCCGAAGCTCCCGTTGTCAATGGTGGCGGTCGCCTCGAAGACGCCCTGTTCAATTTCAGCTACAGACATAACGTTGTCCGTACGGCCTCTCTGGGTATTCAGCTATTTCGCGCGCCCACGCATCACTCGGAGCCAAAGTCTGAATGCGGCTACGGCCATCGATCGAAGCGGCCGACCTACCCCAGATCCGGGGAGCCCGGCAGCCACTACCGAAGACCGCCCGATACAGACCGGGCTGCTCCCTTGTGACATGCGTACTAACACGCTGGAACGGCACACGCGGATCTGCGCGAACCGCACCGTTTGCCCAGGCCGAATCGGCCCAGAACGCTCCCACTCTACACGGGGGTCAGCGGCGCAGCCCGAGCCGCTCGATCAGCGAGCGATACCGCTCGACGTCGATCTGGGAGATGTACTTGATCAGCCGGCGCCGGCGCCCGACCAGCAGCAGCAATCCCCGCCGGGAGTGGTGGTCATGCTTGTGCACCTTGAGGTGCTCGGTCAGGTCCGCGATCCGCTTGGTCAGCAGCGCGATCTGCGCCTCGGGGGATCCGGTGTCGGTGTCATGCAAGCCGTACTGGCTGAGAATTTCTTTTTTCTGCTCGGCAGTAAGCGCCACGAAGTAACTCCATCAATTGGTCCGCGATCATGGATTCTCGAGCGCGGCCACCGCGAACCGCAGCACGCGCCGATGTCGTCCGGCAGTTTATCAGCCCGTGAGCAGGGCGCGCGCCCGCTCGGTGTCCTGGCCCATCGCGGCGACGAGGTCGGCCACCGAGTCGAACTTGTGCTGTGGGCGGATGCGTGCGACGAAGTCCAGGGCCACATACTGCCCGTACAGGTCGGCGGTGGTGTCCAGGACGAACGCCTCCACGGTGCGGGTGCGTCCGGAGAAGGTCGGGTTGGTGCCGACGGACACCGCGGCCTGGTAGCGCTCGCCCGGGACGACGGTGCCGGTCATCGGTCCGGGGCCAAGCACGGTGAACCAGGCGGCGTACACGCCGTCGGCGGGGATGGCCGAGTACATCGGGGGCGCCACGTTCGCGGTGGGAAAGCCCAGCTCGGCGCCACGTCCGTGGCCCCGGACCACGACGCCCTCGACGCGATGCGGGCGGCCCAGCGCCTCGGTGGCCGCCACCATGTCGCCCGCGTCCACGCAGGACCGGACGTAGGTGGAGGAAAAGGTGACGGTCTCGCTGTCGTGGTGCTCGGAGAGCAGCGACATCGACTCGACCGCGAAGCCGAATCGCTCACCGGCCTTGCGCAGGGTGTCGACGGTGCCGGCGGCCTTCTTGCCGAACGTGAAGTTCTCCCCCACCACGACTTCGACCACGTGCAGGTTCTCCACCAGCAACTCATGGACGTAGCGCTCCGGGGTGAGCTTCATGAAGTCGCTCGTGAACGGCATCACCAGGAAGACGTCGATGCCCAACTCCTCGACGAGCTCGGCGCGGCGGGTCAGCGTCGTCAGCTGGGCGGGATGGCTGCCGGGATAGACCACTTCCATCGGGTGGGGGTCGAACGTCATGAGCACGGCCGGCACGTTGCGGGTGCGGCCGGCCTTCACCGCGTGCGCGATGAGTTCGGCATGGCCGCGGTGCACACCATCGAACACGCCGATGGTGACCACGCATCTGCCCCAGTCCGTGGGGATCTCGTCCTGGCCCCGCCACCGCTGCACGACCGCAAGCCTACGGCGCCGGGTGGCCGGACAGCACGCCAGATCAGGCACGGTTGCCTAAACTTCCGGTTGTGAGGGCTGACGAAGAGCCTGGCGGTCTCACCGCGGTTGGCCAGGACTATCTGAAGGTCATCTGGAATGCCCAGGAGTGGTCCCCCGCGGGGGCCCCGCAGAAGGTGAGCACCAAGATGCTGGCCGAGAAGATCGGGGTCTCCGCCAGCACGGCGTCGGAGTCGATCCGCAAACTCGCCGAGCAGGGCCTGGTGGACCACGAGAAGTACGGCGCGGTGACCCTGACCGAGGCGGGGCGGCGGGCGGCGCTGGAGATGGTGCGCCGGCACCGCCTGCTGGAGACGTTCCTGGTCAACGAGCTCGGCTACGGCTGGGACGAGGTCCACGACGAGGCCGAGGTGCTCGAACACGCGGTGTCGGACCGGTTGGTGGCCCGCATCGACGCCAAGCTGGGATTTCCGCAGCGCGACCCGCACGGCGACCCGATCCCGGCCTCCGACGGACGGGTGCCCACCCCGCCGGCCCGTCAGCTCTGGGCGTGCGGCGACGGCGACACCGGCACGGTGGCCCGCATCTCCGACTCCGACCCGGAGATGCTGCGCTATTTCGACAGCGTCGGGATCAATCTCGACTCGCGGGTGCGGGTGCTGACCCGCCGCGAATTCGCCGGCATGATCTCGGTGGCGATCGAATCCGCCGACGGCGCCGAGGCCACCGTCGACCTGGGCAGCCCGGCGGCCAGGGCGATCTGGGTGACCCCGGTTTAGTCGGTTAGCAGGCCCTTGGCGATGTGGGTGACCTGAACCTCGTTGCTGCCGGCGTAGATCATCAGTGACTTGGCGTCGCGCGCCAGCTGCTCCACCCGGTACTCGGCCATGTAGCCGTTGCCGCCGAACAGCTGCACGGCCTCCATCGCGACCTCGGTGGCCGCCTCCGACGAGTACAGTTTGATCGCCGACGCCTCGGCCAGGGTCAACGGTTTACCGGCCTGTTGGCGCTCGACGATCTGAAAGACCATGTTCTGCACGTTCATTCGGGCGATTTCCATCTTGGCCAGCTTGAGTTGGATCAGCTGGAACTGCCCGATGTTCTTGCCCCACAGCGTTCGGCTCTTCGCGTAATCCACGCAGAGGCGGTGACATTCGTCGATGATGCCCAGCGCCATCATCGCGATGCCGATCCGTTCGGCCGCGAAGTTCGCCCGGGCGCTGTCGCGGCCGTCGCCGTCGTCGTGCCGTTCGCTCTCGCCGAGCAGCCGGTCCGGGCTCAGGCGGACGTTGTCGAAGAACAGCTCGCCGGTGGGCGAGGACATCATGCCCATCTTCTTGAACGGCTTGCCCTGCGTCAGGCCCGGCATGCCCGAGTCGAGCACGAAGACCAGCACGGGGCGGTTCCGCTTGTCGACCTTGCTATCCGGGGAGGCGTCACCCTCGTCGAGCTTCGCGTACACGACCAGGACGTCGGCGTAGGGCCCGTTGGTGATGAACGTCTTCTGCCCGTTGAGGATGTAGTCCGCGCCGTCCCGCCTGACGTAGGTCTTCATCCCGCCGAACGCGTCCGAGCCCGAATCCGGTTCCGTGATGGCCCACGCCGCGATCTTTTCCAGCGTCATCAGCCCGGGCAGCCAGCGTTCCTTTTGGGCCAGCGTCCCGCGGCTCATGATGGTCGCCGCGCCCAGGCCGAGGCTGACCGACGCGGTGGAGAGCAATCCGATGCTGACCCGGGCGATTTCGGACACCAGCACCGCGACCATCGATCCCTGCGCGCCGAAACCGCCCGTCCCGTCCTGCTTTTCGTCGAGCGCCTCGCCCGCTTCCTTGGCCCGCTCGCGGTCCAGCATCTTCTTGACCGCCTCGGCGGCCATGACGTCGAGACCGAACTGGCTGAACAGCTTTCGCGCGATCGGATACGGCGACATCTGGCCGGTTTCCAACTCGTCCAGATGCGGGCGGATCTCCTTGTCGACGAACTGGCGAACCGAGTCCCGAACCATCAGGTCGGTGTCGGACCACTCGATCATGGGTTCAGCGTTCGGCGCGCTGGTATGCCGTCACGACGGCCGCGCCGCCCAGGCCGATGTTGTGTTGCAAAGCGGCGGTGACGTTGTCGACCTGACGCTTGTCGGCCGCCCCGCGCAGCTGCCAGGTCAGCTCGGAACACTGCGCCAGCCCCGTCGCGCCCAACGGGTGCCCCTTGGAGATCAGTCCGCCCGACGGGTTGACCACCCAGCGGCCGCCGTAGGTGGTCTGGTTGTCGTCGACCAGCTTGGGCGCCTCACCTTCCCCGCACAGGCCGAGCGCCTCGTAAAGCAGGAGTTCGTTGGCGGAAAAACAGTCATGCAGCTCGATCACCTGGAAGTCCTCGGGACCGAGCCCGGACTGGTCGTAAACCCGTTGGGCGGCTTGCACATTCATGTCGTAGCCGATGATGTTGCGGGCGCTGCCGTCGAAGGTGGACTCGAAGTCGGTGGTCATCGCCTGCCCCACGATCTCCACCGCCTGCCCCGCCAGGCCGTGGTTGCCCACGTATTCCTCGCTGGCCAGCACCACCGCGGCCGAGCCGTCGGAGGTCGGCGAGCACTGCAGTTTGGTAAGGGGGTCGGAGATCATCTTCGCCGCCAGGATGTCGTCGAGGGTGTACTCCTCCTGGAACTGCGCGTACGGGTTGTTGACCGAGTGCTTGTGGTTCTTCAGGCCGATCTTGGCGAAGTGCTCGGCGGTGGTGCCGTACTTCTTCATGTGCTCGCGGCCGGCCGCCCCGAACATCCACGGCGCCACCGGGAAAGCGAATTCGTCGATCTCGGCCAACGCCTTGACGTGCTTGCCCATCGGCGATTCCCGGTCCTGGGCACCGCCCTGCAAGGGCCCGGGCTGCATCTTCTCGAAACCCAGCGCCATGGCGCAGTCCGCGATTCCGCCGCGGATGGCCTGCGCCGCCAGGAAAAGCGCCGTCGAGCCGGTGGAGCAGTTGTTGTTGACGTTGACGATCGGGATGCCGGTCATGCCCAGCTCGTAGAGGGCCCGCTGCCCGGACGTCGAGTCGCCCGCGACGTAGCCGACGTAGCCCTGCTCGATGTCGCGGTAGTCGACCCCGGCATCCTCCAGGGCCTTGGTGCCGGACTCCCGCGCCATGTCCGGGTAGTCCCAGCCCTCTCGGCGGCCCGGCTTCTCGAATTTCGTCATGCCGACGCCGACGACGTAAACCTTGTTGGACATCTTGCTGGACATCGTTGTCCCCTTCCGAACCGTAGCCCGTCTAGCTACCCGCGACCCAGCGTATGCCTACAGCGTCGCGGGCCGTATCACCACCACCGACTTCGTGCGCGATCCCTCGTCGCGCAGCAGCGCCATCACCCGGCCGTCGGGGTCCGTGGCGGCATAGACGCCGTCGACACCGGCCGGCGAAAGGGACCGGCCGTTACTCGTCGCCTCGGCCTCCTCGGCGGACAGCTCGCGGCGCGGAAACATCAGCAGACACGCCTCGTCGAGCGTCCAGCTCAGCCTAGAAGAGGCGTCGCGCTCGGCCAGCTCGTCGAGTGAGTGCGCCTCCTGCAGCGTGAAGCGGCCGACGCGGGTGCGCCGCAACGACGTCAGGTGTCCGCCGACACCGAGTGCGGCGCCCAGATCGCGCGCCAGTGCGCGGATGTAGGTGCCCGACGAGCAATCGACCTCGATGTCGAGGTCGACGAGAGGGCCGTGGCGTCGAACGTCGGACACCTCGAGCCGGTCGATGCGCACCGGCCGGGCCTCGAGCTCGACCTCGTGGCCCTCGCGGACCAACCGGTAGGCGCGACGCCCGCCGACCTTGATCGCGCTGACGGCCGACGGCACCTGCCGGATCTCACCGCGCAGCCCGGCGACCGCGGCCGCGATCGCCTCGCCGGTCACCCGCTCGGCCGAGACACTTTGCAGCAGTTCACCTTCGGCGTCCTCGGTGGACGTGGTCTGGCCGAGGCGGACGGTGGCGGCGTACGACTTCGACGCCGCCGTCAGCAGGCCGAGGATCTTGGTGGCGCGGTCGACCCCGATCACCAGCACGCCGGTGGCCATCGGGTCCAGCGTCCCCGCGTGTCCCACCCTGCGGGTGGAAAAGATGCGGCGGCACCGGCCCACCACGTCGTGGCTGGTCATTCCGGCCGGCTTGTCGATCACCACAATGCCGGAGCCGCCGGGGCCCGGTTCGCTCATAGCACGATCGCGGTCAGCACCAGCCCGCGCTCGACCGACCAGCGCCCCCGCAGCGCGGTCAGCGGCGGGCCCGACAGCGCGGCGGGATCGATCAGGATCTTGGACACGAACACCCCGGCGGTTCCGCCACCGGCCGGATCGACGTCGAACACCACGTGGGCGTCCTCGAAACCCAGCCAGCGCTTGGTCAGCGGGAACCAGGCCTTATACGTTGCCTCCTTGGCGCAGAACAGGATTCGATCCCAATGCAGGCCCTCGGGCAGGGCGGAAATCTCGTGGCGTTCCTCCTCCAGCGTGACGGCGTCCAGCACGCCGTTGGGCAACACGTCGTGTGGTTCGGCGTCGATGCCCACCGAGCGCACGGATGCGCTGCGCCCCACCACCGCGCCGCGATAGCCCGCGCAGTGCGTGAGGCTGCCCACCACGCCGTCGGGCCAGCACGGTTGTCCCTTGTCGCCCTTGAGGATTGGCACCGGCGGCAGCCCGAGCTCGCCCAGCGCGATCCGGGCGCAATGCCGGACGGTGATGAATTCGTTGCGCCGCTTGGCAACCGACCTGGCGATCAGCGGCTCTTCTTCGGGCAACGGGGCCAGCCCGGGCGGATCGGAGTACGCCTCCGCGTACGCCAGATCCCCAGACGCCAGATCCCCCGGCGCCGGCAGCACCGACGACACCAGCATCGGCTCGGTCATCGTGACTGCCGCTGGCGCAGCCGTTCCCGGAACTGCGTGGCCTGTTTGCGCATCTCGGGGGTGATCACGAAGTGACCGCCGAAGTCGTTGAGGTAGCCGGGCGCGTATTGCGGATCCGGCAGGACCTGGCGCAGCCAGGTGTACGGCTTGCGCCGCCGCCACTCCCGGGGGTAACCGACCGACACCTCCTCGAAGCGCACGTCGTCGTACCAGGTGGTCCGCGGGATGTGCAGGTGCCCGTAGACCGAGCAGACGGCGTTGTAGCGGGTGTGCCAATCGGCGGTCTTGGTGGTGCCGCACCACAGCGAGAATTCCGGGTAGAACAACGCGTCGCAGGGGTCGCGGACCAGGGGGAAGTGGTTCACCAGGACGGTCGGTGTCATCCAGTCCAGCTGTTCGAGGCGCGCGCGGGTGGCCGTGAGCCGCTCCCGGCACCAGGCGTCGCGGGTGGGGTAGGGCTCCGGTGAGAGCAGGAATTCGTCGGTGGCCACCACGTTGCGCTCGCGCGCGATGGCCAGACCCTCGGCTTTGCTCGTCGCCCCCTCGGGCAAGAAGGTGTAGTCGTAAAGCAGGAACATCGGCACGATCGTGGCGGGGCCGCCGCGTTCGGTCCACACCGGAAACGGGTGCTCGGGTGTGACCACGCCGAGCTCGTCGCACATGTGGACCAGGTAGTCATACCGCGCCCGGCCGAAGACCTGCGCGGGATCGCGATTCGTGGTCCACAGCTCGTGGTTGCCGGGGACCCAGATCACCTTGGCGAAGCGGCGTCGCAGCAGGTCAAGGGTCCAGCGGATCTCGTCGGTGCGTTCGGCGACGTCGCCGGCGACGATCAGCCAGTCCTCCGGCGACGACGGGTGCAGCGATTCGGTGACGGGCTTGTTGCCGACGTGGCCGGTGTGCAGGTCCGAAACCGCCCACAAGGTTGGTTGACCGGTCGGCTGTCCCCCGTTGCCCGACTGCTGACTTGCCACGACTAACCAGCCTAACGACCCGCTGCCCTAGGCGGGTTTCGGCCAGGGCCTTGATCGACGGATTAGAACGTGTTCTCGTTTCTCTGTGAGGCTGCTGACCCGACTTGTACACTCCCGGCCAAGGGATCGCCGAGGCGTCAGGGGGCGCGGATCAGGGGGCATGGTGTTCACCAGAGTGCGACTGATCGGAGCGGTTGCTGCGTTGATCGCGGCGGCCCTGGGGGGAACCGCGGGCTGGTACACCGGCCCGCCCGCGCCAGCCGCGGACAAGGCCGTCGAGCTGCGCTCGACCGCGGCCCCGATGGAGACCCCGGAGACCACGATGAAGAGCCCGATCGTGGCAACCACTGACCCGAGCCCCTTCGATCCGTGCCGGGACATCCCGTTCGACGCCCTGCAGCGGCTCGGGCTGGCCTTCACTCCGCCGGAGCCCGAGGACGGGCTGCGCTGCCACTTCGACGCGGGCAACTACCAATTGGCCGTCGAGCCCATCATCTGGCGCCAATACGAACAGTCGCTGCCGCCCGACGCGCTGGAGACCACCATCGCCGGGCATCGCGCCGCCACGTACTGGGTCTTGAAGCCGACGTATCACAACAGCTACTGGTACTTCTCCTGCATGGTGGCGTTCAAGACCAGCTACGGGGTGCTGCAGCAGGCGCTGTACTACTCGACCATCTACTCCAACCCCGAGGTCGACTGCCCGTCCACCAACCTGCAGCGGGCCAACGACCTCGTGCCGTACTACAAGTTCTAGCCCGGCCGGTGACCCCTAACCTGAGGGCCGTGACGTCGACACCGACCCGGCCCGCCGAACCCGCGCTGGGCGCGCTCAAGCAGGCCGGCGGCAATGCCGTCGGCCGATTGTTGGGCCTGCCCCCGGCGAGCACTGGGTACACCGTGAATCGGGTTGAAGTCCCGATGCGCGACGGGATCCACCTGGTGGGCGACCACTACGCGCCGACGACCGCCACACCCGCCGGCACCGTGCTGGTCCGCGGGCCCTACGGGCGCGGATTTCCCTTCTCGCTGGTGTTCGCCCGACTGTATGCGGCCCGCGGCTATCACGTCGTATTGCAAAGCGTGCGTGGGACGTTCGGCTCCGGCGGGGTGTTCGAGCCGATGGTCAACGAGGCCGCTGACGGCGCCGACACGGTCGCCTGGCTGCGTGAACAGCCTTGGTTCACAGGTCGATTCGCCACAATCGGGCTCTCGTATCTGGGATTCACGCAGTGGGCGCTGTTGTCCGATCCGCCGCCGGAATTGGCCGCGGCCGTCATCACCGTGGGCCCGCACGATTTCAACGACTCGGTTTGGGGCACTGGCTCTTTCACGGTCAACGAATTCCTGGGCTGGTGCGATCTGGTCACCCACCAAGAGCGCGCCGGGCGCATCGGGACCGCCATCCGTCAACTACGGGCGCAGCGAAATATCGCCCGGGCAGTGGGTGAACTGCCGATGGGCGCCGCGGCGCGGGCGCTGCTCGGCACGGGCGCGCCCTGGTTCGAATCGTGGATCGAACATCCCGACCGCGACGACCCGTTCTGGGACCGGCTGCGGTTCCCCGAGGCGCTGGACCGGGTCCAGGTGCCGGTCCTGCTGGTGGGAGGTTGGCAGGACATCTTCGTCAAGCAAACCCTGCACCACTACGCCCATCTGCGCCGTCGCGGCGTCGACGTCGCCCTCACGGTCGGACCCTGGACACACACCCAGCAGCTCAGCAGGGCGCTGGGTATCACGGTCGCGGATTCGATGGACTGGCTGGACACCCACCTGGGCGGCGCGCCCGCTCTGCGCCGGCCCAGCCGGGTCCGCGTGTACGTCACCGGCCAAGGCTGGCGCAACGTGCCCGACTGGCCGCCGCAAACCGCCGAGCGGGCGCTGTATCTGCGGCCCGGGCGGTATCTCGACGAGGCCCGGCCGACAGACCTGGCGGGGGTGGCCCCGGCGACGTTCCGCTCCGACCCCGCCGATCCGACGCCCACCACCGGCGGCCCGCTGTTGTTGCGCAGCGGCGGCTATCGCGACGACAGCCGGCTCGCCCTGCGCGACGACGTGCTCGCCTTCACCAGCGCGACGCTCACCCACGATGTGTGCGTGTACGGAACCCCGGTCGTCGAGCTGGCGCACAGCTCGGACAATCCGCACGTCGACCTGTTCGTGCGAGTGAGTGAGGTCAGGGATATCGGAGCCAGGGGGCGATCCCGCAACGTCAGCGACGGCTACCGGCGCCTGAGTCAGGCCGGCAACGCCGCGACGACCGTCAGGATCGAACTCGACGGGATCGCCCATCGTTTCCGGGCCGGCTCACGCATCCGCCTGCTGATCGCCGGCAGCTGGTTCCCCCGCTACGCGCGCAACCTCGGCACCGGCGAACCGCTGTTGACGGCTCAGCAGTCGAAGCCGGCCAACCACGCCGTGCACTACGGACGCTCGCGGCTGCTGCTTCCGGTCGGACCGCCCGACCTGTCAGCCGACGGCGTCGCGGACCCGGACGGCGACGTCGGCTAGCACTGCTTCGTCGTGGACCGGCGCCGCCAAATCCGCCCGCACCGGCAGCTGCACCCAGCTCTTGCAGCCCGCGTAGTCGGGGCTGCGGGCGATGTGCACCGGCTCGGCCAACGGGATGACCGACACCACCAACACCGCCAGCTTGTGCTTAGGGCGGAAGTCGAGCCGATCGGCGCGCACCGATTCGGGTGTCCAGATGTGCAGATCCTCGATTGCAGCCAGCCCGTCGGGGCGGTTGACCTCTTGTGCGGCAACGACTTTCGCGGCGGCCCGGATCAGCAGCTGATCGTCGGTGCTGTCGGCGGCCGCCGGTTCGAGCAGGTCGCGGTGTTCGGGCCGGACCCGCTGCGCGTGGCTGTGCGCGACGGTCGGAAAGAAGAGGAATTCCTCGGCCGCGACCTCGAAGCGCTTCTCGCCGATGCCGCCCTTGCGCAGCAGCACGCGCTGGCGACCGTCCAGCAGCGCGTGCACGACGGCGCTCCACTCCTTGAGCGCCGGTGCGGTGGCGGTCAGCGTCATACCGGGCCGCCGAGCCGGGCCAGCACCTCTGGCCGGCGCAGCGGCGGAACGGTCTTGGGCGGCTGGCGCCGCGGCGGCAGGGCGCGCAGCAGCCGCGTCGTCGTCTCGGTGACCTCGGCGACCGCCGCCTCGAACGCCTCGGCGTTGGCCGCCGACGGGCGCGTGATGCCGCTGACCTTGCGCACGTACTGGCGGGCAGCCGCCGCGATCTCCTCGGCCGTGGCCGCGGGCTGCAAACCCCGCAGTTCGGTGATGTTTCGGCACATGGCTCAACGATAGGCGCCGCCCCTGATTACGGTGATGGCATGACCGACGACATCCTGCTGATCGACACCGACGAGCGGGTGCGCACGCTGACCCTCAACCGGCCCCAATCCCGCAATGCCCTGTCGACGGTGCTGCGCGACCGGTTCTTCGGTGCTCTGGCCGACGCCGAGACCGATGACGACGTCGACGTCGTCATCGTCACGGGCAGCGATCCGGTGTTCTGCGCCGGACTCGACCTCAAGGAGCTGGGCAGCGAGTCGGCCCTGCCGGACATCTCACCGCGGTGGCCGGCGATGACGAAGCCCGTGATCGGCGCCATCAACGGCGCCGCCGTCACCGGCGGGCTGGAGCTGGTCCTGTACTGCGACATCGTGATCGCCTCGGAGCAGGCGCGCTTCGCCGACACCCACGCCCGGGTGGGCCTGCTGCCCACCTGGGGCTTGAGCGTGCGGTTGCCGCAGAAGGTGGGGGTCGGCCTGGCCCGGCGGATGAGCATGACCGGCGACTACCTGTCGGCGGCCGACGCGCTGCGGGCCGGGCTGGTCACCGAGGTGGTTCCGCACGAGGCGCTGCTGGCCACCGCCCGCGAGGTGGCGGCGAGCATCGTCGGCAACAACCAGAACGCGGTGCGGGCGCTGCTGGCGTCGTATCACCGGATCGACGATTCGCAGACGAGCGCCGGGCTGTGGCTGGAAGCCATGGCGGCCAGGCAATTCCGGACCAGCGGCGACGACATCGCCGCCAACCGTGAGGCCGTGCTGCAACGCGGACGCTCCCAGGTGCGCTAGGCGCGTGACCTTCCACCAGCCGCCCTACGGAGCGAGCTTCGCGCCGCCTCCCCGGCAACGATCGACCGCCGACAAAACCGCGACGGTGAGCCTTTTTGTGGTGCAAGCGGGGGCCAGCCTGCTGGCGCTCGCCGCCGCGGCGCTGGGTTTGTTGTGGACGATGATGCCCATTTGCAGCGACGACTGCGACAGCCCAGCGGTGACGCGCTTCGTTCACAACATGTGGAGCGGAGCGGGCGTCATCGTCGGCGGGGTCGCTGTTGCCGCGTTGCTGGCGGGCATCGGGGCGGTCGTCTCCGGCAGCCGTCGAACCACTCGTCGAACCCGGATGTGGAAGTGGCCGGCCCTCGGCCTGGCGATCGTGTTCGTTGCCTTCGCCATCGCCGTCCTCGCCTTTTGGGGCAACGCCATGCCCAAGGCGAAGTGATACAGCCGTCGGCGCTGTAACCCGAATCAGCCGAGGGCGGTGCGCAGCGAGGCCACGGCGTCGTCGATCGAGCCGGTGGTCGAATAGCCGGCGGCCAAGCGGTGGCCGCCACCGCCGAACACGGACGCGACTGCCGCCAGATCCACGTCGGCCTTCGCCCGCATCGACACCGACCAGTGTTGCGGGTCGACCTCCTTGAACACCGCCGCCACCTCGGCCTGCTGCGTGGTGCGCACGATGTCGACGATGCTCTCGACTTCCTCCGGGCGCGAGTTGACCCATTCGGAGTTCTCGACGACCACGTAGACCAGGCCGCGGCCACCGGCGGCGTCGGGCATCAGTTGCGCGGAACCCAGCACCCGCGACAGCATCGGCAGCCACGCGAACGGATGGGTGTCCATCAGCGCCCGGGATATCGCGGCGTTGTTCACGCCGGCGTCCACCAGCCGGGCCGCCAGCCGGTGGGCCCGCGCACTGGCCCAGCGGAAGGACCCGGTGTCGGTCGTCAGTCCCGCGTAAATGCAATGCGCGACGTCGGTGTCGAGCGGCTTGCCCCACGCGTCGAGGAGTTCGGCAACCAACAGCGTGGTGGAGTCGGCCGCCGGGTCGACGAAATTCGCGGTACCGAACATGTCGTTGGAGGCGTGGTGATCGATCACCAGCAGGTGCTGGTCCGGCCCGGCCAGGTCGATCAGGGCACCGAGCCGTTTGGCGCTCGGAACGTCAACGGTCACAACCAAATCGACGCCGCGGCGCATCGCGTCGGGGTGGACCAGCAGGTGGCAACCGGGCAGCGTCCGCAGCGACTCCGGCAACGTTTCCGGCGCGGCGAAACCGACCTCGACCTCTTTGCCGCACCGATCCAGGACCGTGGCCAGCGCCAGCCCCGCACCGATGGTGTCGGCGTCGGGATGGACGTGGCAGACCACCGCGATCGTCGTGGCCGCCGACAGCAATTCGGCGGCGCGGACGGCGTCGACGCGTACCCCGGCAACCGGGGCATCGGCCAGCTCAGTTTTCGCGTTGATCGTCGTCACCGGTGTCCTTAGCGTCGAGCCCCGTTTCACGGTACGGGTCGGCCTCCCCTGCCGGCTTGGCGCCCACCCGAACCCGCGCCAGATCGGCGTCCGCGGCGCGGGCACGGGCCAACAACTCGTCCATCCGTCGCACGGTGTCGGACGTCGTGTCCCGGGTGAACGTCAAAGTGGGAGTGAAGCGGACACCGGTTCCCGCCCCGACCATGGTGCGCAGGGCGCCCTTGGCCCGATCCAGCGCGGCCGCGGCGGCCGCGTAATCCGGCTCGTCGTCGAGCGTTCGTCCCATCACGGTGTAGAACACCGTCGCATCGTGCAGGTCGGCCGTTACCTTCGTGTCGACGATGGTCACCCCGTCCAGCCCGGGATCCTTGATCTCGAACTCGATCGCCGACGCGACGATCGTGTTGATCCGCTTGGCCAGCCGGCGCGCCCGAGCGGGATCGGCCATTAGGCGCGTTCCTTTTGAACGAGCTCGTAGGACTCGATGATGTCGCCTTCCTTGATGTCGGAGTAACCCAGTGTCATACCGCATTCGAAGCCGTCGCGGACCTCGGTCACGTCGTCCTTTTCCCGCCGCAGCGACGTGATCGTCAGGTTGTCGGAGACGACGATGTTGTCGCGCAACAACCGGGCCTTGGCGTTGCGGCGCACGATGCCGGAGGTGATCAGGCAGCCGGCGATGACGCCGACCTTCGAGGACCGGAAGATCGCGCGGATCTCGGCGCGACCCAGCTGGTTCTCCTCGTAGATCGGCTTGAGCATGCCGCGCAGGGCCTTCTCGATCTCGTCGATCGCCTGGTAGATCACCGAGTAGTACCGGATGTCCACGCCTTCGCGGTTGGCCAGCTCCGTCGCCTTGCCCTCGGCGCGGACGTTGAAGCCGATGATCACCGCGTCGGAGGCCGACGCCAGGTTGACGTTGGTCTCGGTGATGCCACCGACGCCGCGGTCGATGACGCGCAGTTCCACCTCGTCGTCGACCTGGATGCCCATCAGGGCCTCCTCCAGCGCCTCGACGGTACCGGCGTTGTCGCCCTTGAGGATCAGGTTCAGCTGGCTGGTTTCCTTCAGCGCCGAGTCCAGGTCCTCCAGGCTGATCCGCTTGCGCGACCGAGCCGCCAGGGCGTTGCGCTTGCGGGCGCTGCGCCTGTCGGCGATCTGGCGTGCGATGCGGTCCTCGTCGACGACCAGGAAGTTGTCACCGGCGCCGGGCACCGACGTGAAGCCGATGACCTGCACCGGCCGCGACGGCAGCGCCTCCTCAACGTCCTCGCCGTGCTCGTCGACCATGCGGCGGACCCGCCCGTAGGCGTCGCCCGCCACCACCGAGTCGCCGACGCGCAGCGTGCCGCGCTGCACCAGCACGGTGGCCACCGGCCCGCGGCCGCGGTCCAGGTGCGCCTCGATCGCCACACCCTGGGCCTCCATGTCGGGGTTGGCCCGCAGGTCCAGGGCGGCGTCCGCGGTCAGCAGCACCGCCTCCTCCAGCGCCTCGATGTTGGTGCCCACCTTCGCCGAGATGTCCACGAACATCGTGTCGCCGCCGAATTCCTCTGGCACCAAACCGAATTCGGTGAGCTGCCCGCGAATCTTGGCGGGATCGGCGCCCTCCTTGTCGATCTTGTTGACCGCAACCACGATCGGCACATCGGCGGCCTGCGCGTGGTTGATGGCCTCCACCGTCTGCGGCATCACGCCGTCGTCGGCGGCGACCACCAGGATCGCGATGTCGGTGGCCTTGGCGCCGCGGGCACGCATGGCGGTGAACGCCTCGTGACCCGGGGTGTCGATGAAGGTGATCAGCCGCTCGGCGCCGTCGAGGTCGACGGAAACCTGGTAGGCGCCGATGTGCTGGGTGATGCCACCCGCCTCGGCCTCGCGGACGCTGGCATTTCGGATCGTGTCCAGCAGCCGGGTTTTACCGTGGTCGACGTGACCCATCACGGTCACCACCGGCGGACGTGTCTGCAGGTCTTCCTCGGTGCCTTCGTCCTCGCCGTAGGTCAGGTCGAACGACTCCAGCAGCTCGCGGTCTTCGTCCTCGGGGCTGACGACCTGGACGACGTAGTTCATCTCGCTGCCCAGCAGCTCGAGCGTCTCGTCGCCCACCGACTGGGTGGCCGTCACCATCTCGCCGAGGTTGAACAGCGCCTGCACCAGTGCGGCCGGGTTGGCGTCGATCTTCTCGGCGAAGTCGGACAGGGAGGCCCCGCGGGCCAACCGGATCGTCTCGCCGTTGCCGTGCGGCAACCGCACGCCGCCGACGACGGGCGCCTGCATGTTCTCGTACTCGGCGCGCTTCGCCCGCTTGGACTTGCGGCCACGCCGGGGCGCGCCGCCGGGACGGCCGAACGCGCCGGCCGCGCCGCCGCGCTGTCCGGGACGGCCGCCGCCGCCACCGGGACGGCCCCGAAAACCGCCGCCGCCGCCGGGTGCGGCACCCACGCCGCCCCCGCCGCCGCGGTAGTTACCGCCACCGGCGTCGCGGCCGCCACCGGGCCCACCGGGCCGGCCGCCGCCGGGCCGCGGCCCACCGGCGCGCGCCGGACGGCCCTGCGCACCGGCACCGCCGGGACGCGGCGGCATGCTGCCCGGCGACGCACCGGGGCGCGGTGCCCCGGGCCGGGCCGCGCCGGGACGGGGCGCCATGGGACGTGGGATGGGACGGTCGACGGGTTGCGCCGACGAGAACGGGTTGTTGCCGACGCGTGGGGTGCGCACGCCCGGCTTCGGCGCCGGACCGGGACGCGGTCCCGGCGTCATCCCTGGCGGGGGGGCCGGCTGGCCGGGGGCCGGCGCTTTCGGCTGGCCCGACGGCGGCGCGGGTGGCGCGGTCGCCTCGGCCGCCGCGGCCGGGGACGCCTTGGCGGCGGGCCGGGCGGGGGCCGCGGTGGCTTCGCCGTTGCCCGCGGACTTGTCTATCGCCTGGTCGAGGGCCTGGTCCAATGCCTGGTCGGAGGCCTTGGCGGGGGCCTTGGCGGCCTTCGCTGGCGCCTTTTCCGCGGCGGGTTTGCCGCCGCCGAACGACTCGCGCAGCCGGCGAGCGACCGGCGCCTCTACGGTCGACGATGCGGATTTGACGAATTCGCCCTGTTCATTCAGCCGGGCGAGGACTTCCTTGCTGGTGACACCGAGTTCCTTAGCCAACTCGTGTACGCGGGCCTTACCTGCCACTACTTCTCCTGTCTATGAGGCGACAGTCGTGGGGCGGCCGCGCCTCGGGTTTAGCTATGACGCATTGTCATCGGGACTTCACGGTGTGCTCATGTTCTTTGCTGCCTCTTCTGTTGGTGCCGGGTGAGCCGGGCGCATTAAGCGTCGCTATGTGCTCGACCACCGCGGTCGTATCCGGTGAACCGGCGATGCGCAACGCTTTGGTGAAAGCCCGCCGCCGAATCGCCTGCTGGACGCACTGCGGTACGGGATGCAGCCATGCACCCCGCCCCGGCAGGCTACTCCCCGTGTCAACGATCACGGCGTATTCGCCGTTCCCGGCCGACACGGCGACCACTCGAAGCAGTTCGACGGCCAGCTCTCGCTTTCGGCACCCGACACACGTCCGCACCGGTCTACCCGGCCGTCCGCGCGCGGACTCCGAAGGCTCGCGCTGGATCACGGCTCAGTCTAGCGTCACCGGATCAATGGTCAGAACCGCCCGCGCCGGGGCGGTTACAGGTCAGCGGTCGTGTGCCACCGGATGGCCGGCGCCGTGTTCGGCCTGGTTCTCCGCGTGCCCCTCGGAACTTCCCGGCGAATCGCCGCGGATGTCGATGCGCCACCCGGTCAGCCGGGCGGCCAACCGCGCGTTCTGGCCCTCCTTGCCGATGGCCAGCGACAACTGGAAGTCCGGGACCACCACCCGGGCGGCGCGGGCGCTCTGGTCGATCACCGAGACGGAGACCACCTTGGCCGGCGACAACGCGTTGGCCACGAAGCGGGCCGGATCCTCGTCGTAGTCGATGATGTCGATCTTCTCGCCGGAGAGCTCGCTCATCACGTTGCGGACCCGCTGCCCCATCGGGCCGATGCAGGCGCCCTTGGCGTTCAGGCCCGGCACGCGGGAGGCCACCGCGATCTTGGAGCGGTGACCGGCCTCGCGGGCCACCGCCACGATCTCGACCGATCCGTCCGCGATCTCGGGGACCTCCAGCGAGAACAGCTTGCGCACCAGGTTGGGGTGGGTCCGCGACAGCGTGATCAGCGGCTCGCGGGCACCTCGGGTGACGCCGACGACATAGCAGCGGACCCGGTTGCCGTGCTCGTAGCTCTCGCCGGGGACCTGCTCGGCCGCCGGGATGACGCCCTCGGACGCCTTGGTTTCGGTGCCCATCCGGACGACGACCAGGCCGCGGGCGTTGGCGCGGCTGTCGCGTTGGATCACCCCCGCGACGATCTCGCCCTCGCGGGTGGAGAACTCGCCGTAGGTGCGCTCGTTTTCGGCATCGCGGAACCGCTGCAGCATCACCTGGCGTGCGGTCGTGGCGGCGATGCGGCCGAAGCCCTCCGGGGTGTCGTCCCATTCGCTGATGAGGTTGCCGTCCTCGTCGAGCTCGCGGGCGATCACCTTGACGACACCGGTTTTGCGGTCGATCTCGATGCGCGCGTCGTTCTGGTGACCCTGGGTGTGGCGGTAGGCGGTGAGCAGCGCGGATTTGATCGTCTCGAGCAATTCGTTGACCGAGATCCCCCGATCCACCTCGATCGCGTGCAGCGCGGCCATGTCGATATTCATGCTCCGGCCTCCGTCCTGTCGGCCTGCCCCGTGAGGGCCCCAGTCGCCAGTTCCAACTCCGCCTGGGGTGGCTGCGAAAACTCAACTTGGACAACGGCTTTCACGATCTCTGCGAGCGGGATCTGCCGCACCGCCCATTCGCGGCCGTCGCGGACCACCAACGCGACCGTCTCGTCGCGGGTCTCGCCGACGCGGCCGGTCAACCGCGATCCGTCCGCCAGCGCCAGTTCGACCTTGCGCCCGCGCGCGCGGCGGAAGTGCTTCGCGCTAGTCAGGGGGCGGTCCACGCCCGGCGAGCTGACCTCCAAGACGTAGCGCTCGCGGATGCCGTCGAGAAGGTCCGAGGCGTCCAGCAAAGCCGACGCCGAGCGCGACAACGCGGCGATGGTGTCCAAGTCGAGCGGGGTGTCACCGTCGGCGATCACACCGATCCGCGGCGGGTGCGCCCGACTGTCGATGACCACGTCTTCGATCTCATAGCCGGCGCGCGCGAACTCTTCACCGAGTAGCTCGATCACCTGCGTCTGCGAAGGTAGCCCGGTGGTCACGGCGAGCTCCTCATCTTGAGTTGTCCGGTCATCTGGCGGATACCGCCGCCTCTCAGCCGCCCGGGGCGGCTTCCGGTGTCCCGGCGAAACGGTGGGCGTTCCACCAGAACCAGCTATCAACGATACGCCAGGAATCGCCCATGACGGGGTGGATCGCATGGTCAGGTAGTGGGTCAGGTAGTGGGTCAGTCAAGGTCCTCTCGGCGTGGCCGACCCCGCGGCAATGGCAGGATGTTTCTGTGCCCGTACCCGTCACCAACCGGCGGGGTGTGCTCGCCGGCGGCGCGGCAATCGCCGCGCTCGGGGTGGCCGCGTCCGCCTGTGGCGAGTCCCCGCCCAAGCCCCCCGCCGTCGAGGAGTTGCTCGGGCCGCTGGACCAGGCCCGCCGCGACAGCGCGCTTGCGACTGCCGCCGCGGCGGCCGTCGGCAACCCGCCGCAGATCGCCGCCGCGCTGACCGTCGTCGCCACCCAGCGCGCCGCGCATGCGCGGGCGCTGTCCACCGAAATCGCCCGGGCGGCCGGCAAGCTCTCGTCCTCCTCGAGCGAAACGCCCAGCCCCGCTCCCGCCGAGCACGGCGCGCCGCCGCCACCGCCGCCCCCGCTGGCCGATGTGGTCAACTCGCTGCGCGCGTCGGCCGAGAGCGCCAGCCGGTTGGTGGCGTCGTCATCGGGCTACCGGGCCGGGTTGCTCGGCTCCATCGCCGCTTCCTGCACGGCGTCGTACTTGGTAGCCCTGGTGCCCGCGGGGCCGACGCCATGAGCTCCGGCAAGGACGCCGACAACGCGGCGCTGTGCGACGCGCTGTCCGTCGAACACTCGACGATCTACGGCTACGGCATCGTGTCCGCGCTGTCGCCGCCCGGGGTCAACAACCTGGTGGTGGAGGCGCTGCTGCAGCACCGCCAGCGCCGCGACGACGTCATCGCCATGCTGAGCGCCCGCAAGGTCACCGCCCCGGTCGCCGCGCCCGGCTACCAGCTACCGATGCTGGTGGGCAGCCCGGCGGATGCGGCACGGCTGGCGGTGCGGATGGAAAGCGACGGCCAGACGGCTTGGCGCGCCGTCATCGAGCACGCCGAGACGGCCGACGACCGCGCGTTCGCCGCGACCGCCCTGTCGCAGGGCACGGTCTTGGCCGCCCGGTGGAACCGGGTACTGAACGCGTGGCCCATCACGACGAGTTTCCCGGGCGGCAACGAATAGCGGGGTGAGCGGCTAGCCCTGCAGAGCCGCCACGATGTCGGTGGCCAGCGAGGTGCCGGCGGCCAGCTCGCGGGTCTGTCCGCCGAAGCGGTCGCGCAGCTCGACCACGCCGTCCGCCCAGCCGCGGCCCACCACGACGATCCACGGCATGCCCAGCAGCTCGGCGTCCTTGAACTTGACGCCGGGCGAGGCGGTGCGGTCGTCGAGCAGCACCTCGAGCCCCAGCCGGTCCAGGTCGCCGGCCAGCCTGGTAGCACCGGCGCGGGCCTCGGCGTCCTTGTTGGCGATCACCAGGTGGACGTCGAACGGCGCGATCGACGCCGGCCAGCGCAAGCCCAGCTCGTCGTGCTGCTGCTCGGCGACGACGGCCACCAGCCGCGACACCCCGAGGCCGTAGGAGCCCATGATGAGCCGCACCGGCTTGCCGTCCTCGCCGAGGACGTCGACGGTGAAGGCATCGGTGTATTTGCGGCCGAGCTGGAAGATATGGCCGACCTCGATGCCGCGCGCGGAGACCAGCGGGCCGGCGCCGTCGGGCGACGGGTCACCCTCGCGCACCTCGGCGGCCTCGATGGTGCCGTCGGCGGTGAAGTCGCGCCCGGCCACCAACCCGACCACGTGGCGGCCCGGCTCGTCGGCCCCGGTGATCCAGCTGGTGCCGTCGACCACCCGTGGATCGACAAGATAACGAACGTCGTTGTCCCGCAATGCCTTCGGCCCGATGTAGCCCTTGACCAGAAAGGGATACTTGGCGAAATCGTCGTCGCCGAGCAATTCGTACTCGGCCGGCTCCAGCGCGGCGCTGAGCCGCTTGTCGTCGACCTCGCGGTCGCCGGGCACGCCGATGGCCAGCAGCTCCCAGTCGCCGCCGGGCTGGCGGACTTTGACCAGGACGTTCTTCAGCGTGTCAGCCGCGGTCACCGTGCGGCCCAGGCCGGCCTCATTCGCCCAGGCCACCAACGTGGCGATGGTCGGGGTGTCGGGGGTGTCGTGCACCACCGCCTCGGGGAGCCCCTCGATGGGCAGCGCGTCCGGGCGGGCGGTGACGACGGCCTCGACGTTGGCCGCGTAACCGGACTCCAGGCACCGCACAAAGGTGTCCTCACCCACCGGGCTCTCGGCCAGGAACTCCTCGGAGGCGCTGCCGCCCATCGCGCCCGTCACCGCCGACACGATGACGTAGCGCACCTTCAGCCGATCGAAGATCCGCTGGTAGGCCTCCCGGTGCGCGTGGTAGGACGCCTTGAGCCCGGCCTCGTCGATGTCGAAGGAGTAGGAGTCCTTCATGACGAATTCCCGGGCGCGCAGGATGCCGGCCCGCGGCCGCGCCTCGTCGCGATACTTGATCTGGATCTGGTAGAGCGTCAGCGGAAAGTCCTTGTAGGAGCTGTACTCCCCCTTCACCGTCAGCGCGAAGACCTCTTCGTGGGTGGGGGCGAGCAGGTAGTCGTTGCCGCGGCGGTCTTTGAGCCGAAAAATGCCGTCGCCGTACTCGGTCCACCGGTTCGTCGTCTCGTACGGCGCGCGCGGCAGCAGGGCGGGGAACAGAATCTCTTGCCCGCCAATGGCGTTCATCTCTTCGCGGACGACGCGTTCGATGTTGCGCAGCACCCGCAGCCCGAGCGGCAGCCAGCTGTACAGCCCGGGCGCGACGGGCCGGACGTATCCCGCCCGGACCAGCAGCTTGTGGCTGGGCACTTCGGCGTCGGCGGGGTCGTCGCGCAAAGTGCGCAGGAACAACTCGGACATCCGGGTGATCACAGCGGGCAAGCCTAACGGTTGTCAGCAGCCGAGCCGCGAGGGCGGCGCAGCCGAAACCGGATGATGCCGGGCTACAGCTCCCCGGCGTCGATCGCGTCCTTGACTTCCTGAGCGTGCGCGACCTGCTCGGGGGTGTAGCCGATGAGCAGCGCCGCACCGCCGACGATGACGGCCACCCCGGCCACCCACAGCAGGCCGTAGGTGTAGCCGTGGTCTAGGGCGTGCAGCTGAGCGTCGTTCATGAACTTCACCGGGCCGGTGGTGCCACCCAGGTACAGCGTGCGCGAGGTGATCACGGCCTGAATGACCGCCAGCACCAGCGGGCCACCGAGGCTCTGCAGCATCAGCGCGATCGCCGAAACGGGGCCGATCCGGTCGAATCCGACGCCGGCGATCGCCGACAGCGTCAGCGGCACGACCGCCATGCCGATGCCGATGCCGCCGACGACAATGGGCAGCACCAGGTTGGGGAAGTAGGGGACGCCGCGGTTCATGAACGCCCAGCCGTAGATCATCGCCCAGAACAGCAGGACTCCGCCGCCGATGGTCAGCACCCGCGGCGAAAACCGCGACACCAGCTGCGAGGACACGCCCAGGCCGATGCCCATCGCGATCACGAACGGGATGAAGCCGACGCCCGCGCGCAGCGCGCTGTAACCGAGGATGTCCTGCACGTACAGGCCGATGGACACGGTCAGGCTGAACATGAGCCCGCCGGCCAGGAAGATCGCGACGAAGGTGACCAGCCGGTTGCGGTCACGGAACAAGTCGAACGGCACGACGGGGTTGTCAGCGGTGCGCTCCACGATCGCGAAGGCGATGGCCGCGGCCAACGCCACCACGCCCGAGCCGATGGTGGTGGGTGAGACCCAGCCCTTTTCCGGACCCATCGAGAACGCGTAAACGGCGGCGGTGCATGCCAGCGTGGCCAGCATCGCCCCGGTGGCGTCGAGCTTCATCCGCTCCCGGTTGGTTTCCCGCAGCGCGGTGCGGGCCAGGTAGATCATCACCAGCCCGATCGGCACGTTCACGATGAACGCCAGCCGCCACGACACCTCGGTCAGCGCCCCGCCGACCACCAGACCCATCACCGAGCCGATCGCGGTCATCGCGGCGAACACGGCCGTCGCGGCGTTGCGCGCCGGGCCCTTCGGGAAGGTGGTCGCGACCAACGCCAGACCGGTCGGCGATGCGATGGCCGATCCGATGCCCTGCAGCAGCCGGGCGATGACCATCGTCGCCTCGTCCCACGCGACGGCGCACAGCACCGAGGAGATGGTGAACAGGGTGACGCCGACGATGAAGGTGCGCTTTCGCCCGATAGTGTCGCCGAGGCGCCCGCCGAGCAGCATCAGCCCGCCGAAGGTGAGCACGTAGGCGGTGATCACCCAGCTACGGCCGGCATCGGACAGGCTCAGCTCGTTTTGAATCTTAGGAAGCGCGACGATGGCGACGGTGCTGTCCATGGTCGCCAACAGCTGCATCCCACCGATCGCGATAACCGCTGCGATGAAACGGCGAGACGGCAGCCATGCGGGGTAATACCTGCTCATACGTGTTGAGGCGGTCTCCGCCGGGCGCGTGGCGCGCATCGGGGCTGGACGATCGGGGCGCGAGGCTGTCCAATTGTGGACCGCGCGCTCACTGTCGTTGAGAGCCGTCATATTGGGTTACCTTACAGTAATCTTAAGATTTGTTTAAACGCCGAAGGCCGCCACCGGGCCGATGACGATGATCGCCGGAGGTCGAATCCCGTCGGCACGAATCTTCTCGGGCGTGTCGGCAAGAGTCGACCGCAACGTCTGCTGAGCGGCCGTCGTTCCATGTTGTACTACCAGCACCGGCGTATCCGCAGGTCGCCCCCCTTGCAGCAGGGCGTCGACGAAAAGCTCGATACGTTCGACGGCCATCAGCAAAACGATCGTTCCGGACATTGCTGCCAACGCATCCCAATTCACTAACGATTCGGGGTGACCGGGCGGCAGGTGGCCGCTGACCACCACGAACTCGTGATTTACCGCCCGATGGGTGACGGGAACGCCGGCCAATGCGGGCACCGCTATGGCACTTGTCACACCCGGCACCACCGTGACGGGAATCCCGGCGTCGGCGCACGCCAACACTTCTTCGTAGCCGCGCGCGAACACAAAGGGGTCGCCGCCCTTGAGGCGCACCACGAAGTTGCCGGCCCGGGCTCGGTCGATCATGACCTCGTTGATCGCGTCCTGCGCCATGGCCCGGCCGTACGGAATCTTCGCGGCGTCAATGACTTCCACGTGCGGTGGCAGCTCGGCGAGCAGTTCGGGCGGCGCCAATCGGTCGGCGACCACCACGTCGGCCTGGGCGAGCAGGCGGCGGCCACGGACGGTGATCAGTTCCGGGTCGCCGGGACCGCCACCGATCAGCGCCACCCCGCCGCGCATCACGTCGGAGCTCTCTTCGGCGGTTTCCGGGATGATCAGCCCGGTCTGCAACGCCTCGCGGATGGCCGACCGGATTGCCGCGGACCGGCGGTGCTCGCCGCCGGCCAGCACCCCGACCGACAACCCCGCGTAGCTGAAGGTCGCCGGGGTCACCGCGGACCCCTCGATCGCGATGTCGGCGCGGACGCAAAAGATCTGGCGCCGTTCGGCCTCGTCGACCACCGCGGCGTTCACGTGCGCGTCGTCGGTGGCGGCGATGGCGTACCAGGCGCCGGCGAGGTCCCCGTCGCGGTATTCGCGCAACGACAAGGTGATTCCGCTCATCGCCTCGACGGCGCGGGTGACGGTGCGGGAGATGACGTGGACGTTGGCGCCGGTCGCGATGAGCAGGGGTAAGCGGCGCTGCGCGACGGTTCCCCCGCCGACCACAACGACCTTCTTACCGGCCAGCCGCAATCCGACCAGATAGGCGCTCTCGGTCACCCGCCAAGCCTAGTGGTTGGGGAGGTTGGCGCCGCGAGCGTAACGCCACGGCGGTTTTCGGCCCCAATTTTCGCCGTGGCGTTACGCTCGGCGACTCGCGGCGCGGGACACGAAACGCGCCACCGCGTCCGGCGTCGCGGCCGGATGGGTGTGCAGATACGACGCATGCACCCCGGCGTGTACCACGCCGTCGCGCACGGGCGCGCTGTCATCGTCCACGCCGTCACCCCGATACACCCACGCCGGTTGATAACTGTCGGTGAATGTGACTGCGGTTCGGTGGAATTCGTGTCCGACCACACGCTCTCCGGTCGAATACAGCGACGAATCCGCGACGGCCACCGCGTCGCGATACGCCAACGTCAGCCGCGGAGTGAACCGCGCCGAGCCGGTCAGCACCCCGCACATCGGATACCCGTCGAGTTCGTCGGCCAGATAGATCAGCCCGGCGCATTCGGCGTGCACCGGCGCGCCGGTGGCGGCGAGCTCGTTGATCTGCCGGCGGACCACGTCGTTGGCCGAGAGCTCCGCGGTGAACTGCTCCGGGAAGCCGCCGGGCAGCAGCACCGCGTCGGTGCCGTCGGGCAACGGATCGACCAGCGGGTCGAACTCGACGACGTCGGCACCGGCGGCGCGCAGCAGCTCGGCATGTTCGGCGTAGCCGAAGCTGAACGCCTTGCCCGCCGCCATGGCCACGACAGCTCCGCCTCCCGGAGTTGCGCCCACCGCCGCCGCGGGATCCCACGGCGCATCGGTGACCCGCGCGGTCGCGGTCGCTACCACGGCGCCCAGATCGACGTGGCGCGCGACCAAGTCGGTTATCGCTTCGATCGCCTGCCGGGCGCGCCGTCCGTACTCGACGGCGGTGACGAGCCCCAAATACCTTGTGGGCAACTCCAATTCGGCGAGGCGCGGAATCGCTCCCAGGACGCGGACGCCGGAGTGCTCGCATGCCTGGCGCAGCACCTGCTCGTGTCGCGCCGACCCGACCCGGTTGAGGATGACTCCGGCGATGCGCGTCGCAGCATCGAACGTTGAAAAGCCGTGCAGCAGAGCGGCAATGCTGTGGCTCTGGCCGCGCGCGTCGACCACCAGGATCACCGGGGCGCCCAGCAGACCGGCGACGTGAGCGGTGGAGCCCGCGGCCGGGGTGGTCTCGGCCGGCCCGATCTGGCCGTCGAAGAGTCCCATCACGCCCTCGATCACCGCGACGTGCGCGCCCCCGGCGCCATGGGCGTAGAGCGGACCGATGAGCCCCTCGCCCACCAGTACCGGGTCCAGGTTCCGCCCGGGCCGTCCCGCTGCCAGCGTGTGGTACCCGGGGTCGATGAAGTCGGGGCCCACCTTGAACGGAGCGACGGTGTGGCCCGCCCGGCGCAGCGCCCCCATCAAACCCGTTGCGACCGTGGTCTTTCCGCTACCCGATGCCGGTGCGGCGACGACGACCGCAGGAACACTCACCATTCGATGCCCTTCTGGCCCTTGCGCCCGGCGTCCATCGGATGTTTGACCTTGCCCATCTCGGTGACCAGGTCGGCGGCCTCGACCAGCCGCTGCGGGGCATCGCGTCCGGTGATCACGACATGCTGCTGGCCGGGGCGGGCCGCCAGGACCTCCACCACCCGGTCCACGTCGACCCAGCCCCACTTCAGCGGATAGGTGAATTCGTCGAGCACATAGAAGTCGTGGCGCTGCGCGGCGAGCCGGCGCGAAATCTCCGCCCAGCCGTCGGCGGCCGCGGCGGCGTGGTCGGATTCGCCGCCCGCCTTGCGCGACCAGGACCAGCCGGCGCCCATCTTGTGCCATTCGACGGCGCCCCCGACGCCGTGCTGGTCGTGCAACTGCGCGAGCTGACGGAATGCCGCCTCCTCGCCCACCTTCCACTTGGCGCTCTTGACGAACTGGAACACCGCGACGTCAAGCCCGGCGTTCCAGGCCCGCAACGCCATTCCGAATGCCGCCGTCGACTTGCCCTTGCCGTCGCCGGTGTGGACGGCCAATATCGGCGCGTTGCGCCGCGCCCGGGTGGTCAGGCCATCGTCGGGGACCTGTAGCGGACGGCCCTGTGGCATAAGCGGTTATCCCTCTCAGGCGACGCTGCGCACGGCCCGCGTCAGATGATCGGCGTGCAACTGCTCCAGCCGTACCACCGGCGCACCCAGCCGACCGGCGAGCTGCCCGGCGAAGCCCAGCCGCACATACGACGTCTCGCAGTCCACGACCACCGCGGCGGCGCCTTCGGCGACCAACCGCGCCGCCGCGGTTCGGCTGCGGCCCAACGGGTCCGGCCCGGCGTTGGCCCGGCCGTCGGTGAGCACCACTACCAGCGGACGGCGCGCGCGGTCGCGCGCCCTTTCCCGGACGATCAGCTCGCGCGCGGCCAGCAGCCCCTCGGCCAGCGGTGTCCTGCCGCCGGTGTCGAACCGGCCGAGTCGCCGGGCCGCGATGTGCGCCGACGACGTTGGCGGCAGCAACAGCCGCGCGCCCTGGCCGCGGAAGGTGATCACCGCGACCTTGTCGCGGCGCTGATACGCGTCGCGCAGCAGCGACAGGGTGGCGCCGCTGACCGCGGCCATCCGGTCGCGGGCGGCCATCGAACCGGACGCGTCGACAACGAAGATCACCAGATTGCCTTCGCGGCCCTCGCGGATCGCCCGGCGCACGTCGTCCGGCCCCGGTGCCGGCGCGCCCGCGCCCGCGCGCGCGGCCGCAGCTAGCAGGGTGGCGAAGAGGTGCAGTCCGTGCGCCGCGGGACCGGCGTCGTCGCCGTCGGCGGCCGCCACCACCCTGCCGGAGACGTTACGGGCCCGCGACCGTCGGCCCGGTGCGCCCTCGCCGATGCCGGGCACCCGCAGCGCCCGGGTGCGGAAGGTCCGCGCGGGTGGCGCACTGGGTTTAGGTGGTTGCGATTCAGCATGCGAATTAGGTTGCGGTTCAGGGTCATTGGCCGACTGACCGCCACCGGGGGGATCGGGCTCGGGGTCGGGTTCCGGGTCGTTGCCCGCCTGCGCCAGGGCCTGGTCCAGCTGGTCGCGGTCGATGCCGGGTTCGTCGAAGGGATCGCGGCGGCGCCGATGCGGCAGCGCCAGCTCCGCCGCCACCCGGATGTCCTGCTCCTCGACGGTGTCGGCGCCGCGCCAGGCGGCGTGCGCGGCGGCGGTGCGGGCCACCACCAGATCGGCCCGCATGCCGTCGACGTCGAACGCCGCGCACAGCGCCGCGATGCGCCGTAATTCGTTGTCCGGCAACACCACGTCATCGACGAGCGCCCGCGCGGCTGCGATCCGGCGGGCCAGCTCCGCGTCGGCCTCCGCATAGCGCTCGGCGAACGCGTCGGGGTCGGCCTCGTACGCCATCCGCTGCCGGATGACCTGCGCCCGCACGTCGACGTCACGCGAGGCGTGCACGTCGACGGTCAGACCGAAGCGGTCCAGCAGTTGCGGGCGCAGTTCGCCCTCCTCGGGATTCATCGTGCCGATCAGCACGAAACGGGCCTCGTGCGAATGGGAGATGCCGTCGCGTTCGATGTGCACCCGCCCCATCGCGGCGGCGTCGAGCAGCACGTCGACCAAGTGATCGTGCAGCAGGTTGACCTCGTCGACATAGAGCACGCCACCGTGTGCGCGGGCCAGCAGTCCCGGCGAGAACGCGTGCTCACCGTCGCGCAGCACGCGCTGCAGATCAAGCGAACCGATGACCCGGTCCTCCGTTGCGCCGAGCGGCATTTCGACCAGTCCGGCCCCCGAGCCGGCATCGGCGCCCCCGGTCGCGGCCGAGAGCAGCGCGGCAAGGCCGCGCACCGCCGTCGACTTCGCGGTGCCCTTCTCGCCGCGGATCAGCGCCCCGCCGATCTCCGGCCGCACGGCGCACAACAGCAGCGCTAGCCGCAGTTGGTCGTGCCCGACGATCGCACTGAACGGGTAGGGCTTCATGCCTGAATTCATGTCTGAGTTCATGTCTGGGCCACCGGACGCCAGCCGGGCCGCAGCATCGGCACGTGCGGCACCCCGTCGTCGACGAAATCGTCACCGTCGCGGACGAATCCGTGCTGCGCATACATGTCCGCGAGATAGGTCTGCGCGTTGATGCGGCACGGGTAGTCTCCCACCTCGGCCAGCGCGGCGGCCAGCAGCCGGGTGGTGTGGCCCTGGCCCCGCGCCGCGCGCTTGGTGCACAGCCGGCCGAGCCGGAATGCCTTCTCGCCGCCGGCGTGCTCCTCCATCAGCCGCAGCGTACAGATCACGTCGCCGTCGGGTGTCTCCAGCCAGAAGTGCCGGGTCTCGGCGAGCAGGTCGCGCCCATCCAGCTCCGGATACGGGATCGCCTGCTCGACGACGAAGACCTCCACCCGCAGCTTGAGCAACTCGTAAAGAGTCGCAGCATCAAGGTCTTTGGCCCAACTGCGGCGCAACGCCACCGTCATGATCGCCCCCTGGAATCTAACTGCAGTACCTTGGTTCCCCACGACCACACCTCGTCGTACAACGCCGGCTCACGGGATAGCTCGACCCCCAGCGACGGCACCATCTCTTTGAGCATCGGCAGCCACGACGGGTACCGGCCGGCGAAGCAGCGCTGCAGCACATCGAGCATGGCCGGCACGGCCGTCGATGCGCCCGGCGAACCCCCGAGCAGCCCCGCGATGGTGCCGTCGGCGTCGCTCAGCACGGTGGTGACGAACTCGAGCACCCCGCCCTTGCGGCGATCCCGGCGGATCACCTGCACGCGCTGGCCCGCCGTCGTCAGCTCCCAGTCGGAATCCATGGCGCCGGGCGCGAATTCGCGCAGCGCGCGGACCCGATCCGGTCCGGAGAGCCGCAGCTGGCCGATCAGATAGTTGATCAGCGTCAGCTGGGTGACGCCGACACCGAGCATCGACAACACGTTGTCGGGCTTGATCGACCGCGGCAGATCGGAGAAGTGGCCGTGCTTCAAGAACTTCGGCGACCAGCCGGCATAGGGCCCGAACACCAGCCACGGCTTGCCGTTGACGAACCGCAGGTCCAGATGCAGCGCCCCGAGCGGCGGGGCCCCCGGCGCGGGAACGCCGTACACCTTGGCCTGGTGCGCGGCGGTGAGCGTCGGATTGTCGGTGCGCAGGAACCGCCCGCCGATGGGGAATCCGGCGAAGCCTTTGACCTCCTTGATGCCCGACTTCTGCAGCAGCGGCAGGGTGTCGCCCCCGGCGCCGACGAACACGAATTTGGCGTTGCAGCGGCGTTTTTCGCCGGTGCGGCGATTGCGGACCAGCAGCGTCCAGCTGCCGTCGGATTGGCGGCGCAGGTCGCGGACCTCATGACCGAACAGGGCGGTGGCGCCGCCCCGCACGCAAAACCCGATGAGCTGGCGGGCCAGCGCGCCGAAGTCGACATCGGTGCCCGCGGCGGCCCAGTTGAGCGCGATCGGCTCGGCGAAGTCGCGTTTGGCGGCCATGAACGGGAGCCGGCGGGCGAACTCGTCGGCGTCGGTGATCAGTTCCGTGCCGGCGAACAGCGGATTGTCGGCCAGCGCCCGCTGCCGCCGTCGCAGGTAGTCCACGCCCTGGGCGCCGTGGACGAAGCTCACATGCGGGACGGCGTTGACGAAGCGGGGGTCGCCCAGAATGCCGCTGTCGACGGCATAGGCCCAGAACTGGCGGGTCACCTGGAATTGCTCGTTGACGGCCACCGCTTTGGTGATGTCGATGGAGCCGTCGGCGCGCAGTGGCGTGTAGTTCATCTCGCACAGCCCGGCATGACCGGTGCCCGCGTTGTTCCACGGGCTGCTGCTTTCGGCGGCGGCGGCGTCCAGCCGCTCGATCAGGGTGATCGACCAGTTCGGTTCCAGCCGCCGCAGCAACGCACCCAATGTCGCGCTCATGATCCCCGCGCCTACCAGCACGACGTCGGTGCGCGCGGTACTGGCTAGGCCTGACACCGTCCCAGGCTATCCCGGGCACCATCCGCGCACTGACGCGTGCGGCCCGCCCGTCACCAGCAAAACCTTTAAGCTGGCCTCGTGACTGGCGGGGTGACTGGCTGGGTGGCCGATGTCCTGCCCGGGTATTGGCAGCGCACGCTCCCGCTGGGGCGCGATCCCGCCGGCGAGGGCGATATCGCCGCAACCCTGATCCGGCGCGGCCCCGAGGCACACGCCGGCCGGGCCGACCACGCGGTGCTCGCGGTGCACGGCTACACCGACTACTTCTTCCACACCGAGCTGGCCGATCACTTCGCCGAGCGGGGTTTCGCGTTCTACGCGCTGGACCTGCAGAAGTGCGGCCGTTCGCATCGCGAGGGCCAGACGCCGCACTTCATCACCGACCTGGCCGCCTACGACGCCGAACTCGAACAGGCGCTGGCCGTCATCAACGAGCAGCAGGAGCGCGCGAAGGTCCTGCTGTACGGCCACTCCCTGGGCGGGCTCATCGTGCCGCTATGGCTGGACCGGATGCGCCGGCGCGGCGCGGCGGCGCACGCCGGCATCGGCGGCCTGGTGCTCAACAGCCCGTTCCTGGACCTGCACGGCCCGGCCATCCTGCGGTTGTTCGTCACCTCCGCGGCGATCGCCGGCCTGTCCCGAGTGCGCGCCAAGGGCGTGATCCGCTCCCCCACCGAAGGCGGTTACGGCACCACCCTGCACCGCGACTACGCCGGCGAGTTCGACTACAACCTCGCGTGGAAACCGTTGGGCGGCTTCCCGATCACCCTGGGATGGCTACACGCGGTCCGCCGCGGCCAGGCCCGGCTGCACCGCGGGCTCGACGTCGGTGTGCCCAATTTGATCCTGCGCTCCGATCACAGCGTGCGCGAAACCAACGATGCGGCGGCCATGCAGCGCGGCGACGCGGTCCTCGACGTCACCCAGATCGCGCGATGGGCGGGCTGCATCGGCAACCGCACCACCATCGTTCCGGTGACCGACGCCAAACACGACGTGTTCTTGTCGCTGCCGGAGCCGCGCCAGGTCGCCTACCGGCAATTGGACCTGTGGCTGGATCGCTACCTCGACTTAAACACCGGCGCGCCGGCGTCGTCCGGGAAGGGATGACAGCGTGGAGACTTACGACATCGCGATCATCGGAACCGGCTCGGGCAACAGCATTCTCGATGAGCGCTACGCGAACAAGCGCGCGGCGATCTGCGAGCAGGGCACCTTCGGAGGCACCTGCCTGAACGTCGGCTGCATCCCGACGAAGATGTTCGTCTACGCCGCCGGGGTCGCCGATGAGATCCGCGGCGCGGCGCGCTACGGCATCGACGCCCACATCGACCGGGTGCGCTGGGACGACATCGTCTCACGCGTCTTCGGACGGATCGATCCGATCGCGATCAGCGGCGAGGACTATCGCCGCAGCTCACCCAACGTCGACGTGTACCACCAGCACACCCGATTCGGCCCGGTGCAGCCCGACGGGCGCTACCTATTGCGCACGGACGCGGGCGAGGAATTCGCCGCCGATCAGGTGGTGATCGCGGCGGGCTCGCGGCCGGTGGTTCCGCCCGCGATCCTCGCGTCCGGCGTCGAATACCACACCAGCGACACCGTGATGCGGATCCCCGAATTGCCCGAGCACGTGGTGATCGTCGGAAGCGGCTTTGTGGCGGCCGAATTCGCGCACGTCTTCTCCGCGCTCGGCGTGCGGGTGACGCTGGTGATCCGGGGCGGGACGATGCTACGTCATCTCGACGACACCCTGTGCGAACGGTTCACCCGCATCGCCTCGAGCAAATGGGAACTGCGCACGCACCGTAACGTCGTCGCCGCTTTCAACCGCGGCTCCGGCCCAGGTTCTGGAGTTGAGGTCGAACTCGACGACGGCTCCAAGCTGACCGCCGGTGTGCTGCTGGTGGCGACCGGCCGGTTGTCCAATGCCGATCTGCTGGACGCCGGCCAGGCCGGTGTCGACGTCGAGAACGGCCGGGTGGTGGTCGACGAATACCAACGGACCTCCGCGCGCGGGGTTTTCGCGCTCGGCGACGTCTCGTCTCCGTATCAGCTCAAGCACGTCGCCAACCACGAGGCCCGTGTCGTGCAACGCAACCTGCTGTGCGACTGGGACGACACCGAGTCGATGGCCGTCACCGATCACCGCTACGTGCCGGCGGCGGTGTTCACCGACCCCCAGCTGGCATCGGTCGGGTTGACCGAAAACCAGGCGGTCGCACGCGGATTCGATGTGTCGGTCGCGGTGCAGAGCTACGGTGACGTCGCCTACGGCTGGGCGATGGAGGACACCACCGGCATCGTCAAACTCGTCGCCGAGCGCAACAGCGGATGCCTGCTGGGCGCGCACATCATGGGCCACCAGGCCTCGTCGATCATCCAGCCGCTGATCCAGGCGATGAGCTTCGGGCTCACCGCCCCCGAAATGGCCCGCGGCCAGTACTGGATTCATCCCGCGCTGCCCGAGGTGGTCGAAAACGCGCTACTCGGTCTGTGCTGAGCCGAAAGGACGACATGTCGCGCTGGTCTAGCGTGCGCAGCGCCCTGTCACCCGCGGAGTGGTGGCGACTGGGGTCTATGCTCGCGGTGATCGTGGCCCTGCACCTGGTGGGCTGGGCCACCCTGGTCTTCATCGTTGATCCGGCGCGACTCAGCTTGGGCGGCAAAGCTTTTGGCATCGGCGTCGGGATCACGGCCTACACCCTTGGCATGCGGCACGCCTTCGATGCCGACCACATTGCCGCGATCGACAACACCACCCGCAAGCTGATGAGCGACGGGCGGCGCCCCCTTGCCGTCGGGTTCTTCTTCTCGCTGGGGCACTCCACGGTGGTGTTCGTGCTGGCGTTACTGTTGGCAACCGGCGTGAAGGCCGTCGCCGGGCCCGTCGAGGATGATTCCTCGACGCTGCACCGCTACACCGGGCTGATCGGCGCCGGCGTTTCGGGCGTGTTCCTGTATTTGATCGCGATCCTCAACGTCATCGTGTTGGTCGGCATCGTGCGGGTGTTCGCTCGGTTGCGCCGCGGAGACTGCGACCCCGAAACGGGCGCGGCGGAACTCGAACGGCACTTGGAGAACCGCGGGCTGCTCAACCGGCTACTGGGCCGCTTCGCCAAGTCCATCACGAAGTCCTCGCACATGTACCCGGTCGGATTGTTGTTTGGCCTCGGGTTCGACACCGCCACCGAGATCGCGCTGCTGGTGCTGGCGGGCACCAGCGCGGCGGCCGGACTGCCCTGGTACGCCATCTTGTGCCTGCCGGTGTTGTTCACCGCCGGCATGTGCCTGCTGGACACCCTCGACGGCTCGTTCATGAACTTCGCCTACGGCTGGGCCTTTTCGCGACCGGCGCGCAAGATCTACTACAACATCACGGTCACCGGGCTGTCGGTCGCGGTCGCGCTGCTGATCGGCAGCATCGAACTGCTCGGTCTGTTCGCGGGCCAGCTGGGATGGCGGGGCCCGTTCTGGGAATGGCTGGGCGGCCTCGACCTCAACACCGTCGGCTTCGTCGTCGTCGGCATGTTCGCGCTCACGTGGGCCGGCGCCGTGCTCGTCTGGCGCTATGGCCGCCTCGACGAGAAGTGGGCATAGGGAAATGGGCTCAAGCGTGCCCGGTTCGATCTGCGATGTGCTGCCCGCCGCGGCCGCACTGCTCGGCGCCCCGGGCGCGGTCGACGCCCTGGGTCTCACCGAACCCGTTGGCCCGGTCGATCGCGTCGCGGTGGTGCTGGTCGACGGCCTGGGCTGGCACCTGCTGCCCGAGTTGGCATGCAGCGCACCGCTGCTCGCCTCGGTGGTCGCCGGCCACACGGGGCGTCTCAGCGAGCTCGCCTGCACCTTCCCGTCGACCACCCCGAGCAGCCTGGTGTCGCTGGGCACCGGGGCCCAGCCGGGACAGCACGGCATCCTCGGTTTCACGCTCAACGTGCCCGGCACCGACCGGGTGCTCACCCACATCGTGTGGCGCGACGACCCGCCGCACGACGTCTGGCAGCCGCTGCCCACCTGGTTCGCGCGGCTGCAGCGCTCCGGCATCAGCGCGCGCGCCGTGCTGCCGGCGGCTTTTATCGGCAGCGGCCTGACCGACGCCGCGTATGGCGGGGCCGACTTCCGGCCCACACAGCCCTCCGACGACTACGCCCTAAGGCTGGGCGACGAGCTGGCGGCCGCGCCCGGGCTGGTCTACGGCTATACCGCCGATCTGGACACCGCGGCCCACGTGTTCGGCATCGGCTCGCCCCAATGGCACGAAGCGGCGGCGCGTGTCGATGCGCTGCTGACCCGCCTGGTCGAGACGCTGCCTCCCGACGCGGCGCTGCTGGTGACCGCCGACCACGGCGGCCTCAACGTCCCGCCGGAAGCGCGCGTCGACCTCGACACCGACCCGCGCCTGGCCGAGGGGGTGCGGGTGGTCGCCGGCGAGCCGCGGGTGCGCTACCTGCACACCGAGCCCGGCGCAGCGGACGGCGTGCGGTCCACCTGGAGCGAAGTGCTCGACGGCTGGGCCAAGGTCTACAGCCGCGAGGAGGCGGTGGCGACGGGCATGTTCGGCCCGGTCAATCCGGCACACCTGGCACGAATCGGCGATGTCGTCGTTGTCTGCACCGGCAATACCGCGGTGCTGGCCACCGGGCACGAGCCGGTGGAGACGGCTCGCCTCATCGGTTTTCACGGCGGCGCGACACAGGCCGAAACGGCCATTCCGCTGATCACCTTCACAACCGGCTAGCTGTCGGAGGCCAGTGCTAGACCGTAGGTATGGATAGCACCGATCGCGGCGAACGGTTCCGGCAACTGCACACCGGCGACGAGGTGCTCGTGCTCCCGAATCCCTGGGACATCGGCACCGCTCGCTTGTTCGCCAATCTCGGATTCCACGCGCTGGCGACGACCAGTGCCGGCCTCGCGTTCTCGTTGGGCCGGCGCGACGGCGACGGCGCGGTCAGCCGGGACGAGACGCTCGAACACGTGCGCACGATCGTCGACGCGACGCCCCTGCCCGTGACCGCGGATCTGGAGAACGGGTTCGGGGAATCGCCCGAGACGGTGGCGGAGACGATCCGGCTGGCGGGTGAGATCGGCCTGGCCGGGGCGTCCATCGAAGACGCGACATACGACCCCGACGAGCCCATCTTCGCCCGCGAACTGGCGATCGAACGAATACAGGCCGCCGCGGAGGCCGCCCGCGCGCTGCCCTATCCCTTCACGTTGACCGCTCGCTCGGAGAACTTCATCCGGGGCCGTCCCGACCTCGACGACACCCTGTCGAGGCTGCGGGCATTCGAGGCCGCCGGCGCCGACGTGCTGTACGCGCCGGGCCTGCCCGACGAATCGGCGCTCCGCGCGGCGTGCAGCAGCGTCACGAAACCGTTGAACTACGTGGCCGGCTTCGGGCGGAACCGATTCACCCTCGCCCAGCTCAAGGACTTCGGCGTGCGCAGGGTGAGCATCGGCACCTCGTTCTGCCGCGCCGGGCTGAGCGCCGTCCTTCGAGCCGCGCGCGAAGTGCTCGAGCAAGGCTCCTTCGGCTATGTCGAGGGCATTGGTTCCGTGGCCGATTTCAACGAGCTCATCGACCCCGCCTAGAGCGGCGTGACGTAGGCCGAGCTGATGCCGCCGTCGACCAAGAACGTCGACGCGGTGATGAAGGACGCGTCGTCGCTGGCCAAAAACGCGACCGCGGAAGCGATTTCGTCGGGTTCGGCGAAGCGGCCCAGCGGCACGTGCACCAGCCGGCGCGCGGCCCGCTCGGGGTCCTTGGCGAAAAGCTCGGCGAGCAGCGGGGTGTTGACCGGTCCCGGGCACAGCGCGTTGACGCGGATGCCCTGCCGGGCGAACTGCACGCCCAGCTCCCGCGACATCGCCAGCACCCCGCCCTTGGAGGCGGTATAGGAGATCTGCGAAGTCGCCGAGCCGAGCACCGCGACGAACGACGCGGTGTTGATGATCGAACCGCTGCCCGCGGGCACCATGTGGCGCAACGCCGCCCGGCAGCACAGGTACACCGATTTGAGGTTGACGTCTTGGACTCGCTGCCACGCCGGCAGCCCGGTGTTCTCGATCAGGTCGTCCTCGGGCGGCGAGATGCCCGCGTTGTTGAATGCGATGTCGACCGAGCCGTAGGTTGCCGCCGCCGTGTCGAACAGCGCGTTGACGGCGTCCTCGTCGGAAACGTCAACGGCCACAAACAAACCCGAAACCTCCTCGGCGGCCGCGGCGCCGGCGTCGCGGTCGAGGTCGCCCACGACGATGGTCGCGCCCTCGGCGTGCATCCGGCGCGCCGCGGCCACGCCAATGCCGCCGCCGCCCCCCGTGACCACCGCCACCCGGCCCGCGAGCCGTCGGGTCAAGTCCATCAGCTCTCCTCCTTGATCGCGATGAACACGTTCTTGGTTTCGGTGAAGTGCAGCGGCGCGTCCGGGCCGAGCTCACGCCCCAGCCCCGACTGCTTGAAGCCCCCGAATGGGGTGTTGTAGCGCACCGACGAGTGCGAATTCACCGACAGGTTGCCGGATTCGACCCCGCGCGATACCCGCAGCGCGCGGGACAGGTCGTCGGTCCAGATCGATCCCGACAGGCCGTACGCCGTATCGTTGGCCAGCGTGACGGCGTCGTGCTCGTCGTCGAAGGGCAGCACGGTGACGACCGGGCCGAAGATCTCGTCGGTGACGCTGCGGTCGGTGCGCTGCGGGGTCAGAACCGTTGGCGGAAACCAGAATCCGCGCCCGGTGGGGGCGCTGCCACGAAACGCGACGGGGGCGTCGTCGGGCACATAGGAGGCGACCTTGTCGCGGTGCGCCGCCGATACCAGCGGGCCCATCTCGGTGTCGCGGGACGTGGGGTCACCGACCACCACCCCTTGCACCGCGGGCTCGAGCAACTCCATGAAGCGGTCATAAACGCTGCGCTGCACCAGGATCCGGCTGCGGGCACAGCAATCCTGACCGGCGTTGTCGAACACCCCGGCCGGTGCGGTCGCCGCGGCGCGCTCCAGGTCGCAGTCGGCGAAGACGATGTTCGCGCTTTTCCCACCGAGTTCCAGGGTCACCCGCTTGACGTGGCTGGCCGCGGCGGCCATCACCTTCTTGCCGACCTCGGTGGACCCGGTGAACACGATCTTGCGAATGTCGGGGTGGGTGACGAACCGCTCCCCGACCACCGCGCCCTCCCCCGGCAGCACCTGCAGCAGGTCCTTGTCCAACCCGGCTTCGAGCGCCAGCTCGCCGAGCCGGATCGTGGTCAGCGGCGTCCACTCGGCCGGTTTGACCAGCACGGCGTTGCCCGCGGCCAAGGCCGGCGCGAAGCCCCAGGACGCGATCATCATCGGGAAGTTCCACGGCGTGATCACCCCGACGACGCCCAGCGGTTCGTTGAAGGTGACATCGAGGCCGCCGGCCACGGGAATCTGCTTGCCGGACAACCGTTCCGGGCTGGCGGCATAGTACGTCAACACGTCGCGGACGTGGGCCGCTTCCCATTCGGCCGACGCGATGGGGTGACCCGAGTTGGCGACCTCGAGCGCAGCCAGCTCGTCGAGATGGGCGTCGACCACCGCGGCGAAGGCGCGCAGCCCGGCCGCACGTTCGGCCGGCGGCAACCGCGCCCAGCGGCGTTGGGCCGCCCGCGCCCGGCCCACCGCGTCGTCGACCGCGGCGGCATCGGCGTGCTGCACCGAGCGCAGCACTTCCTCGGTGGCGGGGTTGATCAGTTGAGTCATCGGCCGTCCGCATAGGACCGCGCGGCGTCGACGACCGCCTTGAACAGCCGCAGGTCACTCAGGGTCTGCTCCGGATGCCACTGCACCGCGAGGACGAAGTGGTCGCCGGGCAGCTCCAACCCCTCGACGACGCCGTCGGCGTCCCACGCGCTGACCACCAGGGGATGACCCACCTTGTCGATGGCTTGATGGTGATAGCACGACGCGTCGGTGGACTCCCCCATCAGCGCGGCCAGCCGCGTCCCCGGCACCGTCCGCACCGGCAGCGTGGTGAACACGGCGTTGCCGGCCCGATGCCCATCGTGGCCGAGCACGTCGGGCAGGTGCTGGTGCAGCGTGCCGCCGAACGCGACGTTGAGCACCTGCGCGCCGCGGCAGATGCCGAGCACCGGGAGCGCTCGGTCCAGCGCGCCCCGCAACAGCGCGAGCTCCCACGCGTCGCGCACGGTGCGCGGCTGGTCGGTGGTCGGATGCGGCGGCTGTCCGTAGGCGGCGGGGTCGAGATCGTAACCTCCGGTGATCACCAAGGCGTCCAGGCTGTCCAGCGCCGCGCTTACGGCATCGGCGTCGGCCGGCTGCGGCGGCAGCAACGCGGCGACCCCACCGGCATCGATGACGCCCTGGAAGTAGTCAGCGGGCAAATAGCCGGCCGGGACGTCCCAGATTCCCGCCTGCACCCGCTCCAGATAGGTGGTCAGGCCCACCACCGGTCGTCTGGGTCGTCTAGAGGCGTTCAAAACCGCGCACCCTCTCCCAGTCGGTGACCGCCGCGTTGAACGCCGCCACCTCCACGCGCGCGTTGTTGAGGTAGTGCGTCACCACGTCGTCGCCGAACGCCTCGCGCGCCAGCGCCGAGGCTTCGAACAACGCGGCGGCCTCGGCCAGCGTGGCGGGCAGCCGGTTCGCGTCGGGGTCCTCGTAGGCGTTGCCCGCGCACGGATCGGGTAGCTCCAGCCCCCGCTCGATGCCGGACAGCCCACCGGCTATTAGTGCCGCCACCGCGAGGTATTGGTTGACGTCGCCGCCCGCGACCCGGCATTCGACCCGGATGTTGCGGCCGTGGCCGACGACCCGCAGCGCGCAGGTGCGGTTGTCCAGCCCCCACGCCAGCGCGGTGGGCGCGAAACTGCCGTCGGCAAATCGCTTGTAGGAGTTGATGTTCGGGGCGAAGAACAACGTGAGTTCGCGCAGCGTGGCCAACTGGCCGGCGACGAAACTGCGAAACGTCGACGACATGCCGTGCGGCCCGGAGTCGTCGGCGAACACCGCTTTACCTTTTTCAGGCCCGTCCTCGGCTCGCAGCGAAAGATGGATGTGACAGCTATTGCCTTCGCGCTCATCGTATTTCGCCATAAACGTCAGGCTCTGGGAATGCTGGTCGGCGATTTCCTTGGCGCCGTTCTTGTAGACGGCGTGGTTGTCGCAGGTCACCAGCGCCTCGTCGTAACGGAAGCCGATCTCCTGCTGCCCCCTGTTGCATTCGCCCTTGACGGCCTCGAACCGCAGGCCCGCCCCCTGCATGCCCGACCGAATGTCGTGCAGCAGCGGCTCCATCCGCGACGACGCCAATATCGCGTAGTCGATGTTGTAATCGCTGGCCGGCGTCAGCCCGCGATAGCCGCCGGCCCAGGCCTCGCGATAGGACTGGTCGAACACGATGAACTCCAGCTCGGTCGCGACATCGGCGACCAGTCCGCGCTTACCCAGCCGGTTCAGCTGACGGCGCAGCACGGCGCGGGGCGAGGCGGCGACCGCGCTGCCGTCGGCCCAGCACAGGTCCGCGAGGACCAGCGCCGTGGCGGGCAGCCAGGGCACCAGTCGCAGTGTGGTCAGGTCGGGCATCATCACCATGTCGCCGTATCCGGTGTCCCAGCTCGACATCGCGTAACCGGGCACGGTGTTCATTTCGACATCCACGGCGAGCAGGTAGCTGCAGCACTCGGCGCCGTGGGCGGCGACCTCGTCGAGGAAGAGCCGGGCCGCGATCCGCTTGCCGACGAGCCGGCCCTGCATATCGGTGAAGGCCACGATGACCGTATCCACCTCATCGATCCCGACCAGCTGGTCCAGCGCGGCCACGGACAACATGCGCGAATCCGGACCGGCTACCAGGTGCTGGCGCGCAACACGATCTCGGCGGCCAACTGCGCGGTCGACTCCTGCGCGTTGCGCCGCCCGAGCAGATCCACCGTGCGGTATTCGGCATACACGAAGCGCTGGCTGTTGCGGGCCACCGACCGCCCGCCCGGGGAGCTGACCAGAACGGTGGTGCCGATCTCCACCGGCGGGCAGTGTTCGTCGCGAATGACCCCGCTGGGGTCGGGCACCCGCGGGTGCCCGCGGTCGATGACGACCAGGCCGGTGAACCGGCCCAACTTGGTCGCCGCGAGTTCCCACGCCAGGTCGGCACCCGCACGGTCGCCGACCACCACGGCCCAACCGATGCCCAGCGCGTCGAGGATTCCGACCACCGACTTGGGCGTCAGCCGCGGATCGAGGCCGACGACGACCGTGCGCAGCGAAGCGGTGTGCAGGCGCTCGCACATGGCGTCATACGCGGCGGGCGTCCGCTGTGCGTCGCCGAGTATGACGACGACGACGCCCTTGTCGGGACCGGCTACGCCAACAGGAACGGGAAACCCGTCGAGTGTGGTCATCATCGAGGGCACTCCCGCACGCTACAGGGAAGCGGCCGGTGTGCGCGAGGCTTGTGCGGCGCTACGGCCGCAGCGCGCTTGCGATGTGCGGTCGACGCGGCGGGGGCCCGTCGAGCAGGCCGAGGACGGCATCGACGTCGAGGTGCGACGCGAGCAGCCCGGCGATCACATCCAATTGGGCATCGCGGCGTGCGGTGACGTCGGTGTCGGGGCAAGCCACGAATCCGCCGCGACCGGCGGCGTCGGCGACGCGGGTCACCCACGCGCGCCGGAAGTCGTCGTTGTCGAGCAGCCCGTGCCAGTGCGTGCCGAACACCGCGCCGCGCACGATGCCCTGTGGTTGGGAGTCCGCATCGAACCAGGTGTCCTCGTCGCACCGCGACAGCCGCCCGTGATGGATCTCGTACCCGGCCAGCGGCCGCTGCCAGCGGCGCAGCGTCTTGGTCCGGTCGAACGCGATGTCGGCGTCCAACAGCCCGAGGCCGGCAACCTCCCCGGCGCCGGATTCCACCGTGTCCTCGATGCGCCGGCACAGCATCTGCAAGCCGCCGCAGATGCCCAGCACCGGCTTGCCGGCCCCGGCGTGGCGGGTGATCGCGGCGGCAAGGCCCCGATCGTGCAGCCAGGTCAGGTCGGCGACGGTGGCCTTGCTGCCAGGCAGCACGATCAGGTCGGTGTCCACCAGGTCGGCCGGGTCGGTGACCCAGCGCACCAGCACGCCGGGCTCGCACGCCAGCGCCTCGACGTCGGTGGAATTGGAGATCCTGGGCAGCCGGACCGCGGCCACCCGCAGCCACTGGCTGCCGTGGGGCGGCGCCGGCGTGCCGACGACGCGATGGGCGACCACCGACAGCGAGTCCTCGGCGTCCAGCCAGAGCTCGTCGGTGTAGGGCAGCACCCCGTAGGTCGGGCGGCCGGTCAGGGCGAGCAGCTGGCGCAGCCCGGGTTCCAGCAACGCCGGGTCGCCGCGGAATTTGTTGACGATGAACCCCGCGATCAGCGCCTGGTCGTCGGGTTCGAGCACGGCGACCGTGCCGAACAGATGGGCCAGCAGGCCGCCGCGGTCGATGTCGCCGACCAGGACCACCGGCAGGTTCGCGGCCCTGGCCAGGCCCATGTTGGCCAAATCCGTTGCGCGCAGGTTAATTTCGGCTGGTGAGCCTGCGCCCTCGCAGATCACCGCGTCGAATTCGTCACGCAGGCAGGACAACTCGTCGGCGACGATGCCGGCGAGCCGGTCGCGATGTTCGATGTAGCCGGCCGCGCTGACGGATTCGGCCACCTGCCCGCGGATCACCAGCTGCGACGTGCGGTCGCCGCCCGGTTTGAGCAGGATCGGGTTGAACCGCACGCTGGGCTCCAGCCCCGCCGCCCGCGCCTGGATCGCCTGAGCCCGGCCGATCTCGCCGCCCTCGGCGGTGACGACCGAGTTGTTGGACATGTTCTGCGCCTTGAACGGCGCGACCCGGATGCCCTTGCACGCCAGCAGCCGGCACAGGCCCGCGACCATCATGGATTTCCCGGCGTCGGAGCTGGTGCCCGCGACGAGCAGCGCGCCGTTCAACGGGTCCTTACACCTGGGTCAGGATTTCGGCGCCGGTGTCGGTGACCAGCAGGGTGTGCTCGAACTGCGCGGTCCACTTGCGGTCCTTGGTGACCACCGTCCAGCCGTCGTCCCAGATCTCGTAGTCCAGGCCGCCGAGGTTGATCATCGGTTCGATCGTGAACGTCATGCCCTGCTGGATTTCCGTCGTGATCGAGGGCTGGTCGTAGTGCAACACCACCAGGCCGTTGTGAAACGTGGTGCCGATGCCGTGCCCGGTGAAGTCGCGAACCACGTTGTACCCGAACCGGTTTGCGTATGCCTCGATGACACGGCCGACGACCGACAGCGCACGCCCCGGCTTGACGGCGTTGATCGCCCGCATCGTCGCCTCCTTGGTCCGCTCGACGAGCAGCCGATGCTCCTCGGAGACGTCGCCGGCCAGGAACGTCGCGTTGGTGTCGCCGTGCACACCGTCGATGTAGGCGGTGACATCGATGTTGACGATGTCGCCATCGGCGATCACGGTCGAGTCGGGGATGCCGTGGCAGATGACCTCGTTGAGCGACGTGCAGCACGACTTCGGGAATCCCTTGTAACCCAGAGTCGATGGGTAGGCGCCGTTGTCGACCATGTACTCGTGCGCGATGCGGTCCAGCTCGTCGGTCGTCACCCCGGGCGCGACCGCCTTACCCGCCTCGGCGAGCGCGCCGGCCGCGATCCGTCCGGCGACGCGCATCTTCTCGATTACCTCCGGCGTTTGCACCCACGGCTCGGTGCCCTCCTTGGCGGTCGCCTTGCCGACGTATTCCGGACGCGGGATGCGATTGGGCACCGGCAGCGTCGGGGACAACACTCCGGGGGAAAGCGCGGTGCGAGCGGGCATGCAGCCAGCTTAACGAGGCTCATTCGGCGGTGCGTTCAACGAGCCGCCTGCAAATAAGCACACTCGCGAATTCGGCTCGCTAGCGACGCCGCAGCAGCGAACGGCGCGGCCCGCGGATGATCACCGAACCGCACGTCACCCGGCCGGTCAGGACCACGTGCGGCGACCCCTCGGCCGGCGCGTCCCTGCGCCGGTCGGCGGCGCTGCCCACGTAGACCTCGACGTCGTCGATCGAGGCGCTGGCGCCGTCGGGCAGCCGCAGGTCCAGGGAGCCGAACTTCATGTCGAGTTCGATGACCACCACCGGCCCGGCGAACCGCGCCCGGGTGAGGTCGAGGTCGATCGAGCCCAGGCGGCGCACCAGCGCCAGGCGGGTGGGCACCATCCATTCGCCGTGCCGCTTCAGGGAACCGGCCCAGCCCCGCAGCTCCACCCGGTCGGCCGCGGAGGTGACGATGGCACCCGGCCCGGGCAGGTCGCCGACGAGCTCGTCGAGCTCATGACGGGTGCGCGCGTAGGACACCCGCGACGAGCGCTGTTCGAACTCGCCGATGTCGATCAGCCCGAGCGCGACGGCGTTGTGCAGGCGCCGCATGGTTCCGTTGCGGTCGGCGTCGGAGACGCGCAACGTGACCATGTCGGGGCCGGTATCCGTCATGTTCGCAATTTACCGCTGTTGCGGCGGCGCGGACCGGGCGCGGGTGGCGATCGCAAGCGCGGCGTAGCCGGGCGCAGTGGGTCGCCACCATCGGATTAGGCGAGGAAGTCCCGCGGCAGTGACTCGAACATCACCTTGGTCATCCGGACCGCGTATTCGGAGCTGCCGCCCCCGACGATCAGCGAGGCGAACGCCAGATCGCCGCGGTACCCGGCGAACCAGGAATGCGATCCGCCCGGAAACTCGGCTTCACCGGTCTTCCCGTACACCTCACCGCAACAGCCGGCGATCTCCTTGGCGGTGCCGTTGGTCACCACCAGCCGCATCATGGGCCGCAGCGCGTCGACCATCTTCGGGCTGATCGGGGTGTTGTCGCCGTCGACCGCCGTCTGCCGTCCGGCGATCAGCTGCGGCACGGGCGTCCTGCCGGCGGCGACCGTGGCCGCGACCAGGGCCATGCCGAACGGACTGGCCAGCACCTTGCCCTGGCCGAACCCGTCCTCGGTGCGCTCGGCCAGGTCCACCGTCGGCGGCACCGACCCGGTGACCGTGGTGATGCCGTCCACCTGGTAGTCGAGCCCGATCCCGTAGCGGGTGGCCGCCTGCGTCAGGCCACGGGGCGGCATCCTGCTGCTCAGCTCGGCAAATGTGGTGTTGCACGAACTGGCGAACGCTCGTGACATCGGCACCACGCCGAGGTCGAAGCCGCCGTAGTTGGGGATGGTGCGGTGCCCGATGTCGATGCGGCCGGGGCAGCCCAGCATCGTGTTGGGGGTGGCCATGTCGCGCTCGATGGCCGCTCCAGCGGTGACCATCTTGAATGTCGATCCGGGCGGGAACAGGCCGGTGGTGGCGATCAGGCCGTCGGCGTCGGCCGCGCCGTTCTGCGCGATCGCGAGGATCTCCCCCGTCGACGGCTTGATCACGACCATCATCGCCTTGCCGCCGCGGGTGTCGACCGCGTGCTGGGCCGCGTTCTGCACCGCCCGGTCCAGGGTGATCGACACCGACGGCGCCGGCGTGCCCTCGACCTCGTGCAACACGGCGACGTCGACGTTGTTCTGGTTGACGCTGACCACCCGCCAGCCCGCCTGACCGTTGAGCTGGTCGATGACGGCCTTCTTCACCTGGCTGATGACCGCGGGCGCGAAATGCGGGTCGGTGGGCAGCATGTCGGCCTGCGGCGTGATCACGATCCCCGGCAGCTTGCCGATCAGCGGGAAGATCTTGTCGTTGTCGGCGGGTTGCAGCGTCACCAGGTCGACCGGCTGGGTCGCCGAGCTGGCTTGCTCGGCCAGCAACTGCGGGTCGGTCAGCGAATCGTTCAGGGGCCGTAGCACATCGACGATCGCGTGCGCCGTCCCGATGAGGCCGGGCCCGGCCTGGGTGGCGTCCAGCGTGTAGTGGTACAGGTAGCCCGGCGCCAGCACGTCGCTGCCCCCGAGTTCATTCACCGAGGCGCGCCGCGGCGCGTCGGCGCGCAAGGCGAACGTCTGATGCTCACCCAGCTTGGGATGCAGCCCGTTGGCGGCCCAGCGGACCTCCCAGCGACCCTCGTCGCGAGCCATCTTCAGCTGGCCGTCATACGTCCAGGTGCGGTTCTTGGGCAGGTGCCAGCTGAACCGGTAGTCGACCGTGCCGGTGTCCTCGGCGTACTTCGCGGACAGAACCTGGGCGTCGAGGTGTGTTGCTTGCAGTCCGGCCCAGGCGGCGTTCAACGCTTCACGGGCTTCGTTGGGGTTGTCGCTGAGCTGGGCGGCCGACGCGGTGTCCCCGATGGACAGCGCGTGGAAGAACTTCTCGGCGGCCGGGCCCGGGCCGTCGGGCCGCGGCGTGCACCCGGACATGGCGATCACCGCGACCAGCAGCACGCCAGAAACCAATGGGGTCAATGTGGTTTTTGTTGCCATCGGTACAGATGTTAAAGCGAGGGCCTCCACACCGGCGCCGACACACCGAGACCCAACCGTTATGGGCCGCTCGGCGCCAGGCCCTGCCGTCGAACGTGCGGCCAGCCGCACGTTGGGTGCCGAACGTGCGGCCAGCCGCACGCTCGCATACAGCTAGTCCAGCAGCACGGTCGCGAAGGTGCCGACCTCGACGAAGCCCACCCGGGCGTAGGCCGCACGGGCCACCGCATTGAAGTTGTTCACGTAGAGGCTGGCGATCCGCCCGCCGCCGACGATCACGGCGGCCACCATTGCGGTGCCGGCGGTGCCGATCCCCAGGCCGCGCCACTCGGGGTGCACCCATACCCCCTGAATCTGGCCGACGCGCGGGGACTGCGATCCCACTTCGGCCTTGAACACGACCTCACCGTGCTCGAAGCGCGCCCACGCGCGTCCCGCCGCGATCAGGCTGGCCACCCGGCGGCGGTAGCCGCGACCGCCGTCACCGAGCCGCGGGTCGACGCCCACTTCGCCGATGAACATGTCGACGGCGGCCACCAGATACGCGTCCAGTTCCTCCGGGCGGACCTGACGTACCTCGGTGTCGATCTCGCAGCTCGGGTGCGTCGTCAACGCCATCAGCGGTTGGTGGTCGCGGACATCGCGCGCGGGACCCCACGCCGACTCGAGCCGTTCCCACATCGGCATCACCAGGCCGGCCCTGCCGACCAGCGACGAACAACGTCGCGTCCCGCTCATCGCCTCGTCGGCGAACGCAGCCAGATCGGCCGGCCCGCCGCGCAGCGGGATCAGGTTGGCCCCGGCGAAGCACAGCGACTCCTCCACGCCGCGGCGGGTCCACAGCTCGCCGCCGATCGAGTTGGGGTCGATGCCGTGATCCGCCACGCGCGCCGCGACCATGCACGACCCGACCGGGTCCTCTTCGAAGACCCGCCACACCGCGGCGGCGTCACGCACCACGGACACCCGCCGGTCGCCGATGAGGCGAAAGATGGGCGGAGCCGACATCTGGCGAACTCTCTGTGGTGCGGACCGAAGGCCGGTAAGGCCCCTATCAGCTTACGGTCACAATAGGCGAACCGCTCGCGGTTGTGTCCGGTCCGTGATCGCTGTTGTTCTCGGACGCGAGCCGCATGGCCTCTTCGATCAGCGTCTCGACGATCTGCGCTTCGGGCACGGTCTTGATGACTTCGCCGCGAACGAAGATCTGGCCCTTGCCATTTCCCGACGCGACGCCGAGGTCGGCTTCGCGGGCCTCCCCCGGCCCGTTGACGACGCAGCCCATCACGGCGACCCGTAGCGGCACGTCGAGACCGTCCAAACCGGCGGTGACTTCGTTGGCCAGGGTGTAGACGTCGACCTGCGCGCGACCGCACGACGGGCACGACACGATCTCCAGCGAACGCGGCCGCAGGTTCAGCGACTCGAGAATCTGGATGCCGACCTTGACTTCCTCCACGGGCGGCGCCGACAGCGATACCCGGATGGTGTCGCCGATGCCCCGCGACAGCAGCGCACCGAAGGCGACGGCGGACTTGATGGTGCCCTGGAAGGCGGGGCCGGCCTCGGTGACGCCGAGGTGCAGCGGGTAGTCGCACTGCGCGGCCAGCTGCTCGTACGCGGCGACCATTACCACCGGGTCGTTGTGCTTGACGCTGATCTTGATGTCGCCGAAGCCGTGCTCCTCGAACAGGGAGGCCTCCCACAGCGCCGACTCGACCAGCGCCTCGGGCGTGGCCTTGCCGTACTTCTCCATGAACCGCTTGTCCAGCGAGCCGGCGTTGACCCCGATGCGGATGGGAATGCCCGCCGCGCCGGCGGCCTTGGCGACCTCGCCCACCCGGCCGTCGAATTCCTTGATGTTGCCCGGGTTTACCCGCACGGCGGCACAGCCCGCGTCGATGGCGGCGAAGATGTACTTCGGCTGGAAGTGGATGTCCGCGATCACCGGGATCTGGCTGTGTCGGGCGATCTCGGCCAGCGCGTCGGCATCCTCCTGCCGCGGGCAGGCCACCCGGACGATGTCGCAGCCGGCCGCGGTCAACTCGGCGATCTGCTGCAGGGTGGTGTTGACGTCATGGGTCTTGGTGGTGCACATCGACTGCACCGAAATCGGATTGTCGCTGCCGACCCCGACGTCGCCCACCATCAGTTGCCGCGTCTTGCGGCGCGGGGCGAGCGTGGGCGCCGGCGCGTCCGGCATGCCCAGGCCAACGGTCACGTGTATGCCTTCTCTCTACTACTGGAAGATCCGGATCGGGTTGACCACATCGGCCGTCACCGTCAGCAGCATGTAGCCGACCACGAACACCAGGACCACGTATGTCGCGGGCATCAGCTTGAGATAGTTCACCGGCGCGGCCGCGACCATGCCGCGGGCGGATCGGATGCTGTTGCGGATCTTTTCGAACACCGCGATCGCGATGTGGCCGCCGTCGAAGGGCAGCAGCGGCACCAGGTTGATCGCGCCCAGGATGAGGTTCAGCTGGGCCAGGAAGAACCAGAACGCCACCCACAGCCCGTGGTCGACGGTGTCGCCGCCGACGATGCTGGCGCCGACGACGCTCATCGGTGTCTGCGGGTCACGCTGTCCGCCGCCGATGGCATGCACCAGCGCACCGACTTTCGTGGGTATCGCGAGCAGCGCCTTACCCACCTCGGCGGTGAGGTCGCCGGTGAAGGTGAAGGTGGCGGGTATCGCGGAGAGCACGCCGTAGTGCGCGGGCGCGGACTTGACGGCGCCCACCCCGATCGCGCCCACCGTCGAGGCCTGGGGTTGGCCGCCCTGCCCGTTGGTCAAGAAGCGTTGGGTGGGCGTCACGTCGACGTAGGTGGTGATCGTGGTGCCACCTCGCTCGACGACGACCGGAACGGTGCCGTGCAATTTGCGCACCGCGGCGGCCATGTCCTCGAAGTTGGCGACCGGGGTGTCCCCGACCTTCACGACGACGTCGCCGGCGCGGATGCCGGCCAGCGCCGCCGGCCCGGGCCCGGTGCAGGCGCCGATCTTGCCCGGCGCCGTTTCCGGTGCGACACAAGCGGTTTCGCCGACGACGGCCCGGGTGGGCGGGTGCAGGTTGGGCAGCCCCCACACCAGTGCGATGCCGTAGATCAGCACGAGGCAGATGACGAAGTTCATGCCCGGGCCGGCGAACAGCACGGCGACACGCTTCCAGGTCGCCTGCTTGTACATGGCGCGGTCGGCCTCGTCGGGCGCCAGATCCTCGACCGGGGTCATGCCGGCGATGTCGCAGAAGCCGCCCAGCGGCGCGGCCTTGACGCCGTACTGGGTCTCGCCGCGCCGCGTCGACCACAAGGTGGGGCCGAAGCCGACGAAAAACCGGCGCACCTTCATGCCGGTGGCGCGCGCGACCCACATGTGGCCGCATTCGTGCAGGGCCACCGAGATCAGGATGGCGAGCGCGAACAGCGCAATGCCGATTGCGAACATCATCGGGCTGCTAGGACCTTTCTGACTGCGCGCTGCGCTCGCTCACGTGCCCAGCGCTGCGCGTCTAGTACGTCATCCACGGTAGCGGGTACCTCGCCCAAGTGGGGGGCCCATTGGTCCGCGGCGTGTAGCACGTCGGCGATCGTTCTCACGATGGCGGGGAAGCCGATCCGGCCGTCGAGAAACGCCTCGGCGGCCTCTTCGTTGGCCGCGTTGTAGACGGCGGTCATGCAGCCGCCGGTCGTCCCGGCGTGCCGGGCCAGCTCGACGGCCGGGAAGACGGCGCTGTCCAGCGGCTGGAATTCCCAGGTCGAAGCGGTGGTGAAATCGCAGGCGAGCGCGGCGCCGCCGACTCGCCGGGGCCAGCCCAACGCCAGCGAAATCGGCAGCTTCATGTCCGGGGGGCTGGCCTGGGCGATGGTCGAGCCGTCGACGAACGTGACCATCGAATGAACGATCGACTGGGGGTGCACCACGACCTCGATGCGGTCGTAGGGGATGCCGAACAGCAGGTGGGTCTCGATGAGTTCGAGTCCCTTGTTGACCAGCGACGCCGAGTTCAGCGTGTTCATCGGGCCCATCGACCAGGTCGGGTGGGCGCCGGCCTGCTCGGGGGTGACGGCCTCGAGGTCGGCGGCGGCCCAGCCGCGGAAGGGTCCGCCGGAGGCGGTGAGCACCAGCTTGGCGACCTCGTCGGGGTCGCCCCCGCGCAGGCACTGGGCCAGCGCGGAGTGCTCGGAGTCGACGGGCACGATCTGACCCGGTCGGGCCGCCCGCACGACCAGGGGCCCGCCGGCGACCAGCGATTCCTTGTTGGCCAGTGCCAGGCGCGCTCCCGACGCCAGCGCGGCCAGTGTCGGCCGCAGGCCCAAGGCCCCGACCAGCGCGTTGAGCACGACGTCGGCCTCGGTCTCCTCGACCAGCCGGGTGACCGCGTCGGGACCGCTGTAGGGGATGTGCCCGACTTCCTGGGCGGCACGCTCGGCCGCGCGATCGTCAGCGATCGCGATGTTGGTGACCCCGGTCTCGGCGCGCTGGCGCAGCAGCGTGTCCACGTTCGCGCCCCCGGCGGCCAGCCCCACCACCTCGAAGCGCTCCGGATTTGCGGCGATGACTTCCAGCGCCTGGGTGCCGATCGAGCCGGTACTGCCCAGCACCAGCACCCGCAGGCGGCCCTGGGCGTTTCCTTCGGTTGCCGGGTCGGTCACCCATTCATTGTGCCCCGCGCCCCGATGCCCGCGGGTCCTCGCGTATGCCAGAATCTCGGTTAAACCGATCCGATCCGAAAGGGAAAATCGCCGTGGCCAGTACCGAGGTGGAGCACTTCAACGGCGTCGACCCCGCCGAGGTGCCGTCGGCGGCGTGGGGGTGGAGCCGGATCAACCACCGCACCTGGCACGGCGTCGGGATATTCGCGGTCCTATTCCTGCTGGCGATGCTGCGCGGCAACCACGTCGGTCACGTCGAGAACTGGTACCTGATCGGGTTTGCCGCACTGACGCTCGTCGTTCTGGTGCGCGATCTGTGGGGCCGCCGGCGCGGCTGGATCAGGTAGGGCCGGGAAAGGGTTTCAGCGCCGCGCCCGCCGGTACCAGGCGCCGACGAGCGCGCCGGCGAGCAGCACGAACAGCGCGGCGACCCAGGGCCATCCGCCATGCTGGTGCACCCAGCCGGCCAGCAGTCCCTGCAGGCGCCCGGCCGCGCCGATCACCGCGTCGTGCGGATTCGCCCGGCCGTTGAATAACCGGAGCTCGTAGACGCCGTAGTAGGCCACGTACAGACCGACCACCACCAGCAGTGCTCCACCGATCCGGTTGACGAACGGCAGGATTCGCCGAATCCGGTCGGCCAACGCCGAACCGCCGATGGCCGCGGCGACGGCGAGCACGCCGACCACCGCGGTGAGGCCCGCGACGTAGGCCACATAGATCGCCACACCGTTGAGGATCGATCCGCCCCGAAAGCCCGCGCCGGTGACCGCCAGGAACGGACCGACGGTGCACGACAGCGAGGCGATCGCATAGCTGACGCCGTACCCGTACATGCCCACCAGCCACGACCCCTGCCGCGCGTTCGGCGCCCACCGCGGGCCCATCGCGCGCGCCGTCAACTCCCGACCGGACAGCAGCCAAACCCCAAGGGCGACAAGCACAACGCCGATCACGACCGTCCCGTAGGGCAGGTAGCGCTGCACCGTCGCGGCCGCCGATATGGTCAGCGCCCCGAACACGCCGAACACCGTCACGAAGCCGAGCGCCATCCCGGCGGTGGCCACTACTGCGCGGCCGATCGGCGGCCATGGCCCCAGCGACCGTGCAGCGGGTGGCTGCCCGCGCACCACCAGAAGTAGGTACGCGGGCAGCATCGCAAACCCGCACGGGTTGAGGGCCGCAACCAATCCGGCGGCGAAGGCCAGACCAATGAGGCCCTGGTTCACCGGGTCAGTGCGTCAGCGCGGCCACGCGGCCCGCCAGCTCGTCCTGTGGCATGGCCGCCGTCGGGTTATTGACGAATGTCGAGCTGCCGTCGGCCCGATAGAACACATAGGCCGGCTGCCAGGGCACGTTGTACCGGGCCCAGATCGCACCGTCGGCGTCGTTGAGATTGGGGAAGTTCAAGTTGTACTTGGACACGAAGTTCTGCATCGCGCCTACATCCGAGTGGGCGGCGATGCCGACGAAGGCGACTCCGGGATTGGCGGCGGCCACCTGGCCGACGCCGGGAGCTTCGGCGTTGCAGAACGGACACCACGGCGTCCAGAACCACAGCACCGCCGGCCTGCCCTGCAGGCTGGCGCCATTGAACGGCGCACCGCTGAGGGTCGTTGCGCTGAACTGCAGGCGCTCGTCGGCGGCCTTCGCGTGCGGCGCCTCGGCCAGGCCGAATATCAATGCGGCGGCAAAAACCGCTGCGGCAAACAATCTGAGCGGGGACAACAGGCGAATCATGGCACACCTCATTTGCTGGTTTATGTCTTAAAGACGCGCGAGGGGTCAGCGCGGTTCAGGCTGCGCGGCGAGCTGACCGCACGCGGCGCTGATCTCTCGGCCCCGGGTGTCTCGCACGGTGCATGACACTCCTTTCGCTCGGATCCGCCGGACAAACTCGCGCTCGACGGCCTTCGGGCTGGCGTCCCAATCGCTGCCCGGCGTCGGGTTGAGCGGAATGAGGTTCACGTGCACCAGCGGCCCAAGAGCCCGATGCAGCCGCTTGCCGAGCAGGTCGGCTCGCCAGGGCTGGTCGTTGACGTCGCGGATCAGCGCGTACTCGACCGATACCCGCCGCCCGGTGGCATCGGCGTAGTGCCGGGCCGCGTCGAGGGCCTCGCCGATCTTCCAGCGGTTGTTGACCGGCACCAGCGTGTCGCGCAGCTCGTCGTCGGGCGCGTGCAGCGACAACGCCAGCGTGACCCCCAGCCCCTCGTCGGCGAGCTTGCGGATCGCGGGAACCAGACCCACCGTCGACACCGTCACCGATCGGGCCGAGATGCCGAAACCGTGCGGCGGCGCCTCGACGATGCGCCGCACCGCGGCCAGCACCCTGGCGTAGTTCGCCAGCGGCTCACCCATGCCCATGAAGACGACGTTCGACAGCCGCTGGTCGCCGAAGTCGTCGCGCAGCGCCGCCGCTCCCGCACGCACCTGCTCGAGGATCTCGCCGGTGGACAGGTTGCGCGTCAGCCCGCCCTGACCCGTCGCGCAGAACGGGCACGCCATGCCGCAGCCGGCCTGCGACGAAATGCATAGCGTGTTGCGCTGCGGATAGCGCATCAGAACCGACTCGATCGTGGCGCCATCGATGGCCCGCCACAACGTCTTTCGGGTCTGGCCGGCATCGCAGGTGACCTCGGTGACCGCGGTGAGCAGCTTCGGGAACATCGTCTCGGCGACCCGGTCCCGCACGGCCGCCGGGAGGTCGGTCATCTGTCGCGGGTCGGCGAGCAAGCGGCCGTAGTACTGGTGCGCGAGCTGTTTGGCCCGAAACGCCGGCAAGCCCAGCTCCGCGACCGCCGACGCGCGGCCGGCCGCGTCGAGGTCGGCCAGGTGCCGCGGCGGCCTGCTCGGCCGGGGCTCGTCGAAAACCAGCTGTTGGACCATGATCTGTCCAGTATCGGCCACGCCGCGGGCTCCGGAACCTGGGGAAGCCCCCAGGGAAGGACCTAGGGAAGCAGCGTGAGCACGGCCCACGCCGCGGCGGCCGACGGGAGCACGCCGTCGAGGCGATCCATCAGGCCGCCGTGACCGGGCAGCAGCCGGCCCATGTCCTTGATGCCGAGGTCGCGCTTGACCTGCGACTCCACCAGGTCGCCGAGGGTGCAGGTGAGCACCAGGAGAACGCCCAGCAGCGCGCCGATCCACCACGCTTTGCCGGCCAGGAACGTCACGGACAGGGTCGCGGCGGTGACGCCGCAGACCAGCGAGCCGGCCAGCCCCTCCCAGGATTTCTTCGGGCTGATCGCCGGGACCATCGGGTGCTTCCCGAACAGCACCCCCACGGCGTACCCGCCCACGTCGGAGGCGACGACCGTCGCCATCAGGCAGAACACCCGCCCCGCGCCTTCCTTCGGGTGGTAGACCAGCAGCGCGGCGAACGAGGCGAACAGCGGCACCCAGACGGCCAGGAAGATCGTGGCCGACGCGTCCCGAAGGTAATGCGACGACGGCGGACCAGCGGACTGATCGTGGGGCCTGCTCTTGTCGTGCATGAACAGCCGCCAGAACATGCAGGCCACCACCATGGCCCCGAAGCCGGCCAACGCGCCCCGGGCGCCGTACGGCCACGTCAGCCAGACGGTGACCTGGCCGCCGACCAGCAGCGGGATGACCGGAATGACATAGCCGGCCTCCCGCAGCCGCCGCACCACCTCATGGCTGGAGAGCAGAATCGCCCCGGCGCACAGCACCACCCAATAGCGCGGCGCGAAGAACAGGGTCCCGACGACGAGTCCACCGGTGAACAGCCCCACCACGATCGCCGCGGGCAGGTCGCGGCCGGCCCGGGACGTCTTCTTCGCCGGCTGCGGGAGAGTGTTGTGCACCCCACGCGCCGGCTCCTCGGGCGGGATGCCTGCGGCGGCGTAGTTGGACGACACGGGGTTCGTTGCTGAGCGGCCGCTAGACCTCCAGCAGCTCGCCTTCTTTGTGCTTGACCAGCTCATCGATCTGGGTGACGTACTGATGGGTGGTCTTGTCCAAATCCTTTTCGGCGCGGCCCACCTCGTCCTCGCCGGCCTCGCCGTCCTTTCGGATGCGGTGCAGCTCTTCCATCGCCTTGCGGCGGATGTTGCGCACCGACACCCGGGCTTCCTCCCCCTTGTGCTTGGCCTGCTTGACCAGCTCGCGGCGGCGCTCCTCGGTGAGCTGCGGCACGGCCACCCGGATCAGGGTGCCGTCATTGGTGGGGTTGACCCCGAGGTCGGAGTTGCGAATCGCGGTCTCGATGGCGTGCAGCTGATTGGCCTCGTAGGGCTTGATGACCACGAGCCGGGCCTCGGGGACGTTGATGCTCGCCAGCTGCGTGATCGGCGTGTTGGTGCCGTAGTAGTCGATGACGATCCGGTTGAACATCCCCGGGTTGGCGCGGCCGGTTCGGATGGTTGACAAGTCGTCGCGAGCTACGGATACGGCCTTCTCCATTTTCTCTTCCGCGTCGAAGAGAGCCTCGTCAATCATCTGCGCCGCTCCTCATTTCTGCGCCCCTCAAGTGGTGACCAGCGTTCCGATCTTCTCACCAGCGACCGCCCGGGCGATATTGCCACTGGTCAGCAGGTTGAACACCAGGATCGGCATGCCATTGTCCATGCACAGGCTGAAGGCGGTGGCGTCGGCCACGCGCAGCCCGCGGTCGATGACCTCGCGGTGGCTGATCGCGGTGAGCAGCTCGGCGTCCGGGTTCTGCCGCGGGTCCTCCGAGAACACCCCGTCGACCGCCTTGGCCATCAAGACGACTTCCGCGCCGACCTCCAGCGCCCGCTGCGCGGCGGTGGTGTCCGTGGAGAAGTACGGCAGCCCCATGCCGGCGCCGAAGATCACCACCCTGCCCTTCTCCAGGTGGCGCACGGCGCGCAACGGCAGGTACGGCTCGGCCACCTGGCCCATCGTGATCGCGGTCTGGACCCGGGTCACGATGCCTTCCTTCTCCAGGAAGTCTTGCAGCGCAAGGCTATTCATCACGGTGCCGAGCATGCCCATGTAGTCCGACCGGGTGCGCTCCATGCCGCGCTGCTGAAGCTGCGCGCCGCGGAAGAAGTTGCCGCCACCGATCACGACGGCGACCTGCACCCCGTCGCGAACGACCTCCGCGATCTGGCGGGCCACCTGTGCCACGACGTCGGGATCCAGGCCCACCTGCCCGCCGCCGAACATCTCGCCACCGAGCTTGAGCAACACTCTCGAATACTTCGATCGGCCCATCGGTACACCGTTGGCGCTGGTTGGCTCGGGGTCCGTCATCACACTCCTCGCATGACAGTGCCATCCCGGACGACCTCACCCGGAACGGCATTTCACATCCTGCCTCATCGCAGCACAATCCGGCATGGGCGGGGTGCATTATCTGCTCGGTTGCCCGCACGAGCTGGTCGATGTTTGAGCATCCTGCGGCATGGGGAATCCGCATCCTTGCGGGCGAAATCGAGGTCTTGAGAATAAGGACCGGACCCGCGCTGACCGGGCCGACCGTTTGTGGATCGGCATTGGGCGTGAATCGCCCAAATAAGTACGCCACTGAGGAGGAATCATTCATGGCGGACACCAACAAATCCGGACCTGCCGAAGCCGTCAAGGGCGTCGTCGAGGACGCCAAGGGACGCGTCAAGGAGGCCGTCGGAGCCGTATCGGGTCGAGATGACCTCACCCGCGAGGGCCAGGCCCAGCAGGACAAGGCCGAGGCGCAGCGCAACGCGGCCAAGAAGGAGGCCGAGGCCGAGGCGGCGCGCGGCAGCGCGCAGGTGGCCGAGGAACGGCAGAAGTCTAACCAGAACTAGCGGCTTGTTTCCGCGGATGGGTCCGGCCCGGCCTCACGGGCCGGGCCCGTCGACTTTCTCCGGGCGCTCACCATTGCCGCCCGGCGGGGAAATTAAGGTGGCATAGTTCTGCCCTGAGGCGGGTATTCAGCGCTGCGCTGGCGGGACATCTCCATGGGAGGTGCCTACGGGTTCCATGACAGAACTGTCATGAATTTTGGAGATGTCTTTGGACGTACTACTACTCACCGATGCCGACGATTTCGAATCGGTATTACCGACGCTGAGTTCATTCGCACACAGCATGCGGCGCGCGCCGCTGGGCGATCACATTGACGGGCAGTGCGAAAAGGCCGACGTCGCGATCATCGATGCGCGTACCAACCTCACCGCGGCTCGCACCGCTTGCCGGCGCCTCACCACCAGCGCGCCGGGCACCGCGGTGCTGGCCGTCGTTACCCCGGCAAACGTCGTCACCATCGACGTCGACTGGAATTTCGATGACGTGATGCTGCCGGCGGGCAGCGCGGACGAGTTGCAGGCGCGCCTACGCCTGGCGGTCAAACGCCGGCGCAACGCGGTCGACGGCACACTGCGGTTCGGCGACCTCACTCTGCACCCGGCGAGTTTCACCGGGTCGCTCGCGGGCAGGGACCTCGGTCTGACGCTGACGGAGTTCAAACTGTTGAATTTCCTTGTGCAGCATGCGGGCCGGGCGTTCAGCCGCACCCGGTTGCTGCACGAGGTGTGGGGATACGACTGCAACGGCCGGGTCCGTACGGTCGACGTTCACGTGCGGCGACTGCGCGCCAAGCTCGGAACCGAATACGAATCGATGGTCGACACCGTGCGCGGTGTGGGCTACATGGCCGTGACACCGCCGCATCCGGAATGGATCGTCAACGAACCGGCGGCGCTGGGCTCGATCCCGACGGGCGCTCAAGCCTGACCTAAATGCCCTGTCCCACATGACCTTTCGGGTGTCCGGTCACGCGAAGAGCGGCAGTGCGCGCTTGCGCGCCAGGGCGTCCATGCCCTCCTGAATGCTGTCCTCCACCTCGCGGTACTTGCGGTCGACGTAGTCGTCGTCGTCGGCGCGGGCGGGGTCGCGGTCCAGCTCGACCACGGGCATGAACCGGGTCCTGATCTTGGCCGGCAGCGGCAGCTGCGGAAGCGCCGCCGGCGCGATGCCCCAGGGCAGCGAGACCGCCAGCGGGAACACTTTCAGCCGCAGCAGGCGGTCGAGTTGCAACGCCTTCGACAACCGGTCGCCGCGAATGAGCACCGGCATCGCGTCGGCACCGCCGACGGTGGCGATCGGCACGATCGGCACGCCGGCGCGAATCGCCATCTTCACGAACCCCGTGCGCCCCGCGAGGTTGGCGTGATCACGCTCGGTCCACGGGCGCAGCGAATCCACTTCGCCGCCCGGCCACAACGCCACGTCGCGCCCCTCGGCCAGCGCGGTGGCGATCGCGTCCGGGGCGGCCGGAAGCACCCCCATCGAGCGGAAGTAGCGCCCGATGAGCGGGATCGCCATCAACGCGTCGTGGGCGGTGCCGTGCAGCGGGCGGTCTTGCCCGAAGCGGCGCCACCATTGGATACCGACGGTCCACGCGTCCCAGACGAACGGCGCGCCCGAGTGAATCCCCACCAGCAGCGCCGGCGGCGGCGGGATGTTCTCCCAGCCGTCCATCTCCATGCGGAACCAATAGTCAACCAAGACGTTCCAGAAGAACTTCTGGCGCTGCAAAGTGGTTTCGTCCTGGCCGCTGAGGTCCCATTCGCCGGCACGCCCGGCCACCCAGCCGCTCAGCCCGCCGTCGGCGTCGCTGCGCTTCTCCCCCATCGTCGCGCGCGCCTGTTCGGCATGTCGCTGAGCTTGTTCACGGACGTCGGCTGGCCTGTGGTCGATGTCAGTCATATCAGCCGGATACCCCCTTCGGTCGTGAGAATTCCCGCATACGCAAACCTCCCCGCGCCAGCAGGTGTGGCGCAGGGAGATTCGTGCCAGCCGATTAGGTGTGCGCCGGCCCGTTGGGCGCCGGGCTAGGCAGCGCGCCGGGTGCCGGGCTCTGGTTCGGCGCGGCAGGCCCCGCGCCGCCAGGCACGTTCGACGTCCAGATCAGGACGTCTTGCATCCCGTCGTTGTACGCGACGCCGTTCGGCGGTGCGCCGGTCACGTCGAAGTACAGCGTGCCCGTCGATTCACTGCCCTGCGGGATGGGCGCCGGGTTAAGGCTGCCCGGGGCCTGCACCTTGTCGATCACGCGGTAGTTCTGACCGTTGGGCCCGCGGGCGATGAAGTCGTTAACCATCGGGGTAACGAGGCCGCTGTCCGACCTGGCGGTGATGTCAGCCTGGTAGAGCGTTCCCTTGGGCGTGTAGCCGGGGATCACCGCGTTGCTGGGTTGCAGGTTGCTCACGGTGTAGTTGGTGATCAGCGGCCCGTCCACGAGTTGTTCGCTGGTGCCGAAACCCTGGATGTTGGGCGGCGCAGCGTAGGCGGTCGCTGCGGCGAAAACGCTTGTCGCCGCAATTCCCCCGGCGGCAATAGCCGTCTTTACAGCAGTTTTGCTGACCTTCATGCTCAAATTTCCTTTCGTGTCGAACTGTCACCCCCTTGGGCAGGGTGCGACAACGGCATGGCAATTCGCATAACCCATTTGTCGCGGGGCTAAACGGGGCCAAACGCAAATTTCCCGATCTGCGCCTCGATTACCAGTAGGAATGGCCGGCATTCTTTTTGTGCCACATTGCGCCGCATGACGTTTCGCTTGGAACCACAGAATTAACAGCGGCACCAGAATCATCAGTTGATTAGCGGCCACCCCCGCGGGTAGCCGCAGCGTATGACTTTTACTGCGCAGCAACAGAGCCCGCCCGGGCTACAGGCCCGGATGGATCCCGTGCCCGATTGCGGCGAAACCAGTTACCGCGGCTCGGGCAAACTCACCGGCAAGCGGGCGATCGTCACCGGAGGTGACAGCGGAATCGGGCGGGCCGTCGCGATAGCGTTCGCCCGGGAGGGCGCCGACGTCCTCGTCTCCTACCTCAACGAGCACGATGACGCGCGCGATGTCGCCCGCTACGTCGAGGACGCGGGGCGCCGGTGCGTGCTGGTTCCAGGCGACCTCTCCGACGCGGCCCACTGCCGGGCGGTGGTCGAGCGGGCGGTCAAAGAATTCGGCGGCATCGACATCCTGGTCAACAACGCCGCATATCAAATGATGCACAAAAACCTGGAAGAGATCAGCGACGAAGAATGGGACTACACCTTCCGGCTCAATGTCGGTGCCTATTTCTACCTCGCGAAGGCCGCGCTGCCGCACATGCGCCCCGGGTCGTCGATCATCGGCAGTTCCTCGGTGAACTCCGACAGCCCCAACCCCACCCTGGCGCCCTACGCGGCGACCAAGGCGGCGATCGCCAACTTTTCGGCCAGCCTGGCTCAACTGTTGGGCGACAAAGGAATCCGCGTCAACAGCGTGGCACCCGGCCCCATCTGGACGCCGCTGATTCCGTCGACCATGCCCGCGGAAAGTGTGGAATCCTTCGGCGACAACGTGCCGCTCGGCCGTGCCGGCCAGCCGGCCGAGCTCGCCGGAATCTACGTGCTGTTGGCCTCCGATGATGCGAGCTACATTTCCGGTGCGCGGGTGGCCGTGACGGGCGGCCGGCCGATTCTGTAGATACGGTCGCTGCCGGCCCGCGACGTATGTCAATATCATTGACATGGGTCAGATCGAAGACGCCCCACTCGGTTTCCTGCTCTACCGGGTGGCGGCGGTACTGCGACCGGAGGTCTCCACGGTGTTGGGCCCGCTCGGGCTGACACTGCCCGAATTCGTTTGTATGCGGATCCTTTCGATGAACCCGGGCATGTCCAGCGCGGAATTGTCCCGCAACACCAACGTCACGCCGCAGGCCATGAACACGGTGCTGCGCAGGCTCGAAGAGATCGGCGCGGTGGCCCGACCGGAGTCGGTGTCCTCCGGGCGCGCATTGCCGGCCACGCTGACCGCCGCGGGCCGCACCCTATTGAAGCGCGCGGAGGGCGCGGTCCGGGTCGCCGATTCGCGCATCCTGGCCAAACTGACTGCGGCCCAGCAACGCGAGTTCAAACGGATGCTCGAAAAGCTCGGATCGGACTGAGTTACGTGGCCCCGTCGGGGTCCTGGATCCGCGCCCACGGCCGGGCCTCTTCGAGTTCGTAGGCCAGCTCCAGCAGCAGCGCTTCCTGCCCTATGTCGGCGGACAGCATCATGCCGGCGGGCATGCCATCCGCGGTCTGGGCCAGCGGCAGCGATATCGCCGGATCGCCGGTGACGTTCTGCCACGGCGTGAACGCCACCCAGTCGATCAGCCGCTGCATCAGCTGCTGATAGTCGGTCGGCGCGAGGTATCCGACCCGCGGGGTTTCGTCGGCGACCGTGGGCGTGAGCACCGCGTCGTAGTTGCGGAAGAACTCCGCGCTGCGGCGCCGCATCCTGCGCAGGCGCATGATCACGGCAGGCAACCGGTGCAGATTGCGGCTGGTGTGACGGTCCAGTCCCAGCGTCAGGGCGTCCAGCCGGGTGCGGTCGAACGTCTTGCCGAACAGCCGCCGCCCGGCGCGCACCTGCGCCAGCGCCAGGAATCCCCAATACAGCACGAAGTCGTCCGAGAACCCGGCCGGGGCCGGGGTCTCGTCGACATGTTCGACGCGGTGGCCCAGTTCCTCGAGCAGACTGGCCGTCTTCAGCGTCAGCTCGCGGAGCTGCGGGCTGCACTCCCGGTGCACCGAACGGGTCAACACCGCGATGCGCAGCCGCTGCCTGCCGGGGCCGGTGACGTCCCCGACCGGCGGCAGCTTGGGATTGCGCCAGACGCGCTCAGCCTCCCGATAGAACGCGGCGGTGTCACGCACCGAGCGGGTCAGCACGCCGTTGGTGACGATGCCTACCGGCATCCGGCGCAGCTCCGGATCCAGCGGCAGCCGGCCGCGCGACGGCTTCAACCCGACAAGTCCGTTGCAGGAGGCCGGAATTCGGATGGAGCCGCCGCCGTCATTGGCGTGCGCGATCGGCACCACGCCCGCCGCGACGAACGCGCCCGACCCCGACGACGAGGCACCTGCGGTGTAGTCGGTATCCCACGGGTTGCGCACCGGGCCCAGTCGGGGATGTTCGGCGGATGCGCTGAACCCGAATTCCGACATCTGCGTCTTGCCAAGCGCTGTCGGCCCGGTGACCAGATACAGCCGGGTGAACTCGCCGTCGGCGACGGCGTCGAACGGCGTCCAGGCGTCGGCGCCCCGCATCGTCGGCAGGCCGGCGACGTCGACGTTGTCCTTGATGAACGTCGGGACGCCGCTGAAGAAGCCCGTCGCACGAGAACCTGCCGCGGTGGCCCGAGCCTGGTCAAACGCCTTGTGCGCCAAGCCATTCAGGACCGGGTTGACGGCCTCGGTGCGGGAGATGGCGGCCTCGATGACATCGGCCCGGCTGACCCATTCCGCGCGGATGGCGGCGCTGAGGCCGACCGCGTCGAGATCGCCGAGGGCATCATCACCGAAAGCGTGCACGCGTCGCATAACAGTGACGCTAGCTGTTCGCCCCGGCCGGCTAGGCCTGACCCACCTCGAAGCGGACAAACCGCGTCACCGTGACGCCGGCCTCGTCGAGCAGCGCCTTGACGGTCTTCTTGCTGTCCGACACCGACGGCTGCTCGAGCAGCACCGCGTCCTTGAAGAAGCCGTTCAGCCGGCCCTCGACGATCTTGGGCAGCGCCTGCTCCGGCTTGCCCTCGGCCTTCGCGGTCTCCTCGGCGATGCGGCGTTCGCTGGCAACGACGTCTTCGGGTACGTCGTCGCGGGACAGGTAGCGGGCCTTGAGCGCGGCGATCTGCAGCGCGACGGTGTGCGCCGCCTCGGCGCCATCACCGGTGTACTCGACGAGCACGCCGACCGCGGGCGGCAGGTCGGCCGCACGCTTGTGCAGGTACGTCTCGACCTTGCCGTCGAAGTACTGCACGCGGCGCAGTTCCAGCTTTTCGCCGATCTTGGCCGACAGGTCCGCGATGGCCTGCTCGACGGTGGTGTCGCCGATCTTGGCGGCCTTCAGCGCGTCGACGTCGGTGGCCTTGGCGGCCAACGCCGCGCCGACGACCTGGTCTGCCAGGGCCTGGAATTCGGCGTTCTTGGCGACGAAGTCGGTCTCCGAGTTGAGCTCGATCAGCGCGCCGTCCTTGGCCGCGACGAGGCCCTCGGCCGTGGCGCGCTCGGCGCGCTTGCCGACGTCCTTGGCGCCCTTGATCCGCAGCGCCTCGACGGCCTTGTCGAAGTCGCCGTCGCTGTCGGCCAGCGCGTTCTTGCAGTCGAGCATGCCGGCACCGGTGAGCTCCCGAAGCCGCTTGACGTCGGCGGCGGTGAAGTTCGCCATATCAGCCTTCCGTGGGTGTTGATTCGGTTGCGCCCGCAGCGGCGTCGTTGCCCGCGGAGGGGGTGGCAGCGGGGGTGGCGCTGGCGGTCGCCGAGGCCAGCAGTTCCTGCTCCCATTCGGCGAGCGGCTCGGCGGCTTCCGCCTCCGGCTTGCCGTCACCGCGGCCCAGGCCGGCGCGGGCCTGCAGGCCCTCGGCGACCGCGGAGGCGATCACCTTGGTGAGCAGGGCGGCCGAGCGGATCGCGTCGTCGTTGCCCGGGATCGGGTAGTCGACCTCGTCGGGGTCGCAGTTGGTGTCCAGGATCGCGATCACCGGGATGCCCAGTTTGCGGGCCTCGCCGACGGCGATGTGCTCCTTGTTGGTGTCGACGACCCAGACGGCCGACGGCACCTTGTTCATGTCGCGGATGCCGCCCAGGCTGCGTTCCAGCTTGTTCTTCTCCCGCGTCAGGCCCAAGATCTCCTTCTTGGTGCGGCCCTCGAAGCCGCCGGTCTGCTCCATCGCCTCCAGCTCCTTGAGGCGCTGCAGCCGCTTGTGCACGGTGGAGAAGTTGGTGAGCATGCCGCCCAGCCAGCGCTGGTTCACGTACGGCATGCCGACGCGGGTCGCTTCGGCGGCGACCGATTCCTGCGCCTGCTTCTTGGTGCCGACGAACAGCACGGTGCCTCCGTGGGCGACGGTTTCCTTCACGAATTCGTACGCCTTGTCGATGAAGGTCAGCGTCTGCTGCAGGTCGATGATGTAGATGCCGTTGCGGTCGGTGAAGATGAACCGCTTCATCTTGGGATTCCAGCGACGGGTCTGATGCCCGAAGTGGGTGCCGCTGTCAAGCAGCTGCTTCATGGTTACAACAGCCATTACGGCCAGTCCTTTTTCTCGGTTGTCGCCCGGCATCGGGTGAAGCCGGGCCCTGGTGCCTGCTGAGATGTCGAACCCTTAATCGGGACCGCTCGACATCCGGTTGTTGCGCAGACACGCGAAGTCAGCCCGTTTACACGGACCGCGGGAAGGAGTTTACACCGTTCAGCCAGGTGCTTTGACGGTGCTTGTCCACAGCGCTGACTGGCCCGATCTTCGGCATTGCGCTGAACTGCACGAGTGCGGTGGACGGCGCTGCTGGCGACCCTGGCCCTGGTCACCGCGGTGCCGGCGGCCGCCGACGACGTTCGGTTGGATTGGCCGTTGCGGCCGCCGCCGGCGGTCTCCCGCGGATTCGACGCGCCCTCACCCGACTGGAATCCCGGGCATCGCGGGGTGGACCTGCCCGGCGCCCCCGGCCAGCCGGTCTACGCGGCGGGTCAGGCGACCGTGGTGTTCGCCGGGATGCTGGCCGGGCGGCCGGTGGTGTCGCTCGCCCATCCCGGCGGATTGCACACCAGCTACGAACCGGTCCGGGCGGCGGTGCGGGCCGGCCAGCCGGTGACGGCGTCGACGGTGCTGGGCGAGCTGGTCGCCGGTCACCCCGGCTGCCGGGCCGCGGCGTGTTTGCATTGGGGCGCGATGTGGGGCCCCGCGTCGGGCGCGCACTACGTCGATCCGCTGGGCCTGTTGAAGTCGACCCGCATCCGCCTCAAGCCGCTGGACGGCTAGTCGCGTGGTCGAGGGTGCAGCTGTGGCGCCCTGGACGCACACCGGGCGCCGCCGGTGCACACTCAGGCTCGCGGGTGGGCCTGGTCGTGCACGGCACGCAGCCGAGACACCGCGACGTGGGTGTACAGCTGGGTGGTCGCCAGGCTGGAATGGCCGAGCAACTCCTGGACGACGCGCAGGTCGGCCCCGCCTTCGAGCAGGTGGGTGGCCGCGCTGTGCCGCAGGCCGTGCGGACCCATGTCGGGGGCGCCGCTGACCGCGGCGACGGTCTGGTGCACGACCGTGCGGGCCTGGCGCACATCGAGCCGGCGGCCCCGCGCGCCGAGCAGCAGCGCCGGCCCGGACTCCGCGGTGAGCAGCGCCGGACGCCCGTCGTCCAGCCAGGCCCGCAGCGCGTCGGCGGCGGGCACCCCGAAGGGCACCGTCCGCTGCTTGTTGCCCTTGCCGAGGACCCGCACCAGCCGCTGCCGGAAGTCGACGTCGTCGATGTCCAGGCCGCACAACTCGCTCACCCGAATACCGGTGGCGTACAGCATCTCGACGATCAGCCGGTCCCGCAGCGCCAATGGATCTCCTTGCTGCGCACCGGATTTCGCGGCGGCCATGGCGTCCAGCGCCTGGTCCTGGCGCAGCACCGCGGGCAGCGTGCGGTGCGCCTTGGGCATTTGCAGCCGGGCGCCGGGGTCGGTCGTCAGCAGTCCGCGCCGCGTTGCCCACGCGGTGAACGCCCTGATCGCCGAGGTGCGACGGGCCAGGGTCGTGCGGGCGGCGCCGGCGCTGGCCGCCCCGGCCAGCCACGTCCGCAGCACGGGCAGGCTCAAGCCGTCCAGGCCGATGCCGCGTCCGTCCAGGAATTCGAACAGCGAGCGCACGTCGCCCAGGTAGGCGCGACGGGTGTGCGCCGAGCGACCGCATTGCAGCGCCAGGTACTCGTCGAACTCCTCGAGGATCGCCTGCATTCCCCCACGGTCGCAGGCGCGCCGGTCGCCGCTTAGTCGACGCGCCGCAGCGTGTCCGGGGTGAGATCTTTGAGCGTGGGATAGCCGTCGACGGCCATGATCAGGTCCGCTTCGGCCAGCAGCGTGCGCAGCACGTGCACGACGCCGTCGACGCCGCCGAGCGCCAGGCCGTAGGCGTACGGGCGGCCGACGCCCACCGCGGTGGCGCCCAGCGCCAGCGCCTTGATGACGTCGGCGCCGCTGCGGATGCCCGAGTCGAACAAAACCGGCAGGCCATCGGCCGCCTCAACCACCGCCGGCAGGCAATCGATGGCGGGCAGGCCGCCGTTGGCTTGGCGCCCGCCGTGGTTGGAGCAGTAGATGCCGTCGACACCGCCGTCCCGGGCGCGCCGGGCGTCGTCGGGGTGACAGATGCCCTTCAGGAGCAACGGCAGCTCGGTCAGCGAGCGCAGCCACGCGAGGTCGTCCCAGGTCAAAGCGTTCCGGAAAATGCGGTTAGGGCATACCTAACAAATGCGCTGTTTTGCCTAGATAGAGGATTGCATTGCTGCGACAA
>NZ_MBEU01000003.1 GCF_001954275.1 Mycobacterium sp. IS-836 | reverse complement strand
AGCCCCGCCCAAATCCTCGATCGACTACTGTCAGCCCCACCACAAACCCCTGTTGCAACCAAACCTTGAATCCACCCGGCGTGTTTTCGCTGACGTTTATGTGTCGCCGACCAACGCGGCCCGATCAACCGGGGCCGAGACGCGCGTCAATCGCGGACGCGGACGACGACTTTCCCCTTGGCGGTGCGGTTCTCCAGCGACGCGACCGCCGCGGCGGCCTGCTCCAGCGGGTAGACCTCGGGCGTGGGCGGCGTCAGCCGGCCCGAGCTGAGCAGGCCCTCGAGGCCGGCCCACTGCTCGGCGAGCGCGTCCGGGTGCGTGGCCGTCCAGGCGCCCCAGCCCACGCCGACGACGTCAATGTTGTTGAGCAGCAGGCGGTTCACCTTCACGGTCGGAATCTCCCCGCCGGTGAACCCGATGACCAGCAGCCGTCCGCCCGGGGCGAGCGAGCGCAATGAATCGGTGAACCGATCGCCCCCGACCGGGTCGACGACCACGTCGACGCCGCGGCCGCCGGTGAGCTCCTTGACCGCGTCCTTGAAACCTTCGGCCAGCACCACATCGGTGGCGCCGGCCGCCGTCGCGACGTCCGCCTTGTCTTCGGTGCTGACGACCGCGATGGTCCGCGACGCCCCGAGCAACGACGCCAGCCGCAGCGTCGACGTCCCGATCCCGCCGGCGGCGCCGTGCACCAGCACCGTCTCACCCTGGCCCAGCCGGCCACGCACGGTCAGCGCGAAGTACACCGTCAGGTCGTTGAACAGCAGGCCGGCGCCCGCCTCGAAACTCACGTTGTCCGGGAGCTTGAACACCCGATCGGGTGAGAGGATCGCGACCTCGGCCATGCCACCGGACAGCATCGTCAGGCCGACGACCCTGTCGCCGGGACCCACGTGAGCGCCGTCCGGCGCGGAGCGCACGACGCCGGCGATCTCCGCGCCGAGCACGAACGGCGGCTCCGGCCGGTACTGATAGAGGCCACGGGTCAGCAGCGCGTCGGGGAATGCCGCCCCGGCCGCGTGCACCTCGACCACCACACCGTCACCCGAGGGTTCGTCGACGTCGCTTACCTCGATCGCGTCCGGACCATCCAGCCGAGTCACCCGTGCAGCGCGCATGGTCGGAAAGCCTACTTTCAGCTCAAAATCCGCCGGCGACCCGCACCACCGCCCGGCCGGTGAATGCGCCGGCACGTACCCGATCGATCACGCCGACGACGTCTTTGACGTCGACGTCGCTGACGACCGCGTCCAGATGACGCGGCCGCAACGAGTCACCCAGCAGCGCCCACAACTTCCGGCGCCGGGCGATCGGCATCAGCACCGAGTCCATCCCCAGCAGGGCGACGCCGCGCAGGATGAATGGCATCACCGTGGTGTGCAGGGCCGGACCCCCGGTGAGGCCGCTGGCGGCCACCGCCCCGCCGTAGTCGACGGCGCTGAGCACACCGGCCAGCGTCGCGCCGCCCACGCAGTCCACCGCCCCGGCCCACCGCGCCTTGGCCAGCGGCCGCAGTTTGGCGTCGGGATCCTCGGGCAGCCGCCCGATAACCTCCGCGGCGCCAAGCTCTTTGAGCAAGTCGGCCGCCTCTTCCTTGCCGCTCGAGGCCACCACCCGATAGCCGGCGGCGGACAGTAGGTCCACGCTGACGGAGCCGACCCCGCCGGAGGCGCCGGTGACGACGACGGATCCGGCGTCGGGCTTGATGCCCCAATCGATCAGCGCCTGCACGCTCATCGCGGCGGTGAACCCGGCGGTGCCGATCGCGGCGCCCTCGTGCGGACTCAACGCGCCGAGCGCCACCACCTGGTCGGCCCGCAGCCGCGCGTATTCCGCGTAGCCGCCGTGATGACCGGTGCCGATCGCGTACCCGTGGGCCAGGACCTGGTCGCCGACGGCGAAATCGGCCGACTGCGACTCGACCACTTCGCCGGCCAGATCGATGCCCGGCACGACCGGGTAGTCGCGCACGACGCCGCCCTTCGGCGTCAGCGCCAGCGCGTCTTTGAAGTTGACGCTCGAATACAAGACCCGGATGGTCACCTCACCGGGCGGTAGGTCGGATTGGCTCAGTGTCTCGACCGACGCGGTGATCCGGTCACCGTCTTGCCGCGCGACCAGCGCGTGAAAAGTGTCCATTCCTCGACGCTAACCTCACCCTATGGATTCCTTTCCACTCGGTAGCGTTTCCGTCGCCCGCATCGGCTTCGGCGCGATGCAACTGCCCGGCCCGAACGCGTTCGGGCCGCCGCGGGATCGCGACGAGGCGCTGGCGGTGCTGCGCCGCGCCGTCGAGCTCGGCGTCAACCACATCGACACCGCTCAGTTCTACGGCCCCGACGTCGCCAATGAGCTCATCCGCGAGGCGTTGCATCCGTACTCGGAGAACCTGGCCCTGGTGAGCAAAGTCGGCGGCCACCGCGACGACACCGGCGCCTGGCTGCCATTCACCGAGCCCGCCGACTTGCGCCGTGACATCGAAATGAATCTGCTCACTCTCGGCGTGGACCAGCTAGCCGCGGTCAACCTGCGGGTGTTCGAGAGCGAGGGGCCGGACCAACTGTTCGACGACCAGCTCTCGGTCATGATCCAAGCCCGTGACGAGGGATTGATCGGCGGCATCGGGCTGAGCAATATCAACCGCGATCACCTACTGCACGCGCTGGAGCGCACCGAGATCGCCTGTGTGCAAAACGCTTTCAACCTGATTCACCGGGAGTCGGCCGGGGTGCTGGACGAATGCGCGGCCCGGGGAATCGCGTTCGTCCCGTTCTTCCCACTAGGGGCCGCCTTCGTCCAGCCGAACCCGGTGCTCACCAACCCGCTGGTGCAGCAGATCGCGGAGCGAATCGGGCGCACCCCGGCCCAAGTCGCGTTGGCGTGGACGCTGAGCGTGGCGCCCAATGTGCTGCTCATCCCGGGCACGTCGTCCGTGCGGCACCTGGAGGAGAACCTCGACGTCGCCTCGATCGAGCTCGACGACGAAAGCCGCGAACGGCTGAACGCGGTCGGTTGATGCGCGTCAGACCCGCGACCGCCGCCGATGCCGCGGCGTGCGTCGAGATCTACCGCCCGTACGTGCTGGACACCGTGATCACGTTCGAAACGGAGGTCCCGACGGTCGAGGAAATGGCGGCACGCATCGCCGACGCGCGGGTGACGCACGAATGGCTGGTGCTCGACGTTGACGGGGACGTCATCGGTTACGCCTATGCGCACCAGTTCAATTCGCGCGCCGCCTACCAGTGGTCGGTCGAGACGAGCGTCTACCTCGCCCAGGACCGGCGAGGGAAGGGCGGTGGCCGAATGCTCTACGCCGAACTGCTGCACCGGCTCGCCGAACGTGGTTTCCGGCGCGCGTTCGCCGGCATCGCCCAACCCAACGACGCCAGCAATGCGTTACATCGGGCGTTCGGCTTTCGGCCCGCGGGCCATTACCGCAGGGTCGGATGGAAACTCGGCGCGTGGCATGACGTCTCGTGGTGGCAGCTCGACCTGCCGAACGACGGGGACGACCCGCCGCGGCCGATCGCTACTTGAGCTCGGCCGACGACAGGCCCAGCAGGCGACGCGCGACCACCAGCTGCTGGATCTGCTGAGTGCCCTCGAAGATGTCCATGATCTTGGAGTCGCGTGCCCACTTCTCCAACAGCGTGTGCTCGGAATAGCCTGTGGTGCCAACCAATTCGACGGCCTTGAGGGTGATGTCGCTACCCACCCGACCCGCTTTGGCCTTGGCCATGGACGCCTCTTTGGAGTTGGGAATCTGGTTGTCCGCCTGCCACGCTGCCCGCAGGGTCAGCTGGTAGCTGGACTCCCAGTCGGCCTCCATCCGCAGGAACTCGGCCGCGGCGGCGCTTTGGACGTGTGAGGGCTTGTCGTAGGAGATCTCGACACCGGCCTCGGTCAGGATCTTGCGCAGTTCCTCCAGGGCTGCCCGGGCAATCCCGATGGCCATCGCGGCCACCACCGGACGGGTGTTGTCGAACGTCTCCATTACCCCGGAAAAGCCCTTGCCCGATTCGATTTCGGGGTTGCCGAGCAGGTTGTCCTTCGGAATGCGGGCGTTGTCGAACCGGATGACGGCGGTGTCGGAGCCCTTGATGCCGAGCTTGTTCTCCAGCCGCTCGACGGTGACGCCGGGGTGTTCGCGCGGCACGATGAACGATTTGATCGCCGGCCGTCCCTGCGATTTGTCCAGCGTTGCCCACACCACGATGTGCGTGGCCCGCGAACCGGCTGTGACGAAGATCTTTTCGCCGTTGATCACGTATTCGTCGCCGTCCAGCTTCGCGGTGGTGGACACCGCCGCGGAGTCGGATCCGAAACTCGGTTCGGTGATGGCCATCGCGGCCCAGACCCGGCCCAGCCGCTGCAGTTGCTCATCGGTGGCCACCCCGGAGATCGCCGCGTTGCCCAGGCCCTGATAGGGGATCGACAGCATCATCGCCGCGTCCCCCCAGCAGGCCTCCAACGTCTGCAGGACCGCGGCCATGTTTGCGCCGTTGCGGTTTTCCTCCTTGCTTTCACCGCTGCGGAACGCATCGGCTCCGGCGAGGCCCAGGGCGTTGGACTCGGCTGCTCCGGCGAACAGGCTGGCCAGCGTGTCCAGCTCGACGGGGTAGGCGTGCTCTTTGAGGTCGTACTTGCGGGCGATCGGTCGCATCAGCTCCGCGCCGGCCTGGTGCGCCTTGTCGATCACCGCTTGCATCTTGCGGGGCAGTTCCAGATTGATTGCCATGATTGGTCTTTCGCTTCAGAAGTAACGAGCTAGATGACGACTTGGATGACGACTTAGATGACGACTTAGATGACGACGACGCCCTCGGCGACACCGATGGCCCGCAGGTCCCGGTACCAGCGTTCGACCGGGTGTTCCTTCGTGTAGCCGTGGCCGCCGAGCAGTTGCACCCCGTCCAGCCCGATTTGCATGCCCTTGTCGGCGCCGAGCCGCTTGGCCAGCGCCGCCTCGCGGGCGAACGGAAGGCCCTGCTCGGCGCGCGCCGCGCCGCGCCAGGTGATCAGCCGCAGCCCATCGAGTTCGATCGCGATGTTGGCGCACATGAACGCGACGGCTTGGCGGTGGGCGATCGGCTCGCCGAACGCTTCGCGCTCTTTCACATACGGGATGACGTAGTCGAGAACCGCGTGCGATGTGCCGACTGCCAGCGCCGCCCAGCCCAGCCGGGACAGCGCGAGCGCCTCGGAGTAGTCGTCGTCGGTCGCCTCGTCCTCGCCCAGCCTGGCGTTGGCCGGAACCGACACGCCGGAGAGTTCGACCTGGCCCAGGGCCGCCGAACGAATCCCCATGCTCGGATCCGCTTTGACGGTAAGGCCTTTGGTGGATGACTCGACGATGAACAGTGCCGGTTTGCCGTTCAGTTGCGCGCCGACGATGAACAGCTCGGCGTCGGCCGCGGCGGGGACCAACGACTTCACCCCGTCGAGCCGGTATCCGCTCGGTGTCCGCACGGCAGTGGTCCTCAGCCGGGTGGGGTCGAACAGCGGCTGTGGCTCCGCGATGGCCACACAGGCCTGCGGGACGTTCTCGCCGGCGAACTCGGGCAGGTACGTGGCCTGCTGGTCCGCGCTGCCCCAATGGGTCAGCGCGGACGCCACTCCTCCCGGCGCCAGAATCGGCAGAGCCAGACCCATGTCGCCGTAGGCCAGGGCCTCCGCCGCCAGTACGTTGGTGACGCTGGAACGGTGCGCGGCGATCCCTTCGAAGTCCTCGGGGATGTTGATCGCGGTGATGCCCAACTCGGCCGCCTTGGCGATCAGATCCGGCGGGTAGGTCGCGGCCTCGTCGGCGTCGGGCGCCGCGGGCCGCAGCACCTCTGCGGCGAAATCCTCGAGGGTCTCGACGATCATCTTCTGCTCATCGTCGGGCGTCAGGTCGTAGTAGTCCTTGCCGCTCGACTTGAGCCGGGTCGGTCCGCCGCGAAGGTTCTGAACCCGTTTGAACTGCCGGCTGGTGGCGCCGGCAGTGGAGAAGATCGTCTTGGTGCCGTACCGCAGGGCCCGGTTGAGCGGGTCGCGCAGATGGTATTTGTCCAGAAACTCCTGCCCGACGAGCGGGGTGAGTAGCGCCATGGTGATATCGATCCCGGTCCGCCGGTGCGGTTGCAGCCCGACGCCGGTCTTGCGGCCGCGCCGCCGGAAGCGCGAACGCGTGGATTTCGACGATTGAGTCTTCTTCGAACCGGTCATTTCGGCAGCCTCGGTCGTTGGGGCGATGCGGATGACGCTATCTTACTCCGGAGTAAGATAGCGCGGAAATGCCCTGTTAACTAATTCACACCGCGTGCTTTCGGATGCGAGCCGATGCGAGCGAGCACCTGGTCGTGCAGCAGCCCGTTGGTCGCCACGGCGCTGCCGCGGTGCGGGCCCGCGCTCCCGTCCAAGCCGGTGAACGTCCCGCCCGCCTCGCGGACCAGGATGTCGAGGGGCGCCAAGTCCCACACCGACACCTCCGGCTCGGCGGCGATATCGATGGCCCCCTCGGCGAGGAGGCAATAGGACCAGAAGTCGCCGAAGGCGCGCACCCGCCACACCGCGTCGGTCAGCTCGACGAAGCGTTCGCGCAAACCGCGTTGCGCCCATCCCGACAGGCTCGCGAACGACAGACTGGCCGAATCCAGCTGTGCGACAGAGGAAACCGAGATTTGACGCGGCGGGGATCCCTCGACGGCGACGAACGCGCCGCGGCCGCGGGCGGCCCACCACCGACGCTGCAGCGCGGGCGCGCTCACCACGCCGACCGAGGGCGCGCCGTCCTCGAGCATCGCGATCAAACTGGCCCACACCGGCACTCCGCGCACGAAGTTCTTGGTTCCGTCGATCGGGTCGATGATCCATTGCCGCCCGGTGAAGGATGTGGTGCCGCCGAACTCCTCGCCGACGATGCTGTCGTCCGGCCGTTCGCGCCCGAGCGCCGCGCGCAGGTCGGCCTCGACCGCCCGATCGGCGTCGGTCACCGGAGTCAGATCCGGTTTGGTGTCGATGCGCAGGTCGAGTGCGCCGAACCGGGCTCGAGTCAGTGTGTCCGCACGGTCGGCCAGCACGAGCGCCAGCGCCAGATCATCCCGGGCCATGCCAGCAGTCCTACCACGACTTTCAGAAACGACTCTTCGAAAGCCCTAACCTGGATGCGTGTGGGAATTCGGAGTGCTGCTCCTACTCGTCGCCGTCCTGGCGGTCTTCCTTGCCCAGCGATTCATCCCGCGTGGCCCGCGCGGTGAGCTGGCGAGCGGCACGCTGTTGGTGACAGGCGTCAGCCCGCGGCCGGACGTGACTGGTGAGCAATACGTCACGATTGCGGGGGTGATCAACGGGCCCACCCTCGATGAGTACTCCGTGTATCAACGCATGGCGGTCGACGTCGACGCGTGGCCGACCGTGGGCCAGCTGATGCCGGTGCTGTATTCCACCAAGAATCCCAACAATTGGAAGTTCGCGCCGCCGGAGCCCCCCGCGTAGCCGACCGTCATCCGGCCGCCGGCGGGCGCGCCATCACCGTGACCCGAGCGCCGTATCGGGGGACGACAATCGTGGCTCGCGAGACTCTTCCTCCGGGCATCCCGGGTACGCCCGCCATACCGGTCGGCCCGCCGGTCCCGTCGGGCGTCGGTAATCCGTTGCCCGCCAATGCGATTGTGGGGGCCGCTGGAGACGCCGTAACGGTGCCTTCCGACGGTGCGCTCCAGCTCGCCGGCACGGACATCGATCCGATGGTGCCGGACCGCGCCAGCGTTGCGGTGACGTTGCCCAAACCGCCTCCGAGGCCCGAGGCGCCGCCGAGCGTGGGCGTCGCGGCCACCTGAGCGGTTGTCGACCCGAGCGCGGGCAAAATCCCCAAGTCCTTCTCGGCTCCGACGATCCCGGAAACAAACCCCTCGAAACTGGTAGGAGCTTTCAGAGCGGTGCCGGTAGCCATGATGGCGTCGAACAGTGCGAAACTGCCCGAGGTGCTCGAAGCGGGCGAGGGCGCAGCCGAAACCGCTTGCGCGGCTGGGGTTGCGGACGCGGCGCCGGCGTTGGCCTGCGCGACCGCGGCGGTTTGAGCGCTGATCCCGTCGGGCTTGGTGGCCTGCCTCGGCAACGAGAATGGCGTCAACCGCGTGGCCGCAAGCGAGCTGGTCGCGTAGCCGGACATCGCGGTGACGTCCTGGGCCCAGTATTCGGCGTACTGCGCCTCGGTGGCCGCGATCGCCGCGGTGTTCTGGCCGAAGAAGTTCGTCGCTATCAGCAGCGCCAACTGCATCCTGTTGGCCGCGACCGCTGCCGGGGGCACCGTCATCGCATATGCCAGTTCGTAGGCCGCCGCGGCGGCGCGGGCCTGGATCGCCGTCTGCTCGGCCCGTTCCGCGGCCGCGTGCAGCCAGGCCACATAGGGGATAGCGGCGGCCGTCATCGCGTCGGATGCCGGCCCGCGCCAGTGCAAGCTCGTCAGACCCGAGAGCACCGACTCATAGACCCCGGCCGCGATGCCCAACTCGGCCGACAGGGAGTCCCAGCTTCCCGCGGCGGCCAGCAGCGGGCCCGAGCCCGGGCCGGTGTACATCCGGGCGGAGTTGATCTCCGGTGGCAAGAACACGAAATCCATTGGGTCACATCTCGATAGGCGTCCTGCGCAGCGAACAGCGCTGCGGCCGGGCCGCGAAACATTCGCGACCTCAATTGCTGAGGATCAGCTGTCCGTTAGCCGGCCGCGGGCGGGCGCGGCATCACCGTGAGCCGGACACCGTAGCGGGGCGGACCGCCCACGCCCGCGCCCCGAGCGACGTTCCCCGCCGGCATCCCCGGGTAGCCGGGGTAACCCGAGGCGACCGCCTCCTCGGTGCCCGGAATCGTGGTGAAGCCGGCGGGCTCCAACCGCGCGATCTGACCGGTCGACGGCGCCGACCAGCTCGCCGGGACGGACATCGGGCCGATGGTCCCCGCGCGGGCGAACGTTGCAGTGACGTTGCCCAGGCCCGCGCCACCGCCCAGCTGGGGAGCTGCGGTCAGCGCGGGGGCCAGCGCGGCGGGAGCCGCCGCCGCCTTGGGCAAAATGCCGAGGTTGTTCTCGGCCCCAATGACGCCGGAAGCGAACGCTTCCATGTTGTAGGGGGCGGTGAGCGCGACATTGGTTGCCTGAATGGCGTCAAGGATGCGGAAGGCGGTCGAGTCGCCCGCGGCCGCGGGGGCGGCCGCGGCGGCCGCCGGCGCCTGCTGGGCGGCCGCGGAAACCGCCTGCGCAGCCGACCGTGTAACCGCTGCGGTCGCATTGGCTCGGCCGACCGACGCGCTCTGAGCGGCCAGCCCGGACTCGTTGGTGGTGCGGTTCGGGGAGAAGAACTTAGGTAGCTCCGTCGTCGCGGCTGTCGACGAGGCGGAGTAGCCGGACATCGCAGCGGAGTCCTGAGCCCAATAGTCGGCGTACTGCGCCTCGGTGGCCGCGATCGCCGCCGTGTTCTGGCCTAGCACATTCGTCGCGATCAGCGAGGCCAGTTGTGTCCGGTTGGCGGTGACCGCCGGCGGCGGAATCGTCATCGCGTAGGCCTGCTCATAGGCCGCCGCCGCCGTCCTGGCCTGCATGGCGGTCTGCTTTGTTTGTTCGGCGGTCGTTTGCAGCCAACCTACGTAGCGTGCGGCGGTGGCCGCCATCGCTTCGGATGCGGGCCCGCGCCACTGCAAGTCCAGGCCGGAGAGCACCGACTCGTAGGACTCGGCTGTGGCGCTCAACTCGGCCGACAGCGCGTCCCAGCTGCCCGCTGCGGCCAACAGCGATACGGCCCCCGGCCCGGCGTACATTCGGGCCGAATTGATTTCCGGTGGCAAAAATGCGAAATCCATTGTGTCGCATCTCCTTCGTGAGTTGTTTGCGGTGAGGTTCATCGGCGTCGACAACGCACCACCGCCGTGTCGGCGGTGGTCTAAAGAAGTGAGTTGGTCCTGCGTTATCGCAGACTCGGTGGCTGCACGGGGGCCGCTAGGGTCGCGGCCGGCGTCGCCAGTAAAAGAGCTGGCGGGGCATGCGCACGGGGCATCTCTGCAGCCTTCAGCTATGAATCGTCGTGGGCCCGAGAGGCCCAGTATCGCGTTTTGGTCCCGTTAACGGAGCAAGTCCAGGAAATTTCCCGACGCGAGGTAACGCCCAATCCCGGATTGAAAGGGACCAATGGCACTCGGTTGGTGACCATCGCCTCTGCGGAAACGGCGTGCCCGGCCCATAACGTACGGGTTAGCAACGATGAACACTCCCGCAAAGGAGACTCCGATGAGCGACATCTACCCAGCTCCGTCGGTCGTCGTCGGCATCGACGGATCAAGGGCGGCGACTCACGCGGCCTTGTGGGCCGTCGACGAGGCGGTCGCCCGGGACATCCCGCTGCGACTGGTGTACGTCGTCGATCCGCTGTGCACCCCCGCGGCGGGCTCGCAGGACGACCCGCAAAGCGTTGCCCGCGCGGCGCTCTACGCCGCCTACCGGGCCGTCGACGCCACGGACAAGCCGGTCAAGATCGAAACCGAGATCCTGTGGGGGCGGCCGCTGGCCAAGCTGATGGCCGAATCGAGGTCGGCGGCCTTGATCTGCGTCGGGTCGATCGGGCTCAACCACGCGCGCCGCATCGGTGGCACCGTCGCAGCTGCCCTGGCCGAATCGGCGTTGTGCCCAGTTGCGGTGGTGCACCGCTCGCCGGGCGGTCCGGCAAGCCCCGAGGTCAACGAGGTCGTCGTGCAAGTGGACAATGGTTCGGTGCTGCGACACGCGTTCGACGAGGCGAGGTTGCGCCGAGTTCCGCTGCGGGCACTGGCCGCACACGTCGCCGAGACCCCCGACGATGTCGGCGACGGAAACCGCTTGGTGCAAGCGCAACTGAATCGCCGGCTGGCCCGCTGGACGCCGCGTTACCCCGACGTGCCGGTCGAGTCCACGGTCATCCGCGGAGGTGTCGGCGGATACCTGGAGGCCAACGCGGACACCGGGCAGCTCTTCGTCACCGATATGCACGCCGCCAATGACGTGTGCGGGGCGTACAACGTGGGATGCTCAATACTCACGGTTCGGTGCGGCAACTTGTAGGCAGCGGATGTCGGGAGTGGCGCCTTGGTAAAGGTCTTCTTGGTCGACGATCACGAAGTGGTGAGGCGCGGGCTGATCGACCTGCTCGGGGCGGATCCCGACCTCGACGTCGTCGGTGAGGCGGGCTCCGTCGCCGAGGCGATGGCCAGGATTCCGGCCGCGAGCCCGGATGTCGCGGTACTCGACGTCCGGCTGCCCGACGGCAACGGCATCGAACTGTGCCGTGATCTGTTGTCGCGCATGCCGGAGCTGCGCTGCCTGATCCTGACGTCGTATACCTCCGATGAGGCGATGCTGGACGCGATCCTGGCGGGCGCCAGCGGCTACGTCGTCAAGGACATCAAGGGGATGGAGCTGGCACACGCCGTCAAAGAAGTCGGCGCCGGGCGGTCGCTGCTCGACAATCGCGCAGCCGCGGCGCTGATGGCCAAGTTGCGCGGCGCCACCGAGAAGTCCGACCCGTTGTCGGGTCTCACCGATCAGGAACGGACGCTGCTCAGCCTGCTCAGCGAGGGGCTGACCAACAAGCAGATCGCCGACCGCATGTTTCTGGCCGAAAAAACAGTGAAGAACTACGTGTCTCGGCTGCTGGCCAAGCTGGGCATGGAGCGGCGAACCCAAGCCGCGGTGTTCGCAACGGAACTGAAGCGCTCGCGGCCGCCCGGTGATGAATAGCGACACCGGAGACGCCGGCATGGGCCCGCTGCGTCAAACACTTTCCCAACTGCGGCTGCGCGAGCTGTTGGTCGAGGTGCAGGATCGCGTCGAGCAGATCGTCGAAGGCCGCGACCGCCTCGACGGGCTGTTAGAGGCGATGCTCGTGGTCACGTCCGGATTGGATCTGGAGGCCACGCTGCGCACCATCGTGCACTCGGCCACCAAACTCGTCGACGCTCGATACGGCGCCCTGGAGATGCACGACCGGGACAATCACTTGGTGCGCTTCGTCCACGAGGGCATCGACGAGGAAACCGTGCGGCGCATCGGCCACCTACCCGAAGGCCTCGGCGTCATCGGCCTGCTGATCGACGAACCCAAACCGCTACGTCTGGACGACCTTTCGCAACACCCCGCCTCGATCGGGTTTCCGGCACACCACCCGCCGATGCGGACTTTCCTCGGGGTGCCGGTTCTGGTGCGCGACCAATCGTTTGGCACTCTTTATCTCACCGACAAGATCAACGGGCAGCCGTTCAGCGATGACGACGAGGTGTTGGTCCAGGCGCTGGCCGCGGCCGCGGGCATCGCCATCGCAAACGCCCGGCTCTATCAGGAGGCCCAGCAGCGGCAGTCGTGGATCGAAGCCACCCGTGACATAGCCACCGAATTGCTGTCCGGCACCGAACCCGCGACGGTGTTCCGCCTGGTCGCCGAGGAAGCGCTCAAACTCACGGCCGCCGAAGCGGCCCTGGTAGCCGTTCCGGCCGACGAAAACGCGGCGAGCTCCGACGAGCTGCTGGTGGTCGAAACAGTAGGCGGCGCTGCAGCTTCCATCGCCGGCCGAACCGTCGCGATCGGGGGCACGGCGATCGGGGACGCCTTCACCACGAGCACCCCGCGACGGGTCGACCGGATCGACCTCGACGGCGCACACGAACTGGGGCCGGCGCTGATACTGCCGTTGCGGGCCACCGATACGGTCGCGGGAGTCGTTGTCGTTGTGCGCCAACGCGGTCCGGGGGCATTCACCGACGAGCAGCTCGAAATGATGGCCGCATTCGCCGATCAGGCCGCGCTGGCCTGGCAGCTGGCCACCTCGCAGCGCCGGATGCGCGAGCTCGACGTGCTCACCGACCGCGATCGCATCGCGCGCGACCTGCACGACCATGTGATACAGCGGCTCTTCGCCGTCGGCCTGGCGCTGCAGGGTACGGTGCCGCGGGCACGCGATTCCGAAGTGCAGCAACGGCTTTCGGAGGCCGTCGACGACCTGCAGGGCGTCATCCAGGACATCCGGACGACCATCTTCGACCTGCACGGTGCCGCGCAGGGCATCACTCGGCTCCGGCAACGGATCGACGACGCGGTCACCCAATTCGCCGGCTCGGGGCTGCGCACGACGGTCCAATTCGTCGGGCCGCTGTCGGTGGTCGACGGTGCGCTGGCCGACCACGCCGAGGCGGTGGTCCGCGAAGCGGTCAGCAATGCCGTTCGGCACGCGGACGCCACCACGCTTGCGGTCCGGGTCAGTGTCGAAGACGACTTGTGCATCGAGGTGAGCGACAACGGGCGGGGGATGCCCGACGAGTTCACCGGCAGCGGCCTGACGAACCTGCGGCGTCGGGCCGAGCAGGCGGGCGGTCAGTTCACGATCGAAAGCGCGCGCGGCACAGGCGGAACCGTGTTGCGGTGGTCAGCCCCGCTGCTCCAATAGCCCGGGCCACTCGACGACCCGGGACAGCCGGCGCCGCGGCGTCGGCGGCAACGGATCCGCGTTGACCGGCGCCCACCCCACCCGCAGCAACATCTGCGGGTATCCGCTGGACCCGAACACGTCGGCGCGTACCGCCTCGCGGGTTTCGCGGATTTCCAGAGGTTCGCTGATCGGGCAGCACGCCAATCCCAGTGCCGTCGCCGTCAGCAACACGACGCTGGTGGCTTCCCCGGCGCGCAGCCGGGACAAGCGGTCGTCGCCCTCGGTGCCCAACGCCACGATCGCGGCGCCGTCGTCGGCGGGTGGGGCGGCGGACGGAGCCAGACCCGGTCCCGCGAAGAGGCGGCCCGGGATCGGGGAGGTTCGCTCGGACGGTGGTGTGTTCCTGGCCGGGACCCCGGCCACCGAACCGTACCGTCCGCTCCACATGGTGAGTTCGCGAAGGTAGTCGCGATTGGTCGCGTGGTCCCAGACCGCTTGGGCGACAATCTTGTTCATCCGTTCGAGGGCGTCGACCTGCCGAAGCATTACCCCGCATCGCGCGGCACGGGCGGCCATCAACGCGATGTCACCCCCCGCTACCGGCCACGGCCCGTAGGCGCGCCGATCGGTGCGGCGCCGCGGGATGGCGGCCGCCAGGGTGATGTCGGCGTGGTCGGGGGTGTGCGGCGCGACCTCGACGGTCGCCAGGTGGCTGGGGTCGGCGGGGTCGGGAAAGCGATGGACCCGTACTTGCCAGCCCATGGCGGCCAGCGCCACAACGCAGTGATGCAACGCGGTTCCGCAGCTGAGCATCAACTCCCGTCCGTCGGGGTCGGTGTTGCGCAGCTGCATGTCGGGCTCGGAGTAGAGATCCAGGCTCGCCGCGCCGACCCGCCACCGCCACGGTTGCGTGTTGTGAATAGAGGGCGCCCGGGTGGCCAGGGTAAGGACCGCCTCGAGGGTGTCGGTGTCTGGGAAAAGGGCGTTCATGTCTGCCTCTCCGGTCCGACAAACCTTGCTGTCGAGAAGTGTGGTCATGTTTTCCAGGATCGCGCGGCGCCACCGTCGCCAGCAGAGCAGGAAGCCATCGGCATCGGGGGACCTTTGGCCCTGCCGCAAGCCCCCGCGTCAGGCAGGGCCCGCGGCGGGTTCTGGCTCCGGTCCGAACCTGAAGTGGCGGCCCGTGATTTCGGACGCGGTGACGCGGACGTAGTGAACCTTGGGTATCGCGGTCCACGGCAGGAGCTGGGCCCTGTCGGCCTCCTCGATCTCGGCGTCGGTGCGTAGCACCTTTGCGCGACCACGGACGATCACGCTCCAGCCTTCCGCGACATTGTGGTCGTCGGCCTCGAACAGCACGACGCTGTTGGCCACGGCGGAGAACAGTTTGGTGCCTTCGGAAGTCCGAAACAGCACGGTCCGGCCCTGTACGCCGAAGTTGACCGGGAAGATCTCGGGCTCACCCGCAAAGCTGGTTACCAGCCGGCCCAGCGCGACGCCGCCCAAGCGGCGCCAACTCTCGTCCTCCGACAGGATGGTGACTGGCTCATCGGTCATGGTTCCAACCTTTCCCTGCGCACCGCCACGATTTCAAGCCGTCGGGAGAGCTAGCGAAACTCGAGAACGTCGTCCAACGGCCGCCGCGGTGTCGGTGCCGGAATCGCTTCCAGGGGCGGCGCGATCCCGGCGCGGACCAGCACCTGGGGTTCGCCGTGGCCGACGAGGTTGCGGACGACATCGCGGCTTTCCTCCGATTCGATCAGATGCGTCAACGTGCAAGTCGCCATTCCGGCCACGGTGCATTCGAGTAGGACGGCCGACAGCGCCTCGCCGCACGCCAACACCTCGGCCCGCGTGTCCTCAGGGGTCGACAGCACAAGGATTTTCGACCAGTCCGCGCCGATCTCCGGGCGTCGATCCTGGTGGCTTCGGACCGGGAAGTCACGGGCCACGTCGACTCGGTGGCGCTCGATATCCGATGCCAGCGCGCTCGGCGGCACGCCCTCGGCCAACGCGAATGGCGAAGTCCACCATTGCAGTTCGAGCTGATACGACGAATCTTCGCGCCGGAGCGATTCGCTGAGCTGCGAGGCCTCCGCCAGGAGCGGGCGTTGATCGTCGGCCAGAACGTCAAGCGTCGCAACGCTTTCGCCCAACGCGCTTCGCAGCTCGGGTTCGAACGCATACCAGTAGGTAGGCATGCCGAACGCGAGCCGGTCGGTCCGACGTTGCAGGATCGCCCGCGCGCGTTGCCGCTGCGCCGCGGTGACGTGATCCATCGGGCTGAATTCGACAGAGGCCAAGTGAGTGGGATCGATCGGGTCGGGCAGCCGAGTAATGCTCGGCAGCCAACCGGACGCGGTCATGGCGACGCGAAAGTGATCGAGCGCGGCGCCACAACTCAACACCGCTTCCCGGCCGGACCGGTCGGCGGCGGGCACCGTTCGGTGCCGGTCGACGAACAGATCGATGACGTCGCCTTGCGCCACCCACCGCCACGGCTGGCTGTTGTGAACGGACGGAGCGCGGCAGGCCAGCAGGACCGCCGTCTTGAGCGCCTCGACTTCCACACCGTCGACGCTATGGCGAGCGGGCGTGGACCCCTAGGGGCCTTCGTCCTTTATCAACCCGCAGAAGGCACTTGTCTGGCATTCTGAGGGCATGGCACGCGGAGAAATCGATCCGATCCGGGCAAAGAGCGCTCTGGCGGTGATCAGGCAGAACCCTGGGATAGCGCTCTTCGCGGTCTCACCGGGACTCGTGGCGCTCGCCGTCATCTGGTGGCTCGCCGGCGCCGGCTGGGCCATCGCCGCGGCCATCCTGCTGCTGATCGCCGGAACCGCCGTCGTCGTCTTGAAACGCTGACGCCGCCAGCATGCGTTCGTGGTGGGGCTGGGGCACCGTCGAGGACGCGCTTTCGGAGCACGAGACACGCGAGCTGATCGCACGCGTGGCGGCGCTGCTCCCCGGGCACGACCTAACCGATCACCCGCCCCCGGATCCCCACACGCTCGGCTTGGCCGAGCCGCGGGTGGCCCCGCCGTCGTCGCTGGCCGATCTGTGCTCCGTTGACTCCGTCGATCGGGCCGCCCACGCGCACGGCAAGGCTTTCCGCGACGTCGTGCGCAACCTGCACGGCCGCCTCGACCACGTTCCCGACCTCGTAGTGCGACCCCGCCGCGAGCAGGATGTGATCGATGTCCTGGATTGGGCTGCGCGCCAGGGAATTTCGGTGATCCCGTACGGCGGCGGCAGCTCGGTGGTCGGCGGCGTCGAACCGCGCTTCGACGGGCTGGCCGTCACGGTGGATACCACCGCCATGGACGCGGTGCTCGAGCTCGACCGGACCAGTCGATCCGCCCGCATCCAGGCCGGAGCCCTCGGGCCGGAGATCGAAAACCAGTTACGCCCACACGATTTGACGCTGCGCCACTATCCGCAGTCGTTCGGATTTTCCAGCCTGGGCGGCTGGCTGGCCACCCGTGCCGGCGGGCACTTCGCCACGCTCTACACCCACATCGACGACCTGACCGAATCGCTGCGCGTCGTCACCCCGGCCGGGGTGAGCGAATCGCGGCGGCTCCCGGGATCCGGCGCCGGGCCGTCGCCCGATCGGTTGTTCCTCGGCTCCGAGGGCGCGTTGGGCATCATCACGGAGGCGTGGATGCGCTTGCAAAACCGGCCGAAGTGGCAGGTCACCGCGTCGTTGGCGTTCGACGACTGGGCGAACGCGCTCGCCGCGACCCGAACGATCGCGCAGGCCGGCCTTTACCCGTCGAATTGCCGGCTGCTGGATCCGGCCGAGGCATTCCTGAACGCCGGAGCCGCGGTCGGGGGAGGGATGCTGGTGCTGGCTTTTGAATCCGCGGATCACCCCGTCGACGCGTGGCTCGACCGTGCAGTAGCGATCGCCGCCGAACACGGCGGCGTCCTGACCGCGCGACGCGACCGCGAAAACACCAGCGATGCAAGCAAATCGGATGCTTCCGGGAATTGGCGTTCGGCCTTTCTGCGGATGCCGTACCAGCGCGACGCGCTGGCCCGCCGCAGCGTCATCGCCGAGACGTTCGAGACGGCGTGCACCTGGGACGCATTCGAGGCCCTGCACGACGCGGTGACCGGGGCGGCGCGCGCATCGGTCGAACGGATCTGCGGGACCGGCGTGGTGACCTGCCGGTTCACCCACGTCTATCCCGACGGCCCGGCTCCGTATTACGGCATCTATGCCGGCGGGCGGTGGGACTCCCTGGACGCGCAATGGGACGAGATCAAGGCCGCCGTGTCCGAGGCGATCATCGCCGCCGGCGGCACCATCACTCACCACCACGCCGTCGGCCGCGATCACCGCCCGTGGTACGACTTGCAGCGCCCTGACCCGTTCGCGGCGGCGTTGCGCGGGGCGAAGTCCGCGCTGGACCCGGCCGGAATTCTCAACCCCGGGGTGCTTATCGACGCGTGATCAGCCGTGGCTGATGCGCAAGAGCTCGGCCAGGCTCGGCAGCTTGACCCGCGGGCGCCCGTGCGGCTCACCGGCGGCCCGCTCGTGGCGATCGATGATCTCCCAGTGAGCGGAGGTGACCAACTTCGGCTGCCGCGAGGCCAGCCAGTCGGCCAACTTGTCGGCATGGTCCTCGCCGAAGTCGGCCAATTCGTCGGTCCCGGTCAGGTCGGCCAGCAGCGTGTCGACGGTGTCCTGGGAGTCCTTCTTATTAGTGCCGATCACACCGGTCGGCCCGCGCTTGATCCATCCGACGACGTATTCGTTGCGGCTACCCTCGACCCGGCCGTTGGCGTGGGGGATGGTCGCGCTTTTGTCGTCGAACGGCAGTCCGGGGGTGGGCACGCCGCGGTACCCGACCGACCGCACCACCAGCTGCGCGGACAGTTCCTCGCGCTCGCCGGTGTCCTTGGCGGCCACCCGCCCGTTCTCATCGGTGACCAATTCGTTGCGGCCCAGCACGATCCGCTCCACCTTGCCGTCACCCTTGATCTCGATCGGGGATGTCTTGAACCGGAAAACCATTCGACGGTGTCCCGGGCGGGGCTCACGGCCCGCGTAGTCGCGCAGCACCTTGATGTTCTGCTTGCAGACCTTGCCGACCGCGGCCGCATCCTCGTCGGTGATGCCCTCCAGATCGGCGGGATCCACGATCACGTCGACGCCTTCGAGGTCTGCCAACTCGCGTAGCTCGAGCGTCGTGAACGCGGTCTGCAGCGGACCGCGCCGGCCGACGATCACCACTTCCTCCACACCGCATGGGCGCAGCGATTCCAGCGCGTGATCGGCGATATCGGTTCGCGCCAGCTCGCCCGGGTCGGTGACCAGGATGCGCGCGACGTCGAGCGCGACGTTGCCGTTGCCGATCACCACCGCGCGACTGCCGGACAGATCGGGCGAGATCTGCTCGAAGTTGGGATGGGCGTTGTACCAGCCCACGAAATCGACGGCCGCGACACTGCCCGGCAGGTCCTCACCGGGAATGTTGAGCGAGCGGTCCGACTGCGCCCCGACGGCGTAGATCACGGCGTCGTAGTGCTCGGCGAGTTCGGACGCCTCGAGGTGCTCGCCCACCACGACGTTGCCGAAGAAGCGGAAGCGGGGGTCCTCGGCGGTCTTCTCGAATTGTTTGCTGATCGATTTGATCTTGGGGTGATCGGGAGCGACACCGGAGCGCACCAACCCCCACGGGGTGGGCAGCATCTCGATCATGTCGACGGCGACGTCGATCTCGTCGGAGGTGTCGGCGGCTTTCAGCAACGATGCTGCGGCGAAGAATCCCGACGGTCCGGAGCCGACGATGGCGACATGGTATGGGCGCATACTCGAGCCTTCTGTTTAGTGCCCGGCCTGCGCGCAGAGGGGCTGTCGCGGCGCAGTCGGGGCTGCACATGATCGTGACTCGATGCTAAACGCATGACCGCTGGTCGTGACCTGAGCACTCGCCGAGCGCAAAGCCCCCGGTAACGTGGGCGGCTGTGGAACCCGACCGTCAAGCCGACATCGCCGCCCTTGACTCCGCCCTGACCACGGTGGAGCGGGTGCTCGATGTCGACGGTCTGCGCGGCCGCATCGAGAAGCTCGAACACGAGGCGTCCGACCCGCACCTCTGGGACGACCAGGCCCGCGCGCAGCGCGTCACGAGTGAGTTATCCCACACACAGGGCGAGCTGCGCCGGATCGAGGAGTTGCGGCAGCGGCTGGACGACCTGCCGGTGCTGTACGAGCTGGCGGCCGAGGAGGGTGAAGGCGCGGCCGAAGCGCTGGCCGAGGCCGATGCCGAGCTGAAGGCCCTGCGCGCCGACATCGAAGCCGCCGAGGTGCGCACCCTGCTCTCGGGTGAGTACGACGAGCGCGAGGCACTGGTCACCATTCGCTCCGGCGCCGGCGGGGTGGACGCCGCCGACTGGGCCGAGATGCTGATGCGGATGTATATCCGGTGGGCCGAGCAGCACAAGTATTCGGTCGAGGTGTTCGACACCTCCTACGCCGAGGAAGCGGGGATCAAAAGCGCGACGTTCGCCGTGCATGCGCCGTTCGCCTACGGCACGTTGTCCGTCGAACAGGGCACTCATCGACTGGTGCGAATCAGCCCGTTCGACAACCAAAGCCGGCGTCAGACATCCTTCGCCGAAGTCGAGGTGCTTCCGGTGGTCGAAACCACCGATCACATCGACATTCCGGAAGGCGATGTGCGAGTGGACGTTTACCGCTCCAGCGGGCCCGGCGGCCAGTCGGTGAACACCACCGACTCCGCGGTTCGCTTAACCCACATCCCAACGGGTATCGTCGTAACTTGTCAGAACGAAAAGTCGCAACTGCAGAACAAAGTTTCGGCAATGCGAGTGCTCCAAGCAAAGTTGTTGGAGCGCAAGCGATCAGAAGAGCGTGCCGAGCTGGACGCCTTGAAAGGCGAAGGCGGCAGTTCCTGGGGAAACCAGATGCGCTCCTACGTACTACACCCGTATCAGATGGTCAAGGATCTGCGAACCGAGTACGAGGTGGGCAATCCCGCGGCCGTTCTGGACGGAGACATCGACGGGTTCCTGGAAGCGGGAATCCGGTGGCGCAACCGAAAAGATGACGACTAACACAACTGTTCTCGCTGCATCGATGGCGGATCGCTGGCACGGCTTTTGGCGCGGTGCGATCGGCGAATGGATCCTCGGCAGGGGCCTGCACATCATCATGCTGCTGATCGCCGCGGTGCTGGCGGCACGCTTCGTCAGCTGGATCGCACAGCAGGTGACCCGGCAACTCGACGTGGGCTTCACCGAAAGCGACGCGCTGGTGCGCTCGGAGGCGACCAAGCACCGCCAGGCCGTCGCGTCGGTGATCCAGTGGGTGTCGATCGTGGTCATCGCGATCTGGGTCATCATGCAAATCGGTGGCGTGCTGCAGTTCTCCTTCGGCGGGCTGGTCGCGCCGGCCACCGTGTTGGGCGCCGCCCTGGGTTTCGGTGCTCAGCAGCTCGTCAAGGACCTGCTCTCGGGCTTTTTCATCATCGTCGAGAAGCAGTACGGCTTCGGTGACCTGGTCACCCTCACCATCGTTTCCGCGACGGAAGCCAGCGGCACCGTCGAGAACGTGACGTTGCGGGTGACGCGGCTGCGCTCACCGGACGGTGAGGTGTTGACCATTCCCAACGGCCAGATCGTCAAGGCGACGAACCTGTCCAAGGACTGGGCACGCGCGGTGGTGGACATCCCGGTGTCGACCAGCGCCGACCTCAACCGGGTCAATGAGGTCCTGCACCAGGAATGCGAGCGGGCGCTCGACAACCCGGTATTGGGGGAATTGCTGTTAGACGCTCCGACCGTGATGGGGGTCGAGAGCATCGCCGTCGACACGGTCACCCTGCGTGTGGTGGCCCGCACGCTGCCCGGCAAGCAGTTCGAGGTAGGCCGCCAGCTGCGTGTGCTGGTCATCCGGGCGCTTGCCCGCGCCGGAATCGTGACCGCGGCCGACGCGACCGTCGGCGTCGTCGACGATGCGGGTGTCCCCGCCGCGGAGGCGGGTGCGGCCGACGGCGAACAAGCCGACAAAGCCGGAGAACAGGCCCAGGGCCGGGTGCATCAGCGGTGAAGCTGACCCTGAATATTTTCGAGAAGGGCGACGACGATGCCCAACAGCGCCGGCCGCTGAGCCACCTGTTCGGCGGGCGGGTCCGCACCTCGACCGTGGTGTTGATCGTGGCGTTCCTGGCGGTGTGGTGGGTCTATGACACCTATCGTCCGGAACCGCCCCCCAAGCCCGCGGCGCCGCAGGTGGTGCCGCCCGGATTCGTGCCGGACCCGAACTACACCTGGGTGCCGCGCAGCAGGGTGCAGCAGCCGGCGCCCACCGTGACCGTCACCCCGACACCGACCACGTCCACGCCGCCGCCCCCGCCACCGCCGCCGGTCACCACGACGACGACGCCGCCGTTCGTGCTGCCGACTCCGCCGTGTTTGCTGCCGCCGCCCTTCTGCCCGCCGAGTACGAGCCCGTCGCCGGCGCCGCAGCAACCCCAGCCGGGGCCCGGTCCGGTGCCGACATCGGCGCCGCCGGCCAGCTGATCGTCCGGGCCAGCGAAATTCACCGCTACACTGGCGTGCCGTGATGATCACCCTGGACCATGTCAGCAAGAAGTACAAAGCGTCGGCCCGCCCGGCGTTGGATGACATCAACGTCAAAATCGACAAGGGTGAATTCGTCTTCCTGATCGGCCCGTCGGGTTCGGGCAAATCGACGTTCATGCGGCTGCTGCTGGCCGAGGAGACGCCCAACACCGGCGACATCCGGGTCTCGAAGTTCCACGTCAACAAGATGCCGGGCCGGCACGTGCCGAAGCTGCGCCAGGTGCTGGGCTGCGTGTTCCAGGACTTCCGGCTGCTTCAGCAAAAGACGGTGTTCGAAAACGTCGCTTTCGCGCTGGAAGTCATCGGCAAACGCAGGGATGCGATCAATCGGGTGGTGCCCGATGTGCTCGAGACGGTCGGCCTGTCCGGCAAGGCCAACCGGTTGCCGCACGAGTTGTCCGGCGGCGAGCAGCAACGGGTCGCGATTGCCCGCGCGTTCGTGAACCGGCCGCTGGTGCTGCTGGCCGACGAGCCCACCGGCAACCTCGACCCCGACACCAGCAAGGACATCATGGATTTGTTGGAGCGGATCAATCGCACCGGCACGACGGTGCTGATGGCGACGCACGACCACCACATCGTCGACTCGATGCGGCAGCGCGTCGTCGAGCTGTCGTTGGGCAGGCTGGTTCGCGACGAACAGCGCGGCATCTACGGAATGGATCGCTAAGTGCGCTTCGGTTTCCTGCTCAACGAGGTCCTGACCGGTCTTCGTCGCAATGTCACCATGACCGTTGCGATGATCCTTACGACCGCCATCTCGATCGGCCTGTTCGGCGGCGGCCTCTTGGTCGTCCTGCTGGCCGACCACTCGCGCGCCATCTACCTCGACCGCGTCGAAACGCAGGTCTTCCTCACCGAAGACGTCTCCGCCAACGACCCGGCCTGCGGAGCCAACCCGTGCAAGGCGTTACGGGAGACGATCGAGAAGCGCCAGGACGTCAAGTCCGTGCGGTTCCTCAATCGCCAGGACGCCTACGACGACGCCATCCGGAAGTTCCCGCAGTACAAGGACGTTGCGGGAAAGGATTCCTTCCCAGCGTCGTTCATCGTCAAGCTGGAAAACCCCGAGCAGCACAAGGACTTTGACACTGCGATGCAGGGCCAGCCCGGCGTGCTCTCGGTGCTCAACCAGAAGGATCTGATCGACCGCCTGTTCGCGGTCCTGGACGGCTTGAGCAACGCCGCCTTCGCCGTCGCCCTGGTGCAGGCCGTCGGTGCGATTCTGTTGATTGCCAACATGGTTCAGGTGGCGGCTTATACCCGGCGCACCGAGATTGGGATCATGCGACTGGTGGGGGCCAGCCGCTGGTATACCCAGTTGCCCTTCCTGGTCGAGGCGATGGTCGCCGCGGCCGTCGGCGTGGGCATCGCGATCCTCGGCTTGATCGTGGTGCGGGCGTTCTTCCTCGACAACGCGTTAAACCAGTTCTACCAAGCCAATTTGATCGCACGGGTCGACTACGCCGACATCCTTTACATCTCGCCGATTCTGTTTTTGCTCGGCGTGTCGATGGCCGGCCTGACCGCCTACGCGACGTTGCGGCTCTACGTGCGGCGGTAGTAGCTGTGGCCAATAACTCCGGCCGGGACAAGGCCGCGGGCGGCAAGCGTGGCAGCAAACAGATTGTGGCCACCAATCGCAAAGCGCGACATAACTATTCGGTCATCGAACTTTTCGAGGCCGGAGTGGCTTTGCAGGGCACCGAGGTGAAGAGCCTGCGGGAAGGACACGCGTCGTTGGCCGACGCGTTCGCAACCGTTGACGACGGCGAAGTTTGGTTGCGCAACTTGCACATTCCCGAGTACCAACATGGTAGCTGGACCAACCATGACCCACGTCGCAATCGAAAGTTGTTGTTACATAGGCAACAAATCGACAGGCTGGTCGGCAAGATACGTGATGGTAACCTCGCCCTCGTGCCGTTGTCTCTGTATTTCTCCGAAGGAAAGGTCAAGGTCGAGCTCGCGCTTGCACGCGGCAAGCGAGCGTACGACAAGCGCCAGGACTTAGCCCGCCGCGACGCACAACGCGAAGTGCATCGCGAGATGGGCCGGCGAGCCAAGGGCATCAACTGATCGGGGCGGCTTACGCCCAGCTGTCGGCCGTTACCTACGGCGTCAGCGATTTCGTGGGCGGAGTAGCCGCTCGACGGGTAGCCGCGCTGCGAGTGATGCTCGTGGCCTACCCGATCGAGACGGTGTTGACCGCCGTGCTGGCCATCGCCGTGGGCGGACCCATTCATTCCGGCACGGTCATTTGGGGCAGCCTGTACGGCATCGGCATGGCGTTCGGCATGTGGGCGTTGTTCGCCGCGCTGGCGGCCGGGCCGATCTCGGTGGTCTCACCGCTGGCGGCCGTGCTCAATGCCGCCGTGCCTGTGGCGGTCGGTGTGGCGCTGGGGGAGCGGCCGGGCCAGGCGGCATCGCTGGGCGTGGTGCTGGCCCTGGTCGCGGTCTTGCTGGTCAGCCGCGAGGCCAGCGTGGACGGCATCACGCCGTATCGGTTCACACCGAAGGTGGGTTGGCTCACGCTCCTCGCTGGGTCGGCGATGGGGCTGAACCTGGTGTTCCTCCATCAGGCGCCCCAGGAGTCCAAGCTCTGGCCGCTGTTGTTCGCCCGGACGGCGGCCACCGTGGTGGTGTTCGCGATGGCCGCGATGAGCAAGAATCTGCGATTGCCGGGCGGGCAGCCGCTGAAGCTGGCACTGGGTGTCGCACTGCTGGACATCTGCGCCAACATCACGATGTTGCTCGCGCTGCACACCTGGCTGCTGTCGTTGGCCAGCATCCTGATCTCCCTTTACCCGGCGGCGACGGTGGTGCTGGCGATGGTGGTGTTGCGCGAGCGGGTGAGCCGCTGCCAGGGGGTCGGCATGGTGATGGCCATGGGCTCGGTGGCGATGATCGCCGCAAGCTAGGCACTGATCGGCCTAGGATCCGTCCATGGCCACTCGTCAGATCACCGAACTCGATAAATCCGACGTCCTGTCCGGTCTTTTCGCCGTGTGGGACGACATCGATGCGCTGCTGGACGGGGTGCCGGAGAGCGGCTGGTGCGCGGCGAGTCCACTGCCCGCGTGGGACGTCAAGGCCCTGGTGTCGCACATCATCGGCACCGAGTCATTCCTGGCCGGCATCGCGCCCCCGCAACCCGACGTCGACGTCTCCGCCCTCGATCACGTGCGCAACGACATCGGTGCGATGAACGAGTGCTGGGTGCGTCATCTCAGCGGTCTGCCCGGCTCGGAAGTTCTCGAGCGGTTCCGCTCAGTGACCAAGGATCGGCGCGCGGCCCTGGCCGGCCTGTCGGATGTGGAGTGGAACGCGGTCACCGCGACGCCGGTGGGCCCAGAGAGTTACGGGCGGTTCATGCGGGTGCGGGTGTTCGACTGCTGGATGCACGAACAGGACATGCGCGAGGCGCTGTCGCGGCCGTCGTCCGACAGCGAGCTCGACGGGCCTGCGTCGCAGCTTTCCCTCGACGAGGTCGCGGCGACCATGGGATACGTGGTGGGCAAGCTCGCCAAAGCGCCCGACGGGTCACGCATTCTGTTCGAGCTGACCGGTCCGGTGGCCCGCAACATCCACGTCAGCGTGGACGGCCGGGCTCAGCTGGTCGACGACTTCGGCGGACAGGAACCTACGGCAACGATCCGCATGGACGGGCTGCAGTTCACCAGGCTTTCCGGCGGGCGCCCGATGAGCCCCGCCCGCAGCCAGGAGATCGAACTCGACGGCGATAAAGAGGTCGCTACCCAGGTCGTCGAGCACCTGAACTTTGTGATCTGACCGCAGCCCGTAACCGAAGATAATTCCGTCGCCGCTGGTTGAACACGGCGTACCATGGATTGTCCTGCCGAAAGTCGGCGGGGATGAGCGAAGAACACATAGACAAGGGGCTGAACGGTTTCGACTTCGCGCATCGAATCAAGGGAAGCGTGCCGGTGCAGGCAAGAGACCACCGTAAGCGTCGTTGCAAATATATAAGCGCCGATTCACATCAGCGCGACTACGCTCTCGCTGCCTAAGCGACAGCTAGTCCGTCAGACCGGGAACGCCCTCGGCCCGGACCCTGGCGTCAGCTAGAGGGATCCACCGGTGAGTCCGGTCGCGGGACTCACCGGGACATACACAGCGACTGGGATCGTCATCCTGGCTGGTTCGCGTGACCAGGAGATCCGAGTAGAGGCATAGCGAACTGCGCACGGAGAAGACTTGAGGGAATGCCGTAGGACCCGGGTTCGATTCCCGGCAGCTCCACAGAGAAAGTACTGTTCCTGGGGTGAGCGGCTTTAATCGTCATACGACGGCGATGTCACGTTGTGCGCGCCTGACACCGCGTCGCGGGGAGCTCTTATGACCTATCGCCATCTTGCGTGGGTGCTCGGCGCAGTGGTGGTGGTGGCGGCCATCGTTCCCGTCGAGGCCCATGGCCAACCGCCGACGAAGTGTCTGACCAACACTCCCACGGGCAAGCAGGTCTACGTGCCCTGCGATCTGCTCAACGCCGGCGCCAATTTCCCGCCGGGGCAGCGTTGTCCTCCACCGCTTGAGCAGTACCCGAAAGATGTGGCGGACTGGTGTGGCGAAGGCCCCGGCCTTGCGACCCCTACGCCCACGGGTCCTACGCCCGCGAGTCCTACGAGTCCGACAGGTCCTACGAGCTCTGTGCGGCCTACGAGCCCCGCGACCTCAACGAGTCCTGCGACGCCAACGAGTCCTGCGACGCCAACGAGTCCTGCGACGCCAACGAGTCCTGCGACGCCAACGAGTCCTGCGACTCCGACGACTCCGACGAGTCCTGCGACTCCGACGACTCCGACGAGTCCCGCGAGCCCGGTGGCTCCGGACAACGCGGGCTGATGTCGTCCCCGGATTCCTGACGACGCCGCCGCGTCGAAACCTATGCTGCCCGCATGAGCGAGTTTCATGCGTCGCCGCCGCCGGATCTTCCGGGCGTCCCCTCGGCCGAAGGGCCCCTGCCAGGCCCGGATCAATTGATCGGCCGTCCCCGCGCGTTGGCCGTGGACTTACTCGGCGAATTGCACGGGCCGCTGTTCTACGCTGACTTCAACGGCGGCGTCAGGAAGCTCTACGCGTGCTCGCTGGAGCTCGTTACCGAGCTTTGCGACGAAAGCCGCTTCGCCAAGAACCTGACGGCAACCCTCGCCCGAGTCAGGCCTTTGGCCGGTGACGGCCTGTTCACCGCCTACTACGGCGAACCGAACTGGCAGCGAGCCCACGATGTCCTGTTACCGGGTTTCAGTTATGCGGGCTTGCGCGCCTATCACGGCGCGATGCTGGACATCAACTGCAAACTGATCGACCGGTGGGACGCCAGCACCGGAGTCGGGCCGGTGGATGTATCGACCGACTTGCAGAAGCTGGCGATGGACACCGTCGCGCTCGCCGGGTTCGGTTCGCGCTTCGACTCTTTCCACTGCCCGGGCCTGGCTCCGATCCCACAGAGCTTCACAACGGCCTTGGGGGAGTTGGGATCTGGAGTGCCGACGCCGTTGTTCAACGAAGAATTGACGACTTTGTACACGTTCATCGACGGGCTGATAGCCGAGCATAGATCTGGTGATCGTGAGTTCGAGGACCTGTTGGCGCTGATGCTGCAACAGGATCCGGACGGCAACCCTGTGCTGGAAACGGAGAACATTCGCAACCAGATCCTGACGTTCCTGATCGCCGGTCAGCTCACCACGTCGGAGTTGATGCCCAACACGCTGTACAACATTGTCAGCGATCCGACGGTGCTGCATCGGGTGCAGGCCGAGGTGGACACCGTATTCGGAACCGAAGACGACTATCTGCCCGGCTACGACGACATCGGTAAGCTGACGTATCTGCGGCAGGTCATCGAGGAAACCCTGCGACTGTCCCCACCGGTGCTGAATTTCGATCGAATGGCATTGGAAGACACCGTGATCGGCGGTCAGTATCCGATCAAGCGCGGCGAGGCGGTCACGGTACTCACCGGTGCGTTGCACCGCCAGCCGCACTGGGGCGACAATGTCGAACTCTTCGATCCCGACCGCTTCGCTCCGGAACGCTCGGCTTCCCGGCCGGCCGCGTTGTTCAAACCCTTCGGAACCGGCGCACGATCATGCATTGGGCGGCAGTTCGCCCTGCATGAGGCGGCCATGGCACTGGCCCGGGTAGTACATCGGTACCGCCTCATCGACGCCTATCACTATGTGCCGCAATGGGAAACCCCCACCAGTCGCCGGCCCGTCGGATTCCGGCTCGATGTACTCCGGCGCACGCCGCAGGACCGCCAGACCGACACATCCGGCATTGCGGCGGCGGCTGGACAGACCGCAGAGCCGCACCCCACGGCGATCACGGCCGGCACCAGGCTGGCCATTTTCCACGGCTCTAACCTCGGCACCTGCCGCGCCCTGGCCCGCCAATTCGCCGACGATGCCACGGCTCTGGGCTGCACGGCGACAGTGGCGCCCCTCGACGACGCCGTTGGCGGTTTCCCTGAAGCCGAGGCCATCGTGATCATCGCGTCCTCCTACAACGGACAGCCGACCGACGATGCGCGCGCCTTCCTCACCTGGCTGCTCGATGCGAACACCACGCTGAATCCGACACCCAATGTCGCGGTTCTCGGCGTTGGTGACCACAACTGGGCGGAAACGTACCAGGCCATTCCGCAGCGCATCGATGAGCGCCTCGGCGAGCTAGGAGCAAACCGATTGGTCCCGCTGGCCGCGGCCGACACCTCCGGGGACATGGTCGGCACGATCGAGGAGTTCGCCGCCGGGCTGTGGTCATCGTTGGCCGAACGCTTCGGCGACCCCGACGCCGCGCCGCTCACGGACGCGGCCGAACCGCTTTACGAGTTGCGCCAGATCGTCGGACCGGTGACGGCGGCGATGGACGCACGGTCGTCGGTGATCCCGATGACCATCGTCGAGAACACCCAACTGGTCAGCCCCGGGCTGGGCCAAGCCAAAACCAATGTCCGCGTGGACCTTCCGGACGGCGTCGACTACCAGACGGGCGATCACCTCACGGTGATGGCCGACAACCCGCCCGAGGTGGTCGATGCGGTTTTGGCCCAGCTCGGCATCGACCCTGGATTGAGGCTGGCGATCAATCCTCGGCGCAGCTCTCGGCGGCTCATCGCGCTGGACCGAGAGGTCAGCGCACGAGAACTGCTCACGCACTTCGTCGAATTGCGGAAACCGGTGACCAGCAGTCAGTTACGCAGTCTTGCGGCGGCCAACAGCAATCCTTCCGAGCGCGAGCGGCTAAAGGAACTGGCCGAGGCCCCGGGAGGCTGCCCGCTCAGTGTGCTGGAGTGCCTCGACGAATACCCGGCTTGCGTTCTCACCGGTGCCGAACTCCTCGAACTACTCGATCCCATGGTGCCGAGGCACTATTCGATCGCCTCGTCGTCAATGCTGTCACCACGTACGGTAGGACTGGTTGTTAGTGTGCTCGATGCGCCGGCCCGTTCCGGTCACGGTCTGTTCAAAGGTGTCGCATCCAACTACCTCGCGACAGTCCAACCCGGACAAGTGATTCGGGCGCGCGTAGACCCGGCTCGCCAGGCGTTCCGGGCCGGTGCCGATCCGGCCAAGAACGTGATCCTGGTCAGCGCCGGGACCGGGGTCGCGCCGTTCCTCGGTTTCCTGGGTGACCGACTGGCCGCACAACAGGCCGGAACACCGGTCGCGCCTGCGCTGTGCTTCTTCGGGGTGCGTGACCCGGAGGTCGATTACATATTCCGAGACCGGTTCGAGCAGGCCGAAGCCATCGGTATCGTGCAGATGCGTCCGGCCTTCTCTCGGGCGCCGCAGGATGGGGTTCGCTACGTGCAGGACCGTATTGCGGCGGACGCCGAGGAGGTGTGGAACCTGTTGGGCGACCCAGCCAAGGACACCCACGTCTACGTGTGCGGTGACGGCGCGCGGATGGCGCCGGCGGTGCGCGGGTCGTTCCTCGACATCTATCGCGCACGGGCCGGTGCGGACGACGATCAGGCCCGCGATTGGCTGAACGGTCTCATCGAATCCGACCACTACGTCGAGGACGTGTGGGCCGGGTGAAGGAGCGCGCATGCGCGGTAAGAGATTGCTTCAACTGATCGCCATCGCCGGCGTCGCGGGGGTGGCGGCATGCAGCAAGGCAACAACTAAACCCGCAGAGCCGCCTTCGATCACCAGCGAGCCGTTCGGCCAGGTGGGTGGCACCCTGGTGAGCCGCTACACGCTCAACAGCGGGCGCGGCATGCGGGTACGAATCCTGAACTACGGCGGCATCATTCAGTCGATCGAGGTCCCCGATCGCACGGGACGTGTCGGCAACGTGGTGCTGGGCTTTGCGACCCTGGACGGCTATCTGAACAACACCGGATCCGCCAAAACCTACTTCGGTGCGATCATCGGCCGCTATGGCAATCGGATCGCCAAGGGAGCATTCTCGTTGAACGGCACCGAGTATCACTTGCCGATCAACAATAACGGCAACAGCCTGCATGGTGGCGGCGCGGGTTTTGACACGAAGGTGTGGCAAGCCAGCCAGCAGAACGGCAGCGACAGCGTGGGCCTGAAGCTCCAATACGTCAGTCCCGCGGGCGAAATGGGCTATCCCGGCACGCTGACGACAGCCGTCACCTACACCGTGAACCAGAAAAATGAATTGCGCATCGACTACCACGCGACGACCGATGCGCCGACCGTGATCAACCTGACCAATCACAGCTACTTCAACCTGGCGGGTGAGGACGCGCTCGACGTCTACGACCAGAAGGTCACAATTCGTGCCGACCACTACCTGCCAACCGATTCCACACAGATCCCGACCGGGCAGATCGCCCCGGTGCAGGGCACACCGTTCGATTTCACATCACCGACCGCGATCGGCGCGCATATCACCGCGAATGACCCGCAGCTGTTGCTGGCCCAGGGTTACGACCATAACTGGGTGATCAACCGCGGCAACAACGCGGGCCTGGTGGAGGCGGCCAGGGCCGAGGATCCGCAGACAGGGCGGGCGTTGACGGTCTCCACAACTGAGCCCGGGGTGCAGTTCTACACGTCCAATTTCATCGGTGGGGCGTTCACGGGGACCAGCGGGCATATCTACCGGCAGGGGGCGGGATTCACGATGGAGACCCAGCACTACCCGGATTCGCCAAATCAGCCGAACTTCCCGACCACCACGCTCAACCCTGGCCAGACATACGATTCGACAACGATTTTTGCCTTCAGCACGGCGTAAGGTTCGACCATGAACGTCGCGGGCCGGGCCCCGGACATCCACTATGCGAAGAGCGGCGGCCTGAATATCGCCTTCTCGGTGATCGGCGAGGGGCCCGACCTCGTCGTCGCGCCCGGCTTCATCTCGCACCTCGACCTCATGTGGGAGGAGCCGTCGGTCGCCCATTTCTACTCACGGCTCGCGTCCTTCCGGCGCGTCGTCACGTTCGATAAGCGGGGCACCGGACTCTCGGATCCGGTGATGCACGCGTCGACGTTGGAAGAGTCCGTCGACGATATGCGCGCCGTCATGGACGCGGCCGGATGTGAAAGTGCCGGCCTCGTGGGCATTTCGGAGGGCGGCACGATGGCGATGCTGATGACGGCCAGCCATCCCGAGCGCGTCAAGGCGCTCGCCCTCTACGGCACGTTCTCCCGCCTGCTCCAAGCGCCCGACTACCCGCTCGGCGTGACCGAGGAGCAACTGTCGGCGTTGATCGAGATAAGCGCCAAGGGCTGGGGCGAAGGCGTCGGACTGGGTGCGTGGGCCCCGAGTCGTCGGGGCGATGCCGCCCTGCGGGGGTGGTGGGCGCGGCTGCAGCGGGTGGCCGCCAGCCCGGGCATGGTCCGCAACATCTTCGCGCTCTATCCGCAACTGGACATCCGCGACGTGTTGCCCGCGATCCAGGTGCCGACGCTCGTGCTCCACCGGCGGGACGACCGGATGGTCACGCTCGAGATGGGTCGTTACGTCGCCGACCGCATCCCCGGGTCCAAGTTCGTCGAGCTCGACGGCACCGACCACCTGTTCTTCACGGGCGACGCCGACGCCTTGCTCGACGAGGTCGAGGAGTTCCTCACCGGCGTCCGTCCGGTTCCCGCGGTCGAACGCGTCCTGGCCACCGTGCTGTTTACCGACATCGTCGACTCCACGAAGCGAGCGGTCGAGCTCGGCGACGAGCGATGGAAGGAGCTGCTCGGTAGGCACGACGCCCAGGTGCGGCGCCAGCTCGAGCGCTTCGGTGGCCGTGAGGTCAACACGACGGGCGACGGCTTCCTCGCCCGGTTCGATGGACCCGCCCGCGCGATCCGGTGCGCCATGGCGATCCGCGACATTCTGCGGAGCCTGGGTCTCGAGGTGCGGGCTGGCGTGCACACCGGCGAGGTCGAGCTGCGCGACGACGATATCAGCGGCATCGCCGTCCACATCGCGGCGCGCGTGGCCGCGGCGGCCGAAGCGGGCGAGGTCCTCGTCTCGCGCATCGTCGTCGACCTGGTCGCCGGGTCGGGCCTCAGCTTTGCCGATCGCGGAGAGCACGTCCTCAAAGGTGTAGCGGGCGAGTGGGGGCTGTTCGGCGTCAAGGATTGAACTCTGTGGACTGGTTTGTCCGTGCATTCCAAATCCTTTGTGTCTCACCGTCGATCGATGGGTGGTGGATTTCCTGAAAGTTCCGTCCGCCCCGACGGAATGTGGCAACGACAGCGGCCGGCACATCCTGCTCCAGTAAAGGAACGGGCAGCCATTCGCAGGGTCGTATGTGCACCAAATCCACTGCTGCAGCGGTCTGGTCGGCGTCGTAGAGGTACGGCCCGCAGATGCGGCCTAGCCAGAACCACCCTTGGGTGTCGCGGGTCCACACGAACGAGCCGTGATCGAGCTCGGCGAATCGGGCGACCCGACGGAAGAGGCGCTCCTCTTCGGCCGGCTGACTTACCCTCTCCCCGAATCCGCACACGCCGAGCCTGCGAGCGCGGTCGATGGCGGCCTGCGGATCCACGGCATCGGTGCGGGATCGCATCGGTGCGCGGTAGACGCCGACCACTTCAGGTGCCCGCTTCGATAGCCGCGACTCGTGCGGCGGCGTCGGGTCCGCAGAAGCGCTGGAGGTCTACACCGCCCGCGGCCAGCAGATCGTCGACGCGGCGCTTGAGGTCACCCGAGGTGAGGTGGGCATACAGGCTCGCGCCCGGGCAAGAAGTCTGGGCTAGATCCCGGTGACCCGCCAATGTGTCGGTCGCGATGCCAAAGTTCCGCGCGGCCCATGCGAACGCCAGAGCGGCTCCGCGCAGCTGGGCCTCCGACACAGCCTCCTGATCGAAGTCCCCTTCGCAGAGGGCCAGGAAATGGCCCGTCGTGTTGTAGTCCGTTGCAGTGTCGCCCGCCAACTCGGTGTTCCGCAGTTCATAGATGTTGCCATTGCGGTCGACGCCGACGTGATAGGCGATGTCGATCCATCCGTGCTGGTCTTGGTGGTACCGCTGGTCCTGTCGAAGGTGGCCGGGGGCGTTGCGGTTGTCACCGAGGACGACGGCCTCGTGGTGGAGGGTCATGCGGGTGACGGTGTGGGGCTTTCCTCCGGGGCGGGCCGGGCGCGCGCCCCACGCGTCTCGGCATAGCAGCGGCGCCGAAGTGGAAGCGGTCAGCTTGACGCTCGACGGTGTAGAACTCGAGCAGGCGCCGACCATAGACGCCACGCCGAGGCTGCCGGCCAGCCCTAGCAGCTGACGGCGGCTGACGATGTCCGGCCGCACATCGGGTCGGCCGGGCGCTGGCTCACACACCGCCTTCACGATACGAGGGTCTGACCAGGTGAGGTGAGGGGCGTGGCCTCGCCAAACGGGCTAAGCTTCACTGCGCAGTGCCGTCATCAGTAAAGGGTGCCGTCGTGGCCGATGAGTTAAAAGTAGATCCCGTCGCGTTGCATGTGGGCAGCAACCACATCCTCAACGCGGTCGGTGAGGCCGCTTCGGACTTCGTCAGCCACGAGGACGGGCTGGCCGAGGCCGCGCCGGGCTGGGTCGGGTCCTCACAGCTCGCGCTGGCCGAGCTCGCGGCTCGGTGGGAGGCCCGACACAATCAGCACAAGCTCCAGGTGGGCGGTTTGGGGATCCACGTGGGCGACGCGATGGTCAACTTCGTCGAGAACGAGGACGCATCAGCCCAGGCGCTCAGGTCGGTGCAGGGACGGGAGTAGCGGGTGGCGCCCCTGACTCCTGCCGACGTCAAGCGCTGGGATCTCAACGCGATTCACTCGGTGTTCCAGACGGCCACCGGACGCGCTAATACGTTGCAGCGCTTGGGAGACAGCCTGCAGCAGGCCCACAATGTCCTCGCCGAATGGCAAGGGGAAGCTGGGGACGCTTTCCGCGCCGACGTGGGCAAGATTCGCCGCGACATCGAGGCGGATGGCGCGGAATCGCAGCGGGTGGCGGCGGCGGTGTCGCACGCCGAGTCGGATGTGGGTGCGTGCAAGCGCGAGCTGGATGACGTCGAACGGGCCGCTCAGGCTAACGGCTGGTCCATCACGCCGGATTGGCGAATCGACGTGGGCCCCAACGGAATTGGGACGAATCGGATCGACCTCGCCCAGGAGCTGCAGATATTGCAAAGTGAGCTCAACGCCTGCAAGGTGCACGCCCACAACGCCGACCACGAGCTTGCCACCGCGGTCGGCGCGTCCGTCGGCGACGTACCGCTGGATGCCGCCGGGGTCCAGCCGGGCGGCGCCGCGCCGCCGCAAGGCCCACCGAAGCCCGCGCCAGAGGGCAAGCCGAAAACGTGGCAGGACATGGTATTGCCCGGTGGTGCTGGCGATTCCGAGCCCGGCGGCACTCCGCCGAAGGGCCCGCCGAGTCCCGCGGGCGCCGGGGGCAAGCCGCCGTCGCTTGAGGACCTGTTGTTGCCGACCGGCAAGAACGACCTGCCCGGTGCCGGTGATCAGCAACCTCCCCCCGGGAGCCCGCTGGACTTACTGAGACGGCTTCAGCAACCGGTTGTGCCTGGTGCACTGCCGCCTCCACCAAAGCCCGCGGAATTGGAGAACGTCAAGGGGATCATCCGCGGAATGCTGCGCCACGACGGTGTACCGCCCGATCAGATCGAGCCACGACTAAACGATTACTTGCAGCAGGCCCAGCAATGGATCGCGACCGGCGGGCCCCACTACGTCCCCCCCGAACCACCACCCGCGCCGCCACCGGGATTTGGCGAAGGGTTCGGCGACCGCTGGTTTGCGACCGAACAGGGGATCAAGAACCTCCTCGGGCAAGGAGGACCTGGAGCGCCCGGTGTCCTCGAGTCATGGACGCAGATGCTGAAGGGCACCGTCGAGACGGCGCAAAACCCGATTGGCGCGGTGGCCGGGGAAGTCAAGAACGCGTTGGACTCACCCAGCGCGGCCTACTATCTCGGCGGCAAAGCCTCCGACGCTGCCACCACGCTGCCCGGCCTGCTCTTCGGCGGAGAGGGTGCAGCTGTTAAGGCGGGACTGGGCGACATTGGCCCTGGTGTGCTCGACACAGGTCCAGCGGTTTCACCCCATGCACCGATCGGCCTCGACCACCCCTTCGGTTACAACCCGTGGGCAGACGGGGCAGCGGCGGATCTCAATTCCGCATTCGCGCACGGAGGGCCCACCGCAGACCTCAGCCGGCAACTCGCTGACATGTCGACTCACTACGTAGGCGATAACCCAGATCGAGTTGTGTTGGGCAAGTTCGGTGGTCAGGACGGGGGATACATCGGCGAAGGCAGAGGGCACGGCGGAATTTACTTCGATACCGGCGACGAAGCCTGGGAGTCCCTCACCAGCGGTATCAGTGATACACAACAACAAAGCCTGGTGTGGCCAGTCAACGAACAGTTCCTCCGCACCCAAATGGAGAACGGCGTGTCCCGCATCGAATTCGTCTTGCCCAAGGGTTTCGATAGCGTCGAACAGCTAGCCGATGTGCAAAGGCGATCTTACTCAGCACTAGAGATCAACTTCTTGAAAGGCAACGCCGCGGCGTACGGGTACGAGCAGCATGGGAATGTCTGGGTATACAAGGGAGGCGGCTAGCTATGAAACCAGCTGAGGTGGACCGGTTTTTGGAGCCGACGTTGTCGCGTGCTGGTTTAAAGCTTGACGAAATATGTGATGCTGCGACATATCAAGGTCGACCTGCTTGGGCGGTCTACTACCGTGGCCAAGACTGCAAACTTCAGATTTGTTGGTCAGCGCGGGACGGCGGGATAGATTTTATGCTCGCGCCGCTTGACGCGCCGAACGAGTTCGGTCTCCTGAACCATTCAGATAAATGGAAGTTCATGTTATTGCTTAGCGGCGCACATGATGATTTAAAGACGCCAGGATTGGATGCCAACGACGACGTAGTGATGTCCTGGCTCAAAGCGCTCTTCGAAGTACATTTTGAAGGTGCCCATAATGCGCTGCTGTAGGGGACCAAGCAATAGAGCCGTGGGCGGCGGAATAGTTTATGGGTAAAGCTGATGAACTCCAGGCTGAGATAAATCGGTTGTCGGCAGCGCTAGGCGTTCGTCCCATGCCGGTCGGCTTCCTAACCAACGACGGCCTGAATATTTATGTTGCCGACGACGGCTCATACCACTTCACGTTCTACGAGCGAGGGAAGCTCGGCTTCGACCGGGTAGGCAACCTCGATGACGTTCTCTACTGGTACTGCGAAGGCGTTGTCACGCGTGCGGCGGCCAAATACGTGGGGGATCGAGCCGAACGCTTCAAATACGAGTACCAGGTGCTGAGCCACATCAATCCTGATTGGGCAAAAAGAAGTGTCCGGGAGACAGCCGCAAGGTTTCGGAATGGCCAGCCAGAGGATATTGCCTTGCTTCCCGACATTGGCGAACCGCTTTAGTAAGCCCCATCTCTCGGGGCCGCGCTGTCGCAAGATGGCCTTCTCAGCGGCTTCTCAGCGGTCGATCCATACCCTGGCGCTCCCATGTTTACAGCGACTTTTTCGCCCGCCAGGCGCACGCGTCGAGGTCTCGATTAGGTGACGAGGCAACTGGTTTGGGCGCATGTTCCGGATGACACCGACGACTGTCACACGCGACCGATGAGCGGACGTGCTCCGGCTCGATCGCTGCGGCCCGCCGAGCTGGCGCACGCCGCGGTGATGGGCGCCCTGTGCGCCGCGATAGCGATCATCGCGGTCATCCTTCCGCACGCGGGGGCGCTAGGACTGCTGGGCACCGTGCCGATGGGACTGCTCAGCTATCGCTACCGGATCCGCGTTCTGATCACCGCGACCGTCGCCGCGAGTGTGATCGGCTTCCTGGTCGTCGGCATGAGCGGGTTCGGGGCGGTCGCCCTCTGTGCTTATGTCGGCGGACTGGCCGGAATAGTGAAACGCCGCCGCCGGGGCACGCCGACCGTGCTCGCGACGTCCTTCGGCGCCGGTCTTGCCGTCGGCGTCACGGTGGTCGTCGCGCTGACGTTCCTGGTGCGGCTTAGGCAGCTGATCTTCCACACGATCACCGCCACGGTGGACGGTGTCGCGAGGGCGATCACGCGCGTGCCGCATCTGCAGGCGTTCGCGCAGGGCCTCAAGCAATTCTTCGCCGACGCGCTGCAGTACTGGCAGTGGCTCATTGTCGGATACGCGGTCATTGCGATCATGGGTGCCTCGTTGATCGGTTGGTGGGCATTGTCGCGAGTGCTGCTGCGGCTGCGGGGAATTCCCGATGTGCACAAACTGGATGCGCCGATCAGCTCCGGATCGATCGAGCCGATCCCGGTGCGGCTGGACGGCGTGCGCCTTCGCTACCCGCACACTGACCGCGATGCGTTGCGTGCGGTCAGCCTGGACGTGCGGGCGGGCGAACATGTGGCCGTCACCGGTGCCAATGGTTCGGGGAAAACCACACTGATGCTGATCCTGGCCGGCCGCGAGCCGACATCGGGCACCGTCGAACGCCCCGGCGCGGTGGGACTCGGTGAACTCGGCGGCACCGCGGTCGTCATGCAACACCCGGAAAGCCAGGTGCTCGGCACGCGGGTCGCCGACGACGTGGTCTGGGGATTGCCGCCCGGCAAGAGCATTGATATCGAACGGTTGCTCGGTGAGGTCGGGCTGGCCGGCCTCGCCGAACGCGACACCGGCGGTCTGTCCGGCGGTGAACTGCAGCGTTTGGCCGTGGCCGCGGCGCTGGCGCGAGAGCCCGCACTGCTCATCGCTGACGAGGTCACCAGCATGGTCGACCAGCGCGGCCGCGACGCACTGCTCGCCGTGTTGTCCGGTCTGACCGACCGCCACCGAACTGCCCTGGTGCACATCACCCACTACGACAACGAAGCCGAGCACGCCGACCGCACCATCGACCTCAGCGACTCGGCGGACAACACCGCAATGGTCGAAGCCGCAAGGGCGCCGGCGCCGACAGCCGCCGTCGTACACCGATCAAACGCGCCGGTGCTCGAACTCAACCGTGTCGGCCACGAATACGGCAGTGGCACCCCGTGGGCGCAGACCGCGCTGCGCGACATCAGCTTCTCGGTGCACGAGGGCGACGGGCTGCTGATCCACGGCGACAACGGCTCGGGCAAGTCGACGCTGGCTTGGATCATGGCCGGGTTGACGGTGCCGACCACCGGCACGTGTCTGGTCAACGAGCGCCCCGCCGCGGAGCAGGTTGGCGCGGTCGCGCTCCAATTTCAGGCTGCCCGACTACAGTTGATGCGCAGCCGTGTTGACCTGGAAGTTGCTGCGGCGGCGGGCTTTTCACCAGACGATCACGACAGGGTGACCGCGGCGCTGGCGGCCGTCGGCCTGGACGCTGCCCTGGCGAAGCGGCGCATCGACCAACTCAGCGGCGGCCAGATGCGCCGGGTGGTGCTCGCCGGATTGCTGGCCCGGTCGCCACGGGTATTGGTCCTCGACGAGCCACTGGCGGGCCTCGACGCGGCCAGCCAGCGCGGACTGGTGCGCCTACTCGCGGATCGGCGGCGTGAGACCGGTCTGACCGTGGTGGTCATCTCGCATGACTTCGCCGGCCTGGAGGATCTGTGCCCGCGCATCCTGCACCTGCGAGACGGTCGGCTGGAATCGGCGTCGCCGCGTGCGGGGGCTACCAACGAGACGGCCGCCCCACCGGCCAAGCACCTGACCAGCCGCCAGCGGCGTCCCGTCGTGCTGTTGCGCCCGGTACCCGGACGCTCCGCCGTGCACGAGTTGTGGGCCGGCACCAAACTGCTTGCCGTTGCCGCTATTTCGGTGTTGTTGACCATCAACCCGGGGTGGGTGGCGATCGGACTCGTCGCCGCGCTGGTTCTCGGGGGCGCCTGGTTCGCGCGCATTCCCAGAGGCGCGCTGCCGTCGGTGCCGCGCTGGCTTCCGATCCTGCTTGCCGTCGTCGCCGCCACCGCGGCGTTGGCCGGCGGTAGTCCGCAGATTCACGTGGGCGCGCTGTCGCTCGGCCTTGGCGGTCTGTTGGACTTCCTGCGCCTGACGGCGCTGTCGGTCGTGTTGCTCGGCCTGGGCGCGCTGGTGTCGTGGACGACCAATGTTGCCGAAATCGCGCCGGCGGTGGCCACTCTGGGCCGTCGGCTGCGACCATTGCGGATCCCCGTCGACGATTGGGCGGTGGCACTGGGACTCGCATTGCGCACTTTCCCGATGCTGATCGACGAGTTCCGCGTGCTCTATGCCGCGCGCCGGTTGCGGCCCAAAGACACACCGCGAACCCGCGGGGCCCGGCTCCGGCGGCTGGCGGCAGACGTGATCGACCTCGTCGTCGCGGTCATCACCGTGACGCTGCGGCGCGCCGACGAGATGGGCGACGCCATCACCGCTCGCGGCGGCACCGGCCAGATCTCGGCGGGCCCTTCGCGGCCGAAGCGGGCCGACTGGGTGGCGCTCTCGATCGTCTCGGCGGCGTGTGCGGCCGCCGTGACGGCGGGGCTGGTGTTGGGCGTCTAAAGCCCAAGCGCGCTCAGAACCTCACCAGGGCCGGCACGTCCGCCAGCGCACAATTCGGGATGCGTTCTGCCGCGCGTAGCAGAAAGTTGAGCTTCTCGATGCGCTCGCCCGACCGCGGCGCGCCGTTTTTCTGAAACGGCGCCCCCAATCCCACTGCCAGGTCCATCACGACGTCGTCGATGACCCCGCCCGACCGCCCCGACGGGATGGCCAGAATCCCGTTGTGCGAGGCGTACTCCCAGCAGTCCAGCGCCTCCGCGATAGTCCCGACTTGATTGGGCTTGAGAATGAAACCGTCAACGGCCGACATCTTTACCGCCAACTCCAAGCGGTCGCGGTTGGTGACGATCAGATCGTCGCCGAGGATGATCGAACGGTCGATGCTCCGAACGGCGTCGGCGAACCCATCCCAGTCGTCGCCGTCGAGCAGATCCTCGACGAACAACATCGGGAATTCCTCCGAAAGCCCACGGACGTAATCGATCAGGGCATCCGCGCTCATCCGCTCACCGTCGAACGCATATGTCTGAGAGGCCTTGTCGTACACCTCGCCGGACGCACAGTCCAGGGCGAATGCCATGACGTCGGCACAACCGGCGCGCTGGACCGCTTCGGCCAGAATTTCCAGGACGACGCGCGGGTCGCTGGAGGGCGCGACATACCCGTACGACGACGCCACAAGCGGCGCGCGGCCATACCGCTCGGCGAGCGTCTCGCCGAGCACACCGAACAAGCTCACGCCCTCCTCTACCGCCGACTGGATCGAGCCGGCCCGATAGGGCACGACGAGAAACTCGTTGAACGTCTGGAAGATATCGCCGTAACGGCCGCCGTTGATCATGTTGAAGCTGGGCATCGGCACGGTGGTGGGCGGCTCGAGCCCCAGCAGCGCGCCGACGTAGGTGTAGGTGGGCATGCCCGCCGCGGCCGAAGCCGCGCGCAGCAGCGCGACCGAGGTGGAGTAGATCGCGTTTCCGCCAAGCCGACGCTTGTCCGGCGTGCCGTCGAGTTCGATCAGGACCCGGTCCAGGGACCGCGGGTCGTCGAGTTCCGAGCCAACGAGAACGGGGGCGATTTCGTCGGTAACGGCGGAAATGGCGCGGTGCACGCTTAGCCCGTCGTATTCGGCCCGGTCCCCGTCACGCAGGACGAAGGCCTCGTGCACGCCGACCGAGGTACCCGTCGGCGATGCGCCGCGACCGACATGGCCGGTATCGGTGGTGATTTCAACCTCGACCAACGGCCGAGCCTTGCAGTCCAGCAGTTGGCGGGCGATCACGGACGCGATTCGCATCACGGGCCTTCCGGTACGCCCCTTGGCTTGCTCATCTCGCACTCGCAATCGGATTACCGTTAAGGGTCTCTGCGCCAAGCAATATGGGAGCGCCAGGGTATTCGCGTGTCGCTGAGAAGCCACTGAGAACGGCACCGAGAAGCCACTGGGAACGGCACCGAGAGCGCCACCGGGCCGGTCACCAGGCCGCCAATATGGTAGACACGCGCTATGTCCGCGGTGGGCGACGATCGATTGCTAGCTCCGGGCCAGACGTGCTGGCGAATTGAGCGTGCCGATCAGTTCGCCTACATCATCGACGGGGCCGATTACTTCAGGCACGTCAAGGCGGCCATGCTGCGCGCTCACCACCGAATAATCCTGGCCGGATGGGATTTCGACGCCCGGACGACGTTCGAGCGAGGCACCAAGACCCTTCCCGGCCCTAACCAGCTGGGCGCCTTCCTCTATTGGATGCTGCGGAAGCGACCGGCTCTCGAGACCTACGTGCTGAAGTCCAACCTGCGCCTGCTCCCAGCCTTCGACGGCATCTGGTTCGGGGTCACCCCGGTGGCGCTGCTAAACCAGATCAGCAGCAAGCGGATGCATCTCGCCATCGACGGCGCGCACCCGATCGGCGCGGTCCACCACCAGAAGATCGTGGTCATCGACGATGCGGTCGCCTTCTGCGGCGGCGTCGACCTCACCCTGGACCGATGGGATACCCGTGCGCATCGACACGACAGTCGCGGCCGTCGGACGATGGGGCGCAGGTATGGGCCGCGGCACGAGGTCGCCGCGGCAGTTGACGGTGCAGCGGCGCGCGCGCTCGGTGAGCAGGCACGGGCCCGGTGGCTGACCGCGACCGGCCAGTCGTTGGAGCCAGTCGACCCGAAGCACGTCACCTGGCCGCGTGGGCTGGAACCTACTCTGCGCAACGTCGACGTCGGGATCGCGCGGACGCTGCCGGAACTCGAGGACCGCCGCGAGGTGCGGGAAGTGGAGGCGCTCAACCTCGCGGCCATCGCGGCGGCACGCGACACCATCTATCTGGAGAATCAATACCTAGCGGCCCGGCGGCTCGTCGATGCGCTTGCCGCTCGACTCAGGGAAGCCGACGGCCCGGAGATCGTCATCGTCATTCCCCGCAGGGGCAACAATCCCCTCGAGCGGGGAACGATGGACAGCGCGCGGCACCGGCTCATTCAAGTCCTCTGGGCCGCCGACGAGCATCAGCGATTGGGTGTCTATTGGCCGGTGACCGATGGCGGTGAACCGATTTACGTCCACTCGAAGGTGCTGATCACCGACGATCGGTTACTGCGCATCGGCTCGTCGAATCTCAACAACCGCTCGCTGGGCTTCGACAGCGAGTGCGATATCGCCATCGAGGCGCAATCGAACAATCCGGAACACGATGCCATCCGCCGCCAAATCACTTCGGTGCGGCACGAATTGGTGTCAGAACACCTCGGCGTGTCCATCGGCGAGCTCGAGGGCGCGATGGTCGAGTGCGGGTCGTTCGTCAAGGCCATAGAGGCGCTGCGGGGGGACGGCAAGACGCTGCGACCCGTCACCGAGGAGACGGTGGCCGGTGAAGCGAGTCCGCTGGCGGAGAACGACCTCATGGACCCCGACCACGTCCCGCGGTCACTGACGCGGAGCGTGCAACGGTTCATCGCCGGCTTCAGGAATTGACCCAAGGGCAAGCGCGGAATACGTTGCCGCGCAGGCGTTCAGGCCCCTCCGCCCACCAGGTTGTTGTTCTGCGGGCAGTAGGTCTGAACAGAGATTGTCACGTAGGTGTTGGCCGAGTCGGCGAGTCCGGGATTACTCGCGCGAAATGCCGCGGTGATCTGCGGCACCGAGACCCCTCGGCCGATGTCGCTGCATACCAGCTTCCCGTTCGCGATAGCGGCGTCGGGATTGGCGAATGAGATGCCCCGGTCATTGAGCGCCTGAATGTATTTGTTGTCCTGATCCGGGGTGGACACGATTGACGACGGGCCGGCCGACGGCGGTGAACCCGCCGTTGACCCAGGAGTCGCGCCGCCCTTCGGCGTAGCCGGTGCCGCCGGCTTCGGCGCGGCTTTGGTATCGCCGGTCAACAGCGAGCGCCCGAACACGATCGCCCCGGCGAGAACCAGACCGGCCGCGACGAGCGCGGCCGCGATACGCCAAGTGGCACGCCATGATTGGCGGTCACCCGCCCGGCCGCGTTGTCCGTCGTCGTCGCGGAGGTCGTCGCCGTCGCTTTCGTCGCTGTCATCGTTGCTTGACCACGCCAGCTCGGCCGCGTCAGGCGCTGCGGAATTGGGCACGGCGACGGTCTCGTCATTGTTGAGTCCGGCGGTCTTATCGGCCGCCGGGCCCGGCTCGGCCATGACGGTCATGGTAGCGATCGCCCGCTATGCGCCGCCACCCGCAAGGATTTGCGCGATCGTTTCGGGCGGCACACCCAATCCCCGCAGGCAGAAACGCAGCGCACGGTTGCGCACGTCGGCACGCGCCGGCTGGCCCGTTGCCCGCTGGCGGTGAGTGTGGCCCCACACGACGCCATGGATCGACTTCGCGGCGGTCGCCGGAAGGATGTCACGAAACACGCCGAGTTCCAGACCGCGCTGAAGCTGCTCGATGAGTGGCTCCAGAATCGCGTTGTACGCGGGCGACACCAGCTCGGGTGAGGAGGACATCGCGGCCTGGGCCTCCAGGGCGACCTGGCGTAGTTCCGAGTCGATGTCCTCGTCGAAGGCCAGGTCGAGTCGACCCTCGATCCAGGCGGCCACCGCCGCGGCCGGGGTGGGGGCCGCGGCCATCTTCGTTCTCAGCCGCAGCACCTCGTTGCGCGTCACCTCCAAAAACAGCGCCGCAACCAGCTGATCCTTAGATTCGAAATGTCTATAGAACGCGCGAGTGCTGAGCTGCGCGCGATCCAGGACCGCGGCGACACTCAGCCCCTGGACGCCCTGCTCGCGGACGGTTTTCGACGCGGCGGCCACGATGGCGCGACGGACATCGGGGTCGGGGGCGAGCTTGTTTCGCCGCCGCGTGACTGGACGGCTCGCGTAAGCATGCCGACGAGTGAGCGGGTCCCCCTGATCCGTCATCAACACCCCAAGGTAACCCTCTCTATTCGCGGATCCCACCTTCGTCGTTTGCCGTCGCGCTAGGCTGCGCCAATGTCGATCGACCGCGCCGGGCTCGTCGCGGGCACCATCCGGCTCGCCTCGGGTGTCCATTTCCTCGTCGACCCGCTGGGTGCGAACCGGTTGTGGGGCGATAGCGAAGAGCCGACGCCGACGGCACGTCTGCTGCTGCGTTCGATGGGCTATCGCGACGCCCTGATCGGCGGTCTGCTTGCGACGGCGGCGTTACGCGGAAAGAACACCCGGGGCTGGTTCCTCGCCTCCGGGGGCGCCGATGCGGCCGACCTGATCGGCGGGCTAAGCGTCCACGGCGAACTCAAGCGCCCCCAACAGCTCATCGGCCTCGGCGGGGCGGTCATCGGCATCGGCGTCGGGCTGTGGGGTGCCACCCGCCGCAGACCGAAGCCTCAGCGGACCGACGCGTCGATCGGCGACCAGTAGGGCATCGGCGCCCGGAATGAAACGCGCCCCGATGGGGTTGACTGTCACCGTCCAACGACGATGGGAGCGGACATGGGTTTCGGGGTGCTGACTTTTGTCACCGATGAGGGCATTGGCCCGGTGGAGCTAGGCGAGGCGCTCGAGGAGCGCGGGTTCGAGTCGCTGTTCCTCGCCGAGCACTCGCACATCCCGGTCGACGCGAAGACCCCGTATCCCGCCGGTGGTCCGATTCCCCCGAAGTACTACCGCACCCTGGATCCGTTCGTGGCGCTGACGGCGGCGGCCGTCGCCACCGAGAACCTGACCCTCGGCACCGGTATCGCCTTGCTCCCGCAGCGCGACCCGATCCTGACGGCCAAAGAGGTGGCGTCGCTGGATCTGGTGTCGCAGGGACGGTTCCGCTTCGGCGTCGGTGTCGGCTGGTTCCGCGAGGAAATCGCCAACCACGGTGTCGATCCCTCGGTGCGGGGACGCGTGTCCGAAGAGCGGTTGCGCGCGATGATCGAGATCTGGACGAACGAAAAGGCTGAATTCCATGGGGAATTCGTGAACTTCGATCCCATCTACAGCTGGCCCAAGCCTCTGACGAAGCCCTATCCGCCGTTGTACCTCGGCGGTGGGCCGGCAAACTTCAAGCGCATCGCCGGGCTAAAGGCTGGCTGGATCTCCCTGAGCCCGTCGGCGGACCTGTTGTCGGCCCCGCTCGAGGAATTGCGGGCAGTCGCCGATCACGACGTGCCCGTGATCCACGTCCACATGGGCGAGGAATGGGAGGCGAAAGATCTCGAGGGTTACCGCGACCTCGGCGTCGATCATGTTCTGGTGGAGCTGCCCACCGAGCCCCGCGATCAGACGCTTCGCCGTCTGGACGAGCTGCAGGCGGAATTCGACAAACTGGCGTAAACCTCAAGTGCCGCAGAACGTTTGGTAGGGGCCGAAATCCTCGGGTGCCGGGCTGGCGTAGCGCTCGAGGCCGGGTCGTTCCTCATAGGGGGCGCTGACCGCCCCCAGCAGTCGCTCGACCGGATCGAGATCGCCTTCCGTGGCCGCGGCCAGGGCCTCCTCGACCAGGTGGTTGCGCGGAATGTAGATCGGGTTGACGCGATCCATCGACTCGGCGTCGGGACTCAGCCCTCGCCAGCGCGACGTCCAGTCGTCGAAGCCGGCTTCGGATTCGGCGGTTCCTCGGGCCGCCTGGCCCAGGCGTCGGAAGAACGAGGTGTAATCGACGGCGTTCTCCTGCAGCAGGGTCAGCAACTCATCGACCAACGACCTGACGACCTCGTCGGCGACGCCGGCCGGCAGACCGAGTTTGGCGCGCATACCCGATAGCCAGACGGCGTCATAGCGAACACGGAACACGCCGAACGACTGCTCCGCGAGCGCGACCGCCTCCTCGACGTCGTCGGAGAGCAGCGGAAGCAGTGCTTCGGCGAACCTGGCGAGGTTCCACCCGGCCACCGCCGGCTGATTGCCAAACGCGTAGCGGCCCCAGAAATCGATCGAGCTGAAGACCGTTTCCGGGTTGTAGGCCTCCATGAACGCGCACGGCCCGTAGTCGATGGTTTCACCGGAGATCGTCATGTTGTCGGTGTTCATCACGCCGTGGATGAACCCGATCAGCATCCATTGGGCCATCAGCGATGCCTGGACCGCGACCACCGCTTCGAACAGCGCGAGGTACGGGCGCTCGGCCTGCGCCGCGCCGGGGTGGTGGCGGGCGATCGCATGGTCGGCCAGCCGTCGCAGCAGGCCGACGTCGCCGGTCGATGCGGCGTATTGGAAGCTGCCCACCCGCAGGTGGCTGCCGGCGACGCGGACGAGCAGGGCGCCGGGCAGCAGCGTCTCGCGCTGCACCGGGCGTCCCGTAGCCACGACGGCCAGGGATCGCGTGGTTGGCACGCCCAGGGCGTGCATCGCCTCGCTGACGATGTATTCGCGCAACATCGGCCCCACCGCGGCCAGGCCGTCGCCACCGCGCGCGAATGGTGTGGGGCCCGAACCTTTCAGGTGTATGTCGCGCACGCGTCCGTGGCAGTCGACGAGCTCACCCAGGAGTAGCGCTCGGCCGTCGCCCAACCGCGGCTGGTAGCCGCCGAACTGATGTCCGGCGTAAGCCTGGGCGACGGGAACTGCGCCTTCGGGGACCAGGTTGCCCACCAGAAACCGCAGCCCGTCGGGGCTGCGCAGCCAGGCGGCGTCGAGTCCTAGCTCCTCGGCCAGCGTCTCGTTGAGCACGAGCAGCCGCGTCTCGGGAGCCGTCTCGGCCTGCCAGCGGACGGCCATCTCCGGCAACGCGCGCGAGAACCGGTCGCCCAAGGCGACGGCCATCTCGGGTGTGACGCTCACGCCACCGAGACTACGGAAACTGCTGCCGGTCGCGACTAGCCGACGGCTTGTTGAATCAAATCGCGGGCCCGGTCGAGCATCGACGCGAACGGGCCAACGGCGAAATTCAGCTTCGCCGATTCCACGCCGGGATGCGGACGGGTCGGCGCGATGGCTTCGGCCGCCCGCACCGCTGTTCCCATCCGCTTGAGATCGTCGGCGTCGACTTCTCGCTTCAGCACCGGGAACTCCTCGTCCTCCTCGCGCTTCGCGTGGTCAAGCACGGCGTCGCGCAGCTTGGTGAGCTCGTCGATGAACCGCTGCGAGGTGATGTCGAGCTTCTCGATCTGCGAGAGCACTTCCTTGGCCTCGTGCTCCTCGGTCAACCGGGCGTCGACGATCGCGTCGCCGGAGCGGGCCTCGCGGCGAACCCGGGGGTGCACCACCATTTCCTCGGCCGTCTCGTGCACGGCCAGCAGCTGCCGCAACTCCACGAACGGCTTTTCGCGCGCCTGTGGGTCCGACGCGTGCAGCACTTCGTCGAACATGTCCTCGATGAGGTTGTGCTGCGCTTTGAGAAACGCCACGACCTCGTCGGGCGATTGAACCATCATGTCGGCCATCGCCGATACCTCCATTGGTGCAAGGGAGCGCGGGCTTGGGGCTGTGCACCGCTTCGGCGGAAGGTACCCCGCGGGGGGATACTCAAACGCCCCAGCTCCACCGCACTTTTTCGATATCGCTACGGTTTAGGGAATGTATGAAGAGGTCAACATCGACGCGGCGGATCCTGCCGACATAGGTTCGCGCATCGATCCGGTTCTGGCGCGCAGTTGGTTATTGGTCAACGGCGCGCATGCCGACCGGTTCGAGGCCGCGGCGCGCTCGCGCGCCGACATCGTCGTCCTCGACATCGAGGATGCGGTGGCGCCCAAGGACAAGGCCGCCGCCCGCGACAACGTCGTGCGTTGGCTTGGCGGCGAAAACACCGACTGGGTTCGCATCAACGGCTTCGGTACCCCATGGTGGGCCGACGATTTGGCCGCGCTGGCCCGCACCCAGGTCGGCGGAGTGATGCTCGCGATGGTCGAATCGGTGGACCACATCACCGAGACCGCGAAGCGACTGCCCGACGTTCCGATCGTGGCGCTGGTCGAAACGGCGCGCGGTCTCGAGCGCGTCACCGAAATCGCCGCGGCCAAGGGCACCTTCCGGCTTGCCTTCGGTATCGGCGACTTCCGGCGTGACACCGGGCTGGGGGAGGACCCGACCACGCTGGCTTACGCCCGTTCGCGCTTCACGATCGCCGCGCGGGCGGCCAACCTGCCCAGCGCCATCGACGGCCCGACAATCGGCTCCAACGCGCTCAAGCTCATCGAGGCCACGGCCGTCTCCGTCGAGTTCGGCATGACCGGCAAGATTTGCCTCTCGCCGGAGCAGTGTGCGGTGGTGAACGAGGGGCTGTCGCCCTCGCAAGACGAAATCGGCTGGGCCAAGGAGTTTTTCGCCGAGTTCGAACGTGACGGGGGAGAGATCCGCAATGGGTCCGACCTGCCGCGCATCGCCCGGGCCACCAAGATCCTCGAGTTGGCTCGCTCCTATGGCATCGAGGCTTCGGACTTCGAGGACGAACCCGTCCACATGCCGGCGCCGTCGGACACGTATCACTACTGACGCAAGACGGAGGGCTCGATGAGTACCGTCGTGGACTTTCACTTCGACCCGATGTGTCCGTTCGCTTACCAGACGTCGCTATGGATCCGCGACGTCCGTGAGCAAGCGGGGATCACGATCAATTGGCGGTTCTTCAGCCTCGAGGAGATCAATCGCGAAGCCGGCAAGAAGCACCCGTGGGAGCGGGATTGGTCCTACGGCTGGTCGCTGATGCGGATCGGGGCGCTGCTGCGTCGCACGGACATGTCGCTGCTGGACCGGTGGTACGCGGCGATCGGACACGAACTGCACGCCGCGGGTGGCAAACCGCACGACCCCGCGGTTGCGCGACGCCTGCTGGGCGAGATCGGCGTCGATGCGGCGATGTTGGATGCGGCGCTGGCCGACCCGACCACCCACGACGAAGTTCGCGCCGAGCATCAGCGGGTCGTCGACGCGGGCGGATACGGCGTTCCGACGCTGTTCTTGTCCGGACAGTGCCTGTTCGGGCCGGTGTTGGTGGACCCGCCGACCGGGCCGGATTCGCTGAAGCTATGGAGCGTGGTGACGGGCATGGCCGAGTTGCCGCATGTGTACGAACTTCAGCGGCCGAAGGCGCCTGCCGACATCGAACTCATCGGCCGAAGTCTGCGGCCCTACCTCGATGGGCGCGATTGGGTGAGTATCAACCGCGGCGAAGTCATCGACCTCGAGCACCTCACCGGCCAAGGGTGAGGCTATCGCCTAGGCGGCGTGTCGCGGCAGCGCTACGCTGATGCGGAATTCGAACTCGCTGAACATGATCGTCGGGGCGCGCGGCGGGGCCGCTGACCGGTAGGTCTTACCCGTCGGGGTCGTGAATTCGGCCGTGTGAGTGTGGGTTTCGTCGATGCTCGTGCTGACCCGCCACCCGGCTGCTTCCTTGGTGTAGTTGCAGCGCTCGCACAATCCGAGGCCATTGTCCGCGGTGGTCGAGCCGGCTTGGGCCCACGGTCGCGCATGATCGTGGTGTCGGATCGGCGCGTCGCAGTAGGGAGTGCGACAACGCTGGTCCCGCAATTCGATGAAGGCGGCCAGCCCTCGCGGGAAAAGCCGCGCCCGTGACTCCATCGCCACCAGCGCACCCGCCCCGGGTCGGGCGTAGAGCCTGCGCAGCGTCGCCCGAGAGCGTCCGTCGCCGACGGCGCTGGAGATCATCGCGCGGGCGACCGCGGCTGGCACTGGGCCATATCCGCCGATATCGGCCGGCGCGTTACCACCGCCCAGCAGCGTTTCATCAGAGAGCACCACGTTGACCGCGACCGGAATCGGCACCGCTGCGTCGCGGCCCGTGACCCGTTCGACCAACGTATCGGCCATCACCTGTCCGCGTGAGCGCCCGTCGCAGCGGGTGTCCGCCTCCCGGCGCAGCGCCGCGTACACCGAAACTCCCTGGGCCACCGGCAACAACGCGGTCAGATAGGTCATGGTGTCGGGTGCCGGCCGAATGGTGACGGTGCGCTCGTTCTCGGCCTTGGCCGCCCGATCTACCACGGCGTGCGGATCCAGGCGGTAGGCGATCGCCTTGGCGGCCGCGGCCACCCGCGCATCGCCCATTCGGGTGAGCCGGTCCGGGTCGGCGCACAACTCGGCGTCCAGCGTGCGACGGTCCTCGACGTCCAAGCAGGCGCTTTCCCGCACTATCAAGGTGGCCCGCCACTCGGAGAGCGTCCCGCATTCCAGTGCCGCCAGCGTGTGCGGCATTTCGTGTACCAGCGCCTTGGCAAAGCCCAGATGCCGGCCGCCCCGGGCAGGGGCGTCGCGTCGTGCCAGCGCGATCTCGCTGGCCAACCCGCGTCCGCGTTGAGCAGCGGGCACCCCGGCGGCCGCCTCGGCCTCGCGGCGCATTGTGTCGAGCGCGGCCGCGGCGCGCGCCGGGGGCGCCGCCGCCGCGGATTTGGCTCTCTCGAGTTCGGCGATGTACTCGATCAGCGCCGACTCGTCGGCCGCCGAATCGAGCGCCGCTAATGTATCGAACATACGTTCGAGAGTAGCAGCCGCCACCGACAGCGCTACCCTGACCGGGTGAGCGCCGGAAAACGCATCCGGGTGGCCCGGGTCTACGACGCCGCGGGCGCCGACGACGGCCAGCGCGTCCTGGTCGATCGGATCTGGCCGCGGGGAGTCCGCAAGGACGACCCCCGGGTCGGAACCTGGTGCAAGGACGTCGCGCCGTCGAAAGAACTGCGTGAGTGGTACCAGCACAAGCCGGAACGGTTCGACGAATTCGCGTCGCGCTACACGGCGGAACTGCGCGACAGCCCCGCGCTGGAGGAACTGCGCAAGCTGACCAAACGCGGCGCCGTCACCCTCGTCACCGCCACCCGGGACGTCGACATCAGCCAGGCGGCCGTCCTGGCCAAGCTCCTGAAAAGCCGCTGAGACGGTCGCGCGATGCGGCTGGGATTGCACGCGCTGGGAATCGGCACCGGCGCCGACCGTGCGGTGATCGATGCCGTCGCCTCGGCCGCCGACAGGTGCGGCTTCGCCACTTTGTGGGCCGGCGAACACGTCGTCATGGTGGACCGGTCGGAGTCACGCTATCCATATTCCGAGGAAGGCGTCATCGGTGTTCCGGCACAAGCGGATTGGCTCGACCCAATGATCGCACTGAGTTTCGTCGCCGCCGCCTCATCGCGGATCGGCGTCGCGACGGGTGTGTTGCTGCTGCCCGAACACAATCCGGTCGTGGTGGCCAAACAGGCCGCGAGCTTGGACCGGTTGAGCGGCGGGCGACTGACACTCGGGGTAGGAGTCGGATGGTCCAGGGAGGAATTCACTGCGCTCCGAGTGCCTTTCGAACATCGCGCGGCTCGCACGGCCGAATACGTCGCCGCCATGCGCACGTTGTGGCGCGACGACGTCGCCTCGTTCGACGGGACGTTCGTCGGCTTCGATTCGATTCGCGTCAACCCCAAGCCGGCCCGCGATCGCCGTATCCCGATCGTGGTCGGGGGCAACAGCGATGCGGCACTTCGGCGCGTTGCGGCATGGGCGGATGGCTGGTACGGCTTCAACCTCGCCGGCGTCGAGGCGGTGCGTGAACGGATCGGAAAGCTGCGGCGGCTGTGCGGCGAGGCCGGGCGCGACCGCTCCGAACTGAGGCTGGCCGTGGCGTTGAGTGAGCTCAGCGTTCGCGATATCGATGCGCTGGTGGAGTTGGGCGTTGACGAGTTGGTACTGGTCGAGGCGCCACCCGACCGTCCCGGGGTGGCCGCCGACTGGGTTTCGGCGCTGGCCGATCGGTGGATGGGTAGGCTCCCCGGTTGACATGACTGAAGCCGAACCCATCCTGCGGCGGGAGCTGACCGATATCCCGGACGAGGTGCGCGCCGTCCCGCCGCCGCCCATACCGGAATTGCCCGCGCCATACGGTTTGCGCCTCGCCGACCCGGACGCCGACGCCGAGATGATCTCCACGTGGATGAACATGCCGCACCTGGCCGAGTCGTGGGAGTACGCCTGGCCAGCGGAGCGCTGGCATCGTTACCTGCGTGCGCAACTAGACAGCACGTTTTCTCGCCCGTTCGTCGCCAGCCATGATGGCGCAGACCGCGGATACGTCGAATTATACCGGGCGGCAAAGGATTCCATTGCTGCCCGATACGAGTACGATCCCTACGATCTAGGCCTGCACGTCGCGGTCGCCGATTTGGACTACCTACAACAGGGACATGTGAGCTTCTTGCTGCCGCACCTGCTGGCGAGCATGCTCAACCTCGACCCGCGATGCCGCCGGGTGATGTTCGACCCGGATCACCGTAATGTCTTGGCGCGCAAGTTTTGTGAGCGTGGCGGTTGCGTGTTTTTGGGCGAACACGACATGTCGAACCGGCGGATGGCCCTGTACGCGTTGGTCCGCACGCCCGAGGATGTCCCCCGGCCGCGAGAGGCGTAATCAGTAGTCGTGACGTGCCAGCGTGATGTCACCGAGCCGCTGGGTCTCGTCCAGCGACAGTGCGGCCGGAACCATCTCACTCGTCACCAGCCCGTGCCGGCTCGTCACCTCGTCGACGATATCGAAGCTGCGCGCGATCGACTGCGGCGTGTCGACGATGATCGTGGTCACCGGAACCCGCCGTGCCAGATGGAATAGCTTGTCCCCGTGGGGTTTATGGTCCCCATGGAATCCCCAGATACCGCGCAGCACCGTCGCCCCCCGGGCCGTTTCCGAATGCAGCAGTCGCTGCACTAGCGCCCGATGGATCGGCAGCCCATCCTGGATAGTTCCCTCGGCCGTGTACACCATCAGCTTCTGCCACAGGGTGCGTCCCTGCTCGTCGGTCGCCGGCAGCTGCTGGGGTCGGGCGAACAGCTCACCGTCGCGTTTGCACAGGCGCACCCGCTCGACGGTCAGTATCGGGTTGGGCGTCGCGGTGGCCAGTTCGGTTGCGGCGGCTGCGACCTGCCCCGTCGACCCGACGGCGATGATCATGACCGGAACGTTGACGTTGCGCCCGAAGAAGTGAGCGCGGTAGCGCTCGCCGTGCGCCGTCCCGTCGACACCGAGAAGCACGATGGCACCCGCAAATCCGTGCCGGTAGAGCAGGTCGCATATCGTGTGGTGCGCCCGTCTGCCGGCGATGCGTTCTTGGCGGCCGACGTACACGGTGAGTTTGGCGGCATCCCCGTTGTGGGTGTCGAAGTCCGCAAGCGCATCGGAGCCCAGCTGGCGCGTCACCAGCCGCGCGCGCTCGAGGGTCACCAGCCCGCGGCCCGTCATCGCCCCGACGTCGTCGACCAGGGAACGGATCTTCGGCTCGACGTCGACCGCGGCGATCGCCACCGCCGGATCCTCGGACAGACTCAGCGATACGTCATTGCGCAGCTCGCGGCTCGGCCCGAAGCTGGCGATACCGCGAAGCATCACACTGGTCGCGACGTCGCTGGTGCCGAACAAGTCCAGCATCTCGTCGGCCAGAAACCGCCCGCTCGTGCCGACGGCGCGTTGGCGCTCGCCAAAGTACGCGGTCAACTTCAGGCAGGGCTGGTTCACATCCGGTCCGCAATCCATTGTCCGAGCAGCGCCGCGGCCATGCCCAGCACGACGCTGACGACGATGTTGGCGATCGCCGCCCAGGTCTGGCGCTCCTCGCCGAGCCGCTGCGTTTCCAGCATCCACGTGGAGAAGGTCGTGTAGGCGCCGACGAACGCCGTGTCGACCAGCAGGGCCGCATCCTTGCTCAGCGCCAGCCCGCCGAGCAGCCCGAGTAACGCCGCACCGCTGACGTTGACCGCGAGCGTGCCGAACGGAAACGGCTGCGCAACGCGCCGGGCCACCGCGCGATCGACTACGAAACGCAGCACCGAGCCGACGCCGCCCACGAGCACGACGCCGGCCCACACCAGGACAGCCGCGCCGCCCGTCATCCGCGCACCCGAACCCGGCGAACCAACACCGTGGCCAGGTGCACCGCCAGCAAGCCCAGCACGATGCTGGCGACGGTGTAGCCGACGGCGAGGCCCCAATGGCTGTGTTCGATCATCTTCAGCGTTTCGACCTGCATCGTCGAGAAAGTGGTCAAACCGCCGCACAATCCGGTGCCGAGGAGCGGCCGCCGGTAACTCGACAGCGGCAGCCGCTCCAGCAGTCGGGTAGTGAAGTAACCCACCATAAAGGCCCCGACGATGTTGACCGTGAACGTCGGCCACGGCCAGCTCGCGGGGTCGTCGACCGTCAGGGTGCTCAGTGCGGCCCGGGCCAGGGCGCCCAGCGCACCGCCGGCGAAAACCGCGGCCAACTCGCGATAGTCGTGACGAGGCACCTAAGCAGCCTAGGCAGGACATCGGCAGAATTGGCGTCATGGTGGCCAACCCGCGCGCCGGCCAGCCGGCCCGACCCGAAGACCTCGTCGATCTGCCCCATCTGGTGACGTCGTATTACGCGATCGAACCCGATCCCGACGACGTCGCTCAGCAGGTGGCGTTCGGCACGTCGGGTCACCGCGGCTCCTCGTTGAACGGGGCCTTCAACGAAGCCCACATTTTGGCGATCACCCAGGCCATCGTCGAGTACCGCGCGGCGCAGGGGACTACCGGGCCGTTGTTCATCGGCCGTGACACACATGGCCTCTCGGAGCCGGCCTGGGTGTCGGCGCTGGAGGTGCTGGCCGCCAATGACGTCGTCGCCATGATCGACGCGGCCGACCGGTACACGCCCACGCCGGCGGTCAGCCACGCGATCCTGACGTATAACCGCGACCGCACCGACACGCTGGCCGACGGCATCGTCGTGACGCCGTCGCACAACCCGCCGTCCGACGGAGGCTTCAAGTACAACCCACCGAACGGGGGACCGGCCGACACCGATGCGACCAATGCAATAGCCAAGCGCGCCAACGAAATTCTGCGCTCTGGATCGGGCGTCAAGCGGGTGCCGCTGGCCCGGGCGCTGCCCACCGCCCAGCGCTACGACTATATGGCCACATATGTCGAGGACCTGCCCAATGTGGTCGACGTCGATGCGATTCGCGCGGCCGGGGTGCGGATCGGCGCCGACCCGCTCGGCGGGGCGAGCGTGGATTACTGGGGCGCGATAGCCGAGCGGCACAGGCTCGAGCTGGCGGTGGTCAACCCGTTGGTCGACGCGACGTGGCGGTTCATGACGCTCGACCACGACGGCAAGATCCGGATGGACTGCAGCTCTCCGGACGCGATGGCATCGCTGATCGCGAACCGGGACCGCTATCAGATCGCCACCGGCAACGACGCCGACTCCGACCGCCATGGCATCGTGACGCCCGACGCGGGGCTGCTGAATCCGAATCACTACCTCGCGGTCGCCATCGACTACCTCTATACCCATCGGCCGTCCTGGCCGGAGGGCATCGCGGTCGGCAAGACCGTGGTCAGTTCGTCGATCATCGACCGCGTGGTCGCCGGCCTCGGCCGCAAGCTCGTCGAGGTGCCGGTCGGGTTCAAGTGGTTCGTCGACGGCCTGATCGGCGGCACGATCGGCTTCGGCGGCGAGGAGTCGGCGGGGGCGTCGTTCCTGCGCCGCGACGGAACGGTGTGGACCACCGACAAGGACGGCATCATCCTGGCGCTGCTGGCTTCCGAGATCCTGGCAGTCACCGGCTCGAGTCCCTCCCAGCGCTACGAGGAGCTGACCGTCGAGTACGGGACGCCGTCCTACGCGCGCGTCGACGCGCCCGCCGACCGCGACCAGAAGGCGCGGCTGGCCAAGCTGTCGCCCGACGAGGTCACGGCGACCGACCTGGCCGGTGAGCCGATAACCGCCAAGCTCACCGCCGCGCCCGGAAACGGCGCGCCGCTGGGTGGGCTGAAGGTGACGACGGCCAATGCGTGGTTTGCCGCGCGGCCGTCGGGCACAGAGGACGTCTACAAGATCTATGCGGAATCGTTCAACGGCCCCGAGCATCTGGCCGAGGTGCAGAAGACCGCCCGCGAGGTGGTGAACCAGGTCATCGGATAGGGCCCTGAACTGCGACTTTGAACGCATGTTCCCAGTGGTGTAGCTTCGATGGGCACAACTTCTCGGGGCTATGGCGCAGCTGGTAGCGCACCACACTGGCAGTGTGGGGGTCAGGGGTTCGAGTCCCCTTAGCTCCACCGATGTGACGTCGCGAGACATTACTTCCATCAAGCCGCGAGGATCGCTTTGGCCACTTCGTCGGGGTGGGTCAGCATTCCGTTGTGCGTCCCCGGAACGACGACGGGTTGTACACCGAGCCGGGCCGCAAATTCTGGCCCCGGTTGTGGCAGCGCGCAATCGCTGTCGCCGGTGATGTAGGCGGTGGGAAGACCCAGACTCGCCGCATCGATGTCGAGACCGCCAAGGAAGTAACCGCCGGGCTGCGGCGTCATTAGATCGGCCACCAACCGCTGCAGCTCCGGGGCAACGCCTTGCATTAACAGCTGCTCGACGTATTCCAGGCTCGGTGCAATGGCGCCGAAAGGCGATCCGTCGATCAACCGCAGCATCAACTCGCGTGTGTGTGGTGTCTCATCGACAAGGGATCTGCCGCGAACCGGCACAAAAGCGTTGTAGTAGACGATCTTGGTGACCTGGCCGACGAGTAGGTGAGTGGCACCCGTGGCGGGATAGCCTCCCCAGCTGTGCGCGACGAGGATCACGTTGTCCAGTTCGCGCCGGCGCACCTCGTTGACGACGCAATGGACTGCGTCCCTGAGTCTGTAGCCCGACGGATCGTCGCCGTCGCCCAGACCAGGCAGCGTCAAGGTGATCGCGCGATGGTTCGCCGCGCGAAGCCGCCGGGCAACCGGACGCCAGCACCAGGCGCCATGCCAGGCGCCCGGAATCAGCACATACGTCGACCCCTGCATCGCTTTGGCCGGGGAAGAAGCCTGTTGGTCCAATGGCGTTGTCTCCAAGATATTCATCTACCGTCCTTTGGTCGACAAAAAATACGGACGTGCCCACCGGCAGGGTGTGGGCCATCATCGGGCGGCAACGGCTGCCCGCAAAACGACTGCCGTTTAGTCGAATTCAGACACGGCAACTCGTCGTTTCAGGTTTGATTTCGTCGGCTAGCGCTGGGGTTTACCAGAACATCACGACGGCGGCTGCCACCAGCAAAACCGTCACGATGCCGTGGAGGGCGAGTTGTCGCAGAACGCCGCCTTGGACAAGAGGGGCCCCTTCGGTCGACTGCGAATAATCCGGCACCACATACTGATTGCGCTTTGAGCTGAATTCCATTCTCGGGCTTCGCTTTGCCGTGATGCTTTGTTCATCGATCGGGTCGGTCGCGTGAAGCCGCTGGCCCGAAGTCGTTTGGCACACAGTGTCGGGAAGCCTTGTCAGACATCGGGAGGTCGCCGAAAATAGCTGCCCACAAAATGATGCTCAGAAAGACCAGCTGTATCGCGATCAAGCTGTGAACGCACACTTGTCGTACGGTGCCCGCCAGGGACGGCCGCGGTGGGTAATGCTCAGGAAATCGCGTCATGGTATGCCTTTCGGTGTCAGGAATCGGAAGGATGTTTGCGCGTTTGCGCTGCGGACCGAAATCACTTCAGTGAGTAGCGAATTGGCAGGTGTTTGAGGCCACCGACAAACGTTGTTGCGGATAATTCGGGCTTACCCGCGAGCTCGATCGATCCCAGCCGAGGGAGCAGTTCTCGGTAGAGACTGCTGATCTCCATCCGCGCCAGCCCGGCGCCAAGGCAAAAGTGCACGCCATACCCGAAGGCCAGATGCTTGTTGGGATCGCGGCCGACATCGAAGCGGAACGGATCGTCGAAGACCTCCTCGTCACGGTTTCCGGACACATACGCCAGATACACCGACTCGCGTTCGGCGATGTCGACCCCTCGAACAGTGGTGTCGGCGGTTGCGGTGCGCATGAATTCCTTGACCGGCGTGGCCCACCGGATCATCTCCTCGACCGCCGTCGGCATCAGCGTGAGGTGCTGCTTCAATCGCCATAATTCACTGGGGTTTTCGATGAGCGCACGCATTCCGCCAGAGATGGCGTCCTTGGTGGTGTCGTGGCCGGCACTAGCGATGGCCACGTAGTAGGACGCAGTGTCCATGTCCGAGAGCGGTTGGCCGTCGATGCGCCCGTTGGCGATGGCCGAGGCGAGGTCTTCGGTGGGTTTTCGACGGCGTGACGCGGTCAGCGTGGCGAAGTAGTTGAGGAAGTCTTGCACCACCGCGATCCAGGCCTCGGGTTCTTGGCCGCGCTGGTGTTCGGCGTCATCGCGGCCGAACATCTCCTGGGTAAGAGTGCGCATCCGAGGGAAGTCCGATTCGGGAAGGCCCAGCAAGGACAGGATGACGTAAAGCGGGAAGTCGGCGGCGATGTCGGTGACGAAATCGCACTCAGGTCCGATCTCGCGCATTTTGTCGACATAGCGCTTGGCCAGCTGGTCGACTCGCGCCTTCAGGTCGCGCATGGCCTTGGGGCGAAACCAGTCCGCTCCGATCGCACGCACCTTGCGGTGGTGTGGGTCATCCATGTCGACCAGGGTTCGGATGCCGGTCCCGGCTTCCCGCTGTGCCATGAGCAGATCGTCGGCATCGGCGCGCGTGAGCATCGGCCGGGGCGCGCTGATGAATAGGTCATTATCACGCTCGATCGCCATGATGTCCGCGTGCTTGGTGATCGCCCAGAACGGCCGATACGGCGGATGGTCTACCCATGCAACCGGGTTGTTTGTCCGCAGCTGCCGTAGCGCCGTGTGCAGCCGCTCGTCGTCGGCGTACGCCGACGGGTCAGCCAGAACTTTGGTCGCGTCATGCATTGTGGGTGCGTTCATAGCGGTTCCTTATTTCGATGCCGATCCTCAGAGCTCGATCGGCTCGAGACGGCCGAGGATCTCCTCCCGGCGTGCCTCGAACTGCTCCGGCAGCTGGAATCGCTTCCCCAGCTCCTGCGGCGACTCATCACAGTCCCAGCCGCCCTCGTTGTGTGTCACGGCCAGTTCGAAGAGGGCACCGCCGGGCGAGCGGACGTAGACTGACTTGAAGTACTTGCGGTCTCGGACCTCGGACATGTCTGTGTAGCCCGCACCCTCGATCTCGAATTTCAGGTTGTCCTGATTCTCGAGAGTGTCTGCGTTCCAGGCGAAGTGGTGGATGGTTCCAGCGCCGTAGGTCCACGTCCCCGGCTCGTCTGTGCGATTGACGACAAGCTCGACCGCGCCGCCGAGGCCAAACTTGCCGGCCTCCAACGCAAACCGGTTACCTTCGGTCAGTCCCTCGCGTGCACCGAGGTGATTGGCGGCGAACTCGACCGCGGTGTCGGGCCCGGTCACGTGGACACCGACACCGTAAATGCCGTGGATGGCGTACTCCTCGGGCACGCCGCTGCCGCTGTAACCACGACGTGGGTCATCGGGGACCTCGACCAGCTGGTACTCGATGCCGCAGGGATGCCGGAACAGCACCCGCCGTCGATCGAACACGGTCGTGTCCCGGACATCCGCGGCCCGCTCGTGCAATCGAGCGGACCAATAGTTCAGTGAACCCGCCGGAACGGCGAGCAGTACCTCACGCGCCTGGTTGGTGCCGCGCCGGCCGTAGATCCCCGCCTGGCCAAAGGGAAAGGTGGTGAGCACGGCGCTCGGGTCGCCGTCGGCGTTGCTGTAATAGAGGTGATAGATCGGGATGTTCCCGTCGAACAGCACCGTGCGTTTGATCAGCCGCAGCCCGAGCACCTTGACATGGAAGTCAACGTCTTCTTGGGCCCCGTTCACCGACATGGTGATGTGGTGACTATCGATGATGTACGACATTCGATCTCTCCTAACTGACTCTGGGAAGTGGGATGGCGGTGAACACCGCGTCGGGATCGTAGTGATCTTTGGCGGCGACGAGCCGTGTGGCGTTGTCGCCGTATGCGTTTGCGATTTGATCGTGGTCGTCCGGCCCGAGCAGATTGGCGTATCCGCCTGGAAGCGCGTGCGGCGCAAGCGCGTCCGACAACGCTTCTGCCCAGGCGCGGTGAGCGGCGCCGTCTCCGGGCTCCCAGCACGCGACGATCTCGACGACGAAATGCGGGCGGCGGTTTGCGAACGCGGTCTGGTCCGGGGCGACGCGAGTCGATGCGCCGTGACAGTGGTGGATGGAGACGAGGCTGCGCGGCGAGGTTAGTGTCCGCGCGGCCTCCACCAGCGCATCGATGACTTCGGGCGTGTACCCCGCGACCGTGCGGGTGCGAACCGCCCAGCACAGTCCACGGACGCACCCCACGTCGAAAAGGCGCAGTATTTCACCGTAGGCGACGGGCGCGACTTGTGTGATCAGTGGCGTTCCGAGCGTTGCGAGCAGATCGACGGCCGCTAGGCCGCAACGAATATCGCCGCTCCACGCCGGCTGCAGATAAACCGTCAGGTTGCCGTCCGGGCCGGGCAGCAGTCCGCTCTGGACGGTCAGCGCGTCCGGCGCCGTCGACAACAGGTCACCCAGCCCACGCCACACCGTCGCGGCCTGCGACCACGGGAACATGATCATCCCGCCGATCAACCGGTCCACCGGATGCAACCGCACCCGCATCGAGGTGACCACGCCGAAGTTGCCGCCACCACCGCGCAGTGCCCAGAACAGCTCTGGCTCGTGAGTCGCGTCGGCTGTGACGATTCGGCCATCCGCAAGGACCACCTCGGCCCCGACCAGGTTGTCCGAGGCAAGGCCGAACCGCCCGTTGAGCGGTCCGTAGCCCCCGCCGAGCGTCAGGCCGGTCATGCCGACAGCACCGCAGTTGCCGGTGGCGGCAACGAGCCCGTACGGCGCGACCGCGTCGATCAGCTCGGCCGCTGTGGCGCCCCCACCCACCGTTGCGATCCGCGCCTCGGTATCGACGGTGACACTTCGCATCCCGGACATGTCGATAACCAGACCGCCGTCGTACGCAGCGCGGCCGGCCCAGTCATGGCCGCCGCCGAGCACCGAGAGCCGCATCCCACGGTCACGCGCCACACGGATTGCTTCCTGTACGTCGCGCGGTGACTCGGCCCGCATGATCAGTGCCGGACGATGTTGCACCGCCGCATTCCAGATCAACGGCGCACCGTCGGGTACACGCACCTGGGTGGCATTAATCCGGCTCGCCAGGTCGTTGGCGGCCGCAGTGATCACCTCGGTTGTACTCATTTGTCTCCTATAGGTTGACGACGAAGTCGGGCAAGACTGTTTGCGCCGAGGTAGCGGCTTCCCGTTCGCGTTGTAGGGTGCGGCTCATCAGATTTCGGCGCATGTTCACTTGTGCCGCCATAGGCTTCGGGTTGTTTCACATGGTCGCGGCGGTGGGTTGAATAACGTTGTCAACAAGCCTTGTTCGCACCGCGACCGGCGCATCGCCAAACATTCATGACGACAACGGAGGTACCGCAGCTTCCGATGGGAGAGGCGAAATGCAGTCGTCGACTTGGAATTCCAACTGCGCCAGCACTAGTTCTGTGCCATTCTTCACCGAATTTGTGGCTGTCACGCCTATGACGTTAAGGAGCCGCGGGACGAGTAGCCAATCTGTGCCCACTGAATGGGCTTCTTGCTGAGACCAATTCACGATGCCGCGGCAGTGTCGATGCTTGACGCACGCCGTTAACCGGCCTGGGTGGCGACGCTGCAGCCTAGGTCGAGAGAGCTCTATTCCCCTAAGCGTGGGGTCAACGCGATGACCGGGATATGACGCGGGGAATCATCAGGTCTGGTTTTGCGCGCACTCACCGCGAATCGTATTGGGCCGACCTTGATTTCGCAGTCCGTGCTGGTGCGTTGGTGGTACCAGCCGGGGGTGAGTTTCTCGCTGATCACCAATTCACGGTGTGTGCAGGAGCCCCGCGATACGGGCGCCAGTCGCCCGGGTGGCAGCGAGGAGTCCGAGCGGCGGTCGCGGTCCCGCGACGATCGTCGACAAGGCTGCCACAGCGCCGTTGCCCAGCGGAATCGCTACCGCGACACAGCTCATATCCGCTCTCAACTCGCCCGCGTCCACTATCGGTGCGGTGTAGCCCAATTCGGTGTGGGCCCGCGCAGCGGCGCATTTGGGTGGTACCGGGGCGCCGGGTTGAACGACCACTCCGGACGGAACCCGAGCGTCGACCGCGTCCAGGTACACGAGCTCACCGCCGATCATCGCGGACAACTGCACTGCGGCACCGGTGGCGGTTGCGAGTTCGGCGATCGGCCGACGGGCGACCGCCCGCAATCGCCGCTCCGAGCTCACTCGCGCGCCCAGCGCCAGCAGGCTCGCGCCGAGCCGATAGCGGGTACCTTCGCGACTGACCGCCCCTACCGCGATTAATTGCTGCAGCATTCGACGGACCGTCTCCCGGGGGATCCCGCTCACATTCGCCAAGTCGAGCAGCCGCACAGGTTCCATTGCACCCACGTGATCTAGCAGCTCAAATGCGCTCCTGATGACCCCGCGACCGTCATTGTGAAAGGAGCCGCCCGTCGCGTCCGCGCTCCTACCGCTGGCCACACGATCGGTCAATCGATCCAACTCGGATTGGTCCACCATCGACCCCTTTATGCTCTGATGCCCACACAAACGTCACGACATCTCAGGGTCTAACGCACAAACACAGCAAACTATGCCGAATATCGAGAATGAACAACTTTTGTTCACCGATGACAGGCTCACGGGCATGGGCGCGGACTGATCCGCCATTGAGAGTGTCAGCCAGCCCTGTGCGTCAGCAGGAAGCCGGCAACTTCATCCGGCCCTGTCTCGTCGGGATCGCGCGGTGGATGAAGGAGGCTGACGATCCGGGTGCCGGTGGCTCTGGTGGCAGCCAACACTCCGAGCGGCGGTCGCGGTCCCGGAACGAGCGCCGACACGACCGCCGCCGCGCCGTTGCCCAGCGGAATCGCTACCGCGACACAACTCAGGTCCGCTATTACCCCGCCGGGATCCACAATCGGTGCGGTGCTGCCCATTTCGATCTGGGCGCGCGCGGCTGCGGTTCTCGGCGGTACCCGAGCTCCGGGTTCGGCTGTGAATCTCACGGGAACCCGAGCGTCCACCGCATCCAGGTACACCAGCTCACCGCCGATCATCGTGGACAAGTGCACTGCGGCACCGGTGGCGGTTGCGAGTTCGGCGATCGGTCGACGGGCGGCCGTCCGTAATCGCCGCTCCGAGCCCACTTGCGCGCCCAGCTCCAGCAGGCTCGGGCCGAGCCGATAGCGGGTACCTTCGCGACTGACCGCCCCCACTGCGATTAGCTGCTGCAGCATTCGACGGACGGTTTCCCGGGGGATCCCGCTCACATTCGCCAAGTCCCGCAGCCGCACCGGTTCCAGCGCACCCAGGTAACCCAGCAGCTCAAATGCGCCCTGGATGACCCCGCGACCGTCGTCGTGAAACGAGCCGCCCGTCGCGCCCGCACACTTACCGCTGGCCACACGACCGGACATGTGATCCAACTCAGACTGGCCCACTCCTGACCCGCTGTTTGACGCCGACGCGGCGATCGCGAGAGTGTTAGCCGGCCTTGTGCGCCGTCAGCAGAAAGGCGGGCAACTTCATCCGGCCCTTCTCGTCGCGGTCGTGCGCCGGAAATTCGGGCCAGCCGTCTCCAGCTGGGGGAATGTTCGCGTGGATGAAGGCGGGCCGGATCTCGTCGATCGCCCAGTACTTGCTCACCGCAGCGCGCAACTCGTCCTCGTCGACCTCGTTCGGCTTGGGCTCCATCTCGGCGGGAAGGGCGCCCTTGGCGAACACCAGCACAAAATAGCTGGCGCCCGGCGCCGCGGCGCGGTGGATCGAGCGCAGGTAGCCGTCGCGGCCCTCGACCGGCAGCGAGTGGAACAGCGTGCTGTCGGCAATCGTGTCGAATCGCCCTTCCGAACCGGGTGGGTAGCCGGCGAAGGACGTGATGTCGGCCTGCACGAAGCTGGCCGTGGTCAGGCCGCGCTCTTCGGCCGCCTTGGTAGCCGCAGCGACGGCGGTCGGAGTGATGTCGATGCCGACGACGGTGTGGCCCTGCGTTGCTAGTGCCAGCGACAGTTCGGCGACCCCGCATCCGGCGTCGAGCACGTCGCTGCGAAACTTGCCCGCGGCGATCAGCGCCGCCAACTCCGGTTGCGGCTCACCGATATTCCACGGCGGCGGACCGTCGAATTCGCCCTGCTCGCGATAAGCGCTGTCCCAGTCCATGATTTCGGATGACATGTTTCCCCTTAGGTCCGGTTGTCGATTACGTGCCGGTATCGGAGTAGTGACGCAGCATCTCGGCCGGGGCCGCGGATCGGCTCACGCAGTACGGCGGGGGGCGGCCTTGCGAGATGCGTTTGGCCAACTTTCGTGATTGCTTGGCTACGTAGCCAATTAGCGCGGGACGGCTCAGCAGGCCGTGGAAGTACAGGCCATCGGCGGCAGGAAACGGCGACAGCGTTAGTGGTACGCCGTCGGGTGTGAGCACCCCCAAGTGTCCGACCAACGGATGCAGGCCGGGCCGATACCCCGTCGCGCAGATCATCACGTCGGGCTGGATCCGTGCGCCGTCGGCCAGCGCCACCTTGGCACCCTCGAGCGAACTGACCGCTGCAACCACCTCGACAAATCCGTCGCGCACTGCGTCGATAACCTCGGAGTCGACGACTGTTGGCGCGGCCTGCAGCCGATGGGCTTTCGCGAAGGGGCCCTCATCTGGAACGGGCAGGCCGAATGGTTCGAGATCGCCGAACGCGTGGCGGCGCGCGGCGGCGGCGATTCGGTCGGCTATCCGCGGGGGCAGGCGGAACAAGGGAATGGATACCACGTCGTTGGGCAGTCCCCCGGGTCCTTTGCGCGGCAGGATGTTTGGTGGAGTTCGCACTGAGAGCCAAACTTTGGTCGCTGCGCTTGTGGTCAAGTCGTGGGCGATTTCCATGCCCGAAGATCCGGAGCCGACGACCAGCACGCGCTTGTGGGCGTACGGCGCCGCGTCTCGATACCGAGTTGAATGCAGTAGCTCACCGCTGAAGATGCCCGGCCAGTCCGGGATGAAGGGCGTGTGCTCGTAACCCGTTGCGACCACGACGACGCGGGCGTCGAGGTCGCCGTTCGACGTCGTCAACCGCCATCCCAGGGAATGTTCGTCGATGCGCTCAACCTCGGTATTCAGGTGTAAATCGATGCCATCCTCGTGCGCATGGGTGTCCAGGTGCTCGACGATTTGGTCACGAGTCGGATAGAGCGGAGTGCCTTTCGGGTACCGCCGCCCGGGTAGATGGGAAAATTGTCGACCGGTGTTGAGTCTGAGCCGGCCATACCGACCGCGCCAAGACGCCGCCACTGCATCGGCCCGATCGATGAGCAACGATCGAATTCGTTTGTCTTTCAGGCTCAATGCCGCAGAAATCCCAGCAGGACCAGCACCGATAATCACAACTGACCGGTCACGCATTCGTTGTCACTCCCGCTCCGGCGCAACAGCTGGCGCTACCGTAAGCGGCGCATCGTGTCTGTCCACGCCGATGACGTTAAAAAGCCACGGGACAAGCTGCGAAACCTCTGCCCACTGAGTGGGTTTTGTCGCTGTGACGTGTCCTCGGCTCGGCCCTCTGACCTGCGAATATTGCAGACAACGCCGGCTGCGCGGCAAGTGGGCCTCGACACCACGGCGAAGACACCATGAAAATTTGGGTGGCGGCGTACGAGCGTAGGAGTAATCCCGGAGGGTCGAAGGTTATGAGACCTGCAACCTATGTCATTGCCTCCACGCCTCGTTCGGGTAGTTCGCTCCTGGCCGGTGGCCTTGTCGCGACCGGAGTTGCCGGGCGGCCCGAAGAGTACTTCACGCCCGACCACATCGGGTCCTATAAGGAGGACTTGAAACTGCCGGCGAATTGCTCGTGGACCGAATATCTGGCGAAGGTCATGGCGTTCGCGGCGACGGAGAACGGTATTCGGGGTATCAAAATTCATTGGCGGCATGTCGTTTCGCTCGCGCAAGCACTGGGTTTTCGTGGCGATCCGGGAGCTGTTCTCGAGATGCTTTTTCCGGCAGCGGTTTTCGTCAATATCGTCCGTGCTGACCGGCGCGCGCAGGCCATATCGCTGTTTCGTGCCGAAGCGACCGGCGAGTGGTTCCGTTCTTCCCGCTCGTCGGGGAGAGTGCGTCCGTGGGGGCTCTACCTGGACCGCCCCACGCCCGGCCAGCCGGCGGCCGATCTCACCGGCGTGGCACCGACGTACGAGCAGATCATCGAGATGGAACGGACCCTCGACGCCGAACAAGCGGCTTGGACCAACTACTTCAACACTCGGGGCCATAAGGTTCTGACGGTCCGCTATGAAGATCTCGACGAGAACTATCGCGGTGAGATTGCGCGAGTCTTGCGATTCCTCGGCGCCGATCCCGTACACGCCGCCGATTTGCCCGAACCCCCGCTCGAGCGTCAGTCCGACCACATCAACGAACACTGGCGGCGGCTCATCGACGAGGAGTGGGCTTAGGTGTATCCCGATACACCTAAGCCAGGAGCTGGGTCAGCCCGTTGATGATGAGCTCGAGTCCGAACTCAAACTCCTCCGCCAACGGAACCGGCAGGTGGTCGGCGACTCGAATGGTGGCGGGAAATTCGATTGGGTTTACGCCACGGAACCGGTCCGATGCCATTGCGTCGTGCATTTCGCCGGTGCTGTGTCCGGTCAGTTGGATGGCGAAGCCCAGGACGTGGCGGGCCACGGTGGCGTAGGACCGTGCCGCGAGGTCTGGCGGGAAGCCGCTGTCTAGTAGCAGAGCGATGATTTTTTCGCGGCCAGCCATCGCATTTCGTCCGATCGGTATCCGCTCGATGAGTAGCGGGGCGACGTTCGGGTGCCGTCGCAAGACCTCAAATGTCTTGCGCGCGAACGACTTACACATCTCCTGCCATGACTCGGAATCAACGGTGTCGTATTCGGCCTCGCCGAACACCCGGTCGATGACCTGAGCCACCAAATCCGACCGGTTGGCGAAGTGCCGATACAGCGTCGCGGTCCCGGAATTGAGTCGCTGTGCCAACGTCCGCATGGACAATGCGTCGGCGCCGTTTTCGTCGACGATTTGCAGCGCCGTATCGATGATCCGATCGAGGGGAAGCGGGGGACGTCCACGAGAGGGTCGAGGCGCTTCGTCCCGCCGCTGTGTGGTCATCACGGGGCCAGTATGGCGGGTCTTGACAACAGGATGCAATAACGGCAACGCTGTATCCATTATTGACTTTGGAGGTTTTGCGATGTTGCTTCCGCTCGCAACGGAGCCCTTTGTGGCTCCCACAGACCGAGACATGCTCCCGTCGGAGCGGCGTACGTTCGTGCGCACCCACCGCACCTGCGTCTTCGGATACCGGCGCCGGCACGACGGTCCGGCCATGTCGATCGTGTACTACATACCGACCGACGACGACGAACTGCTCATCTCGACGATGGCGGGACGCGGCAAGGCGCGCATTGTCGAACGCGACGGAAAAGTAAGCCTCTGCGTGCTGGACGAGCGCTGGCCTTTTGCCTACCTACAGGTGTACGCCGACGCGACGGTCGAGCGTGACCGCGACCTCGTGGTCGACGTGATGATGGCGGTCGCCGGACGCATGTCGGGCGAGTCGCTGGGCGAAGAAGCCCGCCCGTACGTCGAGGAAATGGCCGCCAACGAGGACCGAGTCGTCGTCCGCTGTCGGCCCTACTCGACGTTCGCTCAACCGCCGCGCCATCTGCACCGCAACGACCAGGAAGAGCGGATCACGCACTGGACGTCGGCCGTCGTCCGATGGGACGCCCCAGACCCGGCGTAGTCGCCATGGTCGCCGACCGGGCGCCGCGCGGGCTTGCCGACCACGGCCTTGACGCGGCAGGGCGGCGGTGGAAGAACTGGCGGTGTGACTCGCATCGTCGACTCGGACCAGCATCTCTACGAGAGTCGGTCGCTGTGGGCCGACCATATCGACCCGGATGCGCGCGACGACGCCTTGAGCCTGGTCGACGACGAACTCGGTTACACCTGGCTCGACTGGCGCGGCGCTCACCTCGCCCTCGCCGACGTCCACCTTCCCGGCAACACCGCATCCTGTGGGGAGCACCGCAACCGTCAACGGGCCGGGAAGCCACCCTCCTATCGGTACGACGACGCGCTACCCGCCTCCTACTGGCAGCCCGCGGCCCGGCTTCGCTGGCTCGATGCCGCGGGCCTCGACGAGGCGGTCCTGTTCCCCAATTTCGGCTTGCTCTGGGAGCGCCGCCTGTCGCCGACGCTTCCGGCGATGACCGCCAACATGGCGGCATGGAACCGGTGGTGCGCCGTCGTTCAGGCCGAAGGTGGCGGGCGACTGCATCCCGTCGCGCACCTGACGTTGCGCGACCCGGAGTGGCTCGAGGCCGAGCTGGAGACACTGGCGGCCGCCGGTATCACGCTCGCCATGATCGGCGCAGGACCGGTGGACGGGCGCGAGTTGTCGCACCCCGACCACGACGGGATGTGGTCGGCATTCGTCGACCACGGTGTCACGCCGGTCTTCCACGTCGCCGATCAGGTTCGGGTCTTCGACGATTGCTGGTATCAAGACGATCCGGTGCAGGATCTGGTGCCCGCCACCGAGGCCGTATTCCTATGGGTGCCACCGGCGCTGGCGTTGTCCGACCTGATCCTGCACGGCGTTTTCGACCGTCATCCACGCCTGCGGTTCGGCGTGGTCGAGCTCAGCTCCGCCTGGGTTCCGCAATTTCTGATGCTGTTGGACGGTGCGTCCGCGTTCACAGCCCAGCTCAACGGCAAGCCGGTGGCCAACCTGTCTCGGCGACCCAGCGAGTACTTTCTCGACCACGTCCGGGTGTCCTCCTTCTCATACGAGAACCCCAAGCAGCTGGCCCAAATGGCCGGGGACGTGTTCATGTTCTGCAGCGACTACCCGCACTCCGAGGGGACAGCGACGCCGCTCGACGACTATCGGCGGATGGGCTGCGACGGGCCGGAAATGCCCGGTCTCTTTCACGCCAACGTCGACTCGTTGCTCAACCGATAGAGCGGCTGAGCTGTGCCTCGCGCGTGACCTCGCCGCGACGGTGACGAAGCACGCTCGTCATGATGACGGTGCTCGCGGCAATCGCCGCTCTCGCGATGGCAGCATGCGTCGGCTACTATTTCGGCCGGCGCGTGGGCTCGCGGCGACCGAGCTGGAAGAGGCGGACGAGCCGGATGGCGCTGGGGAGGATGGCGATCAGTCTGCTCGTGTTAATGACAGCACGCCGCATCCGGATCAGCGCCGCGCGGATGCGAGCCTGACATGTCGGCACTGCGGGACAAGGTCGCACTGGTGACCGGCGCGTCGTCGGGCCTGGGCGCCGAAACGGCCCGGCTGTTTTCCCGCCAGGGCGCAACGGTTTTCGGCATCGGTCGGGATACCGAACGCTTGGCCGAGGTGTTCGCCGATGTGGAGCGGGGTTCGTACGCATCGGTGGATGTTGGCGTGGCGCAGGCATGTAGGGACGCGGTCGATCAATGCGTCCGCGAGTTCGGCGGGCTGGACGTCCTGGTCAACATCGCCGGCAAGCACCAGATGCGCAGAACCGAGTCGATGACCGACGACGACTGGGCACAAGATCTCGGCGTCAACCTGAACGGGCCGTATTACCTGTGCAGGGCCGCGCTGCCCCATCTGCTGGAGCGGGGCGGCAACATCGTCAACGTCAGCTCCATCGCCGGCGTCGAAGGCCAGGCGTATTCGGCCGGCTACTGCGCCGCCAAGCATGGGCTGATCGGGCTCACGCGCGCGTTGGCAGTGGAGTACACCGCCGATCGCCTGCGGGTCAACGCCGTGTGCCCCGGCGGCATGCTCACACCGCAACTCGAGCAGTTCAGCGCGCCGGACAACCCGAACTACGACCTGATCATGCGCACCGCGTCGCCGCGCGGGATGATGCAGCCCCTCGACGTCGCGAACGTGATCGGCTTCCTGGCCAGCGACGCCGCGGTCGCCATCCACGGCGCCGTCTACCGGGTCGACAACGGCAAGGGCGCCGGCTAGCACGGCGGGCGTAGCCTGCTGTGATGAGTAGTGAGCTCCAAACCACCGTCGATGAAATCGCCGACGGTATCTTCCGGTTTTCCACGTGGGTACCGGGCATCACCGAACACGGCTTCACGTTCAACCAGTTCCTGCTGACCGGGGAGCAGCCGTTTCTGTTCCACTGCGGGATGCGGCAGCTCTTCCCGCTGGTGTCCGCGGCCATCGCCAAGGTGATACCACTGGAACGCCTGCGCTGGATTTCGTTCGCCCATATCGAGGCCGACGAGTGTGGGGCGATGAACGCGCTGCTGGCCGCGGCGCCGCAGGCCGAGGTCATTCACGGGCCGCTGGCATGCATGCTCTCGCTCAACGACATGTGCGACCGGCCCCCGGTAGTCGCCGGTGACGTGCACGATATCGGCGGTCATCGACTGCGATTCATCCCCACCCCACACGTGCCGCACAATTGGGAAAGCGGGCTTTGGTTCGACGAGACAACCTCCACGCTGCTGGCCGGAGATCTGCTCACCCACACCGGTCAGTGCCCCGCGCTCACCGAATCCGACTGCATCGCACCGGCTTTAGAGGCTGAGGCGGCCTTCCGCGCCACCGCGCTGACCCCCAACCTGGGACCCACGCTCGAGCAGCTCGCGCAGTTGCGGCCCACGACCCTGGCGCTGATGCACGGCGCCTCCTTCGCCGGCGACGGCGCCGCACAACTACGCGGCCTCGCCGACGGATATGCGGGGATGACCTCTGCGCCGAGATTGCCGTGAGGGCTGTGATCGGGGTATGGATCACGACCATGGCGGCAATCTCGCCGCGACGCCGGTGACCGCAACCGATCGCCGGAGCCCGTTCCGGGACGACCTGCTGCAGGGGAAGGTGGCACTGGTCACCGGCGGCGCCACCGGTCTCGGCCTGGAAGTCGCGCGCGTGCTGGGCGGCCACGGCGCCCGCGTCGCAATCTGCAGTCGCAAGGAACCGAACCTTCAAGAGGCCGTCGCGGCGCTGCGGCAAGAGGGGATCGACGCGGTGTACGGCGTCTGCGACGTGCGCCGCCACGACGAGGTCACGGCGGTCGTCGAGGAAGTGCTGCAGACGTTCGGTCAACTCGACATCGTCGTCAACAATGCCGCCGGAAACTTCCCCGTCCCGATCAGCGACCTGAGTCCCAACGGATTCAAGGCCGTCGTCGACATCGACCTGCTGGGGACGTTCAACGTATCGAAGGTGGCGTACGACCTGTGGCTGCGCGATCACGGCGGCGCCGTGGTGAACATCAGCGCGGCAATCCAATACCGAGGCATGGCGCTGCAGGCGCACGTCGTTTCGGCCAAGGCGGGCGTCGACGCGCTGACCCGCACGTGCGCCATCGAATGGGGTCCCGACGGGGTCAGGGTGAATATCGTTGCGCCCGGGGCGATGTCGGGGACCGAGGGAGTCAAGCGAATCGCCGGCGACGATCGCCAGCGCACCGCACGAAGCCCGCTGCGACGACCGGGGTCGACCACCGAGGTCGCCGAAGCCGTGCTATTCCTGGCCAGTGATGGCGCGTCTTACGTAACGGGCGCAACCCTAGTCGTCGACGGCGGCGGTTGGCTGACCGCCGATGGGGTGCCGGATCTGCCCGGTTATCACTGACTGGCGATGTACCCGCGGGGCAGCACCGAGAAATCGACGCACGCCGCGGCCAACACGTCGCCCACCTCTGGTGCCACCGGCGCGCTGAGTTGGAGCATTGCACCGGCGGACGGCGCTTTCAGGCTGGTGACGTTGTAGTCGAGCAGCAATTGATAGGCCGTTTCTTCGATGTCTTTCCAACCGGTGCGAACCGTCATCAGGGTAAGGACACCGAGTTCCTGTCCGGAGGGCGACAGCAACCGGTGATGCCAGGCGGTGTCGGCCTTGAATCCGGTGTGCGGCTGTACCACCGCTAGGACGGTGCCGCCACCGTCCTCGAACCGCGCCGCACCGTCGGTCGGCACGATCCTTCCCACCGGCGTGTTGTCCTTGGTGATTGTGGTGGTTCCCGCCACCGCGATCCGGAATTCCTCGCCCGCGGGGCTGGACAGCGTGTACTCGCTCTTGCCCCCGTTCTTGAATCCGAGCAGGACGGCGGGGCCGCCTTTTTGCTTTGCTTGCCCCAATTCGGCGCCGTCGGGAGTCGTGAGCTGAACCCGCAGTGCATTGGACGTCGACCTGGTCACTCGCGCGGCGACAGCGGTTGCGCCTCCGAGAATCGGCATGCCGAGATGGTAGACCCTTGATCCCGCTAATTGCTCCGGCTGCCCAATGGCGCAGAATCGGCATCGTGGACCGGCCCGCGAGCGCGCCACGTCAGCTGCCATTGGCGGCGGCGGGCGCGCGCTGGCTGATCGCCGCGGCCGTCCTCGGTTCGGGAATCGCGCTGTTGGACGCCACCGTTGTCAACGTCGCGCTGCCGGCCATCGGCCGTGAGATGGGTGCGGGCTTGACCGGTCAACAGTGGGTCCTCGACGGCTACCTGCTGACGTTGAGTGCGTTGCTGCTTGCGGGTGGCGCTGCCGGAGATCGTTACGGCCGCCGCCGAATCTTCGTTGCGGGACTGGTCGTTTTCACCGCCGCCTCACTCGGTTGCGGTCTCGCACCGACCATCGGGTGGCTGATCGGCGCCCGGCTGGTTCAGGGCGTCGGTGCGGCGGCGCTGGTTCCCGGGAGCCTTGCGTTGATCGATGCCGGCATCTCCGATGAGGATCGGGGCCGTGCGGTGGGAATCTGGGCGGGGATGTCCGGAGTGACAACGGCGCTGGGTCCGTTCATCGGCGGCTGGTTGGTGGATACGGCGTCATGGCGCTGGGTGTTCTTTTTGAACGTCCCGCTCGCCGTGGCTGTGGTGTGGATCGCGGCCCGTCACGTCAGCGAATCCCGCGATCCAACGCTGCGCGGCCGCCCCGACATCCTGGGGACCGCCGCAATCACGGTGGGCCTGGCCGGGGTGATCTACGTGCTCATCGAATTTCCTTCTCGCGGTTGGACATTGGCGACGGTGACCGCCGCCGCCGTCGGTGCGTCGGCGTTGGTTGCGTTCCCGCTGATCGAACACCGTGCGCAGTCGCCGCTGTTGCCCCTGAACCTGTTTCGCTCCCGGCAATTCACCGGAGCCAACCTCACGACCCTGGCCGTCTACACGGCGGTCGGCGGAGCCTTGTTCCTCGTAGCCCTGCAGCTGCAACAGAGCCTGCGTTACTCCGCGCTTGCCGCCGGCCTGTCGATGTTGCCCTTGACGATCATCATGCTGATCGGCTCCCCGTGGGCCGGCGCGCTCGCGCAGCGCACCGGGCCACGGCTGCCCATGACGGTCGGTCCGCTGATCGCCGCGGCCGGCCTGGCGTTGATGACGCGAATCGTGCCCGGGGCAACGTATCTGGCCGTGGTACTGCCTGCTGCGGTCGTGTTCGGTGTAGGCCTGGCCATCACCGTTGCGCCGCTTACCGCGGCCGTTCTTTCGGCCGTACCCGACGGCTATGCCGGGACCGCGTCGGGCGTCAACAACGCCATTGCGCGCGTCGCCGGACTGATCGCGGTCGCCGTCCTGCCGGTCGCGGCCGGAATCCGAGCGGGCCCCGGGCAGCCGCTCGGCGCCGGCTTCGCGCTCGCGATGGCCATCACCGCGGCCGTCTGCGTCGTCGGCGCCATGATCTCGTTCCTGACCATCCGCACCGGCGCCGACATCACACGACAGGTGCTGCCGGGAATCAACCACGCGTGCCAGCAGCCCTGCACCAGACGCCCTGCCAGCACGCGCGACGCGGCGTAGTCCAACGGGTTGGTCTGCTACAAGCCGCTGGCCCGGTAGCTCGACTGGGCGCGACCGTACCGTCTGTCGTATGACGAGAAATCTGAACTATCGCCTCGCCCGCCATGCGCCGGCCGTGCTTAGCCTGTTTCGGTTGGTCTACGGTCTTCTTTTCGCCGGATACGGTTCGATGATCCTGTTCGGTTGGCCCGTCCGTCCGGCGTGGCCGGTCGAGGTGGGAGCCTGGCCCGCCTGGTATGCCGGCTTGATCGAACTCGTGGCGGGGTTGCTGATCGCGGCCGGATTGTTCACCCGCGCCGCGGCGTTCATTGCCTCGGGCGAAATGGCGGTCGCGTATTTCTGGATGCATCAGCCGCGGACGCTCTGGCCGATCGGAGATCCCCCGGCGGGCAATGGTGGAACGTTGGCGATTCTCTTCTGCTTCGGTTTCTTCCTGCTGCTCTTCATGGGCGGGGGGAGCCATTCAATCGATGCTCGACGCGGCAACCCGCGGCGCTGATCTCACTCGCCCCAGCGGCCGTGCGACGCCATGACCTCCACCAGAGCGGGGCTTCCGGACTGGCGTTCACGCAGTAGGTCGCCCGGCATCGAATAGGGTGGCGCCGCCTCGGGGCTGCGTTGCGCGTGCGCGACGATCGCGTCCACCAGTGTGCGCGCCATGGATAGCCGCGGGTACCGGTCATGGATTGCCGCGGCCGTCTGCGCGTCTATGGCCTCGGCGTTGCGGCCGAAATCCGCACCGATGCCTGACTGCGTCAGCAAGCAGAGCGCCCCGCGCCGATTGGCGATGCCAATCGAGGTATGTAGGGCGATGGCTTCCCAGACGCCATCCACGACCGCGCGCTCGCAGCCCTGTTCGGTTAGGAAAGCCGCCGCGAGATCCGCTCCCTCGACCTCAAACCGCTGCTTGCCGGGCGCCGCGGTCCCCACGCCGAGGTCGTGCAGGACGCACCCCAAAAACAAGGCCTCACTGTCATAGTCGGCGCCCGGCCGCATCCCCTCGCGGGCCGCGAGCAGCTCCCCGAACAGGTAGCTGCGCACGCTGTGGTTGAACACCGACGGCGACTCGGTGGACTGGGCCAGCCGCATCGCGGCCTGCGCGACGGCGGTGTCGATCAGATCCGGAACTTGCTGCATGGGCATTACGTTAGGCCGGCGCGTGTGACGTGGTGAGTGGCTGCAACGCCATGCTTCCCACGATTTAGGCCATGCGTTTGGGGCGCCGGGGCGTGCTTCCGATCGGACGGTGATAATGACATTCTCTAGTTCGGAGAAGCCATTTCCGCATGCCGGTTCCGGAGGAGATTGACGATGGGCGCAGACCAACGGTGCGACGGGAAGGTCGCCCTGGTAACCGGAAGCAGCCGCGGGCTGGGCAAGGCCATCGCCGCGCGGCTTGCGGCCGAGGGTGCGACGGTGGCGCTGACCGCGCGCACGATGGATCCCGATCCCAAATACCAAGGGTCGCTGGCCCAAACCCGCGACGAGATCGCGGCCGCAGGGGGTCGGGCCATCGCGGTGCAAGCGGACCTATCCCAATCCGAGGAGCGTGAACGGCTCTTCGCCGAGGTGGTGCAAGCCGTCGGCGCACCCGACATCCTGGTCAACAACGCCGCGGTGACCTTCCTGCGGCCACTCGACGGGTTTCCCGAGCGACGGGCCCGGCTGATGATGGAGATGCACGTCCTCGGCCCGTTGCATCTGTGCCAGTTGGCAATTCCCGCGATGCGCGAGCGCGGGCGGGGCTGGATTCTGAACGTGACGTCGGTGGGCGGCGACCTGCCGCCCGGGCCACCGTTCTCCGATTTCGACCGCGCCGCCGGCTTCGGGATATACGGCACCGCCAAGGCCGCGCTCAATCGGCTCACCAAAAGCCTTGCCGCCGAACTCTATGACGATGGCATCGCCGTCAACGCGGCCGCTCCGTCGAATCCCGTGGCGACCCCCGGGGCCGGCGCCCTCGACCTGGCCAAGACCGACACCGAGGGGATCGAGCTGATCACCGAGACCGTCTTCCGGTTGTGCACGGGCGATCCGAAGACCATGACCGGTCGCATCGCGCACACCCAGCCGTTTCTGGCCGAAGTCGGCTGGCTGGAATCGGCTGGCTGACCGGATGAGCATGGCCGCCGAACTCGACGTCGACGACCTGCGGCGGCGACTGGCCGGCGCGGGTGTCACCGGAGTCGAGTCACTGGCCGGGGGAGCGTCCAGCCTCACCTTTCGGGGCGTGCGCGATGGCCGGGCGGTGGTGATCAAGGTCGCTCCGCCCGGCGTCGAGCCGGTCGCGCACCGCGACGTGTTGCGCCAGGCCCGCATCATCAAAGCGCTTGCCGCGACGCGGGTTCCGGTTCCCGAGGTCCTGTGGGAGGACGCCGGAAAACCGCCCCTGTTCGTCATGTCCCATGTGGAAGGCGACTGTGTGGAGCCGTTGTTCGACGGTTGCCCATCGACCCCTGACCTCGCCGAGCGGTACCGCAATGCATGCCGGGCGATGGCCGCCTTACACAGCCTGTCGCCGAGCGACTTGGGGTTGGGCAGTGAACCGGTCATCGATCCGGTATCGGAAGTCCGGCGCTGGTGCGACACGTTGCGCACCGTCGACGCCGCACTGGTGCCAGGCTGGCAGGGCGTGCGTGACGCGTTGTTAGGTTGCGCGCCAATGGGTTTGACGCCGAGCGTGGTGCACGGTGACTTCCGGCTGGGCAACCTGGTGTCCGTCGGAGCGCGCGTCAATGCGGTGATCGACTGGGAGATCTGGTCGATCGGCGACCCGCGCGCCGACGTGGGCTGGTTCCTGATCAACAGCGATCCTGATACCTATGGGCGCGTCTCGGCCTCGGCTGGAATGGCACCGCCCGTCGCTGAGCTTGCCGACATCTATCAACGCGAGCCGGGTTGCGAGGTCAGCGACTTGGATTGGTTCATCGCGTTGGCGTGCTTCAAGTCAGTGGCGACATGGTCGCTCATTGTCAAGCACAACCGCCGAAGGCGCTCTCCGCGAGCCGAATTGGAGGCCATGGCCGCGACCGTCCCACGGTTACTCGAGCGCGCGCGGTTGATGCTGGACTAATGGCACCGCACGAACGGGTTTTCACAGTACATTCCGACGCCACCCCAGTTCTGTTCCGAATCGCCTTCGTCTTGCGTAGGCGCTCGCAGTGCGGGGACCGCCCCCGATATCAATTGGTTGATGACGATGTTGGCGCCGCCCGACCCATCAGTTTGTGGGTCCGCGTTGGCCAGACCAGTGGCGCCGAAGAAGTTCGCGGCACATACCGCGCCGGCAAACAGTCCGGCCGCGCACGCGCGAAATTTCATGCCGCCGATTCTACCGCCCGGCGAATGAGGAGGATACAGAATTTCCCGCGTTCTTGCGTGGCAAGATCGCAGGTCAATTACGAACGTGCAACAGCTTTGATTGGCTGGCCAGCAAATTTCGCAACTCGCATCTCGCGCTGCGTACGGTGTCGCGCGTGAGGCCGATCGCTGTGGTTATGCACCGCGTTGCGGTTGTCGCCGTCTGCTTCGTCATATCGGTGGCCATGGCGCCCCCGGGAACTGCGGATCCTGAAGTTGAGCCCGCCGCCGCCGAGGCGGCCCCACCGGCCGACGGGCAGGTACCCTCGGCCGATCCGGCAGCCCTGGACACTCCCGATGGCTGGACGTTGACCCTCGGGGCGAGGGACGAGTCGCAAGTTCCCGTCGCGCCGTTGACGACGGCGGTCTCGTCTCGCGAATACCTCGCCAGCGGGACATTCGTTGCTTCGCTGAAAGGACCGGAACCGCCTCGAGGCGTCCTCGAGGTGGGTTACGAGATCGGCTGCGGAATCGACATGAGCACGTCCAACGGCGTCACGATGGCGGGTAGCGCCGGCGTCAGCCCGGGCCTCGCCTTTACAGGAATATTCACCGGTGTGCCCGGTGTCGTGCCGTTGGTGACCACGCCGATGAACGGCGTGCTCAGCGTGGGGCTCAAGCCCGGCGTCATCATCGTGGTTCCGGTGGTCAAGAAACAGTTCAAGGGTTCCGATCCCTGGGTCATGATCAGCAACTTCCACGTCAAGATCGACGGATGCGTGGGTCAGTCGTTCATCCGCTCCTACGCGACCCTGACTCGAGTGACCGATGAATCCGACGTGGTGCTGTCCTACGTCGGCGTCACGAAAGCCGTTTGAAAGCCGCCTAGCCGCGCGCGATCCCGGCCAGCTTGTCTGCGAACTTTGCCTCGGCGGCCTCGCGCAGCCGCAGCAGGTGCTCGGAGGGGAACAGATCGGGAGCCGGCGCGCGGTCCTTCAGCAATTGGCGGGCCAGCGTCACCTTGTGCACTTCGGTCGGACCGTCGGCAAGGCCGAGCACGAACGACTCCACCAGGTATTGCACAAACGGCATCTCGTGAGTGGTGCCCAACGATCCGTGTAGCTGAAGCGCCCGCGACGACACGTCGTGCAGCACCTTCTGCATCATCGCCTTGACCGCCGAGATGTCGGCGCGTACCGCCTTGTAGTCGTTGAATTGGTCGATCTTCCAAGCGGTTTGGAGCGTGAGCAGCCGAAAGGCCTCGATCTCCATCCACGAGTCGGCGACCATCTCCTGGACCAGTTGCTTGTTCGCCAACACCTCGCCCTGGGTGTAGCGCGACACCGCCCGCTCACAGATCATGTCGAAGATGCGCCGGACCAGCCCCACCGTGCGCATCGCGTGGTGAATGCGTCCGCCGCCCAACCGGGTTTGTGCGACGACGAAGGCCCCGCCGCGCGGGCCGAGCATGTGGTCGGCCGGCACCCGCACGTTTTCGTAACGCACGTAGCCTTCGCGCCCACCGCCCGGCGGCTGATACCCCAGTCCGACGTCGCGCATCACGTTGATGCCGGGCGTGTCGCCGGGCACGACGAACATCGAGTAGCGCTGATACGGTGGCGCCTCGGGGTCGGTCATCGCCATCACGATGATGAACGACGCCATCGACGCGAACGACGAAAACCACTTCTCTCCGTTGATGATCCAGTGATCACCATCGGGCACCGCGGTGGTGCGGAACACCTTCGGGTCCGCGCCGCCCTGCGGTTCGGTCATCGAGAAGCACGACACGATGCGGTTGTCCAGCAGCGGCTCGAGGTAGCGCGCTTTGAGCTCGGGAGTGCCGTAGTGCGCAAGGATCTCACTGTTGCCGGAATCGGGTGCCTGCGACCCGAAGACTATCGGCGCGCATTCCGACCGGCCCAGAATCTCGTTGAGCAGAGCCAAATTCACCTGACCGTAGCCGGGACCGCCTAGATGCGGCCCCAGGTGGGTGGCCCACAGGCCGCGCTGCTTGACGATCTGCTGCAGCGGCGGGATCAGCGCCTGACGCACCGGATCGCCTAGGTCGTGAGACTCCTTGACGATCAAGTCGATCGGCTCGCATTCGCTGCGCACGAAGTCCTCGACCCATTCGAGTTGTTGCGCCCACTGGGAGTCGGTGGAGAAGTCCCACGCCATGTGTCGTCCTCTCTGCGTTGCGGCTCAGCGAGACCACTTTTCGCGGCGCTGCGCCGCCTCGTCGGTGGCATGTGCGATCACCTGGTTGCGGTTTTCCAGTTCGAGCGCCGACGAGAGACCGGCCGCGTCGGTGTTCACTTGCAGCGCGCGCTTTGTCAGTTGCACACCGAGCGGGGCAAGATCCGCGATCAGCGACGCCAGCTCCAGCGCGCGGTCGGCCAACCGATCCGGCTCGACGACTTCGCTGACCAGAGCGCGCCGATCGGCCTCGGCGGCCGAAACGGTGCGGCCGGTGAGCATCCAATCGGCCGCGACGCTGGTCCCGACGATGCGGGGCAGGTGATAGCTCATGCCCATCTCTGCCCCCGACAACCCGAGCAGGATGGCCCCGTTGCCGAATGATGCCGCGGCCGAACAGATCCGGATGTCGCAGGCGAGACACAACGCGAATCCCGCACCGACACAGGGGCCGTTGACCGCGGCGATGACGGGCTGCGGCAATTGACGGATAGCTTCGGCCAATCCGGCCATGTCCTCCTGGAACCGCAAACGGTCCGCCGCCGGCGCGCCGGCCTCCGGCACGTTGGGCCCGAAGTCACGCATGTCGATGCCCGCGCAGAAGCCGCGACCGGCGCCGGTCAAAACCACTGCGCGTACCGCGTTGTCGATTGAGGCATCGGCCAGCGCCCGACGCAACTCGGACTGCATGGCCTCGTTGATCGCGTTGAGGCGGTCGGGTCGGTTCAGACGCACGACGGCGACACCGTCGCGCGGACGTTCGAGTTCCAGCGTGTCGGTCAGCAGAGATCCCCTTCGATCATCACCGATCGTAATGTGTCTCTCGGCTGAGGAGAATATCCCTCTCCTAGACGGCGAAGCTATTCTCCGTTGGGGTCGCCGTCCGGAAGCGTCGCTATGTCCGCGGGTGGCCGGCCCGCGCGGCGGCCCGCCGGGCGGCCTCGGTGTGCTCCGCCGCGGTCACCACCACCGCGTCGGATCCGGGATAGACCGTCGCCTCGTGGCCCGTCACCAGCCATCGCACCACGTACGGCGGCGAGCCGTCTGCAGCGCGCACCCCGATGATCTCCGCATGCTGATCATGCCGTTCCGTTGTCGTGCCCTTGACAACGAGGAAGTCGCCGACCCTGGCCTTCATCGCCCGCTCCCTTCTCTCGGGGTTGTGAGACGTGCCGACCCCTCCAATCGTGCGCGCTTTGCTCACCCAACGGAAGACGCAGCGGGCGCAATCCGAAAATGACTGGGGCCGGGGCGGGTTCAGGTGTCGAAGTTCGTGCCGGCGGTCAGGGCTTCCCATTTCGCGATCTCGTCCGCGCGGGCGTCGGTGACATAGCGGTACAGGCCCAGGGCGTCGGGCCCCAGCAGCAGGAACCCCGGGGGCTCGTCCGAGTCGACTGCGGCGATGATCGCCGAGGCGGCCTTGGCGGGGTCGCCGGCCTGGTTGCCGTCCATCGTGTCGTTTTCCTTGCGGCGCTGCCCCGCGGTCCCGGCGTAGTCATCGATGATGGTGGCCGACTGCACGAGCGAGCGTCCCGCGAAGTCGGTCCGGAAGGCCCCGGGCTCAACGACGGTCACCGAAATGCCCAGGGGAGCGAGTTCGCCCCGAAGCGAGCCGCTCATGCCCTCGATGGCGGCCTTGGCGGCCGAGTAGTAGCCGGACCCCACCGGATTCACGGTGGCGCCGATGGAGGAGATGTTGACGATCGCGCCGCTCCGGCGGGCCCGCATGCCGGGTAGCACGGCCTTGATCATCGCGACGGTGCCGAAGAAGTGCGTCTCGAACAGGGCGCGGACTTCGGCGTCGTCGCCTTCCTCGACCGCGGCGCGATAGCCGTAGCCGGCGTTGTTAACCAGAACGTCGACGGCACCGAACCTCTCGTCGGCCTGCGCAACGGCGGAGGCGACCTGATCGGGCTTGGTGACGTCGAGCGCGACCGGGAGCACGCGCTGCGTCTCGGGATCTTCCAGGTCGGCGACCTTCGCGACGTCGCGGGCGGTGACGACGGCGTTGTGGCCGGCGGCGATGACGGCTTCGGCGAGCGCGCGGCCGAGTCCCGTCGAGCAGCCGGTGATGAGCCAGGTGGACATGAGAACGCCTCCGTACCTAGTGGGTCGAGCGTCGACTTGTTGCGCTATTTCGCCCCATCCCGTCGCGACAAGTCGACGTTCGGCGCGTAATCATAGGGCGTCCCACTGCCGCTTCACCTTGCGTTCGCTGGGCGTGGGCACCAGGCCCGACGGCGCGAACAGCTTCGACGGCACCGGGTCGTCCTCGGTCAACGGCCTGCCGCTACCGCGAATTGCCTTGAGCGCGATGATGATTCCGGCGATGACCACGACGACGACAACCAGTGCGAACAGAATCGACAGGGTGCACTGGATGAAGGTGTTCCTGATGACGTCGTCGAGCTGGTGGGCGTTCTTCGCCGAACCGAACGCCGTCTTGCCCGCGTTTTTCGCCGCCGAATACTGGGCGTGCTGAGTCCAGTAACCGACCGCGGGATCCCCGGAAAAGATTTTCTGCCACGACGCGGTGAGCGTGACCGCCAGATCCCACACGAGCGGAACCCCCGGGATCCACGCCCATCTCAGTAGGCCCTTCTTGACGACGATCGCCGTGATCACCGTGAGCGCGATCGCCGCGAGCAGCTGGTTGGCGATCCCGAACAGCGGAAACAGCGTGTTGATGCCGCCCAGCGGATCGGTCACGCCCATCAACAGGATGCTGCCCCACGCCGCGGCCACCACCAGGCTGCAGACCCATACGCCCGGGCGCCAGCTCGGATTACGCAGCTTGGCCAGCGGGCCACCCAAGTTGCCCAGCGTGTCGGAGAGCATGAAACGAGCGACCCGGGTTCCCGCGTCGACGGCGGTCAGGATGAACAGCGCCTCGAACATGATCGCGAAGTGGTACCAGAACGCCTTGAGCCCGGCGCCGCCGAACGCCCGATTCAGTACCTCGGACATGCCTACCGCCAGCGTGGGGGCGCCGCCGGTGCGCGACACGATCGACTTTTCGCCGACGCTCGCGGCGGCCTGGTTGAGCTGGTCGGCGGTCGCGGGCGCGCCCGACAACCCCAGCCCGTTGACATAGTGGGCGGCGCTGGCCGCGGTGCCGCCGGTCTGCGCGGCCGGGGCGTTGAGGGTGAAGTACAGGTGCTGGTCGAGGATCGCCGCGCTGATCAGCGCCATCACGGCGACGAACGATTCGGTGAGCATCCCGCCGTAGCCGATTAGGCGCATCTGGCTTTCCTTCTCCAGCATCTTCGGCGTCGTCCCCGACGAGATCAGCGCGTGAAACCCGGACAGTGCGCCGCACGCGATGGTGATGAACAGGAACGGGAACAGCGAGCCGGGGAACACCGGTCCGTCGCCGCGTGTGGCGAATCCCGAGATGGCGGGCGCCCGCATGATCGGCTGCGCGATGCAGATGCCGACCGCCAGCAAGGCGACGGCGCCGACCTTCATGAAGGTCGACAGGTAATCCCGCGGCGCAAGCAGCAACCACACCGGCAGCACCGACGCGACGAAGCCGTAGATGACGATCAACCACGACACCATCACCGGTGACAGGTTCAACCACGATGCGCCCCAAGGGGTTTCGGCGACCCAGTCGCCGGCCGCCACGGCGAGCATCAGCAGCACGAAGCCGATGATCGACACCTCCGCCACCCGCCCGGGCCGCAGGAACCGCAGGTAGCAGCCCATGAAAACGGCGATCGGGATGGTCATGGCGATGGAGAAAACGCCCCAGGGACTCTGCGCCAGCCCCCGCACCACCACGAGCGCCAGCACCGCGATGATGATCACCATGATCGCGAACGCCCCGACCAGGGCGGCGGCACCGCCGGTCGCGCCGAGCTCGTCGCGGGCCATCTGGCCCAGCGAACGGCCCCGGCGCCGGGTGGAGATCCACAACACCAAGTAGTCCTGCACCGCGCCGGCGAAGACGGCGCCGACGATGATCCAGATGCTGCACGGCAGGTAGCCCATCTGGGTTGCGAGCACCGGACCGACGAGCGGTCCGGCTCCGGCGATGGCGGCGAAATGATGGCCGAACAACACGCGCCGGTCGGTGGGCACGTAATCGGTGCCGTCGTCGAGGACCTCGGCCGGCGTGGCGTGGTCGTCCCGCGGGCGGACGATCTTCATTTCGATCAGCCGGGCATAGAACCGGAACCCGATGATGTACGTGCAGATCGCCGCGACCACGAACCAGACCGCGTTCACCGTCTCCCCGCGGGCGAACGCGATGATCGCCCAGGCAATGGCACCGAGCACGGCGATCACCGCGAAGACGATCTTGTGCCGGACGGTTATCGGTGAGCGGTCGATGATCGCGACGGCCGGTAAGTCCTCGTCGGTGCGGATGTAGCTGACCTGGCTGTTATCGCTTTCGCGTGCTGCGATGCGCTCCGTCACGCTCAAAACCCTACGACGGCCGGGGGTCTGCCGCCCGGGGAGAATCAGTACAGCGCTCGCACGGTGTCGATGGTGTCAGCTTCGGCCGGGCTCTTGTCGTCGCGGTAGCGCACGACGCGGGCGAACCGCAGCGCCAGCCCGCCCGGGTAGCGCGACGACTTTTGTAGCCCGTCGAACGCGATCTCGACGACCTGCTCGGGCCGCACCACGACGACGTGCCCGTCGGTGCCGCCGACGGCGAGCTCGGTGAACCGGACGGTCTGCCAGTCCAGCATGGCGTCGGTCATTCCCTTGAAGGTCTTGCCCAGCATGACGAAGCCGCCGGTGGCCGGATCACGCGCGCCCAGATGGATATTGGAGAGTTTTCCGCGTCGGCGCCCCGAGCCCCACTCCACGGCGAGCACCACCAGATCGAGCGTGTGCACCGGCTTGACCTTGAGCCAGCCGGCTCCGCGACGGCCCGCTTGATATGGCGCCGCCGGCGCTTTCGCCATGACGCCTTCATGCCCAGCGGCCAGTGTCGCGTCCAGGAAGTCGGTGGCGGCCGCGGGGTCGGACGTGACGAGCCGGTCGACCCGCTGCGCGGGTGGCACCAGCGCGTCCAGGGCGGCCAGCCGGTCGGTGGTCGGGGCATCGAGCAGGTCGACGCCGTCGCGGTGCAAGATGTCGAAGAAGAACACCGAAAGTGGCTGCGCCAGTTGGGCTGCGGCCACGTCGACGGAACGGCCGAAGCGTGATGCGGTGACCTGGAAGCGGTGTGGCCGGTTGTCTGGGCGCAGCGCGATCGCTTCGCCGTCGGCGATGAACTCGCTCACCGGTAGTGCCAGCGTCGCCTCGACCACCTCGGGCAGCCGGGCGGTGACGTCGTCGAGGCTTCGGGTGTAGACCGTGACCTGGTCACCGGCGCGGTGGATCTGCACGCGCGCACCGTCCAGCTTTGCCTCGAAAATCGTTGCGCCGCCATGGCGTTCGAGCGCATCGGCGACGCTGGTCGCGGTCTGGGCCAGCATCGGGCCGCCGGGGCGGCCCACCCGCAGCGTGAACTCCTCTAGGGCGGCGGCCCCGCCGGTAAGACCGGCCGCCGCTACGGCGGGTAGATCCCCGCCCAGCATCGCGGCGCGCTGCACCGCGGCGGCAGGAATTCCGGCGGCGCGGGCCACGGCGTCGGCCATGATCCCGGCCAGCGCGCCCTGGCGCAGTTCGCCGCTCATGAGTCGCAGCAGAAAGGTCTGTTCGGTTTCTGTCGCGGCGGAGAACAGGCCCGCCACGAGTTCGGCGCGCCGCGCCTGGGACCCTTTGCCCGAGACGGCACCGATCTCGGAGAACGCGGCGTCGACACCGCTGACGGTCAGGGTCGGATGCGACGCCGCGGGCGGACGCGACCGCAGCGACGCCCATCCCACGCCGATCTGGCGTTGCCGCAGCTCACCCGAGAGCCACGACACGATGATCGAGATGAGCTCGGGATCCGGCGCCGCGCGGCGGAGCAGCCCGGCGATGTGGGCGACCTTGGTCAGGCGCGACGCGGTGCCGCCGACGTCCGCAGACGTCGTCGCCACGTCGAGGAGGAGCACGGTCGCCAGCTTGGCATGGCTCGGTGACAAGCCTTCGGAGCCGACACGCTAGCGTGCCTAGATAACGTTACAGATTGCGTGGAATCTGACAAGCCAAAAAAGGGAGGTCCGGATGGAGATCAACGGGAAGAAGGTCGTCGTCATCGGCGGCGCTTCGGGCATGGGGCGTGCCAGCGCCGAACTTCTGCACGAGCGCGGCGCGCAGGTCGCGGTGCTCGACCGTGAGGGCTCCGACGGCAAGGAGGTCGCAGAAGGCGTTGGCGGCAAGTTCTACCCCGTCGACGTCACCGACTTCGGCGGCACCGAGGAAACGTTGCAGGCCGCGGTCGACGACCTGGGTGGGCTGCACGTCGTGGTGACCACCGCGGGCGGCGGCATCGCCAAGCGGACCATGACCAAGACCGGCCCCCACGACCTGGAGTCCTTCCAGTCCGTCGTCGATCTCAACCTCATCGCCAGCTTCAACATCAGCCGGCTGGCCGCGGCACACATGAGTAAGAACGAGCCCGAGGACGAGGAGCGGGGCGTCATCATCAACACCGCGTCCATCGCGGCCTTCGAGGGCCAGATCGGGCAGGTCGCCTACACCGCCGCCAAGGCGGGCATCGCCGGCATGTGCCTGACCATGGCGCGCGACCTCGGGTCGCTGGGCATCCGGGTGCTGGCGATCGCGCCCAGCCTGTTCGCCACGGGTCTGACCAAGGGCATTCCGGAGGAATTCGCCTCGGCGCTGACCAAGGACGCGGCCTTCCCCAAGCGTCTGGGCCGGCCCGAGGAGTACGCCAAGCTGGTCGCCGCCATCGTGGACAACCCGATGCTCAACGGCCAATGCCTGCGGCTGGATGCGGGACAACGGTTCGCGCCCAAGTAAACAACCCCGCGGCCCCCGGGCCGGCGGCCTCGCGGCAATACAGTATCCTCTTTAGGCAGCCGCCCCGCTCCCCCTCGGAGCGGGGCAGGCAGTCAGCCCGGTAGCGAGGAGGCCCGATGGGTATCGCACTGACCGACGACCATCGCGAACTCGCCGAGGTAGCCCGCGCGTTCCTCACCTCGCAGAAGGCGCGCTGGGCGGCGCGCTCGCTGCTCGATTCGCCGGACGAACCCCGGCCCCCGTTCTGGCAGAACCTGGTGGAACTCGGCTGGCTCGGCCTGCACGTCGACGAAGAACACGGCGGCTCGGGCTACGGGCTGCCCGAACTCGTGGTGGTGACCGAAGAACTCGGCCGCGCGGTGGCGCCGGGACCGTTTGTGCCGACGGTGATCGCGTCGGCGGTGATCGCCAAAGACGGTAGCGCCGAGCAGAAGTCACGGCTGCTGCCCGGCCTGATCGACGGGACGCTCACCGCTGGCATCGGCCTGCACGGCCAGGTGCGGGTCAAGGACGGCACCGCAGACGGTGAGGCCGGGATCGTGTTGGGCGCCGGGCTTGCCGAGCTGGTGCTGATCGCGGCCGGCGACGACGTGCTGGTGCTGGACCGCGGCCGCGCCGGTATGTCGGTGGACGTGCCCGACAACTTCGATCCGACCCGGCGTTCCGGGCGGGTGCGCCTGGAGAATTTGAGCATCGCCGCCGAGGACATCCTGCCGGGGGCCCGGGAATCGGCGTTGGCGCGGGCGCGGACCTTGCTGGCCGCGGAGGCGGTGGGCGGGGCGTCGGACTGTGTCGACGCCGCCGTCGACTATGCGAAGGTGCGCCAGCAGTTCGGCCGCACCATCGCCACTTTCCAAGCGGTGAAGCATCATTGCGCGAACATGTTGGTGGCCGTCGAATCGGCCATCGCCGCGGTATGGGACGCCTCGCGTGCCGCGGCGGAGGATGAGGAGCAGTTCCGCCTCATCGCCGCAGTGGCTGCGGCGCTGGCATTCCCGGCCTATGCGCGCAACGCCGAACTCAACATCCAGGTGCATGGCGGCATCGGCTTCACCTGGGAACACGATGCGCATCTGCACCTGCGCCGGGCGCTGGTGAGTTCGGCGCTGTTCGGCGGCGACGCGCCGGCCGGCGACGTCTTCGATCGCACCGCGGCCGGCGCCGTCCGGGAGAACAGCCTGGACCTGCCGCCCGAGGCCGAAGAACTGCGCAAGCGGATCCACGCCGACGCCGCCGAGATCGCCGCGCTGGACAAGAAGGCCCAGCGCGACAAGCTGATCGAGACGGGCTATGTGATGCCGCACTGGCCCAAGCCGTGGGGTCGCGCAGCCGACGCCGTGGAACAGTTGGTGATCGAAGAGGAGTTCCGCGCGGCGGGCATCAAGCGCCCCGATTACTCGATCACCGGTTGGGTGATCCTGACCCTGATCCAGCACGGAACTCCTTGGCAGATCGAAAGATTCGTGGAGAAGGCGCTGCGTCAGGACGAGATCTGGTGCCAGCTGTTCTCCGAGCCCGAAGCCGGATCGGACGCGGCGTCGGTGAAGACTCGCGCCACCCGGGTGGACGGCGGCTGGAAGATCAACGGGCAGAAGGTGTGGACCAGCGGGGCGCAGTACTGCGCGCGTGGCCTGGCCACCGTGCGCACCGACCCCGACGCCCCCAAGCACGCCGGCATCACCACCGTGATCGTCGACATGAACGCGCCCGAGGTCGAGGTGCGGCCGCTGCGGCAGATCACCGGCGGCTCGGAGTTCAACGAGGTGTTCTTCAACGACCTGTTCGTCCCCGACGAAGATGTCGTCGGCGCGCCCAATTCGGGGTGGACGGTAGCGCGGGCGACGCTGGGCAACGAGCGAGTCAGCATCGGCGGCAGCGGATCGTTCTACGAGGGCCTGGCGTCGAAACTAGTGCAGCTTGCTCAGGCGTCAGATCGGTTGGCGGGAGCGCGAATCCGGGTCGGAAACTTCCTCGCCGACGATCACGCGCTGCGGCTGCTGAACCTGCGCCGCGCCGCGCGCAGCGTGGAGGGCGCGGGACCGGGTCCGGAAGGCAACGTCACCAAACTCAAGCTGGCCGAGCACATGATCGAGGGCGGCGCGATCTCAGCGGCGTTGCTGGGGCCCGAGGTCGCACTGCTCGACGGGCCCGGCGCGATCGCGGGCCGCATGATGATGGGCGCCCGCGGCATGGCGATCGCGGGCGGCACCTCGGAGGTGACCCGAAACCAGATCGCCGAGCGTATTCTCGGCATGCCGCGCGACCCGCTGATCAACTAACGACGGAAGGCCTGTTCTGTCGTCCGCGCTAGGTCGACGTGTCTTCTAGATACGGCGCCAAGCCGAGGTTTTCGGTCAGTGTCAGCCAGTCGGCCGCCGAGACCGTATAGGCAGGGGGTTCATTCGTTACGGGCGCGTTGGCGGACCACGAAAATCGCCGCTTGAGCCCTTCGAAATTGCGGCATCCGATGGTCAGCGGTTGCATGCCCGGAACGCAGACGGACATGGCGGGCGTCGTCGAAAAGTACTGGCCCGCAGCATCTGAGGCGACATTTTGGGCCGACGGGAACGCATGGCCTGCCGAGAGCTGGTAGGTAGCCGGTGTAGCGGTCACCTGCGAAGCCGAGGCTCGGGCATTGGGCGCGTTGGTTTTTGGGTCGATCACTTGGATCGTGTCGTTGTCGACGTCAATGAACAGTTGGGGTTGGGAGAGCGATTGCGTCAGTCGGTGTTTCTTTACGAGCGCGAATGGCCGCATTTCCTGGATCAGCAGCGGGTTGGGAAACAGCAGGCACCGGGTCGGTTCTCCTGGTGCGGGCCCGCGCGCAGCGGACCGGCCACCCAGGAGCAGCAGCTCATCGAAGCCTGACTCCGCCAGCCAGGCGTCGACGACCCACACCGGCGGCGCGTCGAGTCGTGTCGTCGGAGCGATGCGACGATCGCGTCCGCCCAGAACAAAATCGCGACGGCCACATCGCAGATGGAGCGCGACCCCGTTGTCTAACCAGAGGCCCAGCTGCGCATCAACGAGTGGATAGACATCACCGCGCCGCCGATCGATGGCGAGCCCGTCGCTGTTCACGGTGATGAGGTACTTGCGGCGCGATCGCCAAAAGATGCGGGCGGCAAAACCCACCCCGACAACCAGCAGCCCGACCACGACGCCGTAGATGACCGGGGCGCCGATATGTGGGGAGGGCAGGCGAATGACCTTTAACACTCGCAAGACCTGCAGCCCGCCAAACAAGACGGCCACCGCAAAAATCGCCGAATAGCCGACCTTCCAGTATCGAATCCAGTTGGGCGAGAAGGCCCCAGAGGACGCTGCGAACTGACGCGATGTGGCCGATTGGTCGCTAATGCTCATGCCGCCTCTTTTCTTTCCGCTGCCGTCGATGGCTATCCGTGGAACCCCGGGTCGTAGTGCGGCGGGACGGGACACCAGCCCGGCCCGCAATTGACACCCGAGGGATTATCGGGCGGGGGATTGTCTCCGTCCCAAGTATGCGAAACTCTGCAGCGTCGGCTGCCCGTTGAGCGCAATTCGGGGAACGTTGCCCCATCCGTCGGCGACGATGTACCAGGTATGGCACACGCTCATATCCCACGCGTAGTTCTGTGCGACGCCACGAGACGAGTTCGGGCCACTCGGCCACTCCATCGACTGCCCTGGGCACCAGGTAAATGGTCCCTTGTTGGCGTGAGCGATACCTGGGACCAGCCCTACGCCGACGACGGCAACGCCGCCGGACAGCAGTGCACCGGCAATGGTTCGCGAGATTTTTCGACTGAGGTTCATGCGGGGTCCTTTGTCCCGTGCGCCGCCTACCTCGGCGCCGCTTTCGCAATTACACCGGGATCGGTTCGCTACCGATCCCAACAAAGCTTTTCGAACCTTTCGCAGAAGGATCATTCGCAGTCGTTAAGGACCCGCAGCATACTGCGCGGCGCTGTGCCGCGGAAGAGAATTCGGAGGTTAGGCGGGCGCGAACAATGGGGCGCCGCCGGCGCCCTTCTCGGGCCGTGCCTCGACGGTCATCCCGCACTTGACCGAATCCGGTTCGCAGTCAACGATATTGGCGGCCACGCGTAGGCCGCTTTGTTCGGCGAGCTCGACGATCGCGATCACGTAGGGGACCGGTATCTCGGGGTTGTACGGGTGGTGGTTGACCGTGTAGGTGAACACCGTGCCGCGTCCGGAGACCGGTCGCGCCACCAGCGGGCCGCCGCATACGCGACATTCGCCGGAAGCCGGATGAACCCAGCGGCCGCAATGGTCGCAATGCTCGATGAGCAGGTGGGACGGCGACTCGGCTGGCACGGCCAATACAGTACACTCTATTGGTCCAGTGTGTGCGGTGGGGTTTGGTCCTTCGGGCGGTGCATATGACGTATTTCGAAAAAGACGCGATCTTGTCGGGCATCGGGATCTCGCGAATAGGCCGTCGCACCGGCATCCCGGGATTCGAACTGACCATGGAGGCGGTGCGATCCGCCATCGCCGACGCGGGTCTGGGGGCCGCCGACATCGACGGCATCGCGACCCTGGGCGACACCCCGGCCGCGGAGGTCAACGCCGCCCTGCGGATCGAGGCGGCCGACTGCGGCTCCGGATTCGGCACCGGCGGCCTGCTGAGCCCGGTGATGTCGGCGTGCCGGGCGGTCGCCGAGCGCCGCGCCCACCACGTGGTGGTCTACCGAACCATCCAGATGCTGGGCGGCACGGTCCTAAAGCAGGAAGAGAATGCGCCGGCGCCGGCGCTCGCGCGCATGTTCGAGACACCCGAAGGCGCCGAGCGTCCCGCCGTCGGCGCGATGGACGACGTCAACGATCTGGTTGCGGCACAGGCGTATTCCGCCGCGAACTGGCTGGCGTTGAACTGCCGTCGGCACATGGAGTTGTACGGAACCACGAAGGAGCAGCTGGGCTGGCTGGCGCTCAACGGCAGACGCAATGCCGCGCTGAATCCCCTTGCGGTGTACCGCGAACCGATGACGATGGCCGACTACCTGGCCGCGCGGCCGGTGTCGACACCGTTCGGCCTGCTGGACTGCGATGTCCCCATCGACGGATCGATCGCCGTGGTGGTCTCGCACGCGGACTACGCCCGCGACTGCCCACACCGCGCCGTGCGGGTCGAAGCGATCGGCGGGTCCGACGGCGCCGGTGGTTGGTTCCACCGCGACGACTACCCCAAGATGGCGATGTCGGACGCTACGACACAGATGTGGTCGCGCACCGAATTGAAGCCCGCGGACCTCGAACTCGCCGAGTTGTACGACGGCTTCACGTTTCTCACGCTGGCCTGGCTGGAGGCGCTGGGCGTATGCGGTGACGGCGAGGCCGGCCCGTTCGTCGAGGGCGGTGCCCGGATAGCCCGCGACGGCGTGCTGCCGCTGAACACCTATGGCGGCCAACTCTCGGCCGGGCGCATGCACGGGTACTGGGCGTTGCACGAAGGGTGTCTGCAGTTGCGCGGCGAAGCGGGGGAGCGGCAGGTGTCGCGGCGCCCGGAGGTCGGCGTGGTTTCGGTGGGCGGTGGCCCCGTCGCGGGATGCATGTTGCTCACCTGTTGAAACGATGAGTACCACTCCGCAGGCCAGCCCAGCGAACAAATTGGCTTCGACGATCGCCCGCGAGATCGAGGCGGACATCGTTCGCCGCGGCTGGCCTGTCGGCGAGTCGCTGGGTTCCGAACACGCTCTGCAACAACGCTTTTGCGTGAGCCGATCCGTGCTGCGGGAAGCCGTTCGGCTGGTGGAGCATCATCAGGTCGCCCGGATGCGCCGCGGACCCAACGGTGGACTGCTCATCTGCGAGCCGGACGCTGGCCCGGCGACCCGCGCCATCGTCATCTATCTCGAGTACCTTGGCACGACGCCGGCCGACCTGCTCAACGCGCGCCTGGTCCTCGAGCCGCTGGCGGCCTCCCTTGCCGCCGAGCGAATCGACGAAGCCGGCATCGGTCGGCTGCGAGCGGTGCTGCGCGCGGAGGAACACTGGAGGCCGGGTCTGCCGGTGCCGCGAGACGAATTCCACATCGCGCTGGCCGAGCGATCCAAAAACCCCGTCCTGCAATTGTTTATCGAAATCTTGATGCGGCTCACCAAGCGATACGCGCTGCAGTCGCGAACCGAATCGGCAAGCGAGGCCATCGAGGCGATCGACTACATGCACAACGACCATTCCGAAATCGTCGCCGCCGTCACCGCCGGTGATTCGGCGCGAGCCAAGACGCTGTCCGAGCGCCACGTGGAAGCGGTCACCGCCTGGCTGCAGCAGCATGGCGACGGGCGCCGTAGCAGGGCACGCCAGCGGCGACTCAACCCCGAGGCGCCGCGGGCCAAGCTGGCCGAGGTGCTGGCGGCCAACATCGGCGACGACATCGCGGGCGCCGGCTGGCGGGTCGGGTCGGTCTTCGGGACCGAGACGGAGCTGCTGGCGCGCTACCGGGTCAGCCGCGCGGTGCTGCGCGAAGCGGTGCGGCTGCTCGAATATCACTCGGTGGCTCGGATGCGGCGCGGACCCGGCGGCGGGCTCGTCGTCACCCAACCTCAGGCGCAAGCCAGCATCGACACCATCGCGCTCTATCTGCAGTACCGCAAGCCGAGCCGCGAAGACTTACGCTGCGTCCGGGACGCGATCGAGATCGACAACGTCGCCAAAGTCGTCAAGCGGCGCAGCGAACCCGACGTGGCTGCCTTCCTCGAGACGCATGGGCCCGCATTCGGCGAGAACCACCAAACCGCAGACGAAGTGCGCACGGCCACCGTCGAAGAATTCCGGTTCCACGTCGGACTGGCGCGACTGGCCGGCAACGCGTTGCTGGACCTGTTCCTCAGGATCATCGTCGAGCTGTTCCGCCGGCACGGGTTCAGCACCGGCGGGGCGCTGCCGACCGCGGCCGACGTCGTCGCCGTCGAACACGCGCACCGTCGGATTCTCGAGGCGATGGCCGCCGGGGACGACAGCCTCGCGCGTTACCGCATCCGTCGTCATCTGGACGCCGCGGCCTCCTGGTGGCTGTGATCGAGCCGCAGTTGGGGCGAGCCCGCTTTGTGACCCATAACCTGCATAGCCCACGCGCGCACGGGGTACTGGGGTAGGTAACGCGTAGGCAGGGCGCCGGTCCAGCAGGGGGTTGGCATTGTGATCGAAAGCGGGAGCGCCGAAAAAGTGAGCTGGGGCACGGAAAGGGAACATCAGGGCTTCGTTCACACCGCGCTCCTCTATCACTCTCAGCGGGAGTACCTGGATTTCGTGGCGGGCTTCGTCATTGACGGGCTTGCGATGGACGAACCGGTGCTCGTCGCCGTGCCCGGCGACATGATGGCGCTCGTACATGACGAGCTGTCCGGCGCGGGCGGGGCGCCGGACGGCCTGCGGATGGCCGACACCACCGAGGTCGCCCGCAATCCGAATCGATTCATGGCCATGGAGGGTTCCTTCGTCGAGGAACACCCCAACCGGCGGGTGCGAATCGTCAGCGAAGTCTTCTGGCCGGGCCGTACCGACGATGAGCTTTGGGCCTGCGTAGAGCGTGAGGCGCTGGTGAACGAGGCATTTGACGGTCACGCGGTGACGGGGTTGTGCCTCTACGATGCCAGCCGTCTGGATGAGGACGTGCTGGCGGACGTCCGTGCCACCCACCCGATGCTGTGGAGCAGCGGTTCGCTGCATCCCAGCGCCGATTACGCGCCCGACGCCGTGATGGCGCGCTGCAACGAACCCTTGCCGATCAATCCCGGGGCCGTCACGTGCATGGTTCGCAAGTCCGCGGATTTGCGCCTGGCGCGGGCTTTCGCCGTGAACTATGCCGACTGGGTCGGACTGTCGCAGGACTGCATCGAGGATCTGCAGTTGATCGCCACCGAGCTGGCCAGCAACAGCTTGATGTACACCGACGGCGCGTGCCGATTGGCGTTTTGGCGAGACGACGAGCACTTGGTCTGCGAGGCGCGCGACAGCGGACGCCTCGACGACCCGTTGGTTGGACGGCTGAATCCGGGCCCGAGCGGACCCGCCAGCCGGGGACTATTTCTGGTGAACGCCATATCGGATTTGGTGCGCACCCACTGCACGCCGGCGGGCACGACCATCCAGGCCTATCTGCGGCTTGATCCCTCACCGCGGCCGGTTGGATAGAAGAAGGCGACCCGCTGGAACCGGCCCCCGCGCCGCGGTCCCAGCGAGTCGCGCCCGTTGTATCGACTAGCTCGGGACGGGCGGCGCGTCGACCGTATGGGCCGCTCCCGGAGCAGGCATGAGGTTGACCCCGACGTCGATCCCGTTGCCCGATCCTGTGGTGGTCGAACACCCCGTCGGTAGCAAGACCGCGACGAGCCCGGCGGACATCGTGGCGATTTTCAGGGTCTTCCTCGTGTTGTTCATGAATCCTGCCTTTCATGCGCGGGTGCTAGGCGTAGGGAGCTAACACCACCAACGACAGGGGATAACCACTATTCAACACATGTAAACCAAGAGGTTTCGGCCGACATCCCGCAGGTCAACGGGCCCGCGGCCGATCGGCCGCGGGACGACGCGCCCCGGGTGGGTGCTTGGTTGAACCTTTTACGCGACGGTGGGCGGCGGCGCCATTACCGAGGAAGGTGGCCCCGCAGCCGGGGCCGGGATCGGCGCCGGCTCTCCTGTTTGTGCCGCACACCCCGTCGGGAGGACGACCGCAACAAGGCCCGCGCCCAATGCCGCGGCTTTCAGGGGCCTCTTGTTCTTCGCATCCATCGACTTGCCCTTTCACTTGCCGGTGCGTGGCCACGAATTGCGCCTGACACCACCAAGCAGATGCTATGCCTTTTATTAGACACAAGTAAGATACTGCGGGTGAAAAGCACGCCGACTACCCGGACGTCGCGGTGGTTGGGGCGACGGTACCTGTTCCACATTGGGCGACATGGCATCCCGACCTTCGCGGGACTCCTCTACTTCGGCTTTGCGCTCGGTGTGGCATTCGGTGGGCACGAAACCGGCTTGGGTTACTCGCGTTTCGCGCCGGCCGCGCTAATCCTGCTGGTGTTCGCCCTGATCGGCGCGCGCATCTGGTACTTCATTGGCCACCCACAATCGCTTGCCGACGGTGCCGTGCGCGTGCAGGACGCCGGCGCCGCGCTCTACGGCGGCTTGGTGCTCAGCTTCGCGGTCTCGTGGCCGGTGCTGCACCTCATGGGGCTGGAGTTCTGGCGAGCCTGGGACGGCGTGGGCATCATCATGCTCGTCGGGATGGCCGTGACGCGCATCGGCTGCCTGATCAATGGCTGCTGCTCTGGACGAGAAACGCAGGGGCCCTTCGGGTTATGGCTGCCCGACGAGCGCGGCGAATGGAAGCGCCGGTACCCGACACAGCTCTTCGAAGCGGGTTGGTCGGCAACGATTTTGGGTGTGGGAGTGTGGTTGTACGAGCCGTCCGCACGTCCCGGATTGTTATTTCTGGGTTCGGCCGCGGCGTACGGGACTGGCCGGCTCGGTCTGGAATTGCTGCGCGCGGACGCCGCGAGCACCGCCCTGCCGACGCGTCTCAATGTGGCGTTTTCCGCGGTGCTGGCGGCGGTCTCGCTGGGGGCGTTCGTACTCAAACTGCGGTGACCGCCGTCGTTGTGCCGGCCGAAAAGCCCGACGACGACGTGCCCGCGTGGGTGCCCTGTTGAACCTTTTACTCCACCGTGGGCGGCGGCGCCACGACCGTGACCGGCGCTCCCAGAGATCCCGCGGGAATCTCGACCGGCGACGACGTCATCAGACATCCCGTCGGTAGCAGCAATAGCCCGACAAGTCCCGCGCCCAGTGCCACGGCTTTCAGAACCTTTTTGCGCTTCGCATTCATTGGCTTGCCTTTCACGTGCCTGTAGTGACCACGATCGCGCCTAGAACCACCAAGCAGATGCTATGCCTTTTTTGACGCACAAGTAAGTTTTTCGGGCGAAAAGCACGCCGAAGAGCGGTCGTCGCGCCGGTTGGGGCGAAGGTACCTGTCTAGCATTGGGCGACTTGGCATTTCGTTTCGCTGCGGGCGTTCGTAGTGAAACCGCCGTAAAGGCAGTTGCGTTGCCCGCCGCCGACGGCTAGCCTCGGCGCTCGTGCGTCTTCTCAAGCGTGCCGTAGTAGCCAGTACCCGCAGCGGGGTCTGATCCAGACCGACCCCCCGCTGTGGGTCGGAAGCTACGTCGTCGGTCGCTCCTGCTGATCAGAGAAGCCCGACACCATGCCCCTTTCGAAGCCAGTTTCGCAGCCTCTTCCCACGTTGCCGCGCGGTCTGCGGGAGCGAGCCGAGGCGATGACGTGGGAGAACTTCGTCGCGACCTACGGCCCCACGGCCGGCCCGCTGCGACTCGGGCACTGGGCGTGCACGGACGCCGATCGGCCCGCGGCGCGACTGGGTCCGCAAGCCCGCAACTTTCGGGCGATGATCGCCGTCGGCGACCGCATCAGCGTCTCCACCGCCTCTGCCACCGGACCGATCGCCGCACTCACCGAGATGCTGCACGAGCGCGGCATCACCGTCGAGACACTGAGGTTCCATCAGCTGCGATCGGGCGAATTCACCGCCACCTTCATCTGCGGCAGCAACGGGATCCGCTCCGAGTGGGCGATGGGCTGGTCGGAGGATCCGACGCAGTCGGCGCTGCGCGCGGTCATCGCCTGCGCCAACCGGCTGCTCGCAGCCGCCTAGGCCGGCCGCGTCAGAGCGGGCGCAGCACGATCGGCATGCCGTCCTTCGGAATCGGCATGCCGCCGTAGTCCCAGCTCGGCTGGTAGCCGGGCCGGGGCAGTTCCAGTCGGTAGCGGCGCAGCAGCCGGTGCAGGATCGTCTTGACCTCCAACCGCCCGAAGGTCATCCCGATGCACTTGTGCGCACCGCCACCGAATGGCGTGAACGCGTAGCGGTGACGCTTGTGCTCGCTGCGCGGCTCGCAGAACCGCTCCGGGTCGAACTTCAACGGATCCGTCCAGAGTTCCGGCAGGCGATGATTCATCCCGGGGTACGCAATGACGTTGGTGCCCTTGGGAATGTAGTAGCCAAGCAGGTCGGTGTCGCGCACCGTCTGCCGCATCGCCCACTGCACCGGGGTCACGATCCGAATCGACTCGTCCATCACCAGGTCGAGTGACTCCAGCTTCTCCAGCGACTCGATGTCGAGCGGGCCGTCGCCTAGGCGGTCGGATTCGTCGCGGCAGCGCTGCTGCCATTCCGGATTGGCCGCCAGGTGATAAACCATCGTCGTCGCGGTCGATGTCGACGTGTCGTGGGCGGCCATCATCAAGAAGATCATGTGGTTGACGATGTCCTCGTCGGAGAACTTGTTGCCGTCCTCGTCCTCGGACTCGCACAACACCGACAGCAGATCGGTGCCGTTCTTTCCGCGTTGTTCCTTGACCCGTTCGCGGAAGTAGTTCTCCAGCAGCTCGCGCGCTTTGAGGCCGCGCCACCAGGTGAACGGCGGCACGCTGGTGCGGATGATCGCGTTGCCCGCGCGGGTGGTGACGGTGAACGCCCTGTTGATCTTGGTGACCAACTCGTGGTCGGTGCCGGGCTCGTGGCCCATGAACACCATCGACGCGATGTCGAGGGTCAGCTCCTTCATCGCCGGGTAAAGCAGGAAGCGCGCGTCGTTGATCACCCAGTCGTCGGCGACCACCTGCGACACGACCTTGTCCATCTGCTCGACGTAGCTGACCAGCCGGGAGCGGACGAACGCCTCCTGCATGATCCGGCGGTGGAACATGTGCTCGTCGAAGTCGAGCAGCATCAGCCCGCGGTGGAAGAACGGCCCGATCACCGGGACCCAGCCCTGCTGCGAGTAGTCCTTGTTGCGGTTGGAGTAGATGACCTGCGCGGCGTCCGGGCCCAGCGCCGCGACCCCCGGCAGGACGGGCGAGTCCCCGAACACGACCGGCCCCTTGGTCTGGTAGAGGAACATCAGATAGTCCGGCCCGCCGCGCAGCATCTCGATGATGTGCCCGATGACCGGCAGTCCCGCGTCACCCAGGACCGGCTTGAGCCCGCTGCCGGGCGGCGGATCGGCGAGCTTGTGCTCCGGGAATTGGGTGTTCAGCAGCCTTCGTTCGACCAGTCCCATGCCGGGAAAGTTGTTGATCGACGGGGTAAATCGGCGCCGCGCCTGGTCGAGCAGGTAGTGCGGGGTGCTGATGGTGGCGGCCATGGACGCTCCTTTGCGATCCCGGGACACGTGCGCGCTAGCACTTCAGCCCATCCTGAAGTCCGAACTTGACGCCTGTCAAGTTTTGGTCTTTTCTGGACGGGATGACAAGGTCAGACCATGGCAGCCGACCCGACGCCCACCGCCCGGCGTAGCCGCGGCGACCTTCAGCGGGAGGCGATCATCAGCGCGGTGCGGCAGCTGCTGCAAGAGGGTTCGTTCGCGGACCTGTCCGTCGCCACCATCAGCGAGCGGGCCCGGATCGCACGGTCGGGCTTTTACTTCTACTTCGACTCCAAGTACGACGTGCTTGCCGTGATCCTGGCCGAGGCAACGCACGAACTCGAGGAGCTCACGCAGTACTTCGCGCCGCGCGCGCCCGGCGAGACGCCGGCGGCGTTTGCGCGGCGGATGGTCGGCAGCGCCGCCACGGTGTTCGCCCACAACGACCCGATCATGACCGCGTGCAACGACGCGCGGAACACGGACGCGAAGATCCGGGAAATCCTGGACGGCCAGATCGACGTCGTGATCGACCAGATTGTCAGCATCGTCGACGACGAAATCGCCGCCGGCACAGCGCATCCGATCAGTGACGATGTACCGGCTCTCGTCCGCATGCTCGGCGCGACCACGGCGATGATGCTGTCGGGCGACGTCACCTTCCTCGGTGCCGACCGTGACGTGGAGCGCGGCGTGCGGGTGCTCGAGCAGTTGTGGCTCAATTCGCTGTGGGGCGGCGGTCAGAGCTAAGGCGTCACCGGCGGTATCGTCACGGCCATGGCGCAGAAGGGATATTTCGCGGGGAAGCGGTGTCTGGTCACCGGTGCGGCGAGCGGCATCGGCCGCGCCACCGCGTTACGGCTGGCCGCGCAGGGAGCCGAACTGTATCTGACCGACCGCAATCCCGAAGGCCTTGAGCTGACGGCCGCCGACGCCCGCGCGGCGGGCGCGAGCGTGCCGGAGTACCAGGCTCTGGATATCGCCGACTATGACGACGTGGCGGCGTTCGCCGCCGCCATTCATGCCAAGCAACCCAGCATGGACGTGGTCATGAACATTGCCGGGGTGTCGGCCTGGGGAACCGTCGACCGGCTGACCCACGAGCAGTGGAGCAAGATGGTGGCGATCAACCTGATGGGTCCGATCCACGTCATCGAGACGTTCGTCCCCCGAATGGTGGCGGCCCGGCGGGGTGGGCACTTGGTCAACGTGTCGTCGGCGGCCGGGCTGGTCGCGCTGCCCTGGCACGCCGCCTACAGCGCCAGCAAGTACGGACTGCGCGGCGTTTCCGAAGTGCTGCGCTTCGACCTGGCCCGGCACCGCATCGGGGTGTCGCTCGTGGTGCCCGGCGCGGTGAAGACCCCGTTGGTCAACACCGTCGAGATCGCCGGGGTCGATCGCGAGGACCCCAACGTCCGCCGGTGGATAGACCGCTTCAGCGGTCACGCCGTCTCGCCGGAGAGGGCGGCCGACAAGATCCTGTCCGGGGTCGCAAAGAATCGGTACCTCATCTACACCTCGCAGGACATCCGGGCGCTGTACGCGTTCAAGCGGCTGGCGTGGTGGCCCTACAGCGTGGCGATGCGCCGGGTCAACGTCATCTTCACGCGCGCGCTACGGCCCGCCCCGGTGCCGTCACGCCGGCATGACCAACTCGAGTCGCACCCCGAGTAGCCGGACCGGCCGGTCGAGTTCGAAGAGGTCCAGGACGCGCAGCGCGGCCGCGACGATGACGTCGGCATCGGTGGTGGGCGCGGCCAGCTTGCGGATCTTGGTGCGGGTGTAGAACGTCGCGGTGCGCACGGTGACCGCGACCCGGGTGACGATCCGCCCGCCCGCCACGACATCGTCGAGCGCTTGGCGGGCCAATGCCGTTACCGCCGAATCCATTTCGGCGCGATCGGTGAGATCGCGCGGAAACGTCACAACGTGGCTTCGGGAGCGCGGAACCCACGGCTCCGCGCTGACTTCCGCGTCGCCGCCACCCTTGGCGAGCAGCAACAGCCAGAGGCCGGTGCGCGGGCCGAAGGTGGACGTCAGCAGCTCGGCGTCGCCGTGGGCGAGTTCGCGAACCGTCGTTATCCCCAGGGCCGCAAGCTTTTTCGCAGTCTTGGGGCCGACGCCCCACAAGGCGTCGACGGGCCGGTCGGCCATCACATTCATCCAGTTCGCGTCGGTGAGGACGAAGACGCCGGCCGGTTTCGCGAAGCCGGTGGCGACCTTGGCCCGCTGTTTGTTGTCGCTGATGCCCACCGAGCAGGACAGCCCGGTCTCGGAGGAGATGACGGTCTGGATCTTTTCGGCGATTTCGATGGGGTGCTCGCCGGCGAAACCGACGTAGGCCTCGTCCCAGCCCCACACCTCGACGGGGTGCCCCAGGTCGCGCAGTAATCCCATCACCTCGTCGGACGCCGCGTCGTAGGCGGCGGGATCCGACGGGAGGAACGTGGCGTCCGGGCAGCGGCGAGCGGCGGTACGTAACGGCATGCCCGCGTGCACACCGAACTCACGCGCCTCGTACGAGGCGCAGGTGACGACCTTGCGCGGTTCGGTGGGATCGCCGCTGCCGCCGACGATCACCGGCAGCCCGGCCAGTTCGGGGTGACGCCGCAGTTCCACCGACGCCAGAAACTGGTCGAGGTCCACGTGCAGGACCCAGTTGGTCACCGCCCGCACAGCTTGCGCGCCAGGCTTTCCCACGCGTCGCCCAACGTCTCGAGGGTGTGGCCGCCGTCCTTGAGTTGGTGCTCGACGTAGTTCACATTGAGCAGTGCGAGCAGGGCGTCGGCCTGAGCGTCGAGGTCGCCGGTGGTGTGCGCCGCCTGGAGCAGCACCCGGACGTGGGTGCGGTGTACCAAGACGGGCGCGCTGTTGCGGGTCTGCGGATCGCGGTGGGCTTCCGACAGCAGCTCGTGGTGGGCGTGGACGAATCGCATGCGCTCCCGGCCGAAGGCCACCAGCCGATCCATCGGGGGCGCGTCGGGACCCAGCGGTGGCGGCCCGAACAGGAATGCCTGCTGACTCGCCCGCTCGTCGTCGTCGAGCAGCACCATCATCAGGCCGGCCCGGTTGCCGAATCGGCGGAAGACGGTGCCCTTGCCGACCCCGGCGGCCGCAGCGACATCGTCCATGGTGACGGCGTCCGCGCCGCGCAGCTTGACCAGGTTGCGCGCGGCGTCCAGCAGGAGCGCGCGATTGCGCGCCGCGTCACCTCGCTCCTGGGGGAGCTGTTGGGGAGCGGACACCGGCAACTCGCGCAACCCATCGCTCATACCTGCACTTTAACGCGTTCGGAATAAAACGGACCAGGGTCCGGTTTGGTGGTGCAAAGATGTACACCAAGAACCGAAGGGAACCGAACAGTGCCAGAGAACAAGTCCGACATCAAAGTCTTGGCGTTGGTGGGCAGCCTGCGAGCGGCGTCGATCAACCGTCAGATTGCCGAGCTGGCGGCGGCGGTCGCTCCCGACGGCGTCAGTGTCACGCTGTTCGAAGGGCTTGCACAGGTGCCGTTCTACAACGAGGAGATCGACGACGCGATGACGCCCGATGCCCCGGCGCTGGCTGCGGTGGAGGCGCTGCGCGGGGCGGCGGCCGACGCGGACGCCGCTTTGGTGGTCACCCCCGAGTACAACGGCAGCATCCCGGCCGTCGTCAAGAACGCGATCGACTGGCTCTCGCGACCGTTCGGAAACGGCGCGCTGAAGGGCAAGCCGCTGGCGGTGATCGGGGGGTCGTTCGGCCAGTACGGCGGGGTATGGGCGCACGACGAGACCCGCAAGTCGTTCGGGATTGCCGGCGCGTCGGTGGTCGAGTCGATCAAGCTGTCGGTGCCGTTCAAAACGTTGGAAGGCAGGGCTCCCGCGGAGCACGCCGAGCTGTCGGCGAATGTGCGCGACGTCGTGGGCAAGCTCGCCGCGGAAGTCGGTTGATTTGGCTTGAATTTGGGGAAAGCCGACAAGCCGCCCCGCGGCGACCAGCACCGTTTCGACAACCGAATAGCCAAAGCCGCCAGTTGCCGCTGGCGGCTTTGCTAGCGCGGGGCGAACGCGCCGTCCGAACCGGCTCAAAACACGCAATGTCGGTGGCCGGTGATATACCGGTCCGCATGGGCATCCGCGGGGCGATATGTGATCTGCGACACGCCGAGCGCGTGGCGGTCGCAAGCCTTACGACCAGGGAATTTCAAAATTGTTATTCCGAACATCTTGTATCTCGACAACTTGTCGGCCACTAGGTGTAGTGTTTCGAGCACCGGCAGATCCCAGGATCCCCAAGCTGGCCGGGCATGGGGCACCTCCCGGAATCGGTACCGCCAGGCCGTTCGGTCTGACCTCCGCAAAACGGGAATCTGGGGCCTTGACGGGCCGCTGAACATAGCACAGACGTAGTACCCCCAGCAGTTGCCAGTCCGTTATAAGTTCCCTTCCGCAAAGGAGCGGCATCCATGAGCGTCACCGTGTACACCAAGCCGGCATGCGTGCAGTGCAGCGCCACCTTCAAGGCTCTGGACAAACAGGGCATCGCCTACGACAAGGTCGACATCACCCTGGACTCCGAGTCCCGCGACTACGTGATGGCGCTGGGCTACCTGCAAGCCCCCGTGGTGGTGGCCGGCAACGACCACTGGTCCGGCTTCCGGCCCGATCGCATCAAGGCGCTTGCTGGAGCCGCGCTGAGCGCCTAGTGCAGTAGATGAGCAAGTAAGGAGGTTGCGGTGCCATGGACACCACGCAGCGCAACCTGGTCTATTTTTCGTCGGTGTCGGAGAACACCCATCGCTTCGTGCAGAAGCTGGGTGTTCCCGCCACCCGAATCCCGCTGCATGGCCGGATCGAGGTCGATCAGCCGTACGTGCTGATACTGCCGACGTACGGCGGCGGCCGGGCCACGCCAGACATCAACGACGGTGGCTACGTCCCGAAACAGGTCATCGCCTTTTTGAACAACGAGCACAACAGGTCGTTGATCCGCGGCGTCATCGCGGCGGGCAACAACAACTTCGGTGCGGAATTCGCCTACGCGGGTGAAGTGGTCTCCCGCAAGTGCGGCGTTCCGTACCTCTACCGCTTCGAACTGATGGGAACCCCGGACGACGTGGATGCCGTCCGGGCCGGTCTCGCCGACTTTTGGAAGGAACAGACGTGCCACCAACCGTCACTGCAGAGCCTGTAGCCGCCGGCACGCACGTGTCGCCCGAGGAGACGGACTACCACGCTCTGAACGCGATGCTGAACCTGTACGACAAGGACGGCAGGATTCAGTTCGACAAGGACGTGCTGGCGGCGCGCCAGTACTTCCTGGAGCACGTCAACCAGAACACGGTCTTCTTCCACAATCAGGACGAGAAGCTCGACTACCTGATTCGCGAAAACTATTACGAGCGTGAGGTTCTCGACCAGTACTCGCGCAACTTCGTCAAGGAGCTGCTGGACCGCGCCTACGCCAAGAAGTTCCGCTTCCCGACGTTTCTGGGCGCGTTCAAGTACTACACCTCCTACACGCTGAAGACGTTCGACGGCAAGCGCTACCTGGAGCGCTTCGAGGACCGCGTGGTCATGGTCGCGCTGACGCTGGCGGCCGGCGACACCGGACTGGCCGAGAAGCTGGTCGACGAGATCATCGACGGCCGGTTCCAGCCGGCCACCCCGACGTTCTTGAACTCGGGCAAGAAGCAGCGCGGCGAACCGGTTTCGTGCTTCCTTTTGCGCATCGAGGACAACATGGAGTCGATCGGGCGATCGATCAACTCCGCCCTGCAGCTGTCCAAGCGCGGTGGGGGAGTTGCCTTGCTGCTCTCCAACATTCGCGAGCACGGCGCGCCGATCAAGAACATCGAGAACCAGTCCTCGGGCGTCATCCCGATCATGAAGCTGCTCGAGGACTCCTTCTCCTACGCCAATCAGCTGGGGGCGCGCCAGGGCGCCGGCGCGGTGTATCTGCAGGCGCATCACCCCGACATCTATCGCTTCCTGGACACCAAGCGGGAGAACGCCGACGAGAAGATCCGCATCAAGACGCTGAGCCTCGGCGTGGTGATCCCCGACATCACCTTCGAGCTGGCCAAGAAGAACGAGGACATGTACCTGTTCTCGCCATACGACGTGGAGCGCGTCTACGGCGTGCCGTTCGCCGACATCTCGGTGACCGAGAAGTACTACGAGATGGTCGACGACGCGCGCATCCGCAAGACCAAGATCAAGGCGCGGGAGTTCTTCCAGACGCTGGCCGAGCTGCAGTTCGAGTCGGGCTACCCGTACATCATGTTCGAGGACACGGTGAACCGGGCCAATCCCATCGAGGGCAAGATCACCCACTCCAACCTGTGCTCGGAGATCCTGCAGGTGTCGACGCCGTCGGTGTTCAACGATGACTTGTCGTATGCCAAAGTGGGCAAAGACATTTCGTGCAACCTGGGATCGCTGAACATCGCGAAGACGATGGACTCGCCGGACTTCGCCCAGTCGATCGAGGTCGCGATCCGCGCGCTGACCGCGGTCAGCGACCAGACGCATATCACCTCGGTGCCCTCGATCGAGCAGGGCAACAACGATTCTCACGCGATCGGGCTCGGGCAGATGAACCTGCACGGCTACCTGGCCCGCGAGGGCATCTTCTACGGTTCCGAGGAAGGTGTCGACTTCACCAACATCTACTTCTACACGGTGCTGTATCACGCGCTGCGGGCCTCCAACCGCATCGCGATCGAACGCGGCACGCACTTCAAGGGTTTCGAGCGGTCCAAGTACGCGTCGGGCGAGTTCTTCGACAAGTACACCGAGCAGGTGTGGGAGCCGGCGACCGACAAGGTGCGTCAGCTGTTCGCCGATGCCGAGATCCGCATTCCCACGCAGGACGATTGGAAGCGCCTGAAGGAATCGGTTCAGGCGCACGGCATCTACAACCAGAACCTGCAGGCGGTCCCGCCGACCGGGTCGATCTCCTACATCAACCACTCGACGTCGTCGATCCACCCGATCGTGTCGAAGGTCGAAATCCGCAAGGAGGGCAAGATCGGGCGGGTCTACTACCCGGCGCCCTACATGACCAACGACAACCTGGAGTACTACCAGGACGCCTACGAGATCGGCTACGAGAAGATCATCGACACCTACGCCGCGGCAACCCAACACGTGGACCAGGGGCTGTCGCTGACGCTGTTCTTCAAGGACACCGCCACCACCCGCGACGTGAACAAGGCGCAGATCTACGCCTGGCGCAAGGGAATCAAGACGCTCTACTACATCCGGCTGCGCCAGCTGGCGCTGGAAGGCACCGAGGTCGAGGGCTGCGTCTCCTGCATGCTGTAGCCGGGTCTGCCCAGGTCAGCGGCTCCGACGCGGTATGGTGCATGACGTGGTGAGAATTCCGCGACCACCGCACCCGAGCGTGAAGCCCGGGCGCAAGGTCGACGCGCGCAGCGAACGCTGGCGCGAGCACCGCAAGAAGGTGCGCGGCGAGATCGTCGACGCCGCCTTCCGCGCCATCGACCGCTTGGGGCCCGAGCTCAGCGTGCGGGAAATCGCCGAGGAGGCCGGCACCGCCAAGCCGAAGATCTACCGGCACTTCCACGACAAGTCCGACCTGTTCGAGGCGATCGGGCAGCGTCTGCGCGACATGCTGTGGGCGGCCATATTCCCGTCGATCGACCTGAAAACCGATTCGGCCCGCGACGTGATCCAGCGCAGCGTCGAGGAGTACGTCAACCTCGTCGACAAACACCCGAACGTCCTGCGGGTCTTCATCCAGGGCCGTTCCGCCGCGAGCCCAAAGATCCTCGACGAGGGCCGGGGCATCACTCTGGCCATGGCCGACATGTTCGACAACGAGCTTCGCGAGATGGAGCTCGACCACGCGGCGATCGAACTCGCCGGACACGCCGCCTTCGGATCGGCCGCCTCGGCCACCGAGTGGTGGTTGGGCCCCGACCCCGACAGCCCGCGACGCATGCCGCGCGAACAATTCGTGGCCCATCTGACCACCATCATGATGGGGGTCATCGTCGGCACCGCCGAGGCGCTGGGCATCACGATGGACCCCGACCAGCCGATCCACAGCGTCGTGCCCAGCAACCCGGCCGCCAGCTGAGCGGCCGCGACGTTGACATCGCCACGGCCGTCGATAACACTCGCCTTATCCGATACCCTGGGTACTGGGTATTGCGTCAGCTGAAGGAAGCCCGATCCACCATGACCGATGTCGTAACCGAAGCCGATCCGCGGCCGCAGTCCGACCAACCGCCCGTCCATACCCGCGTCGTCATCATCGGGACCGGGTTCTCCGGGTTGGGCATGGCCATCGCGCTGCAGCAGCAGAGCGTGGACTTCGTCATCCTGGAGAAGGCCGACGACGTCGGCGGCACCTGGCGCGACAACAGCTATCCCGGCTGCGCGTGCGACATCCCCTCGCACCTGTACTCGTTCTCCTTCGAGCCCAAGCCGGACTGGAAGAACCCGTTCTCGTATCAGCCCGAGATCTGGGACTACCTCAAGGGAGTCACCCTGAAGTACGGCCTGCGCCGCTTCATCGAATTCAACTCGCTGGTCGATCGCGCCTATTGGGACGACGACGAGTATCGCTGGCACGTGTTCACCGTCGACGGGCGCGAATACGTCGCCCAGTTCCTGGTCTCGGGGGCCGGCGCGTTGCACATCCCGTCGTTCCCCGACATCGAGGGTCGCGACGAATTCGCCGGTCCCGCTTTCCATTCCGCCGAGTGGGATCACAGCGTCGACCTGACCGGCAAGCGGGTGGCGATCATCGGGACCGGAGCCAGCGCCATCCAGATCGTGCCCGAGATCGTCGGGCAGGTCGCCGAGCTTCAGCTTTACCAACGCACCCCGCCGTGGGTGGTGCCGCGCTCCAACCCCGAGATTCCGTCGGCGCTGCGCACGGCGATGGAAAACGTCCCCGGGCTTCGTCCGCTGGTGCGCCTGGCGATCTACTGGGGGCAGGAGGCGCTGGCCTTCGGCATGACCAAGCGCCCCAATGCGCTGAGATTCATTGAGGCGTATTGCAAGTGGAACATTTGGCGCTCGGTGAAAGATCGTGAGCTGCGCCGCAAGCTAACGCCTAAGTACCGCATCGGTTGCAAGCGAATCCTGAACTCCTCCACCTACTATGGCGCCGTCGCGGACCCGAAGACCAAACTGATCACCGACGGCATCACCCGCATCACGCGCGATGGGATCGTCACCGCGGACGGCACCGAACACCGGGCCGACGTGATCGTGTACGCCACCGGCTTCCACGTCACCGACTCCTACACCTACGTCCAGATCAAGGGGCAGCACGGCGAAGACTTGGTCGATCGGTGGAACCGCGAGGGCATCGGTGCGCATCGCGGCATCACCGTCGCTGACGTGCCCAACCTGTTCTTCCTGCTGGGACCGAATACGGGGCTGGGCCACAACTCCGTGGTGTTCATGATCGAATCGCAGATCCGCTACGTCGCCGACGCGATCGCAAAATGCGACAAGATGGGCGCGCAGGCGCTGGCTCCGACCCGCGAAGCGCAGGACCGCTTCAACGACGAGCTGCAGCGCAAGCTCGCCGACTCGGTCTGGAACACCGGCGGGTGCAGCAGCTGGTACCTCGACGAGCACGGCAAGAACACCGTGCTCTGGGGTGGCTACACGTGGCAGTACTGGATGGCGACCCGTTCGGTCAAACCGGAGGAATACCAGTTCTTCGGCGTGGGCAAGGTAGGCAGAAGCCGAGTTCAGGCTTCCTAGTAGGGGAACCGCGCTTTACGCTAGGAGGCTTATGAGCGCCTATCAGACCGTCGTGGTTGGCACCGATGGCTCGGACTCGTCGCTGCGAGCGGTGGAGCGCGCGGCCGCGATCGCTGCGGACAACGGCGCGAAATTGATCGTTGCGACGGCCCATCTGCCCGTCCCGGAAGAAAAGGGCCGCTACGCCATCCCGCCCGGGAGCGACCACGGCCAGGACTACCGGACGGTGGGCGAGGCCCCCTACTACGCGATCCTGCAGAACGCCAGGGAGCGCGCGCATCAAGCCGGGGCCCGGAACGTGGAGGAGAAGTCGATCGTCGGCGCCCCCATCAACGCGCTCGTGCAGCTCGCCGAGGACGTCGATGCCGACCTGCTGGTCGTCGGCAACGTCGGGCTCAGCAGCGTCGCCGGGCGGCTGCTGGGATCAGTCCCATCGGAAGTCTCCCGCAGGTCCAAGACCGACGTGCTGATCGTCCACACCACCGGCTGAAGCACTCGTTAATCGCGGCCTAGTAGCTCTGAGAAGGCTTTCGCAGCCGCATCCACCGCGGCGTCGTCGTTCGTGGCGACCAGATCCAGCAGCAGGCCACGAGTGACCGCGAGCCCGAGCCTCGCCATCGCGCCGTCGTAGGGAACGTCGGCGGAAGCCTCGACCTCACGCAGCCAGTCGTCGACGGCGCCGGGAATCATGCGCGTGAACGGCTTTTCGCCTTGGGCCGCCCGCGAGTAGCACTCGAAGAAGAGCCGCTCCAGCTGGCGCAATTCGGGGCGGCGGAGGTCGGCCCACATCGCGGCGAAGCCTTCGGCCGGATTCACAGGCAGCCCGGGGACGAGAGCCATCTGCCGGCGCTCGACCTCCTCGACGACCGCCACCAGCAGATCCTCGCGAGACCCGAAGTGGTGCAACAGCATTCGATGGCTGGTGCCGACCGCGGCGGCCACGTCGCGCAGCGACCGGTCGCCGATGCCGTTCGCGGCGAATTCCTCGATCAGCGCATCGAGGAGCTGGCGGCGCCGGTGGGAATCAGGAGTGCGGGCCATCGGCGCGGCTGAGCTGTTCAGACCGGGCCTTGAGACCTTGGGCCTCGAGTTGCAGGAAGCGCTTGGTCTTCTTGACCATCAGCCGCCCGACGAGCGCACCGAGTGGACCCCGTTGGTCGAGCTGCTGGCGCACCAGCGTGCGGCCGCCGGGTTGGGCGTCGACGTAGTGGCGAGCGGTCACCAGCGAGCCGGGGGAGCGCTGCACCCAGGTCCACGACGAGCCCGGGTCGACCTCGGTGACCTGCCAGACCAGCTTCTGCATGCCGGGCTGCTTGATCGCGAACCGCCTGCCGACGGCGAGCGCTGGTCCGTCCTGCCCGACCAGCGACGTCACTGATGCCGTCCAGTCGGGCCAGTGCTCGACGTCGCTGAAGACCTCCCATACCAATTGCGGCGGTGCGTCGATCTCGATGCTGTCCTCGTTAAACATGTACCAAATGGTACATCTACGGGTCGGGCTTTGCCTAGGCCTGGCCGATGCGGGCGTCGAGACGCTTGAGCGCCGCTTCGGCGCCGTTCCATCCCGGGATGCCGGTCACACCCGGACCGGGGTGGGTGCACTGGCCGCAGAGGAAGAGCCCGTCGAGCGGCGCGGCGAACTTGTCGGCTCCCTCGACGACGCGGCCGGTCCACAGCTGGTTGGGCTGCAGCAGGCCATGCGAGTAGTCGCCGGCGTGCGCGCTGAAGGTGCTGCCGAAGTAGCGGTTGGAGAACACGACCCGGTTGGTGACGGAGTCGGCGAACCCGGGCGCGAACGTGTCGAAGATTCTCACGCAGGTGTCGGCGTATTGCTCTTTCCAGCTTCGGTTTTCGTCGGCGTCGAGCCCGGTCGGGAAGTAGGGCGTGAAGATCGTTGCGCTGTGCTTGCCTTCGGGCGCCAGCGACGAGTCGACCATGCTGGGGATGTACAGGTAGGTGGGCGGGGCGTCGGGAAGCTGGCCCTTGCGGTACTGCTCCCAGGCGTCGCTGATGTATTCCGGTGACGGCGCGTACGCGACGGTGGGACACCATTGTCCGTTGTCGTGCATGAACGGCTGCAACCGCTCGATCCACTGGGGCGCCTGATCGATGGTCAGGTGCGCCTGGATGTATCCGAGATTGAAGTTGATTTCCTTGATCTTCCGGATGTAGTCGGGCGGAAAATGTTGCGCGCCGGCGAGATTCACGAAGGTGGTGTACGGGTCGAGCGAGGAGAGCACGACGTCGGCCGAAATCGTTGTGCCGTCGCGCAATTCGACACCGGTGGCCCGCCCGTCGGTGACCAGGATCTGCCTGACGTGCTGTTTGAGCTGTACCTCGGCGCCCAGCGATTCGGCGCGCCGGCATAGCGCCGCGCTGAGTGAGCCGATGCCGCCGCGCGGCATGATGTATTCGACGTTGCCGCCGCCGATCAGGTAGTGATACAGCGTCGACGCGTTCGAGCCCGGGGTCCAGGGGCCGCCGTCGAACGCATCGATGGACATCGCCGCCAGCGAGCCCTGGATGCAACGGGCCTGGTCCGGCGCCAGGAAGCGGCGGACCGTGTCCATCGTGCTGCCGTACCACATCTGGGCGAAGTCGTGGCGGTCCTCGGGCGTGGGCTGGGCGGCGATCACCTCGATGATGTCCAGCGGGGGACCGAAAGCCGAATCGACGAAATACGGTGCGAATCGGCCGATGTGGGCGAACAAGCCGCCCAGCGCCGCCGCTGTGTCGGCGCCATGATCGTCGAGCAGGTGGCGGGCCATTCGTTCGAGGTCGTTGTACATCACGAACGGGGTGTCCGCGGGATCGCCGAAGGTGCACGTGGACGTCCATTGGTCCATCAGCTCGAAGCCCCACTTGGTCAGCTCCAGGCGCTCGGTCATCTCCTGGCGCCAGATCAGCACCGCCCACGCGCCGACGCTGTGCTTGTAGCCGTCGAAGAGTTCCCGGGTCGCGGCCATCCCGCCGAGGAAGTGCGCCCGTTCCAGCACAAGCACTTTCGCGCCGCCCTTAGCCAGCACGTTCGCCGCAACCAGACCGTTGTGACCGGCCCCGATGACGATCGCGTCGTAGTCCGCCATGGTGACTCCTCGAGTGTGAGCGCGTCTGAAACGCACAATGTCACATATGACATATTTGCGTCAATGGTGACATTTTGTGGCATGCTGGCAGACGTGGAATCGCGTAGGCAGCGCACGCGTCAGGCGTTGCTGCACGCGGCGATGAAGCGTTTCGTCGCCGACGGCGTGCACCAAACCAGCGTCGCCGACATCGCCGGCGACGTCGGGGTGACCGAGCGGACCTTCTATCGGCACTTCCCGTCCAAGCACGCGGTGATATTCGCCGACTACGACATCGGCTTCGAATGGTTCGCCCGCGCGTTGGCGCTGCGCCCGCACGGCGAGCCCATCACGGCGTCGGTGCGAAAAGCCGTGGACGCCTTCCCTTTTGACTTCGCGATGGTCCGTGAGGCCGCCACCATCCGATCTCGCGACCTGGATCAGGACATCATCACCACGCACATTCGACGGATGCGCGATCAGGTCGCCGACGAGATCGCGCGCTTCATCCACGAACGATCGGCGCCGACCGCCGACGGGGCCATGATCGCCGACATCGCGGCGCACAGCCTGGCGACCGCGGTGTTCGTCGCGCTGGAGGCGTGGATGGCCAAAGACGAGCACGACATCGACGACCTGGGCCGGCTGACCGACATGGCGCTGAGCGCACTGGAGGATGGGCTCACCCACACGTTGCGCAAGGTGGGACTGGACTAAGCCGCGCTGCCTCCGCGCCGAACGTGCACTCACTGCGAGATTTCGGTCCGTTTTTCGCAATGAGTACACGCTCGGTGAAGCGAAGTTCGCGACACGCAAGCACAACGTCTTGTGTTGCCGCGGGTTGTCGCACCCCAGGGGTAGTGTTTGAAGCCTGAGTACCGCAGGCAAACGGTCTGGTGAAGTGGGGTTCTGGTGAGCGAAAAATTGAAGCTGATTGACCGCGTCTCGGCGATCAACTGGAACCGGCTGCAGGACGAAAAAGACGCCGAGGTCTGGGATCGGCTGACCGGCAATTTCTGGCTGCCCGAGAAGGTGCCGGTGTCCAACGACATCCCGTCCTGGGGCACGCTGACGGCTCACGAAAAGCAGATGACCATGCGGGTGTTCACTGGCCTGACGCTGCTGGACACCATCCAGGGCACGGTCGGGGCCGTCAGCCTGATCCCGGACGCGCTGACGCCGCACGAGGAAGCGGTGTACACGAACATCGCGTTCATGGAGTCGGTGCACGCCCGCAGCTACAGCAACATCTTCTCGACGTTGTGCTCGACCGCCGAGATCGACGACGCGTTCCGCTGGTCGGAGGAGAACCCCAACCTGCAGCGCAAAGCCGAGATCGTCATGCAGTACTACAAGGGCGACGAGCCGCTCAAGCGCAAGGTGGCCTCCACGCTGCTGGAGAGTTTCCTCTTCTACTCCGGGTTTTATCTGCCGATGTACTGGTCGAGCCGGGCCAAGCTGACCAATACCGCCGACATGATCCGGCTGATCATCCGCGACGAGGCCGTGCACGGCTACTACATCGGCTACAAGTTCCAGCGTGGCCTGGCATTGGTCGACGAGGTCAAGCGCGGTGAGCTCAAGGACTACACCTACGAACTGCTCTTCGAGCTGTACGACAACGAGGTGGAGTACACCCAGGACCTCTACGACGAGGTCGGGCTGACCGAGGACGTGAAGAAGTTCCTGCGCTACAACGCCAACAAGGCGCTGATGAACCTCGGCTACGAGGCGTTGTTCCCCCGCGACGAGACCGACGTGAACCCGGCGATCCTGTCCGCGCTCTCACCCAACGCCGACGAGAACCACGACTTCTTCTCCGGCTCCGGCTCGTCGTACGTGATCGGCAAGGCCGTCGTCACCGAGGACGAGGACTGGGACTTCTGAAACCCGCGCCGGCGGTCGTCGATCAGTTGTGGCCGTCGACACCGTCGAGGTGTTGGGCCTGGGTGGGCGAGTAAAACCTCGGCGCGATCGTCGCCATCACAGGTAAGCGCAGCGTCACCCCGTCGCGGATCGGCATGCGGACGTTGACGTACACGACCTGCATGTCCAGGCCCATCTGGACGCGCATTTCCCGCAGGCTCTCGGTTTGCACGGCCAGGCCCATGTCCCGTAGGCGCGCCGCCAAGCCGCGCTGCAACGCCCGGACCGGTTTCAGATCGCCCGGGTTATTGAGATGCACGTAAGCGATTGGCTTGGGAAGCTTCGGGCTGGGTCGGGTCATGGCTCGACTGTACTCCGCGCGGCGAACGAGAAAGCGCCAAAACCGTTTTTGACCAGCGGCTGGGGATTCTGCCGGCCGACGGTACGGGCGGTGAACGGGGCATGAATTGTCGGGACGGGGCGATGCCCCGGTGGCGCGGGCGACCGCGAAGCCATGACACTGATGGGGTGACCACATCCGGTTCTTCGCGCAATCACCCCCACTTCCTGCGGTCGGTAATCCGCTGGCTGCAAGTCGGCTACCCCGATGGCGTGCCCGGTCCCGACCGGGTGCCGCTGATGGCGCTGCTGCGCAGCACGCCGCTGACTGCCGATCAGCTCAAGGAGGTCGTGAGCAACCTGACCGCGAAAGGATCGCCCGCGATTACCGACGGCGTGATCGACGGCAACGAGATCGCCGAGACCATCTCCGAGCTGACGCATCGCGACCCCGGCCCGGAGAACGTCCGCCGCGTCGCCGCCACCCTGGCCGCCGCCGGATGGCCGCTGGCCGGCATCGACGTCAGCGAGGTTATCCCCGGTGACGAAGATGGCGAGGCCGCTGAAGAGATCGCGTGCGGGCGCAGTGTGGCCGAGGGCGCCTCACAGGCGTGAGATGTCGATGACGAAGCGGTAGCGCACGTCGCTGGCGAGCACGCGCTCGTAAGCTTCGTTGACGTAGTCCGGCTCGATGAGCTCGATTTCGGGCGTCACGTCGTGCTCGGCGCAGAAATCCAGCATTTCCTGGGTCTCGGCGATCCCGCCGATGTTCGAGCCGGACAGGCTGCGCCGCGCCAGCGCCAGCGGGAACGCGCCGACCTCCATCGGATGCTCGGGAATGCCGAGCTCGACCAGCGTCCCGTCGACGTCGAGCAGGCCGAGGTAGTCGTTGAGCTTCAGGTTCGCCGACACCGTGTTGAGGATCAGGTCGAAGTTGCTGCGCAGCTTCTTGAAGGTGTCGGGGTCGGCCGTCGCGTAGTAGTGGCTCGCGCCCAGGCGCAGCCCGTCCTCCATCTTCTTCAGCGACTGCGACAGCACCGTTATCTCGGCGCCCATCGCGGCGCCCAGCTTGACGCCCATGTGCCCCAGGCCGCCCAGGCCGATGATCGCCAGGCGGGTGTCCGCCCCGGCGTTCCAGTGCCGCAGCGGCGAGAACAGCGTGATGCCCGCGCACAGCAGGGGCGCCGCCTTGTCCAGCGGCAGCGAGTCGGGGATGCGCACGACGAAGTTCTCGTCGACGACGATCGCCTCGCTGTAACCGCCCTGCGTGGACGTTCCGTCCTTGTCGATCGAGTTGTAGGTGAAGGTCGCGCCCGGTTTGCAGTACTGCTCCAGTCCGGCCTTGCAGCTACTGCACTCGCCACACGAGTTGACCATGCAGCCCACGCCGACGTGGTCGCCGACCTTGTACTTGGTGACCTCCGAACCGACCTCGGACACCACGCCGGCGATCTCGTGGCCGGGGACCACCGGGTAATTCGGTTGGCCCCATTCGGCTTTGACGGTGTGGATGTCGGAGTGGCAGATCCCGGCGAACTTGATGTCGATCGCTACGTCGTGCGGACCGGGGTCGCGGCGGGTGATGGTGGTCTTGGTCAGCGGCGCGGTCGCCGATGTCGCGGCATACGCCGAAACAGTGCTCATGGCAGATCCCTCTTCGATTTCGTTGCGTCCTAGAAAAGCTTAGCTAAGGTAAGGTTTTTAGGCCAATCGGCCGGTTCATTAGTTGATCGGGGCGTTGAGCAAGCGAAGATCGTCCACGATGCCGCGGGCGGCGATCACGCCCTCGCCGGTCTGCCATATCTCATCGTTGACCACGTAAACCCGGTTGTCGTGATAGGCGGACAGCTTGCGCCACGAGTCGCTGTCCAGGACAGTGGCGGCGCGGTCCGCGGCGGCGGGGGTGGCGCACGACACGTAGATCACGTCGGCATCGGCGGCGGACAGATTCGGCACCTTCGCGAGGTCGGCATCGGTGGCGGCGACCTCGATGTAGGGCTTGTCGGTGAACCGCTGCGCGGCCGGCCGGTCCACGCCGACCGCGGTGAGCACGCTGGCCGGAAAGTTGTTCGACCCGTAGATCCGGATGCTGGTGGTGGTCAGCTGCACGACTGACGCCTGGAAGTGGGCCGCGTCGTGGCTGGCGCCGATCTGCGTGGCCCGCTGGGTGAAGCCGCCGATCAGTCCGTCGACCGCGCCGCCACGGGCCGTGGCCGCGCCGACGCCGCGCAGGTTGTCCTGCCAGGCGGCGCCCGGGGCCGCGGTGAACACCGTCGGGGCGATCGCCGCCAGCTGCGGGTACAACTTCGGCGTCAACCCCTGCGAGCCCAGGATCAAATCCGGGTGGGCCGCCGCGATCGCTTTCAGGTCGGGATTGCTGCGCGTTCCGACGCCGGGCAAGCCGTGGACCGCCTTGCCCAGATAGGACGGCTGACTCGGCGAGCCGTCCGGCAGGGCGGCGGCCACGACGCGGGATTGCAGGCCGAGCGCGCACAGGGCGTCGAGCTGATCACCCGAGAGCGCCACGATGCGCTGCGCCTCGGCGGGAACGGTAGCGACGTCGGGGGTGACCCCGGCGGCATTGTGGGCCTGCCGCGTCGGCGGCCCCGGGTCGGCCGCGGCCGCGTCCCGCACGCACGACTCGTCGGGCTGGCGGTCGTTTCCCAGCACCCCGGCCCCGGCGATCTGGGTGGTGGGCGTGACCAGCGATCGGGCCGACGGTTTGGAGCCGGATCCGGACCCGCAACCGCCGCACGCCACGACCAGTGCTGCGGCCACCGTCACCGCTGCGGCGGCGCCCGGAATCGATCGCCTCCCGCCGATTTGCACGCGTCCGACGCTAACATCCGGCGACTTCGGAGCCGATTACGACAGTTTGTAGGACCAGGCCCGCCACCGACCTGATCGAAGGCTAAGATTCGAACCATTGGTTCTGGGCCCCGGTCCGAGAATGTTTGGAGGAGCTGTTGACAGCTGAAGCGCCCCCCTTGGGAGAACTCGAGGCCGTCCGCCCGTATCCGGCCAGAACCGGTCCCAAAGGGAACCTCATCTACAAACTGATCACGACCACCGATCACAAGCTGATCGGCATCATGTACTGCGTCGCCTGCTTCATCTTCTTCTTCATCGGCGGGCTGCTGGCGCTGTTGATGCGCACCGAGTTGGCCGCGCCGGGTCTGCAGTTCCTGTCGAACGAGCAGTTCAACCAGCTGTTCACCATGCACGGCACGATCATGCTGCTGTTCTACGCGACGCCGATCGTGTTCGGTTTCGCCAACCTGGTCCTGCCGCTGCAAATCGGCGCGCCCGACGTCGCCTTCCCGCGGCTCAACGCCTTCTCGTTCTGGTTGTTCTTGTTCGGCGCCACCATGGGTATGGCCGGTTTCGTCGTTCCGGGCGGGGCCGCGGACTTCGGCTGGACGGCCTACACCCCGCTGTCCGACGCCATCCACTCACCCGGCGCGGGCGGAGACCTGTGGATCATGGGTCTGATCGTCGCGGGTCTGGGCACCATCCTGGGCGCGGTCAACATGATCACCACGGTCGTCTGCATGCGCGCACCGGGGATGACGATGTTCCGGATGCCGATCTTCACCTGGAACATCCTGGTGACGTCCATCCTGGTGCTGATCGCGTTCCCGTTGCTCACCGCGGCGCTGTTCGGCCTGGCCGCCGACCGGCACCTCGGCGCCCACGTCTACGACGCGGCCAACGGCGGAGTTCTGTTGTGGCAGCACCTGTTCTGGTTCTTCGGCCATCCCGAGGTGTACATCATCGCGCTGCCGTTCTTCGGGATCATCACCGAGGTGATCCCGGTGTTCTCCCGCAAGCCGGTCTTCGGTTACACCACGCTGGTCTACGCGACCCTGTCGATCGCCGCGCTGTCGGTGGCGGTGTGGGCGCACCACATGTTCGCCACGGGAGCCGTTCTGCTGCCGTTCTTTTCGTTCATGACGTATCTGATCGCGGTGCCGACCGGGATCAAGTTCTTCAACTGGACCTTCACAATGTGGAAGGGCCAGTTGACCTTTGAGACGCCAATGCTGTTCTCGGTGGGCTTCCTGGTGACCTTCCTGCTGGGCGGTCTGACCGGCATCCTGCTGGCCAGCCCGCCGCTGGACTTCCACGTGACCGACACCTATTTCGTTGTGGCGCACTTCCACTACGTCCTGTTCGGCACCATCGTGTTCTCCACCTTCGCCGGTATCTACTTCTGGTTCCCGAAGATGACCGGCCGGCTGCTCGACGAGCGGCTGGGCAAGCTGCACTTCTGGTTGACGTTCATCGGCTTTCACACCACGTTCCTGGTGCAGCACTGGCTGGGCGATCAGGGTATGCCGCGCCGCTACGCGGACTACCTGCCCACCGACGGCTTCCAGCCCCTGAACATCGTCTCGACTATCGGGGCGTTCATCCTGGGCGCGTCGATGTTCCCGTTCGTCTGGAACGTCTTCAAGAGCTGGCGCTACGGCGAGGTCGTCACGGTCGACGACCCGTGGGGCTACGGCAACTCGCTGGAGTGGGCGACCAGTTGCCCACCGCCGCGGCACAACTTCACCGAGCTGCCCCGAATCCGTTCGGAGCGACCGGCATTCGAGCTGCACTACCCGCACATGGTCGAGCGGCTGCGCGCCGAGGCGCACGTGGGCCGAGCCCATGGGCCGGCGAGCGGCGACGTCACCAGAGCCGACGACGTCAGCGTTCGCAGCTGACGGGCGGCGGCGGCCCTAAGCGAGGCTAAGTCAGGGGTGAACACTCCATACAGGGTGTCGGTGCTGATCACCGTCACCGGCGCGGATCATCCGGGTGTGACGTCGGCGCTCTTCGACGCGCTGTCGCGGCACGGAGTCGAGCTGCTCAACGTCGAACAGGTGGTGATCCGGGGGCGGCTGACGCTGGGTGTGCTGGTGTCCTGCTCGGCGGAGGTCGCGGAAAGCCCATCGCTGCGCGCCGACGTCGAGACCGCGATCCACGGGGTCGGGCTCGATGTCAGCATCGAGCGCAGCGACGACGTGCCGATCATCCGGCAACCGTCGACCCACACCATCTTCGTGCTGGGCCGGCCGATTACCGCCGGCGCGTTCGGCGCGGTGGCCCGCGAGGCCGCGGCGCTGGGCGTCAACTTCGATGTCATTCGCGGGGTTTCCGACTATCCGGTGACCGGGCTGGAGCTGCGGGTCTCGGTGCCGCCGGGGGCCGACGGCCTCCTGCGGACCGCCCTGAACCGGGTGTCCTCCGAGGAGCACGTCGACATCGCGGTCGAGGACTACGGCCTGGCCCGGCGCACCAAACGGCTCATCGTGTTCGACGTCGACTCGACGCTGGTGCAGGGCGAGGTCATCGAGATGCTGGCCGCGCGCGCGGGCGCCGAGGGAGCCGTCGCCGCGATCACCGAGGCCGCGATGCGCGGCGAGCTGGACTTCGCGCAGTCGCTGCAGCAGCGGGTGGCGACCCTGGCGGGCCTGCCCGCGACCGTGATCGACGAGGTCGCCGCCCAGCTGGAACTGATGCCCGGGGCCCGCACCACGCTGCGGACGTTGCGGCGCTTGGGTTTTCACTGCGGCGTGGTCTCCGGGGGTTTCCGACGGATCATCGAACCGCTGGCGCACGAGCTGATGCTGGACTTCGTCGCCGCCAACGACCTCGAGATCGTCGACGGCACGCTGACCGGCCGGGTCGTCGGCCCGATCATCGACCGGCCCGGAAAGGCCAAGGCGCTTCGCGACTTCGCGCAGCAGGCAGGGGTGCCGATGGCGCAGACCGTCGCCGTCGGCGACGGCGCCAACGACATCGACATGCTCTCCGCGGCGGGCCTGGGCGTGGCGTTCAACGCCAAGCCGGCGCTGCGTGAGGTCGCCGACGCGTCGTTGAGCCACCCGTACCTGGACACCGTGCTGTTCCTGCTCGGCGTCACCCGCGGCGAGATCGAGGCCGCCGACGCCGGCGATCTTGGAGTACGACGTGTGGAGATCCCTTCGGATTAGTGGCGCCACGGGCAAGCACCCGGCGGCCTAGGCGGCGGCGCGGTACGGCACGATGATCGGGTGCCCGAAACCGGCGACACCGCATCCGATCCCGATCTGCTGATCGACTTGCGGGGTGTGTCGTTGCGCCGCGGCGGGCGCACCTTGGTCGGGCCGGTGGACTGGGCGGTCGAACTCGACGAGCGGTGGGTGATCGTCGGCCCCAACGGCGCCGGCAAGACGTCGCTGCTGCGGATCGCCGCGGCGGCCGAGCACCCATCGTCGGGCGTCGCCCACGTGCTCGGCGAGCGGCTGGGCCGCGTCGACGTCACGGAGTTGCGCGCCCGCATCGGCCTGTCATCCTCGGCGCTCGCGCAGCGCGTGCCCGACGACGAAGTGGTGCGCGATCTCGTCGTCTCGGCCGGCTACGCGGTGCTCGGCCGATGGCGGGAGCGCTACGAAGACATCGACTACCGGCGCGCGATCGACATGCTGGAGAGCCTGGGCGCCGAGCATCTCGCGGAGCGCAGCTACGGCACGCTGTCGGAAGGCGAACGCAAACGGGTGCAGATCGCCCGCGCCCTGATGACCGACCCGGAGTTGCTGCTGCTCGACGAGCCCGCCGCCGGCCTGGACCTGGGCGGCCGGGAGGAGTTGGTGGCCAGGCTGGCCGATCTGGCCGCCGACCCCGACGCGCCCGCGCTGGTGCTGGTCACCCATCACGTCGAGGAAGTTCCCCCCGGCTTCAGCCACTGCATGCTGCTGTCGGAGGGTCGGGTGGTCGCGGCGGGGCTGCTGGCCGACGTGCTCACCGCCGAGAACCTGTCGGCGGCGTTCGGCCAGTCGATCGCCCTCGAGATGGTCGACGGGCGCTATTTCGCGCGGCGCGTCCGCAGCCGCGCGGCCCACCGGAGGCTGCTATGACCGCACCGCACGACGAGGCTCCACTGGTTCCGCGGCCGGCCGCGACCGTGATGCTGATCCGCGACGCAGGGCCCGGCCTGAGCGTGTTCCTGATGCGCCGGCACTCGCGGATGGAATTCGCGGCGGGCACGATGGTGTTCCCGGGCGGCGGCGTCGACGACCGCGACCGCAACGCCGACATCGCGTGGGCGGGGCCGCCTCCGCAGTGGTGGGCGCAGCGCTTCGGCATCGAACCCGAACTGGCCGAGGCCCTGGTTTGCGCCGCGGCCCGCGAGACCTTCGAGGAGTCGGGGGTGCTTTTCGCGGGGCCGGCGGGCCAGGCCGGTTCGGCACCGGACAGTCTCGTCGGCGACGCCTCGGTATACGGCGACGCCCGCCGCGCGCTGGCCGCCGGCACGCTGTCCTTCGCGGACTTCCTGCGCCGGGAAAACCTGGAGCTGCGGGCCGACCTGCTTCGGCCGTGGGCCAATTGGGTCACCCCGGAGGCCGAACGGACCCGCCGATACGACACCTATTTCTTTGTGGCCGCGCTGCCGCGGGGTCAGCGTGCCGACGGTGAGAACACCGAATCCGACCGCGCCGGGTGGACCACGCCGCAGGCCGCCATCGACGACTTCGCCGCCGGCCGTTGCTTCTTGCTGCCGCCGACGTGGACGCAGCTGGACTCGCTCGCCGGCCACACGGTGGCCGACGTGCTGGCGGTCGAACGGCAGATCGTGCCCGTGCAGCCGCATCTCGAAATCCAGGGCGACAACTGGATTTTCGAGTTCTTCGACTCCGACCGCTACCACCAGGCGCGCGAGGCCGGGGGAATGGGGTGGCGGCATTGAGCGAGTTCGTCAGCGTGGTGGTCAGTGACGGCTCGCGGGATGCGGGCCTGGCCATGTTGCTGCTGTCGCGGCCACCCACGAACGCGATGACCCGGCAGGTCTACCGCGAGATCGCGGCCGCGGCCGACGAGCTGGGGCGCCGCGACGACGTCGGCGCCGTCATCCTGTTCGGTGGCCACGAAATCTTCTCCGCCGGCGACGACATGCCCGAGCTGCGGACGCTGAGCCCGAGCGAGGCCGACACCGCGGCCCGGGTGCGCCGGGAGGCCGTCGACGCCGTCGCGGCGATCCCCAAGCCGACCGTGGCAGCGATCACCGGATATGCGCTGGGCGCCGGCCTCACCCTGGCCCTGGCCGCCGACTGGCGGGTCAGCGGCGACAACGTCAAGTTCGGGGCGACGGAGATACTGGCGGGCCTGGTCCCCGGCGGCGGCGCAATGGCTCGCCTGGCCCGCGTGGCCGGGGCGAGCCGGGCCAAGGACCTGGTGTTCAGCGGGCGCTTCTTCGACGCCGAGGAGGCCCTGGCGCTGGGCCTGATCGACGAGATGGTGGCTCCCGACGACGTCTACGACGCCGCCGCGGGGTGGGCCCGCCGCTTCCTCGACGGGCCGTCGCGCGCGCTGGCCGCCGCCAAGGCCGGCATCAACGCCGTCTTCGACCCGGCTCCGGGCGCCGGTTAGGCTGCCCTGCATGACGAGGAGTTCGACTGACGCCGTCCCCAACCCGCGTGCCACCGCCGAGCAGGTCGAAGCCGCCCGCCACGACAGCAAGCTCGCGCAGGTGCTCTACCACGACTGGGAAGCCGAGACGTACGACGAGAAATGGTCGATCTCGTATGACCAGCGCTGCATCGATTACGCCCGGGACTGCTTCGACGCCATCGCGCCCGAGCACGTCCTGCGCGAACTGCCCTACGACCGGGCCCTCGAAGTGGGTTGCGGGACAGGGTTTTTCCTGCTGAACCTGATCCAGTCCGGCGTTGCCCGCCGCGGTTCTGTCACCGATCTCTCGCCCGGCATGGTCAAGGTCGCCACCCGCAACGGACAATCGCTGGGGCTCGACATCGACGGCCGGGTGGCCGACGCCGAGGGCATCCCGTATGACGACGACACCTTCGATCTGGTGGTCGGGCACGCCGTCCTGCATCACATTCCCGACGTCGAGCTGTCGCTGCGCGAGGTGGTCCGGGTGCTGCGCCCGGGCGGCCGGTTCGTCTTCGCCGGGGAACCGAGCAATGCCGGCGAGGTCTATGCGCGCGCGCTCTCGACACTGACCTGGCGGATCGTCACCAACGCCACCAAGTTGCCCGGACTGACCGGGTGGCGGCGACCGCAGGCCGAGCTGGACGAGTCGTCGCGCGCCGCGGCGCTCGAGGCGCTCGTCGACCTGCACACCTTCGCGCCGGAAGACCTGGAGCGGATGGCCACCAGCGCCGGAGCCGTCGACGTCGCGACCTCCACCGTCGAGTTCACCGCCGCGATGCTGGGCTGGCCCCTGCGGACCTTCGAGTGCGCGGTGCCGCCGGGGCGGCTGGGCTGGGGCTGGGCGAAATTCGCATTCACCAGCTGGAAGACCCTCAGCTGGGTGGACGCCAACGTGATGCGGCATGTGGTGCCGAAGGGCTGGTTCTACAACGTGATGATCACCGGGGTCAAACCGTCCTGAGCGTCGGCGGCCTGCGCTTCGGCACCGCCGACGTCGAATATCTGCGGTCGGAAGCGGGCACGGCGGCGCTTGCCGCCGTCGCCGACCTGCCGCTGACGGACCGCACCCGCATCGCCGACGTCGCCTCCGTGCGTGCCCGCTTCGGGGCCCGGACGCCGATTCTGGTGGAGACGACGTTGCTGCGCCGCCGCGCCGCGGACAAGCTCGGCCAGCTCGGTGACGTGTCCGCTTGGCTGTTCACCGACGAGGCCCTGCAGCAGGCGACCGCGGCGCCGGTGGCCCTGCACCGGGCGAAGCGGTTCGCAAAGGCCGGGAGCCCATTGGTTCACGACGCGACCTGTTCGATCGGCACCGAGGTGGCCGCACTGGGCGCGGCGGGGACCGACGCGGTGGGCAGCGACATCGACCCGGTGCGCCTGGCGATGGCGCGCCACAACCTGGGCCCCGGCGCTGCCTTGTGCCGGGCCGACGCGCTGCGTCCGGTCACCCGCGACGCCGTCGTGCTCGTCGATCCGGCGCGCAGGGTGGGCGGGCGGCGGCGTTGGCGCCCGGCCGACTATCAACCGGGCCTGGGCCAGTTGCTCGACGCCTACAGCGGCCGCGACCTCATCGTAAAGTGCAGTCCCGGAATAGATTTCGAATACCTGCGGCGTGCCGGCTTCGACGGTGAAATCGAGGTGACGTCGTACGGCGGTTCGGTCCGCGAGGCGTGCCTGTGGTCGGCCGGGCTGGCCGAGCCGCGTGTGCGTCGTCGAGCGAGCGTCCTGGATGTCGGCGAGCAGATCACCGACGCTG
>NZ_MBEU01000002.1 GCF_001954275.1 Mycobacterium sp. IS-836 | reverse complement strand
GACGACAACATCGTCACCGGCGTCTTCTCCGTGAAATCCCCCCGAAACTGCAGATACACCAACCACAACACCAACGCCGCAATCAACAAGACCGCCACACCGACCAACTTGTAAGGGCGCGTCGGCGGCTTGTTGACCTTCAATCGCGGAGTTGTCATGGCAGCTACACCGTGAAAGCGAAGTTCGGGTTGACGCCGTAGAGCGCCATTTCGGCCAACAGGACGATGACATTCACCGAGACGAGCGAGAAGCGCATGGACCGCCCGACGGCCTCGCCGACCCCGACCGGTCCGCCGCTGGCGTTGTACCCGTAGTAGCAATGGGTGAGCATCACAACCCCCGCCATGATGATGACCTCGCCGAACGACCAGAACACGTCATTGGGACGCAAGAACGTCCGGAAGTAGTGCTCATAAGTTCCGGTGGCCTGTCCGTACAGCACCGTGGTGACGACGGCCGGAGACAGGAAGGACATGATCAGCCCCAACGAGTACAGCGGGATGATGACCACCAGCCCGGCCAGCGCCCGGGTGGAGACCAGGTATGCCACCGAATCGATCCCCATGACCTCCAGCGCGTCGATCTCCTCGCTGATCCGCATGGCGCCCAGTTCCGCGGTGGCGCCGGCACCGACCGTGGCCGCCAGCACAACGCCGGAGACGACGGGGGCCACAAGACGCACGTTGATGAGCGCGGCGACGAATCCGAGGAGGGCCTGGATACCGATTTGGCTCAGCGACGCGAAACCCTGAAGGGCGACCAGCGAGCCGGCGGATAGCGTCACGAAGGAGATGATCACCGCGGTGCCGCCGACGACGGCCATGGCGCCGGTGCCCATGCCGACCTGGGCGATCAGCCGCAAGATTTCCTTGCGGTAACGGGTCAGCGCCCAGCCCATGCCGCGACCGCCGATTACCGCGAACCAGCCCAGCTTTCCGGCTTCGTCAAGTGACCCGGTGGTGAAGCCACCGACGCGACTAAGGTTGGCGGCCAACCGCGGGAAGCGGGCGCGAACTACTCCGCTCGTCGTCATTTCACTGCGCTCGTTCCGAATTTGACACCGATGGTGGTCAGCACCACGTTCACTGCGTACAGCGCGACCACGGCCATCACGACGGTCTCGTTGACGGCGGTCCCCAAGCCCTTTGCGCCGCCGCGGACGGTCAGGCCGCGGTAGCAGCCGATCAGGCCCGCGATCATGCCGAAGGTCGCCGCTTTGACCGTTGAGATGATCACTTCGGGCAGCCCGGTGATCAGGGTCAGCGTGGCGAGGTAGGCACCGCCGGACACATTCTGGAGGTAGACGCCGAAGAGGAAGCCTCCGACCAGTCCGACCATGCTCACGAGGCCGTTGAGCAACATCGCGACGGTCGCACAAGCCAGAACCCGGGGCACCACCAATCGGTGGATCGGGTCGATGCCGAGCACCTCCATCGCATCGATTTCTTCGCGGATGGTGCGAGCACCGAGGTCGGCGCAGATGGCCGTGGCCGCCGCGCCGGCGACCACCAGCACGGTCACGATCGGGCCGATCTGGGTGACCACAGCGACGCCCGCGCCCGCCCCAGAGATATCGGCGGCGCCGACCTGGAGCAGCAGGATGTTGAACGTAAAGATGAAGAGCACCGTCACCGGCACCGAGACCGCCATGGTCGGCAGCAGCGCGACGCGCATGATGAACCAGCACTGCAAGACGAACTCGCGCCACTGGAACGGCCACCGGAATGTTGCCCTGCCGGTCAGCACACACATCCGGAAAAAACCGCCGACGAGCGTGAGGAAGGGGGCCACGCGGTCGCGGGCATAGTCGGTCAGCCGTGGCCCTGTGGCCGTCGTCGTCACCGCTGTCCCCTCCCGCAGGCACCGCGCGCTTGCCAGCGCCGCGGCGAATCGTGTCGCACGCCCTGTCCTTGCCCGGACCCTTCGTATGTGACCATCGGCTCCCTACTCGCAAGTAGTAACGGAGACCACAGGAATGTACCCGATGGCCGAGCACGTGTGAACCGACATCTGCACAATTAACCCTTCGTCAATAACGGGCAAACGTTTCGGTTTTCGTCAGCCCTCCTCTCCGGCCGTTGAACCACTTGACGCAGAACGGCTTTCAGACGCGTCCGCGCCGCCGTAGCGCAGACGCAGCTCAGTCTTGAGCACCTTCCCGGCGGGGTTGCGGGGCAGCGCATCGACGATCTCGAGCGCCTTGGGGTGCTTGTAGCGGGCGAGCCGCTCGGTCAGGAAGCCGTCCAGGTCATCGAGCCGAAGCTGGTCGCCGCTGACGGCCGCGACCGCTATGGGCACCTCGCCCCACTTCTCGTGAGCGCGCCCGATGACGGCAACCTCGACGATGTCGGGATGGCCGGCGAGGACGTTTTCCACCTCCGCGCAGTAGATGTTCTCGCCGCCGGAGATGATCATGTCCTTTTTGCGATCCACCACCCAGACGTAACCCTCGTCGTCCATCCGCACGAGGTCCCCCGAGTGGAACCAGCCGCCCGCGAACGCCTCCTCGGTGGCCGCCGGGTTGTTCCAGTAGCCGCTCATCAATGTTGGTGCGCGGTAGACGATTTCGCCGACTTCGCCGACGGGCACGTCATTCATGTTCTCGTCGACGACGCGGGCGGCGACGGTGGGGATCACCTTTCCGACCGATCCACGCTTACGGATCGCGTCGTCGCCCAGCAGCATGCAGGTGACCGGTGACATCTCGGTCTGACCGAATGCGGCCAATATCTGGGTGCCGGGGAACGTCGCCGACATCTCGCGCAGCAGGGCGTCGGGGGCCGGAGCGGCTCCCCACGACATCACCCGCAGCCGCAGATCACGCGGTCGCGCCTGCTGTTCGTTGCATACCGCCTGCCATTGTGCGGGCACCAGAAAGATACCGGTGACCTTCTCCGCCGCCAGCACGTCGAGCAGCTGGCCCGGGTCGAACGCACCGAGCGGGTAGATCACGGTGGGGATGCCGAGCAACAGCGACGTCAGCATGTTGCCGATCCCGGCGATGTGGAAGAACGGGACACCGACGAAGCCGACGTCGTTGTTGATGTCGGCGCCGTTGGTGTACAGGCCGGTCATCGTCTGGCCGGTCAGGTTGGTGTGGGTCAGCACGGCGCCCTTGGGGCGGCCGGTGGTGCCCGAGGTGTACATGATCAGGGCGGGCGAGTCGTTCGGGATGTCGACGGGTTCGTGCGGATCACCGGTCTCGTTGATGAGGTCCTCGTAGCCGAAAACCCCGTCGTCGGTGGAAGCGGCCGCGACGATGATCGTGCTCAGCACCGGCTGGATGTCGCGGACCCCGGTGGCCACCGGGGCGAGCACGGGTTCGGTGATCATGACGCGGGCTTCGCAGTCCTCGACGAGGAAGGCGATTTCGGCCGGGGTAAGCCGGAAGTTCAGCGGGACTGCGATGGCCCCGAGCATGTTGGCGGCCAGCACCGACTCGATGAATTCGGTGCGATTGAGCATCAGGATCATGACCCGGTCGCCGAAGCCGACTCCCCGCCGGCTCAATCCGTCGGCCAGTGCCGACACCCGGTCCTGTAGTTCACCCCACGTCACGGTGTTGCCGAGGAAGCGCAGCGCCGTCGCGTTCGGCTGCATCATCGCGTGCCGCTCGAGCTGGTTCACCCAGTTCTGCCGCCGGGCGCGGTAAGGCTGCTCGGTGAGTGCGGACGTCGTGTGGCTGGCCAACTGTGCGGTCAACTACTACCTCCCCTTACACTCGCGCACCGCTTGCGCCAGGTTGATATTTGATAAAACATGGTGTTGTGTGGGTCACACTATGGCTTTAGTGCCCCAAAGACAACCCCCGCCGAGCCCCTGAAAGCCCTGGCAGTCCCCGTGAACGCACCGATTTCCACGAAGCCGCGGAGCCGGCGGCCACTGCGCAGGGCGCAGTTGTCCGACGAAGTCGCGGGTCGCCTGCGCGCGGCGATCATGTCCGGGACATTGCGTCCGGGGACTTTCATACGCCTGGACGAGACCGCGGCCGAACTCGGGGTCAGCATCACCCCGGTGCGCGAGGCGCTGCTGAAACTGCGCGGCGAGGGCATGGTGCAACTGGAACCGCATCGCGGTCACTTCGTGTTGCCGCTGACCCGCCAGGACATTCAGGACATCTTCTGGTTGCAGGCGACGATCGCCCGGGAGCTGGCCGCCGCGGCCACCGACCACATCACCGACGGCGAGATCGAGGAGCTCGACCGCATCAACAAAGCGCTGGAGGCGGCCGTCGGCTCCGGCGACGCCGAGGCCATCGCGGGCATTGAGTTCGCGTTTCACCGCGTCTTCAACCAGGCCAGCGGGCGGATCAAATTGGCCTGGTTCCTGCTGAACGCCGCGCGTTACATGCCGGTGCTGGTGTACGCCGGCGACCCGGAATGGGCTGTGGCCGCGGTCGACAACCACCGGAAGTTGATCGCCGCGCTGCGCAAGCGCGACGCTGCCGCCGTCATCGAGCACACCGTCTGGCAATTCACCGACGGGGCGCAGCGGCTGACCGAGATGCTGAAGCGATCGGGGATCTTCGACTGAGCCCCGGGATTTATTAGGTCGCGGACAGCTGCTCGGCGCGCTGCTTGAGGTTGTCGGCGAGGTGGTCTAGCACGGTGTTGAGCATGGACTTCACCATCGGCGCGGGCACGGGCATCGAGGGTTCGACATCGATGTCGACCGTCAACAGGCTCGATGCACCGATCTCGACCACGCTGAACAGTTGTTCCTGCTTGGCGAACAGGTCGCCCTGCTGCATGACGGTCTGAATCTGGTTCTCGCCGGGGTAGTACACGGCCTGGATATAGGTACCCGCAACGCCTTGGACCTCGGTGTCGAGCCGCAGCTGGCTGGGCCGCCCGTCGTCGTAGCGGGCGAGCACCCACAGGCCCTTGATCTCGTCGTTCCACTGCGGGTACGCCTCGAAATCCGCAACGATGCCCATGATCGAGGCGGCGTCGGCACCGACCTCGACGGTCTTGCTCAGGACTGGCATTGGCGAAGCATAGCCAAGCCGCGAAAAGCCCAGTGCTGGGCGCCATCTCGGCGGCTTCAATTTATTGCTTCTATTTATTGCGGCTCCGCCGGTGCCACGCAGGCCGTCGACAGCAGTGCGCGGATGGTGTCCGGAATCGGGACCGGCTTGCGGCTCGTCCGGTCGACGTAGACGTGCACCCAGTGCCCCAGCGCGGTGATCGGTTGGGCCCGGGCGTCGTCTAGCCCCCCTTCGGACCCGAACAGCCCGAGCCGGTAGGTGACGCTGCTGCGACCCAGCCGGGTCACGGCGAGGCCGACCACCAGGTTTTGCGGGAAATGCAGCTCGGAGAAGTAGCGGCAACCCGACTCGGCGACGATGCCCAGCTCGGGCATGGTGGTCGGGTCGAGCCCGGCGCTGGTGTTGATCCAGGCGTTGATCGCGGTGTCGAACAGCTGGTAGTAGACCGCGTTGTTCAGGTGGCCGAACATGTCGTTGTCGGCCCACCGGGTTCCCACCGGCCACAGGACGGGGAAGTCGCGGCTGGTCAACCCGTCCGGTGCGGGCGGAATCGCTGGAGCCGAAGTCATGCGTCTTGACTACCAGTAGCGCATGGCTTGCCGAAACAAGTCCGCCAGAACGGGCTTGCTCATCTCGCGTGGAGCATTCTGCAGGAGGCGCTGCTGGGGGTGGGCGCCTTCGGTGAGTACCGCCACGTCGTCGTCGGTGTAGCCCACCCCGCCGAGCCCGTTGGGCATGCCCACCGCTCGCATGATGCGGATGAGTTCGTTGGCCAGCACCTCGCCCGCGTCTGGCGCGCCGGCACCGCGCGTGTCGGCGCCGAGCAGCCGCGCGCCCTCCAGGTGGCGCGCCGGGCTGACCTCCGCGGTGAAGCGGAACGACGACGGTGCGTTCAAGATGACGGCCATGCCGTGCGGCACGAGCGGCTCGTCGGCCGGATAGCCCGAGGGCCGGAAGTCACGCACCAGCCCTGCGACGGCGTAGGCCATGCCGTGCGGCGCGTGAACGCCCGCGTTGCCGAAGGCGATGCCCGCAAGCGTTGCGGCCCACATCATCTGCTCGCGGGCCTCGCCGTCGGACGCGTCGCTCACGGAGCGCTCCAGAAACTGCCCCAACAGGCGCAGCGCCTCACGACAGCCGAGGTCGCTCCACGGGTTGGCGCCCTGGCTCATGGGCCGCAGGCTGGGCCGTTCGGGTGCGTGCCGCTGGACGTAGGGCCGCGCCGTGAAGGACTCCAGCGCGTGCGAGAGCACATCGAGCCCGGCCGAGGCGACCACTTCGGGCGGCAGGCTCGCGGTGCAGTCGGGGTCGACGAGCGCCTCCGTGGGACGCAGAGCGTGCGAGGCGATGCCCGTCTTCGCCTTCAGCGACAGGAGATCGAAGATCGTGATGCCGGTTACCTCGCTGCCGGTGCCGGCGGTCGTGGGGCACGCGATATGCGGCTTGAGCGGGCCGGGCACCGGTTTGCCCTCGCCGATCGGCTTGTTGACATAGGTCAGGAAGTCGGCGGGATGGGTGGCGTACAGGTTGGCGGCCTTGCACGTGTCGATGACGGAGCCGCCGCCCAGCGACACGTAGCCGTCAGGGTTCGACTCCCGGGCGAATCGCGCGGCGTCGAGGAAAGACGCGTCGGTGGGCTCGACATGGGCGTCGGTGTAGGTGACGACGTCCAGTCCGGCCGCGACGAGCGACTCGTGCGCCGTCGCGAAGATGGGCAGTTCGGCCACGCCGGCGTCGGAGAACAGGGCCACCCGCCGCACCCCGAGAGCGCGTGCCCTGTCGCCCAATTCCGCCAGACAACCGCGCCCGAAAGTCACCCGCGACGCGTCGACGGTGAAGGCTGCGTCGCAGCCCTCGGCGACGATCGAGAAATCGCAGCACGCCATCGGTGCCATCCTAGGGGCGTTCAGATCTCCCAGGCCCGCCGCAGCGCTTCGCCTTGCAACGCGAACAGCCGCTCGGACACGGACCAGTCGGGCAGCAGCGAATCGAACCCGTGGCAGGTGCGAGCGAACACGTGCAGTTCGGTGGAGACGCCTGCGCGCAGCAGTCGCAGCGCATAGTCCACCGCCTCGTCGCGGAAGGGATCGATCTCCGCGCACGTGATCAAAGTGGGTGGTAGGCCGTCGAATCGGTCTCGGCGCGCGGGCACGGCATCCCCCGAGGCGGCTGCCGGGCCCAGGTAGTGGCGCCACATCAGCTCCGCCGCCTCGCCGTCGAAAGCCGGGCTGGTGCGAAACTGCGCCTTCGACGCGGTGGCCCGATCGTCCAGCACCGGCTGGTGCAGCAACTGGAACACGATCTGCGGTTCGCCCACGGCGCCGTGCGCCAGGCAGGCGGCCAGGGCGGCACCGGCGCTGCTGCCGGCGACGGCCAGGCGTGCCGCATCGATGCCGAGTTCGGCGGCGCCGGCGGCCACCCAGCGCAGCACGGCGATCGCGTCGTCGAGGGCGGCCGGATAGGGATGCTCGGGGGCGAGCCGGTAGTCGACCGACACCACGGTGCACCGGCCGCGCCGCGCGAGCTCCACGCACTGGCGGTGATCGGCGTCCAGGTTTCCCAGCGCGAAGCCCCCGGCGTGGCAGTACACCACCGCCGGGGCCGGCGGCTTTGCGCCGCGATAGATCCGCACCGGCACGCCGCCGGTTTTGGTCGCCGCGGTGTGATCGATGATCTGGATACCTTGCGCCGCAACGTATTCCGCCGCGATGCGGCGCCGCTCGTTGAACGGTCCGCGCATGAGTTCGATGGCGGCCGGCGTGAAGTCCGTCCGCGTGGTGGCGACGGTGCGCAGCGCGGGATCGAGCCGATCGAAGCCGTCCAGTTCGGTCATGTTGTTTCCAGCGCCCCCACCGAGTCCCCGTCCCTGGCGGAGCGGGCCTCGGCCCGGAAGCTGAAGTCGGCGGGCCGGAACCGGCGCGTCATTCCCCAGAAGCTACGCGCGCTTCGCGGCCACTGCGTGACCACCCGGCCGTTCGGGGCTCGGAAGTAGTTGCTGCACCGGGTGGTCCAGACGGTGCCGACCATCCACCTATCGATCTTGGCGACGAACTCCGCCAGCGCCGCGGGCCGCACCGCGATGTACGTCTTGCGTTTGCGTCGCAGGTATTTCAACGCCCGCACGATGTAACGCGCTTGGGCTTCGAGCATGAAGATGACGCTATTGGAGCCGACGTTGGTGTTGGGCCCGTACAGCATGAAGAAGTTGGGAAACCCCGGCACGGCCATGCCGAAGTACGCGTGCGCGCCGTCGCTCCAGGCCTCGCGCAGTGTCGTTCCGTGTTCTCCGGATACGTCGAGTTCCCCCAGATAGTCGGCCGCCGCGTAGCCGGTGGCGCACACCACGACGTCGACGTCGCGTTCGCGGCCGTCCTCGGTGACCAGCGAGCGCGTCCGCAGGTAGCGGGCCGGGCTATTCACCACCTCGACGTTGGGCAGCGTCAATGCGGGCAGATAGTCCGACGAGAACACCAGTCGCTTGCAGCCCATCGGGTGATCAGGGGTCAGCTTTCGGCGCAATTCCTCGTCGGCGACGGCCTTTTCGAGCATGCTCAGGGCTAGCGCGGTGAACTCCTGGGTCTTTTCGCTGCCGTGCTCGATCACCGAGATGTTGGATTCGCTGCGCAGCCACAGCCGGGTCCGGTACAGCTTCTTGGCGAACGGCACGTGGGCGAGAATCCAGCGCTCCCGGCGCGTGTAGTGCCGGTCCGGCTTGGGCAATATCCAGGTCGGCGATCGTTGCACCGAATACACGCGGTCGGCGACCTTGGCCAATTCCGGGACCAGCTGCGAGGCCGTCGAACCCGTTCCCAGGACGGCCACCCGCTTTCCTTCAAGTGGGATCGCGTGATCCCATCGCGACGAGTGCATTACGGTTCCGGTGAACGGCTCCTGCTCGACGAGATCCGGTAGCAGCGGCCGGGTGAACAATCCGACCGCGGAAACCACGACGTTGAAATGATGTCGCGTCCCGTCCGCGGCCGTAAGGCACCAGCGCTGCGTGTCGTCATCCCAGCTGGCGGAACGGATTTCGGTGCGCAGTTTCAGGTGGGGGCGAAGACCGTATTCGTCGGCGCAGCGTTCGAAGTAGGCCAGGATCTCCGGCTGCGGTGACCACAGCCGCGACCAGTGCGGGTTCAGGTCGAACGAGTAGGAATAGAGGTGCGACTTGACGTCGCATGCCAGGCCCGGATAGGTGTTGATCCGCCACGTTCCGCCCACGTCGTCTTCGCGGTCGAAGACGGTGAAGTCGTGAAAACCGGCCCGCTTCAGCAGGATTCCCAGCGCCAAGCCGCCCGGCCCTGCACCGATGATGCCGATCTTCATCGGATCTGCAGGCATTGCCCACCGTCGACGACCAACTCCGAACCCGTGATGAACGACGCCTCCTCGGAGACCAGAAACGCGACGGCGTCGGCGATCTCGCGGGGCTGTCCGAGCCGTCCGAACATCGCCGTCTCGGCCAGCCGTGACTGTGTGTCCGCGTCGAGCATTTCGGTGGCGACCGGTCCCGGGAACACCGCGTTGACGCGAATGCCCGACGGCGCGAGTTCGGCGGCGGCGGTCTGGGTCAGCCCCCGCAATGCCCACTTGGACGCGCCGTACGCGCTGTGGTGCGGGAACGGGCGCATCGCCCCGGTGCTGCAGATGTTGACGATCGCCGCGTGTTCGGCCGCCAGTAGCAGATCCAGGGTGACGCTCATGCCGAGGAACGCGCCCAGACAGTTGACCCGCCAAGCCTTTTCGAAATCCTCGGCCGTCTCGTCGGCCAAGGCTGCCCGGTGCAGCACTCCGGCGTTGTTGACCAGTGCGCTCAGCGACCCGAACGCCTCGACGACGCGCTCGACGGCCTCGCTCCACTGCTCCTGGGACGTCACGTCGAGCTGGACCGCGATCATTTTGTCGTCGCCCAGCTCGTCGACCGCCGCGGCCATTTCACCGGGCCGCACATCGCAGGCCGCCACCGAATATCCGTCTGCGCGTAGCCGTTTAGCGATGGCCCAGCCCTGCCCGCCGGCGGCGCCGGTCACCAGCGCGACACGCTGATTCATGATCACGGAACCTCGGGGCTGTCGGAGAGGCCGTGGCTGGTCACGAACTGGCAGCGCCGCCGCCGGAAAGACCACCGCCCGCTATTCGTGGGGTCACGGGCCAGTTCGTCGTCGTACAGCGCGGGCCGCAGGTGCAGGTCACCGGCGCGGACGAACAGCACCTGGGATCGGGCGGTCGCGGTGTCGACGCGGACATCGATGCGCGAGGCCCCGGTCAGATGCAGGCCGCGCGGCGCATCCCGGAACATCTTCGCTATCTCGTCGAGGCCGGCGAAAGACCGCCCGTAGACGACAAATTTGGCATCGTCGCTGAACAGCCGTAGGCAGCCCTCGATGTCGCCGGCGTCGAGGGCCAGCGCGTAGCCGGCAATCACTTCGCGAATCGCGCCTTGGTCGTCGGTCATTGTCCGGTCGCCTCACGGAGATGCTCCGCGGCGCCGCGCCGCAGCGCCTGCGATTCGGCCGCCAGGGTGATCATCCGAAATCCCAGCTGCGCCATGGCGTGACCGGTCTTGCCCCCTCCGGCATGGATCCCGGTGAGCAGCCCGGCGTCGGTCGCCACGCGATGAATTCGCTCGATCGCGTCCCGCACCTTCGGATGGCCGGTCGCCCCGACGACGTCGACACCCATCGAGATGGCCAGATCGGCCGGCCCGACATAGATTCCGGCCAGGCCGTCGACGGCACAGATCTGATCCAGGACCGACAGCGCCCCGGCGGTTTCGATCATCGCGAACACGCTCACGCGGGATTCGTGCTCGGCCGGGTCGAGACCGAGGCTGGCGCGCAGCGGGCCGAAACTGCGCACGCCCGCCGGCGGGTAGCGGGAGGCGGCCACCGCCGCGGCGGCCTCGTAGGCCGACTCGATCATCGCGATGACGACGGCGTCGGCGCCGGCGTCCAGCACCCGCCCGATGGGTGCGGCGTCGGCGTTGGGCAGGCGCACCACGGTAGCGATGGGGAGGTGTTCGATGCGGCGCAGTATGCCGGCGATGTCGGCGTCGTCGAGGTAGCCGTGCTGGGCGTCGAATCCCAGGTAGTCATACCCGGCGCGGGCGAATTCCTCGGGCCCGATCAGCGTCGGGCCGGTGATCCAGCCACCCCACAGCGGGGCCGGGTGGTCGCCGCCGAAGATGCTCATTGCGCGATCGCGATCTTGATGCGCTCCGGCACCGGCCGGCAGGCCAGCTCGAACGCCGCCTGGACGTCTTGCACATCTTGGACGCCGAAGGTGTGGGTGAGATACGAACCCAGCAGCCCGGGATGGTCCGCGGCGAACTTGCCGGCGAGCTCCAGCATTCGCCGCCGGTCAAGCGTCACACCGGATTTCAGCGTCAGGTTGTTGCGCAGCATGAGTCGCATGCTAATCGGGTAGGCCTCGTCGTCGGCGACGCCGAAGTAGAAGACGGTGCCGCCGGGGGCGGCGGCCTGGATGGCGTGCCCGAGCGTCGAGACCTGGTGGCCGACGGCCTCGATGACGACGTCGGCCCGGTCCGCGGGCGCCAGCTGGCTCACCCAGCGGTCGCTGGTGGCGCGCACCCGGTCGTCGACGCCGAATGCCGTTGCGACGCTGTCGCGGTCGATGGGGTCGACCCCGGTGACGCGCCGGGCCCCGGCCGCCTTGGCGATGTAGGAAAACAGCAGTCCGATCGAACCCTGGCCGATGATCGCGACGTGACGGCCGGCCAGGTCGGGTAGTTGCTCGCAGGCGTAGAGGACACACGCCAGTGGTTGCAGGCCAACAGCTTCGGCGGGGGTCAGCGCCGGGTCGTACGGGGCCACCCCGTTGCCGTCGGTGACGACGAGTTCCATCAGCCCGTCGAATCCCGATGCCCAGCCCACCACCAGATCGCCGGCGCGATGATCGGGATGCCGGCTGGCGATCACCTCGCCGGCGACCTCATGGATCGGGAATCCGTCTTTCTCTGCCGCGCTGGGCCCGTTGTCTCCGGGAAGCCGGCCCTGGGCGCCGCGGAACGCCGGCAGGTCGCTACCGCACACGCCCGCGGCCAGGAACCGCAGCAGCACCTGGCCATCGCCCAGGCGCTCGGGTGTCTTGTCGGCGATCGACGTCCGCTCGAACACGTAGGGCGCGACGATCCTATAGGACCACACGTCAGACCTCCACGGGGATCTTGTTCCATCCCCATTGGAAGCTGGACGGCAGGCGCGTCGCGGACTCGCTCTGGATTGCGTAGCCCGGCACCCGCCGCAGCCATTCGGTCAGCAGCACGTCGATTTCCAGCCGGGCCAGGTGATAGCCGATGCAGAAGTGCTGACCGCGACCGAAGGCCAGCGACCGGCGGATGGGTCGGTTCCAGACGAACTCGTCGGGGTCTTCGTACTCCCGCTCGTCGCGGTTGGCCGACGCCAGCAGGGTGATGACTCGCTGGCCGGGCCGGATCGTCTCGCCATGAATGCTGAAGGGCTTCCGCGCGGTTCGCGCGAACCACTGCGCCGGCGCGCAGAACCGGATCATCTCCTCGCGGGCGACCGGCACGTTGGCATTCGGGTCGGCGCGCACCGCGGCCAATTGGTCGGGCCGCCGGGACAGCTCCCACAGCCCGTGGGCGACGATCTTCGGCACGGTTTCCGTTCCGCCGATGAAGATGCACAACATTTGCGTCGCGGCTTCCACGTCGGACAGGGCGCTGCCGTCGGGCAATCGGTAGCCGAGCAGGCCGTCGACAACGGGCAACGCGGCCCCGGCAGGGTCGGCCCGGCGCCGCTGCACCACAGGCGTGAGGTACTCGAGGTAGTTGGGCCGTGCTTGTGCGGTGTCGACGCCTTCGCCGGGCTCGGCCAAACTGCCGACATTGACCGCTGCCAACACTTTTGGTGCGAGATCGTCTGGCAGGCCCAGCAATCCGCACACGATCGACGCCGCGACGATGCCGCCATACTCTTGCGTCAGGTCGAAGCAACCCCGTGGCAGCAGCTCATCGAGGCGCTCGTTGGCCAGCGTGCGAATTCGGGCTTCCAGCCCGGCGACCGACCTCGGACGCAACGGCTGGGAGTGCGCGCGCCGGATCTCGGCGTACAAATCGGTGTCGAAGACGGCGTGAAACGGTAACGGATGCAGCGGCGGATCATCGAGGGGCCCATCGTTGTGCTGAGCCAGCACCGACGCCGGGGGCAATGTGCCTTCCGTCGCGACGAACGTTCCGTCGTTGACTTCGAGCACCCGCCAGATGTCCTCGAAGCGGGACAGGGCGAAGGTATCCCACTGCGGCATGTAGTACACCGGGTAGCGCTCGCGCAGGATTCGGTAGTACGGCAAGGGGTTTGCCATCACCCGCGCGTCGAATGGGTCGTAGGTGAAGTCCACTAGTGCGCCCGTCACTGCAGCGGCGAGGGCGGTAGGGCCTGCAGAATCGAATCTTCCCAGCCGTCGCGCAGCGCGGGCGCGACGCTCATCCAGGTGACGATCTCGGCGGGTGGGCTGTCCTTCCAGGACGGATAGTGGTTGGCGAAGCATTCCCAGCCACCGTCGAGTGCCCAGTAGTGGATGACCTCGTTGTAGCGGAACGTCGTGGTGAACGAACCCAGCCAACGCTTGCCCGTGCGCTCCGACCAGGGCACGTAGAGCCGCTCCAGCTCGCGGATGTAGTCGTCCTGTCGCCCCGGCTTGGTCTGCATGATCTCCTGAATCACCAGCGGCGCAGTGAAATTGGACTCTCGCAGCTGCGCCAGCGTTTTGTTGCTCGGCCCGGGGTACATGATTCGCCCCTCCCCCGAGGCGCCGATGTCGGACAGAAACGCCGACCATTTTCCGGCCGCCGCCTCGTGGCTGCCGCCGCGTGCCTGCGCCGCTCCGATCCTGGCGTAGTCGGCGAAGGCGTCGATCTCCCAGATGACCGTCACTTGCGGCCAGTGGCCGTTGTAGGGGGTGGATTCCCAGATCGCGAACAGCCGGGCACCGAGTTCGGCCATCATCGGCTGGTAGACCTCGGAGAAGACTTCGGTGAAGCGATCGCTGCGACCGGACCCGAGCGAGATCGTCTCGTGCAGATAGAGCAGGGTGTGGCCGTAGTACTTCTTCATGGGCGAGTCATGGGCTGGTCGGCGCGCTAGTCGATCCGGATCAACTCTGAGTCGGCCCGCGAACACGTAGCCTTGTCACACAGCAGCGGCTCGGTGCCATCGACCGACTCACACGAAATCCCCGCGGCCGCAAGCGCGTAGCCCTTGAACGTCCGCGCCGCGGCGCTCAGTACGTGCTGCGCCCTCGTCGTCGCGCGATTCACTCCTAGGGGCCACCCATCGCCCCACAACGCGACTTCGGTCAAACCGTTGTCCAGGGACTTGAGCACCGCGTCGCGTACCCGCTCGTCTGCGGTGAATGCCTCGGCGCTGACGGCCAGGCTGTGGCCCGGCGAGGCGAGCTGCGCGTCCAGTTCCGCTGTCCGCACGCCGAGGATCCGAAGCGACCGGGAGTCGCGGCCCTTCGGTAGCAGCACGGTCACCTGCCATCCGGCCATCACCCGGTCGTAGAGCCAACCACCGGCCGATTGCACGACGTCGGCCGCGGAGGCCGCGACGACGTCCAGCCGGTATCGCAGGCACTCACCGTCGGCCCGGGTTGCCCGCCCGGCACCGAGCCGGCTGCTCTCGCTGATATAGGGAGTGACCATCAATCCGTTCCTCACCGCCGCACCGAAACGGTGCATCGGCGTTACCGCAACGCTCGTCCTGGGCTGTTGGCCGCCACGCGGCTCACCGGACAGCGTGACACTTCGGCGCAACTTTGTAAAGGTGCGACCGACGGTCACACCCCGCGTCGGGCCTTGAGTTCGGCCAGAATTTCGTCGGTGTGCTGGCCGAGTTCCGGTGCCGCAGAACGCGGCGACCACGGCGTGCCATGGAAATCAGCCGGCGTCGCCACCATCGGGACGCTGGATTCTTTGTCCGGCACGTCGACGATGCCGCCGGCGGCGTGGAACTGTTCGTCGGCGACGACGTCCTCGATGCTGTTGACCGGCGACCAGAAGAAATCGGGTTCTGCCGCGAAGACCTCCGCCCATTCGTCAAGCGGTTTGGTCGCGAAGATGTCGTCCAATTCGGCAATGAGCGCGGCTCCGTTGACGGCGCGGGCGCGGGCATCGCGGAATCGGGGATCGTCGAGCCACTCGGGGCGGCCGACGGCACGACACAGCGGCGGCCAGTGCCGGTCGCCCTCGAGGCCGACGATCCAGAACCGGCGGCCATCGCCGGCGGTGTAGTTGTTCATGCACGGGTTGCCCATGGTTTCGCGCTGCCCGATGGCGATCGGCTGGCCGGTCAGCAGATAGGTGTTGATGTCGAAGCTGACGGTGTAGGCGCCCTGGCGGTACAGCGAGGTGCTCACCAGCTGGCCGGTTCCGGTGCGTTCGCGGGAGAGCAGCGCCGCGCAAATGGCCGCGGCGAGCGTCATGCCGGCCGAATGGTCACCCATGCCGCCGCGCTGAAACGGCGGGGTGTCACCGGGCCGGGTGAGCAGGTGGGCCACGCCGGCGCGCGACCAAAACGCCGCGACGTCGTAGGCGGCGCGGTCGGCGTCGGGCCCGTCTTCGCCGTACCCGGTGATCAGGCCGTAGACCAGGCGGGGGTGGCGCGCCGACACCGACTCGAAGTCGAGGCCCAGCTTTCGCAACGCGCCCGGGCGCACGTTGGTGACGAAAACGTCTGCGTCGGCGAGCAATTCGAACGCGATGTCGTGGCCCTCTTCGGTGGTGAGGTCCAGGACGATGCTGCGCTTGGAGCGGTTGTCCATTTCGAACGGCGGGTTGACCCCGAGGTCGCAGCCCAGCATCCGGCCGAACAGACGCCCGGGGTCCCCGCGCGGGGGCTCGATCTTGATCACGTCGGCGCCCCAGTCGGCCAGGATGCCGCCGGCGGCCGGCCCGGCCACCCAGACCCCGAGTTCGACGACTTTGATGCCCGCTACCGGTCCCGTCATGGCTACGTTCCTACTCCGTGCTGCCGCAAGGTGGCCAACCCGCCGTCACTGACGGATAGGTCAGGCGTGTCCCGGCGTGTCGGGCAGCGCCGCACGCCACTGGCGCCACATAGCCCGGTCGGTCATTAAGTCGAGCAGGCTGCCGAATCCGCTCGGATAGACAAGCGACACCAGCCATTCCCGCGAATCGCCTTGGCTCACACGGAAACCGCCGCGGTAGAACTGACGGAGCCATTTGATGGTCAGTTGGTCTCGGCGAAAGTCGAAGACCACCACCGGCTCACCCGACGAGAGCTTCGCCTTGTAGTCGGTGAGGCCCAGCTCCTCGTCGACCCATTTCGAGTACTCGGAGGCCACACAGCGCAGATTGGTGTCGGTCAGCTGCAACTCGACGTTGACCCACCAGGAATTGCCCCGGTTCTTCAACAGGTAGGCCTTGGTTTGTGGCGGCGCAGTTGCCATCTTGTCCTACTCCGTCGTGGTTTGGGTCTCGTCTGGGCGTCAGCGTAGCGCGTGCTTGAGCCGCTGAGTCGCCTTGGGGGACAATCGCAACCATGACTCTCGTAGCCGGACGTGGTCCGTTAAGCGGTGATCCGGCCGGGCGGTTCTCGCCCGCGCTGCCGTCGGAGGTCGTCTTCGTCGAGCCGCACCCGCGGCGCGTCCAGGCCTTCCGGGACGGGCGAGCGATGATCGACACCGAGCGTGCGCTGCTGGTGCACCGCCGGGGTCGTGCGCTCAGCTACGCGTTTCCGGCCGACGAGGTCGGCGACCTGCCCACCGAACCCGAGCCGGAGGCGCCGGGCTTCGTCCACGTGCCCTGGGACGCCGTCGACACCTGGCTGGAAGAGGGCCGCGAGCTCGTTCACTATCCGCCGAATCCCTACCATCGGGTCGACTGCCGCCCGACGCGGCGCCGCCTTCGTGTCTCGGTCGGCGACGCCGTTTTGGTGGACACCGAGGACACGGTGATCCTGTTCGAGACCGCGCTCGAACCGCGCCTCTACGTCGATCCCTCGCACGTGCGCACCGATCTGCTGCGGCGCTCGGAGACGTCGAGCTATTGCAACTACAAGGGATTCGCGACGTATTGGTCCGTCGTCTCGGGGGACCAGGTCGTCGAGGACGTCGCCTGGAGTTACGCGGACCCGCCCCCGGAAAGCCTTCCCATCAAAGGGTTCCTGAGTTTCGACGCCGCCCGCGCCGATGTGGTCGCCGAGCTGCCGCTCACCCCGGGTAGCTGGGCCGCCCCAGTTTGAGCTCGTGCTGGGCGATCATGTTGCGGAAGACCTCGAGGGTGCCGCCGTAGATCCCGAGCGGCAGCGCCAGCCGGTACAGGTGTTCGGCCGCGCCCTCGGCGACGGAACCGCGGGCATCGGCGGGCAGCGCCGACGCCGTCCCCGCGATGTCCATCAGATCGCCGGAGATGTCGCGCATCGTCTGGGCGACCGCGACGCGCCCGAACATGCCCGGCGTGGACAGCGCCGCCTCCACCCGCGCGACGCTGCGCCCCAGCCGGTACTGCACCGATTCGTCGGCCGCCGGCCCGACGATGCCCGCGACGGTGTCGACCACTTCGGCCATCACGTCGCCGTGAGCTCCCATTGCCGCAAGGTATTGCAGGCCATGGTCTTCGCGATCGACGAGGCCGTGCTCGGAATCCAGCGCCGCGCGCATTACCGTCCAGCCGCCATTGACCTCACCGATCCGGTAGAGATCGTCGACGCGTACGTCGCTGTAGTAGACGATGTTGGTGCGGTCGCCGTCCAGGGTGCGGATGCCCTGAATCTCGATGCCCGGAGAATCGAGCGGCACCAGAAACATCGTCAGGTTCTTGTGTTTCGGCCCCTGCGGGTCGGTATTGGTGAGCAGAAAGACGTACTTGGCGTTCTGCGCATTCGACGTAAACATCTTGGAGCCGTTGATAATCCACGCATCACCGTCGCGCACCGCGCGGGTTTTGCAGGTGGCGACGTCGGAGCCGCCCTCGGGTTCGGTGTAGCCCAGGCAGAGCCCGATCTCACCGGACAGCACACCGGGCACGACTTTGGCGGCGAGCTCCGGCGCACCGAATTGCTGTACGAGCCGCGCGACGACGGACGTGGTGCCCCAGTGATACCAGGGCGTATGCGCCCGGGCGATCTCCAGTTGAAAGATGCGCCGGCGAACCGCGCTGAACCCGCCCTCGGACTCGAGCTTCCAATCCGACGCCAGATAGCCGGCCTCGCCCAGCGCCAAATGCACTTGCTCGTCGAAGTTTTCGCCGAACTCCCGCTGGCGGCGAAGCACCTCGTCGGTGACGTGCTTGGTGATGAACGCCCGGGTCTCCTCGAGGAAGGCCTGGTCCTCGGCGCTGAGTTCGACGTGTGAGAAGTCCATTTACATCGCGTCGATCACCCGAGTGCGGAACCGCTCGAGGGTTTCCAGGGCGTGCGCCATGCTGTCGCCGGGCAACCCGACGCTCACCCACGTCACTCCCAGGGCGGCAAGCTTTTCCAGACCGTCGAGGTAAGCGTCGGCGTTGAATTCGTCGTCGGCGGGGCTGCCGCCCTCGAAGTTGCTGAACGTAACGTCGATCGTCGACCAATCCCTGCCCGCCTCATCGCAGCGGCGGCGCAGATCCTCGATCCCGGCGCTGAGGCGCTGCACCGAATCGATGACGGCGGTGCCGGCGGTCTGCGCCAACTGCGGCGGGGCCGGGAACGGACACCACCCGTCGCCGTAGCGCGCCACGCGCTGGCGCGATGCCGCCGTGTTCCCGCCGATCCAGATCGGCGGGTGCGGGCTGGTGATCGGCCTGGGGTGCGCGGTGATGCCGCGCGCGCTGAAATGCTTTCCCTCAAAGGACATGTCGTCGCTGGTCCAGATCGTCCGGATCACCTGCAGCGCTTCCTCGAACAGCTCCGCGCGCTCGTCGTAGCTCACACCCAATGCGGCGAACTCCCGTTTGAGATAGCCGACGCCGACCGCGAGCGTGAACCGGCCGCCGGAGAGCAAATCCAGCGTGGCGCCGGACTTGGCCACCACGAAGGGGTTTCGATACGGCAGCACCACGATGTTGGGGATCAGCCGCAGCGTGGTCGTCGTCGCCGCCGCGAAACCCAGTGCGACAAAGGGATCCAGGGCGTCGTGGCCGCCTGCTTCCAGCCACCGCTGCGACGGCGCCGGATGGTCGGTGAACCCAAACCCGTGAATGCCCGCCGCCTCGGTGGCCGCCGCCACCTTCCCGATTCCCTCGCCGCTCAAGAACTCCGGGTTGTACGGATGGCTGTGCATCGGGTGGGTGATGGTGAAGCGCATGGCAGTCAGAATCGCGCGCGAGAGTCGATGGCCGTGTCGCTGGTGCGCAGCGGCCGGATCAGCGCCTCCTGAGCGAAGGAGCACAACAGCTCTCCGGCCTCGGCGTGCACGGTGCCGCGCACGTACGACATGCCCGCGCCCACCTGGGTGCTCTCGTGCGTGTAGAGCAGCCACCCGTCCCAGCGCACCGGCTCGTGGAACGCCACGGAGATGCTCATCGGTGCGGTGGACACCGTCAGGTGCGCCTGGCTGGTACCGATGCCCGGGTGCGCGCGCATGGTGGTGGAGATGCCCAGGTGTCCGGTGAAGTACGCGACGAGGGCCTTGGCCAGGTCGTCGCGGTCCGGGATCGGGTCGTAGTGCAGCCACGCATACAGCTCGGGCGGCCCGACCTCGTCTGGGCTGTTGACGTCGACGACGTCGACGAGGCGCAGTTCGCGCCCGATCATCGGCATCTCGGCATGGTTGGCGTCGGCCGGCGCGGCCACGTCGGGCCGCGGCAGGTGGTGGCGGATGACGTCGGCGGTGGGGACGTCGGCCAACACCGTGATGCTCAGGCAGCGTCGCCCGTTCTGGTGCACGGCGACAACCGCGGTAGCCGTGGACCGGCCCTCGGCGACGACGTCGAGGACGAATTCGACCGGCGGGCCGACGGCGATCGCGCGGGAGAACACCGCATGCGCCGAGCGCACCGACTTGTCCGGGAATCGTTTGGCCACCGCGACGATGGCCTGCGCGAGCACCTGGGTGCCCTCCACCACCTGCCGTTCGTCGCCGCCGGCCCCGATGTCGCCGGTGGTGTCGCCGGTGGTGTCGCCGGTGAACCGGTCCTGCCCGTCGGCCCGCACGTCGAACAGATCCAGCAGGACCTGCACGGTCCACTCGGTCTGCTCGGATTCCTCGGAAGCCTTCGTCAAATCCGCTCCACCTCTCGCGCTAGCAGCTCACGGCTCAGCGTGACACTTTGAGTAGGATTTGTAAAGCTTGGCTAACAAGACCGCGCGCGGCTTTCTGCCGCGAGTGCCCGGCGGGCCGGGTGCTGCGCGTCCGACGCCCGGCCAGCCGGGCACTCGGCTACCGGCGACGCGGCACGGCCACTCGACCCGCTAACGGAAAGCGCAGGGGGGCAACGCAATTGGGCATCATCACCAGCACCTCGGAAACCGCATTCAGCCGGTCCGCCGAGGCCGTGTACGACCTCGCGCGGGAGCTCGCCCGGGCGGAAAATTGACACCGGCGCCCGCGGTGCGTGACACTTTTGCGGTGTTTTGTAAAGGCATTGGCGGATGATCCCCGAGCCGCTGGCCAACGGCTTCTGCTTCGGCGAAGGCCCGCGCTGGTTCGAGGGCCTGTTGTGGTTCTCCGACATGCTGGGCGAGGCCGTCCACACGTCGACCATGGGCGGCTCGCTGACCACGTTGCCGCTGCCCGGGCGCTCCCCGTCCGGGCTGGGATTCCGGCCCGACGGGTCGCTGCTGATCGCCTCGGCCGAGGACCGACAGGTGCTGCGCTACGACGGCGAGACCGTCGCCACCATCGCCGATCTCACCGACCTCGCCCCGGCCAACCTCGGTGACATGGTCATCGACGACGCCGGGCGCGCGTACATCGGGTCACAGGCGTTCTCGGGCGGAGTCATCGTCCGGCTCGATCCCGACGACAGCGCCACCGTTGTCGCCGAGGATCTCGACTTTCCCAATGGGATGGTCATCACGCCGGACGGACAGACGTTGATCGTCGCCGAATCGATCGGCCGACGCCTGTCGGCGTTCACCATCGGCGACAACGGCGACCCGGGCGCGCTGCGCGACCGCCGGATTTTTGCCGACGGCCTGGACGGCCCGCCGGACGGCATCGCGCTCGACGCCGAAGGTGCGGTGTGGACGTCGATGACCCTGGCGCACCAGTTCGAGCGGGTCGGCGAAGGCGGCGTCGTGACCGACCGCATCGACATGGGTGAGCGCGTCGCCATCGCCTGCGCGCTGGGCGGTCCCGAGCGCCGCACGCTGTTCCTGCTGTCGAGCACCGACGCGTATCCGCAGCGCCTCGTCGGCACCCGGCTCTCGCGGCTGGACGCCGTGACGGTCGCGACGCCCGGCGCCGGCCTGCCCTGACCCGCAAGACCACGAGGGGGACGAGTGACCGACTCGTACTACGAGCTCATCGCGACGGACGCGGTGGGCGAGAAGTTTCGGGCGACCGACCTGGCGCGCGGCACCTGGTCGGCGGCGATCCAGCACGGCGGCCCGGTGTCCGCGCTGCTGGTGCGCGCGTTGGAGCGATGCGAGCGGCGCGACGACACCCGCCTGTCCCGGGTCGTCATCGACCTGTTGGGCGGGGTTCCGGCCGAGGGCGACCTGTGGGTCAGCTCGCGGATGCAACGCGGCGGCAAGCAGATCGAACTGGTCGGCGCCGAGATGCTGGCCCCCGGTCCCGACGGCGAACTCCGGCCCGTGGCCCGCGCCAGCGGATGGCGGTTGCAGCACCAGGACACCCGGCCCGTGGCGCACGCCGCTGCCCCGTTGCCCCGACCGCGATCCGAGGCCCGCGACCGCAACCTCAAGGCGCGGGACTGGGACCGCAACTACGTGCACAGCCTGGACTGGCTGTGGCTGACCGAACCGCTGAGCGCGGGCCCGGGCGAATCCTGGATCAAGCCGACCGTGGACCTCGTCAAGGGCGAGACCATGACGCCGCTGGAACGGCTGTTCGCGGTGGCCGACTGCGCCAACGGCATCGGCAGCAAGTTGGACATCACCAAGTGGACATTCCTGAACACCGATCTGGCCGTGCACGTGTTCCGGATCCCCGACGGTGACTGGATCGGCATTCGCGCGGAGACCAGCTACGGGCCGGATGGAATCGGGACCACAGTCGGCACATTGTTCGACGAGCAGGGCGCGGTCGGCGCGATTCAGCAGTCGGTGCTGGTGCGCAGCCGGCCCCCGCGGGAAGCGAAAAATCCGTGACACGTTTGCGCGACTTCGTAGGGTTTGTCTTATGAGCCATCCGGTCCAAACGGCGGAGATCGACACCTCGACGCGACAGCGCATCCTGTTGGCGACCGCCGAGGTGCTCGGCCGCAACGGCAAGACCAAGCTCAGCCTGTCCGAAGTGGCCACCCAGGCCGGGGTCTCGCGGCCCACGCTGTACCGCTGGTTCGCGTCCAAAGAGGAGCTGCTGTCGGCGTTTTCGCAATACGAGCGGCAGCTCTTCGAAAGCGGTTTGGTCAAGGCCACCGCCGGCCTCAAGGGCGTCGACAAGCTCGACGCCGTGCTGCGGTTCATCGTCGAGTACCAGCATTCGTACTCCGGGGTGCGCATGGTCGACGTCGAACCCGAGCACACCATCGCCCAGTTCTCCCACGTCATCCCGCAGATGCGCGATGGGCTGCAACGGCACCTGCCCGGCCCCAACGCCGCGGTCAAGGCGGCGACGGTGATCCGGATCGCCATCTCCCACTACATCGTGCCCAGCGATGACGCCGACCAATTCCTCGCGCAGCTGCGCCACGCCGTCGGAATCAAGGGAACCTAGTCGAACAACACCGCCGCATTGAGGTAGCCGGTCGGGTCGAGGGCAGCCTTGACCGCCCGCATCGCGGCGATGTCGGCCGGCTCGCGGGACATCCCGAGATACGGCCGCTTCAGGCTGCCGACGCCGTGCTCGGAGCTGACGTTGCCTCCGCACTGCGCGATGAGACCCATCATCGGCTCGTAGAGCGCCGGCTCGTGCTCGGCCGGGCAACGCAGGACGTTGAGGTGCAGGTTGCCCTCGCCGATGTGGCCGAACAACACCGGCAGCGCGTCGGGCACGCGCGCGTGGACCAGCGCGACCGCCTCGCGGGCGAACCCGCCGATGGCCGACAGGGGTAGCGACACGTCGAACTTCAGCGGCGGCCCGTACACACCGAGCACCTCGGCCAGGGATTCGCGAACACGCCACAACCGTTGCTGCGCAACCACATCCACGCCCACCGCGGGCTCGCCACACATCCGAACACCCTCGAGCAGACCGGCGAGGCGATCGGTCAGATCGTGGTCGGCGGCCAGCTCCACCAACAGCAACCAGTCACCCGACACCGGCGCGCCGACCCCGAGATGCTCGCCGGTCAGGGCGGCGGCGCGGCCGTCGATCAATTCCAGCGCGGCGATTCCGTCGACGTCCCGAAAAGTCCGGCCGGCCTCGACGAGTGCCTCGAGGTCGGCGAACCCGCAGACGGCCGTCACGCGGTGCGACGGGGCGGGGTGCAGCCGCAGATCCAGCGCGGTGATGACACCGAGGGTGCCCTCGGCGCCGACGAACAGCGCCGGCAGGTCGTAGCCGGTGTTGTCGCGGCGCACCAGGCTGTGGCGGCGCAGCAGCGATCCGTCGGGCAGCGCCACTTCCAAACCGAGGACCTGCTCGCCCATGTTGCCGTAACGGACCGTGCGCAGCCCGCCGGCATTCGTCGAGGCCATGCCGCCGACGGTCGCCGTGTCCCGGGCGGCCAGGTCGACGCCGAACACCAAACCCGCTGCGGCGACGGCTTTTTGTACTGTGGCCAGCGGGGCCCCGGCGCCCACCTCGACGCGGCGCTCGAGCGTGTCGACATCGCCGAGGGCACACAGCCGCTCGGTGGACACCAACACGTCATCGTGCTCGGGAACGGTGCCGGCCACCAGCGAGGTCCGGCCGCCCTGCACCGTGACGTGCGCCCCGGCGTCGCGGCACACTCGCAGCACCTCGGCGACCTGCTCGGCCGAACCCGGCCGCACCAGCGCGCTGGCCCGGCCCCGGTAGCGCCCGGTGTGGTCGACGCTGCGGCCGGCCAGCACGTCGGGGTCGGTGACGACGTGGCTCGATCCGACCGCGTCCGCCAGGTTGCGCAGCATGCTCGCGGTTATAGCACCGCCCTAAAATTCCTTGTGATTCACGTCGGTGACCAGCCCGCCGTCCATCACATACTCGCTGCCGGTGGAGTACGACGACTCGTCGCTGGCCAAGAAAAGCACGAACGTCGCGACTTCCCGGACCTCGCCCGGACGCCCCAGTGGGATCGTCACCATGTCCTCGGGCAGATGCGCGGTCATCGGCGTGCGGATGAACCCCGGGTGCACCGAGTTCACCCGAATGTTATGCGGCGCCAGCTCCAGCGCCGCCGACTTCGCCAGCCCGCGCACGCCCCACTTGGACGCGACGTAGGGGTGCACCATGGGCGCGCCGCGCAGCCCCTCGATGGACGACACGTTGATGATCGAGCCGCCCCCGGCCGCGATCATCGGCTCTACCGCGACCCGCATGCCCAGGAACGTCCCGGTCAGGTTGACGTCAATCACCTTCTGCCACTTGGCCAGATCGAAGCTCTTCAGCGGGCCGAGCGCGACGGTTCCGGCGTTGTTGACCAGCACGTTGAGCTTGCCGAATTCGCCGACCGCGGTGGCGACCGCGGCGTCCCACTGGTCAGGCTGGGTGACGTCGAGGTGCACGTAGCGCGCGGAGTCGCCGATCTCGTCGGCCAGCGCCTTGCCCTGGTCGTCCAGGATGTCGCCGATCACGACCTTGGCGCCTTCCTCGACCAGCAGGCGCGCATCTTCGGCTCCCATACCGCCGGCGCCACCACTGATGAGTGCAACTTTTCCGTCTACCCGTCCCACCCGGGTCTCCTTTCGATTTAGTTGGCCACCAAGGCGTTTGGTGCGTACAAGCCTTTGCCCGTAACCAGCGGCAGGTCGAGGGTGGTGCGGATGCCGGCCGGCGCGGCGATCACCGCCGGGATGGCGTTGACGATGCGGCCCGCGGCGCCGACGATCGCGGCGTGGTTGTGGTCGCCCTTGCGGCTGCTCGGGACGATGTCCACGGCATACGACGGTTCCCCGGTGATCTCGACGCGATACGAGCCGCCGCCGGAAGCGGGTTGCGGCCAATCGGGCCGCAGGTCGGGTCGCAAGCGCGTGATGTGCTCGACGACGATGGCCGGGTGGCCCTTGGACATGCCGCGGATCTCGAACTGCAGTGCGGCCTGCGTGCCCTTGGCAATATGCCCCACCGCGATGTCGAAGTCTTCCGGCGCCGGCTCACGCTGGATTGACTGGGTAATCTCGTCGATCTCTACGCCGAGGCCGGCCGCCAGCTGACGGATTGCGGTTCCCCAGGCGAACGTGAGCACGCCCGGTTGCAGCAGCATCGGCACGTCGTCCAGCGGCCCGCCGAATCCCATGTAGCGCATCACTTCTGCGCCGTCGTAGCTCGCGTAGTCGGCGATCTCCATGCAGCGGACCTGATCGATGCGCTGACACGTCCCGGAGAGCGCGAAGGGAATGAGGTCGTTGATGAATCCCGGGTCGACGCCGTTGATAAAGATACTCGAATTCCCTTGTCGCGCCGCATCTTCTACGCGGGCGATGTATTTGTCCGGCATCACGCCCCACGGGTACTGCAGCAGCCCTGGTGACGACCCGACGACGTTGATCCCTTCCGCCAGGATGCGCATGACATCCTTCATCGCGTCGGGCAGCCGGGTGTCGCCCATGGCGCAGTAGACGACGCATTCGGGCTTGGTGGCGAGGATCTCGTCGAGACTTCCCACGGCCTTGATGCCCGTGCTGACGCCCCCGTCCAGGCCAACGCCGCACAGTTCTCCGGCGTCCTTGCCCACCTTCGCCGGTGTCGACACGCACACCCCCGTCAATTCGAACTGCGGGTTGGTGATGAGTTCGGCCAGGGCCAGGCCTCCGACATTTCCGGTTCCGACGTGCGCGACGCGGATCGCCATCAGAGTCTCCGTTTCGTAGAACACTGGAAAACTTTTCTAGACACTAGTCCATAATTTTTGGGCCGCCCACCGGGGCTCAGCCGGCCCGTACAGCCCTCAACCAAACGCGGGACTTCGCGCAGGCACCGCTTTATGCTCGGTTTTGCTGACAGTCGAAAGGGGGTGGGGGCGGGGAGATGTCGTACGTAGTCACCACGCCCGAGATGTTGGCGGCCGCGGCCAACGATGTCGGGAACATCGGTTCGGCGATCAGCACCGCCAGCTCGAACGCGGCGGGCCCGACCACCGGTTTGATCCCGGCGGCCGAGGACGAGGTGTCGATGGCCATCGCAAAGCTTTTCGGCGCGTACGGCCAGGAGTACCAGGCGCTCGTCTCGCAAGCTTCGGCGTTTCACGACGAGTTCACCCAGGCGCTGGCCGCTTCGGGAAACGCCTACCTGGAAGCCGAGGCCGCCAACTCGGCCCTGATGCTCGGGCCGTCGAACCCGCTGAACACGATCGCCTCGCCGATCCAGACGCTGTTCGGCCAACCGGCGCTCACCGGCGGGTCCGGTGAGGCCAGCGCGATGACGTCGATGGCGTCGATGTCGAGGGCGGCCGCCGCGGACCCACTGACCGCGCTGATCATGGGTGGCACCGGCAACCCGACACCCAACCCGGCGTACGTGACGAGCATCTTCAACTCGTACATCCAGCCCAACCCCCTCTTCGCCGGGGCCACTCCGCAAGGCCTCTTCACGCCCGAGCAGTTCTGGCCCATCACCCCCAATCTCGGAAACCTGACGTACGGCCAGTCCGTCGCCCAGGGCACCGGCCTGCTGAACGACGCGCTCGTCGGCCCCAGCGGAGTGCTCACGCAGGGCAACAGCGCCGTCGTCGTCGGGTACTCGCAAAGCGCCGCCGTCGCCAACAACGAAATCAACGCCCTGATGGCGGCGGGCTCGCCCTATCAAGACCAGCTGTCCTTCATGCTGCTGGCCAATCCGAACACCCCCGACGGCGGCATCCTGTCGCGCTTCCCCGGCTTCTACCTCCCGTTCCTGGATGTGCCGTTCAACGGTGCGACGCCGCCGCTCTCGCCGTACCTGACCAGCATGTACACGATCCAATACGACGGCATCGCCAACGCCCCGCAATACCCCCTCAACCTCGTGTCGGACGCCAACGCCGTCGCGGGCTACTTCACCCTGCACAGCACCTATCCCACGCTTTCCGCCGCGCAGGTCGCCAACGCCGTGGCCCTGCCGACTTCCCCCGGCTACACGGGCGCCACCCAGTACTACGAGTTGCTGACGCAGAACCTGCCGCTGCTGCAGCCGATCCGCGATATCCCGTTCCTCGGCAATCCGCTCGCCGACCTCGTCCAGCCCGACCTGCGGGTGCTCGTTGACCTTGGCTACGGCTCGTACGGGCCCGGCCTCAACTACGCGAACATTCCCACCCCGGCCGGCCTATTCGAGGTCGTCAACCCGTTCACGACCGGGCCCGACCTCGCCCTCGGCGCCGTGCAGGGACCCCAGTCCGCGCTGGTCGATCTCGGGCTGCTGCCGCAGTCGGCAACCCCGACCATCTATCCCTACGTTCCGTCGATAGATCCGAACCTGAACTTCTTCCTGGGCCAGCCGAGCGTGACCGGGCTGTCGCTACTCAGCGGCGCCACCGGGGATCTGCTGCATCTGATTCCGCCCATCCACTAAGGGCCTTGACGCGATTGTTTAGCGACAGCTAAATTTAGCGAGTGCTAAATGATGCAGGTCCGCTCGATCCCATCGTCCTGTACCGCTCCGCGACGGATCGAGCCGTCGCGGTCGTGGAGGCGGTCGCGCCCGAGCAGCTGAGCTGGGCGACGCCCTGCTCGGAGTGGACCGTGCAAGACCTCATCGATCACCTGGCCGGCGGAGCGGAGTACCTGTTGTCGGCGGCGACGGGCGCGGAGCCAGTCCCAGCCGATAGTGCGTCGGGGACCGATTACCGAATGCGTGTGGCCCGCGTGCTGACCGCCCTGGAATTGCCCGGCGCGCTGGAGCGCGTCTGTGTCTCCCCGCTCGGCTTCGACTGGCCCGTGGCCGACGCGGTGGCCGGCACGTTCATGGATGTGCTCATCCACACGTGGGACCTGGCCCGCGCGACAGGACAGGACGAGCGGCTTGATGCCCGCCTAGTGGAAGCGTGTACTGCAATGTTTCTCCCCGAAATGCCAAGGCGCGGACGGGAAGCGGGGATCGTCGGCCCTGAGGTCGTGCTGGGCGAGGGCGCGTCTGCGCAGGATCGGCTGCTGGCGGCGATGGGCCGCACACCGTGACCGAGCCGGCCGTCGAGGATGCCATCAGGGCGCTGGCCCATCCGGGCCGGCGGACGATGCTGCGATTGGTGTGGGATCAGGAGCGACCCGCATCCGCTCTCGCCGAGGCCGCGGGCCTGTCGAAATCGGCCGCGAGCCAACACCTCAAGATATTGCGCGACGCCGGATTGGTCGACGTGCGCGCCGACGCTACCCGACGGCTGTATCGCGCCGACCTGGCCCGGGTCGCACAGGTGGCCGCACTGCTCGACGACTTCTGGGCCGCGCCGCTGCAACGCCTGCGCGCCGCCGCGGAAACCGCTCCGCCATGAAGCTGGTCATACAACAGCTCGTGGTGCGGGCGAGCGCCGAGCGCGTCTTCGAATTGTTCACCGACCCAGTGCAATTCGGGCAATGGATGGCCGAGGACGCGGTCCTTGACGCCATCGCCGGCGGCGTCGTGCGCTGGACACACCCCAACGGCGACACCGTGTCCGGCCGCTACGTAGAAGTTGAGCGGCCCCGCCGGATCGTGTTCACCTACGGTTGGGAGCGCGCCGACGTCGGAATCCCGCCGGGATCAACGACCGTCGAGGTCGACCTCATTTCCCAGTCCGACGGCAGCACGCTGGTCAAACTGGTGCATCGCGGACTCGAAGGCGGCGCGGCGGACGCCCACCACGGCGGCTGGGTTCACTACCTCGACCGGCTGCGCCGCACGGCCGAGGGCGAAGACGTCGGCAAGGATCCATGGGCCGACCGTCGGGTGCCAAGTCGCCAGGAGCTACACCGATGAGCGACGGGTCCACCGAGGCCGACTTCTGGGCATTCGCCGAACCGCTGTTGGCCACCGCAACGGTCACGCGCTCGACGATGATGGGCCTGCCCTGCCTGCGGTCCAATGGCCGGTTCTTCGCCTCGTTCGACCGGCGGACCGCCGCCCTTGTCGTCAAGCTGCCCGAAGCCAGGGTCAACGAACTGATCCAATCCGGTGAGGCCGAGCCGTTTGCGCCGTCCGGTCGCCGGTTTCGCGAATGGGCGTCCATCGACGCCGGTCGATCCGAAACCTGGTCCTCGCGTCTTGCCGAAGCCCTGGAATTTGTTGCGGCCCAGTGAGGTTCGGGAGGAGTTTAAGGGTCTGGTAGCAGCGCACGCACCCCGCGGAGCAGGGCGAGGGCATGTTCGGCGTCGCCGCTACGGGCCCTGGCCAGTGCGCCGAGGACGCCGGCCTGAAGAGCATCGGCCAATCTCGCCGGCGTCGAGGGCGTGGCCTGCGCAAGCTCGCCTGCGGCCACCGCACGGCGCAGTGCCCCACGCAGGCCGCGGCGCATGCGTCGCAGGTGCCCGTCAGTCAGGCTCTTGATGCGGGGATCCCGATTGATCGGATCGCGCATGGTCTCCACCGCCAGGCAGCCGGCGGTGCCCATCGGCCCGCGGATGAGTTCCTCGACTTCGTCAAGAAACGCGTGCACGTCGGCGGCGCCGGCGCGGCCGCGTTCGAGGGGGATGAGCATCGCGCACGCCGAGTCGACATAGTTCTGCAGCACGGTGTGCATGATGTCTGCCTTGGTACCGAAGGAACGGTACAACGTCGAGGAAGACAGTCCCGTCGCGGCCAGCATCTCCTCTTGCGTTGCGGCGTCATACCCCTTGCGCCAGAACAGCATCAGTAGCGCATCCAGCGCACACTGCCGATCGAACTGCGGGGGCCGTCCGGGGCGACGCTTACCTAAGGTTGACATTTGGAGTAAGTGTACTCAATACTTCCAACAAATACATTCGGAGTTGTCTAACTCAAAAATCAACGGAGGCCGGTGTGTTAAAACCAGGCGATACGGTCAGCGCGAGGACGCTGCGCACAATCACCGACACCGACGTGGCGGTTCCAGCGCCCGACGCAACCGTGCACCTGCAGTTCCGGCGTTTCGCCGGATGCCCGATCTGCACGTTGCACATGCACGAACTGAGTCGGCGGCACGACGAGATCGAATCCGCCGGCATCACCGAAATCACGGTATTTCATTCCGCGGCCGACGCGCTTCGCCGCTACCAGGCCGACTTACCGTTTGCGGTCGTGGCCGACCCGGATCGCAAGCTGTACAAGGAATTTGGGGTCGAATCCTCCTCAATCGCTGCTAGCTTGCACCCACGGGCGATGCTTGCCGCCGCTCGCGGCATGCGGTGGTCCAAGGCGAGCGGTGCGATCGGCTTGGGCGAGAAGCACACGGGCAAACCGGCGGATTTCCTGATCGGCTCCGACGGCAGCGTGTTGGCGTGCAAATACGGCGCGCACGCCGACGATCAGTGGTCAGTCGATGAATTACTCAAGCTCGCGAAGGACTAGCCGCTAAAGCCCGAGCGGGGAATTCTTGCGAATCGTTTCGTCGCGGATCAGCCCGCGCAGCAGGGCGGTGCTGAACTCGGCGGCGATTTCCTTGGCGGTGCGCCGCCCGCTCGGGCGCAGCCAGCGGTAGCTGCCCAGCGTCATGCCGATGTAGCCCAGCGCCACCACGTGCGAGTCGCACTCGTAGAACTCGCCGCTGGCGATGCCGCGGTCGATGAGGCCGTGCACGTGCTCGTAGACCTGGGCCTCCTTTTCGCGGACCTCGGCGACCTGCTCGGTGGTGAACCACTCGGTGATGTAGGGCTGTTCCTGGAAGTACACGGCGGCCCGCTCGGGATTGCTCGCGATGCCCGTCAGCAGCCGGACGGTGTACTGGTAGAGCGCCTCGCGGGCCGTCCAGGACGGGTCGTCGTGCACCGCGGCCAGGGTGCCCTCGGCGGCCTGACGGTAGATGTCGAACAGGATCAGCGACTTGCTGGCGTAGTAGTGGTAGACCGTCGCCTTGTTCAGGCCGATCACATCGGCAACGTCGTCCATCCGGGTGCCGTGATAGCCGCGGGCGGCGAACAGCTTGGTGGCAACAGCCAGCAACTCCTCGCGGCGTGTCAACCCGTTGGGGGTGATGCTGTCGGATGTCATCTGTACTCACTATCGTCGCTGCCGGCGGGGCCGGATTTGGGTTCCGGCGGGTCCGGATGAGGCAAATTATCAATCAACTGGTTGGACAGTTTAAGGCCTCGGGGACGCTCGCCCGCCTGTCGCACCGGCGACGAGGGGACTAGACTTCGATCGGAATTGTCGCAAGTCGAGAGGTGGGGACGATGGATCCGAATCCGGATTACGACGCAAGCGACGAGCTCGAGTTCTTCATGCGGTACTTCACCTGGGGATTGCGGGGCGTTCAGGACGGCAACGGCTACCCGCCGCCCGCATATCCGCCCGTCTAGAGGCCCGCTATAACGCTTTGAGTTCCTCGGCGACCTCCGTCACCGATTTCTTCGCGTCTCCGAACAACATCGTGGTTCCCTCCGCATAGAACAGCGGGTTGTCGATTCCCGCGAATCCGGAATTCATCGACCGCTTCAGCACGATCACCGACCTGGCCTTGTCCACATTGAGAATCGGCATGCCGTAGATCGGACTCGACGCCTCATTGCGGGCCGCCGGGTTGGTGACATCGTTGGCGCCGATGACGATCGCGACGTCGGTGCGGGCGAACTCGTCGTTGATGTCGTCCATGTCTTTCATGGCGTCATAGTCCACCTCGGCCTCGGCCAGCAACACATTCATGTGCCCGGGCATGCGGCCGGCCACCGGGTGGATCGCGTACTTCACCGGCACGCCCTTGTCCTCCAGCAGCGAAGCCATGTCCTTGACGGCGTGCTGTGCCTGCGCGACGGCCAGGCCGTAACCCGGGACCACGATCACCTGGTTGGCGTAGGCCATCTGGATCGCCGCATCGGAGGCCGATGTGGACTTGACGTGCTTGTCGCCGCCGCCGTCGCCGCTGGGCGCCACGCCGGCGCCGCCGAAACCGCCGGCGACAATCGCGGGGATGGACCTGTTCATCGCCTTGGCCATCAGGTTGGTCAGGATCGAACCCGAGGCGCCGACGATCATGCCGGCCACGATCATCGCGGTGTTGTTCAGCGCCAACCCCGCCGCCGCGGCCGACAGCCCCGTCATCGCGTTGAGCAGTGAGATGACCACGGGCATGTCGGCGCCGCCGATTGGTAGCACCACCATCAGGCCCAGCACGCCGGCCGCGGCCAGCAGGCCGATCATCCACCACAGCGACACCCCGCCGCTGCCGGGGTGTGCGTCCAGGCCGATGACCACGGCGGCCGCGACGGCCGCGGCCAGCAGCAGCACATTGATCGGTTGCTGGGCCCTGCCGAAACCGATCGGCGATCCGGAGATGATCTCCTGCAGTTTGCCGAACGCGATGATCGAGCCCCAGAACGAGATCGATCCGATGATCGCGGCGAACAACGACGCCACCACGATGTGCACGGTCGGCGACTCGTGGTGCTGGAAGGCCGAAAAGCCTGATGTCTCAATGAATTCCGAGAGCGCGATGAGCGCGACGGTGCCGCCGCCGACGCCGTTGAAGAACGCCACCAGCTGGGGCATGGCGGTCATCTTGGTCAACCGCGCCGGCGGAACACCGAGCACGACGCCCACCACGAGGCCGGCGATGATCAATACCCATTGGTCGGTGTGCCGGATCTTGACAAGGGTCGCCGCCACAGCGATGGCCATGCCCACCGCGGCGATCAGGTTGCCGCGCACCGCGGTCTTGGGGCCCGTCAGACCCATCAGACCGTAGATGAAGAGCGCGAACGAAATGATGTACAGGCCGATTACCAAGTAGTTCATTTGGCCGCCGGCTCCTCGGTCTTCGCTTGGGGCACACGCTTTTTGCCCTTGAACATGCCGAGCATCCGGTCGGTGACGATGAAACCGCCGATGACGTTCAGTGTCCCGAACACCACCGCCACGAACAGGATGATCTGCACGGCCAGCGACGGGTGCTCGACCTCGCCGAACACCACCAGCGCGCCGAGCACCACGATCCCGTGGATGGCGTTGGTCCCCGACATCAGGGGGGTGTGCAGCGTGTTGGGCACCTTCGAGATCACCGCGAACCCGACGAACCCGGAGAGCACCAGGATCGCCAGATTGGCCAATAGTTCGTCGTACATCTAGGAGTCCTCCCCGCGGGTCACGCACGACTCCGAGATGACCTCGTCGTCGAAGTCCGGCGCCAGCTTCCCATCCTTGATCAGCAGATCCAGCAGCGCGGTGATGTTCTTGCTGTAGAGCTCGCTGGCGTGCTCGGGCATCGTCGCCGGCAGGTTCAGCGGAGACGCGATAGTGACGTCATGCTTGACCACCGTCTGCCCCGGTTCGGTGAGCTCGCAGTTGCCGCCGGCCTCCCCCGCCAGGTCGACGATGACGCTGCCGGGTTTCATCGCCTCCACCGCCGCGGCGGTCACCAGACGCGGCGCGGGCCGGCCCGGCACCAACGCCGTGGTGATCACCACGTCGAATCCGCTGATCGCGTCTTCCAACGCCTTCTGCTGCTGGGCGCGTTCGTCTTCGGTGAGCTCGCGGGCGTAGCCGCCCTCGCCGGCCGCGTCGATCCCGACGTCCAGCCACTGCGCCCCCACCGAGCGCACCTGGTCGGCAACCTCCGGACGCACGTCGTAGCCGGACGTCCGCGCGCCCAGCCGCTTGGCCGTCGCCAGCGCCTGCAGCCCGGCCACTCCGACGCCGAGCACCAGCACGGTCGCCGGCTTCACCGTTCCCGCGGCGGTGGTCAGCATCGGGAAAAACCGGGTCGACTCCGAGGCCGCCAGCAGCACCGCCTTGTACCCCGCCACGTTGGCCTGCGACGACAGCGCATCCATCGCCTGGGCCCGCGAGATCCGCGGGATCGCCTCCAGCGCGAACGCCTGCACCCCGGCCTGCTTCAGCGCGCCGATCGCGTTGTCGGCATTGCGCGGCGCCAGGAAGCCGATCAGCGTCTGACCGCTGCGCAACCTGCCGACCTCGTCGGCGGTCGGCGGGGCTACCTTGACGACCACGTCGGCAGCCCAGGCGTCCCCGATGCTGGCCCCGGCCTCGGTGTAGAGCCCGTCGGGAAGCAGCGCGCCTTCACCCGCACCGGACTCGACCACCACCGCCAAACCGCTGTTCACCAGCGACGCGACCGCCTTCGGCACCAACGCGACGCGCCGCTCGTCGGTCGCGGACTCGGCGACCACCCCCACCGTCGTCTGCGCATCTGTCATGGCGCGTACATCTACTTTCCTTACTTTGGGCTTCGCGCAGACACCCTATCGGTCGGCTACCAGAGCGGAATCTCTTGGCCATGTTCTGACGCCGGGCGGGGGCCGAAATAGCGGCGCTCGGATTCGTCGATGGGGACGTCGTTGATGCTGGCTTCGCGGCGGGCCATCAACCCCGACGGGGCAAACTCCCACAGTTCGTTGCCGTAGCTCCGGTACCACTGACCGGCTTCATCGTGGCACTCGTATTGAAACCGCACCGCGATGCGGTTGTCGTGGAAATCCCACAGGCTCTTGCGCAGTGAGTAGTCGAGTTCGCGCTGCCATTTGCGGGTCAGAAACGCCACGATCTCTTCCCGGCCGACGATCCGTTCGCTCCGGTTGCGCCAGTGCGAGTCGGGCGTGTAGGCGAGGCTGACGCGCTCGGGGTCGCGAGTGTTCCAGGCGTCCTCGGCGGCCTGCACCTTCTGCAGCGCGGTCTCGAGGGTGAACGGCGGGAAGGGCGGGCGGGATTCGGTCATGACTTTCATCGTGCGCCGAGCCTGTAAATCCGCAGATGCCTACTCGCACTTTCTCTGCAGAATTACAGGCTCGACGGTCCGACGCCCTGAAATTTGGTGCCCCAGCACGTGTCCTATCGTGACGGACATGGACTTCGCGATGTCGGCCAAAGCGAGCGACTACCACAAGCGGCTGTCCGACTTCATGACCGAGTATGTCTTTCCGGCCGAGGCCGATTACGACAAATACCGCCACGAGGCCGGCCCGAACGACCACACCGTTCCGCCCGTCATCGAGGAACTCAAGACCAAGGCCAAAGCGGCCGGCCTGTGGAACCTGTTCCTGCCGGCCGAGTCGGGCCTGACCAACCTGGAATACGCCCCGCTGGCCGAGCTCACCGGCTGGAGCCTCGAGATCGCCCCCGAGGCGCTCAACTGCGCGGCACCCGATACCGGCAACATGGAAACGCTGCACCTGTTCGCCACCGACGAGCAGCGCAAGCAGTGGCTGGAGCCGCTGTTGGCCGGTGAGATCCGCAGCGCCTTTTCGATGACCGAGCCCGCGGTCGCCAGCAGCGATGCGCGCAACATCGAGACCTCCATCGTGCGCGACGGCGGCGACTACGTGATCAACGGCCGCAAGTGGTGGACCTCGGGTGCGGCGGACCCGCGCTGCAAGATCCTCATCGTGATGGGCCGCACCAACCCCGAAGCGGCCAGCCACCAACAGCAGTCGATGGTCCTAGTGCCGATCGATACGCCCGGCGTGACGGTCGTCCGCTCGACGACGGTCTTCGGTTACCAGGACCAGCCCGGGCACTGCGAGATCATCTACGACAACGTCCGGGTACCGGTCACCAACCTGCTCGGCGAAGAGGGCGGCGGCTTCGCGATCGCCCAGGCGCGGCTGGGGCCGGGCCGCATCCACCACTGCATGCGCGCGCTCGGCGGGGCCGAGCGGGCCCTGGCCCTGATGGTGCACCGCGCGAACACCCGGATCGCATTCGGCCGTCCGCTGGCCGACCAGGGTCTGGTCCAGCAGGCAATTGCCAAGTCGCGCAACGAGATCGACCAGGCCAGGCTGCTGTGCGAGAAGGCCGCGTGGACCATCGACCAGCACGGCAACAAGGCCGCCCACCTGCTGGTGTCGCAGATCAAGGCGGTCGCGCCGCAGGTGGCCTGCGACGTCATCGACCGTGCCATCCAGGTGCACGGGGCCGCCGGCGTCAGCGACGACACGGCGCTGGCCCGGCTCTACGCCTGGCACCGGGCGATGCGGATCTTCGACGGACCCGACGAGGTGCACATGCGGACCGTCGCGCGCACCGAACTCGGCCGGGAGCAATCCGCGCTCGCGGCGGCGGTCACGTCGCATGGCTGAGGCCGCCGTCCGGGAACTACCGGGCGCCTGGAACTTTCGCGACGTCGCGGATTCCGCGTCCGTCTTGCGGCCCGGGCGGCTGTTCCGGTCCAGCGAGCTGAGCCGCCTCGACGACGAAGGCCGGGCAACGCTGCGCCGCCTCGGCATCACCGACGTCGCCGACCTGCGCGCGACCCGGGAAGTAGCCCGCCGCGGTCCGGGGCTGGTTCCCGACAGCGTCGAGATCCACCTGCTGCCCTTCCCGGACCTCGGCGAGGACGAGGCCGGCACCGACGACCAGGCACCGCACGAACACGCGTTCCAGCGCCTGCTCACCGGCGAAGGCGCCGACTCCGACATGTCGGTCAACGAGGCCGCCGCCCGCTACATGGTCGATGAATACCGCCAATTCCCAACGCGTAACGGGGCACAACGCGCGCTGCACCGCGTCATCACGCTGCTCGCTGCCGGACGCCCGGTGCTCACGCACTGCTTCGCGGGAAAGGATCGCACCGGCTTCGTGGTCGCCACCGTGCTGGAGGCGATCGGCGTCGACCGCGACACCATCGTCGCCGACTTCCTGCGCAGCAATGACGCGGCCCCGCAGCTGCGGGCCCGGATCTCCGAGATGATCGCCCAGCGCCAACAAAGCGAACTCACCCCGGAAGTGGTGACCTTCACCGAGGCCCGGCTGTCCGACGGGGTACTCGGCGTCCGCGAGGAATACCTGGCCGCGGCACGCCAAGCGATCGACGAGGAATTCGGATCGCTCGACGGCTACCTGCGCGGCGCGGGCATCTCCGCGGCCGACGTGGACAAGCTGCGCGACGCGCTGCTCGGCTGAGTCAGAGCTTGAATCCGGCCTTCTGCGCCGCGGAGAGGTCGGTGATGTCGCTCCACTGGGCGGCGATGTCCTGAACCGACGGCGGCTTGTCGAAGTTGACGCCGTCGTTCTGGAACAGCGCCACGCGTTGCACCTTGCCGCCACCGACGACGAAAACCGATGCGCTGTCGGCACATTCCTCGGTGCACAGGTAGGCCACCACGGGAGCGACGAACTCCGGCGTGAGCTTCTCCAGCACCTCGGGCGGCATGATGTCCTGGGTCATCCTGGTCGCCGCGATCGGGGCGACCGCGTTGGCGTTGATGTTGTACTTGGCGCCCTCCAGCGCCAGCGTGTTGATCAGGCCGACAAGGCCGAGCTTGGCCGCGCCGTAATTGGTCTGGCCGAAGTTGCCGAACAGGCCACTGGTGGAGGTGGCGACGACGACCCGCCCGTAGCTCTGCTCACGGAAGTGCGGCCACGCGGCGCGGATGACGTTGTACCCGCCGTAGAGGTGCACCTTGAGCACGGCGTCCCAGTTCTCGAACGACATCTTGTGGAAGGTGCCGTCGCGCAGGATCCCGGCGTTGCTCACCACACCGTGCACCGCGCCGAACTCGTCGAGCGCGGTCTTGATGATGTTCTCGGCACCCTCGGGCTCGGCGACGCTGTCGTAGTTGGCGGCCGCGCGCCCACCCGCGTCGCGGATCTCCTTGACCACCTCGTCGGCCATGTTGTGGCCGGCGCCGGTGCCGTCGCGGGCCCCGCCGAGGTCGTTCACGATGACGCTGGCGCCTTCGGCGGCGAGGGTGAGGGCGTATTCACGGCCCAATCCCCCACCGGCTCCGGTGACGACGATGACGCGATCCTGCACTCCGGGCATCAGGTTCCTCTCTGCGGTGAAAATTTGTGTTTAGCAAGCGATTTGGCGCGACAGGAATGTCAGAACATCCTGCGGGCCATCTTGAAGGCCCGCTCGGTATAGGGCGGGTAGATGAAGCTTGACAGGTCGGGCCGCGTCGGCTTGGTCAGCACCGACTTGCGGTGGCTGAACTCCTCGAAGCCATAGCGGCCGTGATACGCACCCATGCCCGACGCGCCGACCCCGCCGAACGGCAGCTTGGCCGTCGACACCTGGAACGCGAGATGGTTGACGAGCATGCCGCCGGCCGGCACCTCTTTGATCACCCGCTCGCGGGTCTCGCGGGTTTTGGTGAACAGGTACGCGGAAAGCGGTTTGGGCCGCGAATTGACGAAACGTATTGCGTCGTCCAGGGATTGGACGGTGACCACCGGAAGCACCGGTCCGAAGATCTCGTTGCGCATCAGCGGGCCGTCCGGATCCGGATCGACGACGACGGTGGGCTGGATGCGTAGGCTCGACGCGTCGCAGGCCCCGCCGACGGCGACCTTGCCGTCCCCGCCGGACAAATAGCCTCTGATGCGGTCGAACTGACGCTGGTTGACGATCCGCATGCCGTTGGGCTTGTCGGACGTGAACTTCGTGATGGCGGCGCCGATCTTGTCCACCAGCTCGTCACGAATCGTGGCGTCCGCCAGCACATAGTCGGGAGCCACACAAGTCTGGCCGGCGTTCAGCAGTTTCATCCAGGCGATGCGCTTGGCGGCGACTTCCACGTCGGCGTCGGCCGCCACGATCACCGGGCTCTTGCCGCCGAGCTCGAGCGTGCACGGCGTCAGGTGCGGCGCCGCACCCTCGTATACCTTGCGGCCGATCTCGGTGCCGCCGGTGAACAGCACGCGGTCCAGGCCCTGCGCAATGAGCGCCTGGCTCACCGAGCCGTCGCCCTCGACCACGGCGATCGCGTCGTTGTCGAGATATCGAGGCACCAGCTCGGCCATCAAGTGCGCCGACGCCGCGGCGATCTCCGACGGCTTGAGAATGACGGCGTTGCCCGCGGCGATCGCGCCGACGGCCGGACCCAGCGTCAGGTAGAACGGGTAATTCCACGCGCCGATGATCAGCACGGTGCCGTAGGGCTCGTATTCGATCCAGCCCCGGCCGGGAAGCTGCGGCATCTCGAGCAATTGGTATTTGCGCTTCGTCCAGCGGCGAACCTTCTTGGCCGCGTACTTCGCCTCGCCTGCGGTCGTTGCGACGTCGGCGATGAACGCCTCGAACGGGCTGCGGTCCAGATCTTCTGCCAGCGCGGCGGCGATCGCGGCCTCGTTTTCTTCCATCAGCTTGGCCAGCTGCAGCAACTGCTGCTTGCGCCATTCGACGTCCCGGGTGCGGCCGGTGGCGAAGGTCTCGCGAAGCCGGTCCACGGTCGCGGCGACGTTGTCCGGTTGAGCTGCCGGGGCCCCGTTGAACTCAGATGTCTTCGGCGTAACCGATTCGGTGGTCATCATTGACTTCCTTCCCGGAGGCTGCCCACTGCTCGTCGCGCGAGCGCTCATGGGTGATACCCGCGATCCTAACCATCCGGTTGGGAGAGCAGAAAGGAAGATCCTGGGCGGCTGCCGCTACAACCGCTCCGCGATCACGAAGTCGGAGAACGCGTCCTTGTCGTCGGCCAACGGGACGCTGTCGATCCAGCGGCCCAGCCGTCGCATCTCGTCCGCCGACGGCTGCGCGCGGGCGCGCCAGCCGTGATCGTTCAGCCAGTCCGCGACGTTCGCCCGGTGGTCGTCGCGGTACATCAGCTCCCCGACGTCGATGGTCTCCTCCAGGCCGAGTTCGTCGGCCACCTTCCGGAACCGCTCGCGCATCTGCTGCCGACGCTCGTCGGCGTGCGCGGGCGCGGTTTCGGCCGAGACCCGGCTGCCGGCCGGACTGAGCTCGCCGATCTGGGTGAACAACCGGTCCTGGGCTTCCGCCGGCAGATACATCAGCAGTCCCTCGGCGAGCCAGGCGGTGCGCGCCGCGGGGTCGAAGCCCGCGGCACGCAGCGCGGCGGGCCAGTCCTGACGCAGGTCGATCGCGACCTCGCGGCGATCGGCCGAAGGCGCCACACCGTTTTCGGCGAGCGTCGTGGACTTGTAGGCCAACACATCGGGCTGGTCGATCTCGTACACCGTGGTGCCCGCCGGCCAATCCAGGCGGTAGGCGCGGGAATCCAGGCCCGACGCCAGGATCACCACCTGCCGGATCCCGTCGGCGACGGCGTCCTTGAAAAAGGTGTCGAAGAAATTCGTGCGCACCGCCTGGTAGCCGCGCATGTGATGGAGGTGCGCCGCGGAGTCGGAATCGAGGGCTTCGACCCTGGCCGCGATCTCCGGATCGAGCATGGCCTCCCACAGGACACCGGCACCCGCATTGGTGACCAGCAGCTTGGCGTACGGGTCGCGGATGAGCGCGTCGGGCCGCTCGGTTTCGACGGCGCGGGCGGCGGCGACCATCACGGCGGTCGTGCCGACGCTGGACTTGATGTCCCAGCTGTCGTCGTGGGTGCGCAGTGAGCTCATCGCGTGCTCCTTGGTAGGGGGGTGGGCGCGGGTCAGTGGGTCGGGGCGCCGAGGCGTGCGCGCAGCAGCGTGCTGCGGACGGCCTCGTCGGCTAGGTCGTCGGGTACCGGCCGGCCCAGCCGGGCCATCTCGTCGCGGTTGTTCACGCTGTTTACCTGCCAGCCGTGCTCGGCCAGCCACTCGACGGGATCCGTGCGGTCCGGCTCGTGATAGGTCAGCGCCTGGACGTTGACATCCAGGCCGAGCCGCTCCCGCATCCGCAGCCAGCGCTGCGAGTTGCTCCGCGAATTCATGCCGAACGCCTCGATGGCCACCTGGCTGCCCGGCGCGCTCAGCGCGGTGAACATCTCGAAGAGCCGGTCCTGGGCATCGCCGGGCAGATAGGGCAGCAAGCCCTCGGCAAGCCAGGCGGTCGGTTGGGTGCGGTCGAAGCCGGCTGCGGTCAACGCTGCCGGCCAGTCATCCCGCAGGTCCACCGGGACCGGGCGCCTGCTGGCAGCCGGAACCGCGCCGTGCCGCTGCAGGATTGCGGTCTTGTACTCCAGCACCTGGGGCTGATCGATCTCGTAGACGGCGGTATCCGCCGGCCAATCCAACCGGTAGGCACGCGAGTCCAGCCCGGCGGCCAGAATCACCACCTGCCGGATACCGGCGCTGACGGCGTCGGCAAAGTACTCGTCGAAGAAGTGCGTGCGCACGGCCTGATAGTCGATGCCCAGCCGATGTGCACGCCGCGCGTGCGGGTCGTCGTCGAGCCAAGCCAGTTCGGCGTCGGCCAGGCGTTCCCACGCGGGACCGGCCGAGGACACCAGCACCCTGGCGAAGTCGTCACGTATTAGTGGATTGGGTCCGGCCGTTTCCACGGCACGCGAGGCAGCGACGCCCAAGGCGGTAGCGCCGACGAGTTCGGTGATGGACCACGAGTCACCCGCGGTGCGTAATGAGGGCGGTAAGGAAGGCTCTACGGAGGTGTCGTCAAGCTCAGTCATATCGGCACCATGCTACCGAATAAGTTAGTTAGCCTATACGCTTTGTGCGCGATTTCACTGGCGCCGGACACCCGGTGTCGAGTCAGCGTTCGGGGCGCAGCAGCGCGCCTTCCAACAGCCGCCGGAGCACGTCGGTGGCGGCCAACATCTCTTCGTAGTTGCTGACGTAGCCGGCATAGAATCCCACCCCGCAAAGCACCACGACCAGCGTCTCGACCAGTGCCTGCGCGTCGATATCGGCGGCGACTTCGCCACGCTCGATCGCCTCGCCGACCACCCACGTCAGAAATTCGCGGCCGATTCTCATCGAATCGTTCTCGGTCTGGCTCAATTCCGGATGCCGCTGCGATTCCAGCACGGCGGTGATCAGAAACGCCGACACGGCAGGATTGTCGGAATTAGCGCGTACCGCGGTGGTGATGAACGCCGTCAGCCGCCCGGTCAACGTGGTCTCGCGCTGTGCCGCCCGAATAGCGTCCCGGATGACGACGTCGTTGGCATGCCCCAATACCTCGCGGTACAACAGCCGTTTGCTGGAAAAGTAGTGATTGATCGCCGGCCTCGTCAGGTCGGCCTGGACCGCAATCGCCTGGAACGTCGCACCGTCGTAACCGCGTTCACTGAACACCCGACGAGCGGCCTGCATGATCCGCTGACGCGTCTCGTCAGCCTTTGCTGCGGGCGGTCGGCCCGGGCGGCGACTCGCCGTTATCGCCATTATTGAAGTGTGCCACCCCGTGATGTGGCATTAACGCGTTCGGCGGAATATTGCCGAATTTCCCAGCTTGGTAGTCCTGCAGCGCCTCGACCAATTCCGCGCGAGAGTTCATTACGAAAGGCCCGTAGTGGAATACCGGCTCGCGAATGGGCTGCCCGCCCAAAAGCAGCACATCGATTGCTGTGGTGCGGGACGACTCCTGGGTTGATTGGGCGCCGACGGTGATCCGGTCGCCGGGTCCGAGCACGGCCAGTTGCCCCTGCCTGATCGGGTGCGCGAGGGGACCCACATACCCGCTTCCCGACAGGACGTAGACCAGCGCGTTGAAATCGCGCCGCCACGGGATGTTGAGCCGGGCCCCACGTTGAATCGTCGCATGCGCCAACGTGATCGGCGTGTGGGTGATACCGGGACCGCGGTGACCGTCGATCTCACCGGCGATGATGCGAACCAGCGCCCCGCCGTCATCGGATGCGAGCAGCCGGGCGTCGGTGCCTTCGATGGCCTGGTACCGAGGGGGCGCGAACTTGTCTTTCTTCGGCAGATTCACCCACAACTGGACACCGTGGAAAAGGCCGCCGCTCTCGACCAATTCGGCGGGCGGGGTCTCGATGTGCAGGATGCCCGAACCCGCCGTCATCCATTGGGTGGCGCCATCGGTGATCAGGCCGCCACCGCCGTGGGAATCCTGGTGCGCGAATTTTCCGTCGAGCATGTAGGTGACGGTTTCGAAGCCGCGGTGCGGGTGCCAATCGGTTCCCCTGGGTTCTCCGGGCTGGTATTCCACCGCGCCCATCTGGTCCATGTGCACGAAGGGATCCAGGGCAGCGGCGCTCACGCCGGCGAACGCGCGGACGACGGGGAAGCCTTCACCCTCGTAGCCTCGCGGGCCGGTGGTGATCGATCGGACCGGGCGCTCGGTGTCGGATGGATCGGGCGGGCCGATCCGCGGCAGGGCGAGCGTGTCCGCGGTAATAGCAGGCATTTGTCTCCTCAAATTAGGGTTGCCTATATAACCGGACCGTGGTCCAGTTATTCCCGCTGGTCTTACGATGGCTGGGTGCTTGGGTGGCGGAACCGGTGAGCGAGCCGGCGGAGGCCGACCCGCACCCCGCGGTCGCCCCGGCAGCGGCGGCGGGCGGACGATTCGGGGCGTCGATCCGGCAGTCGGGCTACGTGCGCAAGTGGCTGCTGCTGGGCACTGCCATCGGTATCGTGGCCGGCCTCGGAGCCGTTGTCTTCTATCTCGCGCTGAAATACACCGGCGAGTTTCTGCTGGGCTACCTGGCCGGTTACCACATACCGACGCCCGTCGGAGACGGCGGCGACCATGGGTCCGGCGGCTTCGTACGTCCTTGGGCGATCCCACTGGTGACGACGGCAGGGGCGCTGCTATCGGCATTGATCGTGACCAAGCTCGCGCCGGAAGCCACCGGCCACGGTACCGACGAAGCCATCGAAGCGATACACGGCGATCCCCGCGCGATCCGTTTTCGCGCGGTGTTGGTGAAGATGGTCGCCAGCGCGCTGACCATAGGTTCGGGCGGTTCGGGCGGTCGTGAGGGCCCGACGGCACAAATCTCAGCCGGCTTCTGTTCGTTGCTGACCCGGCGCCTGGACCTCTCCGACGAGGACGGCCGGACCGCCGTCGCGCTGGGTATCGGCGCGGGCATTGGCGCGATCTTCGGCGCGCCGCTCGGTGGGGCGGTGCTAGCCGCATCGATCCCCTATCGCGACGACTTCGACTACCGCTGCCTGCTGCCCGGTTTCATCACCTCGGGAACCGCATATGCGGTGCTGGGAGCTTTTCTGGGCTTTGACCCGCTGTTCGGCTACATCGACGCGGAGTACCGCTTCGAAAGGGCGTGGCCGCTGCTGTGGTTCGTGGTGATCGGCCTGCTGGCCGCGGCGGTCGGCTACCTCTATGCCCGGATCTTCCATGCCGCGGTGGCGCTAACCCACCGGCTGCCCGGCGGACCGGTCGTCAAGCCCGCGCTCGGCGGGCTGTTGGTCGGCCTGTTGGGACTGCTGATCCCGGAGATCCTGAGCAGCGGCTACGGCTGGGCGCAGTTGGCGGCCGATCGCGGATCGCTGTTGCACATCCCGCTGTGGGTCGTCGTCGTCCTCCCGATCGCGAAGATCGTCGCGACTTCCTTGTCGATCGGGACCGGCGGATCCGGCGGGCTGTTCGGACCCGGGATCGTGATCGGCGCCTTCGTGGGGGCCGCCGTCTGGCGGCTGGGCGAAATGTCTGGCCTGCCCGGGGTGCCGGGCGGACCGGGAATTTTCGTCGTGGTGGGGATGATGGCGTGCTTCGGCAGTGTCGCCCGCGCGCCGTTGGCGATCATGATCATGGTCGCGGAGATGACGGGTTCGTTCTCGGTGGTGCCCGGGGCGATCCTCGCCGTCGGGATAGCCGCGTTGGTCATGTCGCGCACCAACGTCACGATCTACGAGGCGCAGCGACTCAATCGTGAAACCGCCGAAGCCGAACGTCAGCCTCGGGACACCGAAAGCCAGGCCGAATAGCCGATTCGTTTGCTACGAATTGCGCCGTGCGCTGCGTGCTGCTTCCTTTTCGGTGGCCGAGCCCTCATGGCTCAACTTGCCGCCTGCGCTCTCCAGGTGCGCCCGCACGAACCACTGGAACTTCTCCAAGTTGCCGGCCTGCTCGATCAGCAGGTCCTGGGTGACCTGATCGATGTCGTCCGTTTCGTCGATCGCGTGGCGAATGTCTTCGATGACGCCGGTGTAGACCAAGTCCAGTGCGGCCAAATGCGCCTGGACGGTGTCACGGTCGACGGAATAGTCGTCCCAGGATCGGTCCCTGATGATGGCACCCGGCGTCCCCTGCGGCGAAGCACCAAGGGCCGCAATGCGTTCGGCGACGTCGTCGGCGAAGCCACGCACCGCCTCGACCTGAGGGTCGATCATCTCGTGCACACCGATAAAGTTGGGCCCCACCACATTCCAGTGGATGTGCTTCAACGTCAGATGAAGATCGTTGTACGTGCTCAACTGCTTCTGCAGCAATTCGGTGAGCCGCGCGGCCTGTTTGTCGGTCAATCCCGGAATGGTGAACTGAGTCATCGCTTCCTTCCCTCGCAGGTACTTGCCCTAACGGATACCCGATGACCGGGCTCGAAAACACCGGCAGGTCAGAGAGAATGAATTTGCTGCACGGGCAGCCGCGCGCCGCGCCGCGGCTCGTATGCCAGCCCGCTCGCCTCGAGCAGGCGAACCACGCGGTGGCGGTGTGGCCGCATCGGCTCCAACACCTCGAGCATGACCGCGTCGTCGATCGGGTAGCCCAGCAGCGTCCAGCCGACCATCTTCGGGATGTGATAGTCGCCCACCGAAACGGCGTCGGCATCGCCGAACGCCCGCTGCGCCGTCTCGGCGGCGGTCCACTCACCGACCCCCGGCAGCGACGTCAGCGCTTCGCGCGCCTGCGCCGACGGCCGCGCGAGCAACCGTTCCAGCGAATCCGCACGGCGCGCGCAGCGCACCACCGTCTGGGCGCGCCCCGGATCGACATTGGCCCGGTGGAATTCCCACGACGGGATGTTGCGCCACACGTCGGCCGAGGGCGGTACCCGCATGCCGGCGGGCACCGGCCCCGGCGCCGGCGTCCCGTACTTGGACACCAGCACCCGCCACGACCGAAACGCATCGGCGCCCGGTACTCGCTGCTCGATGACCGCGGGGATCAGGGCCTCCAGCACCCGTCCGGTGCGGCCCAGGCGCAGGTGTGGGACCCGCCGGTGCGCGGCGGCGACCGTCGGGTCCCGCGGAGCGAAGCCCGAGACGTCGTCCTCGGCGCCCAGCAGCGCGGGCAACGTCTCGACGAACTCCTCGGCGCCGGCGCCCCACGCCTCGCCGCGGGCGGCATTGGGCGCCGCCCGGCTGATCCGCGCCGCGACGGGTCCGCTGGGCAGCAGGGAGGTTCGCCAGATCGCGCCGTCAGCGGTCATCTGAAAACACGGATCCCGAGGCCCGCGGCGCAGTGGCGCGAGCGTGTGCCCGAAGCTGACGGTCCCAGCGAACGTCACCGTGCGCGCACTCTTCACGAAAGCTCCAGCTCACTCCAATTGCGGCCGACGACCGCGCGATTGACCGTTCACCATCTTCCAAGACAATATTGCGATGTGATGACGCCGTTCGATGGCCCGCAAGCCGAACTGGCCTGGATGTTCCTGCAGAGCGTCTGCGAGGGCGGCGATGTGAATGAGGGTTTCGCGCTGCTCAGCGACGAGTTCACCTACTGGAGCATCATCACGCGAGTTTCGTTCGACAAGGAGACGTTCCGGCGGGCCAACGAGCGACGCAGACAGATCGTCGAGATCAATCTCGACCTGTACCGCTGCGTCAACGAAGGCGACACGGTTGTCGTTGAGGCGCATGCCTCGGGAACCTCGAGGGACGGCGTCGAGTACGACTCACCGTTTGTTTGCATCTTCGAGACCCGCGACGGGCAGATCGTATCGATGCGCGAATACAGCGACACCAAGTCGGCCGCCGTGTTCACCGACTGAACGCTACGCCACGCTGATGTCGGCTTTGTTGGGGTAGAAGGCGACGTGCCCGGCAATCGCCGCGACCGCCGGATAGGGCTGCTCGTACGTCCAGATCAGATCCTCGACGGTGTCGCCGGCCGAGGTGGTCAGGCTGTAGTAGCTGGCGTCGCCTTTGAACGGGCAGTAGGTGCTGGTGTCGGTGCGGGTAAGCCGGTCGGAGACCACGTCGGCTAACGGAATGTATTGCACCGCAGGCAAAGTCGCCTCGCGTAATTCCAGTGCGGCGGTGGTGTCCGCGACCAGCTCGCCATTGACACGAACCTGCACCCTTCGGTTGGTCGGCTCGATGGTGATCGGGTGCCCGGCGTTGGGTTCCAGGACTTGCCGGTGGGCCATGGTTGATACCTCCTATGGACGCGGATAAGGGATGCAACGCCCGTCGGCGCTCAAGCCTTCCCGCGCGCCGAGCCTATTCGGCCGGGGCGGTGGTGCTGTCCTTCGTGTCTTTGCGCGTGGTCTGCGCGCCCTTTAAAGCGGCCCAGAACCGGGCCGCCTCGCGGATCGATTCCTCGACCGGGCGTGGCTGCCAGCCCAGTTCGCGCTTCGCCTTGCTGCTGTCGACGTCGGCCTCGGCGCGCATCATGCGCACCGACCTGAGGCTGAGTTCGGAGTCCTTGCCGGTCAGCCGGGCCCTCAGGGTGCCCATTGCGGCCAGGGCATAGAGCACCGGCACCGAGATCGCGCGTCGCGGCGGTGGCACCCCGGCTTCGTCGGCCGCGATCCGCACGACATCGTTCAGCGCGAACATCCGCTCGGACACCAGGTATCGCTCGCCGATGCGGCCGCGCTCGGCGGCCAGGATCATTGCCCGGGCGGCGTCGTCGACGCCGACGACCTCCAGCTGGATGCCGTTCATCAGGAAGGGCAGCTTGCCGAACACCGCGCCGGCGATGAAGGCGCCGTGCGGGGTGCCTCCCCAGTCCCCGCTGCCGTAAGTGGTTGAGACGCACATGGCGACGGCGGGCAGGCCGGCCTCGGCCACGTACCGCATCACCAGATCTTCGGCCTGAACCCGGGATTGCACATAGGGAGTCAGCCCGCGGGGGTCGATCACGTCGTCTTCGGTCGCCACATGCCCGTGGCGACGGCCCACCGTCGCGTAGGTGCTGGTGAAGACGAACCGGCGCAGCGCTGGTTCTTTGACGGCCACATCGAGCACGTTGCGCAGGCCCTCGACGTTGGTGCGAAACAACGGCGCGGGGTCTCGCAACCACGCGCGGGTGTCGACCACGCAGTAGTACACGTGGTCGACGCCGTCCATCGCCTCGCGCAGCGTGGCGGTGTCGAACACGTCGCCCTGAAACCGCGTCAGCGCAAGGTCGTCGATGGCACGGGTATTGGCGTTCGGGCGCACCATCGCTCGAACCTCGGCGCCGCCGGCGACGAGCTGACGGGTCACGTGTGAACCCAGAAAGCCGTTGGCGCCGATGACCAACTTGGGTGCGTTCATTCCGCTCCTCCGTACTGGCGCATCCACCGTTCGGCGTCTTCGTCGAGCGTGCCCAGGGCCTGCGCCTTGCGGCACCACTTCATCCCCGCCCGCAGGAAGCGCAGCGGGTTGTAGATGTCTTCTTCACGGCACCACAGGCCGTCGCCGGCGTAGGTGATGATCGTGATGTTCGTCGCGCTGATGACGCTGCCGTCGCCCGGATCGCGCATCGGATTGTCCAGTTCGAGGATGACCCGTCCGGTGGGCTCGTCGATCACCGACCACAACGTCGGGAAGGCCACCATGTGGCTTCCGGGGAAGGTCGTCATCGTTTGCTTGATCCACTCACGCACCGCGTCGCGGCCGTGCATGGTGCCCGCCGCGTGCTCGATGTATTCGACGTCGGGTGTGTACTGCTGCACCCAGGCGTCCCAGTCGCGGGTTTCGGCGGCCCGGGCCACCGTCTCCTCGAACTTCTCGAAGGCGTCGGACAGTTCGCTGCGGGAGAACGCCGGCGTGCTCACGCGGGCCTCTTCGCGCCGTTGCGGGTCATCGGCGGAGTGTAGCCTGGGCTGGGATCGGGCCGGGGTTGTGGCCGATCAGGAAGGCGAGCAATGACCGACTCCCAACATGCCCCCCAAAAAGCGATTCTGGCCGGCGGCTGCTTCTGGGGAATGCAAGACCTGATCCGCAAACAGCCCGGCGTGATCTCGACGCGGGTCGGCTACAGCGGCGGCGACACACCCAACGCGACCTACCGCAACCACGGCACGCACGCCGAGGCCGTGGAGATCGTCTACGACCCCGCGGTCACCGACTACCGCACACTGCTGGAGTTCTTCTTCCAAATCCACGACCCGACAACGAAAGACCGGCAGGGCAATGACAGAGGCCCCAGCTACCGGTCGGCCATCTTCTACACCGACGACGAGCAGAAGCGCGTCGCCCTGGACACCATCGCCGACGTCGAGGCGTCCGGCCTATGGCCCGGCAAGGTCGTGACGGAGGTCAGCCCGGCCGGCGACTTCTGGGAAGCCGAGCCCGAACACCAGGACTACCTGCAGCGCTACCCCGGCGGATACACCTGCCACTACATTCGCCCGGGCTGGAAGTTGCCGCGCCGCGCCACCGCGGACCAAGCCAACCGCTGAACGCTCAGCGCCTGCGCACCACGATCCGTCCGCCGTCCTTCGGCGTGTAGGCGACGCCGCGGCAGTGCCACCGCTCTCCCGGCGCCGAGGTGGTCTCGATAGTGAAGTGGCGCAACACCGTACGAAGCACCACGTCCATCTCCATGTTGGCGAACGCGGCACCCACACACCGCCTGGCCCCACCGCCGAAGGGAATCCATGCGAACGAGGACGGCTTGGTCCCGATGTAGCGCTGCGGATCGAAGCGCTCCGGATCGGGGAAGACGCTGGGGTTCTCGTGTATCTGCGCGATGCTGACGATCATCGAATAGCCGCGGGGAATGGTCCATTCGCCGAGTTGGTAAGTAGGTGGGTAGACGCGGCGAGCGGCGAAGTCGATCACGGTCCTGGCCCGCTGGACTTCCAGAATCGTCGCCTGGCGTAGTTCGCTGCCGCCGTTGTCGGCCTCCTCGACCAGGGCCGCCAGCAGATCGGGGTGCCGGGTGATCCGCTCGAACGCCCAGCCGAGCGTGGCCGCGGTGGTCTCGTGCCCGGCCGCCAGCAGGGTGAGCAGCTCGTCGCCAATGTCCTTGCGCGACATGACCGAACCATCGTCGTAGGTGCTACGCAGCATCAGCGCGAGGACGTCGGTGCGCTCTTCGAAGTTCGGATCCGCCTGTTCGGCCGCGATCAGCTTGTCGATGACGATGTCGTACTGGCGCCGCCATCGGGCGAGCCGGCCCCACGGGCTGAACCGGCCATAGGTCCGCACGGGCTTCGGCAGTGCGGCTAAGCGCGATCCCAGGGTGACCCACGGCGGGATGATCCGGCGCAACTCGTCCAGTTCGGCCCCGTCGGCCCCGAACACCGCGCGCAGGATGGCGTTGAGCGTGATGCGCATCGTCGACGGCATCGTCGCGAAGGGCTCGCCCTCCGGCCAACGGGCGCTCTCGCGCAGCGTCTCCTCTTCGATGATCGCCTCGTAGTTCTTCATGCTCCTGCCGTGAAACGGCGGCGCCAGCAGCCGCCGCCGACGGCGGTGATCGTCGCGGTCGAGCGCGAATACCGAGCCGCTGCCGAACATCCGGCTCAGGTTGGGCTGGATATTGCCGAGCTCGTCGGGGCTGGTGGTGAAGATCTGCTTGGCCAGGTCCGGCTCACCGACCACCACGACGCGGCCGAACATCGGGAGGTTGATCGCGAAGACGTTGCCGTAGCGGCGCGCCAGGAGTTTGATCATTCCCCGCCGCGACGTCGCGAAGAACAGACCGCAGAGCGGCTTCGGGATCCGGGCGGCCGGAGGCAACCTGACTGCTTGGGAAACCGGTGGGGCGGTGACTAATTCGCTCAATGCGTGCTCCCAACATCTGCCCCGAAGCCGGGGTGGTACCGCGGTGTACCGCAGATCTTTCCCTGTACGGTACTCTGGAGTACCAAACCTGACAAGGTGCCGCATTCACCGAAAGGGGTCGGCCGTGACATCAGCGGCTGTCGATGCCGTACGCGGCGATGCGCCCGCCGAGCCGGACCCGTTTCGGTTACGGCTGCTCGACGGCCTGGCCACCTCGATCGGCGAGCGCGGCTACCGCACCACCACGGTTGCCGACATCGTTCGCCACGCGCGCACGTCCAAGCGCACGTTCTACGACCACTTCGCCGGCAAGGAACAGTGCTTCCTGGAGCTAGTGCTTGCCACTATCGAAAAGCTCGCCGAAAACATCGCCGCGGCGGTCGATCCCGAAGCGGACTGGCATCGGCAGATTCGTCAGGCCGTCGAGGCCTACGTCGGATTCATCGAGTCCCGTCCGGCGATCACGTTGAGCTGGATTCGCGAACTCCCGTCCTTGGGTGCCGTCGCGCGCCCGGTCCAGCGCCGTGTGCTGCAGCTGCTGTCGGACCTGCTGATCGACCTCAGCGCCAGCCCAGGCTTCCGGCGGGCCGGCCTGCCGCCGTTGACCGCGCCGCTGGCCGTGATCCTGCTGGGTGGTCTGCGCGAACTGACCGCGCTAGCCGTCGAGGACGAAAGGGCGGTCAGGGAGATCGTCGAACCGGCCGTCGATGCGTCCGTAGCCCTGCTCGGCCCGCGGCACTAGGCTCGAGCGATGCGCCTATCCACCCGAAATCAGCTCAAAGGGACTATCACCGAGGTCGAACTCGGCAGCGTGATGGCGATCGTGAAGGTGAAGCTCGACGGCGGTGATCAGGTCGTCACGTCCTCGGTCACCAAGGATGCCGCGACCGACCTCGGCCTCGCGGCGGGGCAGAAGGCGACCGTGTTCATCAAGTCCACCGAAGTCACAATCGGCGTCGAGTAAGCCCGAAACGCGCTGCCGCAGTTTACGTTTCGAGGCGAAGAAACGCGCGTATCCGGTCGAGTACCAACTCGGGTCGCTGCTCGACGATCCAGTGCCCGGCATCGTCGACCAGCTCGACCTCGAAATCGCTTATGCGCTCGGCATACCCGTCGGTCAGATCGGCGGTGATCACCGGGTCTTTGGTGCCCGTCAGCCAACGAACGGGAACGTTGACACGGGCGTCGTCGTACTCGCCACGCATCCAGCGCAGCATCTCCTTGGTCTGGAACGAGCGATACCAGCGCGAGCCCGCCTCGGCGTGCCCGGGCTGTCGCATGCACTCGATGTACATGCGGATGTTGTCCTCGGGCAACGCGAAACCACCGCCAACCCAGGAACCCAGCATCCGGACAAAACGGGAGTCGGGGTTGCTGATGATCCGCGGACCGATGATCGGCAGCGAAATCGGGATTTGATACCAGAGCCGCCAGATGTTGCGGACGGTCGACGGATCGCGCTTCACCCAGGGCGCCAAGGTGTTCACTCCGAAAAAGCCCGTCACCTTTTCCGGATGGCGCAGCATCATGATGAACGCCACCGGTCCGCCCCAGTCATGGGCGACGAGCTTCACGGTGGCGACGCCCAGTCGATCCAGGACGCCCGCCAGGTCGTCGGCCATCTCGCTCTTGAGGTAACTGGTGCGCGGCGCCGAACTCCAGCCCGCGCCACGCAGATCGGGGCACAGCACCCGGTAGCCGTCGGCGGCCAGCGGGCCGATCATCTGGTGCCACTCCCACCAGTTCTCCGGGAAGCCGTGGACCAGCATGACCGCCGGCCCATCCGCCGGACCGGCATCGGCGACGTGGATGGTGACTCCGTCGCCCAGGTCCACGTACCTGTGTTCCACAGTGACAGAGCCGTCCAGTGCGGGCATGGTGACCATGCTCCGAAGGTAGCGGACGCCTTATGTCAGAAAGCGCTCGACGTAGGGGGCGAAGCGCGCCCGCAGATCTTCCTGCGTCAGCCCGAACATCTCGCACGACGTCTCGACGTTGCCCAGCCGGCCGCGCTGGTGGCCCGACAGGTAGTCCCCGATTGCCGCGCGCACCTCCTCGGTGAACGGTTCACCGGCCAGCGCGTAGACCCGCTCGGCGACGCCGAGTTCGTCGGCCATGAAGTGATCGAAACGGACGTCGATCGAGCGGTCCGGACCGATGGTGTCGCGATCCCGGACAAGCGCGCCGAGCATGTCCTCCAGACGGTCGATCCAGAAGCTCGCGATCCGCTGCACCGGCACCGGGGACCGGTGCATGCGGGCGGAGTAGGTGATCATCGCGATCATCGACAACGCGACCGGCACCGGGTCGCGATGGGTGAACACGACGATGCTGTCGGGGAAGACGCGATTCAGCACCGGCACCTGCTCGAGGTGCTGGGGCGACTTCAGCAGCCAACGCCGGCCGCCGCGCAGGAACTGCATCGCCTTGAGTTGGCGCGCGAGGTACTCGTAGTGCGGCGTCTGGTCGTGGGCCTGGTAGTAGTCGCGCCAGCGCGGCACGTCGCCGAGCGTCTCGAAGAGCATCGTCGAGAAGTCGTTGGCCAGGAGCTGGATCTCCTCGTGGACGTGGTCGGTGGTCATCTCGTGCATGAGCGCGAAATGCGGCATCACGGTGTTGAGCACGCTGATCGCGACGTCCATCCGCGCCCGCCGAGGATCCGGGTCCAGACCCGCCTCCTGCGGCAGCGGGAACGGTTCGACGCTTTCCCAATACGGCATCGTTCGGAAGGTCGGCGGCGCCGCCAGCAGATTGTGCAAGTGGGTGGTGCCGGTGCGTGGCAGACCGGCGATCACGACCGGCGCCTGCAGCTCGATGTCGTCGATCTCGGGATGCCGTCCCACGAGGTCGGTCAGCAGCAGCCGGTTCTTGAGCAATTGCAGTAGCTGCCCGTAGAAGTTGACGACCCCGGCGCCGTGCAGGCCGTCGATGTCCCGCAGCGCGCCGAGGTAGACGTCGAGCCGTTCTCGGTAGTCGTCTCGGCCGAAATCGTCCAGGCCGGTGTCGGAGCTGGCCTGCGCATGCAACGCGTCGGCGTCCAGCGGGCAGTGCGGGGCCATCGCGGCCATCATGTCGAGGATCTGCTGCGCCTCGGCGCTGAACCTGGGCTGGGCCAGGTCGTCGAGGCGGACGTGCATCGCGGCTTCGGTCACGGCGACTTATGTTACTCTGAGTTTCGTAATGGTAGTAGACCTCGGTCGCCCCCGTGACCCACGTATCGACGGCGCGGTGCTGCGCGCGACGATCGAACTCCTCGCCGAGACCGGCTATCCCGGCCTGTTGGTGTCCGCCATCGCCGAGCGGGCCGGTACCAGCAAGCCCGCGATCTACCGGCGCTGGCCGAGCAAGGCCCATCTGGTGCACGAGGCCGTGTTCCCGATCGGCGCCGCCACCGAGATTCCCGATACCGGTTCGCTGCCCGAGGACCTGCGCGAAATGGTGCGCCGTTCGATGGCCGTCCTCACCACACCGGCGGCCAGGGCGGCCCTGCCCGGGCTGGTCGGCGAGATGGCAGCGGATCCGACCCTGCATTCTGCGCTCCTGGAGCGGTTCGCCGGCATCATCGGCGGTGGTCTCGCCGAGCGGCTCGAGGCCGCCGCGGCCGCCGGCGAGGTCCGCCCCGACGTGACGGCCGCCGAACTGGCGGAGGCCATCGCCGGCATCACGCTACTGGGCTTGCTCACCCGCGGCGCCGAACTCGATGACGCCTGGGTCGAACGCACAACCACGTTGCTGCTGAAAGGAATCCGTGCATGACCGAACACGAGTCGACCGCCGCGTGGCGCGAGCTGGTGACCATGATCGGCGAGCTCGACCGCTCCTTCCTCGAGGGCGACCGAGCGGTCACCGACGACCGGCACGTCGCCGACGGCTACCGCATGCTCGCCACCACCTTGGGCGTGGCGTTCGACACGTACCTGTTCCCCGAGCCCGGTCACCCGCAGTTCGTCGCGGTCAACACCCCGTTCCGCCGCGATCGTCGCTGGGGCGGCGACAACACCGACGCCTACTACTTCCTGTGCCCGGTCGATCCGAAGCGGCGCTACCGCATCAGCGGCAACAAGGGTGACAGCGTGTACTTTTCGGTGACGGCGTACAACGAACCGTCGCCCGGGGCATGGTCGGACCGGGTGGTGGCGATCGTCCGGGACACCGACCTCGACGTCGACGCGCAGGGCAACTTCAGCTTCGAATTCCCCGCGACACCGGACGCGGCCGCGCTGATGACCCGTGACTACCAAGCCGACCCGCTGACCGGGCGCCCGGTTGCCTGGCAGATCGAGGCTCTCGACGAGGCGGAACCGATACGACACGGCGATGCCGAAACCGCTGCCCGGCTGCGGGCGACGGCGGCCTGGTTGCGCACGATGTTTGCCATCATTCCACTGGCCGTCGGCACGCGGGCCGACGATGAGCACCGACTCGGGCACGAGACCGCGCACGCCGCAAACGAATTTGCCGCTCCGTATCAAGTGCCCGACGCCAACTTCGGCTGGTCGGCGCGCGACGCCTGCTACTCCTACGGCAGCTTCGTGCTCGACGACGACGAAGCCCTGGTCATCACGCACCAACCTCCGTCGTGCAGGTTCTGGAACCTGGTGGTGTGGAATCAGTTCATGGCCACGTTCGGCGCGTCGGATGCCCGCTGCTCCATCAACGGCCACAGCGCCGCGCTCAACAGCGACGGCTCGGTGACTATCGTCTTGTCCCGCGGGACCACGGCCCACCCGAATTCACTGACAGCGCTGGGCTATCCGCGCGGCAACCTTGCCTTCCGATGGTTCCTTGCCGACGGTGTGCCGGCAAGGCCCGAGGTGAAACTCGTGAAGGCATCGGACGCACCGACGGAAGTCAGCTAGCGCCGCTCTACGCGGCGCCACCTAACCCGGCGACCGCCTCCACCTAACCCGCCGAGCGTGAAACTGTGGCGAGATTTCTGCGAAAAAGCCTCCACCAGTTCACGTTCGGCGAGGATCAAGCGGCCCCACGAACGATATCGACAGGGTCGCCGGCGGTGTCTCTCCGAGACCCCGGGAAGCTCAGCTTGACGATCTTGCGGACGACGGTGCCGAACTGCCGCAGCAGCGGGCCCTTGTTGTAGGGAATGCCATAGCGCGCGCAGATCTCCTGCACCTCGGGTGCGATCTCGGCGTACCGGCGCGCCGGCATGTCCGGGAACAAGTGGTGCTCGATCTGGTGCGACAGGTTGCCGGACAGCAGGTGGAAGAGCCTGCCCCCGGTCAGATTCGCCGAGCCGAGCACCTGGCGGAAGTACCACATGCCGCGGGATTCGTCCTTGGTCTCCTCGACGGTGAATTCCTGTGTACCGTCCGGGAAGTGGCCGCAGAAGATGATCATGTAGGACCACACGTTGCGCATCAGGTTGGCCGTCAGGTTGCCGGCAAAGACGAACGGTGCGAACGGACCGGCCAGCAGCGGGAAGGCGACGTAGTCCTTGAGCGACTGCCGGCGCGTCTTCTTCCAGATGGCCCGAAGGACCTCTCGCTTGTCGTCCAGGCTGATCTCGCCGGAGCGGATGCGCTCGGTTTCCAGCTCGTGCAGCGCGACGCCGTACTGGAACAACACCATCAGCAGGAAGGCGTAGACCGGGTTGCCCAGGAAGTACGGGGTCCAGCGCTGGTCCTCGCTCATCCGCAGGATGCCGTAGCCGATGTCGCGGTCCATCCCCACGATGTTGGTGTGGGTGTGGTGCATGTAGTTGTGCGAGTGCCGCCACTGGTCGGCCGGGCAGGCGGTGTCCCATTCGAAGGAACGCCCGGAGATCGTCGGGTCACGCATCCAGTCGTACTGGCCGTGCATGATGTTGTGCCCGATCTCCATGTTGTCCAGGATTTTCGCGACGCCCAGCATCGCGGTGCCCACCAGCCAGGCCGGGGGCAGGAACAACAGGGCACGTCCGCCGACCTCCAGCGCGCGCTGGGCCTTGATGACGCGGCGGATGTAGTCGGCGTCCTTCTCGCCCAGGTCTGCCATCACGCGTTCCTTGATGGCGTCGAGTTCGCGGCCGAAGGCGTCGGCCTGTTCCGGGGTCAGGGTGATCTTGTTGGGTGTCATGGGAACTCCTTTCGAGGTCCACCGCGGCTGTGAATTTCGCGACGCGACACGCCGCGTGGGCGTCGCCAGATTCACACTCGCGCACATTTATTGGCCTAAAGGGATAGGTCGACGTCGCCGACGGGGACGGACACGCAGATCTGGACGTCCTCGTCGGGGCAGGTCGAGACCGCGCCGGTCACCAGGTTGCGCACCGTACCGGCCGTCTTGCGCCGGGTGCAGGTGTGGCAGATTCCCATGCGGCAGCCGTTGTCGGGGGTCAGGCCGGCTGATTCGGCCTGTTCCAGCAGCGAGCGGCCGTCGTCGACGACATCAATGCCGCTGTCCGCGAACGTGATTCGGCCACCGGATGGGTTCGCCGACGGCTCGAAGGCCGGCGGCACGAAGCTTTCGGTGTGCACGTTGTCGCAGTGCTCGCGGACCGCCTCGACCAATGCCGTTGGCCCGCAGACGAATACCACATCCGGCGACGGCATCGCGGCGTCCAGGTGCTCGCGCCCGAAGCGGCCGGTCAAATCGCCGTCGTCGGATCGGGTGTAACCGTGCAGCACCCGCACCCCGGGCAGGCTGTTATGGGCGGCAAGTTCCTCGCGATAGCACGCCTCAGCGGCGCTGCGCGCGTAGTGGATGAACGCGACCTCGGCTCCAGGGGTTTGCGGATGGCGCTCGGCGATCAGCGTCCGCAGCATCGCCATGACGGGCGTGATGCCGCTTCCGCCGGAGACGAACAGGATGCGCCGCGGTCGCTGCGCCGGCAACACGAAGTCCCCGCCGACGCCTGCCAGGCCGACCACCATGCCGCGACGGGCGCGCTCGTACAGGTAGGTCGAGACCACCCCGCCGTCGTGGTGACCGATCGTCAGCTCCAGGTACGAGCTGCCTTCGGCGTTGGCAGGCGAGTAGCAGCGGGTGTGCCGGCGGCCGTCGATGTCGACGGTGACGTTGACGTACTGACCCGCCTCGATGGTATGGGCTGATGCGAAGGCCTCGTTCGGAGCGAGGGTGAGGGTGACGCTGCGCGGAGTGGTCCTGCGGACGTCGACGACTTTGGCGCGGCCGTCTCCCGACGTCCAGGTCGGCGCCACCAGCTCGGTGTAGCGGTCGACGCCGTGGGGACCCGTGAGCAGGTCGACCAGGTCGGAACCCAGGACTCGCTTCTGGAAAGCTTTGACAAAGCGCCGACCGGAGGTCTGAGCGGTTTGAGTGAACATATGTACACCATGCGCCCGTCTGACCAAGCTAGTCAAGGGTTTCTACCCGTATGTGGTAGGGTTCACAATAGTGAACAGTCGTACTCCTGGCTCACGGTCGCGTAAGTCCGGCCGCGACGGCCCACGCGAAAGCCCCTCGCGCGGCGAGCGCAAGGAGGCCACCAGGCGTGCCATCATCGCCGCGGCCCTCAAGCTGCTGCAGGACCGCAGCTTTTCCAGCCTGAGCTTGCGTGAGGTGACGCGAGAGGTCGGGATCGTGCCCGCCGCGTTCTATCGCCATTTCGAGTCGATGGAGGCGCTCGGGCTGGTGTTGATCGATGAGTCGTTTCGCACGCTGCGGGACACCCTGCGCGGGGCGCGGGCGGGCAAGCTCGACCCCACCCGCGTGATCGAGTCGTCGGTCGAGATCGTCGTCGCCAGCATCACCGAACGCCGCGAGCACTGGCGGTTCATCTATCGGGAGCGCTCGGGCGGAGTCACCGTGCTGCGCTATGCGATCCGCACCGAGCTGCGCCTGATCACCTCGGAGCTGGCCACCGACCTGGCGCGATTTCCCGGCCTGCACGAATGGAGCACCGAGGATCTCAACGTGCTGGCGACGCTGTTCGTCAACGCGATGATCGTGATCGCCGAGGCCATCGAGGACGCCCAGAGCACCGAGGCACTGGAAGACGTGCGCCGGCTTGCGGTCAAACAACTGCGGTTGATCACCATCGGCATCGCCGGCTGGCGCAGCAGCCCGTGAACCGCTACCGCGGCGCCCGCCACATTGCCCACATCGTCGGACCGCCGTCCGGGAGCGCGATCTCACGGGTCACCGTGAAGCCGAAACGTTCGTAATACGGCACGTTTTCGCTTTTGGTCGACTCGAGATAGGCCGGTGCGTGTTCGGCGTCAACGCGGTCCAGGCGGGACCGCATCAGGACCTGACCGAAGCCCTGGCCGCGTACCGACGGATCGCTACCGATCACGGCCAGATACCAGTGCGGCTCTTCGGGGTGGACGCGTTTCATCAGTTCCTGCACCGCGCGCCCGCGCATCGACCGAAGACCGAACACGCGGATGAACGTCGGTTTCATCGCCCACTGCCCCCACCGCGTTTCCTGCCAGTGATTCGGCGGATCCCACAGCGCCGCCGCGCCCACGCCCGGCCCGTCGCAGGCCACCTCCACGCCGCCGAGGGCCAGATGGTGGTGCCGAGTCATCGCCGTGAACATGCGACGCAGTTGCGCGATCCGGGCCTTCTCGTCGGGGAGGAGCCAGATCATCACCGGATCGTCGTAGAACGCGCGGGCCAACGTGCGCGACAGCGCGCCGAGATCGTCTTTACGCGCCGGGCGCGCCTGTGGACTCACACAAGTCAGGCTAGCGAGTGTCGTCGCCGGAGCGACGGGTATTCCGGCCCGATGACTGGCATCTCACGGCGGATGTTCGGCCGGATGGCCGCGGGTGCGGGCGTGCTCGGAACGACCGGATTGTCGGGCGCGTGCGGCAAACCCGGGGCCGACCACGCCGGGCCCACCACGCCGCCGCCGGCGGGCAAGGGTGTGGGGTTCGTGCTCTCGCACGAGCAATTCCGCACCGATCGGCTGGTGGCGCAAGCCCGAGCGGCCGAAGAGGCGGGTTTCCAATACGTGTGGGCGAGCGACCACATCCAGCCCTGGCAGGACAACGAGGGCCATTCGATGTTCCCGTGGCTGACGCTGGCGTTGGTCGGTACCAACACGAGTCGCGTTTCCTTCGGCACCGGCGTGACCTGCCCCACCTACCGCTATCACCCAGCGACGGTGGCGCAGGCGTTCGCCTCGCTGGCGATCCTCAATCCAGGACGGGTGTTCTTGGGCGTCGGCACCGGCGAGCGGCTCAACGAACAGGCCACGACCAACACGTTCGGTAACTACACCGAGCGCCACGACCGGTTGGTCGAGGCCATCGGATTGATCCGCCAGCTGTGGAGCGGCTCACGAATTTCCTTCCCCGGCCGCTATTTTCAGACGAACTCGCTGAAACTCTACGACGTGCCCGAAACGCCTCCACCGATCTTCGTGGCGGCCGGTGGGCCCAAAAGCGCGACACTGGCCGGCCAGTACGGCGACGGATGGATCACCCAGGCCCACGACGTGACCAATTCGAAGCTGCTCGCCGCTTTCGCCGCCGGCGCGAAAGCCGCGGGCCGCGATCCCGCCGGCCTGGGTAAGCGCGCCGAAATGTTCGCCGTCGTCGGCGACGGCGCGGAAGCCGCCCGCGCCGCCGCCCTGTGGCGGTTCACCGCCGGGGCCGTCGACCAGCCCAATCCCGTCGAGATCCAGCGCGCCGCCGAATCGAACCCGATCGACAAGGTGCTCGCCAACTGGACGGTCGGCACCGACCCGGGAACACACGTCACTGCGGTGCAAGCGGTGCTCGACGCCGGTGCCGTCCCGTTTTTGCACTTCCCGCAGGACGACCCCATCGCAGCGATTCACTTCTACCGCACCAACGTGCTCCCCAAGCTGCACTAGTGGTTAGCGGCGCCGCGTCGAGGTGTCTGCGCGGGCGCATCTACGATGACTCCATCAACGAGGCCGGCGCGACGCTGCGCCGGGGAACGGTTGGCCACGGTGTGGGACTTCGAAACGGACCCCGAATACCAGGCGAAGCTGGACTGGGTCGAGAAATTCATGGTCGACGAGCTGGAACCGCTCGATCTGGTCGCCCTTGATCCTTACGACAAACAGAACGCCGAGATGATGGCCATCCTGCGGCCGCTACAGCAGCAGGTAAAGGAGCAAGGTCTGTGGGCCGCGCATCTGGGGCCCGAGCTCGGCGGTCAGGGCTTCGGCCAGGTCAAGCTCGCGCTGCTCAACGAAATCCTCGGGCGCTCCCGTTGGGCCCCGTCTGTGTTCGGCTGCCAGGCACCCGACTCAGGCAACGCCGAGATCCTCGCGCTGTTCGGCACCGACGAGCAGAAGGCGCGCTACTTGCAGCCACTGCTCGATGGCGAGATCTCCTCCTGCTACTCGATGACCGAGCCGCAGGGCGGCTCCGATCCCGGGATGTTCGTGACGAGCGCAACCCGCGACGGTGACGACTGGGTGATCAACGGCGAGAAGTGGTTCTCCTCCAACGCCAAGCATGCGTCGTTCTTCATCGTCATGGCCGTCACCAAGCCCGACGCGCGCACCTACGACAAGATGTCGCTGTTCATCGTTCCGGGCGAGACGCCGGGCATCGAGATCATCCGCAACGTCGGGGTGGGAGGCGAGTCGAAGCACGGCTCGCATGGCTACGTCCGTTACAACGAGGTCCGGGTACCGGCCGATCATGTGCTGGGCGGCGAGGGATCGGCCTTCATGATCGCGCAGACCCGCCTCGGCGGCGGCCGCATCCACCATGCGATGCGTACAATCGCGTTGGCGCGCAAGGCTTTTGATATGATGTGCGAGCGTGCGGTGTCACGCAAGACCAGGAATGGCCATCTGTCCGACTTCCAGATGACGCAGGAAAAGATCGCCGACAGCTGGATTCAGATCGAGCAGTTCCGGCTGCTGGTGCTGCGCACCGCGTGGTTGATCGACAAGCATCACGACTATCAGAAGGTGCGCCGCGACATCGCCGCGGTGAAGGTCGCCATGCCCCAGGTGCTCCACGATGTCGCGCAGCGCGCGCTCCACCTGCACGGCGCGCTCGGCGTCTCCGACGAGATGCCGTTCGTCAAGATGTTGGTGGCCGCCGAATCACTGGGCATCGCCGACGGCGCCACCGAATTGCACAAGATGACGGTCGCCCGCCGGACGTTGCGCGAATATCAGCCCGTGACAACGCCTTTCCCGTCGCAGCACATCCCCACCCGGCGCGCGGAGGCCCAGGCCCGGCTGGCCGAGCGCCTGGAACACTCGATCGCCGAGTTCTGACGGCGCGCGCGGCGAGATTGCCGTGAGGGTCGTGATTCGGCCGCCGACCACAGCCATGGCGGCAATCTCGGCGACGGCGCAGCTGCGTCAGGAGATGTAGCGGACGATACTTTCGGCCACGCACGCCGGCTTCGGCGATCCGTCGATCTCGACGGTGGTCGACACGATCGCCTGCACAGCACCGTTGCCGAGGTCGTCGACGCTGACCAGTGAGCTCTCCGCCCGCACTCGGGAGCCGACCGGTACCGGCGCGGGGAAGCGAACCTTGTTGAGGCCGTAGTTGATCGCGAGCTTGATGCCGTTGACCGTGTACATCTGGTGCTGCAGGCGCGGCAACAACGACAGGGTCATGAAGCCGTGGGCGATGGTGCCGCCGAACGGACCGGCGGCCGCTTTCTCCGGGTCGACGTGGATCCATTGGTGATCGCCGGTCGCGTCCGCAAACAGATTGACGTCTTTCTGGGTGATGGTCACCCAGTCGCTCGGCCCGATGGTCTCGCCCGCCGCGGCGGCGAGGTCGGCGACTGACTCGAAGGTGCGCATTCGGTGTTCTCCTCTGCTCGCGGGTAAGCATAGAACTCGTGAGGCTGCTGCTGATCGCCGATACCCACGTCCCGCGCCGGGCTCGCGACCTGCCCGCGCGGGTGTGGGACGAGGTCGCCGACGCGGATGTGGTCGTGCACGCGGGCGACTGGGTCGTGCCCGAGCTGCTCGACGAGCTCGAAGCCAGGGCCGCCCGGCTGGTGGCGTGCTGGGGCAACAACGACGGGCCCGCGCTGCGCGCGCGGTTGCCCGAACGGGCCGACGCGAAGCTGGAGGGCCTGCACCTCACCGTGGTTCATGAGACGGGCGCCGCGGCGGGACGTGAGGCCCGCATGTCGCGGCTCTATCCCGACAGCGACGTGCTGGTGTTCGGGCACAGTCACATCCCGTGGGATACGACCACACAAACGGGGTTGCGGCTGCTCAATCCCGGTTCTCCCACCGATCGGCGACGGCAACCGTTCTGCACTTACATGACCGCGAGCGTCGACAATGGGGTGCTCACCGGCGTCGATCTCCATCGCCTCGAAAAGTAGCTCCCGAAAAGTAGCTGATGTCTAACCCCCGCACAGCTCGCACACATATTTAGCTCGGAAACAGAGCTATTATGGACCTTATGCAGACGCGCACCGACTTGGTCACCGAGGTGTTCGGCGTGGTCGGAAGACTGCGCCGGCAGCTCCGCCGATCGGCCGGTCGCGGCCTGGATTCCGGGCGGCTCACCGAGTCGCAGTCCGAGCTGTTGTGGCTCGTCGGGCGGCGACCGGGGATCTCGGTGCGCCGCGCCGCCGCGGAACTAGGGCTGGTGCCCAACACCGCCTCAACCCTGGTCTCCAAGCTGGTGGCCAACGGGTGGCTGATCCGGACCGTGGACGAGACCGACCGGCGCGCCTGCCAGCTACGGCTCGCCGAGCCCACCCAGCAGGTCGTCGACGCATCACGCGCCGCGCGGCGAGCGCTGATGTCCGAGGTGCTCGGCGAACTGGACGAGGACCAAATCGAATCTCTGACAAAGGGATTGGAGGTCCTGGACACCATGACCCGACTACTGCAGGAGCGACGCTCATGAGCCTGCCGATGGCGATCGACTGCCGGCACCTGACCTACCGCTATGGCCAGTTCACCGCGGTCGACGACCTGACATTGCAAGTACGCCCCGGCGAGACGATGGGCCTGCTGGGCCCCAACGGCGCAGGAAAGACCACCCTGGTCCGAATGCTCACCACGCTAACCCCCATCCAGCAGGGCGAGCTGCGCGTCTTTGGGCTGGACTCCCGCCGCCAGACCACAGATATCCGGAGCAATATCGGCTATGTGCCACAACAGCTTTCGATCGAGCCGGCCTTAACGGGTCGCCAGAACGTGGAGTGGTTCGCCCGGCTGTACGGGGTGTCCCGCGCCGATCGCGCCGAGCGCGTCGAACAGGCGCTGGCCGCCATGGAGCTGCTCGACGTGGCCGACCGGCTGGCGGGGACCTACTCGGGCGGCATGGTGCGCCGGTTGGAGGTGGCCCAGGCCCTGGTCAACCGCCCGTCACTGCTGGTGCTCGACGAGCCGACGGTCGGGCTGGACCCCATCGCCCGTGACGGCGTGTGGACCCAAGTGCAGAACATGCAGGCGCGGTTCGGCACGACCGTATTGCTCACCACCCATTACATGGAAGAGGCCGACGCGTTGTGCGATCGCGTCGCGCTGATGCATCGCGGCGTGTTGCGCGCGGTGGGTACGCCCGCCGACTTGAAGGCCCGGGTATCCAAGGTGTCGCCCGGCGCGACGCTCGAGGACGTGTTCCGGCACTACGCCGCCTCCGATCTCACGCAGGCCCCGTCCGATTTCCGCGAAATCCGGTCCAGCAGAAGGGTTGCCAGCCGTGCCAGTTGACCATGCCTACACGGCCCCGGCGGTCGTAATTCGCGCGCCGCGCGGATGGCAACGAGTCCGCGCGACAGCGGGCCGCATCGGGGCATTCGCCATCGTGGAAATGCAGAAGCTGCAGCACGACCGGACGGAACTTCTCACCCGCATGATCCAACCGGCGCTGTGGCTGCTGATCTTCGGGACCACGTTCAGCAAGTTGCACGTCATCAACACCGGGTCGGTGTCCTATCTGGCCTTCCTCGCGCCCGGCATCATCGCCCAGTCGGCGCTGTTCATCTCGATCTTCTACGGCATCCAGATCATCTGGGACCGCGACGCCGGGGTGCTCGCCAAACTCATGGTGACACCGTCGCCCGCGACGGCGCTCATCACCGGAAAGGCCTTCGCGGCCGGGGTGCGATCGGTCGCACAGGTCGTCGGCGTGCTGGCGCTGGCGTATGTGATGGGCATCGGGCTCACCATGAATCCGCTGCGGGTGCTGGCGGCGATGGCGACCGTCATGCTCGGTGCCGCGTTCTTCGCCTGCCTGTCGATGACGCTGGCCGGGCTGGTTCGCAGTCGCGATCGGCTGATGGGCATCGGGCAAGCCATCACGATGCCCTTGTTCTTCGCCTCCAATGCGCTGTACCCGGTCGACGTGATGCCGGGGTGGTTGCACGCGCTGAGCGTGGTCAACCCGTTGAGCTACGAGGTCGACGCCCTGCGGGCCTTCTTGATCGGCACCACACTGAACCCGTTGGACATCGTCGTGTTGGTGGTGGCCGCGGTCATCGGAATCGCGACGGCCTCGACACTGTCGCGCCGCCTCGTTGCGTAGCGGAATGCGATAGCGCAGTCGCCCTCTCATGTGAAGGCGGCGGGGCGCTTCCGATAGCCAATTGTGATCGGAGCGTGACGATTTCGGGCCGACGCCCAATCGTTGCCTAACCGCGACTTCAAACTCCGGCCGTGACAGCCGATTTGCGCGCTGTCACTGTGTTTCACTCCCCGAGAACGGATTCGACCGCTGCTCGCGGCAGATGAAGGATGGGTAGGAGCTATGAAGTTCGTTGAGAAATTGCGTGGCGCAGCGGCAACCATGCCGCGCCGGCTGGCTGTCGCGGCCATCGGGGCCGCCCTGTTGAGCGGTCTGGTCGGTGTCGTCGGCGGCTCGGCGATCGCGGGGGCATTCTCCAAGCCAGGTCTTCCAGTGGAATATCTGCAGGTGCCGTCGCCGTCGATGGGCCGCAACATCAAGGTCCAGTTCCAGGGCGGCGGGCCGCACGCGGTCTACCTGCTCGACGGGCTGCGGGCCCAGGACGACTACAACGGCTGGGACATCAACACGCCGGCCTTCGAGGAGTTCTATCAGTCCGGGCTGTCGGTGATCATGCCCGTCGGCGGCCAGTCCAGCTTCTACAGCAACTGGTACCAGCCGTCGCAGGGCAACGGCCAGAACTACACCTACAAGTGGGAGACGTTCCTGACCCAGGAGATGCCCACCTGGCTGCAGGCGAACAAGCAGGTTTCGCCGTTCGGCAACGCCGTGGTGGGTCTGTCGATGTCGGGCGGCTCTTCGCTGATCCTGGCCGCGTACTACCCGCAGCAGTTCCCGTACGCCGCTTCGCTGTCGGGCTTCGTCAACCCCTCCGAAGGCTGGTGGCCGACGCTGATCGGGTTGGCGATGACCGACTCGGGCGGTTACAACGCCAACAGCATGTGGGGTCCGTCCTCCGACCCGGCGTGGAAGCGCAACGACCCGATGGTCCAGATTCCGCGGCTGGTCGCCAACAACACCCGGATCTGGATGTACTGCGGCAACGGCACACCCAGCGACCTCGGTGGCGACAACATGCCGGCGAAGTTCCTGGAGGGCCTGACGCTGCGCACCAACGAAACCTTCCAGAACAACTACGTGGCCGCGGGTGGACGCAACGGCGTGTTCAACTTCCCGGCCAACGGGACTCATTCGTGGCCCTACTGGAACGCCCAGTTGGTTGCGATGAAGCCCGACATCATTCAGGTGCTCAACAGCGGCAACAACTCCGCCTAAGAGCCGCCTGACGCCCCTAGTCAGCATCGGCAGCAGCGCCCCGGTCAGCGCTGCTGCCGATGCTTTTTCACTGCCCCGACTCGTCCAGCAGGGCCCGGCGATCCTGGTGAAAGTAGGTATATCCGGTGGTCAGCGCGCACACCGCCGAGGCGACCACCAGCATCAAGGTGCCGTTGACGATCAGGCTGATAGCCCCGCCCGCGGTCGCGCCCGCGACGAAGCTCGCGAAAAGCAGGAAGTAGCCGAGCCAGTCCGATGCGCTCCCCCCGGCGATGTGGCGTTCGATGCCCTGGCCCATCTTGACCAACGTGCCGGTCACGTAACTCAACGGAACCGACACCTCGCCATTCTTGACGAACGACGTGTTCAAGGCGCCAATACCGAAGACCACCAGCATGATTGGCGCGAAATCAAGGGGATTGTCTTTCCATCCCTCGTCGATGACGTCGACCATCGTGGCGGCCAGCAGACTGAAGGTCGTCAGTACCGTCGGGCCGTGCGGATGTGCCACCCAGAAATGCCGCCTGCACACAGACGCGACCACCACGCCCGCCACGAAGCACAGCATCAGCAGCGCGGCGGTGATGGACAGCACCACGTCGTCGCGGAAATAGCCCAACACGGCGCGTTGGGCGTTCCCGGTCATGAACGTCACGAAATAGCCTGCGGAATGGGTAAACGCCGTCGCCCCCAGCACACCGGCCAGCCCGGCCAGCACCCACGACAATCGCGCCTCACTGTCGAAAATCTCACTCGCCACACGGACATGCTTGCAGACCGCCGGCGCCGGAGCGGGCGCTACACGGCCGTGAGCCGCGCGATGGACCGCAGCGGGATCGGCAGCCACCCGGGCCGATGCCGCGCCTCGTAGCCGGCCTCGTAGACCGCCTTGTCGAGTTCGTACGCGGCCAGCAGCAAGGCCGAATCCCTCGGGTCGATGCCCGACGCGGCGGCGTAGCCGTCGCAGAACGCGGTGCGGTTGCGCTCGACCCATTCGCGGGCGCGGGCGGCCAGTTGTTTGTCGTCCGCCTGGTCCACCAGCGGGCCGTAGGCCGCGTACTCGAACGAGCGCAAGACCCCGGCCACGTCGCGCAAGGGTGAATCGGGTGCCCGCCGCTCGTCCAACGGCTGACCGGGCTCACCCTCGAAGTCGATCAGCAGCCAGCTCTCCGGGGTACGCAGCACCTGTCCCAGATGCAGGTCGCCGTGGATCCGCTGCACGGTGATCGCCTCGTCGGCGAGCTTGCCGAATCGCTCTTCGATCGTCGGGGCGTACTCCCGCAGTTCGGGGACGAGTGCCACGGTCGACGACAGCCGCGCCAAGACGTTGTCCAGCGGGAAATTCACCTGCGCCGTCCCGAGACACTCGGCCAGGGTGGCGTGCACGGATGCGACGGCTTCGCCGAGCCGGTTGGACTCGCCCGCGAAATCGCCGCCGACTTCGTAGGCATACAAATCGGCCTCCGCGAACAGGTCACGCACGCTGGCGGTGGCCATCGCCCAACCTTCGGCCGCGTTGGACGCGAACTCGGTGACCATGCCCAGTGGGCATGTCTGGTCGCCGAACACGTCCGGCGCGTCGATCTCGTAGGTACCCAGCAGCCGGGCGACGTGCGGGTTGCCGGCCCGGCCGAGTACCCGGTTCAGTTCGATGTCGGGGTTGATGCCGCTGCTGACCCGACGGAAAACCTTGAAGATCGCGTCCCGATCGAAGATCACGCTGGTGTTGCTCTGCTCGGCATCCGAGACGTGGGGCATGGCCTCCAGCGGGAGTTCGACGTCGGGTTCCTTCACGAACCTCAGCTCGGCCCCCGACGAGGCGCGCGCGGCCGACGAGTCGATCAATGACAGCAGAAATTGCGGTGCGTCCGCGTCGTAGAGGGCGTCGATTCCGGTCCGGTCATCGGCCGCGCCGATCGTGGCGACCGTGCTGTACTCGGACAGCGGCGCAAAGTCCCACCCCACGATCACCTGGTAACGCTCCGCGGAACCGTCGGCGTAGTCGGCGTCGACCAGCACCAGATCGAGATCCTCCCGCAGCGGGACGACCAAGCCCGCCTCCGCGGCGAGAAGTTCTCGGTTGCGGCCGGCGTACCAGCGCTGCTGTGGCAGCCATTCGGACCAAGGCAGCTTGGCCGGCAGGTCGACTGGGGAAGTCATGCGTTCTCCTCGGAAGGCGACAGCTGGAACCAGTAGAAGCCATGTCCCGGCAGTGTCAGCAGGTACGGCAAGTGGCCGATGCGCGGAAACTCCACCTGCCCGGTCAGCTCGATGGGCGTGTAGCCACTCCAGTGCTGCAGGCTCAGTTCGATGGGCTGCGGAAACCGTGACAGGTTGTTGACGCACAGCACGGTGTCGCCGTCGTCCCCCGCTTGGCGCACGAACGCCAGGACCGACGGGTTCGACCCGCCCAATTCCTCGAAGGTGCCGATCGCAAAGGCGTCGTGGCGGCGGCGGACCGCCAGCATCGTGCGGGTGAAGTTGAGCAGCGACGTCGACGTGTCGCGTTGGGCCTCCACGTTCACGGCCTGGTAGCCATACACCGAGTCCTGGCTCGGCGGCAGGTAAAGGCGACCGGGATTGGCAGTGGAGAAGCCGGCGTTGCGGTCCGGTGTCCACTGCATCGGGGTGCGCACCCCGTCGCGATCCCCCAGCCAGATCACGTCGCCCATGCCGATCTCGTCGCCGTAGTAGAGGACGGGCGAGCCGGGCAGCGACAAAAGCAGCGCGGTGAACAGCTCGATCTGGTTTCGGTCGTTGTCCAGCAGGGGCGCGAGGCGGCGACGAATTCCGACATTCGCCTTCATCCGCGGATCCTTGGCGTACTCGGAGTACATGTAGTCGCGTTCTTCGTCGGTCACCATTTCCAGCGTCAGCTCGTCGTGGTTACGCAGGAAGATCCCCCACTGGGCCATGTCCGGGATCTCGGGCGTCTGGGCCAGGATCTCCGAGATCGGAAACCGGGATTCCCGGCGCACGGCCATGAAGATGCGCGGCATCAGCGGGAAGTGAAATGCCATGTGGCATTCGTCGCCGCCGGTGCTGGGGTCGCCGAAATACTCCACGACATCTGCCGGCCATTGGTTGGCCTCGGCCAGCAGCACCCGGCCGGGAAACTCGTCGTCGACGACCTTGCGGACGCGCTTGAGGAACGCGTGCGTCTCGGGCAGGTTCTCGCAATTGGTGCCCTCGCGTTCGAACAGGTAGGGCACGGCGTCCAGCCGAAATCCGTCGATACCGAGGTCGAGCCAGAAGCGGATGACGTCGATCATCGCTTCCTGCACGGCGGGGTTGTCGTAGTTCAGGTCCGGCTGGTGGGAGAAGAAACGGTGCCAGTAGAACTGGCGGCGGACCGGGTCGAAGGTCCAGTTCGACTCTTCGGTGTCGACGAAGATGATGCGGGCATCGGTGTACTTGTCGCTGGTGTCGCTCCAGACGTAGTAGTCGCCGTACGGCCCGTCGGGATCGCGGCGTGACTCCTGAAACCACGGGTGCGACTCCGAGGTGTGGTTCATCACCAGGTCGGTGATGACGCGGATGCCCCGCCGGTGAGCGGCGTCGAGCAGCGCGACGAAATCGTCGACGGTGCCGAATTCGGGCAGCACTTTGTAGAAGTCCCGGATGTCATAGCCGCCGTCGCGCAGTGGGGAGTCGTAGAACGGCGGCAGCCAGATGCAGTCGATCCCGAGCCACTGCAGATAGTCCAGGCGGTCGATCAGTCCACGCAAATCGCCGCAGCCGTCGGCGCTGGCGTCGAAGAACGCCCGGACCAACACCTCGTAGAAGACGGCATGTTTGAACCAGGTCGGATCGGCGGGCAGTACGGCGGCGGCGCCGAAATCGTCGGCGCTCGGATGCTCGACGACGCCCCCTTCGACGTGACTGCCCCCGGCGGGATGGTGTTCGACAGCGTCTCTTGCGTCGTTCATCAATTCCACGATGCCACGTGTACCCGAGGCGGGAGTTTCGGAATCACGCGGGGAAAGTTGCCTGGCGGCAAGCGAATTAGCGAGCCGCCGGGCGATATCCGCGCGCGAGTCAGGCCGGGGGTCCCTCCGCCAGTGTCACGTTCGCGATGCGGTCACCACCGTTTCCGCGCAAGTGGACGACGATGGTGTCCCCTGGGTGATGGGGCACGAGCACTTCCGTCATCGCGGTGGCCCCGTTGATCGCGGTGTTGTCGACGCCGGTGATGACGTCGCCGGGTGCGATCCCGGCCGCCGCCGCGGGCCCGGTGTTGACCACGCGTTCGACGCGCGCACCGTTGCCACCGTTGTCCATCACGCCCAAGCCGAGGAAGGCGGTCGGGCCGACGTGCACCGTGTTCGAGCCGGCGCCCGATCGGATCTGTCCGGCGACCGCCATCGCGGTGCCGATCGGAATCGCGAAGCCCTGCCCTTTGGACATCTTGTAGCTGTCGGTGGCCGCGGTGTTCATGCCGATCACCTGACCGCTGCTGTTGACCATCGGGCCGCCTGAGTCGCCGGGCCGGATCGGCGCGTCGGCCTGGATCAGCCCTCCCAGCGTCTCGTCGGCGCCGGTCAACGTGTCGGTCGCCGAGACGGTCTGGTTGAGCGCGATGACCTTGCCGCTCACGGCGCTGGGCGTCCCGCCCTGGCCGCCGGCATTGCCGAGCGCCACGACCGGCTCTCCGACCGCGACCCCGCCACCGATCGCGGCGCTGGGCAGCCCACCCCCGCCGCGCAGTTGCAGGACCGCGACGTCGGCGCTTCGGCTGTAGCCGACCACGTCGACGCCGTACGTCTGGCCGTTGCCCACGGCGAACGCGCTGATATCGGTGGCACCCGAGATCACGTGGTTGTTGGTCAGCACCACACCGCCCGGATCGATGACGATGCCGGTTCCGGCGCCGACGGCGTTGTTGTAGCCGAACTTGGTGCTGATGTCGACGACCTGCGGCCCGACCTGACCGACCATCGCCGACGGATCGAGCGGTATCAGGGGCCGGTCGGCGAAGCGGTCGACCGCGATGGACGGCCCGGAGGGGGCGGCGGTCGCCGGCACCGACGTGAGGCCCAGGCTCAGTCCGGCCACAGCCAGCACGCTGACCAGCCATGTCCACCAGACCGGGCGGCGGTGCCCTTTGCTCATCCCCGTACCTCCTGCGTCGCGGTAAGAACCAGAATCGGCCCAGGCTCCGGGTCTGGGCGGCACTCATTGCTTCGTATAACCGTAGTGCAGGTAGCTATGCAGAGCATTGGCAAGTCCGGGATCTCTGCCGATCGCTGATCGCGATCAGGCTGGTCGTGCCGGGGAAATGGGATGCGCGAGATGGCGGCTGACGTCGCCGACCATGTCGATCATGGTCAGGTCGCGGAAGGAGAACCGCCAGCGGCCGTCGACGCGTTCGAAGTGGTCGTGGTAGCGGCCGGCGACGATTATCTGCAGCGGAGACTCGTCGGTCTGCTGCAGCACCGTGTAGTAGCTGCGGCAACTCGCGGTGCCGGCCTCCTCGTCGACCTCGATGATCGGATTGGTGGTCACGTGTTTGGTTCGGGGCGTGCCATCGGCGTGCAGGACGATCAGTGACCTCCAGATCTTCAGCAGCTGCGCCGCATCGACGGTCTCTTCGGCGGCGACCCGGATGCGGGCGTGCCCGAACAGCTCGGCCGCCCCGGCCAGGTCGCCACTGTCTATGCATTCGGCGTAGCGATACAACAGGTTGGTGATCTGCGTCTCCGCTCGCATGCGGCTAACCTAGCCCAGCTCCTAAGCTGACTTCTAAGCTGACGTCGTGGGCGAATTCGACCCGACGGTCAGGTTCACACAATCCCCGGTGGCCCGGCTGGCCACGGTCGCGCCCGACGGCAGACCTCACCTGGTGCCGGTGGTGTTCGCCCTCGACGACGACCCCGCAGACGATCGTGGCGTCGTCTACACCGCGGTCGATGCGAAACCGAAAACAACGCAACGGCTGCGCCGGTTGGCCAACATCGAAAGCAATCCACAGGTCAGCCTGCTCGTCGACCACTACGCCGACGATTGGACGCGGCTGTGGTGGGTCCGCGCCGACGGTCTGGCGACGATCCATTCCGACGGGCCGGCGATGCACACGGGTTATCGGCTGCTGCGCGCGAAATACCCTCAGTACCAATCCGTTTCGCTGAACGGTCCGGTCATTGCGGTCACCGTGCGGCGCTGGGCAAGCTGGCACGCCTGAGCGGGCGGCGCCGACACGGCCTGCCGGTCCTGCGCGGTCCGCGCCGCCAACCCGATTTGTGACCGGTCGGTGGCCTTGTGTTGGGCGGCAGTTGGGGGAAAAGTTGCTTACGCGAGAGCGACCCCCATGGGCCGAGCCAAGCGAGCCAGCGAAACCGGAGGAAAGTCATGGCGGAAAAGGCGAACGCTTCCCAGGGGGCGGGAGCCGCTCCCACCGCGAAAAGTCCGCGCGATGTGCGCAACGTGGTGCTGGTGGGGCCGTCGGGCGGCGGCAAGACCACCCTGGTCGAGGCCCTGCTGGTGGCCTCCGGGGTGCTGACCCGGGCGGGCTCGGTGGTGGACGGCACGACGGTCTGCGACTACGACGACGCGGAGATCCGCCAACAGCGGTCGGTGGGCGTGGCGGTGGCGTCGCTGTCGCACGACGGCATCAAGGTCAACCTTGTGGACACACCCGGATACGCCGATTTCGTGGGTGAGCTGCGGGCCGGGCTGCGGGCCGCGGATTGCGCGCTGTTCGTGATCGCGGCGAACGAGGGCGTCGACGAGCCGACCAAGTCCCTCTGGCAGGAATGCGACCAGGTCGGCATGCCCCGCGCCGTGGTGATCACCAAGCTCGACCACGCCCGGGCGAACTACCAGGAGGCGCTGGCCGCGGCGCAAAACGCGTTCGGGGACAAGGTATTACCGCTCTACCTGCCGACCGGGCTGCCCAGCTGCAGCGGTCTGATCGGGTTGTTGTCGCAGACGTACTACAAGTACGACAACGGGAAGCGGACCACGCAATCGCCGGACGAGTCGGACGCCGGCCGGATCGAAGAGGCGCGCGGCACCCTGATCGAGGGAATCATCGAGGAGTCCGAGGACGAGTCGCTGATGGAGCGCTACCTCGGCGGCGAGGCGATCGACGAGTCGGTCCTGATCGAGGACCTGGAGCGGGCCGTCGCCCGGGGTTCGTTCTTCCCGGTCATCCCGGTCTGCAGCGGCACCGGCGTCGGCACCCTGGAATTGCTGGAGATCGCCACCCGCGGATTCCCGTCTCCGATGGAACACCCACTACCGGAGGTGTTTACGCCGCAGGGCGCCCCGCATGCCCAGCTGGCCTGTGACGCCGATGCGCCGCTGCTGGCCGAGGTGGTGAAGACGACGTCGGACCCCTACGTCGGCCGGGTCAGCCTGGTCCGGGTGTTCTCCGGGACCATCAGGCCCGACGCGACGGTTCACGTGTCGGGCCATTTTGCGTCGTTCTTCGGCGGCGCCAACGGAAACGGGCATTCGCACCCCGACCATGACGAGGACGAACGCATCGGGGTTCTGTCGTTCCCGCTGGGCAAGCAGCAGCGCAGCGCGCCCGCCGTCGTGGCGGGCGACATCTGCGCGATCGGCAAGCTGAGCCGCGCCGAAACCGGCGACACGCTCTCGGACAAGTCCGAACCCCTGGTGCTGAGGCCCTGGACCATGCCCGAGCCGCTGCTGCCGGTTGCGATTCAGGCGCACGCCAAAACCGATGAGGACAAACTGTCGGTGGGGCTGGGCCGGTTGGCCGCCGAAGACCCGGCGCTGCGCATCGAGCAGAACCAGGAAACACACCAGATCGTGCTCTGGTGCATGGGTGAAGCGCACGCCGGCGTTGTCCTCGACGCGCTGTCCAACCGTTACGGCGTGACGGTGGATACGGTGGAGCTCCGGGTACCGCTGCGGGAAACCTTCAGCGGCAAGGCAAAAGGCCATGGCCGTCACATCAAGCAATCCGGCGGACATGGCCAGTACGCGGTGTGCGACATCGAGGTGGAGCCGCTGCCCGAGGGCTCCGGGTTCGAGTTCGTCGACAAGGTGGTCGGCGGCGCGGTGCCGCGCAACTTCATCCCGAGCGTGGAGAAGGGCGTCCGCGCGCAGATGGAAAAGGGCGTGCACGCGGGTTATCCGGTGGTCGACATCCGCGTGACGCTGTTCGACGGCAAGGCCCACAGCGTGGATTCCTCGGACTTCGCGTTCCAGGCGGCGGGTGCGCTGGCGCTGCGGGAGGCGGCCGCCGCGACGAAGGTGACCCTGCTCGAGCCGATCGACGAGATCTCGGTGCTGGTGCCCGACGACTTCGTCGGTGCGGTGCTGGGCGACCTGTCGAGTCGTCGCGGCCGCGTGCTGGGTACCGAGACCGCCGGTCACGAACGCACCGTGGTGCGGGCCGAGGTGCCTCAGGTCGAGCTGACGCGGTATGCGATCGACCTGCGCTCACTGGCCCATGGGGCCGCGTCGTTCACTCGGTCGTTTGCCCGCTACGAGCCCATGCCGGAATCCGCGGCCGCCAGGGTGAAGACGTCGGCCTGACCTTCATGTCGACGGTCGACGGCCTTCCCGCGCACATCCTGTTCAACCATTTCGTCGTCGTGCTGGCTCCGCTGGCGGCGATCCTGGCGATCCTCTGCGCGCTGTGGCCCGCCGCGCGGCGCCGGCTGATCTGGCTGGTTCTTGTGCTGGCCGTGGTGACCCTCGTCCTGACGCCCATCACGACCAATTCGGGTGCGTGGTTGCGCGACAAGCTCGGTCCGTCTCCCGCGATCAAGAATCATCAGGAACTCGGCGAAACGCTGGTTTACCTCGTGGGCGCGCTGGTGGCCACCGTCATCGTGCTGGCCGCGGTGCACATCCGCCAGGCGCACGGCCGCAGCGTGAACCTCGGTGTGCACACCGTCGTGGGACTCCTGGTAATCGCCGCCGCGGTGGCAACGCTGGTGCAGAGCTACCGGGTCGGCGAATCGGGTGCGCGCGCCGCGTGGGGAACCGTCGCGGCGGCTCACACCTTCGGGCCGAACTGTTCGGCGACCGCGCGGCGGTCGAGCGAGCCCTTCGCGGTGTGCGGCAGTTCGCTCGCCTCCTGAAACTCCGCGGGAATCTCGAAGGGCGCCAACCGGTCCCGGCAGAAGTCGGCTAACCCCTGCGGCGTCGGCGAAGCCGACTCCCGGGGCACGATCACCGCGGCCACCTTCTCGCCGTACAACTTGTCGGGAACGCCGAACACGGCCACCTCCATGACGTCGGGATGGCTCGCCAGTACGCCCTCGACGCGCTCCGGGGAGATCTTCTCACCGCCCCGGTTGATGAGTTCCTTGATCCGGCCACGAATGATCAAATCGCCCGCCGCCGAAACCGATCCGAGATCGCCCGTGCGCAGCCATCCGTCGGTGAAGTTGGCCGCGGTGATGGCCGGATCGCCGAGGTAGCCACGCACCACCGTGGGGCCGCGCAGCCACACCTCCCCCACGGCCTCGCGATCGCCGGACCCGTTGATCCGGATCTCGGGCCCGGTCGACCTGCCGACGAGACCCGTTGTCGCCGCTGGATTTTCGATGTCGTCGATGCCCGTGGTGGCCACCTGGTGGGTGGCCTCGGTCATGCCGAAAGCGCACACCACGGGCGCCGAGAACTGCGCTTGCAGCGCCTGCGCCGTTTCCGGGGTGAGCGGGGCGCTGCAGCTGCGGATGAAGCGCAACGCGGCTCGCTTGCTGGCGGACCGATCGGTCGCGGCACGCTCCAACAGGATCTGGTGAATCGTCGGGACCGCCGTGTACCACGTGGCCCGGACGGCCGCGATGTCGTCCCAGAACGTGTGGGCCGAGAACCGCCCGCGGGCGGGCAGCAGCACCGTGCCCCCCGATGCCAGGGTCGACAGCAGCGCGGCCAGCAGCCCGTGGCCGTGGTAGAGCGGCATCACCGCGACGGTCGCGTCCCGCGGGCCGAGCCGGTAGCCGGCGACGATGGCCCGTACCGACGCGGCGATGTTGCCGCGGGTCCAGGGGACCATCTTGGGCGCACCGGTGGTGCCGCCCGTGAACATGATCATCGCGTCGTCGTCCCGGAGCCCCTCGGGCTTGGGCACGGCGCGGTTCGGCGCGGCGGCGGCGTCCAGGGTCACCGCAGCGGTGCCCTCGTGTGTGGTCACCGCGATCGGCCACCACCGCAACTCAGAGTCGTCCCTGTCGCCCTGACCGTCGGGGTCGTCGACGAGGACGACAGCGGCGCCGGCGGCCGCGCAGCGGGCGCGCTGCTCACCGACGGGCAACGCCGGGTCCAACGGGACGGCGACCAGGTCCGCCCGCGAGGCGGCCAACAAGCCGACGACGAATTCGGTGTTGCTGGCGGCGCGCAGCGCTATCCGGTCGCCCTGCGTGATGCCCGCGTGCTGCAACCGCTTGGCGAGGTCATCGACCAGTCGCGTCAGCTCGCGGTAGCTGATCGGTATCCGGTCGGCGGTGACAACCAGCGCGGGCGCGTCCGGGCGCCGGGACGCGGCGCCCTCGACCAGGTCGGCGATGCGCGGGCTGGTGGATTCATCGGACATATTGGCACCATGCCCAGCCGGCACCGCGTTCGTCCAATACCGATCCGCTGACGATCGATAATCGTGAACTATCGAATCGGCGCCGGCGGGGTCGATAAGCGGCGTGAATCGCCGCATAGCGGCTTGGTCTTGGACACCGGACGGGCTCCGGACCACAGTGGTGACAACGCATTCGCGACGCAGAGGAGCCGCCAGCATGAGTACCGTTTCGGGATCTCCGGGCGAAGGGCCGCACTCGACGAGCTTGACCGACGGCTTCCACCTCGTGGTGGACGCGCTCAAGGCCAACGACATCGACACCGTCTACGGAATAGTCGGCATCCCGATCACGGACCTCGCCCGCACCGCCCAGGCGTCGGGCATCCGCTACATCGGCTTTCGGCAGGAGGCCTCGGCGGGCAACGCAGCCGCCGCCGCCGGGTTTCTCACCCAGCGACCCGGTGTCTGCCTCACGACGTCGGGGCCCGGCTTCCTCAACGGCCTGCCCGCGCTGGCCAACGCCACGGCGAATTGCTTTCCCATGATCCAGATCTCCGGGTCGAGCGATCGCGCGGCGGTGGATTTGCAGCGCGGTGACTATCAGGACCTCGATCAGCTCAATGCCGCAAGGCCTTTCGCGAAGGCGGCGTACCGAATCGGCCGTATCGAGGACATCGGCCGCGGCGTCGCGCGCGCGATCCGGACCGCGATCTCCGGCCGCCCGGGCGGCGTCTACCTCGACATTCCCGGCGAGATTCTGGGCCAGGCCATGGACGCTTCCGCCGCGGCGGACACGATCTGGCCGGTCGTCGACCCCGCGCCGCGCCAGCTGCCGGCGCCGGAGGCGGTCGATCGCGCCCTCGACATGCTCGCGCGGGCGCAGCGACCGCTGATCGTGCTCGGTAAGGGCGCGGCGTATGCGCAGGCGGACAGCGCCATTCGGGAATTTGTCGAAACCACCGGAATCCCGTTCCTGCCGATGTCGATGGCCAAGGGCCTGTTGCCGGACTCCCACCCGCAGTCCGCCGCGGCTGCGCGCTCGCTGGCGATCGCCCGCGCGGACGCGGTCTTGCTGGTCGGGGCGCGGCTCAACTGGCTTCTCGGCCACGGAGACTCGCCGCAATGGTCCGCCGCGTTCATCCAAGTCGACATCGCGGCATCGGAGTTCGACAGCAACCAGCCGATCGCGGCACCGCTGGCCGGCGACATCGGCTCGGTGATGTCGGCGCTGCGCGACGGCCTGGGCGCCCATCGGATCGCGGTTCCGGTGGAATGGACCGACGAGCTAGCCGCTCGCAAAAGGCGCAACGACGAGAAGATGCGCCAGCGCCTGACCGAAGACCCGCACCCGATGCGGTTTTACAACGCCCTCGGCGCGATTCGCTCTGTGCTGCAGCAAAACCCGGACGTCTACGTGGTCAACGAGGGGGCCAACGCGCTCGACCTGGCCCGCAACGTGATCGACATGCAGCTGCCGCGACACCGGCTCGACACCGGAACGTGGGGCGTGATGGGGATCGGCATGGGCTACGCCATCGCCGCCGCGGTCGAAACCGGCAAGCCCGTCGTTGCGATCGAGGGCGACAGCGCCTTCGGCTTCTCCGGGATGGAAGTCGAGACTATCTGCCGGTATCGCCTGCCGGTGACGGTCGTCATCCTCAACAACGGCGGCGTGTACCGCGGCGACGAAGCGCCGAAGGGAAATGACCCGGCGCCGACCGTGCTGAATGCCGGCGCCCGCCACGAGTTGATCGCAGAGGCGTTCGGCGGCAAGGGATATCACGTCACCACGCCGCCGGAGCTGCGGTCGGCGCTGACCGAGGCGCTCGCCTCGAATGGCCCCGCGATCATCGACTGCGAACTCGACCCGGCAGCGGGGGTGGAAAGCGGTCATCTCGCGAGCCTCAATCCGACCAGCGCGGCGGTCAGCGCCGGCGCGTGATTCCGAGCAGCTGCGTGTCGAAAAACTCGTCAAGCGCCAGTTGTTGCGCGGACGCGATGAGCGCGCGGGCGACGGGCGATCCCGGCCCGGCGGAGTTGGTGGCCAAGGCGATCTCGGCCTTCAGCACCGGGTCGACCATTTCGACCGCCTGAATCTCCGCCGCCAGCGGCGATGTCCACAACCACGTGTGCGGGACGATGCACGCCCAATTGCCACTGGCAACTTGGGCGAATAACGATGCGACGGAGTCGGTCTCGACTTGCGGTGTGACCGTGAGGCCGTGGCCGGCGAAGGCTTCGTCGATGATCTGGCGATCCCGCATGTCGGGGGTGAGCAAGGCGAGCGGCAACTGGGCGGCGTCCGGCCACGTCAGTGTCGATGCGCCGGAGGGCAACATCTCCGCCGACGACAGCAGCACGTAGCGCTCCTGGTAGAGCGGCACCAGGTCCACGTCGTGAGCGTCTTCGGGCGCGGAGTGCACGATGGCGGCGTCCAGCTCGAACTCGCGCAGCCGCCGGTACAGCTCGGCGGCGGACAGCCGGGAATTGATGTGCACCTTCGCCAACGGATGTGCCGAACAGAACGCCGAGAGCACCAGCGACGCCGTCGTCGAGGCGGTGGGAACCGTACCCAGCCGAAGCGTGCCGGTGATCCCGGACCGCACGGCGTCCACCTCGGCCTTGAAGGCATCGTGCTCGGCGAGAATCCGCTTGGCCCACACGACCAGTCGCTCACCTTCGGGCGTGAGGCCCTCGAAGCTGTGCCCGCGGTTGATCAGGGTCACGTTCAGCTCGCGTTCCAGCTTGGCGATCGCGGCCGACAACGCGGGTTGCGACACATAGCATTTCTCGGCGGCCCGGGCGAAGTGGCGTTCCTGGGCGACGGCGACAAAGTACTCCAGCTGACGGAAGAGCACGGGCACCTCCTCGGCCTTCACCGCACCGCTATCGCAGAGGCTAACGCCTCGCCAGTAGGCAGCCAACGGCGATCTCGGCCAGATTTCGCACCTCTGCCGTCGATGGCCTGGCATAGATCGACGTTCGGGCGCAGGTCAGGACGTTGCGTCCAGTGAAAGCCGGTGTGCGGAGCCCTCTTTCGTGCGCACGTCTCGGACTGCGGGCGCGCCGCCGAGCGTGGCCTCGGAAGCGTGCACCCAATCGTTTGCCGGAGGTCCGCAGCCCGGTGATCGGATCGAACTCAACGGGTAATCGGGTCGTTATCGCCACGTACCCGGCGGCGATGTGTATGTTTGCTAAAACCCGTAAAGGGTAGACAGTCAGTACAATAACGTTGTGTTGATCGCACCATCTCGAAGGGCGGACGCCATGCGTCGTACGGTTCGTTATCTATTCGTTATGGTAGCGATCGCCGGCATGGGCCTGCTGGGTAGCGCCGCCCGCGGCGTGGCCGCCGTCCCGCTACCCCAACCGATTCCCACAGTCGCGACCGTTTTGCCGGCCGATGGTGCCGTGGTGGGCGTGGCGCACCCGGTAGTGGTGACGTTCACTGCGCCCGTCACCGATCGCGTTGGCGCCGAGCGGACCATCCACGTCAGCTCGCCGAGCAACGTGCCGGGACACTTCGAGTGGGTCGACAACAATGTCGTGCAGTGGGTTCCGAACCGCTATTGGCCCGCACACAGCCACGTCTCGGTGGGTGTGCAGGCCCTGACGACCGGTTTCGACACCGGTGACGCGCTACTCGGTGTTGCCAGCGTGTCCGAGCACACGTTCACCGTCAGCCGAAACGGCGAGGTGCTTCGCACGATGCCGGCATCCATGGGGAAGCCCTCCCGCCCGACACCGATCGGCAACTTCACCGCGCTGTCCAAGGAGCGCACCGTGCGGATGGACTCGCGGACCATCGGTATCCCGCTGAGTTCGCCCGAGGGATACAACATCATCGCGTCGTACGCGGTCCGCATCACGAACAGCGGCGTCTACGTGCACTCGGCCCCGTGGTCGGTTGACTCGCAAGGCCATGCGAACGTCAGTCACGGATGCATCAACCTGAGCCCGGACAACGCCGCGTGGTACTTCAACCAGGTGAACGTCGGCGATCCCGTCGAGGTCATCGCCTAGCTGCCCCAACATCGCTGCGGGTGAAGACATTCCGCGCGATCGCGGCGTCTGGCCACCTACCTCAGCTGGGCGGCAACCCGCTCTTGATCGCGGCGTCTTGCTTGCGGCCGATGTCGGTCGCCATGCCCGGATCGATGGGATCGTTGGGCGCACTGTCGAATTCCAGGTTGACCAGCGCCTTGCCCTCACTGAACAACAGCACCGTCACCGCCTGGGAGTTGTCCGGCGATGTCCCGGAGATCATTGCCCCGTTGGATCCCACGTCGACCGGCTGCCACGTGCCGCTGACCTTGCCCGCGTAGTTCGCCTTGGTGTTCTCGATACCGGCCGCCGCGGTCTGGGGATCGGCGACGATCAAGATGGTGTCGCCGATTCGGCGGCTGTTGTCGGCGTTGGCGAACAGCTGCGCAACCCCCGGCGCATTGTTGGGGTTCAGCACGGGTGGTTGGGGTGTGGTGAGGTCCGGGCCAATGTCGCTCGGCTTGATCAGCAGCCCACTGTAATCCGTGGTCTGTCCGGGTGACGGGCCAGTCACGCCGGTCGACGCGGTGGACGACGCGCTCGACGACGTCGCCGGGGTCTTGTTGTTGCCGCAGCCGGTGATCGCGGTGCCGACCGCAAGGACGGCGACGCTCAAGCCGGCGACGGTAGTCCGGGCGAGCTCCATGGACATTCCTTCCCTGCCAATCCGCTGACGGCACAACACCAGCGCATACGAACATACGCGCAAATTTCGCCGGAGGGGCCGGAGAGTCGGCGGCCTATGCTGGCGTGGGCAAGCGTTTGGGCGAAGGAGGCCGAGATGACGGCTGCGACGGCGCGCGCCGTACGGTTCGACCGTTACGGGGGTCGTGACGAGTTGTATGTGGCGGACATCGACATGCCGGAGCCGGGCCCGGGCGAGGTGGTGGTGGAAGTTCGCGCGGCCGGCATCAATCCCGGCGAGGCTGGCATCCGGGTCGGGGCGATGCACGAGATGTTCCCCGCCACATTTCCGTCCGGCGAGGGCAGCGACCTTGCCGGCGTCGTGACCGCCGTAGCGCCGGGAGTCACCGAATTCGAGGTTGGCGACGAGGTGCTGGGTTTCAGTTTCCGGCGATCCAGCCATGCCACCCACACCGCGGTTCCCGTCAATCAATTGATCCGCAAACCTCCCGAATTGAGTTGGGAGGTCGCGGGTTCGCTGTACGTGGTGGGTGTGACGGCGTATGCCGCCGTCCGCGCCGTCGCGCCCCAACCGGGCGAGACGGTGGCCGTGTCGGCCGCGGCGGGCGGGGTCGGCAGCCTTGTCGTGCAACTGCTGGTCCTGCGTCAGGCGCGGGTGCTCGGCATCGCGGGACCAGGCAACGCCGACTGGCTGCGCGCACACGGCGTCGTCCCGGTCACCTATGGGGAAGGCCTGGCCGACCGGCTGCGAGCGGCGGCCCCGAACGGAATCGACGCGTTCATCGACTTGTTCGGCCCGGACTACGTCCAGCTCGCGGTCGATCTCGGCGTGGCGCCCGAGCGGATCGATACCATCATCTCGTTTCAAAAGGCGGGCGAAGTCGGCGCCAAGACCGAGGGCAGCCAGGAGGCGTCGACCCCGGAAGTGCTCGCCGAAATCGCCCACCTTGTCGCCACCGGTGCCCTTGAATTCGACATCGCCGCGACCTACCCGCTGGACCGGGTCGCCGACGCCTTCGAGGAGCTCGAGCAGCGGCACACGCACGGCAAAATCGTTCTGCTGCCGAATGATTCGCGGTAGTCGAACGAACTACCGCCGGTCGTCGACCGGGGGGTGACCGCCCAACGACGCCGTGACCACCGCGATCGGCATCCGTGACACGTACAGGTTGGCCCGCTCCTGGGGAGTCAGCGCGCTGCGCGTGCGCAGCTTGTCGGCCAGCAGCCGAGCCGACCGCAGGAACGCCCGCCCGTGCCCGCGGGACCGAGCGGTAACACGGTGCGTAACAACGAAAGCCATGATTTTTCTCCTTCTGGATGCCCGATCGGCTCATGGCTCAGACGAAGAAAGCATTGCCGGAACCGGGTCGGGGCAAGAGGTATTTCGGATAGGGACTATCGCCGGGACTCATCTCGCCCTCACCTCCTCACGGCCGGGACACACGCGGGTGTCATCACATTCACCTGATCGGAAGAGGTAGTGACCGGCGCCGATAACACCGATCGCACCCCTCTCGTCGGAGCTTTGGCACTGCACGGCGTATCCGGAACATCACCGGAAGCCACTTGGGCTCAACCCTTGGGTCCGGGAAGAGCTGTCCTGACCCGGGGCGTCTCTCGACGTTCGGGGTCAGTGGCCTGTGTCCGTGCAGACGCCTCACCTACCGAGGTGCTTGCCCGTCCATGCTGACATCGCGACCCGCCGCCCGTCAAACCCACGCACCGAACCGGACACTTTTACGGCCTACCCTCGTGGGCATGGCCACAACTTTGCAGAACCCTCGGGTCGCGACCGTGCTCGACCGGATGTACGCCGAATCGAAAAGCCAGATGTCGCTCTTGCGTGAGCGGCGCGATCAGTTCGCCCGGCCGATGACCACCGCGGAACGCGCCGAGGCGATGAGCGAGTTCTACATCCCGGTGACCCCCGAAGCCGGCCGCCTGCTGTACGCGTTGGTGCGCGCGACGCGTCCGACCACGGTGGTCGAATTCGGGATGTCGTTCGGCATCTCGGCCCTTCATCTGGCCGCCGCGGTGCGCGACAACGGCACCGGACGAGTGGTCACCACCGAGCTCAGCGACACCAAGATCGCCGCCGCGAAGAAAACGTTCGCCGAGACCGGCCTGGACGAGGTCATCACCATTCTCGAAGGCGATGCGCTCACCACGTTGCAGGGCCTGGACGGGCCGGTCGAGTTCGTCCTGCTCGACGGTTGGAAAGATCTGTATCTGCCGGTGATCGAGCTGCTCGAACCGCGCCTGCCCACGGGTGCGTTGATCGTCGCCGACAACACCAGCGCGGCGGACACCGGGCCCTACCTCGAGCGCGTGCGCAATCCCGACAACGGCTACACCAGCTTCAATTTCCAGGTCCGCGAAAGCGACAGCATGGAAATCAGTTGTCGCACAAACGATTAACGTCTATCTCAGGGATTCCTCGAGCCACGGCGTCAGCCACTTTACGCCTTCCGGGGTGAGGTGCACGCCGTCGCTGCGCACCTTGATTCCGTCGACCTTGGCGCTATAAACGCCGTCCGGACACAGCTTCTTGTTCAGGTCGAGGATCTGGACGCCCTTGTGGCGGCTAACCGTGTTGCGCAGCATCGTGTTCCACTGGTTGACCCGGTCCGGCTGGTCCTCCGGATACAGGCGGCCATCCGGCTTTTCGCCGCCGCGGCTGTAGGGGACGGTCGCCACCACCACTCGAACCCCGGGCACACTCACGATGTTCAGCGCCCGCTCGAGCTCACCGTTGAGGTACGCGTCGAAGGTCGGATCGCCGATGTGCGTCCACTGCCCCTCGTTGACCCGGTCGACGGTCTCCCAGCGGCCGATGATGAGCAGGGCGACGTCGGGCTGGTCCTGACCGACCTGCGTCGACCATCGGGTCGGCCAGGTGTCGCATTCCGGTCTTTGCTCCAGCGTTTGGCCGATATACCGGTACGGCGTGCCGCGCACCAGGCTGCAACCGATGACGGTGTGGTCGAGGAAGGCGAATCCGGGCGTCGGCGGCAGGTAGTGCATCCAGGTCCAGCCGATCGAGTCGCCGAACACCGAAACGGTGAACGGGCGGTTGGGATCTCGAGGCCGCGGGCGAACCACGCCGGGCGGCGACGGCGACACCGCCGCGACGGAGGAAACCCCCGGCGGCAAACCGGTTTCCCGTAGCGCGGGCCCGGTTCCCACCGGAACCAGAAACAAGGTGATCGCGGCGGCGCTCGCCACGGTCGCAGCCGCCAGCGGCAACAGCGGCACCCGCTCCGGTCGCCAGCGCCGGATCGGCTGCTCGATCAGCCACCACGATGCGGCGGCCACGGCAACCGTGGCGGCGCACCGGGCGGCGAACAGTGGCAGTCCTGTCCAGCCGGTGCGTTCCCCGTTGAGCGCCAAGAAGATTGGCCAGTGCCACAGATACACGCCATAGGAAATGGTGCCCAGCCACACCAACGGCGGCATGGCCAGGATGCGGGCGACGAGGCCGCGCTGTTCCATGGCCACCGGCGCGACCACCAACACGGCCGCGATCGCGACCGCGATCAGCAGACCGTAGCGGAACTCACCGACATTGCCCGTCGCGTAATGTGTGGCGGCCGCCAGCCCCGCCACACCGACAAACGGCAGGGTCCGGGCGACGCGCCGCCCCCACCGAGTCCGGATCATGCACCAGCCCCGGTTCAGCGAGGGCCAATCGCGAACCAGCAGAGCCGCCGCGGCGGAGCCGACCAGCAACGCCTGCGCGCGGGTGTCGGTGCCGAAATAGATTCGGTCACGCGTGCCCTCGGAGACGAACACGATGGCCGCCGCCGCCGAAGCCAGCGCCCCCAACGTGGCGATCACGAAGATGGCGAAGCGGACCCCGCCGACCGTCGCCCGCATGAAGTAACGCCTGGCCCGCGCCGCCAACAGCAGGGTCACCGCGATCAGCAGCACCGGCCAGACAAAGTAGTACTGCTCCTCCACCCCAAGCGACCAGGTGTGCTGCAGCGGTGAGGGCGGGGCGCCCTGCGTGAAGTAGTCGGTCTTCTGGGCCACGAACCGCCAATTCGCCATCCATAGGAACGCCGCGACAGCGTCGTCCCGCAGTCCGTTCAGGGCCTGGTAGGGAAGGAGTTCGCGGGCCGCGCCCACGGTGATCACCATCAACACCAGCGCGGGCAGCAGCCGGCGCGCACGGCGAATCCAGAAGCCGGTCAGCTCAATACGGCCGCTGCGCCTCAGCTCGTCGAGCAGCAGCGAGGTGATCAGGAAGCCGCTGAGCACGAAGAAGATGTCGACGCCGATGAACCCGCCGCTCACCCCGGGGATGCCGCCATGCCCGACCAACACCAGCGCGACCGCTATCGCGCGAAGCCCGTCCAGCGCGGGAATGCCGCTGCGCCGTTCCGGTTGATCCCAGATCGCCAGCCGACCGACCCGTCGCACCGGAGCAACCCACCGAGGGCGCCGAGCAGAACGCGCCGGTGCGGGATGCCTCCCGCCCGGCTCAGTGTCCGCTGTTAACGCGCCCTGGCCCATGCCGATGCGTCGCTGCCCCTCCTCTTGATCGCAGCCAGCCTAGTGGCGTCGCGACGGGATTCAGGAGATAGACACGCGAAGACACGCAACGGTTTCCGGTTGCGGCGGCCCCATTTCCGGGTTATGCCGGCGCGACCGGATTCGCGTCCGCGGGTGCCAGTCCGAGTTCTTCGAGCACCGCCGCGGTGTCCGCGCCCAACTCCGGAGCGGGCCCCGCGACGCGGCCCGGTGTACGGGAAAACCAGGTCGGCACGCCGGGGAATCGCACCGGGCCGTGGACCGTGTCCAGCGTCTCGAAAAAACCGACGGCGTTCAGGTGGTCGTCGTCGAACAAGGTCGCCGGGCTGGACAGCGCCGCGGCGGGTATCTGAAGTTCGCGAAAGAGGTCAAGCCATTCCTGGGTCGTTCGCTGCACCAGCGTTTCGGCCAGCAGCGCGTACACGGTGTCGATCTGGCGCGCCCGCCGCTCGAGCGTGCCGTACAGATCGCTGGCCCACGGTGGCCGCACGGCTTCCACGAACGCGGCCCAGTGCTTGTCGTTGTAGATCAACGCCGCAATGTAGCCGTCGCTGGTGCGGTACGGCCGCCGGTTGGGCGCGACCGTGCGGGGATAGACCGCCGGGCCCAGCGGCGGATCGAACATGGCGCCGTTGGCGTGTTCGACGAGCATGAACGAGGCCATCGTCTCGAACATGCCGACTTCGACCTCTTGCCCCTCGCCGGTGCGCTCGCGGTGGAACAACGCCATCATGGTGGCGTAGAGCGCGGTGAGGCCCGCGACTTTGTCGGCCAATATGGTTCCCACGTAATTGGGTTCGCCGGTCAGCTGTTCCTGCACGTAGGGCAGCCCGCACGCGGCCTGGATGGTGTCGTCGTAGGCGGGCAAGTCCCCCTTCGGCCCACGCCGGCCGTACCCGTAACAATTGGTGTAGACGATGGCGGGATTGATCGCGGCCACCTCGTCGTAGCTGAAGCCGAGCCGGGCGACCGCCTTTGACCGCATCGAGTGGATGAACACGTCGGCCTGTTCAATGAGCGCCCGCAGCGCGATCTTGCCGGAGTCGGACTGCAGGTCGAGGGTGACGCCGCGCTTGCCCCGGTTGACGTTGACGAAGACGCCGCCCATGCCCCGTACCGGACCGACCGAGATGTAGCGGGTGTCGTCTCCTTGCGGCGGTTCGACCTTGATCACGTCTGCGCCCATGTCGGCCATGATCTGGGTGCAGTAGGGACCCATCACCATCGCCGTGAGATCGACGACGCGTACCCCGGCCAGCGGTCCGGCCCCGTTGTCAGCCATGGCTGGCGCCTTCCCTGGTCGCCCGCGCGGCGGTGTCGAAGCTGTAGCGGATGTGGCCGGCATGACCGTCGGGTACGACGGGAAAGACCAGCGGCGCAGCGAGATAACGGATGGCGTCGATCTGCTCGGCAACGTCCTCGATCGACCACGATGGACGGTGCACGCCGGGAGTCTCCGCGACGACCGCTTTAGCCACCCGGCCCGCGATGGCGATCAGCATCTCGCCGGTGACCGGGCAGGTTTCGTGTGCCAACAGGCCGACCACCGGCGCCACCAATTCCGCGCCCATCGGTGGATATGCCGAAATGTCCAGGCCCTCAGCCATTCTGGTGACCGCCGACGGGACGATGACATTGCAGAGCACGCCGTCGGCGGCACCTTCGAGCGCGACGACGTTGGACAGCCCGATCAGGCCCGCCTTGGCGGCGGCGTAGTTCGCGACGGCGTGGTTGCCGTACAGGCCGCCGATCGACGAGGTCAAGACGACACGGCCGTAGTGCGCGGCGCACATGACGGGGAACGCGGGCCGCACCACGTGGAAGGCGCCGCGCAGGTGGACGTCGATGACGGCATCGAAGTCCTGGTAGCTCATCTCCTTCAGCGATGCGCGCCGCACGTTGCCGGCGTTGTGGACGAGGATGTCGATCCGTCCGTAGTTCTCAAGTGCAGCTTGGATGATGGCCTGGCCCCCCTCGGGCGTCGCCACCGAGTCGACTGATGCCACCGCTTCGCCGCCCGCCGCCGTGATGTCGGCGACCACTTGCCGGGCGGGCCCCTCGTCGGTGCCGGATCCGGTCAGGGCGCCGCCCGTGTCGTTGACGACGACCTTGGCTCCCTTGGAAGCCAGCAGCAGCGCGTACTCGCGGCCCAGTCCCCTGCCGGCGCCCGTCACAACGGCCACCCGATCGTCGAACCTGAGTTCAGCCATCAAGATCCCAACACGAGGCCATCCAGCTCACCGGTGGCGCGCCACTCGGCCAGCAGGTCGCCGAAGGCGTAAAAGCCGGGCCCGTAGGGCTCGCCCAGATGCGACCGGATCCCTTCGCCCTTCGCGGTTCCCATGCCGCCGCCTTCGTTGTTGTAGTAGCCCGGCGTGCACTCCAGGTCGAACTGGCTGTTGTCGATCGCGGTGTCTCGGATGGTTTTGCACCATTCATCCTGCGCCTCTTGGGTGGGTTCGACCGTAGCCGCGCCGCGGGCCAGCGCTTCGGCGATGATGTAGGCGATGTGCTCGCCCTGCAGTTCATAGTTGGCGGCGATGTTCGCCGAGATACCGACCTGGGTGAACCCGGTGAAGAACTGGTTGGGAAACTCGCGGCTGGTCATCCCGTGAAATGTCTTGTAGCCGTTACGCCAGTGGTCGAAAAGCGACAACCCACCTCGGCCGGCGATGGTGTCGATGGAGTAGCGGCGGCTGATCTCCGTCGTGATCTCGAACCCACTGGCGTAGATGATGCAGTCGACTTCGTACTCGACGCCGTTCGCGATCAAACCCTTTTCCGTCGCCCGCTCCACGCCTTTCGTCGACGACACGTCGACCAGCGTTACGTTGGGACGGTTGAAGGTTGGGAGGTAGTCGTCGTTGGTGCATGGCCTCTTGCACAGAAACCGGTAGTAGGGCTTGAGCGCTTCGGCGGTGCCGGGGTCGTCGACGATGCTCTCGACCCTGCGGCGCAGTCGCTCCATCACTTTGTAGTCTTCTTCTTCGCGGATGGCCATGAACTGCTCGGGGGTCATCGACGCCGGGTCTTCGAGTGTGAGAACGCGCGCGGCGGTGTTGCGGCCGAGTTCGGTCCAGAAGTCGCACACGTAGTCGGGTTGGCCCAGCGCCATTCCCTCGAACGTCCAGGCGTGGAAGTTGCGCTGCCGCTCCTTCTGCCAGCCCGGCCGCAGCGATTTCACCCACTCGGGATCGGTCGGCGTGTTGTTGCGCGCGCCCACCGACGACGGCGTGCGCTGAAACACGTACAGATGCTTGGCATCCCGGCCCAGGAACGGCACGATTTGGACGGCGGTCGCCCCGGTACCCACCACCGCGACGCGTTTGTCGGCGAGCTTGTGCAGGCCGCCATTGCTATCCCCGCCGGTGTATTCGTAGTCCCATCGTGACGAGTGAAAGCTGTGCCCTTTGAAGTCGTTGATGCCCGGAATGCCGGGCAGCTTGGGCCGGTGAAAGGGGCCCGACGCCATGACCACGAACCGGGCCCGGATGTCGTCGTCGCGATTGGTGCTGACCCGCCAGCGCTTGATCTCCTCGTCCCAGTGCAGCGCCCGGACCTGGGTAGAGAAGATCGCGGAGTCGTAGAGGCCGAAATGCTTTCCGATGCGTCGGCAATGCTCGTAGATCTCGGTACCGTCGGCGAACTTCTTGCTCGGTATGTAGTTGAGCTCTTCCAATAATGGTATGTAGCAGTACGATTCGTTGTCGCACTGCAGCCCGGGAAACCGGTTCCAGTACCAGACGCCACCGAAGTCGCCGCCCAACTCGATGATCCGGACGTCATCGACGCCGGCCTTTTTCAGGTACGCGGCACACAGCAGGCCCCCGAAGCCGCCGCCGAGCACGGCGACGTCGACGTCCTCCGCGATCGCGTCGCGGACCAGCGGCGGCGAGTGCGGGTCGGTCTCGTAAAATCCCGCGAAGTCGTCGACGAGTTCGATGTACTGCTTGGAACCCTCCGGGCGCAGCCGCTTTTCGCGCTCCTGACGATACTTTTCGCGCAACGCCGCGACGTCGATGTCCTCCGGCGTCGGCGTCGGTGGGCAATCCGGGTTCGTCATGCCAGCGCATTCTCCGGGAGCGCGGCGGGGTGCAGCGGGGCCTCCATCTTCTGGACGGCCGGCAGCACCTCTTTGGCGAACAACTCCGTGCTCGCCATCGCCTCGGCGTAGGGCATGGTGCCGAACTGCGGAACGATCGTCAGCTCGCAGAACGAGCAGGCCCGCTGCGCGGCCTGGATCCGGTTGAAGATCTCTTCCGGCGTGCCGATCAGCAGATTGGAAGCGTGGTAGCCGGGCGTCTTCGACGGGCCTTTGGCTGCGCCGGTCTCGGCGCCCGTGACCGACGAGGCGAGGACCGCGGTGGCGCTGGCCTCCCGGGCCGCATAGGCTTCATAACCCTTGACGCCCTTGAAGTTCGAGGCATCGGCGAACCCGTAGTGCACGGTGACGTCGCGGTTGGCGGTCCAGATCCATTCTTCGGATTTGCCAGGGTCGTCGGTCGTGCAGTACATGAACATCACGTTTTTCGGCTGGCACGGCCCCAGGCCTTCCTCCTTACGGAACGTGTTCACCTTCTGCACTTCCCGTCCGGCGTCCTCGATCGGCTTGTTGCCCACGAACAGTGGCACCATGCCGCGACGCGCCAGGATCTCCAGCGATTCGGCGGTCGACGACGAGCTGTAGATGCGCGAAAACAGGTCGCCGCTTTGGGGTTCGGGCCGAAGCGACATCTCCGGCACAGTGAAGATTTCCCCGTCATAGGAGAACCGCTCCCCGGACAGGGCGAGCTGCAGGATGTCGAGCGTCTCGTTGAACCGTTGCCGGCTTTCCTCGCGGGGCACGCCGACGGCGTCGAACTCGCCCTTGGAGACACCGCGACCGATTCCGATAGTCGTGTACCGGCCGTTGGAGAGGATGTCGAGGTAGGCGATTTGGTGCGCCAGCCGCACCGGGTGCCACCACGGCGCGACGACGACGAAGGTGCCGAGGCTGACGCGTTCGGTACGCCCGGCGAAATAGCTCAGGGCCTGAATCGGGTTGGGCGTCATGCCATACGGGGTCCCGCAGTGCTCCGGCATCCAGATGCCGTCGAAGCCGAGCGGTTCGGCGAGGTCGGCAATCGCGAGCGTGGCCTGCACGCACTGCCAGTCGGGGGTCGCGGGCGGTTCGCCGAAATTCCCGGCCAGCACGCGGTCCCAGTCATGGGAGTTGTGCGATCCGAACCCAAGGTTGACTTTCACCGATCCATCTCTCTTTCTGGTTGCGGGGCGAGTTTGCGGGGCGCGCCGGTGCCCATGTACTCGGCGAGGTTGCGGTGCAGGTTCGCGGTGCTGCGCTCCATGTAGGGGTTGGGCTTGGGGCCGCGGAAGCCGAGCGATTTCATGCCCTGCTGGACGGCGGCCATGTTGGAGAAGTCCTGCGGCAGGACGCTGCGCCAGTTCGGGTCGTCGGGTGGCGCGTATACCCATTCCGTCTGTGGCTCTTCGCCTTTCGGATACAGCTCGTAGCACGAGGCTTCGAAGATGCAGTGGTCCGGGTCGTAGCCGTGCGGGCGGGCGCTGTAGCACAGCGCGGTGGTCAGGCCCTGCCCGATCTGGAAGTTCGGAAAGATCTGCCACGCGGTGCCGCTGCGGGCCAGGTGCTCGGGGTCGATGGTCGGCCAGACCACGCCGCGCGCGGCATCGTCGCGCCGCGCCGAGGACAGCCAGTGCTCGAGCACCGTGCCGGCGGGCGCGTCCTCCGGCAGCTCGTCGACCAGCCGGCGGGCCGCCTCCACCAATGTTCTGGTGGTAGTGGCGTTGGTTTCCTCCAAGGTGTAGATCTGCATCTCGGCGGTCGAGACGCGCGGGTCCGCACCGGTGCCGAGCCGGATCTTCGATTTGGTCTCTTCCAGCTCCGCGGGCGCGTCGTAGCCGATGTTGCTGTGCTTTCCCTGCGCCATGGCCCAGCCGCGAAAGTTGCCGAATTTGTTGAACTGCGGATGCGTGGTCGCCACGTGGTAGGTCTCGTTGAAGGCCTCCATCGCGACCTTCCAGTTGCATTCGAAATGCAGCCACTTGCGCCATTTGCAGCGCATGTCCTGCAACCCGAAGGGGTCCAGCATGGTGGCGGCCGGCTCGAGATAGTCGCGCAGCGGCTCGCACTCGGGATCCATGTTGATCCAGATCCAGCCACCCCAGGTATCGACGTTGACCTTGGCCAGGTGCGTGTTCTCGGGCGTCAGCGCCCCCTGCCAGTCCTGCCGTTCGGGGATGTGGATGCAGGTGCCGTCCCGGTCGTAGGTCCAGCCGTGAAATCCGCACACGAACGACTTCTTTTGGCCGCAAGCGCTTTTCGCCCCTGGCGGGACGTCCACCAGGCGGCGGCCGCGGTGCATGCACACGTTGTGGTGCGCAGCCAGGGTGTCGGGCCCCGTACGCACCACGACTATGGAGTCGTCGAGGATGTCATAGGTCAGGTAGCTGCCCACCTTGGGCAGATCCTCGACGCGCCCGACTTGCTGCCACACCTTTCGCCACAACTTGTCGCGCTCGGCACGCACGTATTCCTCGGAGACATACGCTTCCACCGGGATCGTGACCGGCCCGGTCAGCTGGTCGGCCGCGGCCGCGCCGTCATCGGTCATCGCTTTTCCCTTTCTCCCTAGTCCCAGCGTGTGATCGACGCGCGGAAGTCTTCGTCCTTGAGGAACAAGGAGGTGTTGTCGGCGGCCAGGTGCCCCCATTTGAGGTTCAGGCCGCCGTCGACCAGCAACGTCTGCCCGGTGATGTAGCTGGACAGGTCCGACAGGAGGAAAAGGACTGCGCCGGCCACCTCCTCCGGGCGGCCGCGGCGTCCCATCGCAATGGCGCGACGGTCGCGTTCGGCGTCGGCGTCCACATACGTGGTCGACGCCGGCGTCTCGGTGACCCCGGGCGCCACGGCGTTGACCCGGATCGCGGCGCCGTTCTCGCCGGCCGCCAGCTCCAGCGCCATGGTGCGGGTGACCGCGACGATCGCGGCTTTGGCTGTGCCGTAAGCGATATGGAAGGGCGCGGTGTTCATCCCGCTGATCGACGAGATCGAGACGATCGAGCCCGGGCTCTTGCGCCGCTTCAGTTCCGCCGCCACGGCCTGGCTCATGAAGAACATCGTCTCCAGGTTGCGGGCGAACAACTCCCGCCAGTCGGCGCGCGTCACCCGGGTCGACGGCATCCACGTCGACGGGTCGGCACCACCCGCGACGTTGACCAACCCGTGGAATTCGCCATCGACGCGCCGCACCGCCGCCAGCGTGGCACTCACGCCGTCGTCGGTGGAGGCGTCGGCGGCTAGCGGCACCACGGGCAGCCCCTCTGCTTGCAGGGGGCCGACGTGCCGGTCGAGGTTGTCCTGATCGCGGCTCACCGCGACGACGGTCGCGCCCGCCTGAGCGACCATGTGCGTGATGGTGGTACCGATGCCGCCGCCCGCTGCGCCGGCGACCACGACGATGCGCCCCTCAAGGCCTAACAGATCGTGTCCCATGCAGGATCAGATAATTGTCCGGACAAGATAATGACGTGCACTCATTAGAGAGCATGATTCTCTTACGACGGCCAGCACGTCAAGGCCCCAAATGGCGTCGTCTCGGCTATTGTCTGGACTATTGGCCGATTGCTATGGTGCGAGCGGTGATAGCCGGAACCGGATTGTCGCAGGACGCGAGCCGCTACTCGGCCGCGCGTCAGCCCACCCTCGCCGAAGGCTGGACCCTGCAGCGACTCACGCCGCCCAGCCGGCTGTTCGGGGCCAACGGCCTGCGCACCGGGCCGGACGGCCGTATCTACATCGCACAGGTGACCGGCAGCCAGATCAGTGCGCTCGACCCGGCGACCGGTCGGCTGGACACGGTCAGCGCCAAGGGTGGCGACATCGTCGCGCCCGACGACGTGGCCTTCGACCCGAACGGCAACCTCTACGCCACCGAAGTGATGGACGGGCGGGTGAGCGTGCGCGACGCCGCCGGGCGCACGCGGGTGCTGCGCGACGATGTCCCGTCGGCCAACGGCATCACATTTCACCGCGGCCGGCTGTTCATCGGTGAGTGCCGCGAGGGCGGGCGGCTGCTCGAACTCGACCTCACCGGCGGCGCGCCGCGGGTGCTCCTGGAGAACGCGCCTATGCCCAACGCGATGGAGGTCGGACCCGACGGCTTGTTGTACTTCCCGCTGATGGGGGCCAACGAGATCTGGCGCATCGATCCCGAAGGCGGTGTCCCCGAACGGGTTGCGGGTGACCTCGGCGTCCCCGACGCGGTGAAGTTCGATTCCACCGGCCGCATCGTGTCCACCCAGGTGCAGACCGGAGAGGTGCTGCGCATCGACCCCCGCAGCGGCGAGCGCACCGTGCTGGCAGCGCTGAACCCCGGGCTGGACAACCTCACCTTCGTGGACGAGCGGTTGTTCGTGTCCAACTTCACCGGGGAGATCACCGAAATCCTCGGTGGCGGAGAGTCTCGCCCGGTGCTGCCGGGTGGGTTGAACTGGCCGCTGGATCTGGCGGTCGGCGCGGACGGCAATCTCTACGTCGCCGACGGCACGTATTTCTACGTCATGGGTGCCGACGGCGACGATCGCGAGCGCGGCGAAGCCGGGCGAAGCGGGTCGTCGCCCATCAGGTCCCGTTCGCTGCGGACGGCCGGCATGTTGTTCAGCCCCGGATACCCCGGCTTCGTGCGCGGCGTCGCCGCGACGGCAGTGGGCGAGTTCGTGGTCACCACGTCCAACGGCCAGGTCTCGCGGTATCGACCGGCCAGCAACGAAAGTGCTGTGCTGGCAGAGGGTTTCGACCAGCTCTACGGCGTGGCGGTCGCTCCCGACGGCACCGTCGTGGCCGCCGAGCTCGGTGCCGGGCGCGTGGTATCCATCCGGGCCGGCCGCGTCGAGGTGCTCGCCTCCGGGCTGAGCGAGCCGGCGGGCGTGGCCATCGCCCCCGACGGGGTGTGCCTGGTCTGTGAAGCGGGAGCGGGGCGGGTCGTCAAGCTGGACGGCACCGGCACCCTGGTGGACGGCTTGCGGCGGCCGCAGGGCATCCTCGTGCGCGACGGGCAGGTCTACGTCGTCGACGCCGGCGCCAAGGAGCTGATCAGTTTCGACCCGGCGACCGGGACGCGGCGCACCATCGCGTCGGGCTTGCCGGTCGGGGCGCCGCCGGGGGTGAGCCCCAAGCCGCTACTCGGGCTGCCGCCCTTCTCCGGGCCGCAGGGCCCCTTCGCCGGCATCGCCGCGGGGCCCGACGGCACGTTGTACGTTTCGGCGGACGCCGAGGGCAGCGTGCTGGCGCTGCGAGACGCGGGAGGCTGAGGTGCCGGACGCCAAAGTCGTCGATCACCGCTACCTTCAGGTCGCGCGAACCCTGCGCAAGGAGATCGTGGACGGCGTGTATCCGGTCGGGTCGCAATTGCCCACCGAACACGAGCTGTGCGAGCGGTTTGCGGTCAGCCGCTACACCATTCGCGAGGCGCTGCGGCGACTGCGCGAAGACAACCTGGTGTCGTCACGGCCGCGAACCGGAACCCTCGTGGTACCGCGACCGTCGTCGGATTCCTACGTTCAGCACGTCATGTCGATCAACGACCTGCTGGCCTTCGCGGCCGGTACGCATTTCGCGATCGAATCGGTCGCCATGGTCACGATCGACGACGAGCTGGCGCCGCGGACCGGGCTGACCGCCGGTGAGCAGTGGCTGACCGTTCGCGGTTACCGGCTGGCCGACGGCGGCGAACCGGCCGGGTCTTCAGAGCCCGCGCTGTGCCGCGCCGAGTACTACATCAACCGCGCGTTCGCCGCGGTCGGCAGGCTGCTGCAGCGCCATGACGGCCCCATCTTCCCGCTGATCGAAGACCTCTTCGGCCTGAGTATCGTCGAGGTTCATCAGGAAATCGCGGCAGAACTCATCCCCGCCGAACTGGCGGGTGGACTCGACGTCGAGCCCGGAACCCCGGCGCTGCAGGTGCGGCGCACCTACACGACCTCCGACGGACAGGTCGCCCAGGTCACCATCAACACCCACCCGGCGTCCCGGTTCCGTCACTCGATGACGATGCGGCGCATGAAAGGCTAGCTGGCATCACCGCCACGCATCACGACCGAAAACTCATCGGCGACCGCTGGGTTCGATGGGACGACGCGCGTGCCGCCGACGCCTACGCGCGCGGCTGGTGGGTTCGCGCCACGCTGGCCGACGCGCTGCGCGATGCCGCGGAGCGGACGCCGCAGCGAGTGGCGCTTGTCGACGGCGACCGGCGGGTGGACTGCCGCAGCCTCCATGAGCAGGCGACGACGCTGGCGCAGGCGTTGCACGCCCACATCCCCCCGGGCAGCGTCGTGTCGTTCATGCTGCCCAACTGGCATGAGGCGGCGGTGGTTTATCTCGCCGCGACGCTGGCGGGGATGGTCGCGAATCCGATCCTGCCGTCGATGCGGGACCGCGAGCTGCGTTTCATCCTCGAAGACGCCGACAGCCGCATGCTCTTCGCGCCATCGAAATTCGGGCGTCACGACTACCCCGCGATGCTGCGCAGGGTGACGTCCCAGATGGAATCGCCGCCGGAGGTCGTGGTGGTGCGTGGGGATCCCGGTGACGACCAAATCCCGTTCGAGTCCTTGCTCACCCCGGAGACCGTCGCGACGAACCTGCCCACGCTGAACCCCGACGCGGTGCGCATGATCCTCTATACCTCCGGAACCACCGGTCGCCCGAAAGGTGTGCTGCACACCCATAATTCGATTCATGCGCTGATCCGCCAGATCGGCGACCACTGGCTCGTCGAGCCGGGCGACGGCTTCCTGGTGGCATCTCCCATCGCCCATATCGGCGGTTCCATCTACGCGTTCGAATGCCCACTGCTGCTGGGCACCGCCGCCGTGCTGATGGATCGCTGGAACGGTGACGAGGCGGTCCGGCTCATGCAAACCGAGCGGTGCACTCACATGGCCGGTGCGACCCCATTCCTGGAGCAGCTGCTGGCCGCCGCGCAGCGGGCGGGCACGCACCTGCCCGACTTGAAGCTGTTCGTCTGCGGCGGCGCTTCCGCATCCCCCTCACTGATCCGAAGGGCCGCAGCGTATTTCGATTCAACGGCGGTCACCCGCGTGTACGGCTCGACGGAAGTGCCGGTCACGACGGTGGGAGCCCCGCGGCACCGCGGCCACGCCGCCGACACCGACGGGCGCGTCGGATTCGCCGACGTCAAACTCACCGCCGGTGAGATCTGCGTGCGCGGGCCGCAGATGCTGGTGGGCTACCAGCACCCCGAAGACGAAGCCGAATCGTTCGACACGGAGGGATACTTCCGCACCGGGGACCTTGCGCGCTTGGTCGACGACGAGTACCTCGTCGTCACCGGCCGGGCCAAAGACATCATCATCCGCAACGGCGAGAACATCTCGCCCAAGGAAGTCGAGGACGTCTTGACAAACCATCCCGGCATCGCCGAGGTCGCCGTCGTCGGCCTTCCCGACGACCGCACCGGAGAGCGGGCGTGCGCGGTCGTGGTGCCGGCGTCCACACCGGGCCCGGACCCTGGATTAAACGTCGTCGGCTTGGCTGCCTTTCTCGAGGAGGAAGGCGTGGCGCGGTTCAAAGCGCCTGAGCAAGTGGTTATTTGGGATGTCCTGCCGAAAAACGACGCGGGAAAAATATTGAAGCACCAGATCAAGGCGGCACTGATGAAAGCGGACCAGTGACATGCAGGTAGCGATCGTCACCGGGGCGAGCGGTGGGCTCGGTTCCGGTTGCGCAACGAAACTCGCCGGGATGGGCATGGCCGTGCTGGCGACGGGCCGGAATGAGGACAAGCTCGCCGAGTTGTCGCGCGGCCTGGCCAGGATCACCGACGACCCGGATCGGGTGGCCACCTACGCCACCGACCTCACCGAGGATGACGCGCCCCGCCGCCTCGCGGACCTTGCCGTTGCGCGCTGGGGGCACATCGACTTCCTGATCAATATCGCCGGGATCGGCAGTCCCAAACCGGTCCACGAGACCGACGACGAAACATTGGACCGCTTCCTCGGTTTGATGCTGCGCGCACCATTTCGCCTCATTCGCGAAGTCCTGCCGCACATGCGGCCCGGTTCGGCGATCATCAACATCACCTCGACCTTCGCCGTCGTCGGTGGCCTTCGCGGCGGGGCGTACTCGGCTGCCAAGGGCGGGCTCACCGCACTGACCACACACATCGCCTGCCAATACGGGGCACAGGGAATCCGCTGCAACGCAGTGGCTCCCGGGGTCATTCAGACGCCGATGACCGAGCATCGCCTGCAGGACGAGCGGTTCCGGCGGATCAACACCGAGCTGACTCCGCATCAGCGGTTGGGGACCGTCGAGGACGTCGCGAGCACCGTGGCGTTCCTGTGTTCTCCCGGCGGTACCTTCATCAACGGCCAGACGATCGTCGTCGACGGCGGCTGGAGCTCCACCAGATACCTCTCGGACCTCGCCCTCACCTCGGAGTGGAAAGCCCGCTGATCAAGCGGATTCGAAGTGGCGACGTATGCCGGCCAGCATCTCGATATGCGCCTTCACCGCCTCGCGGATGGTCACCGCGGCCAACACACGGGGCGCCCTGATCGTGATTCGCTCGGTGACCCGGGTGCCGCCGGCCGCGGGCTGGAAGCTCACCGTTCCGCGCAGGCGCACACCGGGGGCCTGGTCGGCCTCGGTCAGCACGTCGCCGGTCTCGGGCACGTGCAGCAGAGCCCGGTAGGCCGTTCGGATGGTGAACGGCCCCAGCGGAATTCGGTCGACCACACGGTAGCTCTGGCGGTAGCCGTCCGGCGCTTCGGTGCGGGCCAGCGTTTCCACGGACACGATCAGCGGATGCACCAGCTTGATGTTGTCCAGGTCGACGTAGAAATCGCGAACCGCGTCGGGCGGCGCGGGCACATCTTCTGTCATCGTCCGCTCGGCCCGGGCGGTCCACCAGCTCATGGCAGACAACCTAGCCCGCCGCGGCGGCCGGGCGGCGACCCCGCGTACGTAACGCCACGGCGAATTCTGGCGCGATATTTCGCCGTGGCGTTACGCTCGCGACAAGTGAGCGGAGGCGACATGGGCAACGCGATTGAAGACCAAGCGGTCGAGCGGTACCTGGAGTGCCTGGCCGCACACGACTGGGACGGACTGGCCGACACCATTGCCGACGAAGGTTTGACCCGGGAGGGGCCGTTCTGCGATCGGGTCGACGGGAAGGCGCACTACGTTGCCTACCTGCGAAAGGTGTGCACCAATATCGCGGACCATCGGTTGCAGGTCCAGCGGGTGTCGCATGTGGACCGCAGGCTGTCGTTCGCGGAGCTGACCGAGACGTTCGAGATCGACGGCGTTGCCACGACGTGGCCGGAATGCATCCTGTTCGAGCAGGGAGACGACGGTCTGATCGTTCGCGTCAGCGTGTTCTTCAAGCAGCCTGGGGCCGACACGCGTTGATGGCCGGCCGGTGAACTATTCCCTCATCCGCTGAATTGACCTAACGTGTCATGGATGGAGGCAGACGGAACACCGGAGTCGGTGGCGGTCGAGAAATTGCACTCGGGCGACCCGATCACCGATTGTGGTCAGCGGTACATAGTTCTCGAATCGAAAGCCGTCGGCGACAGCTGCGTCGTTCTCGAACTCGAATCCAGAGTGGACCATCAGTTGCAGGTCATCGAGAAGTCGTTCCCGGCCGGGTACCAGGTTGGCAGGGCCAACCACCGAATTCTCTAGACCAGCGTCCGACAATGCGCGAGTAGCCGGTCGACGGCTACCGCGCATTTGTGTTTTCTGGGCGGCGATTGCGACTACACCCCGGCGCCGCATCACGCGCGCGGCGGCCGTTGATCGTTGGGATCGTTGGGGTCCGGCTCGCCGAACCATCGCGACGGCTCGTGCTGTCCGTAGGCGTCGTGCCAGTCCCACCACTCGTAGGGCGCGGTCTGCGGGTAGCCCTCCGGGGAATCCTCCCAGTTTTCTTGGCGCCCAAGGGCTGTCATGTCGAGGAAGCTCCAGGTGTTGCCCAGCGCCTCGTCGCCGCGGTTGTTGATGAAATAGGTGCGGAACACGCGCTCGCCGTCGTGAATGAAAGCGTTGGTGCCGTGCCATTCGTCGACACCGAAGTCGGCGTCGAAGCTGTCGGTGATGGTGTACCACGGCATCTTCCAGCCCATCCGATCCTTGAGGCGCTCGATGTCGGGTTGCGGTGCGCGCGAGGCGAAGACGAGCGTGGTGTCGCGGGCGTTGAGGTGGGCGAGGTGCCCGATGTGGTCGGCGATCATCGAGCAGCCCCGGCAGCCGTGATCGGGCCAGCCGTCGATGTCGGGCCCGTAGAACGCGCGGTAGACGATCAGCTGACGCCTGCCCTCGAACAGGCCGAGCAGGTCGACCTTGCCGCCCGGTCCCTCGAACTCGTACTGCTTGTCGACGGGTGTCCACGGCATCCGCCGGCGCATCGCCGCGAGCGCGTCCCGGGCCCGGGTCACCTCCTTCTCCTTGACCAGCAGTCGCTGATGGGCCGCGGCCCACTCCTGGGCCGACACGATCGGGGGGGTGTTCATGTTCATGAGGTTGTCCGCCTTTCGGTTGAGTGACTTCAGGCCAGCGAGGACAGGCCCGCGGAGGTGAGTAGGTAGGCATCGCCGTCGCGTAGGCCGCCGACGGCGATCTCCAATACCGACCGGCCGGCTTGGTCCGCGGTGAGCGCGGGACCGGCGGCCTGCACGAACGTGTCGACGTCGACGCCTTGGCGCTCGGCGTAGGCGGCGACGGCCTTGGCGCCCAGATCGGTGGCCGGGGTCAAACGCGGCAGCACGGACACGAAGCTGATCCCCAGCCCGGCCCGCTGCGACTCGGCGGCGGCGTAGCTGGTGATGAACCGGACGGTCGACTTCGCGCCCGCGTAGCCGCCGGACAGCGGCGACCCGTTGAGCGCGGCGCCGCTGGACATCACGATCACCGAGCTGCCCGGAGCAAGGGGACGCCGCAGCGCATGCCGGGTCCAATGAAATGCCTGAGCCACGTCGACGTTCCAGTTTTCACTGAAGGTCTCCCAGGTCTGATCCTGCAACGGGCCCATCCGCGGAGCCGCCCCGGCACACAGCACCAGTGTGCGCGGCCCATATTCGTCGATGAGCCGGCCGGCCGTGGCCGGATCCGCGGCGTCGGCGGCAACGGGGGTGAAGGTGTCGCCCAGCTGGTCGCGGACCTCGTCCAGCAGTGCGCGGTTGCGCGCGACGCCGACGACATCGGCGCCGGCGGCCGACAAGGCGGTGGCGATGGCGCGGCCGAATCCGCGGCTGGCGCCCGTCACGATCGCCGTCGTGCCGGCGAGGTCGGTGATTGTGTTGGTCATGATCGTGCTCGCTTCCGGTGTTTTGGGTTCTCCCTAGTTCAGATACGTTCCGTCGCCGCGATTAATCGGTGCCGTCCGCGAGCAGCGCCGCGTACTGGCGCTCGAGGGCCTTCGCCGCGCCGGTACTCCAGCTCTCGGCCACGGACTTCGACATGGCATCGGGGAAGATGTCGTCTTCGCCGTTCGCGACTCCGTCGAAGATGGCGCGCGCGACCGATTCTGGGGAGCTTTTCGGTATCTCGAGTCCCCGCGTCATTTCGGTGTCGACGGGCCCGGTAAGTACGGCGTGAACGCTGACGCCCCGTCCGGCCAGCAGGGCGCGCAGCGATTGCGTGAGGTTGAGCGCGGCGGCCTTCGAGATCGAGTACGCGGGAATGAGCGGCAAGGGCGCGATTGCGTTCACCGACAGGTTGTTGACGATGGCTCCGCCGGAACGAGTCAGCAACGGCAGGAAGGCCTGGATCATCGCGTAGGTGCCAAAGAGGTTGACGCCGAGATGGCGTTCGAGCGCGGCACGCTCGCTCAAGTCGTCGTAGAGCGCCAGGCCGGCATTGTTGACGAGGACGTCGAGCGATTCGACTTCATCGACCGCTGCCTGGATGTGCGCCGGGTTGGTTACGTCCAGTGTGAGGGGCGTGACGCGGTGATCCCGGTGGGTCAATTGCGCTCGGGTACCGACGTATACGCGCTTGGCGCCTCTGCTCAACGCTTCTTCGACCAAGGCCCGCCCGATGCCGCGATTGCCCCCGGTAATCAGAACTGTGGTGTCGGCGATTCTCACCATGATGACGATCTCCTCGTTGATCTGCCCGACGGCGCGGGCGCATCGCCGGGGCGGCGCGATGTCCGCACTAATTCCGATACGGCGCGGCGCACCGATTCATCGCCGCACGATGAATTCCGGCGTCCGGGTGTCTCCAGTACTGGAGTAGCGTTTCGGCCCAGTCCGGACCGGAGGCCTAGATGGGAGATGCCCGTGCCGGCTCAGGAGGAGTTCATCGAAAGGGCGGCACCGTTTCGTGCCGAGTTGATCGCGCACTGTTACCGCATGCTCGGTTCGGTGCACGACGCCGAAGATCTGGTCCAGGAAACCTATTTGCGCGGCTGGCGGGGTTATCAGGCCTTCGAGGAACGGGCGGCGTTGCGGACCTGGCTGTACCGGATCGCGACGACGGCGTGCCTGCGTGCGCTCGAGAACCGCGCGCGGCGGGTGCTGCCGGCCGGGCTGGGCGACAGCTCGATCGACCCCGACGCCAGCCTGGACGAATACACGGGCGCCCATCAGTGGCTGGAGCCGATTCCCGATGCCCTGATGTCGGGCACTCCGGAGGGGGCGGTCACGGCGCGGCAAAGTGTGCGCCTGGCCGTGATGACGGCGCTGCAGGAGCTTCCCGCGAGGCAGCGAGCCGTGCTGATCTTGCGCGACGTCGTGCAGTTCAGTGCCGCTGAGGTCGCCGAACTCCTGGAAACCACACCGGCCGCGGTCAACAGCTCCCTGCAGCGGGCGCGGGCGCGCCTCGCGGAGATCTCGCCCACCGAAGACGACGCCGTCGAGCCCGACGACGCGCAACTGCGTGAATTGCTCGACCGCTATTGCGCCGCATTCGAAAACGCGGACATGGCCGCGCTCACCGAGTTACTGCAAGCCGACGTCAAACTCGAAATGCCGCCGCTGCCTATATGGTTCACCGGCCGCGACACGGTGATGCGGTTCCTGGCCGTCCGTGCCTTCACCAAGGCCGGCGACATCGTGATGGTCCGGACGGCCGCGAACGCACAGCCCGCAGTGGCCGAGTACCGCCGCAGCGCCGACGGCGTTCTGCGCGCCCATTCCATCCACGTCCTCACCGCAGGTCACGAAGCCGGCACCGCCGGGATCGCCGCGATCACCGTTTTCCTCGACCCGGCTTTGTTCAGCGCGTTTGGATTACCGCAAAGTAGGTAAGCCACCTGTCATCACGAAGCCCTACCGTCCATGCCCTATGTGGACAGGCGCTAAAGACGCCAGGAGGATAGGCACGGTAGCGGTAATCGAAGGGTGGCCACATGAAGATTCCGGGTGTTGCCAGCGTCGTCGCTGGCGTCACCGGCGGAGCGGCCCAAGTAGTGCGAGCCGGCGTGTCCACCGCGGCCGGCGCCGCGGGCACAGTGCAGATGTTGGTCAGCCCGGTGGTGGAGCTTGCCGGGCCCGTGGCGCATTCGGTAGCCAATTCGACGGGCCGAGCGTTCGGGATGAACGGCTCCCCCAACGGTTCCCGTAATGGCGTCGCGGCCCCGGTGCGCTGGCAGAGCGGGCACCGGGTGCACCTGGACCTGGATCCGCTGCTGCCGTTTCCGCGCTGGCATGAGTACGCGGCGGTGGTGGAGGAACCGGTTCGCCGGATTGCGGGCGTGGCCAAGGCCCATGTCGAGGGCTCCCTGGGCCGTTTGGTGATCGAACTCTCCGAGGACGCCGACTACGACGTCGTCCTGGACGAAGTGCGGGAAACGGTGGCTTCGATCGCCGACGACGTCGCGTCGTCGGGACCGGGATCGGCGCCCCTGTCCGCGCCATTCGCCGACCCGGGCAACCCGTTGGCGGTTCTGGTACCGCTGACCGCCGCCGCAATGGACCTCATTGCCGTGAGCGCCGCCGTGACCGGGTGGGTCACCCGCCTGCCCGCCGCACCGAAGACCACCCGGGCCGCGGCCGCCCTCATCAATCATCAGCCGCGCATGGTTTCACTGCTGGAGTCGCGGCTGGGTCGAGTGGGCACCGATGTCGCGCTTGCGGCGACGACGGCCGCGGCTCATGGGCTGACCCAAGCGGTCGGCACGCCGCTGCTCGATTTCACGCAACGCACCCTGCAAATCTCCGAGGCGACGGCTCACCGTCGCGTGTGGCGCGACCGGGAGCCCCAGCTGGCCTCGCCCGAACGGCCGCAGGCCCCGGTGGTGCCGGTCATCTCGTCGGCCGGGGCCACATCGCACGCGCCGCGGCACAGCTGGCCGGCCGCGGCGGCGGGTGAGGCTTCGCACGTCGTGGTCGGCGGATCCATCGACGCGGCGATCGACACCGCGAAGGGATCGATGGCGGGCCCGGTCGAGAGCTATGTCGACTCGGCTGCGAACGGATCGCTCATCGCGGCCGCGAGCGCGTTGGTCGCCGGGGGTGGTACCGAGGACGCGGCCGGGGCGATCGAGGCCGGAGTGCCGAGAGCGGCGCACATGGGCCGGCAGGCGTTCGCGGCGGTGCTGGGTCGCGGCCTGGCCAACGCCGGACAGTTGGTCCTCGATCCGGGTGCGCTGCGGCGCCTGGATCGGGTCAAGGTCGTCGTGATCGACGGCGCCGCGCTGCGCGGCGATCACCGCGCCGTTCTGCGTTCGCGCGGCGATGCTCCCGGCTGGGACGACGACCGGGTATATGAGGTCGCCGATGCCCTGCTGCACGGCGAGGAGGCGCCCGAGCCCGATCCCGACGAGTTGCCCGCCACCGGCGCGCGGTTGAGATGGGTTCCGGTGCAAGGCCCGTCGGACACGCCGGCCCAGGGCCGCGAAAGCGCCGACCTCGTGGTCGACGGCGAATGCGTGGGCAGCGTCGATGTTGGCTGGGAGGTCGATCCCTATGCGATTCCGTTGTTCCAAACCGCGCACCGGACCGGGGCCCGGGTGGTCTTGCGCCATGTCGCCGGCACCGAGGAGCTGACCGCGAGCGTCGGGGCGACGTATCCGCCGGGCACGCCTTTGTTGAACCTGGTGCGTGAGCTGCGCATGGATCGCGGACCCGTATTGCTGATCACGGCGCTGCACCGTGATTTCGCGTCCACGGACACGCTGGCAGCCCTGGCGATCGCCGATGTCGGTGTGGCCCTTGATGATCCACGCGCGGCGACGGCGTGGACCGCGGACATCATCACGGGCACCGACCTGGCCGACGCGGTGCGGATCCTTTCGGCGATCCCGGTGGCCCGTTCGGCCAGCGAATCGGCGGTGCATCTCGCCCAGGGCGGGACGACGCTGGCGGGGCTGCTGCTGGTCACCGGTGAGCAGGACCGAACCACCAACCCGGTCAGCTTCCGCCGCTGGCTCAATCCCGTCAACGCAGCGGCGGCCACCGCGTTGGTGGCGGGAACGTTCTCGGCCACCAGGGTGCTGCGGCTACCCGATCCCACCCCGCAGCCGCTGACCGCCTGGCACGCGCTGGACCCGGAGATCGTGTATTCGCGGCTGGCCGGTGGCGCGCGGCCATTGGCTGTCGAGCCGGGCACGCCGTCGTGGCGACGCCGTCTCGACGACCTGTCCTACACCCCGGCGCTGGCACCGCTGCGCGGACCGGTGACCAGCTTGGTGCGGCTGGCGTCGACCACCCGGGCCGAGCTGGCCGATCCGCTGACCCCGATCCTGGCCGTCGGGGCGGCCGCGTCCGCGATCGTCGGCAGCAATATCGACGCGCTTCTGGTCGCCGGCGTGATGACCGTCAACGCGATAACCGGTGGGGTACAACGGTTACGGGCCGAGGCTGCCGCCGCCGAACTGTTCGCCGAGCAGGACCAGCTGGTGCGCCGGGTGGTCGTCCCGGCCGTCGCGACCACGCGACGCCGGCTGGAGGCGGCCCAGCGCGCCACGCGCACGGCCACGGTGTCCGCCAATTCGCTGCGCCCCGGTGACGTCATCGACCTGGCCGCACCGGAAGTGGTGCCGGCGGACGCGCGGCTGTTGGTGGCCGAGGATCTGGAGGTCGACGAGTCGCTGCTCACCGGCGAGTCGCTGCCGGTGGACAAGCAGGTGGATCCGGTCGCCGTCAACGACCCGGACCGGGCCAGCATGCTATTCGAGGGCAGCACGATCGTCGCCGGGCACGCTAGGGCGATCGTCGTCGCCACCGGCGTCGGCACCGCCGCGCACCGCGCGATCTCGGCGGTCGCCGACGTCGAAACGTCGGCCGGTGTGCAGGCCCGGCTGCGGGAGCTCACCAGCAAGGTTCTTCCGCTGACGCTCACCGGCGGCGCCGCGGTCAGCGCTTTGGCATTGCTACGGCGCGCGTCGCTGCGCCAGGCCGTCGCCGACGGCGTCGCCATCGCGGTGGCCGCGGTCCCCGAGGGTCTGCCGCTGGTGGCCACCCTGTCCCAGCTCGCCGCCGCGCAGCGGCTGACGGCGCGCGGGGCACTGGTTCGGGCCCCCCGCACCATCGAGGCGCTGGGCCGGGTCGACACCATCTGTTTCGACAAGACCGGCACTCTCACCGAAAACCGGCTGCGCGTCGTGTGCGCGGTACCGGCGGCGGCCGACGCGCGGGATCCGTTTCCGGCCACCACCGACCCGCAGTTCGCGGCCGTACTTCGGGCAGCGGCGTGGGCGTCGACGAAACCCCAAGAGGGTCAAGGACATGCACACGCCACCGACGAAGCCATCGTCACCGCGGCGGATTCGCTTGCCGATCAAGGTGATTCGGAGTGGGCGATGCTCGCCGAGGTGCCGTTCGAGTCCAGCCGCGGTTTCGCCGCCGCGATCGGCACGCTGAGCACCAACGGGTCGGCGCCGCTCCTGATGCTCAAGGGCGCCCCCGAGGTGGTGTTGCCGCGGTGCCGGTTCGCCGACCCGGACACCGACCACGAGCACGCGGAGTCGCTGGTGCGCAGCCTTGCCGAGCAGGGCTTGCGCGTGCTGGCGGTGGCGCAACGCGACTGGGAAAACGGCACCACCGACGACGAGGAGACCGACGCCGACGCCGTCGACGCCGCCGCCCAGGACCTGGAGTTGATCGGCTATGTGGGTTTGGCGGACACCGCGCGGGCGTCCTCGCGCCCGCTGATCGAAGAGCTAGTCGCCGCTGACCGCAACGTAGTCCTGATCACCGGCGATCACCCCGTCACGGCACGCGCGATCGCCCGCCAGCTGGGCATGTCCGAGGACGCACGGGTGGTGACGGGTGCCGAGCTCGCCGGCCTGGACGAGGACGCGTGCGCCAAACTGGTCGCCGACGTTCAGGTGTTCGCCCGCGTCAGCCCGGAACAGAAAGTGCAGATTGTCGGCGCGCTGCAGCGTTGCGGCCGAGTGACCGCGATGGTCGGCGACGGCGCCAACGACGCGGCCGCCATCCGGATGGCCGACGTGGGCATCGGGGTGAGCGGTCGCGGGTCCTCGGCCGCCCGCGGCGCCGCGGACATCGTCTTGACCGACGACGATCTGGGTGTGCTGCTCGACGCGCTGGTCGAGGGCCGCAGCATGTGGTCCGGCGTTCGTGACGCGGTCACGATCCTGGTCGGCGGCAACGTGGGCGAAGTGCTGTTCACGATCATCGGAACGGCGCTGGGCACCGGCCGGGCTCCGGTGGGGACCCGTCAGCTGCTGTTGGTCAATCTGCTCACCGACATGTTCCCCGCGCTCGCGGTCGCCGTCACCTCGCAATACGTCGAACCCGTCGAAGCCGATTACGACACCGCAGAGGAGGCCGAAGAGGCGCGGCGCGAACACCAGCGCGCGGTGCTAACCGGGCCTACACCCTCCCTGGACGCTCCGCTGATGCGCCAGATCGTCACCCGGGGCGCAGTCACGGCCGCCGGGGCGACGGCCGCCTGGGCCATCGGCCGCTGGACGCCCGGCAGCGAACGCCGCACGGCGACAATGGGATTGACCGCACTGGTGACGACCCAGCTGGCGCAGACCCTGCTCACGCGCCGACACAGCCCCCTCGTGGTGGCGACCGCGCTGGGCAGCGCGGGGGTGCTGGTCGGCATCGTGCAGACCCCGGTCATCAGCCAGTTCTTCGGATGCACGCCGCTGGGACCCGTGGCCTGGACGGGCGTGCTGGGTGCGACCGGCGGCGCCACCGCGATCTCGGCGCTGGCGCCCAAGTGGCTGGCCAGAACCGTCGGTCTGGATGACGAGGTCGACGATGACGAGGGCCAGGCGTGAGCGACCCGGCCCACTTTCCCCGGCACGACCCGGCTGGCGTCCCCGATGCCGCTGAAGCGCGCGCACCGGGACCTCTGCTGCGTGCGCTGGAATGGCGCACCGGGCTCGAGTACCTGGCCGCCCGCCGCGGACTGCGGCGGCACATCGCCGATTGGCCGCGCGGCGACGGGCATCCCGTGCTGGTGATCCCCGGGTTTCTGGCCGGCCCCCTCTCGACCGATCTGCTACGAAATGTCTTGCGCCGCTTGGGATACCGGGTCTACGACTGGGGCCTCGGGTACAACGTCGGCTACCGCGCCAGCATGAAGGAGACGCTGCCGGAACGGCTGCGCCACATCCGCGAAAGGACGGGCGGGCGCCGGGTCAGCATTATCGGCTGGAGCGCCGGCGGAATCTATGCCCGCGAGCTGGCGCGCGCGTTCCCCGATGAGGTCCGATCGGTGATCACCCTGGGCTCCCCGTTCCGTGGTAACCATCGGGCCAGCACCGCCTGGAGGGTATGGCGGCTGCTCAACCGCGGCACCGACGCCACCGACGCCGTCGCGGAATCGGCCCGGAGCCGCCGCGAGCAACCGCTCACCACGCCCACCACCTGTATCTACAGCAAGACGGACGGGATCGTCGCCTGGCAGTGCTGCACCAGCCTCCCGGCGCCGCGGACGGAAAACGTTGAGGTCCACTGCAGCCATCTGGGATACGGCCACAACCTGGAAACGCTGTCCGTCATCGCCGACCGTCTCGCCCAGCCGGAAGACGGCTGGCAACCGTTCCAGCGTTGACGATCCGGCGGCGTCAGTGGTGGCGGATCCAGACCACGATCACGACGACCGCCGCCAGGACCGCCAGGGCCACCGGCACGACGGTGGCGCGTAACCGCACCGGCTCGGGCGCCCGCGCGGTCCCCGGTGGGTCGGGACTGCGGCGACGCGTGGGGTGCACCTCGACCGGCGGCTTCGTCGACTCGGGCGGCTTCGTCGACTCGGGCGGGCTGGTTGAGCTGGGCGGGTTGGTTGAGCTGGGCGGGTTGGTTGAGCTGGGCGGGTTGGTTGAGCTGGGCTGGCTTGTGCTGCCAGGCGCGTCCGACTCCCGCGCGGGCACTGCCGCAGCCGGAGGCCGTCGCGGATCGCGGCGGCGCCCGCGCCGGCGCACCCAGGCCTCATCCCCCAACTCGTCGGGAATCAACCACATCAGCAGCCCGAGGTTGACCACCGCCAGCACACCATGCAGCACGACGTCCGCGGCGTGGAACCCCACCGCCGTCGGCATGTCGCGCGACGTGGCGACGGCGCTGAAAAACAACAGCACCATGTAGGCCACCGCACTCAGCGCGGTCACCGCTACCGCGGCGCGGCGATGGCTGACCGCCGCAATCGCCGCCACCCCGAACGCCAGCAGGATCGCGCTGTGCGCCGGAGCCGTCGCCAGGCCGAGAACCGGGGCGCCGGTGGGCCCGGCATGCGGATGCAGGGCCGCCGAGACCAGCCCGGCAATGCCGAACGCACTCACCAGCACGCCCTCGGCCAACAGGTACCAGCGCCCGTTGCGGAAACGCTTCGGGTCCGTGCGAACCCGACGCAACCCCGACGTCAACCCGGGAACGTGCCCCGCCGTAACCGGCATCGCACACCTCCACACGTGCACAGAAGTCTTGCGATGTCGGCTACCCACAAATGGCCGGCACTAACGTTGCGCTACTCGCCGCCGGCGCGGCCTCGCTATGCCTCGAGCAGTTTGCTTCGGATGACCTTGCCGGCGGGATTGCGTGGAATGCTGCTCACGACCTGGATGTCCCGGGGCTGCTCGAAGCGAGAGACCTTGCCCTTCAAGTACTCCCGCAACCCCGCCTCGTCGATGTCGCGCCGCGCGACGATGAACGCCGCCAGGCGCCGGCCGAACTGCTCGTCGGGGACGCCGATGACCGCGGTCTCGGCGACGTCGGGATGGTCGGCCAGCGCGTTTTCCAGTGCGCGCGGATAGACATTCTCGCCGCCTGAGACGATCATGTCGTCTTCGCGGCCGACGATGTAGAGCCGGCCCGAGTTGTCGAGGTAGCCCATGTCGCCGGTGCTGGTCATCCGGTCGATGATGTCCTTGGCGCCGCCCCCGGTGTAGCCGTCCGCGCCCAGTTCACCGCCCACGAAGATGCGACCGGTGACGCGCGGCCCGACCGGCCTTCCGTTCCGGTCGAAAATCCGCACCGGGCATCCCGCGACGGGTCGACCCACCGTTTCCGGGGCGTGTCGCAGTTCGATCGGTGTTGCCAGGGCTCCGATGCCGACCTCGGTGGAACCGTAGCCGTTGTAGAGGATGTCGCCGTAGGCATCCATGAATCGACGGGCCAGACCGGGATCGAGCCGGTCGCCGCTGGATATCACTACCCGCAAGGACGACAACGGGTTTCGCGCCCGCACCCGTTGGGGCAGGTCGAGGATGCGCGCCAGCATGATCGGGACCACGCTCAACGCATCCGCACGCTGCAGCGAGGCCCGCGCTACGGTGGCCTCGGCGTCGAAGCGCCGATGGGTCAGCACGGTGCCGCCCAGGCTTACCGTCAGCATCAGCATGCCGAGCCCCAGGCCGTGAAACATCGGCACCGCCACCGCGATTCGCGACCCGACACGCAGCCCGGTGCGCTCGAGAATTGTCATGCCCACACCGATTCCCGAACTCATCCTCGGTACCCGCGGGACGCCGCGAGGCACCCCGGTGGTGCCCGAGGTGAGTAGAACGAGCCGGCCCGATTCGGCGACTTTGGGCCGCGCTTCACCAGGCGCAGGCTCGACGGTCGCCGGGTCGATCACCCTGATGGATTCGCCCGCGCCGCGTACTTGATCGGCAAATTCGTTGTCGCAGAACACCGTTGCGATCTCGTGTGCGCTCAACGCGCCGGCCAGCGCGTTGACGCGAAACTCGGTGTTCACCAGCACGACGTCGGCGCCGACCAGGGCGGCGGCGAAGGCCGACGCGGCGAAGTTGCGTCCATTGCGGCACATGATCCCCACCGCCTGGCCCGGCCCGACACCGTCGAGGGCAAGCCCGCGCGCCAGCGATTCGGTCTTTTCCTGGAGCTCGCGGTAGCTGATGGCGCCGTCGTCGTCGATCATCGCGGTGCGCGCCGGCCAGCGCGCCGTCGCGACGGCCAGCAGGGTGTAGAGGTTCGTGCCGCCTCGATATACCTCGCGGGCCAGGCGGAACACCCCGATCGGCGCGGGCGGGCTCAGCAGTCCGGATGACAGCAGTGCCCGCGCCGTCGTGCCGACCACACTGTCGGTCATGCCCGATCCTTGCCGCCGGTGTTGGCGAAGAACCGGCGGTGCCACAGCCGGGCGGCGCGCTCGGCGGGCCCGGCCAGCAGCACGGAGGCCAGCTCGGCCGGCCAGAGCCAAGGCGGTTCGTTGCTGCGGGGCCGCTCGATGATGGTTTTGGCGATAGCGTCGGCGGCCTCATCGGGAGACAGACCCGGAAGCCGGCCCAGGATCGGCGTGGGCGCGATCATCCGGGTGCGGACCAGCGCGAAGTAGACCGACGTGACGTCCACGCCGTCGGCGTGCAGTTCCGGCGCCACGCTGCGCAGCCAGCGATCGAATGCCCCCTTGGACGCCTGGTAGGCGCCCCATTGCGGCCCGGGTACGACGCGCGCGGCGACGCTGGACACGTTCACGATGTGCCCGACGCCGTTTTCGCGCATGGCCGGTAGCAGGCCGAGCAGCAGCCAGATCGGCCCGAGGTAGTTGATGTCGATCGTGCGCTGGAAGTCGTGCGGCCGGTCGTACTGGTGGTGCAGGGAGCGACGCAGCGACTTACCGGCATTGCTGACCACGATGTCGAGCGCCCCGTAGTCCTCGGTCACCTGTTTGGTCAGCGCGCTGACGGCAGCCTCGTCGGTGAGGTCTGTTGGGTAAGCGACCGCCTTACCGCCGCCGGCGTTGATCGAGGCCGCGAGGTCGTCGAGCCGTTCCGCGGATCGGGCTACCACCAGCACGGTCGCGCCCGCCGCGGCCAGCCTGCGGGCCGTCGCCTCGCCGATTCCGTAGGAGGCGCCGGTCACCATCACGGTGTTGCCGCAAACAGCCGCGCGCAGCTTGTCGGGATCCGATATCCGCGCCGGATTGGCCAGTCGGTCGGTAGCCCTCTTGACGGCCTCTGCTATTACGTTCACCCTCACCGCATTCACCGAAATGGCTGACTAGTCCTGGTGGCGCGCTGTCGTCCCCACGTTACTCGACTCGTAACTACAGCTACCAGACCGCCTTAGTCGCCGATGAAGCCCTTGTTGCGCATCAGGACGTCAGCCAAAAAGCCGTCGTGCGGGATTTCGGGCGCCGAGTGGAAGGTCGGGTAACGGCCGCGGTACACGTTGGCGACCGTGGGTTCGGCGAGTAGGTCGTCGATCAGCTCGTCGTCGCCCGTGATTGCGGTGACGACCAGCGAATGCCGCAGCGGCTCCACGCCGGCACCGCGTGACCACGGCGATACCCAGACACAGGGGAAGGGCAGCTCGACATTGAGCGTGTCAGCTAGCTTTCCCGAGCCGGGCTCGGCCAACACATGCACGGCCGGACGCAGCGCGGCGGCGCCGTCACCGAGGGCAGCCACCACCTGATCGGCGCCGAGCAACGGCGTCGCGCCCGACGCCTTGGCCGCCAGGTAGCCCGCGATGGCCCGCGCCTTGTCGATCGGTTGGGTGGGCAGAACGGCGCGTTCGTCGTCATTGGGCAGCGGCTCGATCGCCGCCAACCGCGTGACGATCTGCCGGGCCAGGGGGCCGGGATCGCCCTCGTAGAGCACCGCGGTGGTGTTGACGCACGCCATCCCGCCCAGAGCGGCGATCGAGTCGACGACCAGGTCGATGTGCTCGCGCCAGTCGCGGTCGGCCGTGATCAGGATCTTGGCCCGACCCGGCCCGTTGACCATGACGGTCGGATCGTTTGCGTGTTTGTCCGCCACGTCTTGGCCCCCGTAAACCATGGCCAGGTCGGCCGCCCGGACGATCTCGTCCGCCCCGCCGTGGTCGGTGGGCAGATACACCGCGTCTGCGGGGCGAAATCCCGCCTGGCGCAGGGCATTCACCAGCCGGTGCGCGGTCAGTGGCTCGCGACGCGACGGACGCACCGCGACCCGGTAGCCCAGCGCGAGCGCCTGCGGCCACAGGCCGTGCACGCCCGGGCCGTTGCCGGCGGCGTGGACCGCGAAAACTTCGCCGCGCCGCGCCCACACCGCGCCCCCGCGGCGGGCCAGCTCGTCGCGCCAGTCGATGGCGGCACCGACGGGCCGACTCGGCCGCACCGCGTCGAATGCCGAGGCGACCGCTGCGGCCACCCCGTGCGCCCCGGCGCGGGTGACCGCGATCGGCAGCCCCGAAATCCGGCTGGCCAGCCCGACATACGCCTCGAAGTCCAATCCGGCGATGACGGCGGTGGAAAAGATTTCGGCCGCAGCGGCCAGAGCCGCTTCGCGCCGGGCAGGCGGCAGCGGCCGGACCCTGCGTTGCGCGCTGATGGTGCGCGAAACATAAAGCGGTGGCACGATACTGAGCTCGATAGCCGGCGCTCCGGCCGTGGTAGTGACGACCTCACGGTTGCGGGTTCGATACTCCCCGCTGGGTCCGAGCGCGTCGATTTGCACTAAATCGGCTGTGACACCGGTTATTTCGCCGGCCATCAGTAGACGCCCTCGATGACGGGCTCGCCCTCGAAGGTCGTGACGGGGCGCACGGCGCTGACCGAATCGCTGATTTCCGCCGCGGGCCCGGGCATCCGAATCGCCATATCGCGTTCGACGTTGTTGGGTATGAACATTCCCTTGCTGATGTGGTTCATCACCACCTGGCCGAGCCCGCCGTACGGCACCCGTTCTCCGGTGTCAGGATCGACCACCCAGAACACCACGTAGGGCGTGCGCGGATCGAAGACGAACGAATCTCCGTCGGTGCGGGTGACGGCCTGCGACAGGACCATGGTGCTGCCGAAGGCCATCGTGATCGTCGTCTCCGGGAAGATCTCGCGCAGCAGATCGAGGGTGTCGGCGTCGACATGGGCGCCGCTGAGCAACAGGTAGCGGACCTTGGCGTTCACCAACTCCACCACCCGATCGTCGCGGGCAAGCGCCTCCAGCAGCGGCGGAGTGGTGTGCAGATTTGCGACGTTCTGTGTCCGCAGGATGTCGACGGCCTGCTCGATGACGTGGTCGATGTAGGCCGCGACCTCGGTGCCCGCATTGCGCGCGGCGAGCTTTTTGACCCAGCGGGGATCGATGTCGACCGGGTGGAACACCGACCCGAGGCGCTCGGAGACCAGCCGGGAGAAGTAACCCACACCGTGGGGTCCGCTCGGCATCAGGCACAGGAAGCCGCGGCCCGCCAGAAAACCCCCCGAAGCGAAGTCCTCGGTTTGCCACTGCACGACTTGGGCGATCCAATCCGGCAGCTGCACAGTCCGTTTCGGGGCGCCGGTGGTGCCGCCGGATTCGAATATCTGCGGCACCGGCACCTGGCGTCCATAGCCGCGCGGGATGAGGTCCTCGACCGGCACGCTGCGCAGCTCGTTGACGAGGTTGGGAAACAGCCGCAGGTCCGCAAAGGTCTTGACGTCGGTCAGGGGGTCGAAGTCCAGCGTCGGGGCTATCCGCAACCAGAACCGCGAACCGGTGTCCTTTCCGAAGTGCCAGCCGATCGCCGCCCGCAGGTAGGCCTCGGGGTCCGGCACGGGCACCGATCGGGGGACGTCCAAGAGCGAAAGGTCAACCGGGGCCATGGCATCGATCCTGTCCCATCACCGGCCGGCCCGCCACGCTCGTCCTACCCGCCGGGCATACGGACCCTGAACGTTGTCCCACGCCGCGGCAAAATCCAAGCGACTAGCGGGTTTTCGGCGCGCGGCCGATGTCCTTCCTCAACCGCCGGTGCGTCCGAGTTCGGACGCGACGGCCTCGTTGAAAGCGGGATAGATGTCGTCGTAAACCCCGCTGCGTTCGGCGAACCGGAACTCCTTGACACGCTCCACGACGATCTCGTCGGCCTGTGGCTGGGATTGCAGCAGCGACATCGTCTCGGTGATGTATTCGTCCAGCGGCATCGCGTTCGGGTCGAATCCGCGCTCGCCCTGCAGCGCGGTCTGCACTTGCGGCGGAATGACTTCGATCACCTGCACGGAGGTATCGCGCAGTTGGAAACGCAGCGACTGGGTGTAGGAGTGCAGCGCCGCCTTGGTGGCGCAGTACGTCGGCGTGAGGGCGCTGGGCACAAACGCAAGACCCGAGGTGATGTTGACTATCGCGGCCTGCGGCCTCCTCAGCAGCGAGGGCATCAGGGCCGAGGTCAGCCGGATGGGGCCCAACAGGTTGATGGCGATGGTCCGCTCGGCGGTGCCCACCTCGCCGTTGATGAGGTCCTCGACCCGCTGAATCCCGGCGTTGTTGATGACGACGTTCAGGTCGGGGTAGCGGTCGGTCAGCTCGATGGCGAATCGCCGGATGCCGGCGGGGTCGCTTTGGTCCAGCGACCAACTCTGCATGCCGGGGTTGGCCTGCGCGACGGTCTCCAGCAGCTCGCGGCGCCGAGCCGCAATGATGACCTGGTTGCCCAGCCGGTGGAACGATTCGGCCAGGCCCCGGCCGATCCCACTGCCCCCGCCGGTGACCAGGACGGTATTGCCCGTCATCTGCATCGCGGTCTCCTCCTTCGGGTTTCGTCACGGTCCGCTCACCCGACCGACGTTGCCGAATGCCCCAATGCGACGCCGTCTAACCATCAAGTTTCCGCCCCGCCGAGGCGCGGGTGCCAGACAGCGTCAAACTGCACGGCAACGCCGAACGCCTGCTGCGGATCGGTTAAGCGGCGGGGCGGTTGTGCAACCGGCGCGGGTCGACACCGGCGCGGCGCCACGCCGCGGCCGCCCAGGGCGTGTAGACGAACCAGAGCGGCAGCCGGTTGACGACCGGATTCAGCGCACGCACGAACGCCGCAAACCGCTGAAATCGCCTCTCCTTCTTGGCATCCCATTCCAGTTCGCACACCTCGCGCATTTGTGGCGGCATGGTTCCGACCAGAACAAGACGGGTGTAGGCGTTGAGCGGCGCGGACAAGGCCTTCCAGACCGGCTTGGGAATCCAGCGTGGCCCCGGTATCCCCTTGCGGATGTAGCCGGTGCCGTACAGCACGGTTTTGTGGGGCACGAACCGCTCGAGCATGTCGTCCCAATAGGCGACGAACTCGTCATAGGTCTGCGGCTGGTTGCGGGCACTCACCCCGTAGAGGCCGTACCAGACCTTGCCCTCGTTGAAGATCCGCTCCTTCTCCGCCCGCGACAGCCGGCGAATGAAGGTGTCGGTGTTGTAGATGACCTGGTCGACGAACGTCGCGTGGGCCCAGTAGAACAACTCGGGGTTGAGCGCGTGGTACCTCGAACCGTCGCTGATGGTGCCTTTGATCGGCTTGTGGAAATCCCGCACCCTACGGCCCCACTCATGGGGCGCGTCGGAGTAGACGGTCTTCATCAGCGGAGGTGCGGTCCGCTTGGCACGGCCCAGCGTGTCGCTGAAAACCACCGAGTGATCGAGCACTCCCTGGGCGAGCTGCTCGATGCAGTTCTCGACGCCGGCCGTGCGCTGGAACCCGAAGAATTGGGTGCGGTGATCGCCGTAGAACTTCCAGATCAAGGAATCGGGCCCCAGCCGCGGCAGCGCGTCGGCGATTTCATCCTCGACGGGCATCGCCACCGCTTCGCGCACCCCGCAGTCGAAATCCTGTCCGGCGGTCATCACACCCTCCTCCCCGTTGTGATACAGAGAAACAAACGAGTATCTTTGTGTCACGATAGCATCGTCGCGCCGAGACTGCCCTGGGGGTCCTGATTGCAGAACCGCAGCCTTGACCTCGGCGAAAGGACCGACCTCGAGCGCACCATCCTGGATACTGCGCGAGCGGTCTTCGAGACCTACGGCGTGCGTCGCGCGAACATCGAAGACGTCGCCGCCCGCGCCGGGGTCAGCCGCAGCACCATATATCGGCGCTTTCCCACCAAGGACGACCTGCTGGAACAGGTGGTACGGCGCGAGGCCGAACTGTTCTTCGCAACGCTTGACCGGGCCACCGCCGGCTGCGATCCGCAACAGGCCGTGATCGAGGCGTTCGCGCTCGGTGTGCGTCTGGTCCAGGACTCGCCGCTGTATTCGCGGATCGTCGACAGCGAACCGGAACTGCTCGGCATGTTCTCCCGATCGCACGCGTTTCCGATCCGCCAGTTCGCCGACGGGATCGCACATACCCTGCGCCGATGCGGGGCCGAGATGCCCGAGCCCGACCTGGCCGACATCGCCGACATCCTGCTGCGCGTCGCGCTGGGCATCATCGTCTTCCCCACCGACCGGCTCGACATCTCCGACGACTCGGCCGTCCGCGCCTACGCCGCCCGCTACCTGGTCCCGATCATCGGCCGCTGACGGCTCTTCGACTTGTCGGTGTGCTGAATTAGCCTGGTATCCGTGCCTGGGTTTTCTGGGACACCACGAACCCGATACGCCAGTTGCGGCGACACGGACATCGCCTACCAGATGTTCGGCGATGGGCCGATCGACCTGGTGCTGCTGCCGGGGCCGTCGATTCCGATCGACTCGGTCGACGCCGAGCCGTCGATGTACCGCTTCCACCGCCGGTTGGCGTCCTTCGCCCGGGTGATCCGGCTCGATCAGCGTGGGATCGGGCTCTCGTCCCGGGTGCCCTCGATCGACATGATCGGGCCGAAATTCTGGGCGAAAGACGTGGTCTCGGTGATGAACGCCGTGGGATGCGAGCGTGCCACGGTCGTGGCGCCGGGCTTCACCGCGATGACCGGCCTCGTGCTGGCCGCCGATTACCCCGACCGGGTCAGCAGCCTGGTGATCATCAACGGCGGGGCCCGCACCTTGTACGCGCCCGACTACCCGATGGGCCAAGAACTCGACACCCTCGATCCCTACACGACGATCCTCACCGACCCCGACGCCGTCGAGCAGGGCTTCGACATGCTGCGCATCATCGCGCCGAGCGTCGCCGACGACGACGCGTTTCGCTCCTGGTGGGACACGGCCGGCAACCGCGCCGCCTCGCCGAGCATGGCCCGCGCGATGATCACCACCATCCGGCACTCCGACGTGCGCGACACGCTCCCGCGCATCACCGCGCCGACGCTGATCCTGCATCGCCGCGACTCCGACTTCACCCCGATCACGCACGGTCAATATCTGGCCGAGCACATCGCCGGATCGCGCTTCGTCGAGCTACCGGGCGAAGACACCCTCTACTGGGTCGGCAACACCGGGCCGATGCTGGACGAGATCGAGGAGTTCATCACCGGCATGCGCGGCGGCTCGGACGCCGAGCGCCTGCTCACCACGATCGTGTTCACCGACATCGTCGGCTCCACCGAGCGCGCCGCGGAGCTGGGCGACAACCGGTGGCGCGACCTGCTGGACAACCACGACACCATCATCCGTCACGAACTTCAGCGGTTCGGCGGGCGCGAGGTCAACACCGCCGGGGACGGATTCGTCGCGACCTTCAGCAGCCCCAGCGCCGCTCTCGCCTGCGCGGACGAAATCGTCGACGCCATCCAAGTGCTCGGCGTCGAGGTCCGGGTGGGCGTGCACGCCGGCGAGGTAGAGGTGCGCGGCGCGCTGAAGAACGACATCGCCGGCATGGCCGTGCACATCGCCGCGCGGGTGGGGGCGCTGGCCGGGGCCAGCGAGGTACTGGTGTCCTCGACGGTGCGCGACATCGTCACCGGATCGCGCTACCGGTTCGCCGACCGTGGCGAAAGCGCGCTCAAGGGCGTGCCGGGCCACTGGCAGTTGTGCGCGTTGGTGCGCGAGCGCGCCGTCGTCAACCGTTAACGAAGGTCACATTTTGAGCGGGTCGAAGCACCCGGCCGCTCGGCGTAGGCTGCGAGTCAGGGGGCTGCGCCAAATTCGAAGTGCCGACGGCTCCCGGCTCGATTTCGGTGTCCGGCTTGGTATTTGAACGAAGGAAGACACATGACCGACGTGCACGTCTCGCTGCCTCCCGCGTTGCGCCGAGCGCTTGATCTACTTGCCGATCCCCCGGCGGATCCCGACGTGAGCAAGGGTTATCTCGATCTACTGAGCACCGACGGTGCCGTTCCCAAAAATACGGGTCCGATCCAGGCGGCGTGGGCATCACCGCTCGGGTCGGCGCTCTACGACAACGCCCAGGCCCTGGCGCGCCGGCTGATCAGCGCGTGGCAGCACCCGGTCGAGTGGCTGAACATCCCGTTGGGCGGCACCGCGCTCGATGTGGGCTCCGGCCCCGGCAACATCACCTCGTCGCTCGCGGCGGCCGCCGGGCCGGACGGGCTGGCCCTGGGCGTCGACATCTCCGAACCGATGCTGACCCGGGCCGTCCGCAATGAAGCGGGCCCACAGGTCGGGTTCATTCGGGCTGACGCGCAACGACTTCCCTTGCGAGACAACACCGTTGATGCCGTGGTTTCGCTGGCCGTGCTGCAACTCATTCCGAACCCGGCGGCCGCCCTCGCCGAGATCGCACGGGTGCTGCGACCTGGCGGCCGGCTGGCCATCATGGTCCCCACCGCGGGTCGCGCCGCGCGTCTGTGGCAGCTGCTGCCCAACGTCGGGGCGCACGCGTTCGACGATGACGAAATCGCAGACATCCTGGAAGACAACGGATTCGCCAGCGTGCGGGTCAACACCTTCGGCACGCTGCAGTGGGTGCGCGGCAAGAACGGATGAGGCTCAGTCGCGCTTCATGGCCGGGTGGCCGCGGGAGAGCAACGGCAGCAACCACTCCGGGGGTGTGACCCGGAAAACGGCCGACGCGACCCGGTTGACGCGACCGGGTACGACGACGGCCTTGCCCGCCGCCAGCCCATCGATGCCGGCCTGCGCCACCTTCTCGGCGGGAATCCACATGATCCGGGGCAGCGCCGCTTCGGCCTCTTCTTTGGAGAAACCGGCCGCCTCACCGAACCCGGTGTCCACCGGTCCCGGGCACAGCGCGGTCGCGCCAACGCCGGTCCCGCGCAGCTCACCGCGCAGGCTGTGGGTATAGGACAACACGAACGCCTTGGCGGCCCCGTATGCCGCTTGACCGGGCAGCGGACCGAGCCCGGCGATCGACGCCACATTCAGCACGGCGCCCCGGCGGCGTTCGACCATGCCGGGCAGGAACCGGCTGCAGAGATCGACCACGGCGGCCACGTCGACCTCGACGAGGTTGACTTCTTGCTCCGGAACGGATTTCGCGACCAGCCCGAGCGTGGAGAAGCCCGCGTTGTTGATCAGGATGTCCGGCGTCAGGCCGAGCGCCGCGACCCGGTCGGGCAGCGCGGCGCGTGCGGAGCGGTCGGACAGGTCGGCGGGCAGCGGGTGCGCGTGCGGGCCCAAGCGTCCGGCTAGCTCTTCGAGACGGCCGGTGCTGCGGGCGACAAGCACAACGTGGTGGCCGCGCCGCGAAAGGATCTCGGCGAAGTGTTCGCCGATGCCCGAGGAGGCGCCGGTCACGATGGCGGCGCGGCCGTCGGCCGGCGATGGAAGAGCCATTATTGCCCGGCCTGGGCGAGCGCGGCGAGCTTGTCCATCGATTCGCGCAGCATTTCGGGCGTCGTCGAGCGGGCTTTCTCCAGCCGGGTCGGGTCGGTCAGCGCGGTCCAGTCGTAGGTGTGGGTGACGTTGGTCAGCGTGGCGTTGATCTGGTCGAGTTCCCAGCGCCACAGATGGCCGGGCGGTTGCTTTCCGGGTTCCGCTGGGCACCAGGCGATCTTGCTGCCTTCGATGAATTCAACGACGTGGTTCTCCCGCACCGCGCCATTGGTCAACGTCGTCTTGAACACGTCTCCGACCCCGTGGACGCGCTGCCCCGGAGCCGAGGAGGCCAGGTTGTTGTTGCCGTCCCAGCTCGGCTGGCTGGATGGCTCGGCGATCAGTTCGAAAATTCGCTCCGCGCTGGCGGAGATTGCGCGGGTGGCTTTGACGATGGTTTCGGGTTCGGTGTCGGCCATGGGGCAATCCAAACACTTTGCGCGCGCACGTGGGGGCCGGCCCGGTTTCGCGCCGAACGTGCGTCTGGCCACACGTTCGGTGTCGAGCGTGCGGCTCGCCGCACGTCCGCGGGAAAGTTGGCTAAAGGTGACTGGCGATCAGCAGCGCTCAGCGCCTCTGCGCATCACCCTCAGCTCGCCGCCCGCCCGGCGTGACCTGCTTCCCAGCACGGCCTGAAGCGCATCGCAGGCGCGCGCTTTGATGGGGGTGACGACGTCGAGGTTGGTAGGGCTCCGGTCGATCCGGCCCTGCATGGTTGCCACAATCTCGATCCTTTGTTTGTTCGGCCGGTGAGCCGACTAATCGAATTTGACCGCGGCTCTTTTACCAATGTGCCGCGCGCCGGTAAACGTCACGAGAAGCATCGTTGTGGTGTCGGGCACAACCGAAGCAGCGCGCGTTGTCTGTCACATGTCGCGCGTGCCGTTGCCGCTTCTGAAGCGTCGGAGAAAGCCCAACAGTCGATACGCCGGCACAGGTTTCGGCCAGTCGTCGGCCCGGAAATAGGCGTCCGAGCCGCCGTCCACGAAAACAACGCTGCCGCAAAGGAAGTCGGCGGCATCCGACAACATGAAGCACATCCAGTCGGCCATATGCCGGGCGTCGCCGAACCCGCCGACCGGAATCGGGAACGACCGGACCGCTTTGGCCTCGGTGGGATTCGACAGCTGCTCGGCCAGCAGCGGCGTCATGATGGCCCCGGGCGCAAGGGCGTTCAGTCGCACGCCCGAGCCCGCCCACTCCGGCAATACCGCATGCCGCCGAACCCAACGGCTGACAGCGATTTTCGAGGCGGCATACATCATGGTAGGCGCGGCCTTGCCGAACAGTTTCACCGAACGCACGGCCTTGTCGGCATCGTGCGCAAGCAACGCCCGCACGGCTCGGCGGGGAACCGCCGGGACCGTCGTCGTGGAGTTGCTGGCCACGACGACGGCCTTGGCGCGTTCCGCGGCGGCCAGCGCCGGTCGCCAGGCGGCGAGCAGCTCGATCACACCGAGGTAGTTGACTTGGGCAATCTGACGCGGACGATCCGGGCTCGGGCCGGGGCCCAGGCCGGCGGCCAGCACCGCACCGTCGAGCCTGCTGGCAGAAGCGTCCAGGACGGCCTGCGCGGCCTCGTGCCGCCCGTGCGGCGTGGACAGGTCCGCGGTGACGTCGGCGTCTTTGATGTCGACGCCGATCACCGTGTGGCCGTCGCCCCGAAGCCGGTGTGCGGTCTCGCGGCCCATCCCGGAGGCGGACCCGGTGATCGCGTATGTACCCATGCAACCGCCCTCGTCAGCTCGTCATGGCGGCGCGTTCGACGTCGAGTAGCTGTTCACCGCGTCGCTCCTCGTCATAGGCTTTGCGCCCACCCCGCAGACCGAACAGCCGTTTCGAGATCAGCAGATAGATCACCGCAAGGATGTTGATGGTAAAGGTCACCACGCGAGTCATCGTGATGCCCTTGGCCAGATCGTGGATCTCCAGCGGCAGAAAGACCGAGGTGGCTATCACCGCGAAGTATTCACCCCAGCGCTTCAGCAACCACAGGCCGACGCCTTCGATGACCTCGATGAGCGCGTAGGCGGTCAGCATCAACGTCAGTAGGGCCAGGGTGGACGGCTTGGCGGCCAACGCCTTTTCCAGTTCGTGCACGATGGTCATCTGATCGACCTTGAATCCCGCGGCGCGGAAAATGGGCAGGTCGCGATCGAGGGTGGCCTGGATTGCGCCGCGCGCCCCACGAAACTTCCACACCGCGTATGCCGCCAACGCAATCACGACCGCGCGGAACAAGCGTTCCACCGCGAGGGTGCGAATGATGATGGCCTGGCGTAAAGCCTTGCCGCGCATGATCATCGGCGCATCTTCGGCGTGGCCACGTGCGTGTGGCTCGCCGACGGTGAATTCACCGCAACGCAGGCAGCGCCACACCTCGCCCAGCCCGGTGGTACCGCTCAGCCGGGCGGCGAGGTCCTCCTCGTCCGGCGCGTACGTGACGTGGCCCGCGAGCGCACAGGTAACCAACTCCCACCGATTGATGCCGCGATCTTTGCGCATGGCCGATCATTCAACGCGCGTGGCGAGCCGCGCAAGGGGGCACGCGGCGTCAGAAGCGGGGACGACTGCGCGGCCCCTGCTTCAGCAGCGCCCGCGGCCGCTCGCCCAGGTCCGACTGCTCGGCGCCGACGACAAAGCCGGCAAGGTCATCCACAACGTAGTTATGTGCCACGACTTTTCGCCTTCCGCGCGTCGGTACCTCCCTACGCTAGACGGCGCGAGTTGCCGCTGCCTCCTGCCGTTGGGATTCGCTGATGGCCGACGTTTCAGCGGTGAGCTTTTTCCCGATCGCTTCGATCTGCCGCGCCGTGAGGGGGCACAACGGATGCACGGCCACCATGAGGGCGGCGCGCCCGCGATGGTCGAAAACCGGTGCGGCGACGGTTACCACGGGCTGTTTGCGGCGGCCGGGGTTGTCGTCGGAGAGAAAGCCGATGGTGGTGAACTCCACGAGCAACTGGTCCAGGATGTGTCGCACCGGCATCGGCATTTCGTTGCTGTCCAACGTGCCCACCACCTGGACGGCCTGTGCTAGCGCCGGCGTTGTCCAGTCGACGTCGAATCCGCGGTCGCGGGTGTGCTCCAGCACGCGTTCCAGTCGCCGCGTGCGATCGTCGTTGCTGCCGGCGCCCCGGCGGATCCATGCGCGCTGTTCCTCGTCGGTGTCCCAGGCCGCGAGCGCCACGCCGAACGGCGGGGCATACGGGATGCGATCACCGGGTATGCCCGACGGCTGGGTGGCGGGGTCCCCCTCGAAGGCCGTGACCACAAGCGAATCGCCGAACCGTTCGACCACGGAGCCGGCGTAGCCGACCTCGCGGGAGAGTCGTAGCGCCGCGGAACGCGCGGCATGGGCGAGGGGCCGGGCGGCGTCCATCCGCGCGCTCACCACCGCCAGCGCGGGTCCCAGCGTGAAGGTCTTTGCGACCGGATCGCGGCTGGCCCACCCACGATCACACAGCGTCTTGAGGATCGCGTGTGCCGTCGCCTGGGTGAGATCGAGCTCGCGCACGACGTCGGAGAATCGCAGCCGCGCGTTGCCGGACCGGGCCAGGAGCTCGACAACGTCGAGCACCCGGGCGGTCGGTGCCGACGACGACCCGCGAATGTCTTGACTCCTTCGCGACGGGATTCCTACAGTTGTAGCGAACATTCGAGATTATATGTCGATTATTCGAGAAATGTGAGAGGTTCGCCTTGCGCGCTGCGGTGCTCAGAGACGGGCGATTGGAGGTCCGCGAGACGCCGGACCCCCGGCCCGGGCCGGGCGAGCTACTGCTGCGGACGCTGAGCACCGCGATCTGCGCGTCGGACGTCCATTTCATGGACCATCCGGAACTCGCCATCGACGACCCGACCGGCCGCTCGCTGTATGACACGGACCGCGATATCGTGCTGGGCCACGAATTCGTCGGCGAGGTGATCGGGCACGGGGCCGGCTGCACCGACCAGTTCGAGGTCGGCTCGCGGGTGACGGCGATGCCGGTCCGACTGGTGGACGGCGGGGCCGGCGGCATGCGGATCATCGGCCAGCATCCCGAGGCGCAAGGCAGTTTCGGTGAGCTGCTGGTGGTTTCGGAGGTGGCAGCCAAGCCGGTCACCGGCGACGTCTCCAGCGATGCCGTCGCGCTGACCGATGCGTTCGCCGTCGGCGAGTTCTACGTCAGGTCCGCGCAGCTGCGTGAGGGCGAGGTCCCCGTCGTCATCGGCGCCGGAGCGATCGGGCTCTCGGCCGTCGCCGCATTGGCCAGTCGCGGTATCGCACCGATCATCGTGGCCGACTACAAAGCCGACCGCCGCGAACTCGCCCGCGACCGCTTCGGTGCGCACGTCGTCGTCGATCCCGCCGAGAAGTCACCATTCGACGCGTTCAGGGACGTTCGCGCCGAACACGGCTTGCCCGGACCGGCGGTCGTGTTCGAATGCGTCGGCGCGGCCGGGCTCATCCAGACGATCGTCGAGTCCGCAGAGATGGCGACCCGCATCTATTGCGCGGGCGGCTGGTACACCGGTGACACGCTGGACATCACCACCGCGACCCGTCAGGGCGTCACCATTCAATTCGGCGGCGGCCCCCACCCGCAGGACTGGTACGGAACGCTGGATGCCATCGCGTCCGGACGGCTGGACCCGCTGCCCAGCATCGGCAAGATCATCGGCCTCGACGACGTGCCGGCCGCGCTCGACCTGGCCCGCAAGTCCGACGGCCCACCGCGCATCGTGGTCCACCCGAACGGAGACGTCGCGTGACCGAACGTGAGGACCGCCAAGACATTTCGGATCTGCTGGTGCGCTACGCCACCGGGATCGACCGTCGTGACTGGCCGCTGTTTCGTACCGTGTTCACCGACGACTGCGAACTCGACTACGGCGAGATCGGCAGATGGAACGGAGTCGACGCCGTCACGGAGTTCATGGACACGACTCACGCGATGGCGGGTCATACCCTTCATCGCCTGACGAACCAGGTAATCGCGGTCGACGGCGACAAGGCCTCGGCCCGCACCTACGTCGATGCGGTAATCATGTTCGGCGACAACCAATCCGGCGTCAACGCGTGGGGTTTCTACGACGACGAGATCGTCCGGACCGCCGAAGGGTGGCGCATCGCGCGGCGCCGCTTCACCTCCGTACGTGTCGCCGCGGTGGGGAGCAACTAGATGACATTCGCAACCAAGTACGGGCCGTGGGCACTCGTCGCCGGTGCCTCCGACGGCGTCGGCGCGGCGTTCGCCGCGGGCCTTGCCGAGCGCGGCGTCAACGTCGTGCTGCTGGCGCGACGCCAGGCGGTGCTCGAGCAGGTCGCGGCCGAGATCAGCTCGCGAACATCCGTCCAAACCCGAACCCTTGCGGTCGATCTTGCGGAACCCGACGCGGCAGCGGCGATCGCGGCCGCCACCTCCGACCTGGAGATCGGCTTCCTCGTGTACTGCGCGGGTGGCGACCCGAATTTCCAACCGTTCCTTGCTAATCCGATCGAGGCCGCCGAGGCGATGGTGCATCGCAACTGCATGATGCCGATGCGGCTCTGCCACCACTTCGCACCCGCCATGGTCGAGCGAGGCAGCGGCGGAATCGTGATCTTCGGGTCCGGCGCCGGATTCGCCGGCGGACCGAACATGGTTGTCTACGGCGCCTCCAAGGCGTTCGACATGGTCTTCGCCGAAGCGCTCTGGGCCGAACTGCACGACAAGGGTGTCGACGTCCTGGGCCTGATCCTGGGCAAGACCAACACGCCGGCATTGCGGCAACTCGAATACAGCCGCGGCCAGATCGACTCACCCGACGCACTCCCGCCCGGCGCGGCCGCCGTGGAGGACGTCATCGCCGAGGCGTTCGACAACCTCACCAACGGGCCCACCTGGATCGTGGGCGAAGACATGCGCGCCGCCCAGCAGATGATGGCCTCGCTGACCCGCAACCAGCTCGTCGATCTCTTCACCCAGGCCGCCGCCGCGGCGATGGGACCCGGATAGCGAGCCATCGGTGGTGCAAAACCGCACCACACACACCACGCGCAGGTTTGCCAAAATTACGGATCAGCGTGTCCGAACTTTTTATTTACCCGACTGGCCAGCAAAGACTGCCGATGGGGCGCGTTGCCTCACTCGTCCGCGACGTTGCTGGCGCGGACACCGTCGGGTAGTTTTGGAAAGCAGTTCGCCCGGCCCGCGAGCCGAAGTAAGACCAGTGATCGGCACCTCCGGACCGAAGGATGACATGCTCGCAACTGGCAGGCCGCCTGCCCGCGCCGCGACGGCGGCACGCTCGCCGCGCCGCACGCTGACCCGCTCGGCTGTCCTCACCACGCTGTTCATCGTGCCGGCGGTAGTGGTGCGAATCGTCGGCCTGCATCCGGACCCCGTCGCCGCCCTGCTGATTTTCGGGGCCGCGGTGGTGGCGGCCAGTTTCGTCCTGGCGTGGGCGGCCGAAGCCGCGCAGATCGATGTTTCCGGCGGGCTTGCGATCGCGATCCTGGCGTTGATCGCGGTGCTGCCCGAGTACGCCGTCGACCTCTACTACGCGTACGTCTCCGGCCACAATCCGGACTACACCCAGTACGCGGCGGCCAACATGACGGGATCCAACCGGCTGCTGATGGGCCTGGGCTGGCCGGTCGTGGTGCTGGTCAGCATTGCGGTGGCACGCAAAGCCGGCGTTGCCAAGGCTGCCGCCTTGCGGCTGGCACCGGCCAATCGCGTCGAACTCGGCTTCCTGCTGATTGCGGGTGTGATCGCTTTCGCGATACCCGCGATCGGCCAAATCCACCTGGCTCTCGGGCTGGTGCTGTTGGCCTGGTTCGGCTTCTACCTCTACAAAGTCAGCCACGGCGAGGTGGAAGAGCCCGACCTGATCGGTACCGCCGCCGCGCTCGGTGGGCTGCCCGACCGCCGTCGGCGGATCACCGTCGTCGGCCTCTTCGCGGCGTCCGGCGCGGTAATTCTGCTGTGCGCCAAACCATTCGCCGACAATCTCGTCGCGGCGGGCACCGAGTTGGGCGTCGACCGCTTCCTGCTGGTTCAGTGGCTCGCCCCCTTGGCCTCCGAAGCGCCCGAGTTCATCATCGCGACCATCTTCGCCGCCCGCGGCAAGGGCACGGCGGCCATCGCCACGCTGATCTCGTCCAAGGTCAACCAATGGACGCTGTTGATTGGATCCTTGCCGGTGTCGCACCTGCTGGGGGGCGGCGGATTCTCCCTGGAGCTCGACTCCCGCCAGATCGAAGAGGTGCTCCTCACCGCCACCCAAACCCTGATGGGCGTCGCCCTCATCCTGGCGCTGCGCTTCCACCGGGCGGCGGCCTGGGCGCTGCTGGGGTTGTTCGCCGTCCAGTTCCCGATCGCCTCGACCCAGGGCCGGTTGTTGCTTTGCGTTGTCTACACGGTGGTGGCCATCGCGGGGCTGATCATCAATCGCCACCACCTGGCTGCCACCATTCGGGCGCCGTTCATCGGGAAGGCCATCCGCCACGGCGGTCACCCTTCGTTGGAGGGTTCCGGAGCCGCGACCTAGGAGGCGCGATCTCTTGGATACCATCGCGCCTGACTAGCAACGACTCGGATGGAGCGGCCGTGGCTCGAGAAGTGTTGACCGTCATCGGCGTGGGCGGCATGGGCCAAGCGATTGCACGGCGCCTGGGTGCCGGCAAGACCGTGCTGCTCGCCGACTACAGCGACGAAACGCTGGTGGCGGTGGCCGAATCGCTGACCGCGGACGGCCATCACGTCGAAAGCCGCAGCGTCGATGTCGCGTCGGCGGAATCCGTGCACGGGCTCGCCGAGTACGCGGCGTCGCTCGGCAGCGTCACGCAAGTGGCTCACACCGCCGGGCTGTCCCCGTCGCAGGCCCCCGCCGAAGCGATCCTGGCCGTCGACCTGCTCGGCGTCGCGCTGGTTCTCGACGAGTTCGGTGAGGTCATCGCACCGGGCGGCGCGGGCGTCGTGATCGCCAGCATGGCCGGCCACATGTTCCCGCCGATGGGCGCCGACCAAGAGCGTGCGCTCGCCCACAACCCGCCCAGCGAGTTGCTGCAGCTGGACTTCATCAGCGGCATCACGGACCCGAACCTTGCTTATCCAATAGCCAAGCAGGCCAACCACATTCGCGTCCGCGCCGCCAGCGCCCACTGGGGACGGCGGGGCGCCCGCATCAACTCGATCAGTCCCGGCGTCATTTCCACACCCATGGGCCAGCAGGAGCTGGCCTCTCCCGTCGGTGACGGCATGCGAGCGATGGTGGCCATGTCAGCGACCGGTCGCCTGGGAACTCCGGAGGACATCGCCGCCGCCACCGCGTTTTTGCTGGGGCCGGACGCCTCGTTCATCACCGGCACCGACCTGCTCGTCGACGGCGGGGTCATCGCCGCAATCAAGGCGGGCAGCGCCAGCTAGGAAGTCACCGATCTCAGTCGGCCGCGCCGGCAAACGCGCGCTGTCCCGCGTCCGCCTGCGGCCGGCGACCCGGGGCCGGCCCGGTGCGGTGCACCCAGTCCCGCGGCCGCAGCCGCCAGGTGCGCCGGGCGTACTCCAGCTCGGTGTACGGCCATTGGGTGACGATGCGTCCCGTGGGCGAACGAAAGTAGCTGTCGCACTGCGTCCAGATGGTGCGCTCGAGGTCCGCGGAAAGCCGGTCGTTGTAGCGCTTTTCGGCCTCCGGGTGCACATCGACGTATCCGCCTCGGCGCGCCACCCTGCTCACCGCGCTGGCCACTAGGCGCGCTGCCGCCTCCAGGATGTAGACGATCGAGTTGCCGCCCTGGTTGGTGTTGGGGCCATAGAGCATGAAGAAGTTCGGGAATCCACCGACGGCCACACCCAAGTAGGCGCTGGGGTCGGATCCCCACCGTTCGTGCAGACTCTGCCCGCCGACCCCGATCACGTCGATGCCCGCGAGGTAACTCGACGTCTCGAATCCGGTGGCCAGCACGATCGCATCGACGTCGACGGCGTCTCCGGCCGCGGTGAGCACCGACGTCTCGGTGATGCGCTCGATGGGGTCGGTGACGAGCTCGACGTTGGGCTGCTGCAACGCGCGGTAATAGTCGTCGCCCAACAGGACCCGCTTGCAGCGGAAGGGATAATCCGGTGTCAGCGCGCGGCGCAAGCGCGCGTCGTCCACGGTGCGCTCCAGGAACGATGTCGCGACGTGTGAGCGGGCCGCCACGATCGGGTCGTCGGCAAACGTGGCGGTGTTGTCGTGCTGGAATTTCCAGATCTGCCACCGGGTGCGACGCATCGCCACCGGGTTGCGCCGAAATCGCGCCAATTCGCTTGCGCTGTAGGGACGGTCGTCCTTGGGCACCATCCACGGCGGCGTGCGCTGAAACACAACGAGGCGGTCGGCGATCTTGGCCAGTTCGGGAACGACCTGCACTCCGCTGGCGCCGGTGCCGATCACCGCGACCTGCTTGCCCGCCAACTCGATGCCGTGATCCCATCGTGCGGTGTGCATCAGCGCACCGTTGAAGTCGGCGACGCCTTCGATGTCGGGAAGCTTGATGCAGCCGAACAGGCCGACCGCGCAAACCACGGCGTCGGCCGACACGGTTGCGGTCTGCCCGGCGCGGTCCACCTGGCAGTCCCACCGCCAGGTGTCGGCATTCCAGCGCACCGTGCGCACCCTGGTGCCGAGCATCAGGTGGCGCCGCAAGTCGAAGTTGTCGGCGACCGACTCCAGGTAGGCCAGAATCTCCGGCTGCCGGGCGTAGGTGCGGCTCCAGGATTTGTTGGGCGCGAACGAAAAAGAATACAAGTGGCTCTGGATATCGCAGGCGGCGCCGGGATAGGTGTTACGGCGCCAGGTCCCACCGATGCCGTCGTCGGCCTCGATGATCACCAAGTCGTCGATGCCGGCACGGCGCAACGCCACCGCCGTGGCGAGGCCGCCGAAACCCGCGCCGATGATCGCGACCTTCGGAGAGCGTCGACGCCGAGTCGCCGCTCTGATCCGCCCGACGACGTAGCGTCTGCGACGCGTCACCACGCGTCCCCCGGACCGCGAATCTCGAGGCCGTCCAAATCCCCTGCGGCGCGCCACTTCTCCAAGATGTCGGCGTACTCCGTGGGTGCGCCGAAGAAGAAGCTGCCCTGCCGGGTCTTGGCGTCCGCTTTTCCCTCGCGGTTGTAGTAGCCGGGCGTGCACGTCCTGGCGCGCTCGGCGCTTGCGACCGACCGGGCGACGACCGTGTCCACCCAGGCGGCCTCGGCGCCGGGTGACGCCTCGACTTCGATGGCATCGTGTTCCAGGGCCCACGCGATGATCCATGCAACGTGGGTCGCCTGCACGTCGAGCAGGTAGGGAAAGTTCACCGTGAGGCCCGCCTGGGCGATGCTTTCGATGAAGCAGTTCGGAAAACCGTTGGCGCACAGCCCCTGAAACGTGCGGACGCCGTCGTCCCACCGTTGGGTCAGCGTGACGCCGTCGCGGCCGATCAGCTCGAACCCGGTGCGGCGGCAGTAGTCGGTGCCCACCTCGAAACCCGTTGCGAAGATGAGACAGTCGAGGTCGTACGAAACCCCGTCGACGACGACGCCGGACTCGGTGATGCGTTCCACTCCGCGGCCCCGGGTGTCCACCAATGCGACGTTGTCGCGGTTGAACGCTTGCAGATATTCGTCGTGAAAGCAGGGCCGTTTGCAGAAGTACCCGTACCAGGGTTTGAGCGACTCAGCGGTGACGCGGTCGACGACGATGTCATCGACGCGCGCCCGGATCTCCTCCATCTTGGCGAAGTCGGCGATCTCGATGTCACGGGTCCGCTGTTCGGGGTCGGCCGCCCCTTGCAGGTCACTGCCGTCATGGCGCATTACCGGAAGTTTGCGGGTGATGCTCGTCCAGGCATCGGCGACGAGGTCTTCAGGTGCCTGCCCGCCGGCCGTCAGGATCTGGAAGTTCTGAATCCGCTCGCGCTGCCAGCCCGGCTGTAATGTGCTGGCCCACTGCGGATCCGTGGGCCGGTTGGCCCGCACGTCCACCGACGAGGGTGTGCGCTGGAAGACGTAGAGCCGCTGCGCGGCCGCGGCCAAGTGCGGCACACACTGGATCGCCGTCGCGCCGGTACCGATGATCCCGACACGCTTACCGGCGAGATTCTCCAGCTTCGCGCCGGTGTAGTCGTAGTCCCACCTGCTGGTGTGAAACGCCTTCCCGTTGAAGGCGCCGATCCCCGGGATGCCGGGCAGCTTGGGTTTCGCCTGATACCCGTTGGCCATCGATACGAACCGGGCCCGCATCTCGTCGCCCCGGTCGGTGCGGATGATCCACCGCGAACTTGCTCCGTCCCAACGGATCTCGTGCACATCCGTCTGTAGGCAGGCATCGCGGTACAGGTCGTAGCGCTCGGCGATGCGCTGGCAGTGCGCGAAGATCTCGGGCCCCTTGGCGTATTTTTCGGTGGGGACGTAGCCGAGCTCCTCCAGCAGCGGCATGTACACGTAGGACTCGACATCGCAGGCGATGCCCGGATAGCGGTTCCAATACCAGGTGCCGCCCACGTCGGCCGCCCTGTCGATCAACCGGATACTTTGCACGCCGAGTTGACGCAGCCGTACGCCGGTCAGCAGCCCTCCGAAACCCGCACCGATGATCGCCACATCCACCTGGTCGCGCAGCGGCTCGCGCGCGAACGTGCCGTCCACCCAGGGGTCGTCGCCGAACCGGGCGAACTCGCCGGCGATCTCCACATACTGGGCAATCCCGTCGGGCCGGAGCCGCCGGGCCCGCTCCGCGGCGTATTTCTGCCGCAGGGCATCGACGTCGAACGCGCACCCCACGGTCTCGGTCAAGGTCTCGGCTCCGCTCTAGGTGAGCCCGACTCTATAATCAATCGCTTGATCATATCAAGCAGATCGCTACGACCGACCAAACAGCGCGCCCCTGACCAGCACCTTGGCCGAACTCAGGGCGGCCTGGTACTCCTCGGCCGAAAGGGTGGCGGCCAGCTCCGTCAGTCCGTAGACGAGCGCATAAATCGCCTCGACGGTGGCTCGCGGGTCGGGGCTGTCGGCGAGCTCGCCGCGGCGGTCTGCCTCGTCGACCATGCCCCGGATAATCTCGCGGAACGTCTCGAAGCCGGTATTTTGCGCTTCCCGCTCACCCGAAGCCATGACGTTTTCCGCCCGGATCGCCCATTCGAACGCGGCGAGGTCCGGGTACTCGCGCATCAGTTGTCCGCACTCGTCGAGCACCGCTTCGATTCGGTCGATGACATTGCCCGGGCGTTGCGCGGCCTGCCGCAGGCGGGGCATGGACGCGTCGGCCCGGGCCGAGATCGTTGCCTTGATCAGTTCCGATTTGTTGGGAAAGTAGTGATACAGGCTGCCGCTGGTCATGTCGGCCGCGCGGGCGATTTCGCGGATCGTCGCTTGCGAATAGCCGACCTCGCCCACGCAGCGCATCGCCGCGGTGATGATTCGTCGGCGAGTCTGCTTGGCGTTTGCGCCCACCGGACGCCCGAGCTGCGACGGCGTGGCGGTCATGCACCTCCGCGGGAGCCGGAAGTCGTTGGTCGGTCGAATATATTCGACCACATATCAGTGAGGACCCGACCCACCATGACCCGAACACAGCTGGGCCGCCCCGTGGGCGCCAGTGGCGAGGAAACGCGCCGGCGGATCATCGTCGCAACCATGAGGTGTGTGGCCGAGGTCGGCTACTCGAAGGCGACGATCCGCGAAATCGCCCGCGCGGCCGACATGACCAGCGGCAGCCTGTATCACTACTTTCCGAACAAATCCGAACTGCTCAATGCGACCGGCGAGGAAATCGAGCAGATCGTGTCGCACCGGCTGCGTGCCGCCGCCGCAGACGGCGATCACGTCGTAGATCGGCTCGATGCGGTGCTCGACGAGTACGGACAGTTGATGCGCGACTATCCCTACCTGACCGCCTTCTTGCGGGCGATGCGAGCCCAGGGCAACGCGCAGGTGCGGCGCGGGGGCCCAAAATACCCGGGTTCCAAGGCCTTACGCGACATCGTCACCGGGATCATCGAGGATGCCCGGGCGCATGGGATGCTCGCCCCCGACATCGGCACGGCGGCCACGGCGGAGACCATCTGCGCGCTGGCGCGTGGTCTGTCGGAGCAAGCCGGCACTTTGTCGCCGACGGACTATGACGACACGGTGGACTCGGCGAAAAAACTAATCAGGGGAACGCTTTTCAAGCGCTGATGCGGGCGCGCTTACCGCGCGAAGCGGGCACGGCCGCAAGCGAATCGCCCAGGGTCCACACGGCAACTCCGATCAGCACAAGATCCTTGAGTAGAAATTGGCCGGGTAGCGCCGACAGGACGGGAAGGCCGGCGGCGTGGTGCGCGACCACGCCCGGGGTGGTGAACAAAAAGCTCAGCGTTCCCAAGAACAGCACCACCGCCAGCGTGCTGCCGGCCGCCGAGGCCCGCGGCGATAGCGGCCGCAGCGCAATGAGAAGCGCGGCAACGATTTCCATCGTCCCCAGGCCCCGTGCGACGGCGGTGGCGCTGAGGACGTCGTAGATCCAGCTCATCAGCGGGCTGTGCTCGATCAGCACCCGGGATTCCATCTTCACGTACTTTCCGAACCCGATCCAGGTCAAGACCACTACCAGCCCGTAACGGCTGATGAGCTGTCCCCAGCTGGTCAGCGATTGCGCCACCGGGCGAGATGTTGCGCCAAGGATCGGGCTGTTGTCGGTCATCGAGGAGCGTCCTTCCGGGCATAAATGCTGAGAGCAATTGTTCCTAGAGGACACGATTGGCGACACGATTGGGTTCAGTGACCCAATCGGTCGAGATGAGTTGCAGCCCGGAGATCCGGCCTGGCCTATCCGGCGTAGCGGTCGCGCAGGTTGGCCAGCGTCTTCTCTATACCCGTCGCATTGGCCTTCCGGAAACCCATCCGTTCGTAGTACTTCAGCTTGTTCTTGAGCGCACCGGCGTCGCGATAGTCGAACGTCTCGGTGACCCGGGTCAGGGTCGGCGAAAGCGCCTCGAATTCCCAGCGCCAGCGGTGTCCGAGCGGGTGCCGCCATTCGACCACTTCGTTGGGCTTGAGTTCGGTGATCGTGCTGGTGATGCGGTAGGGCAGGCCGTACATCCTCATCTTCGTCGAAAACTTCGATCCCTCAACGAGTTGCGGCGGCACTTCGATGTTGTCGCGCACCGTGCCCGAGCCGTCCAGCTCGGGGTGGCGCCGGGGATCGGCGGCGAGCGCGTACAGGTCGGCGGCCGGCGCGGCGACTTCGACTCTGCGGCTCACCTGTCGGGGTCCCCGGTCGACGATCGTGACGGTCATGACGTCCTCCTTCCGGCTGTCCGGCAGCGCCAGGTCGAGGCTACGCTTCGGACCGATGAGCCAGTCACTCTCGGGGAAAGTCGCGCTGATCACCGGCGCCGCACGCGGACAAGGGCGGGCACACGCGGTGCGACTCAGCGCCGAAGGCGCCGACGTCATCGCCCTCGATATCGCCGGACCCTTACCCCCCAGCGTTCCCTACGATTCGGCGACCCCCGATGATCTGGCCGAAACGGCCCGGCTGGTAACCGCCAACGGCCCGCGCGTCATCACCGCGGCCGTCGACATCCGCGACGTCGACGCGCTCACCGCCGCCGTCGACAACGCGGTCGGTGAGCTCGGCCGGCTCGACATTGTTGTCGCCAACGCCGGCATCTGCAGCCCGGCGCCCTGGGATCACATCACCCCCGCCGCCTTCCGCGACACCATCGACACGAACGTGACCGGTACGTGGAACACGGTGATGGCGAGCGCTCGTCACATCATCGACGGAGGCCGCGGCGGCTCGATCGTCCTCATCGGCTCGGCCGCCGGCATCAAAATGGAGCCGTTCATGGTGCATTACGTGGTGAGCAAGCACGCCGTCACCGGGATGGCGCGCGCCTTTGCCGCCGAGCTCGGCCGCCACGGCATCCGCGTCAACAGCGTGCATCCCGGGGCCGTCGCCACACCCATGGGCGGCGGCCGGATGCGCGACGCAATCCGATCCGCCGCCGACACCTATCCGTACCTGCGGGGCCTGAACAGGCCACTGTTGCCCGAAGGCACCGCCCAGCCCGAGGACATCGCCGACGCCGTCGCCTGGTTGGCGTCCGACCAATCCAGATTCGTCACCGGCACCCAGGTGTCGGTCGACATGGGCGTTTCCTACTGCTAAATCCTCGCCGGGCACAATCGTGGTTGACCTCAGTGAGTGTCGCCGACCGACGCACTATTGGGCGCCGCGCGCCGGCCCTAACGGGAATACCGCGCTGCATCCGAGGTTATACCCCTATGGGGTATATGCGGAAGGAGCTTCATGACCACCAGCGAATACCGGCTGACCGGGCGCCACGGCGGGCAGGCGCGCATTATCGAGCTGGAAATCGCGGGAATGACCTGCGCCTCGTGCGCCATGCGCATCGAAAAGAAACTGAACACTCTCGACGGCGTCACCGCGTCGGTCAACTACGCGACGGAGAAGGCCACCATCACCGTGCCCGCCGGGTTCGACCCGCGGTCGCTGATCGCCGAGGTCGAGAAGACGGGCTACCGCGCAGCCCTGCCGCCACCGCACGACGAACCCGCGACGAAGTCGAGGGGTGACGACGCCGAGCTGGCCTCGCTTCGCACCCGCCTGATCGCCGCAACCGTGCTCGCCACCCCGGTGATCGCCATGGCGATGATCCCGGCGTTGGAGTTCCGCTACTGGCAATGGGCATCACTGGCGCTGGCCGCGCCCGTCGTCGTCTGGGCGGGCTGGCCGTTCCACGCGGCCGCGTGGGCCAACCTCAAACACGGCGTCGCCACGATGGACACCCTCGTGTCGATCGGGACCCTGTCAGCGTTCGTTTGGTCGCTGTATGCGCTGTTCCTGGGTGCCGCGGGGGAACCGGGCGTGCGCCACCGCTTCGAATTGACCGTCAGCCGTGGCGACGGCGCCGGCAACATCTATCTCGAAGTCGCCGCGGGCGTGACGTTGTTCGTGCTGGCCGGCCGCTACTTCGAAAAGCGCTCCAAGCGGCGCGCGGGGGCGGCGCTGCGCGCCCTGCTGGAGCTCGGCGCCAAGGACGTCGCGGTGCTGCGCGACGGGTCCGAGAGTCGCATCCCCGTCGACCAACTCGTCGTCGGCGACGTGTTCGTGGTGCGGCCCGGCGAGAAGATCGCCACGGACGGGATCGTCGTCTCGGGCTCCTCAGCCGTGGACGCCTCGATGCTCACCGGCGAGTCCGTCCCCGTCGAGGTCGGACCCGGCGACACCGTCACCGGCGCCACCGTGAACGCCGGCGGCCGCCTTGCCGTGCGCGCCACCCGGGTCGGCGACGACACCCAGCTCGCGCAAATGGCCCGGCTCGTCGAGGCGGCCCAATCGGGCAAGGCCGAGGTCCAGCGGCTCGCCGACCGGATCTCCGGCGTGTTCGTCCCGATCGTCATCGCTATCGCCGTGGCCACCCTCGCGGGTTGGCTTGGCGCCGGATTCCCGCTGAGTGCGGCATTGACGGCCGCCGTCGCGGTGCTCATCATCGCCTGCCCCTGCGCGCTCGGGCTTGCGACACCGACCGCGCTGCTGGTCGGAACCGGTCGCGCCGCGCAATTCGGCGTCCTGATCAAAGGACCCGAAATGCTGGAATCCACCCGCAGGGTCGACACGATCGTGCTCGACAAGACCGGCACCGTGACCGCCGGCAAGATGACGCTCGTCGACGTGATCACCGGACCACACACCGACCGCCGGACGTTGTTGGCCTACGCCGGCGCCCTGGAAGACGCCTCCGAGCACCCCATCGCACGGGCGATCGCCGACGCGGCAAAGGGGGAACTCGGCACGCTCCCGGCAGCCGAAGACTTCGCGGGCGTGGAGGGCAAGGGTGTCCGGGGAGTGGTCGACGGCCACGAGGTCGTTGTCGGGCGGGAGAGCCTGCTGGCCGATCGAGCACAGCACCTCGACGCGACGTTGTCGGCGGCGAAGGCCCACGCCGAGGCCCAGGGCAAGACCGCCGTCGCGGTCGGCTCGGACGGCCACGCCCGCGGCATCCTGGTGGTCGCCGACACCGTCAAACCGACCAGCGCCGAAGCCGTCTGGCAGTTCAAACGCCTCGGGCTGACGCCGGTGCTGCTGACCGGCGACAACCAGACGGTCGCCGAGCGCATCGCCGATGAGGTCGGCATCACCCACGTCATCGCCGACACGATGCCCGCCGACAAGGTCGCCGCCGTCAAGCGTCTGCAATCCGAGGGCAGGGTCGTCGCGATGGTCGGCGACGGAGTGAACGACGCCGCCGCGCTGGCCGCCGCCGATCTGGGGCTGGCGATGGGCACCGGCACGGATGTGGCGATCGAGGCCGCCGACCTCACGCTGGTGCGCGGCGACCTGCGCGTTGCCGCGGACGCGATCCGGCTCTCCCGCCGAACGCTGGCCACGATCAAGACCAACCTGTGGTGGGCCTTCGGCTACAACGTCGCCGCGATCCCGCTGGCCGCGCTCGGACTGCTCAATCCGATGTTCGCCGGCGCCGCGATGGCGTTCTCCAGCGTCTTCGTCGTCGGCAACAGCCTGCGGCTGCGCGGCTTCGCTACCACGATCGACGACGTCGATATGGGATAGTTGGTGTCCTCAACCTCCGGATCTAGCGAAGGTCGCGACTGTTGAGTCACTTCTTCGGACAGCTCTCGTTGCTGCGCGGCTGGTTCCCGGTCGCGGTGCAGGCGATCGCGCTGCTCGTGGCCGTCACCGCCATCGGAGTGCGCAGGCGGCGCTGGCGCAGCTGGGCATTGCCGGTGGCGCTGGGCGTCGCGGGCGCGGCGACGGCGCTGTCGTACTGGTACATCACGTCGCTGGGGGTGGCCGGCGACCCCGCGCCCGTGTCGCTGTGGCTGTGGCTGGCCATGAGCGGACTCGCGCTGGCGGTGCTTCTGCTGGGCTGGCCCGGGGCCCGGTGGTGGCGGCGCGTGCTGGCGCTGCTGGCCGTTCCGCTGTGCGTGTTGTGCGCGGCCCTGGCCGTCAACGGGTGGGTGGGTTACTTCCCCACCGTGCTCGCCGCATGGAATCAACTCACCTCGGGACCGCTGCCCGATCAGATCGACCGGCTCCGGGTGACCGAGATGCAGGTGGCGGGAACCAAGCCCGCCAAAGGCGTTGTCGTGCCGGTGAATATCAGCGCCGACGCGTCGCACTTCCCCCATCGCGAGGAACTGGTGTATCTGCCCCCGGCATGGTTCAACAGCAATCCGCCGCCGCGGCTGCCGACGGTGATGATGGTCAGTTCGGCCTTCAACACGCCCGCCGACTGGCTGCGTCCGGGCGGCGCCTTCACCACCATCGACGACTTCGCCGCGCGCCATCACGGATTCGCCCCGGTGCTGGTGTTCGTCGATCCCACCGGTTCTTTCGACAACGACACCGAGTGCGTCAACGGCACCCGCGGCAACGCCGCCGACCATCTGACAAAGGACGTCGTGCCGTTCATGGTCTCGAACTTCGGCGTCAGCGCCGACCGCGCCAATTGGGGCGTCGCCGGGTGGTCGATGGGCGGGACCTGCGCGGTGGACCTGGCCGTCATGCATCCGGACATTTTCAGCGCGTTCGTGGATATCGCCGGCGACCGCGCTCCCAGCATCGGGAGCAAGGACCTCACGGTCGCCAAGCTGTTCGGCGGCAACGCCGCCGCCTGGGCCGCGTACGACCCCATCACCGTCATGAACAAACACGGGCACTACACCGGGGTTTCGGGGTGGTTCGACATCCCGTCGTCCTCGGACGCGCAAAACATGGCCGAGGCGACCAATCCCGCGCTCGCCACCGCCCGCACCGACCCGTCCGCCAACCCCGAAGGCCAGGACGCCGCCGCCAAAGCGCTGTGCGACGCCGCCTCCGGCCACGGCATCAGCTGCGCGGTGGTCACACAACCGGGCAGGCATGACTGGCCGTTTGCCGCGCAAGCGTTCGCCGCGGCGCTGCCCTGGCTGGCCTCGACGCTGGGCACCCCCGGCGTCGAGCCCGTGCAGCTACCACAACGGGGCGGCGGCGAGCCGCATTAGTCCACGCTGCGGGCCCGCGACCCCTTCCGCCGGCAATTCACAGCTGACTCTCCCGTACCGGATCCGACATATTGGCGCTGGCAGTGGTACGGTTCGCTGCTGTGGTGGCTGCGCAGTTCGGCAAGACGGGCGTCTCGCGCGCCCGCGTGCCCGCCACAATCGACCTGCAGAGAATCGGGTCGGGTTACCAACCTCGAAAGCTGCGCGGCCGGGTTTGTGAGACCGTGCCATGTTTGAGATGAATCGCCGTCGTTTTCTGGGGTCGCTCGCCGCGGCGACCGTAGCCGGCGTGGGCGCGGCCCGTCTGGTGGTCGATCCCCAGCCGCGAACATTTGCTCAGGCGCCCGCAGCGTCCGTGGCGACGTCGGGCCCGACCGCCCCGGCGGCCCTGTTGCCGCCCCCGCCACCGAGCGCTCGCATTCCGCTGCCCGGTGGCGGAGCGCTGATGAAGCTTCCCGGCGAGGGCGACTTGCTGGCGCTGACGCTGGACGACGGGGTCAGCAGCGAAGTGGTCCGCGCCTACACGCAGCTCGCCAAGGACACCGGCGCACGAATGACCTTTTTCGTCAACGGCGTGTACGACTCGTGGACCGAGAACCTGAAGATGCTGCGGCCGCTGGTTGATTCGGGGCAGATACAGCTCGGCAACCACACCTGGTCGCATCCGGATTTGACGACGCTGAACCAAGGCCAGATCGCGGAACAGCTCACACGCAACGACGAGTTCCTGAAGAAGACCTACGGGGTCGGCGCGAAACCGTACTATCGGCCGCCCTATGCGAAGCGCAACGCCGCCGTCGACGCCGTGGCCGCCGAGCTCGGCTACACCGTTCCGACCTTATGGTCGGGTTCGTTGTCGGATTCCACGCTGATCACCGAGGAATACATCCTGAAGATGGCCGACGAGTACTTCACGCCGCAGTCCATCGTCATCGGTCACCTCAACCACTTGCCGGTCACGCACGTCTATCCGCAGTTGATCGACATCATCCGCGATCGAAACCTGCGCACCGTCACGCTCAACGACGTTTTCCTCAGGACTCCGTAGCGGACAGCAACGTCAGCAACGTCTCACGGAATTCCGCCAGCCGGCGCTCACCCAACACCTGTTGCCATCGTTTCTCGAGTTCGATTGCGCTGGAACGCATCACACGCAGCGCTTGCCGACCGCGCGGTGTCAGCTCGATGATGCGGGCCCGCGCGTCGACCGGATCGGGAACTCGACTGACGTAGCCATGTCGCTCCAGCCCGGCTACTGCCTGGGCCACCGCCTGCCGGCTCACCCTGAGTCGCTCCGCGAGATCCGAGGCATGCAGTCCGCCGGCCGCAAGCGGCACGAGTGCGACCGATTGCGCCGGGCGGATCCCGTCGAGTCCCGCTGCAGCGAACGCCGCTCGCAAGCGGGGCGCCCCGGACGCCGTCACCAGGTTCACCAGTGCCGGCACGGTCGGCTCCCACTGGGAACCCGCAGCGCGTCGCATGGTCCTAGAGTCTGCCACCCGCATGAGATTGACAAGTTGCTTGTCAAATTCCGGTTCGGCTGACACGATGGGGCCATGCGATCTCGACGCGTTCGGGTACTGGGCGGGTGTCTCCTTCCGGCGTTGGTCATCGCGCTCGGCGGCTGCCTCGGTGGCGGGCACGCGTCGGGAACGCCGGGCGCACAGTCGATCCCGTTGGGACAGTCCACTCAAACCATCCAGTCGGGCGGGGTGAGCAGAACCTTTCACCTGTACCGGCCGCAGGGGTTGTCCGACGGCGTACCGCTAGTCGTCATGCTGCACGGCGGCTTCGGCAACGGCGCGCAGGCCGAGCGCTCCTATCACTGGGACGGCGAGGCGGACAACGGGCGTTTCCTGGTTGCCTACCCCGACGGCCTCAACCGCGCTTGGAACGCCGGAACGTGTTGTGGCGAACCCGGACGCGACAATGTCGACGATGTCGCATTCATCGGCGCCATGGTCAGAGCGATCGAGCAGCAGATCCCCGTCGATCGCGCACGCGTCTATGTCACGGGCATGTCGAACGGGGCCATGATGGCCCTGCGACTGGGCTGCCAGACCGACACCTTCGCCGCGATCGCGCCCGTCGCCGGCACACTGCTGACGGACTGCTCGCGAGCGCGGCCGTCGTCCGTCCTCCAGATCCACGGCACCGCCGACGACCGGGTCCCCTACAACGGTGGACCCGGGAAAGCGTTCGCGGCCAACGGGAATCCGCGCGTCGACGGCCCGTCCGCGGAATCGGTCAACGCGACCTGGCGTTCCATCGACTCGTGCGGACCGCCGAATTCCAGCACCGCCGGAAGCGTGACGACGCAGACCGCCGGCTGCCCCGACGGGCGCACCGTCGAGCTGATCTCGGTCGCGGGCGCGGGTCACCAGTGGCCGGGCGGCGAGCCGAGCCCGCTGGCGGAAAGGGTGGCGGGCCTCCCGGCGCCGTCGACGGCGCTCGACGCCACCGACACCATCTGGCAATTCTTTGCCCAGAGCCATCGCTGACGACCGATCTCTAAAAAGTTAGAGAAATGCTCTTCCCCGGGGCCGCTGCGTTGTTACCGTTTCGTGATGCGTCGGGTAGGGGGAGTCCTCGCTGTCCTGCTGGTGATCGGTTTTGCATTTGTCAGCCCCGGACTCGCACGGGCCGACGGCGACGAACCGCAGTACGCGGAGTTCTACACCCCACCGGATCCCCTGCCGCCGGGCCAGCCGGGTGACCTGATCCGCACCGAGCCGTCGCGGCTGGTGCTGGAGCCGTCGGGTCAACTGGGCGCGATCATGGCCACTGGCACGCGAATCATGTACCGCAGCAAAGACACCCACGGCAATCCGATTGCGGTCACGGGTACCTACTTCGAGCCGTATAACGACTGGCCGGGCGGCGGCCCGCGGCCGTTGATCAGCTACGCGCCCGGCACGCAGGGCCAGGGCAACCAGTGCGCGCCGTCGCGAATGTTCAACCAGGGCATCCACTATTCGGGTGGCTGGGACATCATGTTCAACTACGAGGAGCTGTTCGTCGCCACGATGGTCGCCCGCGGTTTCGCGATCGTGATGACCGACTACGAGGGCTTGGGCACCCCGTCGATGCACACCTACGTGGGCCGGGTGGCCGAGGGGCAGGCCGTGCTCGACGCCGCGCGGGCAGCGATGCGCCTGCCGGGAACGTCACTGGATCCGCATGGGCCCGTGGCCTTTTGGGGCTATTCGCAGGGCGGCGGTGCGGTCGCGTCGGCGGCCGAACTGGCGCCGTCCTATGCCCCGGAGCTCCATATCGTGGGCACCTACGCCGGCGCCCCGGTGGCCGACCTCAAGGAACTGCTGCCCTACGCCGACGGCAGTGCCCTGGTCGGCGTGGTGGGCTACGCAATCAACGGCGCGATCGCCACCTACCCCGAGAATGCCGACGCGATCCGCTCCAAGCTCACGCCGCGAGGTTTGGCCATGCTCGAATCGGCCTCACGCCAATGCGTCGGACAAACGATCCTCGATTTCATGTTTCGCCACCTGCAGCCCTACTTCAACGACAACGTCTGGAAGGTCATCAACGAGGAGCCGTTCAGCAGCATGTTGGATGAGCAGCACGTCGGACGCTACAAACCCAACGCGCCGGTGTTGATCAACAGCAACCGCTACGACCCGTTGGTGCCGTGGACCGCGGCCAACCAGCTTGGCCGCGACTGGTGCGCTCAGGGTGCCGACGTGGAATTTCGCACCAACGAGGAACCGCCATTCCTCAACAAGCTCGTGGTCAACCACGCCCTGCCGATGCTCGTCGATGGTGAACCGGCGATGCAGTGGATCGCGGCGCGCTTCAACGGAGAACCCACCGCGCCCAACTGCGGCCAGTTCTAGACTGGTCGCATTGCTGCACGTAGAAAGCACAACGCGCCCGAACGGCGCCGTCAGCTCACCGACGCCGCGATAGAGCTACTCGGCACCGACGGGGTTCACGGCGTCAGCCACCCCAAGGTCGACGAACGCGCCGGGGTGCCCGACGGCACCACATCGTTCTACTTCCGGACCCGAAAAGCGTTGCTGCACGCGGTCGCAACTCGGCTCAACGAACTCGACGTCGCCGATCTGTCGTTGCTGACCGAACTCGCGGGCGACCGGCCGACCGAATTCGCCGGCACCGCGGGCCTGGCCCGCATCGTCATGTATGTCGCCACCGAGCCCTGGCTCACCCGCGCCAAGGCGCGCTACGAGATCATGTTGCTGGCCAGCCGTGATCCCGAACTGGCGGCCACCCTCAACGAGTCCGCGGAGGGGCTCTACGCGCTGGCGCGCGACGTTGTCGCCCAATGGCACCCGGCCGACAGCGTCCCGGATCCCGCACTGGTCGAGGATCAGGCCATCGCCACCATGACGTTCATCAACGGGGTGATGATGACGTTCGTTGCGGGCCGCCCCGCGGTCGAAGGTCCCGAACACCTCGACCGGCTCATCCAGGGAGTCATCGCGGGAGTCGCGCACGTTCGCCGCGACTGACCGTCAACGCTCGTCCAGCATGGCGTCGATGAGCCGGTGCAGCACCTGCCCGGTCTCCCGCCGCGCGCGTTTCGGGTCGTCGGCGGTGGCGATGACCATGGCGGCCTCGTCGAGCGCGCCGACCAGGATGTGGGCCAACGGCCGCATCGGTTGCTTGGCCAGCTGCCCGGCCCGGACGGCCTCGGTGAGCAGCTGCTCGGTCATGCCCAGGCTGTACCGCTGGGCGACGTCGCGAAAGGCCGGCCAGCCCAGCACGCTCGGCGCGTCGAGCAGGATCAGCTGGCGCACCTCGGGATCACCGGAGACGTCGAGCCAGGCGTCGACCGCGGCCCGGATCGCGTCCGCGGGCGTCGCCGCCCCCGACTCGGCGACCAGCGTGGCCATCCGGGCCATCACATCCTGCTCCACGGCCTCGACGACCTCGCCGAAAAGCGTTGCCTTGTCCGCGAATTGGTGGTACATCGCGCCCCGGGTGACGCCGGCCGCCGCGGCGATCTCCGGCGTCCCCACCTCCGCGTAACCGCGCCGGCCCCACAGCTTGCGGGCGGCCGAGATCAGCGCGTCGCGGGTCGCCGCGGAGCGCTCCTCCTGAGTGCGTCTCTTGATTTCCATACAGCCTGTTGGTAACTTACGAACAGACAGCCTGTTTGTAAGTATACCGTTCGAGGTAGGAGTTATCCATGTCGACGATCGACATTAGTGCGGGAACCATCCACTACGAAGCATCCGGACCCGAGAATGGCCGGCCCGTCGTGTTCGTGCACGGGTACATGATGGGCGGCGATTTGTGGCGCCGGGTCGGCGAACGATTGGGTGATCGCGGCCTGCGCTGCATCGCCCCCACCTGGCCGCTGGGCGCGCACCCCGAGCCCCTGCGCCCCGGGGCCGATCGGACGATCAACGGCGTCGCCGGCATCGTCGCCGAGGTGCTGGCCGCCCTCGAACTCGAGGACGTGGTGCTGGTCGGCAACGACACGGGCGGCGTCGTCACCCAACTCGTCGCCGTGCACCACCCCGAGCGGCTCGGAGCGCTGGTGCTCACGAGTTGCGATGCGTTCGAACACTTTCCGCCGCCGATCCTCAAGCCGGTGATTCTGGCCGCCAAGTCCAAGGCGACGTTTAAGACCGTGGCCCAGGCCATGCGCGTGCCGGCGGCACGCAAGCGCGCGTTCGACGGCCTTGCGCACCGCAACATCGACGAGCTGACGGAGGCGTGGGTGCGCCCGGGGCTATCCGACCCGGCCATCGCCGAGGACCTGCGTCAGCTCACCCTGTCGTTGCGTACGGAGGTCACCACCGGGGTGGCCGCGCGGCTGCACGAGTTCGACAAGCCCGCGCTGATCGCCTGGTCGGCCGATGACATGTTCTTCGAGCTCGGCGACGGCGAACGACTGGCGGCGACCATTCCCAACGCGCGGCTCGAGGTGATCGAGGGCGCGCGGACGTTCTCGATGGTGGACCAGCCGGATCGGCTGGCCGACCTGCTGTCGTCGATCGCGGTGCGCGCCTAGCGGGCCGGCGCGCGTCGGCTAGCGTCTTCGCTATGCCAGACGCGACAGCACCACTGCACGGCCGGCGGATCCTGGTGACCGGTGGGGCTACCGGCATCGGTGCGGCCGCCGTCGGAGTCCTCACCGAGGCGGGGGCCGAGGTCGTCGCCACGTATCACCAAACTCCGCCGCCGGAAGGCCTCGCGGCCGCGTGGCTGCAGTGCGATGTGCGTGACGCCGGCGCCGTTTCGGCGATGGTGCAACAAGCCGTCGACCGCCTCGGCGGGCTCGACGTCCTGGTGAACGCGGCGGGTCTGTGGCAGGCCGGGGTGCCAGGATACATCGGCGGCGACGAGATCTCGTTCCTGTTGGACACCAACGTGAAGGCGACCATCCTCACCAACCAGGCCGTGTACGCGGTGATGAGGGACCAAGATCCCAAGGGCGGCCGGATCATCAACTTCGGATCCTCCGAAGCCGTTATGGGCAGCCCGATCTCGGCGGTCTACGCCGCAACCAAGGGCGCGGTGCAGGCCTGGACGCGATCGGCCGCCAAAGCCTGGGGCGCCGACAAGGTCACCGTCAACGCTTTGGCGCCGGCCGTGCAGACGCCCGGCTCGGATCGGTTCCGGGATTTCCTCGGCCCGGACGCGAGCGCCCTCATCGATCAGCAGATGCAGATGATGATTCCGGTCGGCGGGGCACTGGGGGATCCGGCGCGCGACGTCGGGCCGATGCTGGTCTTTCTGGCCGGTCCCGGTTCCGGCTTCATCACGGGCCAACTACTGGCGGTGGACGGCGGGCTGATGATGGTGGGCGGCTAAGCGCGATGGCCGATGACACGATGCAAGCGCTGCTGCGCAAGCGCCTGTCGGACTCGGCGGTCGCCGTGAAACACGGTGATTTGCAATGGAGTTGGAGCGAGTACCTCAGCAAGTCCGCGGCCCGGGCCGCGGCGCTGCTCGGCGCCGCCGATCCGCAACGGCCGATGCACATCGGCGCCCTGCTGGGCAACACGCCCGAGATGCTGGCGCAGATGGCGGCGGCCGGTCTCGGGGGGTACGTGCTGTGCGGTCTGAACACGACGCGGCGCGGCGCGGCGCTGGCGGCGGACATCCGGCGCGCGGACTGCCAATTCGTTGTGACCGATTCCGAGCACCGGCCGTTGCTCGACGGTTTGGACCTCGAGGGAACGCGCATCTTCGATAGCTCGACGCCGCAGTGGGAGGAATTCGTCGGCGGCGCCGGCGAGTTGGTGCCCCATCGAAACGTCACCGCGATGGACCCATTCATGATGATCTTCACGTCGGGAACCAGCGGAAATCCCAAGGCCGTGCCGGTATCACACCTGATGGCCGCGGTAGCCGGCGTCGGCCTGACATACCGTTTCGCCCTGACCGAGCGGGACACGTGCTACGTGTCCATGCCGCTGTTTCACTCCAATGCGGTCGTCGCCGGGTGGGCGCCCGGGGTAGCCTCCGGCGCCGCGATCGTCCCGGCGAGGTTCTCGGCGCGCAGCTTCCTTGACGACATCCGCCGGTACGGCGCCACATACATGAATTACGTCGGCAAGCCGTTGGCCTACATCCTGGCCACCGCCGAACGCGGCGATGACGCCGACAACCCGCTGCGGGTGGCGTTCGGCAATGAGGCCAACGACAAAGACATCGAAGAGTTTTCACGCCGCTTCGACGTGCAGGTCGAGGACGGGTTCGGCTCCACCGAGAACGCTGTCATCGTGATCCGCGAACCGGACACACCGAAGGGATCGATCGGCAGGGGCGTCGACGGGGTCGCTGTGTATGACAGCGAGACCGTCACCGAATGTCCCGTCGCGCGCTTCGACGAGCACGGGGCCCTCACCAATGCCGACGAGGCCGTCGGCGAGTTGGTCAACACGACGGGGTCGGGTTTCTTTACCGGCTACTACAACGACCCGGAAGCCAACGCCGAACGCATGCGCCACGGCATGTACTGGTCCGGCGACCTCGCCTACCGGGACGCGGAAGGCTGGATCTACCTCGCCGGCCGCACCGCCGACTGGATGCGGGTGGACGGCGAGAATCTGGCCGCGGCGCCGATCGAGCGACTCCTGTTGCGGCACAGCGCCATCAACCGCGTCGCGGTGTACGCGGTCCCGGATGGGCGCGTCGGCGACCAGGTGATGGCCGCGATCGTCCTCAACGAGGGCCACGTCATCGACCCCGACGAATTCGAGGCTTTTCTCGATGCCCAACCCGACCTGTCCCCCAAGGCCCGGCCGCGATTCGTCCGCATCGCCGCCGACTTGCCCAGCACCGCGACGCACAAGGTGCTCAAGCGCCAGCTGATCGCCCAGGGAACGGCCACGGGCGAGGGCGAAATCCTGTGGGAGCGCGAACCGCGCGGCACGGCCTACCGGGTCGCATCGGATACGCCTAATCCCCGGGTGCCCGGCGGCGGATCTGCCCCTTCGAGCGTCGCACCCGCTTGACCGGGTCTCGGGTTGTTCCGCTGGCGATCTCGTCACGCAGCTGCGCAATGTTGGAGATCTCCGCATACAAGCCGCGGATCGCGTAGTCGAGGACGGCGAAGGAGAACCGCTGCTCCGGATCGTCGGCGAGGCCGAGTTCACGGGAGCGCTGGCGCGACCAGAGCGCCTCGTCCAACCTGGCCCGGGTCGCCTCGAGATGCCGTTCCAGCGAATCGATTACGTGCTCGGGATCCTCGCCACGGGCGAGCCACGTCTTGAGAATGACGGGATGCTTGATGACGACTTGGTCCTGGCCCGGAAAGTGCTGGACCCACCGGCGCAGCGCGTCCAGCCCGGCATCGGTCGTCGCGTACAACGTGATGGCACGCTTGCCGGATTGCGCGGGGGTCTCACTGACCATGCCCCGCGCCAGCAACCGGGTCAGTTCGCGCCGCACGTGGCTGACCGACGGCGACCAATAGAAGTGGCCCACCGACAGCTCGGCGCGCATCTTGATCTCGCCGGCGGTGAGTTGCTCGTCGTTGGCGGCCAGCACGCCCAGGACGAGGTAGGCGGTTACCGGCAGGCCGTTGCTGGTGCGGACCGGGCTCACGGCACCCCGGTGAAGTAAGGAAGGGTCACGTCCGCGCCGACGGCATGGAATTGCACCCGCACACGCATGCCGACGGCCAGCTCATCGGGCGCGACACCGACGACGTTCGTCAGCATTTGGTAACCCTCGTCCAGGGTGACGATCGCCGGCGCATAGGGCGGGGCGAACTCCGCGGTGACGGGCCTGTGCACCACCGTCCAGCTGTAGATCTCGCCGACGCCGCCGCTCTGTTCCCACCGCAATTCGTGCGAAAGGCATTCGCGGCAGTGCTCGGTCGGCGGGAAATTCGACTGGCCGCAGTCCTCGCAGCGTTGATATCGAAGCTCCCCCGCCTGGCAGCCCCGCCAGAACGGGGAACTGACCGGGCTGCTGGCATGCGGCACCGGACCGGTCTGCGGCCGCAGGAAGTTCTCGGAAGTCATCGCGGCTCGGCTCCGAGGATCAGCACCGTGGTGAACAGCGCGCCCGCTCCCCCGTTGCTGCAGAACGCGATACGCGCGTCGGGCACCTGCAGATCGCCCGCCTCCCCGCGCAGTTGTTGAACGGCTCGAATGGCCCGCTGCATCATTTGTGGGTTGGACCCCGCGTGGCTGAAGGACATGGTTCCTCCATCGGTGGTGATCGGATGGCTGCCGTCGATGGCGATGTGGCCGTCGGCGACGAACGGTCCGCCTTCGCCTTCGCCGCAGAATCCGAATGCCTCTAGCTGCCGGATGATTTCGAACGAGAATGGGTCGTAGAGCTCCAGCACATCCACGTCGTCGGGCCGAAGGCCGGCGTGGCTGAACGCGCGCTCGGCCGCGCGCCTGCCGACGACGCCATTGACGTAATGGCCGTGATCGCCGCGCCGGCCGACGAGGTCCCACGCGGGTGGGTGCTGATACGACGGACCGTGGAAGTCCGCGCCGCTGCCCAACACGTAGATCGGCCGGGCCGCGGCGTCCACCTTGTCGAGGTTGGCCACAATCAGCGCGCACCCGCCTTCGGATGTGGTGGCGCAATCGAGAAGGTGAAACGGATCGGCGACCGGCCGCGACGCGGTGATGTCATCGGTGGTGAACGGGCCGCGTTGGTAATAAACGGCTTCGGGGTTTCGCGATCCGTTGTTGCGTATGGTCGCCGCCACCATCGACAGTTGTTCGCGGGTTGTCCCGTAGACATGCATGTGCCGTCGAGCGATGAGCGCGAACTCGGCGGCGGTGAACATCCCCCAGGGCGCGACGAATTCGTTCTCGGGCCTGGTCCATGGTGCGGTGGCTTCGTGGTCGCGGTATTCGCCGGCTTGGGCGGCGACGAGCACCACCACGTCGGCCATGCCGTGCTCGATGGCGGCGGCCGCCTCGGTGATCATGCTGACCCCGAAGCCCAACCCCTGCCAGGCCGGGCCGATGCGTAGGTCGTAGATCAGCGTCGTCGACAGCGGGCCGGCGCTGATTCCGTCGACGTCCTCGAGGCTCAGCCCTGCGTCATCGAGAGCTCCGCGAATGGCCTTGAGCGCCAGGCCGCGTGACGTCTCGCCCTCCAGGCGGCGGCCCTGCCGCGTGTTGTGCACGCCGACAATCGCCGCCGTGCGCTTCGAGGGGCTAGTTTTCATCCGCGACAACTCCCAGGTAGGTGCCCACGACGTCGTACTGCCGGCCGTCGCGCACGATGGTGCCGATCGTCCTCGCCCGTGTGTCGGCGTGCGCCGCGCCCGCCTCGACGACATCGATCCGCACGTCGACCGGACGCGCCGTTTGCGGGTCGGTGATGTCCACGATCATTGCCACGGCGCGCTCACGCGCGTCCCACTCGACGCTGGTGATCCGGTGCCGCGCAGTCAATTCCATCACCACGGAGTCCTGTCGTACCAGGAAGCGCACCGGTGCGCACAGCTCGCCGGGGCGGGGCGGCACGCACAGCGTGACTGCCATGTCACAGGCCCGCCGGCCGCGCGCTGGTGGCCCCGGATGCCCGCAGCTCGGCGAGCTCTCGTTCGCTGCGTCCCAGCAGGCCCGTCAGGACTTCGGCGGTGTGCTGGCCATACAACGGCGGCACGCGGCGGATCCAGCGCCGTGGCTTCCCGACGAATGCGAAGGGCATTCCGGTGCACAGGAACGAGCCGGCCACCGGGTGGTCGACCGTTTCCCAAAACCCCCGGGCCAGCAGTTGTGGATCGCCCAGCAGTTCCCCCGCCGGCGTGACCGGTGCCGCGGCCACCCCGCCGGCGCGCAGCGCGTCGACCGCCTCGGCCACCGTGCGCCGCGCGGTCCAATCCGAGATCAGCTTGTCGATGTCGTCGGCCCCCGCCCGCCACCCGGCTGCATCCGGCCCGAGTTCGTCCCGATTGATGAGCTTCGCGAGGGACAGGCGGGCGCCGTCATCGGTCGCGGCGAGCGCGACCCACTCGTCGTCACCGGCACAGCGATACACGCCTTGGGGAGTCGCTCCAGGGCCGCGATTACCGTTCCGCCGCAGCTCGATTCCGTTGCGCGAGTACTCGACCACCGCCTCGGCGGCCACGTTCAGCGCCGACTCCACCATCGTCGACTCGACGTGCATGCCGGTTCCGTCCCGGTCACGGACGACCAGCGCCACGATCGCGGCGAAGGCCGCGTGCAGGCCCGCGATCGGATCGCACACCCCGCGCGGAATCACGGGTGGCCCGTCGGCATGTCCGGTCATCCATGCCATACCCGTCGCCTGTTCCATGGTTTGCGCGAAGCCCACGCGGTCGCGCCACGGGCCGTCGAGGCCGAACGCCGGCATCCGCACCATGATCGCGCGGGGATTGGCGCCGCGCACCGTATCCCATTGCAGGCCGAAGTTTTCCATCACCCGCGGCGAGAAGTTCTCGATGACGAGATCGCTGGCGGCGATGAGATCCAGGGCAATGCTCCGCCCCGCGTCGGTGCCCAGCTCCACGCTGATGCCGCGCTTGTTGTTGTTGCTGCACAGGAACACCGGGCCCGTTTCCCACCACTGGTCCCAGTCGGGGGGACGGCCGGCGGAGAGCCGCATGCCGTCGGGCCGGCGGACGCCCTCGAGCTTGATGATGTCGGCGCCGAGGGCGCCCAGGAATTGCGTGGCGACGGGCCCCGCCCAGAAGGCGGTGAAGTCGGTTACCCGGATGCCGGACAACGGAAGTGCGTCGGGTTCGGCGGCGCTGGGCCGGCCGGGTCGGGGCGGCCACTGCACGCGGCCGTTGTCGGCGCCCAGTTCCGGAGGGCGCCGCGGCGGCATGGTCACGATGGCGTCGGTGCGGTACGGCACTCGCGGCTGCAGCCCCCCGGGTTCGGACTCGACGAACACGCCGCGTTCGACGAAGTGGTCGACCTTGGGCAGCGTGGCGGGGGTGCCGATGGGCGCTACCGGGATTCGGAACGCCACCGCGAGATCGATGATCTCTTGGGTGGTACGGGTTTCCGTCCACCGCGTGACCATGCCGAGGAATTCGTCGCGGCGCTCGACTCGCCCTACGAACGACGCCAGCTCGGCGTCGTCGACCAGATCGGCGCGATCGATCATCACCAGAAAGTCTTGGAACTGTTGGGCGGTGATGGTGCAGAAGCCGACCATGCCGTCGGCCGTGGGCACGATCGACGGCAGTTCCAGGCTGCGTTGCTGCTGAAGGGAATCCGCCCCCAGCACGCTGGCCGACATGGCGGACAGGCCGCCCATCGCGAGGGCCATCGCCTCGTAGGTCGAGACGTCGATGATCTCACCGTTTCCGCCCCGGGCGGCATGGCGTGCCGCGGCCGCGGCCACCGCCGCGGCGAACGCCCCCGCGAGCCACTCGCCCAGCCGGCCGCCCGCTTGCACGGGTTCGTCGCCCGGCCAGCCGCGGCCGGCGGTCGAGCCGCACAGCGCCTGCAGGATGAACTCGTTGGCGACGACGCGGTCGTCGACGTACGGACCCGTCAGCCCGAACGGCGTCACGGCGACCACGACGGCCGACGGCCCGCTGTGGGCCGTGATGTCGTCGAGCGTCCAGCCGTCGGTCAGGTCGGTGAGCACGACGTCGGCACCGGCCAGCAGGGCGGCGACCTCGGCGTCGTCGCGGCGGACAACCGACCTCTTGCCCGCCGCCAGGTAGCCGAACAGCGCGCCGGGGGCGCCCCCGGCCGACCACCCGCGCATCGAATCACCTTGCGGTGACTCGATCTTCACGACGTCGGCGCCCGCGTCGGCGAACATCTTCGCGCAGTACGACACCGCGATCCCGTTGGACAACTCCAGCACACGCCAGCCCGCGAACGGCGCCTCGGCGGCCACGCTCAGTTGCCCAGGGTGGTGGCGCGCCCGGCGATGCCGGTGACCTCCGCGGTCACCGGCCCGGATCCCTGCGCCTGCAACGCGAACTGCGTCATCCGCGTCCAGGTGTCGAGGTCACGCTGGCTGGCGCGATGGCCGACATGAGTCACCACGTCGACGTCGGTGGCCTGGGCGCGCAGGTAGCCGGCCCGCGCGTGTTCTTTCGGGATGTGCCGGAACGGGTCGAACGAGTATGCGGCCATGGCGTTTTCGTGCGTGATCTTGTTGATGACCGCGTCGTCGAGGTGGCCCATGGTCTCGATGACATCCTCGGGCGCGAACGGCCAGTTGCTGTCGGAGTGCGGAAAGTCGGACTCCCAACACAGCATGTCCTCGTTGAACCAGTCCATGTTCTTGACGCCGACTTTGTCGCTGATGAAGCAGGTGTAGAAATGTCGCTTGAACACGTCGGTCGGACCGCCGTAGCCGGGCGGGAACTTCGCCTGCGTCCAGCCCGAGTGCCGGTTGTAGACGTGCTCGGCGCGCCAGAGGAAGTACGGTATCCAGCCGACGTCGCCCTCGGTGAGGGAGAACTTGAGTTGTGGGAAGTCGGCCCAGAATTCGGCCCAGATCAGCTCGGTGAAGGTGAACATGCTCATCATCGACGACGCCGTCATCTGCACGCTGGGCGGAGCGTCGGTCGACACTTGTGCGGATCGCGACGCGGAACCGACGTGGGTGCACAGCACGGTGCTGTTCTCACAGACGGCCTCGAACAATGGGTACCAGTATTTGGTGTGAATGCTGGGCATTTCCAAGGCCTCTGGATTCTCGGAAAACGTCACCGCGTGACAGCCCTTGTCCGCGAGCCGCTTGACTTCCTTGGCCGCTTCGGCCACGTCGTATAGCGGCAGGATGCCGCAGGGGATGAACCGTCCCGGGTACGCCGCGCACCATTCGTCGATGTGCCAGTCGTTGTAGGCCTTGATCATCAGCAGGTTGATGTCGCGGTCGGGGCCCTGGTTGAGCACCTGGCCCGAGAAGCCGGTGAAGTTCGGGAAGTTCAAGCCGGCCAGTTGCCCGCCGGCGTTCATGTCGCGAATCCGTTCGTCGACGTTGAAGCAGCCCGGACGCATCTCGTCGTAACTGCAGGCGTCGACGTTGTACATCTCGCGGGGTTTGCCCGCGACGGCGTTGAGGCCCATGTTGCGTCCGCGGATATCGCCGTAGTACCACTGCTGGACGCCGTCGGGCTCGAGGACCACGCGCGGGGCGCGATCCTTGTACTTCGCGGGCACGTGCGCGTCGAACATGTCGGCCGGCTCGGCGATGTGGTCGTCCACGCTGATCAGGATCAGATCGTCTTTGTTCATGGCGGACTCCTCGCGCATCGAGATGTGACTAGTAGACAATGGTGTTGGTCACAGTGTCAACGGCGGCAGCCGGTCGTCCTGCGCCCGGTCACGCTCCGACAAGAGCTGTCCCACAATGGCAAACGCCTCGGCATGCGCCCGCGTAGGGCAATATAGCGCCAGCTACCGACTTGGACTATTAGTCCATGTTGTTTGCGTGGCGTGCCACCATGAGGCATGGCCGGCCCGAGAGGTGATGCATTGGTCGACAAGCCCGTGCGGCCCACCACCGCCGATGTGGCGCGACTGGCCGGGGTGTCGACCGCGACGGTCAGTTACGTACTGAACAACGCCGAGGGACGCAGAATCTCCGAGCCGACCCGCGATGCGGTCTACCGCGCCGCCGAACTCCTCGGTTACCGTCCCAACCTCGCGGCGCGCAACCTCGCTCGGGGGAAGAGCGGCGTGGTGCTCTACGTGCTGCCGCACGTGGCGGTCGGGGACATGCCGATGCAGGCCGGCAGCCGGATGACCACCGAGCTGGCACGCGTCGGACTGCTTCAGCTACAGATCTTCGAGGCCGAAGACGATCGCCACGTCGTCGAGGCCATCGAGAACCTCGACCCGGCCGCGGTCACCAGCCTGTTCCCGCTGAGCGAGGCGGCCGCGCACGCGGTGAAGGCGGCGGGCGTCCCGCACATCGACGTCGGGACGCTGCCCGCCCTGGGAGACCCGCACCTCTCGGTCGGCGAGCTACGCGTCGAGCACCTGGTATCACGGGGCCACCGGCGGATCGCTTTCGCGTACACCGGCAACCGCAGATGGCGCCTCCTGGGCGATTACTGGCTCGAGGGCGTGGCCGGCGCGGCCCTGGCGCGCGACCTTCCGTCGGTCGCCGTCGCCGACGTCACCCAGGACAATGCCGTCGAGGTGGCGACTGGCTGGGTGCGCGACGGAGTCACCGCGGTGTGCGCGCAGAGCGACGAGATCGCTTGCCTGGTGCTGCACGGGATCCGCGCCGCCGGCCTGCGCTGCCCGGCCGACCTCGCCGTGATGGGCATCGACGCCACGCCGATGGCGGCGCTGAGCTCTCCGCCGCTGACCACCGTGGAGTTCAACCCGACCGCCGTCGCCGATGCCGCGATCGCCGCCGTCCTGACCGAATTGGGATATGCCGCCCCGGCGCCCCCGCAGCCAACGGACGTCGCCCGCCTGATCGTGCGCGAGTCGACGTGAACTGCGAGTTTCGCAAGAATTTGGTCACGCGCAGGGTTGCCGGAGCCGGGCTGGACATCCGGAGGTTAAGCGCGTAACTTCCGGTAGGTCCCGTGCGTGGATGCGGGCGGGGCTTCAGGTCGCAAAGACGCGAGGGGATGGCCATGAAGGTGCAGTCGGTTCTCGACGAGATCCGCGAACGACCCGGTACCGGTGAGACGATCGCGGTCGTCGATCCGGCCACCGAGGAGCAGGTCACCGAGTTCAAGGACTGCGGGCCGGAAGCCGTCGATGACGCGGTGGCCCGGGCGAAGGCGTCCTTCGAGTCGGGGGTCTGGCACAGCAAGCCGCCCAGCGAGCGGGCCAAAATCCTGTGGCGCGTCGGCGAGCTGATCGATCAGAACGCGGAGCTGCTAGCCGAACTCGAATCGCTCAACGCGGGCATGACCCCGCTGCAAGCGCAGGGAACCGTGACCGTCGGCTCCGAGTTTTTCCGTTACTACGCCGGCTGGTGCACCAAGATCGAGGGCATCGCCGCCGACGTGCACACCGGCGGCCTCACCGGCATCGACTCGCATCAGCACGCCTACACCCTGAAGGAACCGTACGGCGTGGTGGGGCTGATATTCCCGTGGAACGGACCGGTTTTCAATTTCTGCGCCAAGCTGGCCCCGGCCCTCGCGGCGGGCTGCAGCAGCGTCGTCAAGCCGGCCGAGGAGACCCCACTGTCGGCGCTGGTGCTGGACAACATCCTCACCGAGGCCGGGGTGCCCGAGGGGGTGGCGAACCTGCTGCTGGGCTATGGGCACACCGCGGGCGCGGCGATCACCGCGCACCCCGACGTCGAGAAGGTCGCCTTCACCGGATCGACCGAGGTCGGCCGGGCAATCGTGCACGCGGCGGGTGCGAGCAACCTGAAGAAGGTGACGCTGGAGCTCGGCGGGAAGTCGCCGGTGGTGGTCTTCGACGACGCCGACCTGTCCAAGGCCGTCCCGATGGCGGCGTTCGGCACCTTCATCCACTCCGGCCAGGCGTGTGTGTGCGGGTCGCGCATCTTCGTCCAGCGCGGTATCTACGAGCAGTTCCTGGAGCAATTGGCGAACGTCGCGAACGGACTGCCGCAGGGCGGCCCCAAGGACGAGGGCAGCTTGATCGGCCCGCTGATCAGCGAGAAGCAGCTCACCCGCGTCCTGGGCTATCTCGATCAGGGCCGCTCCGACGGCGTTGAGGTCGTTACCGGGGGCGAGCGAGTGGACCGGAAGGGTTACTTCGTGCGCCCCACCGTGCTGACCAACGTCGCCACTACGAGCCGGCTGTTCCAGGAGGAGATCTTCGGGCCGGTCGTCGCGGTCATCCCGTTCGACGACGAGGACGAGGCGGTGGCCCTGGCCAACGACAGCACGTACGGCCTGGCCGCCACCGCTTGGACCCGCGATCTGGGCCGCGCCCACCGAATTGCCAAGCGGCTCAAGGCCGGAACCGTGGGGCTGAACTGCCAGATGCAGTTCGACCACTCCATGCCCTTCGGCGGTTACAAGCAATCCGGTTGGGGCTACGAGTCCGGCAAAGCGGGTCTCGAGACCTACCTGCAGACGAAGGTCGTCTGGGCGCAGATGTAACTTCAGGGTCCCAGCCCGAGCGTGCGGCTGGCCGCACGGTCGTACCCCAGCGTGCGGCTGGCCGCACGCTCGGCGGCGGGCGCAGATGTAGTCGTCTCGGCGCGTCAGGCTGCGGGTTCGTAACGCAGCATCGTCACGTCGTGCTCGGGGTAGTCGAAGAACACCGGCCGCACCCGCATTCCGACCCGAAGATCGGCCGGATCGACATTGACCATCTCGGTGGAAAACCTTGGGCCCTCGTCCCATTCGACGATTGCGAGCAGCTGCGGCACGGCGTCTGCGAAGTGCGGGCTGACGGGCCGATGGGCCACGGTGTAGGAGTACAAGGTGCCCATTCCGGAGATCTCGCGCCATTCCAGGTCGTCGGCCAGCGTGCGGGGCGCACGCACCCGCGGATAGAACACGTAGGACTGCAGCGACGGCGAGTACTGGATGACGATGCGATGGTCGGCGAGCGCATCCCAAAACGGCGCGGTGGTAGGCGTTTTGACGGGCATCGGGCGTTCGAATTTCATCGTCAGTCCCCTTGCAGGATGAGCGTCGTCTGCTCGGACAGGATGCCGCCGTTGCCGGACACGAAGGCGCGGTTGCAGTCGGCGACCTGCGCCGGGCCCGCGCGGCCCATGATCTGGCGGGTGGCGTCGCAGACGTGGTGCATCCCGCCCGCCAATCCCGCTTGGCCGAAGCCGAGTTGGCCGCCGGCGGTGTTGAGCGGAAAGTCGCCGCGGAAGGTCAGGTCGTGGTTGGCGACGAACTCCATGCCCTTGCCCTTTTCGCAGAAGCCCGCATCCTCCAGCGACAGCAACACGGTGATGGTGTAGCAGTCATAGATCGACACCATGTCCATCTGCTCACGCGTCAGCTCGGTCATGGCGAAGGCGGTGTCGGCGGCCGCGGCGATCGGCGTGGTCAGTAGGTCCGCGGCATACGTCGGGGTCTTGAACGGCACGTGCTCACCGAAGCCCTTGACCCACACCGGGCGATGCCGCGCCCGGCGCGCGAGGTCGGCGTTGGCGACGACGATGGCGGCGCCCCCGACGCACGGCATCACGATTTCCAGCATGTGCAACGGGTCGGCGATCACCGGGCTGGCCAGCACGTCGTCGATGGTGAGCGGTTTGTCCTTCCAGATCGCGCCCTCGGTGTGGTTGGCGTTCACGCGGGTGTCGACCACGAGCTTGGCCATCGCACGCTCGTCGTAGCCGTAGATCGCCGCGTAGCGTTGCGCCACCTGGCCGTAGGGGCCGTTCTGGCCGAGATTGCCGTAGGGTATTTCGAATTCCGCTTGCGGAGAGCCGTATTGGTTGCTGGACGAGCCGAAGAACATCGCGTCGATCATGGGCCTGGGCTTCTTCTTCGACGACGGCGTGATGTAGCGGGCGGGCAGCGCGCACAGGACGGCGTCGCAGATGCCGAGTTCGACGGCCGCGGCCGCCCGCCACACCATGGCCGCGGCGCTGGCCCCTCCGAGGTCGACATGCTCGGCGAATCGCGCTCCCACACCCAGGTATTCGGCGATCGTGGAGGGCACGAAGATCTCCGACTCGGCCAGGTGTGATGCGACGATCCCGTTGACGGCCTCGCCGGGCAATCCGGCATCCTCGAGCGCTGCCGCGGCGAGTTCGGCCCATTGCTCGAGGACGAAGGGTGCCGGCGAAGCCTTGTTCAGGCGTTCGGGCGGGAGTTCCACATACCCGACGATCGCCGCGTCTCCACGTAATCCCATGTGCTGTCCTACTTTCGGGGCAGGCCGAGAATCATCTGGGCGATGATGTTGAGCTGGATCTCCCGGGTGCCGCCGCCGATCAATTCGGCGGGCAGGTGCAGATACGGCTGCACGACGGCGGGTTCCGAATCGGCGACCATCGCCGTCTGCCCGGTCAACTGCAGCGTGGCCTGAAAGGTGCGCCGCAGCAGCACGTTCATTGCCACCTTGGCGATGCTGGATGCTGGCCCTAAGGCTTGGCCGTCCAGCAGCCGAATCGTTTCGCGAACGCCGAGGGCCTTGATGGCGTTGGTGTACGCGTCGAGCTCGCCGAGCTCGCGCAGTGCGTCGTCGCGGTCGGGTCCGGGTTGCGCCGCGAGCACCCGCAGGGCGGCCGCCCTGTCGAACTTGACGTAGCCGCTGATGGCCGAACGCTCTTCGGCCATCGTGGCGATCGCGAGATTCCAGCCGTCGGTCGGATCCCCCAGCAGCATGTCGTCGGGCACGAACACCTCGTTGAGGAAGACCTCGTTGAAGTGCGCATCGCCGGTGGCCGTCTTGATCGGCTGGACTTCGATCCCGGGCGATCGCATGTCGAGAATGAAGTAGCCGATGCCGCGGTGCTTGCTCGCGGCCGGATCGGTGCGCGCCAGCAGCGCCCCGAAATCCGCGCGGTGCGCCGCCGACGTCCAGATCTTGTGCCCGCTGACGCTCCAGCCGCCGTCGACCTTGGTCGCCCGCGTCGCCAGCGCGGCCAGGTCGGATCCGGCCCCCGGCTCACTGAACAGCTGGCACCAGGCGATCTCGCCGCGCTGCGTCGGCGGGATCAGCTTCTCCTGCAAGTCTTTCGGTGCGGCGCGCAGCACCGACGGAAGGATCCACTCGGCGATGCCCAACGAAGGCCGGACCAGGTCGCGTCGCTTGTCGAATTCCTCGTCGATGATCAACTGCTGCAAGGGGCTGGCGTCGACTCCCCACGGTGGCGGCCAGTGCGGCGCAATCAGGCCGGCCTCGGCGATCGTGGTGCGCTGCGGACCGGTTTCGAATTCCGGGTAGTCGCCCTGGCGCCCAGGCTGGTCGTTGCGCAGTTGCGAAGCGGCGTCCAGGGTTTCGGCCACCCGGGAACGGAACTCCGATTCCGCGTCGCCGAGGTTGACCGACATGTCACGCTGCCGGGTACACGTCAGCTCGCCCAGACGGCGGGCCCAACGATTCGCCGGCCCGATCGATGCGGCCAGACTCGTGGCGCGTCGCCAATACAGGTGCAGGTCGTGTTCCCAGGTGAAGCCGATGGCGCCGAACATCGTCAACGAATCGAGTACCAGGTCCGGCGCCGGTGAGATCGCCATCACGGCGGCGCCGGCCGCGGCGAGCCGGTGCTGATCGAGCGATTCGTCGACGGCGCGCACAGCGTCCCAGGCCGCCGCGGTGGCCAGTTCGCTGTTGACCAACAACATCGCGGCGTGGTGTTGCAACGCCTGGAAGGTTCCGATCACCTTGCCGAATTGCTCTCGGGTGCGCAGGTGCGCGGTGACCACCTCGACGCACCACCGCCCGATACCCGCCGTCACACTGGCGACGAGGCCCAGGGCGACACACGCCGCGCGGTCGACGTCGATGCCGGTGAGCACGTCGGCCTCTTCCGCGCGATGCTCAGCGAGCCGCAGCGTGCCGACATCGGCGACGAGGTCGGTGCCGTGCACGGATTCGACTGTTGCCGTTGGCTTTCCGGTATCAACGAGAACCCACACGACCCCGCCGTCCTGGCTGCGGGCGCCGATCAGGATCAGCCGTGCCGCACACGCGCCCATCGTCACGCCGGACGCCCCGCTGACCACCCATTGCGGGCCGTCAGCGCGCGCGAGAAAGTCGCCATTGTCGGGCAGGACGAGCGCGGCGGGTGTCCCGGATGCGAGGCCACGCAGCAGCGATTCCGCCTGCGGCGTGGGGTCTGCCAGCATAGCGACGGCCCCCGCCGTCACCGTCGGTAGCAGCGGTCCGGGCAATAGCGCCTTGCCGGCCGACTCCAGGACGCAGGCGGCGTCGATCAGCCGTCCACCCTGGCCGCCGAGGTGTTCCGGAAGGTGAACGGCGTGGAAGCCATTGGCGACCAACGCATCCCACCATCCGGGAAGCTTGCCGGCCGCCAGCGCATCGAACTCGTCGCGCGTCGAAGAGATCGGGGCGTGCCGGCCGGCGAACCGGCCGACCGCGTCGCTGAGTTCCTGCTGCTCCGGGGAAAGTCCGAGCGGCATCGAAGACTGCTATCCTTCCGTCTTACAAGACGAACCGTCTCGTCTTGTGGCAGATTACGGGGCGGGTCGGTATATGTAAAGCGCGCCCGACCCCGAGAGACTGTGAGAGGCGAGGATCACCGCATGCCAAGCGATCTCGCGCCGCGGCGCCGTAGCGAGAAATCCCGCACGGCGATCGTCACCGCCACGCGCGAACTGCTTCTCGAGCGCGGATTCGACGGCCTGACCATCGAGGCGGTCGCCGCGCGGGCCGGTGTGGGAAAGCAGACCATCTATCGGTGGTGGCCCAGCCGCCCTGCGCTGGTCGCCGACGTCATGCTCGAAGACGCCGACAGGATCCTGGCTTCGGTGAACCACACCGACGACCTGGCCGAGGACCTCGTGGGATGGGTGCGAAAACTTGTCACGAGCCTGACCACCGCCCGCGGCTCGGCCATGCTGCGCACCCTGACCGCCGCCGGCATGGAGCATGAGGAGACGGCGGTCAAATTGCGCGCCGGGTTCTCCTCGCCGCTGCACGAAAGCGTCCGCAACCGGCTTCTTGCCGACGGCCTCGACGAGGTGACGGCCGATTCTGCCGCCGACGCCATTGTGGGCGGTGTGGTGTATCCGATTCTCTCTGGCGCACAACCTTATTCGCGGCGGCGGGCAGAAACGACCACCCGGATAGTCGTCGAGGCCCTCGGCCGCCGGCCCTGACAACCCACCCGAATCGGCAGCGCGAGCGCGAGACATGGTCTAGGTATGAAGCTATGACGCTAAATGAGGCGCCGGCGTCGTCCGACGCCGCCCCGAAGACGCTCGCCGCGTGGCAGTTCTTCCAGCAGATGCTCGCCGACGTCACCAAGGTGGTGACCCAGGATGCCGAGTCCCAGCGAGAGCTCCTCGAGGGGCTGCGGGTAATTGCCCGGGTATCGTCGTTGTGCTCGCAACTATCGGTCGAGGCCGACCTCGACCGGCCGTCGTTCTTCGACATGTGCTCTGACAACCGAATGATCGGCGGCCCCAATCCCGACGGCAATTACTACCTGGCGATGATCCGCGGCGACCGGCGCTATCGGATCACCGGCGTCCGGGGCACAAGCGCCTATCTCGGATTCCAGATCCTGGCCGGAACCGGGCTTACCCCGCGCCGGATGTCCAACTACGTCAGCGACACCGACCTGGCCCTGACGTCGGGCGAATTTGCGCTCGTCCTGTCGGCGGACGAACCGTCCGATCTCGGTGGCGCGTTGTGGGTGCAGATTCCCGACGACGCGTCATCGGTCGTCGTGCGGGAGTACCTCGCCGACCGCGCCTCCGAGGAGCTGGCCACCCTGCGGATCGAAGCGCTCGATCCCGGCCCGCTCGCTCCGCTGACCGACGACGAACTCGCCGAGCAATTCACCGCGATGGCATGGACGCTGATGAAGCTCGTCACGCTGCACCGCACCATCAAGCCCGAGCTGCTGGAGCGCCCCAACACGCTGCTGACGGCAGAGGCCGCGGACCTAGGTGCGGCCGATACCACCCCGGACAACCTGTACATGATGGGCACGTTTCGGCTCGATCCCGGCGAGGCGCTGGTGCTCGACATCGCGCCACCCGATACCAGGTACTGGAACGTCACGCTGGAAAACGTGTGGCATGAGTGCCTGGAGCCACGTCGGCGGCACAGCTCGGTGACCAACCGGGGGGTGCGACCGGACGCGGACGGGCGCGTGCGCATCGCGATCTCCGCACAGGACTTCGGTTTTGGCCACTGGCTCGACACCGGTGGGCGGCATCGCGGATTCGTGGTGCTGCGCTGGCTCGACAACCCCAATCCGCCCGACATCGCGGTGACGGTGCGCCGGCAGGGGGAACGGACATGATGCTGAAGGAGAAGTTCGACCCGGACCGGCTCATCGCCGCCGCCTGCGAAGAAGCGGGCAGCGACGACTTCGGCGCGGACGGCTGGCGGCCCGGGCTGGATCGTCTCACCGACGCGCTGATCAACGAGGCGCGGCTTTCGGACCTCGGTGTCGAGATCGCCTGCCTGGATGTGATGCGCGCCCTGAAGAATCGGCTCGGCGTGATCGCGTGGCGCACGAAACACCCTGAGATCGCCCGCGAGCCAATCACCCAGCCGATCTTCATCGTCGGCCAACCCCGCTCGGGAACCACGATCCTGTACGACCTGCTCGCCCAGGATCCCGAGCTTCGTGCCCCGCTGACCTGGGAGGTCGACGAGCCCTGCCCGGTACCGCAGCCCGAGACGTATCACACCGATCCACGCATCGCGCAGGTGCAAGCCAGCATCGAGCTCTCCGAGCAGATCGTTCCGGGCTTCCTCGCATTTCACCCGATGGGCGCCCTGGTCGGGCAGGAGTGCGTCCGCATCACGGCGAGCGAATTCACCAGCATGATCTTTCCGGTGCAGTACCGCCTGCCGAGCTACTCGCACTGGCTTCTCTATGACGCCGACTACGCCGGTGCGTACCGCTTCCATCGAATCTTCCTGCAGCACCTGCAGTCTGGCGTTCCCGGTCAGTGGCTGCTGAAGTCGCCCGCGCATCTGTGGCAGTTGGATGCGCTGCTGACCGAATACCCCGACGCGCTGATCGTGCAGACGCACCGCGATCCGCTCAACGTCATCTCGTCGATCGCCGCGCTGACCCACCACCTGCGACGGATGTGCAGCGACGAGTCCAACATCGCCGAGTGCGCGGCGCAGTCCTACGAAGAGATCGTCGTCGGCCTCGATCGGGGGATGACGCTGCGCGACGGCGGCGCGGTGCCCGCGGGCCGGGTGATCGACGTGCTGTTCACCGATTTCATGAACGACCCGTGGACCACGATCAACGACATCTATCGGAGGCTGGGCCGCGAGCTGAAACCGGAGGCCGCACACAAGATGCGCGAGTTTCTTTCGGCTCATCCCGGGGACGGTGGACGGGGTCGCTACACCTGGTCGGATACCGGTCTGGACGCCGGCGAGGTGCGGGAACGGGTGCGTGCCTACCAGGACCGCTACGGCGTGCCGACCGAAGAGTTGCGGTAGGGAACAGTCTCAGCCGGCGACCGAGGCGTCGTAGATCGATTGGATCGCCGTGTCCAGCGTGGCGTTGAACTGCTCGTCGGACTGGTCCGCGGTGAGCCCCTCGGTCAGCGCGCGGCTGAAGCTGGCGATCACCCCGGTGTTCTGCGCGAGCAGCTTGTTGGCCTCCTCGCGGGAGTAGCCGCCCGAGAGTGCCAGCACCCGCATCACCCGCGGATGTTCGACCAACGGGCGGTAGTGGTTGACCGCGCTGGGCAGGCTGAGCTTGAGCATCACCCGCTGTCCGTCCGGAACGGTTTCGAGTTGCTTGGTGATTTCGTCGCGCAGGATGTCCTCGGCCTGCGCCTTGTCCGCGATCGAGATAGTGACTTCGGGTTCGATGATGGGCACCAGTCCGTGCGACAGCACCTGGTGGGCCACCTCGAATTGCTGGGCGACCACCGCGGCGATGCCCTCGGCGTTGGCGCCGCCGATCACCGAGCGTTCTTTGGTGCCGAAGACGCCCTTGCCCGCGGCCCGGTCCAGTAGCTCGTCCAGCCCCGGCATCGGCTTCATCAGCTGCACTTCATCGGAGGCCTCGGCCAGCCCCTTGTCGATCTTGAGGATGGGCACCACGCCCTTGGTCTCCCACAGGTAGGTGGTCGACGGCTTGCCCTCGATGTCGCGGTCCATGGTCTGCTCGAACAGAATCGCCGCCAGTACCCGGTCACCGGTGAATGCCGGGGAGGTGATGATCCGCGAGCGCATCTCGTGGATGAGGTCGAACATCTCTTTCTCGGAGGAATAGGCGTCCTCACCGATGCCATACAGGCGCAACGCCTTCGGCGTCGACCCACCGCTCTGGTCGAGCGCTGCGACGAATCCCTTGCCCGACGTCATCCTGTCTGCTTGCTTTTCGTTCGGCATGGAATTCTCCACTCCCTTGTGGTCGTCGCACCCCTTTCGTCACGGTGCGCAATCAGCCTCGAATCGTGTCGATCATATTTCGGCCGGCCACAGCCCGGACAGGCGGTGGTCAGGCCTCGGTTGCCTCCCGCTCTGGCGACGCAGTTTTGCCCGGCCACAGCGCCATGCGGTCGAGAAGTCCGTCGCGGAGAACGAGTGTGTGAAACAGCACCGCGCAGACGTGAGCGGTGAAGGTCAGGAAAAGCAGCAGGGCGACGACGTTGTGGGCCTGCCGAAGCACCGCATAGACGTCGATGTTGTGTGGCGCGATGGCGGGCAGCTGAAATGGCCCAACCATGCCGACGGGAAACCGCGCCGCGGAGAGCATGGCCCACCCGATCAGGGGCTGGATGAGTAGCAGGGCATAGAGCAGGTACTCCGACCACGACGCGATGCGGCGCTCGGTGGGGCCCATGGTGGCCAGGAAGGGCGGGAGCCGGTGGGTGAGCCGGTTCGCCAGGCGCACCACGGCGAAGATCAGGATCAGCAGCCCCAGCGGGCGGTGTATGGCAAGGAGCAGCGGGTAGTAGCTCAGCGAAGCGATCATGGTCACCCCGATGAGCAGCTGCGCGATGACCATGGGCGCCATCAGCCAGTGCAAGATTCGGGAGGGGAGGGCGAAACGCCCACGGGCGGCGGGTGTTTCGTTCGTCTCGTCGGTCATGGGAGGACCCGACCAACGTTGACCTCACTGGCCGACTTGGGTTCCTCGGCGCGGCGGGTGAAGGAGCGCGCGTAAACCGCCGATCTCGCGGCAAGCAACGGGTCGTCGGAGGCCGCGATGCCGTCGGGCAACACCAGCGGGTCGAAGTTGATATCCCGGGCGTTGCCCGCCTCCTCGGTCGCCACCGCGGTGATCGTGATGGTGCCGGCGTCGATGGAGCGTCGCGATTGCGGCCAGGGTTTGGTGGCGTCGTTCGTCGGATCCCCGGGCTCGCCGATCGTGAGCACCAGCCGCCAGTTCAATGGCCGCAGCGCCAACGCCCCGATGAGGTCGTCGAACAGGTAGTCCTTTCCGCCCGACCGCGCCGGGGCATTTGCCACGCCGGCTTCCAGCGGAACGGCGGACCAGCGCACGGGAACGGTCGCGCCCGCGCGGTTGGTGAAGTGAAAGGCATTCAGACCGTAGAACGTGCTGTCCGCGAATCCCGCGCTCGGTGGCGACTGCTTGATGATCTTCATGGCCGCGACGGTCTCGGGGTGGCGGTCGAGGAATTGGGCCATCGCCTGCGGGTCGGGCTTGCCGGTGCCGGGCACGAGCCTGGACGCGAGCAACCGCTCGTAAAACCCCTGCGGGGTGCTGTCGGCGAAAACGGGAATGTTGACCATCGCCGTGCGCCACTGCTGGCCGTTGGGAGTCTGGAAAAGCAGCCCCAGTCCGCGGACCGTGTCGGGCTTGTCGGCCTGATCCGGCAGGCCGCCGGACAGCGAAAACCGACCGATCACCGGAACGCTGCCCCGCGCGAAGACCGCCGCGCGGCAGATGGCCGCGCCGGCACCCGTGCTCGCGAAAGATCCTGTGGCGGACAGCCCTTTGGCATGGTTGCGCCGAAACCCGTCGTGGTGGCCGTAGACATGTTCGAAGCGATCGGCGAACCCTGAAGGCGTGAGTTGCGCGCCCGGCCGGAGCCAGCCACCGGCATAGGCAAAGCCGCCGACGTCCACCGCGGCGAAACCGGCGACCGCACCCATCCCGAGCAGCGCGCTCCGCCGGGTCAGCGCGCCGACGCGGGTGGGCTTGGCTTCGGCGGGGTTGTCGTCCCGCTCGCCTTCCTGGTCACCGGTTTCCATGCCCACCGTCCTTTCGGTGCTTTCCCGGTGGAGGCTACGGTGCGGCGCCGGACTTCGTTCAACGTGCGGGTGCTCGGTGCGGCAAAGTTCAGCTAGATGTCATCTGGCCCGCGCGAGAACGAGGCCACCTTGCCGTAGCCGGCGGTCAACACCATCGTGCCGTGCGGCAACGCGGCGAATAAGGTAGGAGATGGTTTCGTCCGCGGCGGAGTGGCCCATTAGTCACCTTCTAGGTCAGGTAATCGCCTGCGCTGCAATGGGATTCGACGATAGAAAGGCCAGCAACAACGCATCCCGTAACATCGGCGCCATGGAACCGAGCCGCTGGTGGGGCGACGACCGCGCGATCCTCGATGACGAGGAGGCCCGCCGGCGCATCCTGGACGCCGCCGGCCGCTGCATCGTGCGCCGCGGCAGCACTCAGTTCCGGGTGGGCGAGGTGGCGGACGAAGCCGGGGTGTCGCGGTCGACGGTGTACCGGTACTTCCCGGGCCGCGACGACGTCCTGCTGGGCCTGCTGCTGATGCGCATCGACAACGCGCTCGGTGAACTCGTGCGCTCGCTGCCCGCTCCCGACGACCCGGTTCGGTCGGTGCCCGAGATGGTGCTGGCCCGCGTCGAGTCGGTGGATGGCAATCCGCTGAACGAAGCGCTGTTCGCGGCCGAGAGCACCGCCGTGGCCACCGCCCTGGAGAAGGGGTCGGAACCGATCGTGGAGTTACTGCTGCGGCACTACGAGCCGTTGCTGACTCGATGGAAGCGGGCGGGCCGTCTCTACGACGATCTCGAGGCCCGGTCGATCGTCCAGTGGCTGCACACGGCCACATTGTTTTTGCTGGCGCCCGCGTGGCGGCGCCGTCCCTCGGCCGACAAACGTGAATTCGTCGAGCAGTTCGTGGTGCGCGCCCTGGTTCCACCAATCAGACAATAATCGGGTATTGTCTGATGCCCAGACGTCCGGTTATTTTTGTCTGACGGCGCTGGTCGAGCGCTCCGCGACACTGATCGGCGCCCGAATCAGGACGGTACGACATGAAAGACGCTGTGGGACAGGCCTTCTCCGCCGTGGGCCTGGCCGCCCATCTGGGCCGCGGCCTGGGCCGGGTGACCGCGGACGCGGTAGTCGCAGGCCGGTTGGGGTTACCCCGCACGGTCGACGACGTCGACGCCTCGGTCCTGTCCAAGATCATGGCCAAGACCGTCAGGTCGGTGCCTGTCCTGGGCAGCGACGCGGGGACGTCGTCGCGGGCGCGGTTGGTGCTGACCGGCAAAGACGTACCCGAGTCGGTGTTCGTCAAGCTCGCGGCACAGACCGCCGCCACCCGTTTGATGGGTGAACTCGGCAGGCTCGGGCACACCGAGGTGCGTTTCTACAACCACCTCGCACCGGAACTGACCGGCGTGCCCGAGTGCTACGGCGCCGCATTCGACCCCTGGACGGGCCGCTATCTGTTGGTCCTGGAAGACCTCCCGGCCGAGTCGTGTGAATTCCCCGACACGTTGCACCCGCTCTCCCCCGACCAGGCCAGCCTCATCGTCGAATTGCTGGCCGAGTTGCACGCCACCTTCTGGCATCGCCTGCCCCGCAACGGGCGCGGCCCGCTGGGATGGCTCTACACGCCGTCGGGCGACGTGACGTCCCTGCTGACCGGTTCTCTGATGCACGCGTCGATCAAACGCCTCGCCGATCGCACCGACATCCCCGTCGAGAATGGCCGCTTCATCGCCGACAACTACCGTGCCGTCGCCGCGGCCATCGACACTCCCCCGCATACGGTCATGCACGGCGACGCGCATCCGGGCAACATGTACTTCTACGGCGGCAAGGCGGGACTGCTGGACTGGCAGGCCGTGCGGCGCGGACACCCCTCGCGCGAACTGGCCTACACCCTGATCACCAGCCTGACGCCGGAAGACCGCCGCGCGACCCAGCGCGAGCTGCTCGACGACTACCGTCGTGCGCTCGCGGCCGCCGGGGGACCCGGCCTGGACCGCGACGACCTGTGGCTGCGGTACCGCCAGGGCGCGCTGTACGCATATGTCGCCCCCCTGATCACTGCCGGAATGGGCGGAATGCAGGTCGAGGGCATCGCGATGGAAGGACTCCGACGCGGGGTCGCGGCGCTCGACGACCTGGACACCGTCGCGGCGCTGAAGCGTTCCCTGTAGCCGCGGCGAAATTCGGCCGAACCTATTGCCATAGCCGCCGGAGGAGTTACGCTACTTCGAGTAGCGAAATACCCGCACATCTCACTCGCAACGCATGGCGACGAGAAGGAGAGTTTCGTGTTCGACCTCAAGATCACCGGTGGCACCGTCGTCGATGGCACCGGCGCGGATCGCTTTCGCGCCGACATCGGCATCAAGGATGGCGTGATCGTCGACGTCGTCCGCCGCGGACACAGCGACGCCGAAATGGGCGGTGAGGCCGCCGAAACCATCGACGCGACAGGTCATGTCGTGGCCCCTGGCTTCGTCGACATCCACACCCACTACGACGGCCAGGTGAGCTGGGACAGCCTGCTGGAGCCGTCCAGCGGCCACGGCGTCACCACGATTGTGACCGGCAACTGCGGCGTCGGCTTCGCGCCGGTGCGGCCCGGCACCGAGCAGTGGCTGATCGAGTTGATGGAGGGCGTGGAGGACATCCCCGGCACCGCGCTGACCGAGGGCATCACCTGGGGCTGGGAGACCTATCCCGAATATCTCGACGCGATCGGCAAGCAGAAGTTCGCGATCGACGTCGGGAGTCAGGTAGCCCACGGCGCCATCCGCGCCTACGCGATGGGTGAGCGGGGCGCCCGCAACGAGCCGGCCACCCCCGACGACATCGAGGCGATGGGCCGGCTGGTCACAGAGGCGATCGAAGCCGGTGCGCTGGGATTCTCCACGTCGCGCACGATGGGCCACCGTGCGATGGACGGCGAACCCGTGCCCGGAACATTCGCGGCCGAGGAAGAATTGTTCGGCCTGGGCCGCGCCATGGCCGCCGGCGGTCAGGCGGTGTTCGAGCTGGCCCCGCAGGGATCCGCGGGCGAGGACATCGTTGCCCCGAAGAAGGAACTGGACTGGATGCGGCGGTTGGGCGCCGAGATCGACCGGCCGGTGTCGTTCGCCCTGATCCAGGTGGACGCCGATCCGAAACTGTGGCGCGAAATGCTGGACCTCTCCGCGGACGCGCACGCCGCGGGCAGCCGGTTGCACCCACAGGTCGCGGCGCGCCCGTTCGGCATGATGATCGGTTTCCAGGGCCATCACGGTTTCAGCCACCGGCCCACCTATCGCCGGCTGCAGGCCGAGTGCGGCCGCGAGGAACTCGCCCAGCGCCTGGCCGATCCCGCGGTGAAGGCCGCGATCCTGTCGGAGGACGACCTGCCCGCCGACCCCACCCTGCTGTTCGACGGCATGTTCGCCCTGGTGCAGCACTCCCTGCACCGCCTCTACGCGCTCGGCGACCCGCCCGACTACGAGCCCACCCCCGACCGCACCGTCGCGGCGATCGCCACAGCTCGCGGCGAGGACCCGCTGTCGACCCTGTACGACCTGATGCTCGAGCGGAACGCGACCGCCATGCTGATGCTGCCGCTGTTCAACTACGCCGAGGGCAACTGCGAGGCGATCCGGGAGATGTTGTTGCATCCCGCCGGGGTGCTGGGGCTCTCCGACGGCGGCGCGCACTGCGGGATGATCTGCGACGCCTCCTACCCGACGTTCCTGCTGACGCACTGGGCGCGCGACCGCAGCCGGGGCGAGAAGTTGCCGTTGGAATACGTGATCCGCAAGCAATCCCGCGATACCGCACACCTTTTCGGACTCACCGATCGTGGCACGATCGAGCCCGGCAAGAAGGCCGACATCAACGTGATCGACCTGGACGCGCTGAGGTTGCACCCCGCGGCGATGGCCTTCGACCTGCCCGCCGGCGGGCACCGCATCCTGCAGGGCGCGACCGGATACGCGGCCACGATCGTCAGCGGAACGGTGACCCGGCGCCACGACGTCGACACCGGCGCCCGTCCCGGTCGCCTGGTTCGGGGAGCGCGCTAGGGCCCGGCGCGTGAAAGTGGTCGCCGGCAACCCGGCCCGCACCCGCGACGAGGATGCGATCGGCATCCCGCCGGAAGGCCCGACCCTGGTGCCGGCCGAGCGTTACTACTCTCCGGCCTTCGCCGCGCTCGAGATCGAACGGATGTGGCCGAAAGTCTGGCAGGTCGCCTGCATGCTCGACCACGTCGCGGAGCCGGGCGACTATTTCGACTACCGCTGCGGGCCGTACGGAGTACTGATCGTCCGCGGTGACGACGGTGTGCTCCGCGCCTTCCAGAACGTCTGTCGCCATCGCGGCAACTCGATCTGCGCCGGCTCGGGTTCCGGACTGCGCGAGCTGAAGTGCGGCTATCACGGCTGGACGTGGGACCTCGCCGGCGCGCTCAAGCGGGTGCCCAACCGCAAGGGATTCGGCGCGCTGCGCATGTCGGACTTCCCGTTGATACCGGCCAGGGTCGATACCTGGGAGGGCCTCGTCTTCGTCAACCTCGACGTCAACGCGATACCGCTGATCGACTACCTGGAGTCGGTGCCCGACGACATCGCCTGGTGCAACCTGGGCGACTTCCGCTGCTACGCCACCCTCACCGTCGAGGTCGACGCCAACTGGAAGACGATTGCCGACGGCTACAGCGAGACGTATCACATTCAGACGCTGCATCCCGAACTGCTGCGCTGCGTCGACGACATCCATGCGCCACAGCAGATCTGGGGTCATACCGGCAAGTCCGATCAGCCCTACGGTGTGCAAAGTCCGCGCTTCGACGGCGCATTGAGCGATGAAGAGGTTTGGGACGCCTACGTTTACACGCAGGGCGCGCTCATGGGCGCGGCCGAAGGCACGCCCTTCCCCGCCGATGAACTCCAGCCCGGACAGACGGTGCAGGACCTGATCGCGGCACGCACGCGGGCGTTCGCGGCATCCCGCGGTGTCGATCTCGACTGGGCCGACACCGACCGGATCACTCGGCTGCACCAGTACAACGTGTTCCCCAACATGACGCTGCTGGCCAACGCCGACCACCTGACCATCATGTGCTCGCGACCCGGGCCGGACCCGGACCACGGCGAGTTCGTCATGTTCTTGATGACGCGGATGGCGCCGGGCGCGGCGCGCAACAAGCCGACGGACGTCCGCATGAGCGCCGGCGATGCCGAGCCCGGCCTGGTTCTAACGCAGGACATCCGCGTGCTGCCGGGCTTGCAGCGCGGCTTGCACCAACCCGGCTTCACCCACTTGGTCCTCTCGGGCGAGGAGCGGCGGGTGATCAACATGCATCGCAATCTCGAGCGCTACCTCGACCTGCCCGAGGCCGAGCGGATCGCCGCGACGGCGTCCGCGGATCGCGGTGAAGTAATTGGCGCGGAGCCTTCGAAATAGCCCCCGAGCGAATTAGAATCCGGCTGTGGCGATCCCGTCGAACCCGTGCGGTGGCGAGTGGGGGCGGCTATCACATCGGCTAGAGATGCAGTACCAGATTGTCGGCCGCAGGGGGGCCCGGCGGCTGTGCAAGCGCTTCGCGCAGGTGGGCGTCAGAACGCGGCCGGACCGGCTGCAGCAGATGCTGGCGGGCATGCCCGGCTCGGACGACGAAGTGACCGACGTCAGGTTCGCTTTGATCGCGTCACAGCTGAATCGTCAAACGCGGGCCGCGAAGCTGAAGCGCCTGCAGCGGCACGGCACCCGGTCGCTGTTGTTCGCGGGCCTGGTTCTGGTCGTGTTGAACTTCCTTTTCTGCGTTGCCTACGTCTTGTTGAACCTGGCCCAACAGGCCACGCCGCTGTAAAACTGTCCGCCGTCGATCGCACGGTCAGCGCGGCCACAGCGCCTTCCTCCGGAGCTAGTTTGGCTCGAGTCTGAAAACCGCGCATCGACCCGCGAGGGCCTCGAACTCGTCGGCGGATCCCCGGCTGACCAGTCCTGCGCGCTTAAAGAAGCCGACCCCCCTCGGTACCTTTTCCGGAAACGCGCGCAATACCGGCCGGGCCTGCTCCGCGCTGAGTTCGACGAAGCTGACGCGCTGCGCCCTGCGGCCCCGGGTGACGGTCCCTGCGCCGGCGGCGCGAGCGTTGAGCACCCAATCCGCGTTCGCATACCCACCGACGACGTAGAGGCCGTCGTGCAGCGTGAAGGGAGTCGCGGGCGTGCTGCGCGGTTCACCCGATTTGCGGCCCGGCACGGTCAGCACCCGCACCGGCCCAGGCGCGATTCCGGCTCTGTGCATGGCCATCATGACCTTGTTGACCGGCTTGAGCCAGGCGGGCGGTTTCGGATCAGACATCGCTCCATTCGTATCAACCAGGCTGATATATGTCAAGGTAGCTGACACTTATCCTGCTGCACCAAGCTCAGGTGGATGCGGTCGCGGCTACTCTTCGTTGACGTGACCGGCATGCGATGAGCGCGCCGGCCCGTTGCGACCTCGCCGTCGATCTGGACCGTTCCGCCCGTGGCGTGGTGCTGTCGCTGCCAGTCTGAAATCGCCTGATGCGCAGCGTGATCGAGGTAGTTGACTAAGAGATGGACGGTGACCGTGGTGCGCTCGGGGACGGACGCCAGCACACCGGTTAGCCGCGGCAGGGTCAGGAACGTGCATGCTCCCTCGATGACCACGCGCCACTCTTCACCCACCGGCTCGGCCTCCACCCGCGCCCGTATCACCCGCCAACCGGTCAGGACGATGGCCACGATGAGCCCGATCAGCACGCCGTGCAGCAGGTTGAGAAAGACGACGCACACCGCGGTCACGAGGTAGACGGCGATGTCCCCGTTGCGAAGGGCGTTCTCGACGTGCGCGGGCTTGAGCAGCTCGATCCCGATGACGATGAGCAAGCCGGCCAGCGCCGCCGTGGGAATCTGCTCGACCACCTCCGCGAACGGCAAGGCGAACAGGAGGACCCAGACTCCGTGCAGGATCGTCGAGGCGCGGGTCTTCGCGCCCGCGTTGACGTTGGCCGCGCTACGGACGATTACCCCGGCTATAGCTAGGCCGCCGATTGCGCCCGACACCAGGTTGGCCGCGCCCTGACCGATCAGCTCGCGGTCGAAGTCGGTGCGCGGCCCATTGTGCATCCGGTCGATCGAAACGGCGGTGAGCAGGCTCTGCACGCTGGTGATGAGCGTGACGGTGATGACGCCGATTGCGACGGCTCCCCAGTTTCCGTGAGGCAGCGTCGGGAGTTGCAATGCCTCAAGGACCGAACCCTCGAGTTCGATGCGGGGCACGTCGAACGGCAAAACCACCGAAACGATGGTCACCGTCACGATGGCGACCAACGGTCCGGGGATGCGGGCCAGTCGGGGTGGAGCCCAACGCCATGCGACCAGAATTGCGATCACGAGTACGCCGAGAATGACGCCCGGCCGGTGCGCACCGAGAATCTGCGATGGTAGGCCACTGACGTTGGCCCACGCCGAGCTTTTGGATTCGCCGCCGAGTAACACGTGCGTTTGTTGCAGCGCGATCGTGATTCCGATACCGGCCAGCATCGCGTGCACGACGACCGGCGAGATAGCGAGCGCGGCACGCGCAACGCGGCTGAGCCCCAACAACACCTGCAAGACGCCGGCCGCCGCGGTAATCAAACACGTGACACCCCAGCCGAACTCAGCGATCAGGTCGGCCACGATGACCGTCAGCCCCGCGGCTGGACCGCTGACCTGAAGCGCGGACCCCCCTATCGCGCCGGCAACGATTCCCCCCACTATCGCGGCGATCAAGCCGGCAAGCACCGGCGCGTTAGAAGCGATCGCGATACCCAACGACAGCGGGAGCGCTACTAGGAAAACCACCAGCGACGACGGCACGTCGTAGCGAACAATCTGTCTCAACCGGCGTCCTACGGGTTCGTCTTCGACGACCGGTTGGGCGACCTCGTCGGTGTGCTGCATCGGTCCTTCCTGACGCGGACTGCACTGTAAATGCTTGGCGCACTGGTGATTACAACAGGCGCGAAGAGTTCATGGCCTGCACTGAAACGGCTGACTCCCCGGTTCGAAGGTAGGTGGCGCGCCGCGCGGGCGGCAACTCGGCAAGCCGTGCGCATAGCGAATGCAAATCTTTTGGTTCGTCTATTTGCGGCGAATCGCCGCACTCAAATGCGCTGTTACATAGTCGTAACTATTGCGCCCGAAGCATATTCGCTCTAGGCCGGACCCCGCCCGTCACCCGCCAACGTCACGAGAAGTCGTGTCCCACCCAACGGGCTCGCGTGCAAAGACGCTTTGCCGCCATGCAATTCGGCCTGCTGGGCGACGAGCGCCAGCCCCAATCCGGACCCAGAGCGCGACGCCGTCGACCCGCGGGAGAAGCGTTCGAACACCGCGGCGCGCTCTTCTTCGGGAATGCCGGTGCCGTTGTCGTCGATGGCGATTTCCACGCCGTCGCCGGAACTGGTTAGGTTGAGCTGGATTTCGGTGGCGCTACCGTGCTTGACGGCGTTGGCGATGGCGTTGTCGATCACTAGTCGCAGGCCCGTGGGCAACCCGACCATCAGCACTGTGGGCGAGGGCACCAGCGATACCTGCAGGCCTGGGTAGATGCGCAGCGCGTCGTGTGCGGCCCGGTCCAGTAGTTCGGTGATGTCGAACGGAACGAAGTCATCGACGGTGGTCAGATCGCCCTGGGCCAGTCGTTCGAGTGCCGTCAGGGTGGCCTCGATCCGGCTCTGGGTGCGTATGACGTCGCTGATCACCTCTTTGCGCTGTTCGGCGCCCAACTCCAAGGTGGACAGCACCTCCAGGTTGGTGCGCATGGCGGTCAGTGGAGTGCGCAGTTCGTGGGAGGCGACGGCGGCGAAATCGCGGGCCGATTCGAGCGCCGCCTTCGTGCGCTGCTGCTCGTTGCCGATGCGGGCCAGCATGCCCTCGACCGCTTCGGCGATCTCCACCGCCTCCCGAACGCCGCGGACCTGAACCTCGTCGGGGCTGGATTGGGCATTGATGGCGCGGGCCTGCTGGGCGAGCAACAGAAAAGGATTGACCATGATCAACGAGATCACCCAGCCGACAAGGATCGTCCCGCCGATGACGCCCGAACAGATCAACAACACCCTCAGGTGCAGTTCGTCGATGCGATGTTGAGCTTCGGCCAACGGCGCCGCAAGCGCGATCGATGCCGGGCCCGCGGTGAAGGTGCGGACCCGGTATTGCACGCCGTTGATGGTCGTGTTGGCGTATCCGTTCGGGAGTTGGGGCAGGACGATATTGCCCGGCACCGACACGGTCGTATCCCCGATGCGCGCGGTGCGCACCAGGTTTCCATCCGGCATGGGCCGATCGGGGTTGGTGAGCTGTGCGCTGTTAAGCAGCGAATTGATATCACCGAGGCTGGTCACCGAATCCAGCCGGCGGTCGAGCTGGCTGTACTGGTCGTTGGTGACGCCGATCCACACCCACAGGCCGAGGAGGACGACGAGGGTCATCACCGATAGCGCGGCCACGATGACGATCGTGCGCAGCGACAGCACGCGCATCGGGAGCCGCATATGACGAAAAACGCGAATATCAGGCTCCCTCTATTGCCCGCGAAGTGCCCGGTCGATGTCGTGGACGATAGTAGCGACGGCGGTACGGCGCGAAAGGATGGCGTGGCAAGGCGCTCGCGATCCACGGTGGTTTCTCGGTGAGCTAGCCGTCGCCGGGCCGGCTGACGAGGTCATTTGCCTCGGCACTAGGTGAGTGAGTACTCTCTCACCATGCCTCCATCGGGACGCGACCGTCTGCTGGGCGAGGCGCTGAAGCTGTTTGCCGCCAAGGGGTACGCGGCGACCTCGGTGGCCGACATTCAGCGCGCGTCCGGCCTCGCCCCGGGTTCGGGTGCGCTCTACAAGCACTTCGGCTCGAAGCGTGAGCTGCTGGAGGCCGCCGTCGCGTACCGGATCGACAGCATCGTGGCCGCGCGAGAGCAGTACGACGCCGGGCAGTCGGGCAGCGTCGAGGAGGCGGTGCGCACGGCGGGCGAGCTGATCTGGAGCAACCTGCGCGAAAGCGAGGATCTGCTCAAGGTCATGTTGCGCGAGCCCGCCGAGGTCGGCGATCTCGAGAAAAAGACGTGGCAGGTCATCACCGACAACGCCTACCAGCGCTTCGCCGACGAATTGGCGGCGTCAAATCGCTCCGGCCGCACCTGTATCCCGGACCCCGAGGCGGCCGCGGCCGTGGCAATCGGGTCGCTTTCCTACGCCGCAACGCTGCAGGCCCTGACCGGCCGTTCTCCCGGAAACATCGACGACGACCGTTACTTCGAGGCCTGGGTCAACCAGACGGTCAGCGTCCTAGCGCAATACACGAACCGCAAAAACCGTTGACCACAACATATTTCAGGAGCAAGCCGTGACCTTTTCACTACAACTGAGCGACGACGTCATCGAGGTCCGAGACTGGGTGCACAAGTTCGCCAGCGAAGTCATCCGGCCCGCCGCGGCCGAATGGGACGAACGCGAAGAGACCCCATGGCCCGTGATCCAGGAGGCCGCCAAGGTGGGCCTCTACTCCCCCGATTTCTTCGCGCAGCAGGCCGCCGAGCCGACCGGGCTGGGATTTCTGACCACGTTCGAGGAGATGTTCTGGGGCGACGCGGGTATCGCGCTGTCCATCCTCGGCACCGGGTTGGCCGCGGCGGCCTTGGCGGGCAACGGAACTCCCGAACAGCTGGGCCGCTGGCTGCCCGAAATGTTCGGCACGCCTGAGGATCCCAAGCTCGGCGCGTTCTGCTCGTCGGAACCCGACGCGGGGTCCGACGTCGGCGCCATCCGGAGTCGTGCGCACTACGACGAGGCGGCCGGCGAGTGGGTCCTCAACGGCACCAAGACCTGGGCGACCAACGGCGGCATCGCCAACGTGCACATCGTGGTGGCGTCGGTCTATCCCGAGCTCGGCGCGCGCGGCCAGGCCACCTTCGTCATCGGGCCGGACACCCCGGGTCTGGCCCAGGGGCAGAAGTTCAAAAAGCATGGGATCCGCGCTTCGCATACCGCCGAGGTGGTGCTCGACAACGTGCGTCTGCCCGAGGACGCGATCCTCGGCGGCCGGGAGAAGTTCGAGGCCCGCGTCGCGCGGGTCAAGTCCGGCGCCTCCGCGGGTGGCCAGGCGGCGATGAAGACCTTCGAGCGAACTCGGCCCACCGTCGGCGCGATGGCCATCGGCGTGGCCCGGGCCGCCTACGAGTACGCCCTCGAATACGCCTGCCAGCGCGAGCAATTCGGGCGCAAGATCGGCGAATTCCAGGCGGTGGCTTTCAAGCTGGCGGACATGAAGAGCCGCATCGACGCGTCTCGCCTGCTGGTGTGGCGGGCCGGCTGGATGGCGCGCAACAACCAGAACTTCGACTCGGCCGAGGGGTCGATGGCCAAGCTGGTGGCAAGCGAGACCGCGGTCTACGTCACCGACGAGGCGATCCAGATCCTCGGCGGTAATGGATACACCCGCGACTACCCGGTGGAGCGGATGCACCGCGACGCGAAGATCTTCACCATTTTCGAGGGGACCAGTGAGATTCAGCGACTGGTGATCTCGCGGGCGTTGACGGGGCTGCCGATCCGTTAACCCGCGCTGCGAGACATGATGGCCGGATGACCTACGAGATCCGCGTCCTCGACAGTGAGGACGACCTCGTCGCCGCGGCCAACCTGTTTCGCACGGCGATGGTCGGCTTCCCTCCGCTGCCGAATTTGCAGCCCGGCCAGATCAGCAAGCTGCTCGAGCCCGGGCGCACCGTCGGGGCGTTCGCCGCACGACAACTCGTCGGCACCGCGGACGCCGTGACGAGCGGGCTGACCCTTCCCGGCGGGGCGGTCGTCGGCCACGCCGCCGTCTCCCACATCGGTGTGCTGCCGTCGTTCACGCGCAAAGGCATCGCCACCGCGCTCATGGATCACCAGCTGCGCGACATCGCGGCGCGGGGTGAGGTGGTCGCAACGTTGCGCGCATCGGAGGCGACGATCTACGAGCGCTACGGCTACGGCGTGGCGAGTTCATCGCAAACCGTCGAGGTTCAGACGGCGCGGGCAGCGCTGCGACCGGGCGTCGGCCCCGGCGCCCCGGTGCGCCTCCTCGACACTGCGCAAACATTTGACGTCCTGCCGCGGATCTACGCCGAGAATCGTCCGTCGCGGGCGGGAACCATCGATCGCCCGGACGTGTGGTGGGAGAGTTTGCGGCTGCGGACCGAATCGTCCTCGGGCCCCGCGTATGTCGCGGTATCGGGCGATCCGGGAGCCGAGTCCGGCTTCATCCGCTACCGTCCGGTCGACACCGAAAGGTGGTTCGTCAGCGATCAGCGCACCGTCGTGGTCGAAGATTTCTTCGCGCCCACCCCCGACGCGTACCTGGGGCTGCTGCGTTTCCTGCTCGGCCTCGATCTCGTCGACCGCGTGATGTTCTGGATGCTGCCGGTCGACGATCCGCTGCCCTGGCTACTGGTCGACCGGCGGGCCATGAAGATTTCGGCGGTGCATGACGAGACGTGGTTGCGCGTAATCCATGCCGAGAAGGCGCTGGCAGCCCGCCGGTACGTGGGCGACGACGCCGTCACCATCGCCGTCAATGACCAGCTGCTGCAGCATAATTCGGCCAACTTCGCCATCGCGGGCCACGGCGCGGAGCCAACGAATCGGCCCGCCCAAGTGCACGTCGGTGTCGAGGGGCTCGCCGCCGTTCTGCTCGGCGGCGCCACCTGGCGCGGTCTGGCCGTCGCCGGGCTGGCACGGGCCGACGATCCCGCGGCACTCGCGGCCGCTGATCGGCTGTTCGCGGTGGCCGAAACGCCGTACGCCGGATTTTTCTTCTAGGCCGCGCTCCGGCTGAAGCTCGCGCGCAGCGATTCGAAGCCCTGCAACGTGTTGTTCAAGAGCCGCACAGGCTGGTCAACCTGGATCCGTGTGACTTTGGGAATCATCGCTCGCAGCAGCGCGTGCATCTCCATCTTGGATAGATACATGCCCACGCAGGCGTGGGCGCCGAAGCCCCATCCGAGGTTGGCTCCCTTGCGGTGCAAGGAGAAGACCTCGGGTTGTTCGAATTGTGTCTCGTCCATGTTGGCTGACGCGTAGAGCAGTGCGACTCGTTGACCACGACGCAATGGAGTGCCGTCGATCTCGGTGTCTTTCTTCAGCATTCGCGTGAAGCCGCGCACCGGTGAGCCGAGGCGAACGGCTTCGACCGCGGCGGCGGGCACCAGCTCGGGGTTGTGCCGAAGCTCCTCCCATACCTCGAGTTGGGTGCCCAGGCTCCACAGCAGTTGCGCGGACGCCAGGATCGTTGTGTCCAGGCTCGGACCGATGAAGTCGATCACCATGGCCTTGGCTTCCGACAGCGTCAACGTGCCGGCCTGTCCTGCCGCGAGGACCGACTCCGCCCATCCGCCTTGCTTGACACTCTCGGAGCGGATCGATCGCGCATAGCGCCAAAAACTCAGTCCCACCGGCGCTGCCCTGACGGTGCGGGTGTTAGTCGGGCCCAATACGTCGAACCCGCCGCGGCCGTATTTCAGCATGCGGCGGTGGTCGAGGTCGACGCCGACGAGATCCGCGACCACCCGGATCGGCAGATAGGCGGCGAAATCGGATACCCCGTCGAACTCCGGGCTATCGCATAGCCGGTCGACGATCGCCGTCGCCTCGGCTTGCAGAACCGGCTCGATTTCGGAAAGTGCCTTGGCCGAGAGGGATTGCAGCAATACGCGCCGCCGCTTGGAGTGAGCTTCGCCGTCGCTGGCGAGCGTGGTGCCCGCGGTCAGCACGTTGGTCACCGGATTGGCGGCCACGCCGTTGCCGCTGCAGTAAGTCTCGTCATCGCTAAGCGCCTGGCGCACATCGCGATAGCGGCCCATGACCCAGAGTCGGTGCTTCGGCAGCCATACCACGGCCCCCGCATCGCGGATCTGGCGGTAGGTTTCGGCCGGCCTCAGCAGCGTCTCTTTGCCGTAGAGATCGACGGGCAAGGTCGGCGCCCCCGCCGCAGCACCGCGACGCAACATGGTCAACATTGAACACGTGATCGTCGTGATCGGCGCGGGAATATGCGGACTTGCGGCCGCCTACGAGCTCGCGCGGCGCGGGGAAGACGCGATCGTGTTCGAGCGCGGGGAACCGTTCGCCGGGCAGTCCGCTGGGCTGGCGCGGATCTTCCGCATCGCGCACCGGCGTCCGCTGCTGTGCGAGCTCGCGATGAAGGCCCGGGTGGGTTGGCAGCGCTGGGAGGCCGAGTTGGGCGCGGGGCGGCTGCTCGGCTCGGAAGGCTTCATCTCCGTCGCCGCCCCCGATGACACCGCGGCGGCCATGACCGAGGCCGGGGCGGCATTCGCCTGGCTGGACCGCCGCGGGATCGAGGCGCGAATCCCGTTTGTGGCGGCGCCGTGGGAGACCGGAGTGTTCGACCCGCTCGGCGGGAGCCTGCGCATCCGCCGCGCGCTGGGCGCCGTCGCACGGCGGGTCCCCATTCACCACGGCGAGGTGGCGTCGGTCGGTGACGACGGCACGACGGCACTCACCGACGGCACCGTGGTGCGGGCCGAGCGGGTGCTCATTTGCGCCGGGGTAGAGACGCCGGCGCTGTTCGGACCGCTCGGGGTCGAGTTCGGCCCGCACGTTCGCTTCACTTACGAGGGTGCCGACGCCGTTGGCGCCGCGTGCCTTTCCGCTGCCGAGGGTTACGGGTTGCCGCTCGGCAGCACCGGCCAGTGGGCCTTCGGCCAGGAGGTGCCGGATCCGGCGACCGTGCGGACGCTGTTTCCGTCGCTGCACCCGGTGGGCCGGGTGGATTGCTTCACCGTTCGCGCCCCGTGGCTCGACTCCCTCGGCGACGGGTGGACCGCCGCACGCCGTGGCCGGGTCGTGGCGTTCGTCGGCAGCAACCTCATGAAGTTCGGGCCGCTGCTCGGTGAGTTGCTCGCGGAGGCCCTGCTGGGCGACGAGCTACCCGGCGACCTGACGATCAATTAGGCCAAGCTCAGCGCTGCGCGACCGCCCGTTGCGCTTTGGAATGCGGAAGGGGGCTCACTCCAACGTGTTTCGCACCCCGGCTTGCGGCTCGGCCATCGTGACCTACGCACGATGACTAGGCTGATCAGCGTCGCGCATTGGTCGATCCGTTCTGCGCGCGAAAAATATCGCGGTGGCTAACGCCCAATTCGTCGGTCATGCTTGCACCGCCGGGCGGGCGCCGGGCCCGGGCCTGGGCCGTAAGTCTCGCGCGGTGACCGGTACGCCGTCATGGCTGCAGCGCATAACCAGCTCGACCGGGTACCCGCAATCGCGGTGGATGATCTCGACGGGCGGGCCGTCGGGGTCCGCCTCCCAGCGATCGCCCCACTGCATCAACGCGATGATGGCGGCCTGCAGATCAAGGCCCTTGTCGGTGAGGCGATATTCGTGGCGTTCGCGTTGCCCGGGTTCTCGATAGGGCACGCGCTCCATCACTCCCGATTCGACCAGTGTGTTGAGGCGTTCGCTGAGCAGATTGCGGGCGCACCCGACGTGGGCCTGAAACTGTTCGAAACGCCGCGCTCCGTAGAAGGCTTCCCGTAACACCAGCAGTGTCCACTTCTCTCCGACAATGTCGAGCGCCCGTTTCACTGAGCAGTTTTCGGCGCTATACCCATCTCGGACCGCGGACACGACCCCAGCATAGCAGGGTTTGACTTTGCAACTCAGGGTCCATTATGCTGCGTTGTGAAAGTAAATCCAGAGCTTTGCTCGCGAACTGGAGGCCTGCGATATGCCCATGCTGGATGCGTACATCCCCGACGGTGCGTTGCCTGCTCACGTGGAGGACGAGCTCTTGGCCACGCTGACCGACGTTCTGCTTGAGCACGAAGGCGCGGACCCCGCCAATCCGGCAGCTCGGGACTTGGCCAAGGTGTGGTTGCATCGCCCCGCGGCCGTACTGCACGCCGGTCAACGGCCCGCGATGCCGCACTACCGAGTGATCGCGTCGGTGCCAGAAGGCCAGTTCGACGACGATCGCCGGGCGAGCATGGTCGCCGCGGTCACCGCGGCAATCCTGGATGCCGAGGACGGGCGTTACGACCGCGACCCGTTGCGTATCTGGGTGTTCGCCAACGAGATTCCCGACGGCACGTGGGGTGGTGGTGGACGCATCGCAAGGTTGGCGGACATCGCCGGCATCGTGATGGGTGATCGCGACAAGGGCCGTGTCTATGCCAACCAGCGACTGGCCGGGCGCCGGTCGGTGCCGGCCTGAAATATTGGGCGAGCTGCGCTATCGCACCATCCGACGCTCGAGAACGCCCAAGGCGGGCCGCGCTGCCGCCGTCAGCCGTGCGGCGCCTCGGAGATCTTGGTGTCCGGCTTGCCCACCGTCTGGCAGTACGTCAACGCCGACAGCCGAGTCGCCGAGATCTCAATATTGCTCGGGTCAGTCCCGTTCTTGTCCTTGAGCATCTTGGTGACTTCGTCGTTCTGTTTCTTCTCGTCCTGAGTGGTGAAGTCTTTGCACTTCGTGTCGCCGCCGGTGTTGATGATCTGTGAGGCTGAACACGCCCCGGACAGCAGGGCAGCGAGCGCGATCGTGGCGGCCGCAATTTGCTTTGTCATTTGCCCTCCTGGATTGCTTGTAGTGGTGTCTGTACACCAATTCGGCTGGTTTCAAACGCGGCGGCGAGGTTTGCGCTAGCCGGTGGGCGCGTTTGCGGGCGCGCGCGGGATGCGTCGATCCAACGGGATCGGGTGGGCGCCGCGGCCCGTGCAACCTTCGGCTCAGTGGGAATAACAGTCGGGGCGCCGTCGTCTTCTACCGTTTGTCGGCCCGGCAGCGAGCGCATGACCGTGGGGAGGAAAAATCAGTGATCTCGTCGGATGTGCGCACCGGCCGGCCTCCGCCTATCGCAGTCAGTGACCAGCGCCGCGGGTCCGACGAAACCCGGGCGGTGTTCACCGGCGTGCTGGTTCTCTTGCTGTCCACGGGCTGGGTGGCCAACCACTTCGTCGCGCTGATGCCGTTGATCGGCGAGCGCCAACACCTCGACGCGGCCAGGCTCGACGCGATCTTCGGAATCTACGCGCTGGGATTGCTGCCCGGACTGCTCGTCGGCGGCCGGGTATCCGACGCGCTCGGGCGTCAGTCGGTGGCGCTGGCGGGCTCGTCATCCGCCATTGCGGGCACTTTGGCGATGCTGGTTTCGCAGCACCCTGACGTATTGCTGGTGGGACGGTTGATCGTCGGGATCGGTGTGGGTCTGTTGATGAGTTCCTGCACCGCGTGGGCGTCCGATCTGAAGGGTCCCGCGGGTGCGGCCACAGCGGGCGCTGTGTTGCTCTTGGGTTTCGCCATCGGCCCGTTCGCCGCGGGTGTGATCGCGCGGGCCGGACAGCCCGGCGTGCGGGTGTCGTTCGGGCTCGCCGCCGCGATTGTCGTGCTGGCGATGGCCATCACCGTGGTGGCGGTGCGGCGCACGGGCGCGACGCCGCCAGCAACGGCACGGGGCTGGGAGCCGTCGCAGGTAGCACGGCAGGGGACCGCGTGGGCGCTGAGTTGGGCCATGCCCCTGGCGCCGTGGGTGTTCGCCTCGGCGACGTTGGGGTTCATCGCGATCCCTACCCGGGTACACACCGGGCTCGCCGCTCCGATGGCCGTGGGCGCCGCGACGCTGGTCGTGAATGGCGTCAGTGGGCTAATCCAGGTGTTGGCGCGTGTGTTTCGCTGGGGCCCACACGCCGGCACCACCGGTGCCGCGCTGGCCGCGCTCGGTTACGCGGTCACGGCGGCCGCCCCGCCGACAATATCGCTGGCCTTGGGCCTGCCGCTGTTCGTGGTCCTCGGGTGCGCGTCCGGACTCTGTTTGCGCGAGGGCTTGATCGACCTGGAAGCCGCGGCGCCGCAACGCATCCGGGGTGCGCTCGTCGGAGTGTTCTATGTGCTGACGTATGTCGGCTTTGGCCTGCCCTTGATCTTGGCGACGGTAGGGTCGGGCGTCTCCGCGACGATTCTCGGCGTGATGGCCGTCCTGGCGCTGGCAACGGCGGTGAGTCGGGCGGTGCGGCTGCGCCGAGATGCTCACCGCCCGAGTTGATTCAGGCGAGTTCGATGGCTTCCTGTTGGATCCGTTCGAACTGAGCGCCCATCGCCTCGGACAGCGCGGTCGCACCGGACAGCGGCCGCACCATCACCATGAAGTCGTCGATCAGACCGTCCTCGTTGAAGTGCAGGAAATCGCAACCGGTGATCTTCTTGCCCGCCACCGTCGTCTCAAACACGAACGCGTGGTCGTGACCGTTGGCGTCGTTGATTTCGCGGATGTAGTGAAAGTCCTCGAAGATCCGCAACACTCCGCGCAGGATCGCCGCGGTTATCGGCTTGCCGACATACGGCTTGAAGGCCACCGGGCTGGTGAACACCACGGTATCGGCCAGCATCGCGTGGATGGCCGCCTCGTCGCGCTCCTCGACTGCCTTGCGGAACGGATGCATCAGGACACCTCGCATGGTCAATTGTTGGGTCCGCTCGATTGACGCTAGAACGGATTGACTGCTTCTGCCAGCATGGTAGGAGTGGCTGACATCACCGAATTGATCCTCGCCGACCACAATTGGTTCCGCGAACAATTCGCCAGGCTGGACGACCTGCAGGCGCAGACGCCGGAAGACCATCGCGCAATCGAGCGGGTGTGGCGACCGCTTGCCGACAAGCTCGACGTGCATGCCTACATCGAGGAGAAGATCTTCTACCCGCAATTGCTCAAGCGCGGCGCCGACGATCCCGAAGGCGAGACGCTCGACGCCATCGGCGACCACAACGACATTCGCGACGGCGTGCGCGACGCGAAGGCGGCCTCGATCGGGAGTGAACCCTGGTGGGCGGCCGTCGGCCGCACCCGGATAGCCAACGACGACCACATGGCCGAAGAGGAACGCGAAGGCTTGTCGGACTTTCGTCGGCACGCCCCCATCGGCCTTCGTGAAGCGCTCGGGCGGCAGTACAGCGAGTTCATGGTGCGCCATCCCACCACCAAGGGACTACCGATCACCGATCGCGATCCCGAAAGCTACGTCGAGGACGTCGAGGACAGCGCGCCGCCCAAACGCACCGACTATTCGCTTCGGATCGGCAGCCTGAAAGGCCGATGAGCCGGTCAGATCGGAAGGAGATCTCCCATGGCACGCGAAAGCCACGGCACCCCACCGACGCCGCCCAAGGACGCCCGGAAGGCGACCGAGGAGCAGCGTGACCTGCAGGAGAAGCTGGACCATCAGGACGAGGATCCGGACGCCCCGGGTGCGCATCAGTCGCGCCACGACCTACCGGACGAAAGCACCCGTTAGATCGGTGCAGCAGGCGCGCCGAACCAGGTGGTGAGCGCGTCGGCGAGCTCGGGCCCGGCCCGGTCACCCACCCAGGCGACATGTCCGTCGGGCCGGATCAACATCGCGGGCGCGGCGGGAACCGCACCGAGCGCCGGAAGCTCCCAATCCCCAACGTATTTGGCGTCGGCCAATTGGACTCGATCGGCCCATGGCGCGATGTCGACATCACCGGGCGCGCCGAGGTTGAGTAGCACCGGACGGGCGTCGTGGAGCAGGGCGAAAACCCGCGTCGGGCCGTTGGCGGTCACGAGGTCGAGATCGGGCATGCGGCGCCCGAGCAGCGGGTGGCCCTCGCCGAGGTCGTAGTGGATGTCGAGGCCGGACATCATCGCGGCGAATCGGCGGCGGGCCTGGTCGAGGCTGAGGAGTTCGGAAACGACGTCGCGCAGGGCCTTGGTCCGGTCATCGAGGAGGCGAAGGAGCGCGATTTGCGCCATGGTGTTGCGCAGCACGCGCGCCGCGACCGGGTGCCGTTCGGCATGGTAGGTGTCGAGGAGGCTATCGGGCGCCGTCTGCTTGATCACCTGCGCCAGCTTCCATCCCAGGTTCACCGCATCCTGCACGCCGGTGTTCAGTCCCTGTCCCCCTACCGGGTGATGTACATGCGCGGCGTCGCCGGCCAACAGGACGCGCCGGTCGCGGTAGGCCGCGGCCTGACGTGTCGCATCGGTGAACCTGGAAATCCAAGTGGGACTGTGGATCCCGTAGTCCGTTCCGTACACGGCGATAAGTGCCTCGCTCAGATCGCGTAAGTTGGGTTCGCCGCTTGGTCCGAGGTGCCGCTCGGTCACCATGACCCGAGCCGGGCTTCCGTCCGCCAGCGCATGAACGCCGAGGGCGTCGTGGCGGATGCCCCATTCCGGCGGTTGGTCTGCCTCGAAGGCCATTTCGACCTCGGCGATCAGATAGCTCGTTGTCGGATCCCAACCCGGAAAGTCGATGCCTGCCGCTTTGCGCGTCAGGCTGCGCCCTCCGTCGCAGCCGACGAGATACTCCGCCCGCAGCAACTGGCCGTTAGCCATCTCGACGTCAACGCCGGTGTCGTCTTGCGCGATACGCGTCACCTCACGTCCGCGATAAATCGGCACGCCCAGTTCCTCGACCCAGGCCGCCAGTATCCGCTCGATGTCGTTCTGCCACAGCGCGAGCCCATAGGGGTGCCGGGTGGGAAAATCGCTGATGTCCAAACGAATTTGGGCGAACCCGGCGACCTGGGCTACCTGCCCCTCGGAAAGGAATCGGTCGGCGATTCCGCGCTGATCGAGAACCTCGATCGTGCGTGAATGCAGACCACCTGAACGCGAGCCGATCACGTCTTGGCTGGCGCGCCGCTCGACCACGGCGACGTCAACGCCGCCCAAGGCCAATTCGCCCGCCAGCATGAGCCCTGTCGGGCCTGCCCCGACGACCACCACCGAAACATGCACGTCGCAACCCCCGACCGAGTGAGTTATGGCTTCGGCCAACGATTTTGCGATATGACCCCGGTCTTGCCGCAAGCCCCCCGGTGCGCTATATGTTGAAAGTGAGGGGTTAAATTCGCGCGGAGCGCTCCTAGAAAACCGCGAGCCAGATGGCGATGTACTGGCAGATCGCCGCCACCGCGGTGCACGCGTGGAAGAGTTCGTGATAGCCGAAGGTCGTCGGCCAGAGCCTCGGCCAGCGTAGCCCGTAAAACAGCGCACCGATGCTGTACAACGCGCCACCCACGGCTAGCAGCACCGCCGCGGGCAATCCGGCGTTGTGCACGATCGTTCCCGCGTACCAGACCGCGACCCAGCCCAGCAGCAGGTAGAGCATCAAGCTCAACCAGCGCGGGGCGGTCGGCCAGAACAATGTCAGCGCTATTCCGGCTGACGCGCCGCCCCACACGATCGCCAGCACGACATCGCCGGTCCCGCGCGGCATGTCCAGCCGCGCGAACGGTGTATAGCTGCCGGCGATGAGAACGAAGATCATCGAGTGGTCGAGCCGCCGCATCCAGTTCCGGACGACCGCCGATTCCCAGTTGACGCGGTGATAGACGGCGCTGACCGCAAACAACGCGACTATCGCGAGCGTGTATGTCAGGGTCGAGTGCCCGGCCCGCTTGGATACCGCCGCCCACGACACGGCCACCAGCGGCATACCCGCAATGACAAACGCGATAGCGCAGTACTGGTGGATCCAACCGCGTAGCCGTGGCTTGGTCAGCACACCGGAGGGTCCGGGATCGCCGGTGCCCAACTCGACCGGCCCAAGTGACTCGGGTCGGGAGATCGAATCCGTCTGGTAGCTCATCAGTCCCCCTCCCACAGGATTACGCCGTCAGTTGCTTTTCCCCCGGCAACGTGGGCTTCTCCCTATATCGTCTCGCCGGGCTTTTCGTTACGGCTATGTGCCACCTACGAATTGGCTGACCGCAGGCACGTCGATCACCGTCGGTTGCGACGGCTGCGGAGTGATTTCGAGGAGGCCGTCGTCGGACTGACCGAAGCCGCTGATCAACAGGGCCTCACAGTTGTCAGCGCCGTCCTCGTAGCGCGGGTAGAGATAGTTGCCGGAGACGCGGTGATCGATATGAGAGGGCGCCAGATACACGCCGCGTTCTCCATCCAGCCCATTTTGGAATCCTCGACAATGATCGGCATGTCACCGGGAAGCTCGGCGAGCACCCGCCGGAATTGCTCGACATTCATCGATCGCTGCCCTCCCTCGCTGCGTGACCTGCCCTTGACGGCCTTGGCGCTGATCTCCTCAACATGGAGCGCCAGGCTAGGAGCGGGACGCTGAGAGCCCGCTGAGAAGGTCCCTGAGCTCGGCGGGCCCGCGCTGCAGAATCAGACTGTGTGGATGTCTGCGCTCCGCCCGTTTCGGCGCATGGGGTTCCTGCGATCGGTGCACCCCCGCAACTTGGGCATCCCCGCTCGCTCAGCCGCGGTATCGGCGATCGTCGTCTTGGTGGGACTTGCTTTTGCGGGCGCGGGTTTGGACGCCATCCTGTACCGGTCGTTGTTGGCGGGTGTCGACGACGCCAGCGCCGGCAGAGTCCGCGACATTGCGCAGGTGCTGCAGACCAATTCGCTCAACGAGCTCGACAGCGACCTTTTGACCACCGATCAGCGCGTGGTAGCAATCCAAGTGATCGCTCCCGACGGCAAGGTGATAAGGCGATCCGGGTCTGCACCGCAAACACCACTCCTGCCCATTAGCGGGTTCGACTCCAATTTGCGCCGCGGCATGCCCGACGATGCGGTGCCCCACGACGACATGCGCATCAGCGGTCAACGGGTCGACACTCCATCCGGTCAATACACGGTGCTCGTCGGAGGCGGCAGCGAGGCAGTCGAGGCGACCGCACGGGTGGTCGCGCTGCTGTTGGCTTGCGGCGCCCCGATCATCATCGCGGTGGCAGCCGCCGCGACCTACTGGCTCGTCCGCCGCTCACTGCAGTCAGTGGACGCGATCCGAAGTAGGGTGGCCGAAATCTCGACGTCCGATTTGGCCGAACGGGTGCCCGTGCCCAGCAGTCGCGACGAGATCGCGGCTCTGGCCCTCACGATGAACGAGATGCTGTCGCGCATCGAAGCCGGCCACCGCGCGCAAAAACGGTTCCTGGGCGACGCCTCGCATGAACTGCGCAGCCCGCTGGCAACCATCATCTCCGGATTGGAGGTCGCCGAAGCTCACCCCGAGCTCCTCAATGCCGAGTTGGCGGTCAACACCCTGCTTCCCGAGGCGCAACGGATGCGAACGCTGATCGACGATCTGCTGTTGCTGGCCCGCGCCGACGAGCACAGCCTGGTGCTGCGCAGGGAGGAGACGGCCCTCGATGACCTCGCCGAGGCCGAAGCGGCTCGTCTGCGCCGGGAAACGCACTGCACGATCGACACCGATATCCGCCCCGCGCGGCTGACCGGTGACCCCTCGGCACTATCCCGGATGATCCGAAACCTCGTGGATAACGCTGTCCGCCATGCGAACTCGCGAATCGCCATCGAAGTCGGCAGCCTCAACGGCAGCGCAACCCTGGTCGTCAGCGACGACGGTCCCGGCATCGCCCCGGCCGAACGGACCCGGGTGTTCGAACGCTTCGTGCGCCTGGATTCGGACCGTTCACGCAGCGGCGGCGGAACCGGGCTGGGCCTGGCGATCGTCGCCGAGGTTGTCGCCGCGCACCGCGGCACGGTCACCGTCGACGACCGACCTGGCGGCGGGACCAAGATGATCGTGACCCTGCCTCAGCACAACAACCGGTAACCGACGCCTCGGACCGTCTCGATGGTGTTCGTGCCGAAGGGGGCGTCGATCTTGCGGCGCACATACCCCACGTAGACCTCGACAACGTTGTCGGGACCTTGGTAGTGCGCGTCCCACACGTTGCGCAATATCTCGGCCTTCGTCACGACCGTGTCCTTGTTGCGCATGAGGAACTCCAACACCCCATACTCGCGGGGGGTCAGCGTGATCGGGGTCGAATCACGTTGCACGGTGTGCCGCGCGGGATCCAGGGACAGAGATCCGGCGGTCAACACGGCGGGCCGCTCGGGTGCGCCGCGACGCACCAATGCGCGCAGGCGCGCGACGAGAACCCTGAATGAAAATGGTTTTGTCAGATAGTCGTCCGCTCCGAGATCGAGCGCATCGGTCTCGTCGTATTCGCCATCCTTCGCGGTCAGCATCAGCACCGGTGTCCAGACATCCTGTGCCCGCATTCGACGCAGCACCTCGTATCCGCTGTAGCCGGGGAGCATGATGTCGAGGACAACGACATCGAAGCTGTTGTCGACGGCCTCCCGCAGGCCCTCGACGCCGTTACCGACCGCCACGACGACGAAGCCCTCGGCCTTGAGTCCCATGGCCAGAGTCGCCGACAGTCGTGGCTCGTCCTCGACGAGCAGGACTCTCATGTCGTCACGCTACTTCGCGCGCGGCTTCCGCCTGGCCCGGGTGACGTCCCGCGCGTTGGGGCAGGACGATGAGCAACGCGACGATGATGACCGCGATGACCGCCGACGCCAGCGGACGGCTCAAGGCCAAGCCGCCGTCGGCGACCGGCTTGTCGAGGAAGTCGCCGACGGTCGCGCCCAGGGGCCGCGTCAGGATGAACGCCACCCAGAACAGGGTCACCCGCGACACGCTGGTCCAGTAGTACAAGGCGACGACCACGAGCAGAGCCGTGGTGAATACCAATGCCCCGCGCTCGTAACCGAATCCGCGGGTATCGGCGAGCCAATCGCCGAGGGCGGTGCCCAGCGTCTGCGAAAACGTGATCGTCGCCCAGTAGAACGCCTCCACCTTCGGCGTCGAAACGGTGCTCACGGACACCGTTCCCTGCGTCCACCGCCACAACCCCAGGGTGGCCAGAAGGCAGGCGAGAAGCAGAAGTGATCCGCCCGTGTAGCCGATTCCCAACTGCCGGTCGGCGAAGTCGGCCAGCGTCGTGCCGAAGGTTGTCGAGGCGACGATCGTCGCCCAGTACAGGCTCGCGTGGAAGCGTTGGGCGAAGATCTGCGCCGCAACCAGGACAACCAGGGCGATGCCGAAGAGGACGACGCCCGCGACGTAGCCCCAGTTCAGCGTCATCGTCACGGTGTCGCCGCCGGTCTCGCCCAGCGTCGTCGCCAAGATCTTGATGACCCAGAACCCCAGAGTGACCGCCGGGACCTTGGTCAGCGCCTCTTTCGTCATGTCGCTCATCTAGCAGTGACCTTCCGGCCTCGGTTTTCCTGCATGCCTACGATAACCGCGCTGAGAAAACGCTGAGATCATTCCCCGCGGGGAAGCAACACGGAGAGATCCAGACCGTCAACCGCTTGTCCGATACACACGGCACGCAGGACGTTGTTCGTGAACGCTTCGGCGTCCCCCCATGGGAGGTACGGCTTGGTGATGAGGAGAGACGCAACACCGTGGGCCGCCGCCCAGAGCTGCAGCGCGGGTGCGACGGAATCACCTGGCGGGAACAACTTTTGGTCGATGAGTTCCTGCACGGTGTCTTGCAGGTGGACGAAGGCCGAGCTGATGAGCGTCTCGTCGAAGTCGCTTCCCCGCCGTGGCGGAGCGCCGGTAGCCACCCGATACATCAGCGGTGTCGCGACCGCGAATTGCACGTAGGCGATGCCCAGGGCATGCAATCGTTCCAGTGGGGTCGGTAGGTCGCGCGCGGCGTCTTGCATGACCTCGCCGAGCCGGCGATAGTACTTCGCGCACACGGCGTCGAGCAGCTCGTCTTTGTCGGCGAAATGCCGATAGAGCGAAGGGGCGGAGATGTTCAGCGCCCGGGTTACTTCTCGCGTCGAGGGTGCCTTGGTGTCTCCCGACGCGATGATGAGTTCCGTTGCCGTGTCGATGATTTGCTCACGCAGCTGACCGCCCGATCCCCGGGGCAGGCGTTGCCGACGCGTTTCAGGATGCATAGGCGTTTTCTTCGAGCGGCTCATCGGTGATCCCCCAGCGGGCATGCCAGCGCACCAAAGCCGGGGGTGCCCACCAGTTGAGCCGGCCCAAGATCCTCATGAAGGCGGGCACCAGCAGCATTCGTATGATGGTGGCGTCCATCAGGATTGCGATGGTCAGGCCGGTCCCGAACATTCTCATGAACGAGACTTGTGCGGCGATGAGCGCGGCGAATGAGATCGACATGATCACGGCGGCGGCGGTGATCACGCGGCCGGTGCGGGCCACACCCAGCGCGACCGATTCGTCGTTGTCGGCCCGGGTGCGGCCCGAGTTCATCCAATACTCCCGAATGCGGGACATCAGAAATACCTCGTAGTCCATCGACAGTCCGAAGGCGATGCAGAACATCAGAACGGGCATGTTCGAGGTGATCGTCCCGGTGGGCGCGGTGCCCAACGCACCGAGGTGGCCTTGCTGGAATATCCACACCAGGGCCCCGAACGTCGCCGTCAGGGATATAACGTTGAGAGCCAACGCTTTTAGCGGCAGCACCACCGAGCCGGTCAGCATGAACAGCAGTGCGAAGGTCACGACGGCGATGACGCCCAGCACCCACGGCAGCCGAGAGAGTATGCCGTTAACGGCATCGCGGTCCAGTTGCGCGCCACCGCCGATCATCGGATGTGCGCCCCCGGGCGCCGGTATAGCGTGCAGGGCATCGAGCTGGCGTTCGGCGGCCGCCGTATACGGCTCGACCTTGGTCTGCACGGTGAAAAGCGCCGTGTCGTTTTTGATTCCGGTTTGCATCGCCGCCGGGCCGGCCTTGTTTCCGTTGACGTAGGCACCGGTTGGCGCCGATACGCTGGCAACCCCTTGCACGCGCGAGAGCTCGGCGGCGTAGCCGTCCAGCTGTTGGCCCGCGGGCCCCGTCACATGCTCGACGATGACGGAGAGGTTCGTGGCGTCGTCGTTGTTGAAATTGGTCCGCATTTCGTCCCCCACTTGGCGGGCCGACGCCGACGTTGGCAGTGTCCGATCGTCGGGAAAGCCGAGCTTTACGCTGAGAAACGGCAGTCCCAGAAAGAGCAGCGCGGCGACTATTGCCACGGCTATCGGAATGGCATGTGCCATAACACGTTTGGCGATCCGGTACCAAAACGTCTCGGTGATGTCCCGGATAACGGGCTCTGGACGGCGCGTGATCCGTCGCAGGAGCCGACGGATGTCGAGGGCATCGATGCGATCGCCGAGCAGCGTGATGACCGCGGGAACGATCACCAGCGCCGCCACCGCGCCCACGCTCACTACCGCCACTCCGGCATACGCGAACGACCTGAGGAAGTACATCGGGAAAAGCACCAGCGAAACCAGCGCCAGCGCCACGGTCAGGGCGGCGAACAACACGGTCCGCCCCGACGTGCGCATGGTCAACACCAGCGCCTCGTCTCGACTCATCCCGGAGGCGACCTCTTCTCGATACCGGTTGATGATCAGCAGTGAATAGTCGATAGCCAGCCCGAGCCCCATCGCGATGGTCAGGTTGAGGGAGAAGATCGACACGTCGGTGAAATAGGTCAGCGCGCGCAGCACGGACATCGCCCCAAAGATCGAGAACAAGCCCACCACCAGCGGTAGGAGCGCCGCGTTGAGACCACCGAAAATCGACACCAGCGCAACGAAAGTCACCGGTATCGCGATCAATTCCATGGTCATCAGGTCGCGCTCGGTCTGCTTAGTGATCTGGCCGTAGACGGTGGCCATGCCGCCGGCGCGCACCGAGACCCCGTCGCGATCGTGTCCGAGGCTTTTGATCAGCGTGCCGGCGTGCTTTTGCGCGTCGTTCTCTCCGCCGATCAGGCCCGCCACAATCATCCCGGACTTGCCGTCCTTGCTGAACAACTGAGCCGCGACCGGGGGCGGCGCACTCCATGCGGACGTCAAATTCAGCACCACACCGGAACGGCGCAGCTCGGCTTCCAATTCGCCGGCGACCTTGGCCACGGCAGGAGCCTTTGCGCCCTGGCCACTGCTCAGCATCAAGACCAGCGACTGATCACTGATACCGAACTTGTCGACGAGAATCTGGGCCACCCGCGCCGATTCGGACGTCGGGTCCTGCTGCCCACCCGCGGCAAGGTGCCTGGCAACCGGGAGACCGAACACCGCGGCGGCGATTGCCACCAACAATGCCGCCCCCAAGACCAGTCGCGGTGCGCCGACAACAAACCTCGTTAACCGTTCCAGCATCAGGATCCTTCGCAATAAGGTAGCGATGCTACCGTAGCGACGCTACTTCTCTGTGGTCAAGGCGAATGGGCGCGGCTCGCGCTGCCGTCGGGCCCGGTTCGCGTAGTCCACTACGCGTGCGTCGCGGCCAGCGAACGACGGAATGTGGGAACGGCCGCACCGGTCGGTGCAGGCGATCCCAACGCCGTTAGGAGCATGAAATGACCATTGACAATGACGCCGTCAACGCCGAGCCGACCGTGGACCGGCGCCCAGAGCCGGCGTGCAAGCACATACCACCGGTGGATCTTCTGAGCGACGTGCGCGACCATCCCGAGCCGACCCCGTTCGATGTGGCGAAAAAGTGGTGGGTTTGGTCGGGTGTCACGCATATCGGTGACTGTGTGCTGCAGGACGAGATGCTGACGATCCAAGCCGACGGGACCGCGAACTTCTTCGCACACGTGAAGTCCAGTGACGACGACGACCGATGGGTGTTCTACGGTGGCATCTCCTTGCTTGACGTGCACGGCGTCGTGTTGTGGACCAGCCCCAAGCTGATCGGCCCGCCGATGATTTGGGAGGACGAATGGGCGACCTGGGACGAGAATTTCGCGTTCCCAGCCGTGTGGTTCGACTCCGCCGCCGGCGCACGGATTAACCAGGCGCACTGCTGATCCCGTTAGGTGTTCCGTTGCCTGCCCGGCCGCCGCACCGACGCCAGCGTTAAAGCGGTGGCCGCGGCGGTCGGCGCGGGCGCGGATCCACCCGCCCGATGCCCGACGAACTGTTAGTGTCCACCTCAGCTTCAGCTATCAGCGGCGAACGACGACCTGGAGCAACCGTGTGGACGGTTAGCAACGACACCGCCGGACCGGCTCGCAGATGGCCGGTGCGCGATGCCTATTCGGCTCCGCGCGGTGATTCCGCGGCGGGCCAGTCAAACCCATTTGAGCGGAGGCAATCATGACGCTCGCCGAGCGACTGGTGCGAGTCGCAGAGTTGACAGACCGATGGGTCGGATGGTCCAGACTTCCCAAACCGTTGGGGCTCGCCGTCCTCGTCGGATTGCGTGAGCAACTGCGCGCGGACAATCTTTACGACACCGGTCGCGGATCCGACGACCGCCCGCCCGCGGATGACGGTGTCACTCCCGTGCGCGACGCCCGCACCTTGGACGGAACGAACAACGACCTGCAGAACCCGCTGATGGGATCGTTGGGCAGCCGATTCGGCCGAAACGTCGCGACCGAATTGACCTATCCAGAAGAACCCGACCGCATCCTGGAACCCAATCCCCGATTGATCAGCCAGCGGCTGCTCCGGCGCGACAGCTTCAAGCCGGCGACCACGCTCAACCTGCTGGCCGCCGCCTGGATCCAATTCGAGGTCCACGACTGGTTCAGCCACGGCACCATCGACGACAACCCCTGGCAGATCCCCGTCGAGCCCCCCGATCCTTGGCCCGACCCCGTCATGACCATCAAACGGACTCCACCCGACCCCAGCCCGGATCCGTCGGGACCGCCCACCTTCGTCACCCGGGACACCCACTGGTGGGACGGATCCCAGATCTACGGCAACACCGCGGGATTCGCCAACGGGCTGCGCACTGGCGAGCTGGGGCAGGTCAAGATCGACGGCGTCGGCCTGCACCCGGAGGATCTCGAGACCCACCTTGACCCGCACGGGGCGATAAGGGCCAACTTTTGGCTTGGGTTGGCGCTGCTGCACTCCCTGTTCTTGCGTGAGCACAACGCAATCTGCCGCGAACTGCACCTGCGCAATCCCACGATGACGGACCAGCAGCTCTACGACAAAGCCTGCCTGGTCAACTCGGCGCTGATGGCCAAGATTCACACCCTGGAGTGGACCCCGGCGATCATCGCCCACCCCACCACCGAGTCCGCCATGCGGGCCAACTGGTTCGGGGTGCTCGGGCAGCGCTTTGATGGGCGCTACGGCCGCCTCACCCCGAGTGAGGTTCTGCAAGGCATCCCCGGATCACCTACCAACCACGACGGTGTGCCGTATTCGCTGACCGAGGAATTCGTCGCCGTGTACCGCATGCATCCCCTGATCCCCGACGACTACGTCGTGCGCTCACTGCGCGACGACAAGGAGCTGGCTCACTACGAACTGCCCGAACTGGCGCTGCCCCACGTCCGAGACCGCTTGGCGCAGTGGGAAACCGACGACCTGTTCTACTCGATGGGGGTCGCGAACCCCGGCCAGATTACGCTGCACAACTTTCCGATCCACCTACAGGACTTCCACCGGGTCGACGACATTCCTATCGACCTGGCCGCGGCGGACATCCTGCGGATCCGGGAACGTGGTGTGCCGCGCTACAACGCTTTTCGGCGGATGCTTCGACTCAAGCCCGCCGCCACCTTCGAGGAACTCACCGACAATCCGGCGTGGGCCGAGGAACTGCGCCAGATCTACGGCGACGTCGAACGCGTCGATCTCATGATCGGCCTCTACGCCGAGCCTAAGCCACCGGGTTTTGGCTTCAGCGACACCGCTTTTCGTATCTTCATCCTGATGGCCTCCCGCCGGCTGCGAAGCGACCGCTTCTTCACCACCGACTTCACCCCGGCGATGTACACGGAAGCCGGCATGGACTGGGTGCACACCAACTCGATGCGCACCGTGCTGCTGCGGCATTTCCCCGCCCTGGAGCCCACCCTGCGCTCGGTCAAGAATCCGTTCGCCCCGTGGCCAAGAACACCCGCGCGTGCGTGGACCCGCATGTCCCCGCCGCCAACGGATGTGCGCCGCTATCCCCCGCCACCGGGCCCGCAGCCCACATACGTCCCCTACAGCGACGCCCTCGAACAGCCCGGCCCCGAAGAGGACCGCGAGATCGACGGAATCGTCAAGGCGTTGCACGGCAACAACGAATGGGCCTACAAGAAGTTTCATCACGGCCTGCGCGATGCCCACGCCAAGACGTTGGCCGTGCTGCGGGGCGAGCTGATCGTCTATCCCGATCTGCGGCCCGAGCTGGCTCAGGGGCTGTTCGCGCACCCACGCACCTATCCAGTGATCACCCGGCTGTCGACCACCTCCGGGGTGATCCGAAGCGACCAGATACGCGGCGTACACGGCCTGGCGATCAAGGTGCTCCTGGACGAGCCCGGCGACCGCATCCTGGCCGCCGATGACGCCAAGACTCAGGACTTCCTGCTGGTCACCCATCGGGAATTCCCCTTTGCCGACGTGCGGGCTTACCTGCGGCGCGGCATGCCCCTGGCGTGGCTGTTGGCACGCCTGTCCGATCCGGGGCTAAGCGCCGTCGGCGCGGCGCTCACGCGGGCCAAATCCATCCTGTCCCGGGTTGGCGTGGCGCTGCCCAACGCCGTGGAGATCTTCATCGAGCCCAACACCCACATCCTGGGCCAGAACTTCTATTCGTCGGCGCCCATCCGGTGGGGCGACAATGTCGCCAAATTCGAGATCGTGCCGCTATCGGAGTCGGTCAAGACACTGGCCGGTCAGCTGCTGCCAGCTGACAGCGGCTACGACGCCTACCGCAGCCAGGTATTCGACTTCTTCGCCAGCAATAGCGCCGAATTCGAGTTGCGCGCCCAACTGTGTACCGACCTGGCCCGGATGCCCATCGAGGACGCGACGGTGCCGTGGCCGGAAGAGGTCAGTCCCCATGTCGGGGTCGCCAAGCTCCGCTACGAGCAACAGAATCCGGACTCCCCAGACCGCCGCCGGTTCGGCGACGACGTGCTGTCCTACAACTCGTGGCGCGGGCTGGCCGCACACCGCCCGCTAGGCCCGATCAACCGCCTCAAACTGAAGGTCTACGAAGCCTCCAGCAACTTCCGCCACGACAAGAACAATGTCCGCCCCTTCGAGCCGACCGTCGCTGACCTGCCCCAGTGAGCGCGCCGACGCACTAACCGGCTCGATGCGATCCCGGCCTGCGCGGGTGGTGGCGCACGTGCGCACCCAAAATTTAGGTTCGGCGGCGATTTCATTCGGCACCGACCCTGGGACGGCCCTAGACTTCCCATACATGAGCAGCCGGTGGCAGTTGCTCGAACGGCCGGTGGAGCAACAAACGATCCGCGCTGCGCTCACCGGTGACGAGCAGCGCGGCGTGGTACTTATCGGGCCCGCCGGGGTCGGTAAGACGACGCTGGCCCGTACCGTCACCGACACGCTGCCCTCGGCCGTGCACTGGGCCGCATGCACCGAGTCCTCACAGGCGATCCCGCTCGGGGCGTTCATGCAGTGGGTGGGTGCCTCGAGCGCGCGTGACCCCATCGCGCTGCTGGCCGCGGCGCGCGAAAATATGCTCGCCGGCGCGGAGCCTGTGGTCGGCGTCGACGACGCGCATCTGCTTGACCAGCTCTCGGCCACGCTGTTGCACCACATCGCCGTCGAGCGCAGCGGGCGCATCGTCGCCACGGTTCGCAGTGGTGAAGCGGTGCCGGATGCCGTTACCTCGCTGTGGAAGGACGGCTACCTGCAGCGGTTCGATTTGGAGCCGCTGTCGAAGGAGCAGAGCATCGCGCTAGTCGAAACGGTGCTCGGCGGCGTCCTGGAGGGTCTGTCGGCCGATGTCATGTGGTCGGCGTCCGGCGGTAATCCGTTGTTTCTGCGGCACATGGTCGAGGGTGCAGTTGAAGCCCGCACGCTGACCGAGGTCGACGGGGTCTGGCAGTTGCGCGGACCCACGGCCGTCTCCTCCGGGCTAGCCGAGCTACTGGAGAGCCGGCTTGACCACGCCGGCGCCGACGCGCTCGGCGCGCTGAAGTTCCTGGCCTTCTGCGAGCCGCTGGATCTCGATGCGCTCGTCGAGCTGGCCGGTGAAGAGGCCGTCGACGCCGCCGAACTGCAAGGGCTGATTCGCATCGTGCGCGACGGTCACGTGCTCAACGCCCGCATCACCCATCCGCTGTACGGGGACGTGATGCGCCGCCGGACCGGCACCGCCTCCGCGCGAAAACTGCGCGGCAATATCGTGTCGGTGCTCGCCGCCCGGGACATCACCTCTCCGGCGGATCGCATCCGCCTGGCGCAACTGTCCGTCGACAGCGACCAGGTAGCAGACAACGCTTTGCTAGTCGCCGCCGCTAAGGACGCCGTCTTCTTAGCCAACCTTCCTCTTGGGGAACGGTTGGCGCGCAGCGCATTTGAGCATGGCGATGGGCTGCGTGCGGGTGAGTTGCTCTCGCGGGCGGTGCTGTGGCAGGGAAGACCGGGTGAAGCCGATTCGATCCTGGCGCAGTTCAATCCTGACGAACTCGACGAGCTGCAGCTCGTGCTTTGGGGCATCCCGCGGCTGTCCACGCTCTTCTGGTCGATGGGCGAAATAGGCCAAGCCCACGACATCCTTTCGCTGATGCGTCAGCGGGTCACCCATCACGCGCTGCGCCTCGTCGTCGAGGCCACCGGGGCGGCGATGGCGGTGCATCAGAACAAACTTGAGGAAGGCATCGCGGCCGCCGAGGCCGTCCTGGCCGACCCCGCAGCACCGGAACAGGCTGCCGACTTCGCGGCTTTCGCTGCCGGGCTGGCCATGCCCGTCGCCGGCCGCGGCGCCGATTTCGAGCCGATCGCGGCGCGGTGTCGCGTCGAGCACAAACCCACCGACGGGATGATCCGGTGGATGATCCGCTACGGCGACATCCTGGCGCTGACCCACACGGGCAGCCTGGATTTGGCCGACCGTCGGGTGGCCGACTACAGCCGGTTCTCCTCACAGGGGCAGTTCGTCGGCTGGGCTATCGCGAAGATCATGGCCGGACTGGTCGCCACGTACCGAGGCAAGTTCCCCCAGGCCATCACGGCATTCGAGCAGGCGTTGGCCGCGCTCAATGCCGAGAACTCGCTGCCGTGGCGGCTGCCCGGCCGGCTGTTGTTGGCCCGGGCGTATGCCGGATTGGGCCGCACCGCCGAAGCAGAGCGGGTTCTTGCCGACGCCAAGGAGCACGCCGGTCCGCACCTGGACTTGCACGAGCCGATGGCGATGATCGCAAGGGCGTGGCTGGCCGCCGGCCGCGGCGGCGAGCGCACCGGCGTCGATCTGGCGCGCGCCGCCGCAGACACCGCCCACCGCGCCGGCCAATACGCCGTCGAGGCCGAAGCGCTGCACCACGCCGCTCGCTTCGGCGACCGGACGGTCGCGGGCCGGCTGGGCGCGTTGGCCAAACGGGTCGACGGTGCGGTGGCCGGACTCTACGCTCGCCACGCTGCGGCCGTGGCCGGCTCCGATCCGCACGCCCTCGACGCGGTGAGCAGCGACTTCGAGAAGGCGGGGTTGCTGCTCTCGGCCGCGGACGCCGCCGCCCAGGCCGTCGTGCTCTACGAGCGCAGCGGCCACAACCGGCACACCACCGAAGCCGCGGCACGGGCGCTTCGACTAGCCGGGTTGTGCGGCGGAGCGACCACACCGGCGATCCGGGCCGCGGCCCAACCGCTGCCGATCAGCTCGCGGGAACGCGAAATCGCGGCCCTGATCGCCGAGGGTCTGTCCAACCGCGAGATCGCCGACAAGCTCACGGTCTCCGTACGCACCGTCGAAGGCCACATTTACCGCGCCTGCATCAAACTCGACATCTCCGACCGCGAGGAACTGGCGGCCGTCGTCGCGCGCAACACGACCTGAACCGGGCCGCTCGCGGCAAACCCGCAGGCCACAGGGTTGACTACCTCAGCCTGACGGTCCTCGGCCACGCCTTCTCGAGTAGTCCCGCCGCTCACCTGACCGCATTTCCGGTAGATCTGGCCAACCGCACCGCCGCCGGCACGGGGCCCGCCAGCTCATCGCAGCCGAGAAGATCGTGAATTGGGTACGCGCGCAACATGTTTTGCTGTCGCCATCATCGCCGGACAGCAAAAATGGTCGCAGCGCCAGCCTCAGCGATCACTGACGAAGACTCGACTGGCACCGCAACGTCCTGCGCCGCAATACAGGTAGTCCGTTACGCGTGCCGTCGACACCGGTGGATTCATAAATTCTTCAGCACAGCCGGACCGACCGGAACCGAACCCCGCCCCCCAGGGAGTCGAAATGTTATCTACCGCGAAGACAGTGGCGCCAGACGAGGACGCCGCTGCAACGTTTGAACTGAACCACAGCGCGGACGCCGCGGAAGCGCAGAGCACTATCGCCGCTTCCCCGCCGCCCGTCCTCATCAGCGAACGCGAAGTCATGTTCGCAACCGCCGCTGCCGGCGCCACATCGCAAACCGCCAACACCCGGCGGCACTGGATCGCCCAGCTGTGGCAACGGCTGTCGGCGGCGCTGGACTCGCTGGACTCGTACGTCGAGCGTGAGCCGCGTCGCTACTATGCCCGGCGCCCGCTCTACATCGAGAACGCCGCCATGGCCCGCGAAATGGAACGGCTATGAATGAGCTGCTCATAGTCGTGGAAGGTGTGATGCTGATTGTTATCAGCGTCGGAATTCATCACCTCTCCGCATGGTTAGAGCGCTGGGATTACGAACGCCACCGCGAGGATTGAGGCGGCACGCTCACTGAGCGGGCCGCCGATATCCCGCCCGGCAGCACGTTTCCACAGACAGATGGGCAGCTACTCGCATTCGGACGGCACCTAATCGCAGCCGGCGCTGATATAGCAATCATGTTGGGATCGCGGCCACCACGCAGTACGCATGGCGATCGCCATTGATCCTCTTCATGGCAATTTGAATTACAAAGATATTTACGCACTACACATGCGATCCAGCAAAACATGTCAAGCTATCCGTTAGCCAGCGACTAGCGGTCGAGCCTGGGAGGCGAAATGCCTAAACGTTTATCAGCGTGGGCACCAATTATCGCGCTGGGAATGATCGTCGCGGGCGGGCTCGGCTGCCTTGGTGTGCACGGTCCGTGTATACGGCAACTGACCCGCTACGCATTTGGAGATCCCGCCATCGGCGAACATAAAACGCAATTATCGGCGGCAATAGTCAGTGACGTTTGGTTCTTCGTCGCCTATGGCCTCGTGCTGGGGGGTTGCGCGTGGTTCTATCGTGTCCGCGCGAGTTCCCAGGCAGGTCGCGGAATTGGCGCCTTCGTCATCGCCGCGGTAATCATCGCGGTGGTGGCCAACGTGGTCGAAGACGTGCTGCTGTGGATCACGCTGACACACGACGGCAACGGCTTGCGCACCGCGGCCCAAGCCGCGGCGACCGTCAAGTTTTGCATGATGGCCGTGGGAGCAGTCGGGGTCCTTGCTTCCATTGGGATCGTCCTGCGTGACGCGATGGCCTGGTACCGGCGGCTAAGCATCTGGCATAGCTGCAAGGGCGTGTCAATTCCGCAAATGCTGCGCTCGGTCAAAGGATTTCGGTGGATGAAGACCGACGCCGACGCGGAACCCCTGCCGGCGCCGTGGTGGGACGACGTGCTGGCACCTGATGACTTGCCGAAGCCGACGGAAACCCAAGAGGCCGTCAAAAAGGCCGTTGCAGATTCCGGCCAGACGGCTGAAGCCGTCATCGAAAACCAGCAGCGCTGGCTGCACGCCTATAGCGTGCCGGGCGTCACCGACGCGCTGAAGGGCCGCACGGAACCGCTTCGCGCGCTTTGCCTTTCGGGCGGAGGTGTTCGGTCTGCCTGCGTGGCATTGGGCGCCATGCAGGTGTTCTCCAAACCATCCAGCGCAAGCGATGCCGTGGCGAAACCGAGCGGGAACGGGAGCAGCGCTGCAACGCTGTTGGACGGCCTGGACTACGTCATCTCGGTGTCGGGAGGCGGATATGCCGCCGGCGCGCGGCTGCTGGCGGTACAGGACAAACAGGTCGACCCCGGGCAAACGCCCGAAGAGAAAGCCGCTCACGAGAACAAACCCAGACCACTGCCGAACGTTGTGCCGATCTCGAAGCGATTTGAAGAAGGATCAGCAGAGTTTGACCACATTCGCAGCCGATCGAGTTACATCGCTGACTCACCACTCGGCCTGCTTCGCGCACTCGCAGAGGTGCTCAAGAATCTGGTGGCCTCGCTTGCGACTATCTTCACTGTTCCCGTCATCGCGGGCGCGGCGCTGGGCTGGCTACTCGCCCGAATCCCGATCGCCGCATTCCCTCCGGTGCCGGCCGAGCGTGCAGCGACCGACCCCAACAACGGCAAGTACTTCCCATCACTCGTTGCCCACCCCGCCGCCTATTGGGCGATCGGATTCTTCGCCGCGTTCGCCGTACTGTTCACCATGTACACGCTCGTCGAAGAGTGGAAATCGAGTAGTCGGAGGAGCGAAGGCCGGCAGCTGCGGGCGCTGCGCTGGGCACGCGCGAGCGCCGGATTTGCGCTGGTGATCTTCACCCTCACAATCGCGTTGCCCGGATTGATGCGGCTCTGCTCGGGGGCGGGCGGCCACGCGCCATCCAGCCCGGGCGGTGCGTTCGCCGCGCTGTCGGGGGTCGTCGGACTCAACTACGTCGCCGCGCTGATCGCTATGATCTGGCGCGACAAGAACAAGCTGGTCAAGAGCGCCGGGATACAAACTGCCCCGGGATTGCTGAAACGCATCTTGCCGCCTCAGGTCATCTCGCTGCTGTTAACGGTCGCCACGTTGGCTGTGCTGTTGGTGGTGTGGCTGGCGCTGTTGGGCAGCTTCGCCGCCGGCGCATTCCACTACTGCGCACAAAACGGATTGCTCGAGCACCTCGCCCACATGGCGCCCTCGCTCTGGTGGTTAGCCGGCGTAACCCTCACGTGGTTATTCGTCGGGTTCGCTGATGTCACGTCTTTGAGCCTGCACCCCTTCTATCGACGCCGGCTCGCACACACCTTCGCGGTCCGCCGCGCCCCCGACACAGGCGTACCGAACGAAGCCGTGCGGTATCGCGACGACGAACCCACCTGGCTGCACTGGTACGGCCGGACGACTAATGGCCCACAATTCGTGTTTGCGTGCTCGGCCACCATCACCGGCCCCGACAGGCCCGCGCCCGGACTCAACGCCGTGTCGTACGTGATGAGCGCGGACTACGTCGGCGGACCGGCGCTCGGTTGGTTCCACACCGAGAAATTGTTCGAGGCAGCGCCACCGCGGATCCGCCGGGACCTGACCGTGGAGGCCGCGATCGCGGTGAGCGGCGCGGCGTTCGCCTCGGCGATGGGACGCCAGAACAAGGGAATAGAGAAGTTGCTCGCGGTCTCGGGTGCGCGCCTGGGCACCTGGTTACCCAACCCGAGCTTCGTCGCCCAACTCAGGGACGCCGAGCACCGTAACGATTCAGACCCCGACCCTCTATGTCGGACATGGCCGAAATCGCTGCCGACCATCCGGGGTGGGGGGTACCTGTATCGAGAGATCCTCGGTATCAACAACATCGACGCGCGCCTAGTCCAGATCACGGACGGCGGCCACTATGACAACTCGGGTCTCGTGGAGGCACTGCGGCGCCGATGCGGACTGATCTTCGTCGTCGACGGAGGCGGCGATCCGCCACCACTGCCCATAGGCCTCACCGACGCAATTCGGCTAGCGAAATATGAACTAGGCGTCGAGATCACACTGAACCAGACCGGTCCGTACTCCGTCGAGAGCATCACGCCAGGCTCCGGGAAAAAGTTCGCCAAGGACGACGCGCTGGCCAGTCTCAACGGCCGTATCACTCGCGGGGCGGTCGTCAATGGTGACATCACCTATCCGGCGGCGGCGGGCCTCGAGAAAAGCACTGGCATCCTTATTTTCGCGAAAGCGGTACTGTGCGAAGCCTGCCCGTACTGGCTTCTGACGTACGCGGCGTCCAGCGACATCTTTCCCCACGATCCGACGTCCGACCAATGGTTCAGCGAAGGACAGTTCGCCGCCTACACCGAGCTGGGCCGCGTCATCGCCGACCAAGCCGTCAAATGCGTCACATCTCTACAGCCCGCAGTCAGCGGCACCAGGCGGCGCCCCGTGTCAGTCCCGTGATTCCGTCGACAGCAACTGCGGAAGGCCGAAGTGCCGCAACGCCTCGACGTTTTGGAACGACACGACGTGATCAATACCGTGCGGTGCAAAAGTGAGCACATGTAGGGCGTGCAGGCGATGCTGTCCATTCGTCGCCGGGTACAGCGCCACTGCGGGTTGTCCATTGGCCGATGTCCGCACGACCGGGGTATTGCCGAACGCACGCATGCGTGCGCCGAGAAAGGCGCCGATCGTGGCGTTGCCCCTAAACCACGTGAGGAATGGCGGCATCTCGAAGAGGGCGTCCTCGGTCAACACCGCGATCAGTTCGTCCACGTCGGCGTTTTGAAACGCGGCCACATACCGATCGAGCAGTTCACGCTGCCGCTCTTCTAATGGCTGTGCCCGCGAGTCGACATCCGCGGGCAGATGCGTGCGGGCCCGTTGCAGCGCGCTGTTTACCGCGGCGACACTCAAATCGAGTAGTGCCGCGACTTCGGTTGCGGGCCAACCCAATACCTCCCGCAGAATCAGCACCGCGCGCTGCCGCGACGGAAGATGCTGCAGCGCAGCCACGAAGGCCAGCCGCATGGATTCCCGTGCGGCGACCACCGTGGCCGGGTCGCTCGTCGTGGCGGCCAACAGCGAATCGGGGGCGGGCTGTAGCCATGTCACCTCCGGGCTAGCGGCCATAACGCGCGCGGTGGGGTCGTTCTCCGGCGCATGCAGGTCCGACGGCAGGGGGCGGCGTTTTCCACGCTCGAGAGCCTTGATGAACGCCCGGGTGGCGATGCGGTACAACCATGTGCGCAGCGACGACCGCCCCTCGAAATGCTCGTAGGCGCGCCACGCGTCCAAGTAGACGTCCTGTACGACGTCTTCGGCGTCGTCGACGGAGCCGAGCATGCGGTAGCCGTAGGCGATCAGCTCGGCCCGAAACGGCTCAGCCAGCCGCGTGAAGTCGTCGCCGTTGTCAGTGGTGATGCGCATGTTGATCCGGTGCCCCATACGTGTCGTGCCACGGCCATTCGTTGATGTAGCGCTGCCGGCCCAACGGGGTCAGATCGAGGAACCGGTAGGTGCTCAGCATGACATCGGCGCCGACACCGTAGGCCGAATAGGTGTGAAACACCTTGCCGCCGTCCTGGACGAAGACGCTGACGCCTTGTCCGTCGGCGCCATTGGTGGCCACGTATCCCAGCCCTTCGCGGATCAGCGTTTCCTTGTCCTTGTAGTTGTATTCGACCGGTGCGATCGATTCGTCGGTGCTGACGTGGAAGTCGTAGTTGAAGTCGGAACCGTGAGACGAGTACCAAGGCAGCCGCCATCCCATGCGGGCCTTGAACTCGTTGAGCCTCGGGTACGGCACGCGCGACACCAGCGCCAGCGTGGTGTCGGCGCCCTCGTTGAGATGGATCGGATCCGGCATGTTGTCCACGGCGAATGAGCAACTCGGACAGCCGTCGTCGATGTCGTGCAGCCACATGAAGTGGTAGACGATCAACTGGCCGCGGCCCTCGAACAGGTCGATAAGCGCGACCTCGCCGTCGGGTCCCTCGAAGACATAGTCCTGATCGATGGCCACCGCGGGAAGTGCGCGGCGCTGCTCGGCCAGCATCGCGAGCTGCCGGCTGGCGGCCTTTTCCCCGGCCAGCAGGTCGAGGCGTTCCGCCAGCCACTCCTCGCGCGTCGCCGTACGGGGGATTTTCATTTTTCGCTCCTTTCCTCAGCGGTACTGAGGCAGCCACCCGCCAAAACTCATCGGTGGGGCTCAGGGTCGGCGACCGTGATAGGAGCCGATTACCGCCGCGTACACCACGACGGGCGGAGTGGCCAGGCGCTTGGCGAGTTCCCGGTGGAATTCGCGGTAGGCGCCGCAGTCCTCGAACGGGTCGGCGGTGCCGTCGAAGGCGACGACATGCATGAAGCCGACCCCGTCGTCGAACATCAGCACCTGGTAGTCGACCCCGCCAGGATCGCGGGCGGCCAGTTCGCCAAGCACGGCCTCGATCAGCTCGCGGTTGCGTTGCGCGGCATCGTCGGTCGTGAAGTACTGCACAACGGCGGCTCTCCTCATTCGCATCACCTCCACCGGTACAGAGGCCCGAAGACTGCCGGATTCATCGGCTGCGATGAGTTTCAGCGGCTTACGGCCTCGATACAGGCAACCCCCACTAGAAATCAGGAGCAGAAATGAAACTCGACAACGACGCGCGACAACTCGTCAGCGCAAACCCAGCGACGCTGGTCACGAACAATCGCGACGGCAGCCCCCAAGTGAGCGTGGTCTGGATCGTGGTGCAGAGCACCGCCGACGGCGATGACGAGTTGGTCGTCGCCCATCTGGAGGAGCATCAGAAGGTCCGCAACATTCGGCGTGATCCCCGCGTGGCGGTGACCATCGTGTCCGACGACCGCAGCGGCCTGCAGACGCCCTACTTGTCGATCAAGGGCACGGCACGCATCGAGGAGGGCGGCGCGCCCGAACTGCTGGGCGAGATTGCCACGGCGCTCCTCGGGCCGGGCACCGGCTTTCCGCCGCCGGGCTCGCCACCCGGATATCTGACTCGCATCACGATCGACAAGGTCGGCGGCGTCGGGCCCTGGGCGGCCTGACCGCGGACGGCGTCGCTTCCGCAGAACTTCAGGAGTGAATCCAAGCGGTGCGTTAGGGTCTGGTTTGTAGCCGACTGCGGGCGAGGTAAGCAACGACTGCGAGATCCATCAGGGACGCGATGCCGCTAAGTGAAGGTGCACAGTTCGCCGGCTATACCCTGGTGCGGCTGCTGGGCAGCGGTGGGATGGGCGAGGTGTATTTGGCCCGCCATCCTCGATTCCCGCGGCACGAAGCGCTCAAGGTGTTGCGGGCGGATGTGTCGGCCGATCCCGATTTCCAGCTGCGCTTCAATCGGGAGGCCGAGTTGGCCTCCCGGCTGTGGCACCCTCACATCGTCGGCGTGCATGACCGCGGCGAATTTGAAGGCCAACTGTGGATCACGATGGACTACGTCGACGGCACCGACCTCGGCGAACTGGTCAGCACGCACCATCGCTCAGGAATGCCCGCCGAGGCGGCGCTGTCGGTGGTCAATGCCGTCAGCGACGCCTTGGACTACGCCCACCACCGCGGCTTGCTACACCGCGACGTCAAGCCCGCCAACATCATGGTCAGTCGGCCCGATGACGGCGGCACACCGCGAATCTTATTGAGCGACTTCGGTATCGCCCGCCCGATCGATGACACCACCGGTCTGACGGTGACCAACATGGCGGTGGGAACCGTTAACTACAGCGCGCCCGAACAGCTCATGGGCGCGGCCCTCGACGGCCGCGCCGACCAATACGCGCTGGCGGCTACCGCCTACTACTTGTTGACCGGCACCAAGATGTTCTCCAACCTTCCCGCAGTAGCCGTGATCAGCGCTCACCTGACGGCGCCGCCGCCTCTTCCCGGGGCCGTGCGCCCCGACCTCGCCAGCACCGATGCGGTCTTCGCCCGCGCCTTGGCTAAAGATCCTCGTCAGCGCTTCGAGCGGTGCGCCGACTTCGCGGCGGCCCTGGCCGACCGGCTGCGGATCGCCCATGTCCCGGGCGGCGAACATACCGCAGCCCCCGCAACGGGTCCCGGGTATGCCCAGTCCTGGACAATGGTCAGGCCAGCGCCCGCCCCGGCGCCGCATTACGACTCTCCACCGCAGCCGCCTCGGCGCTCGCGACGGTGGGTCGCTGTCGCGGCGGCGGCCGCGATCTGCGTCGCTGGTGTGGGCACATATTTAATCGTTTCGCACGGCGCTGATCGCCATCCCTCACCGAGTTCGGCCACCGCTGAAGGCGCCGCTCGGCTGGCCGCACAGAACTATCTCCAGGCGCTCTCGCGCGGGGACGCCTCCGCCGCTTTATCGTTGAGCGCCAATCCGCCGGCCACCACGGAGTGGGTCAGCGCCGATGCACTGCGCGCCCAATTGGCTTCGGCACCGATCACTGACATCACGGTCACCTCGGCTCCCCAGGCGTCGGGCGATGACCCCAGTAGTGTCCAGCACGTGATCTTGTCGGCGCGCTTCGGTGCGACGCTGTCACAGGCCCGAATCGCGGTGCGACGCAACGGCAACGACTGGAAGCTCGACACCGCCACCGTGCCCGTCGACATCGGTACGCCGGGAACCAAAAACTCCTCCTTCAAGGCCGTCGCACTGTTCGGAATCGCCACAAACGGAACGACGCCGGTCTCGGTGTTTCCTGGCCCCCTCCTCGTCTCATCGTCGAACCGATTCATCGACATCAGTGCGCAGGCAGCACCGGTGCTACTGAACGCACTGTCTCCCAACGCCACCCACCCCAGCGTTCAACCCGTAGCGACGCTCAACGACACCGGACTGCAGGCCGCCAAAGCGGCGGTCGACAACTGGGAAAAATATTGCTATCACGGCGTCGCCCCGCCGCCAGAGTGCGCAAAGGGCTATTCCTCCAACAACACGGGCACCGTCACCAGTGCAGGGGACTTCTCCCAAGCCACGTTCACATTTGACCCCACCACGATGCTGGTCGCTGTGTCAGGCACCATCAAATACACGGGGACCACGTCGACGGGCAACCCCTTCGATGTGACGTACATCGCCGCTGGCACAGTCGATTTGACCAAAGATCCCCCGACGTACACGGTCCACAACTGAGCCGGCCACGCGTGAAGAAACAAGGAGGGTGAAGTCCAATGCCGTTGAGCGAAGGTGAATCGTTTGCCGGCTACACGGTGGTTCGGCTGCTGGGGACCGGAGAGATGGGTGAGGTGTATTTGGTGCGCCACCCCCGGTTACCGAGATCGGAAGCCCTCAAGGTTCTGCGTGCGGACTTGTCGGGCGACCACAATTTCCAGCAACGGTTCATCCGCGAAGCGGATCGGGCCTCTGAGCTTTGGCATCCCCATATCGTCGGGGTACACGACCGCGGCGAATTCGACGGTCAGCTCTGGATCGCGATGGACTATGTCGATGGCCCCAACCTGCGCGAAGTGCTGTCCCGGCACCCGTCGGGACTCACTCCCGCCGAGGTGATCGCGGTCGTGAGCGGCGTCGGCGACGCGTTAGACTACGCCCATCACCGCGGTCTGCTACATCGAGACGTCAAGCCGGGCAACATCATGATCAGTCATCCCGACGACGGCGGCACTCCACGAATCTTGTTGAGCGACTTCGGCATCGCGCGCCCCGCCGAGGACGACGATGTGACCACTAGCGTGATGACCGACACCATAAAGTCGATGGGAACGTTCAATTACGCCGCACCCGAACTGCTGCGCGGAGCCGCGCTCGATGGCCGCGCCGACCAGTACGCGCTGGCCGCCACGGCCTACCACACCCTGACAGGCATCCAGCCTTTTGCCGACGCCAACCCCATTTCCGTGATCCGCGCGCATCTGACCGCGCCCCCTCCCCGACCCGGAGCTATACGCGCTGACCTGGCCAGCACCGACGCTGTCTTCGCGCAGGCATTGGCCAAAGACCCAGCCCAGCGCTTCGCCCGTTGCAGCGACTTCGCCGCCGCCCTGGCCCGCCAACTGCAGACACCGCGCACGTCGACCGGTACCACCCCGAACAGGTCGGCGCCGTGGAACACCTCGAGAACCGTCGCCACCGCGTATACGGCCCCGACCACCGCGACGGCCGGCCAGGCCGCACGCGGCAACGCGACTCCGACCGCTAGCACTGCCACCAGCAGCAATTGCCAAACCGACCGCCACCCGTCACCGGGCAGGGCGAAGTTCGCGCCCGCCGCCAATGTCGACACCGCCCGCGCCGCCAGGAAGATCCCGACCACGACGCAATACCAGCGTGGCGCATGAACCACGCGGCCCCAACCTGCACTCATCCGACGCTCCCGCATTCGCAACCGTTACTGCCACCATGGCAGTAATCAGAGGGTGACTATACTGCCACTGTGGCAGTAACGAAAGGTGTCGCCAGTTCAGTCCGTCCGGTAGCCCCGCGGCGGCGGCGCGCCCCCGCCGACGCGCGTCGCGAAATCATCGACGCCGCAAAGGAATTGCTCGCCCACCAGCCAGCGCACACGGTGTCGGTCGCGGCCGTGATGGCTCGGACGACGCTGTCGCGCAAATCGTTCTACGTCTACTTCCGCGACCGAAGCGAACTCCTCGAGGCCCTGGTGCGGCCACTGCGTACCGACGCCGACGCCGCGCTAGAGCGATGGCGCACCGCCGAGGATCCCGTCGCGGCCGGGCGGACAGCGTTGGCCAGCGCGGCACGCACCTACCGGCGCCACAGCGCGATCCTGCGGGCGGTCTTCTGGTCGTCGATCGACGACCCGGACATCGAGGCCGCACGTGCCGGACTGATCGATCCTGTCGTCGAGGTCGCCGAGACCGTCATCGACCGCTTAGGCCCCGATCTTGCTGACCCGCACCAGACGGCCCTCGCCCTCGTCACCATGAACATCCATCGGATGCTCACCCTCACACCGGAAACTAGCGACACGGAACTCGACGCGCTCGTCGACACCCTGGCCACCATCTGGGAACGGACCATCAACACGGGATCCGATACGAAGAAGGCGCCCTAGCTCAACGATCACACACGCGAGAAGTGTTGGGCTGCAACGTATAACAGCGCGGCTAGCCGACTATCGTGGTGGTCTTCCTGAGTAGACGGGTGGTTGCGTGGTCAGGTCGACAAAGCTGTCCACCTGCATGTCTTCGCGGAACTTGATTGGTTGGGATTGGTGGGTTCCGGTCGCGCTGTAATTCATGTGACCGGTGACGTGAACCTTCATGATGTTGGCGTCAAGGTCGTAGTTCATGTTGTCGGTGTTTTCCAGGCTGATGAGGTTCAGGCTGTTCGGGTCAAGGCTCGGGCCATTGTTGTAGACAGGCTTACAGCCGCCGGGGGGGCAGCATTCGGACGGTGGTGCGACCCCGGTGAAGCAGTAGTGAAGTTTTCTGTCGATGGCCTCTAGCGAGGCCTGACGGCCGGCGTCGTTGAGAGCGACCACGGGTGCGATGGTGGGCGGATTGACGGCGGCGAGGCCTTCGAGCAGCACGGCTGCGGTGGGGGCGGTGATGTCGATGTAGCGGTTAGAGGAGGAGACCCTCGGTGTTCCAGGGAACACCGAGATGGGGCTGGCGCCATTGGTAAGAGCCCCGCCGACGGTGAGGGCCTTCATCGCAGCCGCGGCATTCGGCGGTGCGGCGATTGTGATCGCGATGGTGGTGGTGTCCAGCTTCCACTGGCCGTCTTTCTTGTGGACCGTCATCACCGTTTGTGAGGGAGTGGGTCCGAAATGGGCTGAGAGGACGACCCGCTGGGTATCGGGCGGGGTGTCCAAACTTTGCGCCGGGTCGTTGGTGACGGTGATGTCGGTGATCGGCGTCGCCGAAAGTTGGTCGGTGAGAGCCTTGTCGGTAACAAGTTGTGGGGTCGCGGGCGGTTGGGCTCCCAGCGACAGCGCGGTGCGGGCATCGCCTGTGGCTAGCGCCTCCAAGTAATGCTGGCCGGCCAGGCGGGCCGCTTCGCGGTCTTGGGCCGCGCGCTGGGCGGCGTCGGGGCCGCCGAGTTTGGATACCGTGAAGATACCGGCGGCGACTAACACGGCGAGCACGATCACCGCCGAAACAGCGGATATCACAAGGCGTTTGCGGCCGCGCCCTCTGGTGGGTGGCCAATTCCTTTGCGGCGTCGATGATTTCGCGACGCGCGTCGGCGG
>NZ_MBEU01000001.1 GCF_001954275.1 Mycobacterium sp. IS-836 | reverse complement strand
GTCGGCCGTGAACTGCTGCGCCGCGGGCACGACGTACACGTGGCCGTCGCGCCCGACCTGGTTGAATTCGTCGAGTCGGCCGGGCTCAGGGCGACCGAGTTTGGGCCGGACGCGCGACTGTGGCAGGACGTGCACCGCGACCTTTTGACCCGTTTGTTCCGGAGCTTTTGGAAGGTCCGGGAACTGAGCGCGTTGGTGCGCGAAGATCAGCGGCTGTTCAACCAGCTCTGGGAGGAGATCGGCAAGACGCTGATGTCGCTGGCCGAGGGGGCCGACCTGGTGCTCACCAGCGCCATCGGCGAACAGTCCGCGGCCAACATCGCGGAGTACTATGGCATTCCGCTGGCCACGCTGCATACCTTCCCGATACGGGCCAACGGCCAGCTCATTCCGGGGCTGCCCGCACCGGTGGGCCGTTCCGCGATGACGGTGTCCGAGTGGATGTCTTGGCCGATGCTCAAGAAACGCGACGATGCGCAGCGCCGCGAACTCGGGCTACCGAAGGCGGCGGGCCTGTGGTCGCGACGGATCGCCGAGCGCGCATCGCTGGAAATCCAGGCCTACGACGAGGTGTGCTTCCCGGGGCTGGCCGCCGAATGGGCGAACTGCAACGGCCAACGACCGTTCGTCGGCGCGCTGACGATGGAGTTGGCCACGGACGCCGACGAGGAGGTCGCGTCGTGGATCGCCGCGGGAACACCGCCGATTTTCTTCGGCTTCGGCAGCACGCCGGTCAAGTCTCCCGCCGACACCGTCGCCATGATCGGCGCGGCCTGCGCGCAACTGGGCGAACGGGCGCTGATCTGCTCCGGCTGGAGTGACTTCGGCAATGTCCCCCATTCCGACCACGTCAAGGTGGTGGAAGCGGTGAATTACGCTGCGGTCTTCCCGGCCTGCCGCGCGGTCGTGCACCACGGCGGCATGGGCACCATTGCCGCGGGCCTGCGCGCCGGGGTGCCCATGCTGATCCTCTGGACGGCACCCGATCAGGCGATCTGGGCCTCTCACGTCAAACGTCTGAAAGTTGGTTCTGGGCGGCGTTTTACGAGCACCAGCCGTGAATCGCTGGCCGCCGACCTGCACCGGATCCTCGGTCCCGACTATGTCTCCCGGGCCCG